>CAITEP010000001.1 GCA_903891475.1 uncultured Mucilaginibacter sp.
ATTTCAGCCATCGCTGCCAATAACTTTAGGTATTTATTAATCAAAGATGTGCATGCTTCTTTATGGGCTGTCCTTGTCTTGATATTATTATCCTCTGTGTCCTTAGGGTTTGCCTTCCATTTCCAAAATGGGAATAAGGCAAGGTTATTTTGATTAGTGTATTTATCAATAATTGCTTTAGCAGGTAAAATTAAGGACATATCATAACCAGTTTCAGTTTTATTTGAAGTATAAACAAATCGGTCGGCTTTGAAATTATCCGGTGTTGATTGCAATAAGTCACCTACACGTACACCTCGAAGATAAACTTGGAGGATGAAAAAATCTCGTACCGATTCTAATATATCGCCTTTAGGTAATTTAAGACCTATAATTTTGTCTAATTCTGTTTTGGTCAGTTTTAATTTCATTTTATCTTGAACTGGAACTTTGAATTGTTTCACTTCATTGGAAATGGATTTACCATATAAATTTATGACACTCTTTAAACGTTTTATCTTTTTATGGATGGTTGAAGAGCCGTTATTTAGTTCGGATTTTAGATAAAAAGAAAAACTTTCTAACCAATTCCTATCTACTTTATCGATTGAAATATCTTTAAAATCTACCACTTGATTAAATAATGCATAATAAACCTTTGAGGATGCAAACATTTTTCGATCCTCCATCCTAGTTATATATAATTTTACAGCAGAGGATACCTTCAATACCTTAACCTCATCAAATATTTCTTTGGTAATTGATTCTTTTTCCTCGGTTACATTATATAGTGCCTTTTGATAAAAACTTAGCTTCGCACTTATCATTTGATTGATTTCAAAACTATTAGGCGCATTTGTTTTCAATTTTGACTGTTTGGCATCCCAATTTTTTGCAAGGCACCTGTGAATTACCTTTTTAACAATCTTTCTGTTTTCAATAATTTGAATTATAACAGGATTAGTACCATCAGAATAGGTTTTGCCGGAATAGAGTAGAACTTTTATAGATGCCATATTTGAGTTTGGTGTAAACAACGGTGTAAACTGGGTGTAAACAATTGTGATGAAATTCGGTTTTTAACGGTTGTTACCGTTCTCAAATATAACAAAAAACCGCCTAAAAACAAAAAGGAAACGGTTTTTGAACCGCTTCCTTCTATTTGTCTTCGATTTTGTGATCCCGCTGGGATTAAAAACCAATCCGAAGGATTGACATGTTTATAGCATAAATGAATTATAAAAGGTACGACCCCGAATGGGGTCGCGTAAATAGGGTATCATAAAGGCTATAAACATTTAATCCCTCCGGCTCCACAAAATAACTAATTGATTTTCAAATAGTTACTTAAAATAAGAAGAGTCTGACTAAATAGTTAGACTCTTCTTATTTTAAGTAAATGACATAGACATCGAAAAATAATGACTCCCTGGCTTGCGAAAGTTATTAGCCATAAATAAAAATGATATTATTGATCGTTTAATTAACTCGTTAATGAAAAAGAATAGTTTTTTCTAAAAACTGATGTTATTTCTTAGAAATGTGTTGCTTTAATGACCGAAATCCATTTTTTTTTGAACATAAGTTCTCAGTTCAACTATAGAACCATGGATGATAACACAAAATTAGTTGTTGTAATTTTAGCTCACTGCAAATGGAATTGGTTTATTCGGCATCAATTTGTTTCATGGTAAAAGCCATCCTCCATAATTGAGATATTTTGTAAACAAAATATAAAACACTATGCTCATTGATAGAGTGGAATTAAAAATGTATTGATAAATCATTTAGTATATAGGATTCGATTAACGGTTAAATTATAGCTAAATTAAGCATGAGAGAATGTTACTTTAAGGAAATACTTTTAGTGATTGTCAATAGATTGAGCGTTTAAATATGAAAGAACCTGTGGATATAAACTCCGAATAGCGATGTTTATTAGGAAGATTTTTTTTTAGGGAAATATTCTTTTTTAGTCAATAAAACAAATTAAAACAGGATAGCTTCATTTTGTCTTATACCTTAATGATACTGTTAATAATTATACCATTGATCGTCCTTGCTGTTTATTTCTTGTTTCGACCCAAAAGAAAGATTAATTTATTGGATTACACAAAGCCATCGGACAATTATCAATCGATTCTGAATAAAGAGGTGGTTTATTACCAAAAATTAAGCGAAAGCAATAAATTGCAATTTATAAGGTTGATCAACGAATTTTTGCAATATGTAAGAATAGAAGGTGTAGAAACCACGATCACTGACTTAGATCGTGTACTTATTGCTTCCAGCGGCGTCATCCCAATTTTCGGCTTTCCGGACTGGAAATATAAAAATCTTACAAATGTTATTCTTTATCCAGATACATTCGACAAACAGTTTCAATTTGAAGGTGAAAACCGAAACATTATGGGTATGGTTGGTTCCGGTTATTTGAATGGTCAGATGCTTTTGTCGAGAACCGCTTTGATCAAAGGATTTTCAAAATCTGCCGGCAAAGGAAATACGGCTATTCATGAGTTTGTTCATCTACTAGATAAGTCAGATGGAGAAACAGACGGCTTACCTGAAAATCTGCTGGAACACAAATATGTAGTTCCATGGCTTAAAATGATGCATCAGGAAATGCACCGGATAAACGAGGGTAAGTCTGATATCAACCCGTATGCTTCAACCAATGAAGCTGAATTCTTCGCTGTTGCATCAGAGTACTTTTTTGAAAAACCTGATCAATTGAAACATAAACACCCCGACATTTATCAAATGCTGAGTCACTTATTTGGGCAATATCATTCTTCCTCGCCAGCATCCGAGATAGTTTAAGAAACCGTTTTATTATAATTAAAATTATCAAGGATTTACGAGTCCCATTTGCCTGTTCTCTCGGAATTTTTTGAAATGCGAAGGCGTTAAACCAGTGATCTTTTTAAATTGGTTAGACAAATGTGCAACACTGCTATAATGCATTTGGTATGATATCTCGGTAACAGAAAGTTCATCATAAACTAACAATTCTTTTACTTTTTCAATTTTATGCATAATGATATAATGCTCAATGTTTATACCTTCAACTTCGGAAAATAAATTAGCCAGATAGGTATAATCATGATTTAATTTTTCACTCAGGTAATCAGAGAAGTTTATTTTTGTTGGTTCATCAGCGTAGTGAATCAGTTCGACAATCACTTTTTTTATTTTTTCAATTAAAATACTTTTTTTATCGTCAAGCAACTCCAAGCCATATTTTAAAAGTAAGGTCTTAAATTCAGCTAATTGAACTGCCGAAATAGTCTCTATTATTTCAATTTCTCCTAATTCAACTCTTGTATAATTTAACGACAGCTTTTTAAGTTGTTGTTTTACAACCATTTTACATCTGATACAAACCATGTTTTTTATGTAAAGTTTCATGTTATTTAGGGGAAATATGTCCGTAAAATGATGTTAATTAATATTACTAAAGGTTCTACATGGAACAGGCTTTCATTATTGAAATCGTATTTAAATATTCCTTAAAAGGCTAATTGCTGTTTTCTGTCCTCAAGCACTGCACCTGTTATTAAAAGCAATAAAGGCTGTTTTAGTTTTAAAGTACTTGTTAAAAAAACAAATCACGCGTTACCCGACTTTTAAACATTCTTAAATAGACTTTACCCGTTAGTTTGGGTTTTATTGTTTGCACTGATGTGTGAAAGATGTAACTTATTTAAAAAGTTATGTAATAATTGAAGTACAAAGGAACCCCATCTTTACTCTATTGAATACGACATCTCAAAATCCCGTTCAATTTGAATGAATTCTTAATAGGCTCATATATTTAACAAGTATCTATTTTAAAAAAGGCAGATAAAATTCAGGTTATGGAAAAAAACATGCCAGATAATACTGAACTGGAAACGGGAAAGGCACATATAATAGTTGAAATAATAGAGTATGTACCAAACTCTGTAGTTATTAAAACGATCATTAAAAAATCAACAGGAAACATCAGTATCATGTCTTTTGATAGCGGTTAAGGCCTCACTGAAAAAACCAGCCCTTTTGATACTTTCGCGCAGATAATTGAAGGAAAAGCAGAAATCGTAATTGATAATGTTTCAAATCATCTCGCATCCGGGATGGGTATTATCATACCTGCACACCTACCCAACTATATCAAACCAAACGGCCGTTTTAAAATGATCCAAACCATAATTAAAAGTGGATATGAATAACAATATGGAAGGCATCACAACCCTGTTCCTCGATATTGGGGGTGTTTTACTTACGGCCGGCTGGGACCGCGCAGCACGAAAAAAAACATACTCACATTTTCATTTGGATCATGATGTGTTGGAAGACAGGCACCATATTACGGTGGAAGCTTTTGAGTTAGGTAAAATAACACTCGATGAATACTTGAACAGGGTAGTTTTTTGCGATTTGCAGGACTTTGCTTCGGAAGATTTTAAAGAATTCATGTTTGCCCAATCCTCCGCTTACCCCGAAGTGATTTCTTTCATAAGTGAATTAAAAAAAGTGCATGGTTTAAAAGTAGTGATCGTAAGCAACGAAAGCCGCGAACTTAATGAGTACCGGGCAAAAAAATTCCGGCTCAACGAATTAGCGGATTGTTTTATATCTTCTTCTTTTGTGCGCCTTCGTAAACCCGATACTGATATTTTTCAGCTTGCACTGGATATTTCGCAAGCGGCACCACAACAAATTGTCTATATCGACGACCAAATAATGTTTGTTCAACTGGCAGAAAATTTTGGGATAAATGTCATTCATCATACAGATTACGAATCGACAAAAACAAAATTAGCATCTTTTGGCCTGGGCATAAATAAATTTAGCCATAATGAAACCAGGTAAAAACCATGTTCTTATCATAAATGGTGGTTCATCAAGCATCAAGTTCGCTTTATATGAAAATTGTGAATTACTTAATTTGTTGCTTTCGGGCCAGATAGAAAACATAGGTGCAAAAAACATTTTGTTCTATTTTTTAACGGGTGAAAATAGTAAAAAAACTAATATTGATATCCAGGCAACCGGATTTGATTCAGCGATCAAAACCCTGATAACGTGGCTGGAAAATCAAGTAGATTTTGATTCGATAAAAGGGATTGGCCACAGGGTGGTTCATGGAATGGAACATACTGAACCCGAAATAATAACAGCAACTTTATTGGATGATTTAAAGGAGATAAGTAATTATGACCCGGATCATCTACCCGAAGAAATAAAGTTGATCTCCACTTTTCAAAAACGATTCCCCGGACTAACTCAAATAGCCTGCTTTGACACGTCCTTTCACACTACCATGCCAAAGGTTGCAAAATTGTTGGCAATTCCGCGCCGGTTTAACAGAATGGGTATACATCGGTTTGGTTTCCATGGCATTTCTTATGCCTACCTGATGGAACAACTTAAACAGGTTGAAGGCGACCCTACGCTCAGGGAAAAAGTAGTCTTGGCGCACCTCGGCAGTGGGGCGAGCCTTGCCGCAGTAAAAGATGGAAAAAGTATAGACACCAGTATGGGGTTTTCACCTTCGTCAGGTATACCGATGGGCACACGCACCGGGGACCTTGATCCGGGTGTCGCCTGGTATTTAATGAAGGCCGAAAAGTTAAGCCTCAGCCAGTTTAACGACCTTATTAATCACCGATCGGGTCTGCTGGGTATTTCTGAAACCAGTTCAGATATGCATCAATTAATACGAATACAAGAAAAGGACAATCGTGCCAAAGACGCTGTTGAACTATTTTGCTACCAGGCTAAAAAATGGGTCGGTTCGTTTGCGGCAGCACTCAATGGAATAAACACCTTGGTATTCTCGGGAGGCATAGGTGAAAACTCACCCGAAGTTCGGGAACGGATATGCGAAGGCCTCCAGTTTTTAGGAATTGAACTAAATAAAGAAGAAAATTTAAGGAGTGGGCCTATTATCTCTGCCGACGCCGGTACAGTATGCGTCCGTGTTATTAAAACCAACGAAGAATTAATGATAGCAAAGTCAGTTTGCAATATATTGAACAATAACATTTAAAATAAAAACACCTATGGAAACAGAAACAATGAACCCCGAAGTTGAAACACTATCACCAGAGTTATTGCGAAAAATGAACGCTTATTGGCGGGCGGCGAATTACCTTTCTGTCGGTCAGATCTATCTTTATGATAATCCGCTGCTGAAAGAACCCTTGAAACTATCACACGTTAAACCCCTGGTGGTAGGGCATTGGGGAACCACACCCGGCCAGAATTTTATTTATGTACACCTGAACAGGGTTATAAAAAAGTATGACCTGGATATGTTCTATGTTGCGGGACCGGGCCATGGTGGGCCCGCTATTGTCGGTAACGTCTATCTGGAAGGAACTTGGACCGATGTTTATCCAAATATTACGAAGGACGAAGCCGGCTTGAAAAAGCTATTTAAACAGTTTTCATTTCCGGGCGGGATATCAAGTCATGTGGCGCCAACTACACCAGGATCTATTCATGAAGGTGGTGAATTAGGTTATTCCCTCAGCCATGCATTTGGTGCAGTATTTGATAATCCGGAATTGGTGGTTGCCTGCGTTATTGGCGATGGTGAAGCCGAAACCGGCCCTCTGGCGACAGCATGGCAATCAAATAAATTTCTTGACCCCATTACAGATGGGGCTGTCTTGCCTATTTTACATCTCAATGGTTACAAGATAAGCAATCCAACTATTCTTTCGCGTATTGAGCACGATGAACTGGAGCAATTTATAAGGGGCTGTGGCTGGACCCCCTATTTTGTTGAAGGAGACGATCCAGAAACAATGCATCATTTAATGGCTTTAACGTTGGAAAGGGCTATTGAAGAAATAAAGGCCATCCAGGAAAATGCAAGGAAAAACAACGACAGTACACGCCCACGCTGGCCAATGATTGTTTTAAGATCGCCTAAAGGGTGGACCGGGCCAGTGAAGGTGGATGGTCTGCAGATCGAAGGTACGTTCAGGGCTCACCAGGTGCCGATTCTTGTTGATGAAAATCATCCTGACCATGTAAGGTTGCTTGAAAACTGGATGAAAAGTTATAAACCTGAAGAATTGTTTGATGAAAATGGACGTTTATTGCCTGAATTGGAAGAACTTGCTCCAAGAGGCAACAGGCGTATGGGCTCAAATCCTCATGCAAACGGAGGGATATTATTAAAAGATCTGGTGATGCCGGATTTTCGTGATTATGCCGTTCATTTAACTTCTCCGGGCGCTGTAATGGGCCAGGACACGATGGTGCTTGGCGTCTTCTTAAGAGACGTTACTAAACTTAACCCAGACAACTTTCGCACATTTGGGCCAGATGAAACAGTTTCTAACCTGTTGGATGCTGTATTCGAGGTGACCAACCGCCAATGGGATGCCCGTGAAATAAGCAACGATGAATTTCTTGCACCGGCCGGTCGCGTGCTTGATTCCCAGTTAAGTGAACACCAGTGTGAAGGCTGGCTGGAAGGTTACCTGTTGACCGGAAGGCATGGATATTTCAATAGTTACGAAGCGTTTATCCGTATTGTTGACTCCATGTTCAGCCAGCATGCCAAATGGCTGAAGGTTACGCTTGAACTACCGTGGCGCCGCAAAATATCGTCGCTTAACTATCTTCTGGCTTCGCATGTGTGGCAACAGGATCATAACGGCTTCACTCACCAGGACCCCGGTTTTCTGGATCACGTGATCAATAAGAAAGCCGACATAGTACGTGTTTACCTGCCACCTGATTCCAATTGCTTATTATCGGTATTTGATCATTGTTTACGTAGCCGCCATTATGTGAACGTAGTTGTGGCCGGTAAACATGCGCTGCCGCAATGGCTTACTATGGATGAGGCTGTTGTGCATTGTACCGAAGGACTCGGTATCTGGAAATGGGCCAGTAATGACCAAAATGAAGAACCGGATGTGGTAATGGCCTGTTGCGGTGATACACCCACATTGGAAATACTGGCTGCCGTTTCCATTTTGCGGGAATATCTGCCTGATTTGAAAATAAGGGTAATAAATGTAGTTGACCTGATGAGGCTGCAGCCAAGTACAGAACACCCTCATGGATTAACCGAGGAAGATTTTGATTCGTTATTTACGAAAGATAAGCTTATTGTATTTGGCTTTCATGGATACCCCTGGCTGGTGCACCGTTTAACTTACAGTCGCAGCAATCGCAATATCCACGTAAGGGGCTATAAAGAGGAAGGTACCATAACTACACCGTTTGATATGCGAGTACAGAATGACCTGGACCGGTTTCACCTGGTACAGGACGTTATTGACCGCGTACCGGGCTTAGGCACAAAAGGCGCATACCTCAAACAACTGATGCAAACCAAACTGATAGAACATAAAGCTTATATCGATGAAAATGGAAAAGATATGCCGGAAATTCTTAACTGGAAGTGGAGTATAATTAACCATGAATGAGCAAGCACTTATAGCTACTGCCAGGGCTATGGTCGCGGACGATAAGGGCCTGCTGGCAATGGATGAAAGTAATGGTACTTGTAATAAACGGTTTGCGGCACTTGGAATTCCGCAAACCGTAGATCAACGTAGGTCGTATAGAGAGCTCATCATTACTACGCCGGATCTTGGAAAGTACATTAGCGGGCTGATACTTTATGATGAAACTATCCGCCAGCAAAAGAAAGATGGTACGCCTTTCATCAAAGTAATACTTAATGCGGGTATTATACCAGGCATAAAAGTTGACATAGGCTCTAAAGACCTTGCAGGGCATCCCGGGGAGAAAGTTACTGAAGGCCTTGACGGGTTACGCGACCGGATTAAGGAATATGCCCTAATGGGCGTGCGTTTCGCCAAATGGCGCGGAGTGATATGCACTGATGATAGTTTGCCCAGCCGTGGCTGTATAGCGGCTAATGCCCAGGCTCTTGCGCGGTATGCTGCGTTATGCCAGGAAGCCGGTTTGGTGCCGATAGTTGAACCTGAGTTGTTGATGGATGGAGACCATACGATCCATCAATGCTCAGATGTAACCGAGGAGACACTAAGGGCAGTTTTCAAAGAATTGTATCTGCAGAACGTGATGCTTGAAGGGATTATATTGAAACCAAATATGATACTTCCGGGTTTAACCTTCAAAGTTCAGGAATCCGTTGACGATGTGGCAGATGCTACCATAAAATGCCTGCTTCGAAATGTCCCTGCTGCTGTACCTGGCATTGCGTTTTTATCAGGAGGCCAAGCAGCTGAACTGGCAAGTTCAAGGCTGAATGCAATGAATTTACGGTTCAAATCCAGGTTGCCCTGTGGTGTTGCTTTTTCTTTTGCACGTGCCATTCAGCAACCAGCACTGGAAATCTGGAAAGGTGATGAAGCGAACGTTCTGGAAGCACAACGGGCTCTGCTTCACCGCGCAATGTGCAATGCTGCCGCACGGCGCGGTGAATATAATGCTGATTTAGAAAGTTGTGTTCAAAGTAATAGTTAAGCATACAATAAAAGACCATATGATCCGAAGAAAGATTATTGCCGCAAACTGGAAAATGAATGAAGATTATGACCAAGGAATCAAGTTGTTTTCGACAGTTATTAATTTGATGGATGATGAGATAACCGGTGATCAGCAGGTTATTGTATGCCCTCCTTTTATTCATTTGCATTCGCTTGCTGAGCTATCAAAAAATCACCTTCAAATATCAATTGGCGCCCAAAATGCACACCAGGCAGAGTCGGGTGCATACACTGGTGAGATCTCCGCGAGAATGATCAGGTCAACAGGTGCAGAATATGTAATACTTGGTCATTCAGAACGCAGACTTTATTTCAATGAAACCAATGAACTGATTGCAAAAAAGATCGATACAGCACTATTGAACACCCTTAATATTATTTGTTGTGTCGGCGAAAGCAAAAAGGAAAGAGAAGCGGGACAGCAATTTGAAGTTTTAAAAAAGCAGTTGACAGAAGGCCTTTTTCATCTTGATGAAATGCAGTTTGCGCATTTAACCATTGCCTATGAACCTATATGGGCAATAGGAACAGGAGTTACAGCGACAGCAGCCCAGGCACAGGAAATACATCAGTTTATCCGGCAACAAATAAACACGAGGTACAACGAACAAATAGCGGACAATATTATCCTGTTATATGGCGGAAGCTGCAACCCTAAAAATGCTGTTGAACTATTTTACCAGAAAGATATTGACGGTGGCCTTATTGGTGGCGCATCATTAAAGGCAAGGGATTTTGTTGATATTATAAAAGTTTGCAATTGAATAAAAAAAGCCAATCCGAACAAATCAAAACCAGTAAATGATGCACCAACAGCATATGCTAAGGTTGGGTTAGCCCTGCCATAAAATATGGTTATCTTCCAACGGTACACTAATGCCTTCATAATTTGGAATAATACGTACCGTGAAATCCGTTGCAGGTCTTTTGGTTATGACTTGAGTTTTGTAAATTGTTTCAGCACCTGTATTTTCAGCTTGATCGGCTTGCAATTTTATCTTTTCAATCGGTTCGCCATTAATGCTATCAGCGTAAAGTTCCACGGCAATGGCATCGCGGCTTATGCCATTAAGCCCAATGCTAACATGAAATGAATAGCCATTTTCTATGGCATCTTTTTGTATTTCCCCGAATTTAATTTTATCCCATTTGTTAGCCAACTGGTGGCGTTTATTGCTAATTCTTGTACCTATAGCGCCCTTTTCTGCCGCTCGTTTTAAATAATTTTCGGCTGCCGGCAGATAACGTTGTTCAGTATATTCCCGTACAGTACGGTTTGCTGAAAATTGAGGGGTTAACGTTGCCATGCTTTTGCGCATCCGTTCTATCCAGCGCACCGGCGTCCCGTTTTGGTCGCGGTTATAAAATTCAGGGATAACTTGTTTTTCCAAAAGGTCATATAAAGCTTCTGCTTCTAATGAATCCCAGGCAGGGTCGTCGCCGTGCTCTTTTCCATCGCCGAGTGCCCACCCTACTTCAGGAGTATATGCTTCGGCCCACCAGCCATCCAGTTCCGATAAATTGAGGCCACCGTTTACCAGTACTTTCATTCCACTTGTTCCGCAGGCTTCCCATGGGCGTCTTGGTGTATTGAGCCACACGTCTACCCCTTGTACCAGTTGTGCAGATAATGACATATCGTAATCGCTTAAAAAAACGACATGCTGGTATAGATCATTCTTTTGAATAAACTGGATCCATTGCCTGATCAAAGACTTGCCAGGTTCATCAAAAGGTGGAGATTTGCCGGCAAGTACCAATTGCACAGGATGCTCATGATTGGTGAGTATTCGGATAAACCTTTGCTCGTCATGCAGTAAAAGGTCGGTTCGCTTATAAGGCACAAAACGACGCGCAAAACCCAATGTGAGTATATTGGGATCAAATACCTCCTTTGCGAGCCCGGTCATTTCCTGCTGCCCGGAAACTCTAAATTGCTGTTCGAGCTTTTTGCGGGTATATAAAACCAGGTTATTTCGCGCATTGTTTCTTAATTCCCAAAGTGTTTTATCCGGTGTTTTATAAATGTCCTGCTCAACCGTTTCCAGGTTACCTTTCCAGCGATCTTTACCACATGCACCAGTCCAGGTATTGTCGGCAAATTCAGAATCCCAACTGGGCATGTGAACGCCATTTGTTACCGACCCTATGGGTACTTCTTCGTTTGGCCAGCGGTTAAAAAGAGGCTCAAAAAGATGTCTGCTCACTTTGCCGTGTAAAAGGCTTACACCGTTTACCGCCCCGCTCCCGCGAATAGCGAGGTTGGCCATATTAAAGCTTTCTGAATAATTATTGGGATAGTTCCTGCCAAGGGCCATCAATTCGTTAAATTCTATACCAATTTCGTTTTTAGCATAATCAGCCAGAAATTGTTCCATCAATCCGGGGTTAAAGTAATCGAACCCGGCAGCAACAGCAGTATGCGTGGTAAATATATTCCCAGCCCGAGTTATAGCTAATGCAACTTCAAAAGAAACACCTGTATCTTTCATAAAATCGCTGGCCCGCTCCAGTACCAAAAAAGCAGCATGGCCTTCATTCATATGGCAAACCTCAGGTTTAATATCAAGCGCCCTTAGCAGTTTATAACCACCGATCCCTAAAATGATCTCCTGCTGGATACGCAAATCAGATCCGCCGCCATAAAGTTCATTAGTGATTTCTCTGTGGGCTGGCAGATTAGCCGCGTCGTTGCTATCCATCAGGTAAAGCTTAACATTACCTACCTGCACTTCCCAGGTACGCAGCCAAACCGGATTACCTGCAAGGTATATTTTTAGGCGCAACCAGTCGCCATTTGGCAAACGCAGAGGTGTGATGGGCAATTGTCCGGGATCGTTGTATGGGAATATAGCTTGCTGCGTGCCATATTGATCAATATCCTGTCGAAAATATCCCTGCTGGTAAAGCAGCCCTATTGCTACAACCGGGACCCCCAGGTCACTGGCTGATTTTAGTTGATCGCCAGCCACGTTACCTAATCCGCCAACATAAATTGGCAGCGCTTCGCTTAACATAAATTCCATGCTAAAATAGGCGATGCAAGTAAGTGCTGTTTTTGGATGATTTCTTTGAAACCAGGCTGGATTTGATGCCGCAAGCGCCTTTGATGCCTGCAACGATTTTATTTTTTCAATAATGGCAGGGTCTGCTAATTTTGCTTCAAGCTGACTGCGTTTGATTGTTTGTAAGATTACCCAGGGATTATGAGTACTTTCCCATAATTCGGTATCCAATTGTTGCCATAAATCATCAGCGGCATGGTTCCATGACCAGCGCATATCCAGTGCAAGTTCGGCAAGCTCTTCTAATCCTTCAATATTTGAAGGCAAAAAACCATATAGTCTATCTGTATTAAATGTTTGCTTTTTCATTTTACTCAATTTTTTATTTTATAGGTTTTGCATTTAACGCTTCAAACCCGGAAACCACATCAAATAGTTCTTCGTCAATAGAGCTTTGTCTCAACCTGTGAAATTTATGGCCAAGACTTTCCAGTAAATTCCCTATATTCTTATCTGCCCGCTGCATTGCCTCCAGCCTGCTGGCGTTTTCACTGGCTAACGACTCTGCGCAAGCTTTAAACAATGAAACAAAAAGGTAGGCATTGATAAGCGCCAGCAAAGCAGCACTGATTTTTCCAATAATTTCAGGTATGTAATTTGTTGGCCATTTAATTTCGGTGAAATCATGGCGCCATTGTTCGTCAAGGGGCAATAAGCGCTGCATAACGGGTTCATACCCAGTATCAGGCTTAGGCTGGTTATGAAAAATATAAAACTCCATTTCCGGTTGTTTTTCGTTAAGCTCTTCAATTGCAACTAAAATTTGCCCTATTAGCGGCGTGATCGCATCAATTGAATTTGGGACAGCAAAACTTTTATCCGCAACTAATCCGGCATCAGCCAGTAAAAGCTTCACACGGTCACCAATTACCCAAATTTGTTTTGAACCTCGTAAATTCGGCAATGAATGTCCAACATATTCCGTCATTACATTGTTAAACCGGCCTACCAGGCCCTGGTCCGACCCAAAAACGATTGCGCATATTGATTTTTCATCCCATTTTGGGGATATTTGATTTTCAATTTTGCCTTGTATTTTCTCCTGCTTTAAATAAGCAACAATGCCTAATGATACCGTATGGTAATAGTCACCAAGTGAAGCAACGGCGGCTTCATATTGCGCAATATTTGAGGCAGCCATAGCTTTCATAGCCTTAACCACCGATTTAATATCCTTCGCCCCGGATAATTTTTTGCGCAGATCCTCCAGCGTATCCATTAGGTTTGTGATTGAGCCGGTACTGGTTTTTCCTTAAATGGAGCAATCAATTCACCGGCAATTTTCAAAATAGCATCGTGGTCCTGATCATTTAGCGGTTTATCAGAAAGTAACCCTTTAAGTATTTCTGCAGAAAATTTATTCATGTTACTAAGCAATGCGGTTTCCGCATCTTGTATTTTTTCAATAATGATATCATCAAAAAGTCCACTGGTTAGGCTCAATAAAATAATAATCTGTTCAGGAACCGATAAGGGTGTTAATTCATTTTGCTTCAAACATTCGCGGATGCGGTTACCGTGGTTTATAGTTTTTTGTGTATTCTCGTCGAGGCGTGTACCGAACCGGGCGAAAGATTCCAGTTCTTCAAACTGTGAATATTGAAGTTTCAGGTCGGATATTGAACGAAATGCAGGTAGTTGCGCGTTCCCTCCTACCCGCGATACAGATTTACCAACATCCACCGCAGGTAAAATACCCGACTCAAACAAAGTTGGGGAAAGATAAATCTGTCCATCGGTAATTGAGATCAGGTTGGTGGGAATGTATGCTGAAATATCCTGGGCCTCTGTTTCAATAACGGGCAAAGCGGTAAGGGAACCTCCTTTTAATGCTTTACTTAAATGTGTAGCTCTTTCCAATAACCTTGAATGGATGTAAAAAATATCACCCGGAAACGCTTCACGTCCTGGTGGCCGTTTCAGCAACAGGGATAATTCACGGTATGAACGGGCATGTGCGGTAAGATCATCATATATAATAAGTACATCCCTGCCTTGTTCCATAAAATACTCCCCAATACTGGTAGCCGCATAGGGGGCTATATATTTTAAGCCCGCTGAGTTGTTGCCTTCTGCCACAACAACAACAGTATATTCCATTGCCCCTTTAGCTTGCAGGTTAGCCACTACTTTTGCTACAGCCGATGCTCGTTGCCCAATGGCACAGTAAATACAAAGCACTTTTTTATCATGCTGATTAAGAATTGTATCTATCGCAATGGCAGTTTTACCTGTTTGCCGGTCACCCAGTATCAGTTCGCGCTGCCCGCGCCCTATTGGGATAAGGGCATCTATAACTTTTAAGCCGGTTTGCAATGGTGTATTTACCGGCGAGCGGTCCATAATGGCATGTGCCGGACGCTCAATTGGCAGGCGTTCGTTATACGCTATTTCTCCTTTTCCATCAATAGGTTCGCCTATGGGGTTGATCACTCTACCAATCAAAGCATCTCCCACCGGTATATCCATTACGCGGCCTGTCCGTTCCACTTGGTCGCCGGCATTTAATAGGGTGTCTTCACCTAATAGTATCGTGCCTATTTCATCTTTATCGATATTATAGGCTATGCCGAACAGATTTCCGGGAAACTTCAATAACTCTTCAAAGCCGGCACCCGGTAACCCGGAAACCTTGACAATGCCAGTAGCCACACCGGTAACATAACCAACCTCGCGCGGGGTAAAAGGATAATCAAAGTCTTTGATACTTTCATCCAGCCGGCTAAATATGCTTTTTATACTTTTATTCAAATCATTTGACGGCATGATGTTTTTTTTCTGTTACTGGTATTTGCTGATTTGATGCTGCGATACTTTTTTCAAATGAACTGACGTATTCGGTGATACTCCAGGCAAGTTTATAACCATTTGTTGTTAATTCTATACCGCCTAAAAGTGCAGTTGAGGTTTTAAATTGGAATGAAGGGTTCGATCCCAGCATTTTGATTACCGCGCTTTTGATTCCGCTTTGTTGTTTTTCAGACAAATCAAATGCACTTTGTACCAGGATTGACCCCGATGCCGAAAGGAGGGCCTTTTTAAACAGATCCTTTTCATCGTCTTTTATATTACTTATCTGTTTTACAAATACGTTGACTGACTGTTCTTCAAAATTAACGTCAGCCAAATCAGCAAGCACCTTTTTGGTAATGGCAAAAACCCCCTGTTCAGTTTTTTGCTGCAGTTGTTTATTTAAATCTGCCTGTTGTTCCTGCACAGTTTTTTCCAGTTTATCCTGTAAATTTTTAGCCTTAGTTTTTGCATCATCCTGCAGCTTTTGGCTTAGCACTCCGGCTTCCGCCGTGGCTTTATCCATCATGTCCTTCTTTTGCTGCTCAAAAACCTCGTTTTTTTTGTTAAATTCATCCTGTTCGGCTTTTGCTTCATTCTTTTTAGTTTTCGCGTCGGCAAGTTGACCAGCTATTTTTTTTTCCCGATCATCTATCATGCTGAGGATAGGCTTATAGAGATAGCGTTTCATCAACCATACCAAAACAAGAAAATTCAGTATTTGCGCTATTACAGTGAACCAGTTAATTTGCATGGGATAATTATTTGGCGATAACGTGATTCCAAAAAGGATTAGCGAAAATCAGGATCATGGAAACCACGAAACAATAGATTGCTGTAGATTCGATCATCGCTAAACCGACAAATAACGTCCTGGTTATAGTTGGTGCCGCATCAGGCTGCTGTGCAATTGAACTCAAAGCTGTTGCTACAGATTTCCCTTCGCTCAATGCCGGGAACATACAGCCTATACCTGTTGTTAACCCTGCTGTTATAATTGATGCTATTGCTATTGCTGTATCTTTATCCATTTGGTATTCTCCTTTTAGTTAGTAGTTAATTTTTTTTTGATTTTTTTATCCTTTTTTACACTTTCCTGTACTGCAGCGGCAATATAAACTGTTGCCAGAATGCTGAATATATACGCCTGTACCATACCCGTAAGCAAACCCAGCGCTTTCATTACCAATGGAATAAAAAGTGGTGTTATACTTAATAATATCCCAATGATCATCACACCGCTCATGATATTGCCGAATAACCTGACGGCTAAAGCCAGCGTCCTGGATAGTTCACTGATGATGTTAAATGGAAGCATAATGAAGGTAGGCTGAATATAAGTTTTGAGATAACCACCGATACCGCTTTTTTGTATCCCAAAGTAGGGCACTGACAGGAATACACAAAGCGCAAGTGCCGTTGTAGTTGATAGCGAACCAGTTGGCGGCTGGTACCAGGGCAAAATAATCCAGAAATTGCACATGGCCACAAATAAGAATAGTGTTCCGATAAAGCCGATATACAATTCGGATTTAGGCAAACCCAAATCATTTATTTGTTCATTTATACTTGTAACAATTATTTCCAATACACATTGCCAGCGTGATATCTTGTTGTTTGATTTCAGATCACGTGTAATTAATTTGGCCCCTACGACCATAAAAAGCATAATTGCCCAGGTTGTAACCAGTGTGAGGTTGATGGTTACGAAACCATGGCTCCAAAAAACTGTTTCATCAGGGGTCATTTTCATGATGGATCGGTTTTATTTATTTGTAGTTGCTTCTGATCATAATATTTCGTCAGGAACATAACTATGAATCGGGCTGTCACGAACCCAAGTAAGCAAGCGAGGAACTTTTGCCAGCTACCTTCAGCTACAAAATAAAATCCTGCTAGCGCTATAATTGTTCGTATCAACGAACTGACTGAAACCCATAGTGCAGCATAATTTGATCCAACTGCTTTTTTGACAGTTAACCAAAGCCCTCCAAAAAACAAGGTTCCAAGGACTATTCCTGCAATTAAGGACAGTATTACGTTAGAAGCTATTACCATTTTTTTCTAATCTTCTGTTTTTATCCAGTTCCAGGCAATAATGCAACCTATTATCAACCCGGATATTAAACAGGTTAATGTCCAGGAAAATGTTTGAGGGTAACTTTTATCAAGCCATATCCCTAATGCAGTGCCCAATAATACAGGAACCGAGACAGACCAACCTACCATTCCAAACATCCCAAAACCCATCAAAGCGCTTTCTTTTTTTTCCTGTTGCGCCTTCAATTTCCGGTTTTCTTTTTCAGCAATTTGCTGACGAAACCCTACCTTACTATTTTTACCCGATGCCGGCATTTTATTGATCGAATTTCTTCAAACTGTTCATCAAACCGCCTTCCAGTTTTTCCACCACGTAACGGATGTTTTTTTCACTATCATCTACCTTCAAAAACTCATTATTTACTGCTTCTCCCAATTTACCAAGGTCAACTCCACCAATCGCGTTTCGAACAGAAACCAATATCTGCGATCCGGTTTTTATCAAAATCCCGGCATCAACAGCCAAATAATGAACTCCATCGGTTTCGTACGAAAAAATTCCGGGAACCAATATGGCTACGCAATCAAGCCTCTGTGGCAAAAAACCATAGGACCCAGCATTTGTGTCAGCCGTAACCGCTTTTACATTCTTTACTTCGGCAAAGACTTTGTAAGGCAGCAAAATTTTCAAGTCCATTAGTATGCCTTCCATTTTAAGTCTTTTGATTAGTGTTTGTTTCAGGCTTTACATTTACAACCGGAAGTGGTTTGTCTTTTTTATTAACATTGTCGTTTTTTTTATGAACTTCATCTATAGTTCCGATCATATAAAAAGCGCTCTCCGGAAGTTCCTTAAATTCATCTGCAAGGATCCGTTCGCAACCATCCAACGCGTCCTTAAGGCCTACTTGTTTTCCTTTGAAGCCGCTAAATTGCTCCGTTGTGAAAAAAGGCTGAGTTAAAAATCGTTCCAGGCGCCGTGCGCGATTTACTACAGCGCTGTCTTCGGCTGAAAGTTGTTCCATTCCAAGCATAGCTATAATATCTTTCAACTCTTCGTATTTTGAAAGCGTTTGTCTGATTTGTTGTGCAAGTTTATAATGCCTATCGCCAATAATACCCGGTGTAGCCATTTTGGAATTAGATTGCAGCAGATCTATGGATGGATAAAGCCCCTCACTTGCCCGCTCCCTCGAAAGTACGATGGATGCTGAAAGATGGGAGAATACATGTACGGCGGCTGGGTCTGTCAAATCATCGGCTGGTACATAAACCGCCTGTATAGAAGTAATGGCCCCAGCCGCTGTATTGGCTATGCGTTCTTCCAATTCAGATAGTTCGGTTCCCATGGTTGGCTGATAGCCCAATCGAGAGGGCATTTGCCCCATTAAACCCGATACTTCCATACCAGCTTGTATAAACCTGAAGATGTTATCGATTAGTAATAACACATCCCGGTGCTCATCATCCCGAAAATATTCAGCCATGGTTAATGCTGCATGACCAACCCTGAAACGCGCACCCGGCGGTTCGTTCATTTGTCCAAACATCATCACCATATTCTTTAATAAACCGGCTTCTTTCATGTCATTATAAAGCTCATTGCCTTCGCGGCAACGTTCACCAATACCACAAAACATGCTTACCCCATTGTTATGACCAACCATGTTGTGGATCATTTCTGTAAGTAAAACCGTTTTACCAACACCTGCACCGCCAAAAAGCCCGGCTTTACCGCCTCGTTCAAGTGGTACCAGTACATCTATAGCTTTAATGCCCGTTTCAAACACTTCTGACTGGGTGGACCGTTTATCAAGTGCAGGTGGAGATTGATGAATATTGCGTTCTTCAATAGGCTTTAAAGGATGCCCGTGATCGATCGTGTTTCCAAAAACATCGAACATCCGGCCAATAATATTTTTCCCAACCGGAACCTGTAACTGATTTCCATTGGTCTCAGTGCGCATTCCCCTGGCCAGGCCCTGCGTAGGATTGAGTGCGATGCCACGCACCCGATGATCATCAAGCTGTGACAATACTTCAATAGCGATCTCATTAGCTTTCCCTGAATGCAATAGCGCGTATATGGATGGAAGGTTATTTTCAAACCAAACATCTACAACACTCCCGCGCACAGATTCTATAGTACCATAGTTTAATGTTTTAATATTCTGATCATCAATCGCATTCACCGTTATCATCAATTTTCTAACTATTTATATGAGCATATTCAGAACAGTCGGTTTTTTATATTTTCCGGGCTTGCAGAATAGACCAGATCACCGTTGTTTGAAAGTGCCTTCTCATCTTTATGAGGGTAATCTGATCGATCGAGCAGGTGTGTGATCAGGCTGATATGTGTTTCATCTTTGTTGTCAGC
Organism: uncultured Mucilaginibacter sp.; assembly: GCA_903891475.1. GTDB lineage: Bacteria > Bacteroidota > Bacteroidia > Sphingobacteriales > Sphingobacteriaceae > Mucilaginibacter. Next base: position 19,749 of record CAITEP010000001.1, read on the forward strand.
ATTAATAATAAACCAGGGTGTTTGATCAAAACTTGTTTTCAGCAACATTTCATCCCGTGCTAATGAGTAGTCTTTCCAGTATTTGGTTGCTTCTTTGTCTATTGGGCTTATTTTCCATTGCTTCAAGGGGTCTTTCTCACGATCATCTAACCGCTCTTCCTGTTCTTTTTTACTTATATCGAGGTAATATTTAAAAATGATAAAACCAGCATCTACCAGCATCTGTTCAAATAATGCCACATCTTTAAAAAATGCTTTGTATTGCTTGTTGGTACAAAAACCCATTACCTTTTCAACACCTGCGCGGTTATACCAGCTTCGGTTAAAAATTACAAATTCGCCCGATACTGGTAAATGAGAAGTGTAACGCTGAAAATACCATTCCCGTTGCTGCAGATCAGAAGGCTTGGCAAGGGCCACGACCCTGGTTTCGCGGGGGCTGAGATGTTTTGTGATGATCTTTATTGTACCATCTTTGCCAGCCGCATCCCTGCCTTCTAAAATAACTAATAGTTTAAGACCAGCGGCTATCACTTCCTTTTGAAGTTTTACCAGCTCTACATATAACTCGTGTAAAACTTCTTTTTCTTTCATTGTTTTGCTATTTGTCGATTAATAAAGTCAGATTCTGCGAATAATTTGCATTGTTCAATAGCGCCAATGGAGATATCTAAAATAATTTTAGAATCATTCCATGTCATTTTATTGACATGTGCTACCGGAACCAGAACTTTTTTGCCGCCAAACCAGTTGTGTGTATCTACTACTATATGAGTTATTTGCCAGGTATTATCATCGATAATAAAATCGTTCACATGTCCTATATCACCATCTGATGCATGGATATGGTAGCCATTGATGCGTTGTGTACTACGTAAATGAAGTTCAGCATTTGCTTTTTTATCATTTACAACTTCTAATGGTGGTTTTTCATCCATTTTGGGAAAAGGAATGCTAACACCCAAATAGCCACCCGGATAAAGGCCGCTTAACCAATACCCTTCCCAGGCATAATGTTCATATAGCGCGATCTCCTGCTGACGGGAAACAGGTTTATTTGTATCGATATCCGGACTGTTTCTTATTTGTTCTTTTGTAAGATTAACAGGAAAAAACTCGTTTTTCCAACACGTATTTACTAATGCTGCGGGCGAAATCAATACTTCTTTGCCCGATAACCAACTACCTGTTTTCACTATGAGGTAGCGAATATCCCAGGTTTGGTCGTCGAAGTAAAAATCTTTCACCTCGCCAATATCTCCGTCTGTAGCTTCTATGCTGTTGTTTATTAAGCTATTTATGTTGTGTTCCATTGAATAGATAATTAGGAAATTCAGTTACTTCAATTGCCCCTTTTTATTAAACCTGTTCGCTCTCCTTTACAGTTTCGGTACCATTTTTTATTTTATCCTGACCAATGCCCATAGTTAACGCGGTTAAACCGGCCATGCTGCCCAAACCCATGGTTTCAACCGCCGAACTCGGAACAATAACTATTGTAGAATTTTGCTTTAACCCTTCGTACAACATATTCATAGCACGTAAATGCAGAGCAACCGGATTATTGGCGTAGGTTTTAGCCGCTTCGCCAAACTTCTCTGCTACCTGTCTTTCTGAATCTCCGAGAATTACGCGGGCCTGTCTTTCCCGTTCTGCTTGTGCCTGCATTGACATGGCATTTTCTAATGAAGCCGGTATCAGCACATCTTTTACTTCCACGGAGTTCACGTTAATGCCCCATGGTTCGGTGCGTTCATCAATAATTTTTTGCAATACACTACTGATCTTATCCCGCCCTTCAAGCATATCTGACAACATAGTTTTTCCAATAACGTCGCGTAAGGCAGTTTGAGAAGCCCAACTAATAGCGCTGATATAATCGGCCACCTCCAATGCTGCCTTTTGAGGGTCAAGCACTTTCCAAAACAATACGGCATCCACGTCAACCGGCACTGTGTCTTTGGTTAATGTTTTTTCTGCTTTAAATGAAGTAGTGATTACCCTTGTATCAATCCAGTAAGGTATGGTGTCAAGAATAGGAATTATGAAAAACAAACCGGGACCCCGAAGTGCCTGAAATTTGCCCAGGCGCAACACTACAGCCTTATCCCAGGGATTGGCAATATTAATTGATGAGGCCACAAAAGCAGCTAAAATTAAGCCCCCTGCTGAAATGATGATGCCTTCCGCGGAAGTAGCTATCCCACGCATGGAATAAGCAATTGCTATTGCTGTTCCAAAAATTATAACAAATATGACGCTGGATAGAAAGCTTTTATTTTGCATTTGAGATCTCCTGTTTTATAAGTGTAAATAGTACATCAACACTAACGAAGATACTTGCATTTGCCACTTGAATTGTTATATAACTATGGGTATTAGTTATATGATTCACACATTTTTTTTTAAATAAAATTGCATAAGCCTATTTGAAACGTGTGAATAATGTGATCTATTGATAGGATTATGTAGTAATTTCGGCAAATTTTATAATTCTAAACAGGGAGATACTGCCTAAAGCATTTAGATTAATTTGGAGGTCCAAAAAGAGGATGTTAATTGTGCTAAATTTTATGGAAAAACGATTGAATATGATATCCCCTATAAATTTGAGGCATAGGTAAAGGTAGTTTGTAAACCTTTGTTGTTGCCCTGATCATACTAAAAATAACCGCTTTGAAAAATAATCTCTAACAAAAGCATGTTGCTGATTTTCAGTCATTTTATCTGCGGGTTTGGTCTCTATCACTATATCCGTAAATCGATTATCCTTCCTTAAAAAATTATATAACTCAACTTTCGCATTGGTCGGACCGAAAAGAATTACGTCATTATAGTTTCTGATTACCTCTCCGAGCGCTTTGTAATAATCAGCTTCCTCGTGCTGCTCTTTGTTGTGCATCAGCTTTTCACTCCTGCCGAGCGTTTGTTCTTTTTCTTCATGCGTAAAACTTGACTCAATGGTTTTTGTTTCGATTGGATCAACCGTAAATTCCATCAAATGGGCTTCCTGATGATCCATCCAAATGCCTAAACTTTTTTCTATGTTCATTTCGCGAATTTTATAAAATGGAGGTTTATTAATTACTTAATTTTTATCACAACATTATAAAAAATAAAAACCAGCGGAAGATTTTCCTTCGCTGGTTTTTAATTACTAATATTCTATAACCAGTTCATTATCAACTGTCCACACACCAGGTGCGTTCCAGGCGATTTGCTCAGCTTCATCCTTCGCATAAAAGGAATTAACAGTGCCTGTTAAAGTCACATTATTTCCAGCAACATCAACCTGGATTCCAAGTTCATCAATTGATGAGTTGCGTTCAAGCGCGCATTGTATATCCCTTTTTTCTACAGCATCGTGAGATTCAGATTTGATCTTAATATTATTACTGACACCCATTACACCAGAAAGGTTTTTTATTGCATTTTTTGCTGCCTCTCTTTGATAATTCCATTCCAATTCACCTTCCAAAGTAACCCAGCCATTTTCAACTTTAACTTTGATCTTTTCTTCAGGAACTTCCCAATTCCATTTCCAGGCATTTAACACTTCGTGGGAGATCTCAGCATCATTCTTTTTACCATAATCCCCGTATTTGATGGTAATTTCTTCGGCAACAGCCTTTACGCCCGATACATTTTTAGCCGCTTCTTCCGCTTCTAATTTTTTTGAGTAACTGTCAACTGTTCCGGTCAAAGTAATTACACCATCTTTAGCAGTTACGCCAATTTCAGCTGCATTTAAAAGTGGTTCCCATTTAATGGCATCCTGAACATCTTTCTGTAAATCCTGATTAGTTTTCATTTTTGTTTTATTTTATAGATATATAAAAATTGTAGATTATGATTATTAGAACCAGGAAACTGTACCTAGCATTAAAAACAGAAGGCTAATTTATTCCGACGAATTAAAACGCGCTATTCAGTTGTCTCTCCGTCGTATTTCTCCGGATTACTTTCCGCATCCGCTTTAGAAGGTCTGATAATACCATCCTTATGATGTGGTGGCCCATAAATGGTGTACATTTTTAGTTCATTTTTGCTATCAGTATTGATAACATTATGTTTCGCTCCAGCCGGTACAACTATAGCATCGCCATCTTTAACATGATATTCGTTTTCGTTGATGATGCATTTTCCTTTTCCACTTTCGAAACGAAAGAACTGGTCATTTGCATTATGTATTTCTTCACCTATCTCTTCGCCCGCTTTAAGGGTCATCAATACCACTTGCAGGTGTGTACTTGTATATAACACCCTTCGAAAATCAGTATTCTCCATCACATTGGTTTGAAGATGGGTACTGAATCCTTTCATTACCTCTATCGGTAGTTCTATGCTGTCTTTCATTTTATTTTTATTTAGAATAGTATTATTTTCAATTATTGATCAGGCAGAGGGGCTTTGATGCTGTTTTATGAAATCCATTTCAATAGCTTTTTTTCTTTCCTGATATTCAGCTGGCTCTATTTCACCCGCTGCAAATCGTCGCTGCAAGGCAAGCAATGGGTTAACCGATCTGTTTCGCTGACCTGGAATATCATAAGGCACAGCGAAGATCCAGACCAGCATCAGGCCCATCAAAAACCACCAAATGAAATCCATACCCCAGTAATTATTATAGTAAAACATGTTTTTGTTATTTAAAATTTATTGAATTATAACATTGCAAAACTGATGGCTTTTACTTTGAGAATTGTTATGCAATTCTCTTAATTAGTTACATGATTCACATGTTTTGTTAAATACAGTACATAACGGAATTTGTATTAACATTTCGTATCACAATTCTCAAAGTTATTTCCAGACATAATTTTTCAACTTAAAATTGTATTGACATCCCTTTGTCTATGTGTGAATTATGTAAGCAATTCCCAATATTATATAATACTTACATTGAACAAAGGCAACACCTTTAGGCAATAATTAATCTGATAAAAACAAACGCTCAATAAGTATACAGCTATGATGAAAATTGCATTAAATGAACCCGGAACCGGTACGTTATTGGAACTTGAAGTAAGTAAAATCGATACCGCAAGCGGACAGGGTTGGTCAGTGATCACACCAGGAGGAAGAGTAGTGGTTATTAAATTCCGCGAAGGAGAATGGAAAACGGATAGTGAAAGCAATATTAGTTATGAGTTTTGGCAAACTGTTGGAAATGAAATAACCAGTTTGATTGGAAGAGAACGACAATCCCAAAATTCTCTTAAAACTAATACTTCGGAACCGAGGCCCAAAAGACCAAGAATATGGTTAGAATTTTGACTTGATTATCTTAACTAATATATGATAAGTGTTGAAATAGTTATTTGGGTTTACAATTTATCCTTGTGCCTGGTTGTAACCCCTATTGACGCTAAGTTTCGTCGTTTCAAAGTTGAAACAATTAATAGCACTCAGAATGCGATGATTGTAAAGTATTCTCCCGGTCATTCATGGGTTGCTGAAAAAGCAACGATGAAGTTTTTTACAAAAAAACATATTCGCAAATTGGGTAAATTAATAAAAATTGAAAGACCAGAATGGTTTGGACCAAAAGCATCGATCCAATAAACTTTTAATAAAATGAGTTATGAAATTTTAATGATAGAAGATGTTTTAAGCATTCTTCATATTACTGAAGCAAGGTTCAATTCGCACCAGGGTTGGCGCATTCAATTTGATGACGGCAAGGAAGCCTTGTTGTACAATTGCATTGATGGATGGATACAATACGGCGAAGCATGGTTATATAAACCTGCATTGGTAGCAATTGGAAATGCCATCGATAGTAGAATAATGGAAAAAACATCAAGAGCAACCGATCATTTCTTTTACGATATATTAGTTAACTAAAATTTATGAATAAAGTAATTGTGTTATATAGAAGGCCAATTGGAAAACCGGTATTGGGCGACTTTAGACTTAATATTGAAGAGGTTCCTGTACCAGATGACGGAGAAATATTGTTAAAAACACGTTATGTTTCGGTAGACCCATATTTGCGCGGAAGAATGAACGATGCTGCATCGTACGTACCACCTTTTCAGTTAAATAAACCTATACAATCGGGTATTATTGCCGAAGTGGCAGATTCTAATCATAGCGGGTATAAAATTGGTGATATTGTATCCGGCAATTTGGTATGGAAGGAATATCAAATATCTTCGGGAAAAGGTTTGCAGCTTATAGAAACCCCCGATATTTATTTGACTGCCAATTTGGGTGTATTAGGAATGACCGGGCTTACTGCCTATTTGGGCTTAACCGAAATTGGTGTCCCAAAACCCGGGGAGACTCTTTTGGTTTCGGGAGCTGCAGGAGCTGTCGGAAGTATTGTTGGGCAGATCGGAAAAATAATGGGATGCCGGGTGGTGGGTATCGCAGGCTCAGGCCAAAAGGTCGAGTTGCTGAAATCAAAATTCAATTTTGACGAAGGCATTAATTATAAGACTAACGTTGATTTAGACAAAGCTATCAAAACAGCTTGTCCTGATGGTGTGGATATTTATTTTGATAACGTTGGAGGTAAAATTTCAGATGCTGTTTTAAAAAATATAAATAAACATGCCAGGATACCAATATGCGGGGCTATCTCTTTGTATAATGAAACCGAAGAAGAATCAGGGCCTTATGTGCAACCTTTACTTGTGAGAAAAAGTGCCTTGATGCAAGGTTTTTTAGTATCTGACTATTCAGAAAAATTCTCTGAAGCAAAAAAGCAATTATTTAATTGGTTAAAGGAAGGAAAACTCACCTATCACGAAACTATTATTAATGGATTTGACCAAATTCCGCATGCTTTCATTGAATTATTTGAGGGGTTGAACGAAGGTAAAATGATCGTCAAGGTTTAGGTCCGGTTGAAAAATCAAAAAAATAAATAATAATCATGAAAGTATTAATGGTATTAACATCACACAGCGAATTGGGGAAAACCGGAAAGAAAACCGGGTTTTGGATTGAAGAATTTGCTGCCCCCTATTATGTTTTGGCTGATGCCGGAGCAGAAATTACACTGGCATCGCCTAAAGGTGGCCAGCCACCGGTTGACCCTCAAAGTGAGATCCCCGGCGCACAGACACCTGCTACCCTTAGGTTTGACCATGACAAAATCCTAAAAGAAAGGTTAGCCAATACGTTGCCACTAAACACAATTAACGAGATGCACTATGATGCGGTTTTTTACCCGGGCGGACATGGACCTTTATGGGACCTGGCCAATGACAGCGATTCAATCACATTAATTAAAGATTTTTACGCACATCATAAGCCTATTGCTTTTGTTTGCCATGCGCCGGGTGTGTTAATGAAGGTAAAATTGCCCGATGGCAGCCCCTTAGTAAAGGGAAAAGAAGTTACCGGCTTTTCTGACACTGAAGAAGAGGCTGTTCATTTAACAAATGTGGTTCCCTTCCTGGTGGAGGATGAACTGAAAAAACTTGGAGGTGTCTATAGCAAGGGACCTGACTGGGGTTCATATGTAAAGCAGGACGGCCTACTGATCACAGGACAAAATCCGGCATCATCAGCAGAAGCAGCGAAGTTGTTGCTAAAATCCATTAGCTAAATCAAGTAAATAGTTTCCCTTGCGCAGGTTTCAGTTTAACTACATAACCAAAACAGCAGCACCATGTATTTCACCTTTGCGAAGAGCGGCAAGTGCTTCATTTGCCTCTTGCAAAGGAAATAAGCGGGTTTCGGTTTTTAGTTGAATTTCCGATGCCAGATCAAAAAAGTCATCTCCGTCTTTTCGTGTAAGGTTTGCTACAGAACGGACTAACCTTTCTTCCCACAATAGCTGGTAAGGAAAAGATGGAATATCGCTCATGTGAATACCAGCACAGATCACACTACAGCCTTTATCAATGTCTTTGAGTGCTTTTGTGACAAGATCACCAACCGGTGCAAAAATAATAGCAGCATCCAATTTTGAAGGAGGTGTAACTCCAGAATCACCAGCCCATGTGGCACCTAACCCTGTTGCAAATGCCTGTGCGCCTATATCGCCATCCCTGGTGAAAGCATAAATTTCTTTCCCCTGGTGCAAAGCAATTTGTATAAGTATATGGGCTGCCGCACCAAAACCATAAAATCCCAATTGCTTTGCATGGGGTTGTATCATTTTATATGATCTGTAACCGATAAGGCCGGCACAAAGCAAAGGCGCGGATGAAGGACTACCATACTGTGGAGACAAATGAAAGCAGTATTTTTGGAATGCAACTGTATATTCCGCATATCCCCCATCTATTGTATATCCGGTGAACAACGCATTTTCACAAAGGTTTTCCTGCTCTCTCAAACAGTATTTACAATAGCCGCAGGTATACCCCACCCAGGGAACACCTACCAAATCTCCCGTTTTGAAATTAGCAGCCCCGCTACCTGTTTGGACTACTGTTCCGATGATTTCGTGGCCTGGTATAAGCGGTAATTTTGGATCAGGCAACTCACTATCCATAATGTGCAAGTCGGTACGGCAAACCCCGCATGCAATTATCTTAATTAATACCTGATCTGCTGCTGGTAACGGTATAGGAAGTGTTTTGCTTACCAATGGTTTGCCTGCAACATCCATTACCATCGCCTTCATCGATTTTGGCAACGATGTCTGAATATTATTTGCCGAAAAATTATTTGTCATACCTATTCCTGATTTTTCAAACAAATCTGCCAGATTTTAAGGTTTAAGTGTTATGTAATTAGATTAATTTGTTACATCATTCACACTAATAAACAGCTTAATTTAGCCGGTTTGCACACAATTGTCGTACCTTGATCTTTTAAAATCTGCTGGCGTTTTGCCGGTGATTTTTTTAAATTGATTACATAAGTGAGCTACGCTGCTATAATTCATTTTATAGGATATTTCAGTTAGTGTCAGCTTGTGGTAAACCAACAATTCTTTAACCCGTTCCACCTTATGCTTAATTAAATAGTGTTCAACATTTATACCCTCCACTTCAGAAAATAAATTGGCCAGAAAAGTGTATTCATGATCTAATTTTTTACTTAAATAAGTTGAAAAATTTATTTTCAAAGGTTCATCTTCGTAATGTACCATTTCAATGATTACTTTTTTTATTTTATCAATAATCAGGTTTTTCTTATCATCAAGTACAACAAGACCGAACTTTAGCAATCCGGTTTTAAATTCATTTAATTGAGCATTAGTAAGCGTGTCAACAACTTCAACTTCTCCAAGTTTAACAATGGTATTATTTGACGTTATTTTTTTTATTTGCTCTTTCACTATCATTTCACAGCGAATACAAACCATATTCTTTATGTAAATCTTCATAAAGTTGCAGGGTTGAAATCAGGGTGCACGTTTACCTCAAATTCGTGTTGGTAGATAGGAAAACGATCATCTTTTTCCCAACTTAGAGTGACGTTGTATTTGCCATTTTGAAAATGGCCTAATAGTATTTCGATAAGACTACGTCCTTTGCTATCAAAGGAAAATTGTTTACAGAGGAAATTTGGCTGTGCCCACATGTTTAGCAGGGCAGTTCCTTTAAAGGGGTGGGTAAAATTAAATTTTAAAGTTTTCATAGGAAATTACGTTGAAAATGAGGCTAAATAGATGTAGACTCTAAGTTCAATGAAATTAACTGATTAATAAATGACGACCGACACTTATGTGCAGATATTGAGCACTTTAATACATTGTCAATAAAAATTATGATAATAACTGATTTGAAAATTAAAGGCAGGATTGTACTGAAATAAGTGTTACCCGCTAACCGAAAACGCCCGGGTTCTTTATTTTGATAGATTTAGCCACTGCTTTTAATAAAATACCGAATAAACAACGGAAGAAACCTTTTTGTAAGCACTAAGATTTACCCTTACCAATCTAATGTTTTCTTTGGGAGACGGCTTTAAAATATGATTACTTTTCAGATGAACATAATTTTTTAACAATACGCGAATCAACATTCAATTCAAGCAGTTATCATTTACAGTAAGAATACTATTTTTAAGTTAGTGTTGTTTTAAGGGCATCAAATAATACATCAATATGATGATCGCCTTTATATAAGGGAATTGGTTTTTTGTCCAGCTCTAACAATCCATAAACAGCAGTTTGGGCCGTTCTCACTGAATATTCTACTGTAAATACAACATCATCCGGCACTTCGGCAAACTGGCCAATAAAAGCTAAGTTTTCTGATATTTCAGGTATAACCTGCGGTCTGTCACCCGGCGCCCTCGTTAAAAACTGACTGGTGATGTAGGGTAGCATACAAGGTATGCAGTTTGAAGCTTTTAGCAGTTCATCTATAAATTCGTCAAATTCAAGATGGGTAAACAGCTCGGTGAGTATTTCGGTACCTGTGCAGTCGGACATTTTCTTTTTTACGAAATTCCCTGCTTTGTCCGGATATAAACCGTATCCCCAAAAAACAGTTACATTATCCGGTTGACCAATAAAGTGAGGTTGAAAAGCTAATACTATTGACATCAACCAATTGGAGTCCTTAAAAGTAACCAATCCGCCTGTTCCAGCTTTATTGCCGGAAAATTCTTCCATCAGGGCAAAGAATTTTGTACCCTGACAGGTTACCGTAAACGACTCCCACTTTGACTCATCCACACGGTTGTCAAATACAGCGGGATGCCCAAATTGCTCACTCTTTTTAGCGATCGTCTCCCATAACTGCCAGCATCCATCTCTTTTATCAGAAATCAGCAGCGGCGCCGAATGCATCGAACCCAAACTTGAGTCCGCGGTCATCGACCCAATAGTCACGAGTACCATATCATTGACGCGAATATTGATGGATTTCTTTTGTCCATCCTTAACCAACTGAATCTGTTCAACTGTTTTCTTTTCACCTGTCAGTGAAAAATCCAGATCTGTTACCCTAACACCCATTTCAAATTGAACCCCTCGCTGTTTTAACCATTCAATTAATGGCTTAGCCAGTGAATCAAATTGATTGTAAGGCGTACGATCTACTCCCGCTAATGTGTTAATCCGTTTAAACTCATGAATAAAACGGTGCAGGTATCGTTTAAATTCTACAGCGCTATGCCAGGGTTGAAAGGCAAACATGGTATCCCACATAAACCAGAAATTAGTTTTGAAGAATTCTGGTTCAAACCATTCATTGATACGTCTTGTGCCGAGGTGACTTTCACTTACCGCCATAATTTCGATCAAATCAAGCCTGTCTTTATTACTAAATCCCATCGACGAAACATCCAATATTTGCCCTCCTTCTACAAGACGAGCCAATGAATGCGTTTTGAGGTTCTGATTAAAAGCTTTTATTTCATCAAGAACTGTTATGCCAGGATCGGCAAGCGATGGAATAAACGAAAAAAGGTCATAGGTACACAAGTAGCTGAAATTAAGCATCCGGCCACCGCGCATAACATAGCCATCTTCGGGTGATCCTGAACCATCAAGACTGCCACCGGCAATATTGAGCTCCTCGTATATCGTTATGTTAGCCGGGTTAATTTGACCGTCTTTTATAAAATACGCCGCACTCGCTAAAGACGCAATACCGCCACCTATGAGATAGACTTTTCTATGCTGAATTGGATTGTTAGCATTTATATAGAGATCGTTCATTTTTTAGCAATTGATTTGGATAATATCCAGAGGAAAAAAGCCGATTACAACTTAAATATCGTCAACTTTGTTATTTGCATAGTCTATGATTATTTCATTTTTTACTGTCCTGACTCCTGGTGCATTCCAGGACATTCTTTCGGCCTCTTCCTTTTGATAAAAGGAGTGTACTATTCCATGAAGGGTAACCTCATTTTTCGAAACATATACCTGCACATCATGATTGTTCATTGCCCAGTTGCGCGCAATAGCTTGTTCGATGGCTGCTTTTTCAACTTCATCAGGACTTATGACTTCAATTATGATATTATTTGTAAGTACTTTAATGCCGTCAATGTTACTTGCCGCTTTTTGTGCTGCATTCCTTTGATAGTTCCATTCCAGATTCCCATCAAGAATTACGTGGCCATTTTCAACTTCAATCTGCAAACGGTCAAAGGGAATACTGGTGTTAGCTTTCAAAGCCCTTAGTACATCGCATGCAATTTCAACATCACTTTTTTCATCCTCAGTATTTATTTTGACTTCTATTTTTTCAACCACTGCTTTAACACCTGCTATTTTTTTCGTAACATCCTCGGCTATTGATTTCTTGATATAACTTTCAACAATTCCCGAAAGCGTGATTATGCCTTCAAAAGCTTCAACGGTGTTCTGTTTCGGTTTCAGTAAAGGCTCCCAATTTATAGCTTCCTGTACTTCGTTTTGAAGTTGAAGATTCGTTTTCATTGAAGTAATCACGGGTTTTAGAAAAATCTATATTTAAATTTTCTTAATTAATATGTTTTTAGCCCGCTACATCAGTTTTAAGTATTCTTTTACTTTCCTGATATTGATCATTCGTAATTTCTCCGGAAGCAAAGCGCTTTTGAAGAATATCTAGTGGAGCATCCTTTCTCCTCCGCTGACCTGGAATATCATAGGGTGTAGCAAATATCCAAAAGATCATAATCATCCAAATGAACCACCAAATAAAGTTCATTCCCCAGAAATTATTATAATACATCATGATTTAGTTTCTTAATTGTGAATTGATTTTCACATCACAAAGTTGCTGGCCTTTGGAAAAAAAATGTTATTCAATTCTGTCTATTAGTTACATCATTCACACATTTAGTGATGCCATTGGTTCTTATGCGGTTTAAGAAATGTGTGAATTATGTAGATTATTTCCATTGTTGTGTAACAAATTAACTCTTTGCTGTATACACATTTGCTGCTGCAACTTTTTTAGTTTACAATTTGAGGGTCTTTTGTTTATTAAAATAAGCGCTATTATTAAAAAATGAAAACTTTACTTTTTTCGACAGATTTTTCTGAAAACGCGACTCACGCTATCAGATATGGATATTATTTAGCAAGTGAAATCAAAGCGAACATTTTGTTATTTAATGATGTCCTGGTTCCAACGGAAGCGACTTATTCAGGTTTGTTGGGCTGGCCTGTGGACGAATTTGATATAATTTTGAAAGACAGTACAAAAGAGTTGATCAAGCTTAAAACTTTACTCGAAAAAGGCGGACAAACAACAGGCTTTCATCCTGCTGTTAACTATTTAAACCAATCAGGAATCTTAACGGATATAATCAACAATATTATTGCCGATAAAAAAGTAGATCTCGTTGTTATCGGCACACATGGCGGCGGTGAACTTAGTACTTTATTGTTGGGGAACCATAGCAGAAATTTAATAGATGGTATTAGCGGTCCATTATTACTGATACCGCCTGCCGCCAAACTATTTCAGATAAAAAAAATAGCTTTTGCCAGTGACTTTACAGACCCGGAAGAGGACATCAAATCAATTGCTTTATTAACAGGATTGGCAAATCCACTAAAGGCAGAAATATTATTAAAACATATCTATGAAGGAGAGGATCAATTGCCAGAATTTGAAAAACGGATCAATCAATTTATAAATGATCTCGCTGTTAAGGTAAGTTTTTCAAAAATAAAATATACTTTGTACAAAAGTAACGGTGCTCAATCGGGTTTGGAATGGCTTTGTGAAAACGGGGATATTGATATCCTCGCCATGATGCATCGTTCACATACCTTTATTGATAGTCTTTTCAGGGGAAGCCAGACTCAAAAAATTGCTGGCCAAATTCCTATTCCATTGCTGGTATTTCCCTGTAAATAAAAAGCGTAATCGTTGCAAGTTGGTTTAATTAAATTCATTTTGCTCAATTTCTAACTTTACCGCACAGGCAAATTTCGAATACTGATGTGGGAATGATGTAACTTTTTTCTTGTTTTATATAACAGCAACAAACACTATCGAAGCAATCTTTGCTAAATAATATTTATCTTAAATTATGGCAATTCAAACAGTCAATCCAAACACAAACAAGGTTGTAAAATCTTTTGAAGAAATGAGTGATAATGCAGTTGATGCAGCAGTAGCAAAAGCAGAAAGTGCTTATACTGACTGGCGTAAAACCAGTTACGAACAGCGGAGCGTTATATTGCATAAAGTTGCTTCCCTGATGCTCGAAAAAAAGGAACATTTGGCTACATTAATTACATTAGAAATGGGCAAGTTATTTGCCCAGGCAGAAGCAGAAGTCGTTTTAAGCGCTAATATTATTGACTATTACGCTACACATGCCAAAAAATTCCTTGCTGATAAGCATTTAAATCCTGATCACGGTAAAGCATTTATACGCCACAGCCCGATAGGTGTGTTATTTGGGGTTGAGCCATGGAATTTTCCATTATATCAGGTAGCTCGTTTCGCAGCACCAAATATCATGATAGGAAATACCGTTTTAGTAAAACATGCTTCAATTGTTCCACAATGCGGTATCGCTATTGAAGAATTATTTAAAGAGGCGGGTGCACCTACCGGGCTTTATACCAACTTATTGATTTCGGGTAAACGTGCCTCCGCACTGGTAGCAGATGAAAGAATAAAAGGTGTATCACTAACTGGAAGTGAGGAAGCTGGTGCTAGTATAGCTTCAGAAGCTGGAAAGCATTTGAAAAAATCGGTTTTGGAATTAGGTGGAAGCGATGCATTTATAATTCTCGAAGATGCCGACATTGACCAGGCTGTAGAATGGGCAGTTGTAGGCCGTTTAAATAATAACGGGGAATGCTGTGTAGCCTCGAAAAGGTTTATAGCGGTTGAATCTATCGCTGATGAATTCCTGAGTAAATTCAAAAATAAACTATCAGCAATAATTGTAGGTGACCCAATGGATCCGAAAACACAATTGGGCCCTTTGAGCAGCGAGGCTGCTGCGGTCCAGTTAGCTGAACAGGTTAAAAAAGCTGTAGCAGAAGGAGCAACGGTGTTGTTGGGTGGAAAAAGACCTGATCGTGCTGGAGCATTTATGGAACCAACGATTTTAACTAATATAAAACCCGGAATGGCCGCTTATCACGAAGAATTATTTGGACCTGTGGCTGCTTTCTACCGTGTAAAGGATGAACAGGCAGCTATTAAACTAGCCAATGACTCTCCATTCGGTTTGGGAGGGTCTGTCTTTACACAGGACATAGAACGGGGCAAGCGCGTGGCAGATCAGATAGATACTGGAATGGTATTTATCAATCACCCAACCTGGACACAGGCTGATTTGCCTTTTGGCGGCACCAAGGGTTCAGGATATGGTCGTGAACTTTCCGAATTAGGTATTGACGAATTTGTAAACAAAAAATTGATTCGAACAAGTGCACTTTCAGATCCATTTTAATCTATATTTTGATATAAATAAATTAGATTTGCAGGTATTGCTTTACCACTTTTCAGTCGAAGTGAAACCTGCTGATTTATTTTCCTTATAAAGTCAAATTAAACGACATAGTTGAACAATCGGAATAAATTTATTTAAGTCTTCTCCCAATTTTATCAGATTCTACATCGACGATAAGATCGATTTTTAGCTGTAAAACTGTATTTTTTTTGAGAATGTTTAGATTATTTTGGTTCTCTTTCATCCATGCTGCTAATTTAAAACGTGATTTGGAATTAGCTGGATCTCCTAACAGAGGACAATGATTTCCTTGTTTAATACTTGTATTTGATTCAGCTTTCAGTTCTACTGCAATAAATAAAAACTTTACCACCGTGTTTTAAGAAATCTAAAGTAAAGGAGAGGCCAATTCCAGAAATGCCGCCGATAATTAAAATGGTGTTTACTGTTAATTTTATTTTTAAAGAACTAAGGCTTCTGAAAATAGTTTAACCTATATAAAAAAATCATATGAAAGTATTAGTTGTCGGAGCAACAGGCAAATTTGCTGGGTTGGTCATTCCTGAATTAAAAAAAAGAGGTGTGACTGTTTATGGTCTGTTGCATAACAAAAATAAAGCTGAGGAAGCTAAAAAACGTGGTGCAGATGAACTTGTTACGGGCGACCTGAACGATATACAAAGCTTAAGATCTGCTGCTGAAGGGATGGATGGAGTATTTCATATCAATCCCGCTTTTCTAGAGAACGAGGCGGAAGCTGGCATAAACATGGTGAACGCAGCAATTAGTGCCGGCGTAAGGAAATTTGTTTTCAGTGGGGTTTACCATCCTTCATTGTCACTTATCAATCATGCAGGTAAACGTCATGTTGAGGAAGCTCTTTACTATTCTGATTTGGTATTTACGATTCTACAGCCATCAAGCTTTATGCAAAACCTGGATGCCGGCTGGGACCAGATGATGGAATCCGGGAAACTGATGCAGCCATTTAGCAAATATTCCAAAATGACCTATATTGACTACAGAGATGTCGCAGAAGTAGCTGCTATTGCTATGACTGGAGACCACTTAAACTATGGCACTTTCGACCTGAGTTTTCGTGGAATGTATAACCGCATTGAGATTGCAAAGCAAATCAGCGAAGTCTCCGGCCGGATAATAGAAGCGGAAGAAGTGCCATTCGAAGATTGGGCTTCCTCTGCCAAAATCCCTGAGGGGCCGATAAAGGAAGGTCTGAAAGCGATGTACGCAAACTATAATAAAAATGGATTCAAAGGCGGCAATGATATCATTCTTCGGGCTTTATTGAATAGAGAACCAAGAACACTACAAGATTATTTACGGGAAATGGCTTACAAAGAAGAAATCACCCAGCCGAATTAAGCTAAACAATCTAACTGTATTTTATATCTTCAGGTATATAAAAGTAATATCTGAGTTTTAAGACTGCTTTACTTTTAGGTCTATTTATTCCTTTTGTCTTTTATCCTGCACAATATGTTATTTAGCCTGGACTCAACAAAAAAATTTAATAACAAAAGACTTCTAAATATTTACACCATATTTACACCAAGGCGGTTAATAACTTTGCAACTATTTGATATAAAAAATGTTATAAATTCAAATCGAATCCCT
This sequence comes from uncultured Mucilaginibacter sp., assembly GCA_903891475.1. Taxonomy (GTDB): domain Bacteria; phylum Bacteroidota; class Bacteroidia; order Sphingobacteriales; family Sphingobacteriaceae; genus Mucilaginibacter. Next base: position 36,666 of record CAITEP010000001.1, read on the forward strand.
CCGGGATTATAACCAATCCGAAGGATTGAAATGTTTATAGCATAAATGAATTGTAGGAGGTACGACCCCGCATGGGGTCGCCTAAATAACGTATCATAAATGCTATAAACATTTAATCCCTTCGGGATTATAACCAAGCACCAGGCGGTCTAACCTTTATCAAATCAGACAACTCTGGATGGAGATTACATCTTCACTAAAAAAATTGCTAATAAAATGATGCGGAACTACTTAACTCAATCAACTAAATAAACCCAATCAACCATTCACCCAAAAAAAGTATCAAGTAGCTAGTAAAAACCTTAAAGAAGAAAAATCTAGCACCCTCTCCTTTGGAGAGGGCGGGGGGTGAGGCATTTCGAATTGTGAAAAAATTCCCTTCTCAAACTTTCAATCTCCTACCAAAACCAGTTTCAAAACAACCAAAAAACCGCTAAAATTTAATTGTTGATTGATTTGGATTTGTGATAAAACCAAAGCATGAAAAACTCAAGCAACTAAATCACACTAAATCAACTAAACCAAAGGCACCCAATTTTTCAAGATGCAAATAGGTATATCGTTTTTTTGATGGATTTGGATTTGTGAAAAATGAAGATCAATAAACTTGCAAGCTCATACAAAAACATGTAGGTAAACAACCCTTTTAATTTCTTTTCGGAAATTTTCAATTTTTCAAACTCATACAAAAACGTGTATTTAAACAACCCCATTAATTTCTTTTTTCAAATTTTCAATCTTTCAAACACACACCAAAACCAGTATCAAAACAACAAAAAAAACCGCCCAAATTTAATTGTTGATGGATTTGGATTTGAGATAAAACCAAAGCATAAAAAACTCAAGCAACTAAATCACACTAAATCAACTTAATCAACCACCCTAAAGGCACCTAATTTCCTAAAATTTAATTAGGTGTATCGAAATATTACAGAATTGGATTTGGAAAAAAAATTTCAAGGAAAAAGGCCAAAAAAACACGAAAAAGTAGGCTGTTTTGAGCCAAAATGATAGTTTGGACTATAGTTAATTATAATAAAATTATAATTTGGAGGGTTGAAATTATAGTTTATTATAAAATAATTATAATTTGAAGGGTCAAAACTATAGTTTCAAAAGGCCAAAATGATCGTCTGGAGCAATAAGAAAATCTCTACTTAAACTGTAGACTAAAACTACCTTCCACTTTAATGGAGGTGTTGGCTAGTCCATCATTTTTGGTGAGGTAGGTAACAAAGCTGCCCATGGTGAGCAGGCTATCCTTAGCAAACCGGTTAAAATTCAGGCTCCCAACCCCGGTTTTTAAACTTGCGGTACTTAATGAATAAGCTGTAACAGGCTGTTTATCAGCAGATAAAACCAATAACTGACTACCGGCTATGCTACTGCCACCACTTACATGCAATACCCCTGCCGAGGTAATGCCAAAACTAGCCGTATGCGCTTTGTTAATGGCACTAAGGCCGTAAAAATGTTTGTTACCTACGGTAGTAAGGTTCACTAAGGCGATAGAATCGGTGGTAGCGTTGAAATTGAGTATGGTACCGTTCACTTTTAGCTCCAGTATGCCGGAGGTAGCCAAATAATTGCCCGGGTTGGTAAAAAAACTGTTGATGGAGGTGCTGTCGGCCTTGGTAGTGGTGGCGGCAAGGCTATCGTCTTTTCGGCATGCAGTACCAAAAATGAGCAAAGCCATCAGCATAAGGGTATAAGCAAGTAATAATTTGGAATGCCTCATCATAAATATTTTCGCAACCATAACGGTAGTAAGTTAAAAAAATTGGAGATCGGCCGGGTATAGCATACCCATTTAACATTGTTTAACTTTAATTTGTAAAAAAGGTTTAATGACGCGAAAAATAAAGTTACAGCCACCGGGATTGGTAGCCAAGAAACAAGAAAATGTGTGCCCGGAACGAGATTCGAACTCGTACATCCTTACGGAAGCCACCCCCTCAAGATGGTGCGTCTACCAATTTCGCCACCCGGGCTATGGGTTATAATTAATTGATTACTAGCTTATTAACGATAAATAAATAGATTATACTTCTGCAAATATCAAAGCCCTAACCTGTTGATAACCAACTAAAACCAATGCGCAAATATAAATTTTTATGGTAAAAACATTGTATTTTTTGTAAAAGCAAAGCATAATTGTAAATTCGAGTTAAATTATAAACTATGCTGAAAAAAATCATTCCCGCATTGCTGCTGTTAACTAGCTTATGCACAATTACTTATGCGCAAAATGCCGACGCTGTTTTGGGCAGTTGGGTTAACCCAAGCGGCGAAGACCATATCCTGATTTATAAAAAAGGGAACAAGTATTTTGGCAAGCTGGATTGGATAAAACATCCGAATGATGAGCATGGCAATCCAAAAACCGACTATAAGAACCCGGATAAGGCCTTACAAACACGGCCCGACCTAGGCCTGGAGCTGCTAAAAGATTTTACTTACAAAGGCGACCAAGTGTATGAGGATGGCACCATTTACGATCCCAAAAGCGGAAAAACGTATAGCTGTAAAATGACACTTGAAGGCAACAATTTAAGAATTCGGGGTTTTATCGGCATCGCGTTATTAGGTAGAACAGAAGTTTGGACACGCTTAAAATGAGAAAAGTATCAACAATACTAGTTTTAGCAGGCTTCCTACTAAATACGGCGTCATCCATTGCGCAAAGTATTACATTAGTTCCTCTAAATAAGGCAGTTAGCATCCGGGGGCTTTCGGTGGTGGATGATAGCGTTGCTTGGCTGAGTGGTACCAAAGGCAGTATTGCCATTACCAAAAACGGTGGCAGAACCTGGGATTGGAAAACCGTAAAAGGGTATGAGAAAGCCGATTTTAGGGATATCGAAGCGTTTAACGATAAGGAGGCCGTCATCATGTCGTCGGGAACGCCGGCCTTAGTCATGAAAACTACTGATGGTGGCGAAAACTGGGAAGTGAAATACAATAACCCAGATTCGGCTTACTTTTTTGATGCCATGGACTTTTCCGACAAAAACCCCAAAGAGGGTTGGATTATGGGTGATGCAATTAAGGGTAAAATCCTGCTGTTGCATACCAGCGATGGTGGAAACAATTGGCAATCAGCTAATTATATGCCTGATGCCAAGCCTGGCGAAGGTGCTTTCGCGGCCAGCGGCACTTGCTTGCGAACCATTAACAAACATGTTTACATGGTTACCGGAGGCTTTGCCACCAACTATTTTGATCTTAAACTGCCTGATAATAAGTGGGTTATTACCCCACTGCCCTTCCCTAAGAGCAAGGCTAGTCAGGGAGCGTTCTCTGTGGCCATCGGTAAAAATGGCAAAGTAATTGTAGGCGGCGACTATAGTAACGACAAGCGCTCCGACTCAACTGCCTGTTATTCAATGGGTAATGGAGCTGATTGGCAGCTTGCTAAGAAATCTATAGCTGGCTTTCAATCATGCGTGGAGTATTTGGGTGGCAATGTTTTCTTGGCAACCGGTACCCCCGGAAGTAACATTACTACCGATGGCGGCATCAGCTGGACACAAATTAGTACCACTAGTTTCAACGTTTGCCGTAAGGCTAAGCACGGAAAATTGGTGTTACTAGCAGGATCCGGAGCAAATATCGGCATCTTCAAAATGTAAAATATTCATTTTTAAGTGCTTATATAATATTGAAAATAAATTACTTTTTGGCTTGCACAGCAAAATCAATAAGCGTATATTTGCACCACTTTAAACAAAAGGGTTTAAGGTTCGATTTCGTAGCTCAGCCGGTAGAGCATAACACTTTTAATGTTGGGGTCCTGGGTTCGAGTCCCAGCGGGATCACAAAATCGAAGACAAATAGGAGGAAGCGGTTCAAAAACTGCTTCCTTTTTGTTTTTAGGCTGTTTTTTGTTATATTTGAGAACGGTAACAACCGTTAAAAACCAAATTTCATCACAATTGTTTACACCCAGTTTACACCGTTGTTTACACCAAACTCAA
>CAITEP010000002.1 GCA_903891475.1 uncultured Mucilaginibacter sp.
AAAATTATTTTATATCTTTATTGATGATAAGCCTACATTTTATTAATGAAAATATTTTTACCTTTTATTATAATTATATTATTGCTTAGCCAAAAGGCTTCATCAATAAATTTTGTCATGAGAGATTTTATTGCAAGCGATACAACAGAGGTAAATAAAATGCTAAAGCAAGGTTTTTTAATACGATTGACGAACCCTACCCAATCCGTAGAAATTGGGAATAAAGCCCTTAAAGAATCAAAAAAAATTAATTATATATACGGTATTGGCGAGGCTTTAAGAGTAATAGGTGTAGGGAATTATTACCTTGACCATCCTAAGTTAGCAATCGATAATTACTTGTCTGCTTTAAATTATTTTCAACAAATAAATAATTTACCAAGCGAAGCTAAAGTTTATAATAATATAGGTAACTTGTATTCAAATATAGATAATAAAGAGGCTCTCTCTTTTTTTAATAAAGCATTATTAATAGCTAGTAACATAAAAGATAGGCATTTAGTTGCTTCTATTAATCTTAATATAGGAAGTATTTATTACAGACAAAATAATTATATTAGCGCTAATCAGTATTATAATAAGAGTTTGAATATATATAATTTTTTAAAAGATACAACATCACAAATAATATGTAAACAAAACATTGGGGTAACATTTTTCCATTTAAAACAATATGATAAGGCATATAGCTTATTAATTGAGGCAAATAAAAGCGCGAAAGAACTGGGTCTAAATAGAATAATTGCAAGTATTGACATTACTTTAGCTGAACTTTTTATTTTACAAAATAAGTTCTTAGAAGCTGATAAAACAATTATTGAAGGTATAAATTATGCCAAAATGATAAAAAGCGAGTCAATGATTGCCAATTATAGATATTTTAGATTTAAGCTGGAATTTAAAAGGAAAAATTACAAACTTGCATTATCAAATTTATATACCATCTATCAACAAGATAGTACTGCCCATGATAAGGGTGTTTCTACCCAAATTGATTTAATTAGGGAACATGCCAAAACAGAGGAGCGCCAGCGTGAAAATGAAAGACTTTTAGAAAAGGAAAAACTTGATAGGGTTAAATTTTTGTCAGCAATTGCCATCACAGTCTTATTGATTTTTAGTGTAGGCTTATTAATCAACAACCTAAAACGCAAAGCCAAAACAAACACTCAATTACAGGCATTAAATACAGAGGTTTTAAAACAAAAACAAAGGGTAGAAGAAATAAACCTGCATTTGGAAGAGATTATTTTGGATAGAACCAAAGAACTGCAAATAAAAAATGCTAAGTTAGAGAGTTATTCATCCTATTTGTCGCACCAAATTAGGGGACCAATATCATCATTAAAAGGCCTTTTAATGATAGAGAAGGATGGTATGGTAGGAAAACAAGAATGCATTGACATGATGTATGTTTGCGTAAATGATATTGATAAAATAATTTTGGAAATAAATGATATGCTTAATGGTGATAATGACGAAGCTATGATGAAGAAGTTGTAATTTTAAACTTATTATAACTTTCGCTCATTCTACTAGTTATTTGGATTTTAATATGAAAAAGTTCTTATTTGTAATTCTTATAATTGTTAATATAGATGCTATAGATGCCCAAATTGTTACTAAAAATTATTTTCCATCAGGTACTATAGTTGATGAGAATATACCTTACGCAAACGATACCTTAAAAAAGCATCTACTTGATATTTATTTTCCACCTGTTAAGAAATTAAGCTACCCGCTAATCATATGGATTCACGGCGGTGCATGGATGTTGAACGATAAATATGCTGATATGAGTTATATGAAGAACACCCTTAAACTTTTTATGGATAAAGGATTTGCTGTTGCTTCAATTGATTACAGGTATAGTACCACAGCTAAGTTTCCTGCACAAGTTCAAGATTGTAACGAAGCAATTGAATATTTATATGAGCATGGCTTTCAGTATAATATTGATGCAAGCCGCATTGCATTGATTGGTTTTTCGGCTGGTGGGCATTTGGCTAATTTGCTTGCTTTATCCAATAATAATGCTGTAAAAGATTTTTATCCTAACGGCAAAAAACCTCGATTTAAAATAAACCTGGTTTTAGATTTTTACGGTCCAACAGATTTTTTAACGCTAAAGGGAAATGACAGCAATGATCCTAAAAATCCAATTACCTTATTATTGGGTGCCATGCCTAGTTTAAAACCTACCTTAGCAAAAAAAGCTAGCCCAGTTACTTATATCGATAAGAATGATCCTCCTTTTTTGATTGTACAAGGAGAAAAAGATGAATCTGTAAATCCTGACCAATCCATAAATCTAAGTAAATACTTGACCAAAGTTGGTGTAAAAAATGAATTAATAATAGTTCCGGGAGCACCGCATTATGGCTCTATGTTTGATGCAGAAGATATTAGAAAAAGTATTGCTGATTTATTAAACCAGTATATGCAGTAGTACTGCTGTTAATTTGTTGAAACAATAAAATTATCTTCAAAATTTCATTGTGTATATAAAAAAATTTAAAATGTTGAATAAAACATTTGTCACATATTTTGCTGTACAAAATCAAAATGCTTTACAATATTTAATACTTTTGACCTAAACTTATTTTATTAAATGAAAGCGTTTTACGGAGATTTAAAATTAGGGATATTAGGTGGTGGTCAGCTCGGTCGTATGCTTATTCAGCAGGCTATTAATTATAATATTACTGTAAAAGTACTCGACCCTGATAGAGAGGCTCCTTGCCGTAAATTGTGCGATGAATTTGTGGTGGGCTCATTAAATGATTTTGAAACTGTTTATAATTTTGGTAAAAAAGTTAATTTATTAACTATTGAAATTGAAAAGGTTAATGTTGACGCACTGGAACAACTTGAAAAGGAAGGAGTTTTAGTTTACCCCCAAGCCCGTATAATAAGACTAGTTCAAGACAAAGGATTACAAAAACAATTTTTTAAAGAAAATGATATCCCTACTGCTCCATTTCAGGTAATTTCCTCGCAACATCAATTAAATGATTGCCACATTAAATTTCCGTTTATACAAAAGTTAAGAAGAGATGGATATGATGGCAAGGGTGTTTATAAGGTAATTGACAAATCCTACATAAAAAACGCCTTTACAGAACCTAGCATTATTGAAGAATGGGTTGATTTTGAAAAAGAAATAGGAGTTATCATAGCCCGAAATGAACAGGGGGAGGTAAAAACTTTTCCAATGGTTGAAATGGAATTTAATCCCGATGTAAATTTGGTTGAATTTTTGATCTCTCCCTCAACTCTTCCCTTCGGAATACAGCAAGAAGCAGCAAAAATTGCAACTAAAATTGCCGTTGATTTAAAAATAATTGGTTTATTAGCTGTTGAGATGTTTTTAGATAAAAATGGTAAAATATTAGTTAATGAATTGGCACCACGACCGCACAATAGCGGTCATCAAACAATTGAAGGTAATATCGTTTCGCAATTTGAACAGCATTTGAGAGCCATATTTAATCAACCATTAGGCGAAACGGCTTGCTTATCAAATGCCATTATGGTAAATATTTTAGGAAGTGTGGGTTTTGAAGGACCAGCAATTTATGAAGGAATTGAAAAGTTATTAGAATTACCAGGGGTATACATTCATTTATACGGTAAGGCATTAACCAAACCATTTAGAAAGATGGGACATGTTACTATAGTTGATAGCGACAGAGAAAAAGCAATTGAAAAGGCCAGAATAGTTCAGAAAGCCTTAAAAGTTATAAGTTAAAAGCTTTAATGAAAATCATTATAACCATATGCTTAATAATTTTACTCTCTGCTTTCAAAACATATTGTCAGCACAGTTTTATCCAACCCATTAAAAATATTGGAACTATAGTATTGCCTGATACTCCTCAAATCAAAAAAAGAAAAAAAGATACCATATATTTAACTTCAAATAATGGGTTAACATATCTAGTACAGGTTGCTCAGTTACAAAATAGGGAGCTAATTTTTTTTGGTAATAATTCTAATCTCGATAAACTATACAATTCAATAATCGAAGGAACTTTGTATGGAGCAAATGCACGGCTTATTTATAAAAAGAATATACAAATCCATCATTTAATTGGAATTGAATTTGGATTTAAGTCTAAAAAAAAAACAGGAATCTATTATGGTTATAATCAAGTGTATTATTTAAACAATACACTTGTTAATTATAGTTTACATTCAAGCGACTCGATGAGTTCAAATAATGATAATTTGAAAACTTATTTCAATTCATTTAAGCTGATAATGAGTGATAAAAATATAAAACAGGATGATGTTCCAAAAATTTATCATATAATTGAAAGAATTGTTAGCTGGCTCATTTTTTTAGGATTATTATTTCTAATTGGCTGGGTTGTTAAATTGGGGATTAACAGAATAAAAAAAAAGATAATTTGATGGATAATTTACCAAAGGTAGGTATCATTATGGGTAGTAAGTCTGACCTGAGCGTAATGCAAGATGCCGCCGATATTTTAAAAGAACTGGGAATTACTTTTGAAATATCAGTAGTATCTGCACATAGGACACCTGATAGAATGTTTAATTACGCACGAACAGCTGCCCAAAAAGGACTGAAAGTAATAATAGCTGGTGCTGGTGGAGCAGCTCATTTACCTGGTATGGTTGCCTCAATAACTCATTTACCGGTTATTGGTGTTCCAGTAAAATCAAGTAATTCAATTGATGGTTGGGATTCTATATTATCCATTCTACAAATGCCTAATGGTATACCAGTTGCTACAGTTGCTTTGAACGCGGCAAAAAATGCAGGTATATTGGCAGCGCAAATACTATCGGTTGCTGATGAAAAAATAGTAAAAAACCTTATTGCATATAAGGAATCGTTAAGGAAAAAGGTAGAAGAAGTTGATTTAGGTAGTTAAAACTTTTGGTTTTCCGTACACATATATTTTTATTAAATGATTGTTGATTTAAGAAGCGATACGGTTACCAAACCAACCCAGGGAATGCTTAATGCCATGTTTAATGCAAAAGTTGGTGATGATGTTTTTGGGGAAGATGAAACAGTAAATTCCTTGGAGGAAAAAGCAGCTTCAATTTTTGGAATGGAGGCCGGTATTTTTTGTCCTTCTGGAACAATGACCAACCAAATTGCAATTAAGTGCTTTACCAAGCCAATGGATGAATTAATAGCCGACCAAACAGCTCACGTTTATAGGTACGAGGGTGGGGGCATAGCCTTTAATTCTGCAGTTTCTACAAGGTTGCTAAATGGGGATAGAGGAATACTATCTGCAGATATGATTGCTCCTGAAATAAATGCTGAAAATGTACATTATCCAAATACCAGTTTGGTGGTTTTGGAGAATACGGTAAACCGTGGCGGGGGTAGTTGTTACAAATTAAGTCAAATTGAGCCGATAGCTAGGCTTTGTCAAGAAAAAGGGCTTAAATTACACTTGGATGGGGCTAGGATTTTCAACGCATTAGTGACAACTGGTGATAAAGCAATCGATTATGGAAAGTATTTTGATGGCATTTCGGTTTGTTTATCAAAGGGACTTGGTGCGCCGGTAGGCTCAGTTTTTTTAGCAGATAAAGAAACTATTAAATATGCCAGAAGGGTAAGAAAAGTATTTGGTGGAGGTATGCGTCAGGCTGGTTTTTTAGCTGCAGCCGGAATATTCGCACTCGAACATCATGTTAATAGACTAAAAGATGACCATAACCATGCGCAACTTTTAGCAACAGAATTAAAGAAATATAACTGGGTAAAAAGTGTAATGCCGGTAGAAACCAATATAATTGTTTTTGAAACAATTCAATCTGCTACTAACATTGTTGACAAGTTTGCTAATTATGGTATAAAGGCTTTATCGACCGGTTCAAACACAGTACGGTTTGTATTGCATATGGATATAACTGCCGATCAAATAGACCATACTATAAAATCACTGAAGTTAATTTAAATAAAAAGGTTAAATACTGTTTATTCAGTATTTAACCTTTTTGAAGAATATAGAAATAAAAATAAATTACAAGCCTAAAGTTTTGGCACGTAATTCTTCATAAAGTAATATTACCTTACGTTGTAAACTGGCTATTTCTGCCTCACGTTCCAAAATTTTCTTCTGCGCGATACTTAAACTTGATTGCTGTGGCTCAACATCATCCATTTCTAATGATAATAATTGAGTTACATTTACCTCATAAATGTTGGCAATCTGCTCTAATCTCGATAAGTTAATATCTGTAACGCCAGTTTCAATTTTAGAAAATGCCGGAATAGAAATACCTATCCTGTTAGCTATGTCTTCTTGGCTCCAATTACGTTGGTGACGTAAAGTCCTGATGTTTTTTCCAACAGACTTATTAGTGGTCTTTTTCTTTAAGTTTTCTGTTAAATTCTCAGTCATTGTTTATGTGTTTTGTTATGTGTTTTGAGTTATTGTAATATAACGCAAACTTAGTGCCAATTTTAATTAATGGATAAGCAATGCAAAAATAATATTAATTATAAAATTAGCATTGTAAATGGGAAAAAAATTCCACATAAAGTGGGTAATTTTTTATATGTTATTTAGAATTCGAAGCTTTGCAAATTTTAGTAATAATTGCTTCTGCCCTATTTCTTTAAAGAATATCGTCGCTTTAATATCAGGTTTATTACCTTCTAAAGAAAGTACTTTTCCAAATCCAAAACGTTCATGCTCAACTTCCATACCAATTTGTAAATTAGAGGTATCTGATGGTGAAAAATTGGCAGATGGCACGTGTGCTTTTGCCAGTATAGAGGTAGTTTTTATTGGACTCGCAGCCTTAGGTTTCGAAAAGCTATCACTTTTTTTAGTCCATTCGTTTCTTTCTTCATCAAAATAAGGATTGTTTGATGGGGATGGTTTAGCCGTAAAGTCAAGTTCCAGATAGCGGACATCAATTTCATCTAAAAATCTACTTGGTTCGCAACTTATAAGTGTACCAAATTTAAACCTTGAAGTGGCATAACTAAAGGTAAGCTTGTTTTCAGCCCTTGTTGAAGCTACGTAAAATAATCGACGTTCTTCCTCAAGGTCTGCTCTTGAGTTTAACGACATTTGTGAGGGAAATAAATTCTCCTCTAATCCAACAACAAAAACTTGAGGAAATTCAAGCCCTTTTGAAGAGTGAATAGTCATTAATGAAACGGTATCAGCATCTTGATTCTTATCCTTGTCGTCATTTGTTAACAAGGCAATATCTTGCATAAAAATATCCAATCCTTTTTCTTCTATATCTTCCCGTTCCGAGAACTCTTTAATACCATTCAGCAATTCCTGAATGTTTTCATAACGATTGAGCCCTTCAACAGATTTATCCTCATACAAGTCTTTCAAAAGCCCGCTATGCTGTGCGATATGTAAAGCAGCTTCATAGGCGGTTTGTGTTTTGGTAATAACCTGAAAGCTTTGTATCATGGTTGAAAAGATTGATACCGCAGCTGAACTTCTTCCGTCAAGATACTTTTGAGGTTCAACTATTGCTTCCCAAGGTGTAATATTGTTTTGACCGGCACTTAAAATAATCCTGTCAATTGTGGTATCGCCAATACCTCTTCGTGGATAATTTATAACACGTTTTAGGGCTTCTTCATCATTAGGATTAAAAGTGAGCCTAAAATATGCTATAAGATCCTTAATTTCTTTCCTTTGATAAAAAGATAAACCTCCATATATCTTATAAGGTATACCTAATTTCCTAAGCGCTTCCTCCATTGATCTGGATTGGGCATTGGTTCGATATAATATCGCAAAATCACTCCATTGTAAACCTTTTGTTGATCTCTCCTGTAAAATTGCTTCGGCTACAAGTTTTCCTTCCTCATTATCGCTAAATGCACGCATAACCTTTATTTTATCGCCCTCTTCCTTCTGCGAAAAAACGTTTTTCTTCAACTGCTCTTTGTTATTGGCAATAATGCTATTCGCGATGTTTACAATATTTTGGGTCGATCGATAATTTTGCTCCAATTTATAAACCTTTAGGTCTGGATAGTCTTTTTCAAAATTTAAAATGTTTTGAATATTGGCACCCCTAAAGGCGTAAATACTTTGCGCATCATCTCCAACAACGCAAATGTTTTCGTGGACAGCGGCAAGTTTCTTGATGATTAGATATTGAGAAAAATTTGTATCCTGATACTCATCCACCATCAGGTATTTGAACTTGTGTTGGTATTTATTTAATACATCAGGGAATTTTTTTAGGAGTTCGTTGGTTTTGAAAAGTAAATCATCAAAATCCATTGCCCCGGCTCGGTAACAACGGGTACAGTAGTTTTCATAAACTTTACCAAGGTGACCTCGACCACTCGAAAAATCATCCGCTTGAATTTGTTCATTTTGTTGATATTCTTGCCACGAAACCAAATTATTTTTGGCGGCCGAAATACGGTTATGAACAAAATTTGGATTGTAAAGCTTGTCATCCAAATTCATTTCTTTTAAAATGGCTCGGAGTACGCTTTTACTATCATCTGTATCGTAAATGGTAAAATTATTAGGATAGCCAATTTTATCAGCTTCTACCCTTAATAATTTTGCAAAAACCGAGTGGAATGTACCCATCCAAATATTTTTGGCATCTGCACCAACCAAATGGGTGATGCGGTCGCGCATTTCACGGGCAGCTTTATTGGTAAATGTAAGTACCAGTATATTGAAAGAATCAACACCATTACGTATCAGGTGCGCTACACGATAAGTAATAACCCTTGTTTTACCAGAGCCTGCGCCGGCAACTATCATTACCGGACCATTAATTTGCTGTACTGCTGCCTGTTGTTCAGGGTTTAACCCTTGTAAATAATCCAAAACCTGTTCCCCTTATCTTTTGCGAATTTATGGTTTTGGCTCGAATTGTTTTAATAGGATTTTAAGATTTTAAACCTTATTCTTCTAAGGTGTTTGAAAATAGCTTTTTGTACCTATTGAAGACCATTATTTTATTGATTTCAAAATCCTATTCCAGCGTATTTTATTTAGGAATGTACCGTTACTGTCAATACTTAACCAGGTAATCATCGCCTTACCAATAATATGATCCTCGGGTACATATCCCCAAAACCTACAATCTAATGAATTATGACGGTTATCGCCCATCATCCAAAAATAGTTCATTTTAAAGGTATAGTTATTTGCCTTTTTTCCATTTAATAAGTATTCGGTGCCATTTTGCTCAACTTTATTATTTTCATAGAGCTCAATTGCTCTTTTGTATAATATCATTGTTGAATCATTTAGTGGAATAGTATAGCCTTTTTTGGGTAAAACCAAAGGTCCAAAATTATCTTGATTCCACTTGAATTTTGGATTGCTAGGAAAAACTTCCGGTTGGTATTGACCAGCTTGCATAACCATAGGCTTAATGTTTTTTATAGTAGAATAGCTAGAAAAGATAGCCAAATTATCTTTTGGGATAATCATTTCATAGATATTTTGTTCAACTTGGCGAAGAACTTCAATATGTAAATCATCAAATACTTGTTGATTAAAGTTTCCATTATTAAAAGTAACCAAATAGGATGTTTGCGATTTTTCCGCATTCGGTGCTGCTTTGCCATTGATAAATACTTGTCCGTTTATTATGGAAAGAATATCGCCAGCAGTAGCTTGGCAACGCTTAATTAAATTTGTACGGGCATCTATTGGCCGATTATACGAAGGTGTAGCCTCTTCTGGTTTATTAAACACTACTACATCTCCCTTTTTTATTTCTGTTAAGCCTGGCAAACGGAAATAGGGTAATTTAATACCGTCCCAATAAGTTTTGATATTGTACTTTGTTACTTCTGATTCTAAAAATGGAATTGCTACTGGAGTAATTGGCATACGTGGCCCATAGCTGATTTTACTAACAAATAAAAAATCCCCGGCAAACAATGTACCTTCCATTGAGCCAGATGGGATAGCATAAGCTGAGAATAGTAATCCACGAATTATAGTGGAAGCCACAACCGCAAATACGATGGCATCAGTCCATTCCCTTAGTTTTGATTTTTTCGGCTTATACTTGGGCGATTTTTTAAACATAGTTTTCCAGTTCATAACAATGGCTTTGATTAGTTATGACTATCAACTATTGTTATTGTTACAAAATGAGAAAAATATTATTCTGGCTGACGTATTAGGTGGTATAACCTAGAATTTTCATAACCTGTTTACTATTTTGTTCTTCACCAAATACCTCGAAATTAAAGGTCTCGTCTCGATTACGCCTTATAATTACATGTTTAGGAGATGGGAGAAGGCAGTGATGAATGCCTCCATAACCGCTTAAAACCTCTTGGTAAGCTCCTGTATTAAAAAAGCCAAGATACTGTACCTTACGTGTTTTAGGCATAAATACACTATTCATATGGGCTTCTTGGTTGTAATAATCTTGCCCATCACAAGTAATGCCACCTAAATTTACACGCTCATATTCAGAGTCCCAGTTATTTATTGGCAATAAGATGTATTTTTGGTTCAAAGCCCATACATCTGGCAGATTGGTAATAAACGAGCCATCCAACATTAACCAACGCTCACGGTCGTTTTGCTGTTTCCTACCAAGTACTTTATATAAAATTCCAGATGCTTCTGCTACTGTATATTTGCCAAATTCAGTTATAATATCTGGTTCAATGGTATCGTTTTCGGCACAAATTTCTTTTATACGAGCCACAATTTCATTAATCATGTATTCGTAATCAAAATCAAACACTAGGGAATCTTTAAACGGCATTCCTCCACCAATATCTAAAGTATCAAGCGCCGGATTAATTTTTTTGAATTTACAATAAAGGGTAACGTACTTTTCTAACTCGTTCCAATAATATGGCGTATCTGAAATTCCTGAATTGATAAAGAAATGCAATAACTTAACCTGAAAATTAGGGTTATTTTCAATTTTGTTATAATAAAAATCAATAATATCCTCCATTCTAACACCTAACCTTGATGTGTAAAATTGAGAATCAGGTTGTTCTTCCGCGGCTATACGAATACCTAAGTTACATGGGGTATCCATTTCAATTTCATCATCGTACAAATTGAATTCTTCTTTATTGTCTAATACTGGGATGATGTTTTTAAAACCATCATGAAGCATATCAACAATGTAAGTTTTGTATTGAAAAGTCTTGAAACCATTGCATATTACGGTTATATCCTTACTAACTACCCCCTTTTTCTCGAGGGCGTCAATCATGGGCATATCAAAGGCGGAGGAAGTCTCTAAGTGGATTTCATTTTTCAAAGCCTCTTCAACCACATGTTTAAAGTGCGAACTTTTAGTACAATAGCAATATTTATAACTTCCCCTATAGTTGTTTTTTATGATTGCTTGTTGAAAAAGCAATTTAGCTTGTTGAATTTTCTTGGTAATCATGGGCAAATAAGTGAAGCGTAGTGGAGTACCATACGTTTCAATCATTTCCATCAAATTTAGGTCATGAAAATATAATTCATCCTCAATTATTTCGAAGCCTTCTTGTGGAAAGCCTACACTAAGGTCAAGAAATTCCTGATAACTCTGCATCTATTAAAAATTTTCGCAAAAATGTAATTTTTAAATGGATTATTTTGTAATTTTTTTTTGAAACAATCATTTTTTAAAGGCTTGCCTTGAAATGATATTATGATAATGGGGTATTGAAATTCAACCAATAAATATTACATATTATACCCGCTATTATTTCACAAATTAGTTGTCAGTATTAGTTATTTATAGGTAAATGTATTTCAGCCATCATGCACCTAGCGCTACCACCGCCATTGGTTTCAATAGTGCGAATATCAGCATAAACAAGTTTACCGTATTTCTCTATACTTGTTTTTTGATATACGTTTAAAGAATTAAAAGCACTTGCCGACATTACAATTAAGGTTTCATTTTTATCGTTTTTAACCTCCAACATATTTCCAGCAAAATGGTTCATTTGGTCGAATGATATTTCAATAATTTCCTTTCCAGTTGATTCAATAGTTTCAACCACTATCTTTTTTTCATTTGCTTTCGGGATACTATCTAAACATATTACAACAAATTTACTACCAACACACATCAATACATTGGTATGGTAAATAGGAGTAGCGTTTGCATCAACCGCGTCAAAACAAACAGGTTTAAAGCCAGCTTGATCACAAAATAAATCAAGGACTTCAGCATCTGTTCTTGGAGATAAACAAGCAAAGGCAATTTTGTTTTCTCTATCTAATACCATACTTCCGGTACCTTCTAAAAACTTATTTTCAGCCTCAAACCTACTCAGGTCAATAATTTGTTTGGCTGCAAAATTATGCTCAATTTCTTCTATGATATCCGATCTTCGCTCTAACCTACGATTAACGGCTTGCATAGGGTACAAGAAGATATTCCCGTCATTATGAAAGGAAATCCAATTGTTTGGGAATATTGAATCGGGCGTGTAAGGTTGCGGAGTATCTTCAATTACCGTTACGTTTACACCATTTTGTCTTAAAATTTCAACCATTCCACTAAATTCAGCCAAAGCCTTTTCTTGTACCCCATTTTTCTCGGCATTCTTGTTTTGAAAAGCATTACTTACGGCAGTTTCTTCATTAAAACCAAAATTAATTGGCTTTATCATTAATATTTCGCTAGTTGATTGAGTATTTGTCATTCTTTCATTAGTCATTGGGTCATTGTTTAATTAGTGCATTTTTTGATTTGTAAAACGCTATCATCTTTACTTTCCTTATTTTAGAGGCATTAAACTCACCGAATTAACTATTTCCCTTGTTAATCTGTGTTTTTTTCTATTTTATTTCCAATATATTTTATGTAAGTGTTTAGCTTTAAGTGTATTAAATTAATTTTGCCCAATAAATCATTGAACTTTTCATCTGTTATTAAATTCCTTGATTTTGCTTTTCTCAACCATCCCTTAGATTCCACTAGAGAACCTCTAGAAAAATAACAGAAATTTTTATTTTCCTTAAAATGAAATCTTCCAAACCCCTCAGCAATATTTGCTCCTATTGAATCAGCAGACCTCACTAGTTGTTTACCAACTGTATCTTTTGAAAAATAGTCCCATTCAAGAACAATAAACCATACCTTATCCGCGAATATTTCAGCCAATTTAAATACTTCTAAATCTTCAATAAGGTTACTCATTAAAAACGTTAATTATTATCAATAAATTGACTAAATAAAATAATGACCCAATGACTAATGAAACTATGACTCGATGAACAATGAAACAATGACCAATGAAACTATGACTTAAAACTAAAGCACCTTTTCTCTAGTAACCGGCATGCTCATACAATGAAAACCACCACGTGCCCTTGAAAGTTCGGCTGAAGGCATTAGAATTAGGGTATCTTTCATTTTTTGAGGATCAAGTTCATTGTTTTCAAACTTTTGTAATAAATCGGCCACCTTAATAATTTCGAAACCGTGCTTTTTAAATGATTCTACTGTTTTATCATTTCGGTCGTAACCTAAAACAACTCCTTCTTTTAGGGCTAGCAAGTTGCATGAATCTGTCCATTGCTCACGAGCATCGTATGGAAAGGTATCATTTCCAGAATAAATAAACTTTGTTTTCTTTTTACTTTCTAAATCATTTTCGCTAATGTCGCTCAATAACTCTTCTAGACTATCATAGGTTTTAGGCTTCTTGCCTTTCTCAAATTGAACTATTTCAGTCTTATCTTTTGTTTTTTTATCGGCAAACCAAGCATTTGGCTCGTTTGCTTCATCATCATCATTGTTATTTGCTAATGAGCGTAATAACACCCATACATTGCGCTTTACTTGGGTAAATACTGTATCGATATGCATATAATCGCGCTTATGCGGAATTTTAACAATGGTTACTTTTTTAACCACTTTGTTTTCAAACAAAAGTTTAATGGCTTCATTTGCTCCACTTACCGATGTGCGTTCGCTACAACCTATTAAAAGATGGTCTGGACTCACCATCATCACATCCCCACCTTCAAGCGTTGTTTTTTCATCATGCTCTTCTCCAGGCCGCAAAAAGTGTTGTACAGTTTCCGGTATTTCTAATATATTATCTCTATAATCCTCAAACAATGGGTGATTAAAAAATATATACCTAACCAACAAAGTTTCCCTTGCGCGGGCTTTTTTTGCAGGCTTATTCAATAACATAAAATTGTTAATGGTAATCCCGATATCCCTCGAAAAAATAAGGTTTGGGATGGGGGCAAATATCATTTCATCATTATTTAAAGAACCCGAAATAATGATTTTAGCCAATTCGCGGGCTGGGGTATCAATTAATTGTAATTGTAATCGATAATTACAGCCTTCAATGGCGCAAACAGCAGCTACCAATTTTTTGCGTATATCATCTTCAATTAATATGTCTGCCAATAAGGTTTGTATCTCTATTACTTTATTCGAGGAATGAAATTCAGGATGATCGGGCTTAAAAAAAGAACGGTTATTACCTTCATCATCTATATAATCCAATTTTCCTTTAATTTTATCAGGATCAAGGAAATACATCAAAAGTTTTATATAATAATCATATTCATTGCGGCGCATGGTGTCTAAATGAACAATGTCTTCAAATAGCCAATCCTGGGCTTTAGAGGGTACAACTTTGCCAAGTCCACTATCTGGACTGTGGACTAATAAAGCACGGAGCGTGCCAATTTCTGAGGTTACATCTAATTTAAAATCTTGGTTATTCAGAATCATAAAATGGTTTTATAAAAAAACAAAGCTATTCAGAATTTTTGGAAATTATGATAGTCTTAACTTTAGCTAGATTCTTTTGGTAGTGAAAATTTTAAATTTCGGATTTGATTTATACAAAGTTTAAACTTCCAGTATTTATTTTTTACCACCATAGGATTATATAGAAGATGTTTGATTAACAAATTAAAAGGAATTAATTCCTAATCAATCAATTTGATTAATTTTGACCGATGGATTTTATTATTGAAGCTACAATAAAGGCAGTAAAGGATTTATACGGAATTAGTATTGATACCACTGTTATAAATTTACAAGAAACGCGTAAAGAATTTGAAGGCCAAGTTACATTAGTAACCTTTCCTTTAATCAAATATTCAAAACAATCGCCCGAACAAACCGGTAATGAAATTGGAGCATTCCTTTCCAATACCTTGCCTCAAATAGAAGGTTTTAACGTGGTTAAAGGTTTTTTAAATCTCTCGTTAACTGATAGCTTTTGGAAAAGCAAACTTTTTAGTGAAATTCTAGATGAAAACTTTGCCATTTTTAAACCAAATGGTAAAAAAGTGATGGTAGAGTATTCCTCTCCAAATACCAATAAGCCATTACACTTAGGCCATGTACGTAATAACCTTTTAGGTTTCTCTGTAGCCGAAATTCTAACCGCCGCAGGTTTTGAGGTTGTTAAAACCAATTTAGTAAATGATAGGGGTATACATATCTGTAAATCAATGCTAGCCTGGAAAAAGTTTGGAAATGGCGAAACTCCAACATCATCGGGCTTAAAAGGTGACCATTTGGTGGGTAAATATTATGTTTTATTTGACAAGGAATATAAAAAACAAATTGAAGAGCTAAAAGCCATCGGGCAAACAGAAGATGAGGCTAAAAAAAATGCGCAATTGATTTTGGAAGCACAGGCAATGCTTCAAAAATGGGAAGCCGGAGATGAAGAAGTAATTGCCTTATGGAAAACTATGAACACTTGGGTATATGAAGGTTTTGCAGAAACATATAAGGCAATGGGTGTAAGTTTTGATAAGTTTTATTATGAATCAAATACTTATTTACTTGGAAAGGATATTATTGAGGAAGGATTGAGAAAAGGAGTTTTTTTTAGAAAAGAGGACTCATCTGTCTGGATTGACCTGACTGATGAAGGGCTTGATCAAAAATTACTTTTGCGTTCGGATGGGACCTCTGTTTACATAACTCAGGATTTAGGTACTGCTCAATTAAAATATAACGATTTCCACATGGATAAATCTATTTATGTAGTTGGAAATGAGCAGGATTATCATTTTAAAGTGCTTTTTACAATCCTTGAAAAACTAGGGAAGCAAGGTGCGGATGGCTTACTCCATCTTTCTTATGGAATGGTTGATTTACCTTCAGGAAAGATGAAATCGCGTGAAGGAACCGTAGTGGATGCTGACGACCTGATGAATGAAATGGAACAAACAGCAAAAACCCATACCGAAAACCTTGGTAAAATAAATGGTTTTAGCGAAGAGGAGAAATTGGAACTTTACCATACAATTGGTATGGGTGCCCTAAAATATTTTTTGCTAAAAGTTGATCCAAAAAAGCGTTTATTGTTTAATCCTAATGAATCGGTTGATTTTCAAGGTCATACCGGGCCATTTATCCAGTATACCCATGCCCGTATCCGTTCAGTATTAAATAGAGTGGATACTATGCTAGCTGATACTATCTATAATGAAAAACTTGATATTGAGGAGCGTGATTTAATAGTGGCATTATCAAATTATCCAACTATAATTCAAACTTCTGCAGAGGGGTATAGTCCGGCAGTTATTGCAAATTATGTTTACGATTTAGCCAAAATTTATAATAAATTTTACCACGAGAAATCTATTTTACAAGCCGAAAATGAACAGATTAAGCAATTTAGACTTCAATTAACCAATGCCTCGGGTAAAGTAATTAAACATGCGATGAGCCTTCTGGGTATTGAAGTGCCTGAAAGAATGTAATCTATGGTATTTAGTTAAACGGATATTTGGGTTCTAAATCTTTTTAACTGGTCTAAACTTTTTTACTTCCGATGGTTTTATTGCTGAGGCATTATTACCAAAACTCTTACGAACATAGGTAAGTACATCAGCAATTTGAACATCAGTTAAATCACTATGTGGTGCCATATTATTGCTGAATTTTTGCCCGTTTATTTCAACATCTTCACTAAAACCATTTAACACTATTTTTATGAGCGCGGTTTTATCGCCCAAAACATAACTTGTTTTAATTAAAGGTGGGTTCATGGTTGGTACTCCATTACCATCGGCCATATGGCAAGCCAAGCAAATATTGGTATAAACCACTTTGCCCCTAGCTATTGATGATTTTAATCCAATCTGACCACTTTTGCCATTTACCTTGGGTTTTGTTTGGGCTTGAAGTGTAATGTTTAATCCTAAAATAAAAAAGAATATTAGAATTGGATATTTTAACAAGCTCATTAATTTTTATAGGTTATTTTATAAATAGTACCTCTTTGGTCGTCGGCAACATATAAAGAGCCGTCAGGGCCTTGAGCTAAGCCACATGGGCGATGTTCAGCTGCATTAGGTGATGTTTTTTCTGGTCCACCAGCAAAGCCATTCGCAAATACTTCCCATTTACCATCAGGCATCCCATTTTTAAATGGTTGAAAAACGATGCAATATCCGGCCTGCGGCTCTGGTGCACGATTCCATGAACCATGAAAGGCTATAAATGCGCCATTTTTATACTTTTCAGGAAATTGGGTACCTGTATAAAACAATAAATCGTTTGGCGCGTAATGTCCAGGGTAGGCCGCCGCCGGATTTATATATTGTGGGTCGGCGGTTTTAACTCCATCACCGCCATATTCAGGGCCAAGCATATTTTTATTTTGAATCCAGTCATAATATACATAAGGCCAACCAGCATTATCTCCTTTTTTAAGAGCGAACATACACTCGGCTGGCAATTCGGCCGATTGATGTTGGGTATATAATTTCGGGAAAAGATCATGCAAGGCATCGCGACCATGTTGCATTACAAAAAGTTGATTACTTTGGTCATTCCAGCTTAGTCCAACTACATTCCTTAATCCTCCCGCATACTTAATCCCGTCAGCATAATGTTGGTTCAGTTTATCGGCCTTAAATTGCCAAATACCACCCGCTGAATCTAATATTGGGCAACCTTTTCTATCACGGTCAAATTCACTACAAATATTTGAATAGGCACCAATATTAACATAAAGGTTACCTTTATTATCTAAACAAAGTGCCTTAGCCTCATGTGCTCTGCGGCTTAACAACCCGGAGACTACTGTTTCGGGTGCATCAGGGTTAATTACTTCATTTTGCTCATTAAGCTTAAATCTATAAACTGCTTTATCATTACTTGCATATAAATATCCATTTTTTATGGCTATTCCAGTTCCACCAAAGTTGGCAAAACTGGTTTTTATGGTAGCTTTACCATTGTTTTCATGTAATACAATAATTCCTTTTCCATTTTTTAAACTTTCTAAATGCACATAAATATCATTTTGTGGTGTGATAGTCAGGTGCCTGGCACGTCCTAAATTTTCAGCAATTGCTGAAGCCTCAAATCCTGATGGAAGCGTCAAGCCAGCATTTGCAAGTACCTTTGAAGGTTTATTATTGTCAATTCTCCAGCTAATAATTACAATTAGCAAAAAAATTGTAACCAAAGGCAAAAATATGTATACTAATTTTCTGGAATTCATAATTTTATAATTGATAGCTTCAAACTTAATAATTTTAACAGGATTGTTTTAGAAATTTTGTTCAATGTGCTAAACTCATTTTAAATTTTACCAAATTATTAAAATTCAATTAGCTAATTGAACAGGTTTTTAAAAAATCATTTAAATTAAGCCTTAAAATTATAGATTTAATAATATTAATAAGGAATATAATTTTACATATAATTGTTTATAAAAAATTTAATTCTGTTGTTAATGATTTTTAAAGTATAAAATATAGGTTTTGTTAAACCTTTTCATTTTATAGCCGTCATAAGTATATAAAATTTAAAACAATGAAAAAGTTAATTATTTTATCAGCAATAGCATTCAGTGGTTTATTTATTAACTCAGTAAATGCACAAGATAGGTTTCATGACCGTAACCAAAATTATAACCAAGGTTACTATTCAAACCAAAATGGTAACAGAGACCATGATCAAAATTATAATCAAGGATATTATTCAAACCAATATGGCAACAGAGATCATGATCAGTTTAATTATAGGCAAGATAGCAGGGTTGAATACCGTTTAATGGTGCAGCCTGATTATAGAAGAGACTGGAGGTATGATGATAGGGATGACCGCAAACGATTCGAAGAACATGCTCGTTTTGAGAGAGCTCATGAATACCATGATTTTTACAGAGATCACCAATATCATGATCGTGACAGGTGGTAGTTATTTATGGTAGGCAAAATAAAGGGGGAGTGAAATTTAGAATAATTTCACTCCCCTTTTTATTTAAAAAATTTAGTATGCGCTAGCCATATTTAAATTTGTTATGATTTCATCCGATAATTTAAGTTTGGTTGCCATTACCAATTCTTTTAATTGTTCAACATTGGTAGCACTCGCAATTGGTGCGGTTATACTTTTCTTGGCCATAATCCATGCCAAAGCAATTGTCGCGTCACTAACATTGTATTCTTTAGCTGCTACGTCTAAGGCTGCTAAAATTTTAAAGCCCCGAGGATTTAAGTACTTTTTCATTCCTTGTCCACGGCTACTTTTTGAAAAATCATTTTCTGCTCGGTATTTCCCAGTTAAAAACCCACTCGCCAGCGAAAAATAGGTAATAACCCCTATCTTGTTTTCCAAACAAAATGGCTCCAAATTCTTTTCATAATCTTCACGTTGGTACAAATTATATTCAGGTTGCAGGCATTCAAATTTTGCCAAGTTATGTTCAGTACTTATTTTAATGGCTTCTTCTAATCGTTCACCGCTATAATTAGAAGCACCAATTGCTCTGATTTTACCTTGCTTTTTTAAATCATCCAGCGCTTCTAAAGTTTCTAGTAAAGGTGTATCAGGGTCATCCTTATGCGTTTGATATAAATCTATATAGTCAGTTTGCAGGCGTTTTAATGAAGCCTCAACCGCGCTAATTATATGTTTTTTTGAAAGCCCTTTTTTATCAACATCCAATTGCATACCAACCTTAGTGGCTATAATTACTTGATCGCGTTTTTTAGTTTTATGTAGCCAATTGCCGATAATTGTTTCCGACTCGCCACCTTTATTGCCTGATGCCCAAACCGAGTAAACATCGGCAGTATCAATAAAATCAAGCCCATAATCTACATAGGCATCCAAAATTTTAAATGATTGCTTTTCGTCAATAGTCCAACCAAAAACATTTCCGCCAAATGCAAATGGATATACTTTAATACCTGAATTTCCAATTTCCCGCTTTTCCATATTCTATACTTTTTGTTTTTTAAACAATAATAACTGATTCAAGTTTCCATACCTAAAATTATTTGTAATTGTGGTAGTAAAGCAAAGAATTATTGAATTCGATAGTCCGATTCGAATATTTTTCAATATGTAGGTTTATGGGCTTATCTTTACAAGATATGGAAGATTTAAGGCCCGACTCCAAAATATTGGTTGAGATGGTGCAAACTAAAATGCCTTTTGGTAAATACAAGGGTGTTTTAATCAGCGATTTGCCAGTTAGTTATTTGGAATGGATGCATAACAAAGGGTTTCCGGCTGGTAAATTGGGTATGCTGATGGCAAGCGTTTATGAAATTAAAATAAATGGATTAAGTTTCATCATTACCAAGGTTAAAAACTCATTAATAAATAAGAGCTAAATTTATTGTAAGGAATTAATTAAGGTTGCGACTAAGCGATAAAACAAATATTAAAAACAATTACTTGTGTATGACCATCCAAAAAATCAAGAGGTGCGTACATTTGATTAATTTAAAAACCATGAAAAAGAATATTTTATTTATTGCTTGTTTATTTATTTTAGGCTGTGCAAACGGACAGTCTTCCGGGGAATATGAGATAGCTTCATTACCAAAACCTAAGCCAGGCGAAGAAGTTGCGACTTTTGGCGGAGGCTGTTTTTGGAGTTTGACTGAGGCAATGTCTGAACTAAAAGGCGTAAACTCAGTTGTTGCTGGTTTTGCAGGAGGTACCACTAAAAACCCTACTTACGAAGAGGTTTGTACCCGTACAACCGGACATGCGGAATGTGTGCAAGTTTATTATAACCCTAAAATTATTAGTTATGAAACGCTTGTTACTGCTTTCTTTTTTGCCCATAACCCAACCGAATTGAACCGTCAAGGTCCGGATGTTGGTACCGATTACCGTTCCGTAGCGTTTTATAGAACTCTTGCAGAAAAGACTACTATTCTGGAAGTAATTAAAAAGATTGATGCCTCTAAACATTATTCGGATAAGATAGTTACCCAAGTTTTACCCTACTCCGCATTTTATGCCGCCGAAAAATATCACCAAGGATATTACAGACTGCATGGCGATAACCCTTACATTGCTGGGGTATCAGAACCAAAAGTGTTAAAATTTAGAAAAGCAATGAAGGCTGAATTAAAAGCTGAGTTTGCAAATTAATTTCAATTAGAGGGTGTAAAGTAAGTTTTAAAAAGGAAATGATAGAATTCTTTAGTAAATTGCTTTACACTCTTTATTTCAAACCCAATTTAGCCCTTTACATTTTATTTGGTTATTTTTTGATTAATCGCAAGAGAATTGGGCTTGTTACCTTTTCATCACCCTGTCCATTTCCAATTTAGTATCGCGTTCTTTAATGGTTTCTCGCTTATCAAAGGTTTTCTTACCCTGGGCCAAACCAATCTCTAATTTGGCGAATCCACGTTCGCTAATAAATAGAGCAAGAGGTACTATCGTTAGTCCTTTTTCTTCGCCACGGGTGAGTAGTTTTTTCAGTTCCTTTTTTTGGAGGAGTAGTACACGGTCGCGCTTAGCTTCGTGGTTATAAAACGAACCATAGCTGTATTCAGAAATATGGAGGTTACGTACGTAAAGCTGCTCATTTATAAATGTGCAAAACGCGTCGTTTATATTAGCTTTACCTTCACGTATAGATTTTATTTCGGTACCAAGCAGTTTTATCCCTGCTGTATATTTATCAAGTATATAGTATTCAAAATAGGCCTTCTTGTTCTTAATGTAAATTTGCTGCTCCATCACCTTATCAATAACTGCAAATATGCGAATAAATTTTATTAGCCATTATCCTAACCTATTATTGTGGTTTAATTACTAAAACCGGTACATCCACCATATGCCTTACTGAATTTACGGTGGTTCCAAATATCAGGTCTCTCAATACTTTATGACCATGACTACCCATCACAATAAAATCAATATCCTCCTCCACTACAATTTTTGAAATGGAAGTTGCCGCATTGCCAAAACCAATTTTAGCATCTGCCAAATAACCTAATTTTAATAAGGCATTTACATAAATATCCAGGTTATCGGCATCGCTTTGTGTTTCATGGTCCATCACTTCGGTACCATAATATCGTGCTCCGGCAGTTTCAACTACGTGTATCAAGGTATAAGTTGCAAATTTACCGCCTTGCATCAGCGCATGTTTTATGGTATCGCCATCATTTTTCGAAAAGTCAATCGGTATGCCTATATGTTTGTAATTAATGGGTTCCAATTCTGTAATTGCGGATGCCAGTCCGTGTGGCACACTTGCGGGTGCATCATGATGTTTATATAAAATAGGTCTTAAAAAAACGTATAATAATAAAACCGCGACACCAATTATAATTGGAATTACTAAGCAATACATCCAAATTATGGAATTGGGATATTGTTTTATCCAAATGCCTAGTTGTTCAATTACTAATTTTCCGTTTAGTCCTATTATTAAAATTGCACTTGTCCAGGCTAAAATTTTTACCTTGATACTTATGGCAAACTCACCCATACGTTTACGATTGGAGGTAAAATGAATAAGCGGAATTACAGCGAACCCTAATTGCAAACTCAATACTACCTGACTTAAGATTATTAAATTCCCTAATCCGTTCTCTCCAAAATAAAGAATGGTTAACAAGGCAGGTACTATTGCCAAAATTCTGGTTAGTAATCTTCGTAACCAAGGCTCAATACGTAGGTTGATATGTCCTTCCATGATGATTTGTCCGGCAAGGGTACCGGTAACAGTAGAGCTTTGTCCGGAGGCAATTAAGGCAATGGCGAACATGATAGGAGCAAGGTTACCGAAAATATGTGCTAATAAACGATAAGCATCCTGAATCTCTGCTACATGATAAAAACCATTTTTGAAGAATGCACTAGCCGCTAATATTAAAATTGCCGCATTAACAAAAAAAGCTAGGTTTAAGGCAACCGCGGTATCAAATAAATTAAACTTGATGGCACTTTTAATGCCGTTATGGGTCCGACTTATTTGTCGGGTTTGTACCAATGCCGAATGCAAGTATAGGTTATGCGGCATTACTGTAGCACCTATAATACCAATTGATATGTATAGCATTTGCTGTGAAATGGCATCGTTTTTAAATAGATTTATCGGTATAAACCCTTTGGCTACCTCCAAAATATCAGGCTTAACAATAAACATTTCAATAAGGTACGAAATGCCGATTATTGAAATCATTGCAATAATAAAAGCTTCCAACTTGCGCATGCCTTTATTCATTAAAAAAAGCATTAATACGGTGTCGGTTATAGTTAAGCAAACACCCCAAATAAGCGGCAGGTTAAAAAGTAGTTTTAAACCTATTGCCATACCAATAATTTCGGCCAAATCGCAAGCTATAATGGCAATTTGAGCCAATAGGTAAAGGCATAAATTGACAAACTTAGGATAGGCGTTTTTTGAGGCTTGGGCAAGGTCGAGTCCACGCACAATGCCTAACCTAGCACTTAATGATTGCAATAAAAGGGCTATTAAATTCGATACAAATAGTACCCAAATTAATTTATAGCCAAACCCACTACCTCCGGCAATGTCGGTTGCCCAATTCCCCGGATCCATATAGCCTACACTAACTAGGTATGCAGGGCCAATAAAGGCCAATATTTTACGCCAGCCGGTTTTGTTTTCTGTTTTTACAGAACTGTTTACATTACTTAAAGACTGATGGTTAATATTGCTCATAACGATATCAATAAATTATTAGCAACTTCACTACTTATATGAACTTCCTTGTTTTCGGTTTGTAATACCATTGATTGATCGAATGGGAAAATTTCAATCACTATAATGGTTTTACCAATAGTTAGCGATTGTTTTTCGAGATATTGCAAAAAGTTTGGCGTGTGATTTTTAACCCCACAAATAATACCACTATCATTTACCTCGATGGCCGAAAGTAGTTTAAGGTCATGTTGGTTGATTTGACCATTCATATCAGGAATAGGGTCGCCATGCGGGTCGAATTTAGGATAGCCCATAAATTTATCGAGCCTGTTAATCAATTCATTACTCGATATATGCTCCATTTCTTCGGCCATTTCATGTACCTGATCCCATTTAAAATTCAACTTCTCTACCAAAAAATACTCCCATAAACGGTGCTTCCGAATAATATTAAGTGCTATTTTTTCACC
The DNA here is from genome assembly GCA_903891475.1 of uncultured Mucilaginibacter sp. Classification (GTDB taxonomy): domain Bacteria; phylum Bacteroidota; class Bacteroidia; order Sphingobacteriales; family Sphingobacteriaceae; genus Mucilaginibacter. The sequence continues at coordinate 24,352 of CAITEP010000002.1, forward strand.
AGTTAAGGTTAAGCGAACACCCTGATAAGGCGTATAATTTATAAGTGCTTTATCTGCTAGTTTCTTTAACATATCAGTTACTGAGGAGGCTTTGGTATTTAGCAAAGTTGCCAATTGGTTGGTGCTAACACTTTCCTCAGCATCCGATAGATGGAAAATGGATTTTAAATAGTTTTCTTCGGCTAAAGTATTCATTTATACAAATCTAATAAAAAATTTAGATAAATCTAAAAATTAATATCAAACGAATATATATCTGAAAAAATAGATTTTTAAAAAATTAAATTTTGTAAGTAGCTTAAAATACTATATTTGCTTGTACTATGGCTACCGAAATAGATAAAATAGACTTACAGATACTGAAGATTTTACAGGAGAATGGAAGGATAACTAACCTTCAATTATCGAACGAAATTGGGCTTTCTCCGGCTCCAACCTTGGAGCGTGTGCGTAAATTGGAGCATCTAGAATATATTAAAAGTTACCATGCGCTTGTTGATGAAGAAAAACTAGGATTAGGCATTAAAACCTTTATTCAGATTTCTTTAGACTTTCATCAAAAAGACACTATCCAAACTTTTTTAGATGAAATACAGACCATAAAAGAAGTGACCGAATGCCATCATGTTACTGGTCAGTGCGATTTTCTGCTAAAGGTTTATGTTCGAGATATAAAATCGTACGAGCAATTAATTATGGAAAAAATAAGTAAAATTTCGGTAGTAAAAACTTTCCAAACTATGATGATTATGTCGACCAATAAGAAAGAGCCTATAGTGCCTCTAGAGTATTAGTTGGAATAGTGAAGGGTTGCGCTTATTTTTCGATTTAAAATCTTTCCAAATTTTTATGAAAATAAATCTGGCGTCCGCTAGTTTTCACTTAATATAAGTTATCCCAAAATGTGTAAAAAATTCTTTTTCTTATTTGTACTACATTTATTATTTATACCTTGTTTTTTAATCGCTCAAACTGTAGACCCTAACCTGGGGATTATTCCCGCTCCTTTTTCAATAAAAAAAGGGGATGGACAATTTACATTCAGTAATCAAACCTCCATTTTAGCTGATAGTGTTGAAAATAAAGCAGTTATCTTTTTTCAATCATATTTGCAAAATGCCGGTATCTTAAAAACTGCCGCGAAAAAATTAAACAATCAAAAAACGGTTAATTCCATTATTTTTTCCTCCAAACAAACTGATAGCTTACCCTATGAAGGATATAGACTATTAATCACACCTGAACAAATTATGTTGACAGGCAAGGGAGCTGGGTTATTTTATGGAGTTCAAACTTTAATACAACTGATTGAAGCCCAAAAAAATGAAACAGCTGGCTTAAATTTACCTGCTTTACAAATTGTGGATTATCCTCGATTTAAATACCGTGGTTTTATGCTGGATGTTAGTCGACATTTTTTCTCGGTGGAGGTAATCAAAAAATATATTGATTTACTAGCTAGTTATAAACTGAATAATTTTCATTGGCATTTAACGGATGATCAGGGCTGGCGTGTCGAAATAAAAAAATATCCCAAACTAACTTCAATAGCCAGTCAAAGGGCACAGACTGTTATTGGCAATTACCACGACCGAACACCTCAACAATTTGATAATACCCCCTGTGGTGGTTTTTATACCCAGGATGAGGTACGTGAGGTAGTTAAATATGCTACCGACAGATATGTAAATATCGTTCCGGAAATTGAGATGCCCGGTCATTCTACCGCTGTCTTGGCTGCCTATCCTGAATTGAGTTGTGATTCGGCCAATACATATAAAGTTGCAGAAACATGGGGCGTTTTTCATGATATTTATTGCCCTTCAGACAAGACCTTTAACTTTTTACAAGATGTATTGACAGAGATTATGGATTTATTCCCTGGAAAATATATTCATATTGGTGGCGATGAAGTACCTAAGGATGCCTGGAAAAAATCAATGTATTGCCAGAAACTAATAAAAGATTTAAAACTAAAGAATGAAGCTGAATTGCAAAGTTACTTTATACAACGGATTGAAAAGTTTGTAAATAGCAAAGGCAGAAGCATTATTGGATGGGATGAAATATTGGAAGGTGGTCTGTCACCAAACGCGACTGTAATGAGCTGGCGTGGGGAGGCTGGTGGTATTGCCGCTGCTAAGCAAAATCACGATGTTATCATGACTCCTGCAAGCGGAGGATTATATATAGATCATTTGCAAGGCAGACCCGAACTTGAACCATTAAGCATTGGAGGCTACAGTCCGATATCAAAAATTTATAGCTATAATCCAATACCAGCGGTTTTAAACGCCGATCAACAAAAGTTTATACTTGGTGTGCAAGCTAATTTATGGACTGAGTATATAGCCTCAGATAATAAGTTAGATTATATGGCACTGCCACGCTTATTAGCTTTATCAGAAGTGGCTTGGTCGGTACCTGCCAATAAAAACTACCTCGATTTTGCCAATACAAGGTTGCCCTTGAGTTTAGCCAGATTAGAGAAAATGAATTTTAATTTTCGGGTTCCTACGGCAATCGGCATCAGGGATTCAGTTATATTTTCCGATAAATTATCAGTTGAATTAAAGCCATCGGTAAAAGGGGCAAAAGTTTATTACTCGATTGATGGTTATACCCCTAGCGATATGAGTATTCCCTTCACAAATTCTGTAGCTTACCCTATTCCTCCAGATCAATACCGTGAATTAAAGGCCATTGTAATTACTCCAACAGGCAAACGAAGTAATGTAGTACGAATGCTAGTTTATAATAAGCAACCTTTGCCAGCTATAACTTATACTCCGATTATGAAAGGTGTAAAATATCAATTATTTTCAGGAAGTTTCAATAATTTAAGCCAACTTAATACAAGTACGGCTTTAATTGATACGGGTACAGTAACAAGTTTTAATATTATGCCGTTTAAAAAAAATATGCGCGGATTTGGCTTAGTTTATTCAGGTTTTATTCAGATTCCTACTGATGGTAATTATATTTTTTCAACAAGTTCTGCAAATGGATCGGCCTTAATGATTGATGATTTACCAATAGTCGAAAATGAAGACAAGCATGCGGTCTTTGAGCAGGGTGGCTCTGTACCTTTGCTTAAAGGTTTTCATAAAATAACTATTAAATATGTTGATACTGGCGTTAATGGAGGGTTTAAAGCTTTCATGACAAATTCGGACAAATTAAAAATAGAACTAACCGCGGATAATTTGTTTAATTAGGATGATAGTTATTATTGTTTACTTGTTGGGTAAATAATAATAACATAACTTTAATTTTCACAATAAAAATTTATGAATTAGGTTAACTAAATACCTTTAAGACTTATATATGAGTACTAAATTATGTTATCTATTATTACCTGTTTTAGGTTTGTTGCTAATTTGTGGGTGTGGAGATAAAAAACCACTTGATGTTGATATAACTAAGCCAATTGCCCCAAAATCAATCATAACAGAACCTTTTAAATATCATAAATTGATTGAAGTTTCTCCTGGCCAATATTATGATATCTTTAGTTGGGGTAGGGGTGCCAAAGGAGCTGGTTCTTATTTGATTTTGCATTCCGATTCTTCAGGTGCAAAATATACTTCTACTTCAGGTGATTTGGAAGGAAATATTATTGATGTTTACAATTCTGATCTAGATGCCGATGGAAATCCAGAGATATTAATTCAAATAAAAACAAAGGATACTATTAATTATACTAACATTTATGCGTATGAGTTTACTTATGGTAAGCCACAAAGAATAATTTTTCCGCAATTAAATAAATCGCAATCAAAGGGTTACCGTGGAAATGATAATTTTTATATTAAGGATGGTCAGTTATTCAGGGAGTTTCCAATTTTTAACGGAAATGGAAGCATGGCTAAACCAAGTGGACAAAAAAGATTACTTCAATATGCTATTAGGAATAATAACTTTTCGGTAAAACAATTAAGTAAAGATTCCACTAGTACAATTAGTAAAGCACCAGTTGATAAACCAGTAATAAATACAAAACATATTGAAAAAAAGCACATTACTGAAACAAAGCATAAAAAGAAACACAAAAAGCATATTCATCAAAACAAGGTTTATGGAACAATTATTATTAATAAATAAAGCAAGTTCTATTTCATTTTAAATCAATAGTTTAATATGAAATTCATTTAATTGTGATATTATTTTACCATTATTATTACTATAATTCACCATTTCACGATTTTATAAAAATAGGTAATGTGGTCAAAAATGGTTGGTGATTCTATTGAAAAAAATGATTAAATACGTCCCATAAATCAGAAGAGGAAACGAGCTCTGCCGGAGGGCAACTTGTTAGCAATATGATTTATAGAACTAAAGCTGAGCCGCTCCA
>CAITEP010000003.1 GCA_903891475.1 uncultured Mucilaginibacter sp.
TACAGTTCAAACACGCCTTTTTTTGACGATTTCATATAACAAAAAAAGCAAATTGAAATCAATTTCAATTTGCTCCTTATATCTTGTTGTAAAACAGATTATTACAAAGGTTTTACCAACTATTTTTGTCTATTAAATCTTAAAAATCCAAAATTAATGCGGGTATTAGAATGGATTAGTACGGCATGTATGGCTATAAAGATAATATATACATTAAATACAGCCGTTGAAAAGCCAAGTACATACAAAGGAATAAAGGTCATGGCTCTGGTAAAAAAGATATCGATAAAATGAGTACGACTACCAGCCAACCAATCCATACTTTTAGTGGAATGATGGACTGAATGAAATCGCCATAAATAAACCCTTGTATGAAAAATGCGGTGTGCCCAATATTGGAAAATATCAGTTGTTAAAAATGCCAGAAATAGTGCAACAATAAATGGCAAACCATGTACCCATAAGTGTATTTTAGCCAGTCCCATCCAACTAAAAAATAGGATAGCAGGCTTTTGAGTAATTATCCCAAAAATTTGTATAAATAAATGACTGATTACAAAATATACCAAATCCGTCCGCCACTCTTCATGAAACTTTGTCTGTTTGTTGTTTTTGGGAAAGAAAAGTTCAAGCGGGATAAATATGATTGTCATTAATAACAAATCAAGCAGCATCCAGTCGAGGCCAAAATACCAATCAGATTTATCAACACTTCTACCTTGAACAGTAAAAGCACCAAGCAATATAGCAATGCCCGCAATTGCAGAACCCAGAAACCCTAATTTTATTTTCTTACTTAGAATAATACTTAACAATGCGAAAAAAAAAGAAGTAATGGTAACTACAGCCATTAAAACCTCCATACTTTCTTTTGTATAAATATTTCTAAATTCTGGGGTGGTTAATTGTTCTGGATATCTGAAACAAAAGATACCAAGTAAACTTAATGTAGAAAGGAAAATTGAAATATAACCACTAATTTTCCCTTCACCAACTACTAATCTTGCGTTTGCCGACATATGAATAATTTATAAATTGGATAATAGTTTAAGCAGAATTTTACCTAACCTAAGGTTTTATAAAATCCATCTAAACAATTGATATTCTAAAATTAAGAAAAATTTAAATATTAAAAAAACAATTGACATGAAACGCTAAACATTTACCGATTAAGCTTAAAAAGGTCTTGGGCTATTTTAATAAAAATTATAGATTTCCTCTATTTTTTCGCTCGTAAACTTTTCGTTGTGTAATGGGATACATTATAATGGTTGATAGAATAATTCCGGCACCGATCCAAAAACCTAGGGTCATGTTGTTTAAGTCTCGGTAAAAGATAAAAGCAATCAAAATTCCGTATACAGGTTCTAAATTTGTAATTAGGGCAACCCTAAAAACAGGCAACTCGCGCATTACCGATACACCTGCAACATAGGCAACCGAGGTACATATTGTTCCTAAAATAAGAAGGTAAAAAATATCGGTATAAGTAGGAATAATTGTAGTTGTAAAACCTTGTGAGAAAAAAAGATAAATGCTGATCCAAATAAAAGCCCCTAAAAGCTCATAAAAACCTATCAGCATGGCTCCATTTTTTTTAATCATTTTTGAATTAATAATTGGAAAAATACTAGCTACCATTGCACTTATCAAACCTACTATAATGCCCAAGGTATATTTAGTTTCGAATTTGAAAATGATAACTATCCCAGTAATTATTAATGCTCCCGCAAGTAACTGGAGTTTTGATATTCTTTTTTTATTTATTAGTGGCTCGAATATGGCAGTGAATAAAGTAATAGAGGATAAGCATACCAAAGTGACCGGAATAGTTGAAAACTTAATAGAGGCAAAAAACAATACCCAATGAGTAGCCAATAAGCCACCTGTAAGTAATAAAATAATAAGGGTCGTCCTATTTACGATGATATTTACTTTAAAAAGTTTAAAATAAATAAATAGCGATACAAAGGCGATAAATACCCTATACCATACTAAACTTACTGCTGAAATACTGATAAGTTTACCTAATAGACCTGTAAAGCCCCACACAACAACTGTTAGATGTAAAATTAGGAGATTTTTATTAATCAGGTTTATAGGTTTTATTAACTGCATTATTTAGGAGCTTTTATGAGTAAATAAGTCCCTACGAATCCAAATAATACAATTGGTATAAACACCGCAATTAAAGCAGGCATATTTCCTTTTACTGCAAAAACCAATGAAAATTTATCAATTACTATATATGAGAAACAAAGAAATATTCCAATTCCCAACGGAAGCCCAATCCCCCCTCTCACTTTTCTAGAAGAAATGGAAACGCCAATAAGCATTAAAACAAAAGAAGACAAAGGATAAACAAACCTTCTGTATTTTTCATATTTCATCGCCTGAATTGCACCAGTGCCTCGTATTTCTTCTTTTTCTATCGCTTTGCTTAAATCGCTAGTTGACATAGCAGTATAAACATTGTCATACACTATAAAATCAGATGGCCGCATGTCCAACACAGTATCTTTTACTTTTACTAGTCCATCAACGTATTTTTCTTTTAGCCCGTTAATGTATTTAATAGTATAACCTTTTAAGGTCCATACCCTTTTTACTGAATCGTAAACAATGGTCTGGGAAATCAATTTCTCTCTAAGCTCATCTCCATTAAATTTTTCAAGTATAAACTGATAACCGGTATGGATAGAGTTGTCATAATTCTGTAGGTAAACAAAAGTATGTTTATCAAGCTGAATATGTACTTCGCTTTTAGTTGGATCGTCACTACTGAAATTATGGGAATTTTCGAAAGATATTTTTAACTTATTAGTGAAAGGTATTAAATAGATATTGGCAAAAAATGATACAATAAAAATTAAACCTGCACAAATAAAATAAGGTCTTAAAAATCTGTTAAAACTTGTTTTTCCGCTTAAAATAGGTACAATTTCGGTTTGGTTGGCCATTTTTGCTGTAAAGAATATTACTGCCAAAAAGTTAATTAATGGCGATAATAAGTTCATGTAAAACGGAATAAAGCCTGCATAATATTTAAAGGCAATTTCCTGAATGCTTGAGTGATTTTTTAAAAAATTATCCAAGTGTTCGGAGATGTCAAAAACAACAGTTACAACCGAAAAAATACCAAGCGTAAATAAAAAAGTACCTATATACTTTTTCATAATATACCTATCAATAACCTTTAAATAATTATTTATTAACCGCCTCATTATAATCGTTGTCCTAATCGGTTCACCATTGTTTTTTTCCAGTTGTAAAACTCACCTTCTATAATTTTGTTGCGCGCTTCGGCTACTAACCATAAATAAAAATGTAAATTATGTAATGTGGCTATTTGTGCGCCCAAAATTTCGCCCGAATGTATTAAATGGCGCAAATAAGCTTTTGTATAAACCTGATCGGTGTATAGATCGCTATCTACTTGAATTGCCGAAAAATCGTTTTTCCACTTTTCGTTTTTTATGTTGATGATGCCATCCTTGGTAAATAACATACCGTTGCGCGCATTGCGGGTAGGCATTACACAATCAAACATATCAATTCCCAGCGCAATATTCTCCAAAATATTTATTGGTGTTCCAACCCCCATTAAATAGCGTGGTTTTTGGTTGGGCAATATCTCACATACTACTTCTGTCATTGCATACATCTCTTCAGCTGGTTCGCCGACAGATAAACCACCAATAGCATTGCCCTCTCTTTCAAATGATGAAATTACTTCGGCTGATTTTATTCTTAAATCTTTATAAACAGAGCCTTGAACTATCGGAAATAATGTTTGGCTATAATTATACTTTGGCTCTGTAACATCGAAACGATCGCAACAGCGTTTAAGCCAGCGGTGAGTCATCTCTATTGATTTTCGGGCATAATTATAATCACACGGATAAGGTGTACATTCGTCAAAGGCCATAATAATATCGGCACCAATTGAACGCTGTACATCCATTACATTTTCGGGTGTAAATAAATGCTTAGAGCCATCAATATGCGAGCGGAATGTAACCCCTTCTTCTTTTATTTTACGTACATCTGTTAATGAATATACCTGGTAACCTCCACTATCGGTCAATATTGGTCCTTCCCAACCATTAAACTTATGCAAGCCACCAGCTTGTTCTAAAGTATTTAATCCTGGTCTTAAATAAAGATGATAAGTATTTCCTAAAATAATTTGCGCCTTAATATCACTTCTTAATTCGTGCTGGTGTACTGCTTTCACAGTACCAGCAGTACCCACCGGCATAAAAATAGGGGTTAAAATACTACCATGATCAGTTATCAATTCGCCCGCACGGGCTTTCGAAAATGGGTCGTGTGCTGCTAAGTTAAATTTCATTTTGAGGATACAAATTTAACAAATAATGCCTCACCTTAGCACAAGCTTAAAATAATGAGCGGTATTTAATATCACAACACCAAAATTGTAAAATTTGGAGATTGATGTTGCCAAAACAAATTAGGTTTTAATTAAAACTATTTATGCTAAATAAACCTAATTTTTCATTGATTTTTAACAAATTTGCACAAATATCAAATACAGCATTTGGAAACATATATACAAGAAGTTTTTTTTATTTTACTATTAGTTTGCCTACTTATTCAGCTATATATATTGCTGAGCAATCACCTTAAATTATCAAAAGTCAAAACTAATTTTGAATTGCCTCAGGTTAAAATTCCGGTATCAGTAATTATAAGCGCACGCAATGAGGCAGAAAACTTGCAAGTAAACTTACCATTCATTCTACAACAAAATTATCCTGATTTTGAGGTTATTGTGGTAAACGATAGTTCGTTTGATAATTCTGAAAATGTATTGCTGGAATTAAAAGCGAATTATCATCATCTGAAAATTGTTACAATAGCCATTAATGACAAATACCGAACTGGTAAAAAATTCGCCTTAACATTGGGAATAAAGGCAGCAAAGAATGAACATCTATTATTTACAGATGCCGACTGTATTCCAGCATCAAATGATTGGATTACTCGAATGGTAGCTAATTTTGAACCCGGAAAGGAAATAATTTTGGGTTATTCGCCTTATAACAGAACAAAAAACTTTATAAATCCGTTAATAAGGTTTGAAACCATAAAAACAGCTATTAACTATTTTTCTTCAGCGTCAAAAGGGAATGCTTACATGGGTGTTGGGCGTAATTTAGCCTACACCAAATCCTTATTTTTTAGTAACAAGGGTTTTGCATCCCATATGCATGTTCTTAGCGGCGACGATGACATTTTTGTAAATCAAAATTCAACCCGAACCAATGTGGCAATTGAAATGCATCCTGATGCTTATATGTATTCAATACCGAAGACGAGTTTTAGCAGTTGGTTCAATCAAAAAAGACGTCATTTTGGCGCAGGTAAGTTTTATAAGGGAAGACACAAATTCTTTCTTAGTTTAGACGCGTTGACTGGTTTTCTTCTATATATTTCAATTGGAGCTTGTTTAACTTTAAATTTTCAGCCATTAATTGTCATAAGCCTTTTTCTCGGACGATATCTTGTGCAACTTTTGATTTATCGAAAACTTTTTAAACAATTTGGTGGGTATTATTTTTTATTTTATTTACCGCTTTTAGACATGGTTTATTATTTTTATTTGAATATTTTTGGAATGATATCCGCCTTTACTAAGAACAAAAAATGGAAGTAAATTCAAATTTTAGCCAAAACTCCAGAAATGATTATAATCTGGTTTTAAAGGCCAGAGAAGGCGATCAGAAAGCTTACGCCGATTTAATGCACCGTTATAAGGATTCAATATTTTTTATGGTTCTTAAAATGGTGAATAATAGGGAAGATGCCATGGATCTTACCATCGAAACTTTTGCTAAGGCTTTTGAAAAGTTAGATAAATACCAACCTGATTTTGCATTTAGTACTTGGTTGTTTAGGGTGGCAACGAATAATTGTATTGATTTTATAAGAAAAAGGAAGCTGAACACAACTTCCATAAATACCATGTATAGTGCAGATGGGGATGAATTTGAATTACAAATAAAAGCCGATGTTTTAGACCCAGAAGAAACCTCTATTCAAAAACAGCAAAAAGAGGTAATTAATTTATTGCTGGATACTTTGCCTACACGATATAGAAATTTAGTAACACTACGCTATTTAGAAGAGCTATCATACGAAGAAATTGCCCTTGAACTTGATTTACCTTTAGGTACAGTAAAAGCGCAATTATATCGCGCTAGGGATCTATTAAGTAATATATTTACTACTTTTAAAAGGGAGGACTTTTGATTTGGTTGAAAAATATTTCCCAGAGCTTACCAGCTACCAGTTAAGCCAGTTTAATCAACTTCCTGAATTATATAGTTTTTGGAATAACCAAATTAATGTGATATCACGTAAGGATATTGATTTTATTTTTGAACGGCATATCCTTCATTCATTAGGTATAGCTAAAATCATTTCATTTTTAGAGGGCGAAAGAGTGATGGATGTAGGAACAGGAGGGGGATTTCCGGGTATACCCTTGGCCATTATGTTTCCTGCCACACAATTTTTATTGGTAGATTCTATTGGGAAGAAAATAAAAGTGGTTAATGAGGTAGCAAAAGTAATCGGTCTCGACAATGTTACTACAACACATCAACGTGCCGAAGAAATTGATGGGAAATTTGATTTTGTGGTGTCGAGGGCGGTTACTCAATTAAAAGATTTTTACCCTTGGGTGAAAGATAAATTCAATAAAACATCTCGTAATATTATGCCAAATGGAATAGTTTATTTAAAAGGGGGCGATTTGGCTAACGAGATTGCCGAGTCTAAGTTGTCCGTGAAACAATTTTATCTCAATCAATATTTTGATGAACCTTTTTTTGAAACCAAGCAGGTAATCTACATAAAAGCAAAATAATTTTAAACTATAAATTATTATTTAATTCGTTTTAATATTTTAGCAGACTAAATAATTACAATGTCTGCACTGCATCAACTGGCACTAACCTATTTAAAAAATATTGGTCCAACTTTAGCAAAATCATTAATAGCACAGTTTGGGAGTGCCGAAAAGGTTTTCGAGGCAACTCCTGCTAAATTGCTAAAAATTCAAGGTATTGGAGACAAAACTGTAAAACAATTAAATTTTAAGGAAGCTCTGTTACAAGCGGAGAAAGAGTTAAAATTTGTTGAAAAAAACAATATTCAAATCCTATTCTATGCTGACAGTGCCTACCCAAAAAGATTAAAAAACTGTCACGATTCTCCCATACTATTATATTATAAAGGCAATGCAGATTTAAATACACAGCGCATTATAAGTATTGTAGGTACTAGGAACGCTACTGAATATGGAAAAAATCTCTGCAGACAATTAATTGAAGAGTTGCAGAAACTTAATATTTTGGTAGTGAGTGGGCTGGCTTTGGGTATTGATGGAGCAGTGCATAAAGAGTGCCTTAAATATCACACAAAAACTGTTGGGGTACTAGGGCATGGGCTAGATAAGTTATATCCCAGCCAAAATAGGTTAATTGCCGAAAAGATGGTTGATTGTGGTGGTCTGCTATCTGAATACCCATCGGGAACAATGCCCGATAGGGAAAACTTTCCTCAACGCAACCGAATTGTAGCAGGTATAGCAGACGCGATAGTGGTGGTAGAGGCGAGTGTAAAAGGAGGTGCGCTCATTACTGCCGAAATAGCGAATTCCTATAATCGAGATGTTTTCGCTTTTCCCGGCAGAATTGGAGATGAGTTTTCAGAAGGTTGTAACTTTTTAATCAGGAATAATAAAGCAGCCTTACTAAGCTGTGTAGCTGATTTAGGTTACGTTTTAGGTTGGGAAAACAATATTGAAGTTAAGAGAACACAGAAGCAATTAATTTTACCACTTGGCTTAACAGTAGAAGAAGAACTGATATTTGAAACCATTCGCCTAAATAATTCCCCACTTCCTATTGATGATTTGACAATTAAGACTAAGCTCACTACCAGTCAGTTAGCTATGAATTTGTTAAATATGGAAATGCAAGGAATTATTAAAGCACTACCTGGTAAAATTTATACTATTGGAGGTTAATAAATGGAATTGATAATGGCTCTTAATAAAAATCAAAAATGAATTCCTTTGATTATAATTTATGTTGTTGGAGCTTTGATTTTGGTAAAAGGAGTAAATCAATTTATTCCTTTGGAGAACTATAATAGGTAATTATCCCCGAGTCTTGCGTTATTTCCTCCCAACTATTTTCTTCGAATTCAATAATGGCTATGGTACTTGTATGAACTTCCTTAAGTTCGGCGGCCAGGTAATCAATTAATTGCGCAATACCAGGGTTATGGCCTATGATGCCAATAAAATCATGTTTATCTGGCAATTCATTGATAACTTTTAATAAATCGCTAACACCAGCATTATATATTTCTTCTATTATGTTGGGATCGGGAAGGGAAAGGGTATCAGCAAAAATTTCGGCTGTTGTTTTAGTACGGAGGGCATGGCTTGTTACCAATAATTCGGGAATGAATTTTAGGTCTTTCATTTTTTCGGCCATAAATCTCGCATCCAAAATTCCAGTATATTTTAACGGGCGATTTAAATCACCTTTTGAAATATCTTTTTCTGCTTTCGCATGCCGAATAAGCGCCAACTTTTTCATATGCTAAAATAAAGAAATTTATACAACCTGCGAGATAAATTAATGATAAATTCCCTGTAAAACTAAGGTTAACCGATAATTGCTAATTTTAGTAAACAATTAATGAATAAACATAATTATGATTATTGATTTATAAAATCTACAATTTCACCTCCGGGTATGTTATTCATACATTTAAAATGCTTTTTTGGGCATTGTTCCAAACCAAACTTTGAGCATGGGCGGCAAGGCAGGTTAATACCCGAAACAAGTACCTCCTTAACTTTATAAGGTTGCACACCCAATAATTCGGGAACGGTGCCTCCCCAAATTGATACTATGGGGTTGTTAAATGCTTCGGCTATATGGGTTAAACCAGTATCAAAACCAATTACTTTGTGAGCTTTCGATACCAAAAAAACTGATTCATCAAGCGTGGTGAGTCCACAAGCATTGTATACATTTGGTAAATTGTAGGCAATAAATTCGCCATTATGCTTAACATCATTACCGCCTAATAATACAATGGGGTAATTTATTTGCCTACAAATATCCATTATTTTTTTGTTAGGCATTCGCTTGGTAAAATGGGTAGCACCAATAATGAATACCACGTATTTACCTTGATGCGAAACAGGTAATAAATCATTTACTTGATAATTACTTTTAATATAATAATCAATTTTGGCACCATCATTTTTTACACCTAAAAATTGTACCGCTTGTATATACCTATCCACCAAATGAGTTTTTGGGATCAATTGTGTGTTTAGTTTTAGGCTAAGCCATTTTAAAATAGGTTGTTTTTTGTAGGAGGATGCTTTTATGCCTGTATTTAACTTTATCAGAAAAGTACGCAGGTTATTGTGCAGGTCGATGATATAGTCGTATCCCTCCGTTTTAATTTGGGCAATGGTGTCTGATAGTTTTGGCGTTAATAGCAACAGTTTATCAATATAAGGATTGCCATCATATATATATTTAAAAGCCGGTTTTGTTAAAAAATGAATTTCGGCATTTGGCAATTGCTTTTTTAAGCATCGTACAACAGGCGTGGTATAAATAATATCGCCCATCGAACTAAACCTAATTACCAATATCTTCATTTAATTGGGATTAAATATCTTTTATTGGGTTTTTATTTTTTGGATGATAGAAGAGGAGGAATAGCCATCCACAAAACTGATGGTTTTCACCTCGCCTCCATTGGCTAATACCTCTTTTGCGCCAACAATTTGATCAATCGCATAATCGGCACCTTTAACCAAAATATCGGGGAGTAAATTGGTGATTAAATTAAGAGGAGTATCTTCCTCAAAAATAACTACCGCGTCAACAAAAAACATGGTTGCTAGCAAACTTGCCCTATTATCCTGATTGTTTATCGGTCGTTCTTCTCCTTTTAACCGTTTTACCGAGCTATCGGCATTTAGGCCGATAATTAATTTATGCCCTAGCTCTGCCGCTTTAGCTAAGTAAGTTATATGGCCAATATGAACCAGGTCGAATACACCGTTGGTGAAAACTACCTTATCACCTTGCAATTGCCATTGTTTAATTTGGCTTTGTAAGGCGGATAGACTAAAAATTTTGTGACTGATTGATTTTTCAATACCGGGTCTTAATTCCATTTTTGTTAATTAAATTCCAATAATTAAAATAAATCATCAACCGACTTACATAAAATATGACCAATCAGGATGTGCATTTCTTGTATCCTGGCAGTAACATCGGATGGAATGACGATGTTTAAATCGCAAAGGCCATTCATTTTTCCTCCATCTCGACCCGAAAGTCCTAAAGTTTGGCATTGCAAATCTCGAGCGGTGGTTAAAGCATTCAAAATTCCCTGACTGTTGCCGCTTGTTGAAATACCTATAAATAAATCGCCCGGACGCGCAAAGGCTTCCACCTGCCGGGAGAAAACATGTTGATAGCCATAGTCATTGGCAATGGCTGTTAAAGCTGATGTATCAACTGTAAGCGCGATACCTGGTAATGCCTTACGCTCTTTTACAAATCGTCCGCTTAATTCGGCAGCTATATGTTGAGCATCGGCAGCACTACCACCATTACCCGCAAGTAAAACCTTGTTGCCGTTTTTAATGGCTGTTTTAATCATTTCGCAGGCGGTATTTATGTCGCCACTTAAAGTATCTATTACTTTTTGTATGACAAGCTGATGCTCAATTAATTCTTTTAATACCATTCTTCTTCTCTAAAAACCTGAAAATATTAATAACTATAACTGTCTAATCCTCGATTAAAAAAACTAATAATAAATAGTCCTATCAAAATCCACCAAAAAAACTCAACCACTCACAATACCTACAAACTCAAAGCTATCCACTCATTAATATCTGCTCACCACTAACCACTCACCACTATCCGCTCACTACTATCCACTCACCATATCAGCTAAAATTTCGTCAATTGTGGTTGTGGCGCTACCAATATGCCTAATTACAATGGCAGCGGCATGGTTGGCCAGTTCACAAGCCTCCTCAATAGAAAAACCAACAGCCAAAAAGTACGCTATTGTAGCGATAACAGTATCACCAGCACCTGTAACATCAAATACTTCGGTAGCTTTTACCGAAAGTAATTGGGTTCGGTCTTTACTTATAATCGCCATCCCATCTTCCGAAAGTGTGACTATTAAATAAGCTGCGTTTGTTTGATTTAAAATAATTTCGGCTGCTTTTTGAATGTCTTCGTTTGTTTTTATGCCTTCAACTTTAGCCGCTTCGGCCAATTCTTTGCGGTTGGGCTTTATAATATAGGCACCACTGTATTTTTCGTAATTTAACCCCTTGGGGTCAACAATTACTTTTTTTTGATGCTGGTTTGCTATTTTAATAAGCCTTTGTGTAAGCGAAAGGGCAAAAAGGCCTTTATTATAATCCGAAAAAATGACAATATCCTTATTTTCAATAACCGATTCAAATTTTTCAACCAATTGGTTCTCCAGCTCAATCGAAATAGGGTTTGTTGTTTCCCTATCAATCCTAACCAGTTGATGACTGCCTACCAACACCCTGGTTTTTACAGTGGTTGGTCGGCTACTATCTTTAACAAGGGACTCCGTTTCAACACCATCATTTTTTAGTATTTCAATTACTTGCTGCCCACCCGCATCATCGCCAATCATACCGGCAATACTTACTTTAGCACCTAAGGCAACCAAGTTTTGCACCACATTACCAGCACCCCCAAGCGTTGCGGTTTCGTTTTTTACGTTAACAACCGGAACAGGAGCCTCAGGTGATAAGCGGGTAGCACTGCCCATTATATAGCGATCTATCATTAAATCGCCAACCACCAAAATAGATGGTTTGTTGGGTATTGAGTTAAAATTTTTAACTTTATTTAGTAAGCTCATTCAATATGAGGTTCAATGGTTTTATGTAGCTAGCTTGTGCTAAATACATGTTAATAAAGGATGTGGATAATTTTATATCAACTATTTGAAAGCTTATTTATTTTCCTACTGTTAAAAAAACTTTCAATTTCGGGCAAAGATAATGAATTAAGGCATTTTTCCTTCGTTAATCCACCCTTGCGGGCAACAAGTACCCCATAGTGCATATCTAAAAAACCTTCCTTTCGGTGCGCATCGGGATTTATGGAAAGCCATACCCCTTTATCGAGCGCGTATTTTTGCCATCGCCAGTCTAAATCAAGTCTTAATGGGTTCGCGTTAATCTCAATAACCACATTATTGACGGCACAGGCATCAATTACTTTTTTATAATTAATAGGATAGCCATCGCGGCTCAACAGTAACCTACCTGTTGGGTGACCAAGTATGGTGGTGTACGGGTTTTCAATGGCTTTTATTAAACGGGAAGTAGCTTTTTCTTCATCCATTTTTAATATGGAATGTACCGAAGCAACAATAAAATCAAAGCGACTTAAAATTTCATCCGGATAATCTAAAGAACCATCATACAGAATATCCGATTCAATGCCTTTAAATATTTTAAAACCATTTAGCTTTTTATTTAGGTGGTCAATTTCTTCCTGTTGCTGCAGCACCCGTTCGATACTTAAGCCTTTGGCATAAAAAGCACTCTTGCTATGGTCGCACATACCCAAATAGTTTAGCTTAAGTTCATCTCGGCAATACAAGGCCATTTCTTCCAGGGTATTGATGCCATCGCTCCAAGTGCTGTGGTTATGGAGGGTTCCTTTTAAATCGTTTAAAGTAATTAATTGGGGTAAAGTATTGTTTTCGGCATCTAAAATATAGGTATCGCTCTCCCTTAATTCAGGTTCAATATATTGTAAACCAGCACTTTTATAAATGGTTTCTTCACTTTCTGCAACTGCTATGTTTCCTGCGCGGGTTAAAACTGCCGAAACATGTTCTTCATTGCCAGTAAGCGTAAATAAAGTTTTATAGAAATTGCTTGTCTCCACGCAAACTATCTCAACCCCTAATCCATTTGGTAAATTGCCATGAATTGTATATTCATCAGTATTGGCATTTTCAAGTAAACTTACAGAAAGGATGGTGTTAACGGTATTTTGAATATTTGTACTACCAATAACAATAACCAATTTGTCTATAATTTCAACATATCGGCGGTAATCCCCGGCAAAGCTTATTTGTATTTCTGGAATTAGTTTTTTAATATTTTCTAGTAACGCGTTGGCATCCGGTTCAATTTTGGCGTATAGGTGCTTCCCTAAACCAGCCATGGTAAACTCAATTACCTTGCGGATATCGTCCTGCGTTTTTAGTCCGAAGCCTTTTGCTTCTACCAATCGGTTTTCATTGCAGGCATAGTAAAGCTCGCCTATGTTTTCAATACCCAGTTCGTGCCAAATAATACCTACTTTTTTAGGACCAATACCCTTAATGCCCATCATTTCTACCACGCCTTGAGGTGTTTTATCTAAAAATTCATCCAACTCTGCCATCGAGCCAGTATCAAATAATTCCACTATTTTGGTAGCGATGCTTTTGCCAACACCCTCAATTTTTTCGAGTTCGGCTAAACTTTTCCCGGCAATAGGGAAGGGGAGTTTATCAACCTTAAAGGCCGCGTTAGCTACCGACTTTATTTTAAAAGGGTTAGCATCATGCAGTTCCATCAATTGGGATAACAATCTTAATTTACGGGCGATGGGCTTATTTTCCATATTTTTTTTACTTTGGTAAAAATACAAATCAAAGCGATATTGATTCAATATTTGGATATTAATAAAGTTTTAAGATGGACAAGAAATAACAACTTCTAAAAATTAAAATTCCATGAAAATAAATCAGACTGAATTTAAGAGAAACCTTTTATTAACCCAACAGTATTGTGATTTGCAATTGGATAATAGCTTGGAAAATAGTGACTTTATATTACGTAGCTTAAATTCAAAATTAGAGGAAAATAATTTATTTAGTTATAAATATATTGAAGAAGGGGAGCTAAAATGGATTGATACTATATGGAATACCAAAATTTTAGAAAAATTTAGATTGAATGAAGTATTTGATGCACAGCTAAAGAATAAACATGATTTTATGTTTGAAAAAGTAAAAACGAAGTTTAAAGGCAAGATATTAATAGCTGAAATTGATTTAACTGTGCTTGATGGTGCCTCTGAAGTAGCATCTGGAGGGTTATTTGATTTGAATGATTGTCCCCCAATTGATACTTGGTTTTATTTAACAAAAAGCAAAATGGGCAGAGTGCTATTTGCTTGGATACCAGAACCATTTGAAGATTTAGCAAATAAAGGAGTAGAAGTAAATGCAATGGAATGTTTGAAATGGTTTAAAGAAGAAAGTACACAATTGACCAAATTTTTTAAATGGATTTCGAACAAATATTAAATGATATTTGGAAGTAAATTTTTATAGTTTTAATTGTCATTAATTCAGAGAAGCCAATATTAGTTTTCTTAAAATATTGTTCAGTAAATTAATAACTTCACATTTAATCATTGAGCCTAGGTAATTAAAAAAAATAGTGTGTTATCCTAAATTACCTTTCAATTTTATATCAATATGAAATGTTTTTTAAACGAAGATTTTTTGTTGCAAACCAAAACTGCAGAGTTACTTTATCATGATTTTGCGGAACAACTACCAATAATTGATTACCACTGCCATTTACCTCCCGCGGAAATTGCAAACAACCTGAATTTTGAGAATTTGACCCAAATTTGGCTAAACGGCGACCATTATAAATGGCGCGCCATGCGCGCCAATGGGGTAGAAGAAGCCTATATTACAGGCAATAAATCGGATTGGGAAAAATTTGAAAAATGGGCGGCAACTGTGCCTTATACCCTGCGAAACCCATTGTATCATTGGACGTATTTAGAATTAAAGAGATATTTCAACATCAATCAGCTACTTAGTCCGGCTACTGCCAAAAGCATTTATGATGAATGTAATGAAAAGCTGCAATCGCCTGAGTATGCGGTTAGAAACCTGATAGCCAATAAAAAAGTGGAAGTTGTTTGCACTACCGACGACCCAATTGATGATTTGGCATCGCATAAAAAAATAAAACTGGATGATTATGAGGTAAAGGTACTCCCAACCTTCAGGCCTGATAAGGCTTTATTTAATGGAGATTTAAGTGCATTTGCCAACTATAAATTGTCCCTCGAAAAAATTACAGGACTTAACATCACCGATTTTAATGCCTATTTAGCTGCCTTAAAAGAAAGGCATTACTATTTTGCGGAGCATGGTTGTAAGCTATCCGACCATGGGCTTGAACATATGTATGCTGAGCCTTATGCTGAGGAGGAAGTGGAGCACATTTTTAAACGAATATTAAACGGTGAAGCCATTGATAGGTTGGCCGCATCCAAACTTAATTCGACACTATTACACCAATTTGCAATTTGGGATTATGAAAAGGGTTGGGTTCAGCAATTTCATTTAGGGGCCTTGAGGGGGAATAATACGGGCGCTTTAATTAAATCGGGCCCCGATACTGGGTATGATTCCATTGGTGATTTTAGTCATGGTGTGGCACTTTCCCGGTTTTTAGATGGCTTGCAGCTTAAAGAGCAGCTGGCCAAAACCATTTTGTACAATTTAAACCCAGGCGATAATGAGCTTTTTGCCACCATGGTAGGTAATTTTAATGATGGTAGTATACCGGGTAAAATGCAATACGGTTCTGCCTGGTGGTTTTTAGACCAAAAAGATGGTATGGAAAAGCAATTAAACACTATTTCAAATATGGGTTTGATAAGTAGGATGGTGGGTATGCTCACTGATTCGAGATCCTTCTTATCATACCCAAGACATGAGTATTTTAGACGAATTTTGTGTAATTTGTTTGGCAATGATATTGAGAAGGGTGAATTACCCAACGATATTAACTGGACCGGTAAAATAATACAGGATATTTGTTATTATAATGCCAAGAACTATTTCAATTTTGATGGTATAAAATGAGCCAAGCTGAGTTTCCAATAGCGTTTACAGGGAAGGTATTATCATTTGGTGAACTGTTGTTAAGGATTTGTCCGGATGCGGAAGGCGACTGGCTAGAAAATGGTCAGTTACCCTTTCATGTTGGTGGAGCCGAACTCAATGTGGCTTCTGCACTAGCTTTATGGGGCTTGCCTTCAAAATATTTTACGGCCTTGCCTAACAATGATTTATCAGTTCAAATTATCGGGTTTTTGAATAAAAAGCTTATTGATACATCAGCTATTCAATTAACAGGCGATAGGATAGGGCTTTATTTTTTAACCCAAGGCAAGGATTTAAAACATAATGCCTTGATTTACGACCGTGCTAATTCATCTTTCGCGGGTTTAAAACCCGGGCAAATTGATTGGGATAATTTACTAAAAGGGGTGGATTGGTTTCATTTTAGCGCTATTTGTCCGGCGATAAGTCAAAACCTAGCCGATTTGTGTTTGGAAGCTGTAAAAGCAGTATCCGAAAGAAATATAACCATATCTGTTGATTTGAATTACCGCTCAAAATTATGGCAATACGGCAAATTGCCTAATCAAATAATGCCCGAATTGGTAAGTTATTGCGATTTGGTAATGGGGAATATTTGGGCGATAGAAACCATGCTTCAAATTCCAGTACTTGAAAACATACACCAATTAGCATCCAAGACGATATACTTAGAGCAAGCACAAAACACCTCCGAAATATTAATAAAAACTTACCCTAATTGTAAAATGGTAACAAATACTTATCGTTTTGATAATGTTAACAATATAAAATATTATAGTACTTTGTATTATAATAGCCATTTCTACGTTTCAAAAGAATATGAAACCAGTAATGTGGTTGATAGGGTTGGAAGTGGTGATTGTTTTATGGCGGGTTTAATTTATGGTTTTTACAATAACTTAAGCCATCAGGATCAACTAGAATTTGCTACCGTGGCCGCCTTTGGTAAATTATTATGTAAAGGCGACGCTACTACCCAAACCGTAACGGATATTAAAAATTCAATAAAATGAAGATAAAAAAAGCCGTATTGAATGCGATTTTAAATCAGGGTATTTTACCGCTATTTTATTTTGACGATGCCGGTACCTGTATTGAAATTACCAGAACTTTGTATAAAGCAGGTGTAAGAGTTTTGGAGTTTACCAATAGAGGTAAAAACGCGGTCGAGAATTTTAAGCTCCTTAAGAAGATTATTGATAAGGAAATGCCCGATTTGTTTTTTGGTGCCGGAACCATTAAAAATATTTCGGAAGCTGAAACTTTTGTGGATGCTGGTGCCGAATTTATAGTATCGCCCATTGTTAATGCTGAACTATCAAAAATAGCTTCAAAATACAAAATGCTGTGTATTCCCGGTTGCATGACACCGACCGAAATATACCAGGCACAAAAGAATGGCGCGGAACTTGTTAAAATTTTCCCAGCTAATATATTAGGTCCGCAATATATCAGTTCAATTAGGGATTTATTCCCCGATTTATTGTTTTTTCCAACAGGGGGTGTTGAAATAAATCAAGAAAATATGGAGGAATGGTTTAATTCGGGCGTATGCGCGGTTGGCCTCGGCAGTAAATTAATCAGCAAGGAGGTTTTAAAAAACAAATTGTACGATAAATTGTACGAGGATACCGTGTTGGCACTTAAATTCGCTAAAAAAGCAAAAAGTAATTAAAGTTTATTCAAAAAATCGAGCACAGCCTGATTAAAAATGGGTGCTTGTTCCATATTAGGCAGATGCCCTGCCTCCTCAATTATCACCAACTTACAATTTTGCAAGTGTTGTTTTAATTCTTCCGCTTTATTTACCGGGGTAAACTCATCTGCTCTGCCAACTACTACTAAGGTGGGAATATTTATATGGGGTAGTACCAAGTTCAAATAATCAATTCGTACGGCTCTAGCCCTTAATGCTATCGCGGCACCAGTAGGCGACGCGGCTTTCATCATTTTAATGATATACTGGGCAATTGTTGGCTGGGTGCTTACATGCAAAGGCATTATCATTTTGGAAATCACTTCTTCCGCATAAGTATCCATCCCTTCGCTTTCCAAACGATTGGCTGTATCCAAGCGGAGTTGTTTGCCTTCGGGCGTATCTAGGCCGCCAAAAGTATCAGCAAAAATCATGGAAATAATTCGATCGGGAGCTTGGCGATAAATTTCCATAATGATTTGGCCTCCCATTGATAGTCCGCTTAGGTGAAATTTTTCTACACCTAAATAATCCATTAAACAAAGCATGTCGGTAGCATAATCCTCAAACCGGGTAATCCCGTTAAGTGGTACCTCGCTTTGGCCAAAACCTCGAAGGTCGGGTGTAATAACCTGAAACTGGTTTGAAAATTCCGCTTCCTGCAAATGCCACATGGTACGGTCGAACGGATGACCATGAATCAATAATAAGGGTGCTCCTTTACCGGAAACCTCATAATTAATTTCAATACCATTTACCCTTGCTTTTGCCATTGTTAAATAAGGATGTTGTTTAAGCCCGAAAAGAAGTTCTCTTTAAACTTTGCGTGGAGGCAAATCAAACGCCACTGCTTCATGCTCAAAATGACCTTTGTGCGAGCCATCGCAAAATGGTTTGTTTGCCGATAATCCGCAACGGCAAATAGATACAATGGTACGTCCTCGTAATCCGTATTCATTACCTTGTATATCAACAATTTCAAAATCACCTTCTATTTTTACAGAACCATTGTTGTTAATGGTAAGTTTTGTTTTCGACATCTTTTTAAATTTTAGGCGAAGATAAGGAATGGCGGTTTATTAAAACCAATTATTATGAATATGATTTATAATAATCCCTTTAATACCGACCACACATTACCAGCAACAATTTTGGCACCTTTGGCGGTAGGGTGAATGCCATCTTTTTGGTTCAGACTCGGGTTTCCACCCACGCCGTTTAACAGAAACGGAACCAAGGCCATTTTATTTTTTTTGGCGATAGTAGGGAACACGGTTTTAAAATCATTCGCGTAAGCAGCCCCCATATTTGGCGGGACCATCATCCCTAAAAGCATCAATTTGGTATTTGAGTATTTTGATTTTACACTATCAACTATAGCCTGTAGGTTTTTGGAGGTTTCCGTAACCGGGATGCCTCTTAAGCCATCGTTGGCACCTAATTCTAACACAAAAATATCAGGCTTTTGTTTTAAAACCCAAGCTATCCTTCCCACACCACCGGCCGTAGTCTCGCCACTTAAACCCGCGTTTACTACCTTATAAGGTAATTTGACCGAATCAATGATATGCTGTATCACCCCCGGAAAAGCCTCCGAAACATCATCAAGCCCATAACCCGCTGTAAGACTATCGCCAAAAAAAAGAATAGTCTTTTGCTGACTCGCCTCAGTAGTGGCTGATTTTTCGGTATTACTTTCAGTAGTTGCACTCGGTTTTTGATTACAACCTGCAAAAAGCATGGCGGTTATTATCAATGCCGTTTTATAGATAGATCCCTTTTTTAATTCCATTTTAAAGCTATTTTTTTAAGCATTGTTCCTTAAAATCTCGAGCGGTGGTTTATTTAAAACACTGCGGCTGTTTAGTAGCCCAATTATAACCGTTAATAGCGTTATAACAAAAAACAAGATAACTGCTGGCATTAAATCAATTGCAAACGGTATTTCGAAACTATATTTAGCCAACAACCAAGTACCCGAAACCGCTATCAATATACCTGTTAAGGCCGATAGCGTTCCCAAAAATAAGTACTCCAACGCGGTAATGGCAAATATTTGTTTCCTGCTGGCACCAAGCGTACGTAATAAAACGCTTTCCTGAATGCGTTGGTATTTACTAATCCGTACCGAAGCTATCAGTACGACCAAGCCAGTAATGATACTGAAAGCGCTCATAAATTTAATAATATAACCAATTTTATCAAGCAGCTCGTCGACCACGGTTAAAATCAAGCCCAAATCAACAATGGAAACATTTGGGAAGTTGCGTACCACCACCTGTTGGAATTTTGCAGAGGCTTTATTGGATGGCACATGGGTAAGCAATACATAAAACTGCGGCGCACTTTCTAAAACGCCAGTCGGGAATATGATTTGAAAATTGGTTTGTATTTTGCCGTAATTTACCTGCCTGATGCTACCCACCACCACTGGCATGCTCACGCCTTGCACATTAAATACCAAATGGTCGCCAATATTGATATGGTTACGCTTTGAAAACCTTTCTTCTATGGAGACTGGAATATCGCCAGTAGTAGGTGCTTTACCCACAAATGTACCCGCTATTACTTTTTCGGAAGCGGTGATGGAGTCGCGGTAGGTTACCCTATATTCGAAAGAAAAGGCCCTTGATGGAATGTTTAATGTCGTATCTTTTTTAACATCGCTGGATGTTTTCCCTTTTATTTTTTCGAGTCTTACGGTAATAATAGGGACTTGTTGTATTACTGGCAGACCTTGTTTTCGGGTCAAATCGGCTATTGATTTTTTCTGACTAGCTTGAATATCAAACAAAATCATGTTTGATTGATTTCCGCTTGATGATAGGGTAATTTGCTTCATTAAAACACCCTGCACCAAAAATAAAGTACAAATAAAGGCGGTACTTAAGCCTATGGATACGATTAGTATAATGGTTTGGTTATTTGGTCGGTACAGGTTGGCAAAGCCTTGACGCAACAAATAGCTCCATGAGTTTTTGATAATGAGCTGCATCACCTTCATTAATAACCAGGCTACCACCGTTAATATGACAAATGCGATGGATACCCCAACGGTAAAAAAGATGCCTGCTACCCATGAGCCTAGTTGTAGGGTTGAAAATGAGGTGATGAATAAAAGAATTAAAAAATAAACCAACCACCTTAGTGGGTCCTTATTTATAATGGCATTATCCGTATTTAGTCTGAGTGTATTTAGTGGCGATATATTTCGGATTGAAATAAGGGGTAATAGGGCA
The DNA here is from genome assembly GCA_903891475.1 of uncultured Mucilaginibacter sp. Taxonomy (GTDB): domain Bacteria; phylum Bacteroidota; class Bacteroidia; order Sphingobacteriales; family Sphingobacteriaceae; genus Mucilaginibacter. The sequence continues at coordinate 20,998 of CAITEP010000003.1, forward strand.
AATAATACCGATATGATGATACCTAAAATGATTCCTTGGGCAATGGCTAACCATGAAATATTGGTGGACATGGTAAAGGGTAAAATATCCTTCATGACCGATGGTAGCAAAAATTGCAAGGCCGATCCCAAAAACGCGCCAATAACAGAACCAATAATACCAATACCGATAATTTGAATGAGATATATAATAAATGCTTCGCTTGCCTTTACGCCCAAACAGCGCATTACAGCAATAGAGGTTATCTTTTCGCGGATGTAAATATGGATAGCGCTGGCCACACCAACGCAACCTAATAGTAAGGCTATAAAGCCGACCAAGGATAAAAAGCGGGTTAAATCGCCAAAGGAGCGGCCTGTATTTTCTTTGCGGGTTTGTATGGTTTCATAATTCAATCCGGCTTTGTCTAGGCGCAGATCGATGCGTTTCGTTAACTTTTCTACATCAACCTTAGAATTGAATTTATAGAAAAAATTATATTGTATGCGACTGCCTTTTTTTGATAAGCCAGTTTGCTCCAAATATTGCAAGGGTATATAAACAGTAGGAGCCACACCGGCAGATATGCCAGTTTGTCCGGGGGCTTTGTTGAGGACGCCTGCGATGCAAAAAGTAACATTACCCACCTTAATGGAATCATTCACCTTCGCATTAAACTGTAGCATCAAGGTTTTATCAACCAAGGCATTTTGTCCCGTTCTAAATGTTTGTCCGGCTTGTATTGGGGTAGTTTCTAGCGAGCCATAATAGGGGAATTCTCCTTTAAGTGCCCTCACTTGCACCAAACGAGTGGCTTCGGCTTTTTTGAAATACACCATTGAAACAAAATCGCGCTGTTCCGACCTTTTATCGCCTAATGAATCGAGCAAGGGTTTTAAATCCGCTTCGATTGGTTTGGTACCCGAAATGGTAAGGTCGGCGCCAATTAAGGTGGCCGCTTGCGAATTAATATCACCTTCCAAATTAAACCTGAATGAGTATATGGCCACCAAGGCCGCGATACCAAAAACAATGGCCGAAATAAACAGCAACAGCCTTGAGCGGTTACGGCGGCTATCTCGCCAAGCCATTTCAAACAGCCAGGGTATATTAATTTTCCGTTTTAAATTAAAGTTATCCATGGGGCTTATTGCTGATTGGTTGGTTCGTCGGCAACTAATTTGCCACCTTTAATGCGGATAATTCTTTGGGTTTTGCCTGCCAAATCTAAATCGTGCGTAACCAATACCAAGGTGGTGCCTGCTTCTTTGTTCAAATCAAATATCAGTTTTACCACTTTCTCGCTGGTTTCGGCATCCAGGTTTCCGGTTGGTTCATCGGCAAATAGTATTTTGGGCGAATTTGAAAAGGCACGGGCCAATGATACCCTTTGTTGCTCGCCACCCGATAATTGCGAAGGGTAATGGTGACTGCGGTTTGCCAAGCCAACTTTATCTAACAACTCCATTGATAGAGCCTTGATATTTTTTTCGCCTCGTAATTCAAGCGGTACCATTACATTCTCGAGGGCGGTTAAGGTTGGTAGCAATTGAAAGTTTTGGAATATAAAACCTACATATTGGTTGCGCACTTGCGCGCGTTGGTCCTCATTTAATTTACCTAAATTGATATTGTTCAGCTCCACAATGCCCGATGATGGTGCATCCAAGCCAGCGCATAAGCCCAGTAAGGTTGTTTTGCCACTACCCGAAGGACCAACAATGGCATTTGTTGAACCAGCTAAAACCGAAAAATTAATATCGTCGAGCACGGTTAGGGTGTTACCGGCACTTTGGTACGTTTTGCTCAAGTTTATAATTTGCAGTACTTTTTCCACAAGAATAATTTTTTAAATACAGACAATTCAAAGCCGATTTTGTTACGCGAACCAGCCCTGTAAATATCCAATTATGAAATTATATATGCGGAATAAATGGCAATATTTTAAAGTATGACTTTGAAATGAAAGTCTTTTTGGGTTGTTCACTTTAGGTTGAAAGTTGTAGGTTGTGTGTTGAAGGGGAAACCAGTTGTATGTTGTACGTTGAAGGTTGGTGTTCAAGTGTATTATTATAAATGTTGTGGGAGTTTATTATTTACAACAAACTCTTACAACCCACAAACTTCAACTAACCCAAAAAACCCACAACCTACAACCCACAACTTTCAACACATTTTAAACATTAAACCTAAAGTGCATGATATCGCCATCTTGCACAATATAGGTTTTGCCTTCAATGCTTAGTTTGCCGTTTTCTTTGATGACAGCTTCCGAGCCGTTGAATTTTACAAAATCTTCGTATTTAATTACTTCGGCACGGATAAAACCTTTTTCAAAATCGGAGTGGATGACACCCGCAGCTTGGGGAGCGGTAAAGCCTTTGGTAATGGTCCAGGCTCTTACTTCTTGAACACCAGCGGTAAAATAGGTAGCTAGGTTGAGTAATTTATAGGCGGCTTTAATTAGCTTATTTACGCCCGATTCGGTTAATCCAAGGTCATCTAAAAATAGCTGACGCTCATCATAACTATCCAGTTGGGCAATTTCTGATTCTATTTGTGCGGATATTACCAATACTTCCGCGTTTTCTTCTTTTACCGCAGCCTTTACCTGTTCAACATAAGCATTGCCAGTGTTTACGGCAGCTTCATCTACATTACACACATATAAAACAGGTTTCGCGGTAAGTAGCCAGATATCAGCTATATATTCCTTATCCAATTCTTCAACGGGTGCGGTACGGGCAGATTTACCCGCAAGCAAGTGGTTTTTATAAACGGTTAATACATCAAAAGCCTTTTTTGCCTCTTTATCGCCTGTTTTGGAGGCTTTCTCAACCTTTTGTATTTTTTTCTCAATCGAGTCGAGGTCTTTTAGTTGCAATTCGGTATCAATAATCTCCTTATCGCGAATAGGATTTACCGAACCATCAACGTGGATTACATTATCATTATCAAAACAGCGCAATACGTGAATAATGGCATTGGTAGCCCTGATATTCGCTAAAAACTGGTTTCCCAAACCTTCGCCCTTGCTTGCACCTTTTACCAAACCTGCTATATCAACTATCTCAATAACGTTAGGTACTATATTTTTAGGCTGAACTATTTCGGTCAGCTTAGTAAGGCGTTCATCTGGAACGGTAATTACCCCTACATTGGGTTCGATGGTGCAAAAAGGAAAATTGGCCGCTTGAGCCTTCGCGTTTGATAAGCAATTAAAAAGAGTTGATTTACCCACATTAGGCAAACCCACTATACCGCACTGTAAACCCATTTATATTGTTCTTTATATTTCTTTCGGTACTGCCTACCATACATTGGCATCAGCTTTTAACTAAAATTGCGCAAAGATAACAGAATTTTTTGCTGGGTTGTTCCTTCCATAAAAAAAGCAGGCAACCATTTTATTGATTGCCTGCTATTATAATTTTTTTATGTCCGAGCTTAATTCCTTGGGTCGGCTTTAGGGCTTAAGGTGTACTCTTTTGGTGCTTCGGCGTTTAATAAATTCTTTACAAAATAATCCCAACGCCTGCGCATCATATAATACGAGAACGGACCATAGCCATGCGCGCTATTTGGGAAAACAATCAAATCGTAATCCTTATTCGCTTTTTCAAGCGCGTCAATCACCAAAAAGGTATTTTGTGGTGGCACATTATCATCCATTAAACCATGCGCCAATAGTAATTTACCTTTCAGGTTTTTGGCATACACCTGATTGGCTTGGGCCTCATAATTTGAATTGGCAACCAAGCCATTGTAACGTTCGCCCCAATCGTCCTCGTAGTTGCGGTTATCATGGTTGCCTGATTCCGAAATTCCTACCTTAAAAAAGTCGGGATAACGGAACATTGCAGAAGCAGTAGCAAAGCCACCACCCGAATGTCCCCAAATACCTACCTTATTGGTATCAATATAAGCGTATTTTTGTGCTAACTGCCTAATGGCTGCTATTTGGTCGGGCAGAGTGTTTTCGGCCATATTGCCATAGCTCATATCGTGGTAACTTTTTGAACGTAATGGGTTACTGGTACCTTCCACCGCAATTACTATAAAGCCCAGTTCGGCCAATGCCTGGTTATCGCCACGTGAAGCGGAGAACGACCAACTGCCTACACTACCACCTTGTGGGCCAGGGTATATGTAATCAATTATTGGGTATTTTTTTGTAGGGTCGAGGTTGGTAGGTGTAAACAGCAAACCATAAATATCAGTTTTGCCATCATGCGCCTTTACCGAAAAAGGAGTAGTTGCTTTCCATTCCGCGGCTTGCAACCTGGTAATATCTGTTTTTTGAATATTGGTAATCAGCTTGCCGTTCAAATCTCTTAATACCGACACTGTTGGTACATCGGGCTGCGAATAATTATCAACAAAGTATTTTTTTGATGGTGATATGCTTACGTTATGATTACCTTTTTCGGGAGTTAACAAAGTTAAATGTTTGCCATCAAAGCCAATTTTGTAAAGCTGACTAAAATATGGGTTTTCGGGCTCATTGCCATCGGCAATAAAGTATAGCTCTCGTTTTTTCTCATCAACCATTACTAAATTGGTAACTACCCAATTGCCTGTAGTTATTTGGTTTTTAAGTTTGCCAGTGGTAGCATCGTACAAATATAAATGCCCCCAATTGTCACGTTCCGAGTACCAAATAATTTCGTTGGTTTTATCCAAATAGGTCCAATTGATGGTGCCTTGTCCCGATTCATATTGCGTAGCAACCGTTTCTTGAAAAATATCGCTTACAGCACCTGTTTTGGTATCCGCGATTCTGATTTTTTCTTGCTTATGATCCCTCGAGGTTGATACGAATGCCAATTTTGTACCATCCGCACTCCAATTTACATCGTCGAACGTGCCACTGCTGGCAATATCATCGCTCAGGGTAGCACGGTGTGGGTCGGCTGGAATTTGTAGGGTAATTACCTTTGGCGTATCTACATTAATAATTACACGTTGTATGGTAATAATTTCCTTATCGCCCGGTAAAGGATATTTCCACTCTTTCAATTTTGGTTCGCCCACATTGGTACTTACCAAATACATATTGCTAGCATTCCGCTGGTCCTGTTTAAAGGTGGCAATCTTTTTCGAATCAGGCGACCAAGATAGGATAGGGGCATCGCTACTTTTCCAACCAGCATTATCGGTAGCATAGCCAAAATCCTTAATGCCATCAGTAGTCAGTTGGGTTAATGCGCCTGTTTTAACATCTTTTACCCATAAATTATATTTCCTAATAAACGCGGCCTTGCTGCCATCAGGCGATACCACTTCCGCGTCAGGCCTGATACGCCTGCCAATGCGTTTAGGCCCGGGAGCTAGCTGTTTGGTAGTATCGGCAGTTACCAGGTAAGTTTTTAAATCGCATTTCCAAAGTTTTTCATCTACTTTAAACGTGATTGCCGTATTGTTATCAACAAAACTGAACGATTGAAATGGCAAATTGCTGTCGGTAAAGGTTTTACCCGTTGCTGCATTAATGCCACTAGCAAGTTTTTGATGGTCGAATGCTGGCGCGACAGTTTTTTTAGCGGGATTCACCAAAATAAACTCGCTGCCTTTGGAATTCAAATTCCTAAACCAAAATAAATCCCCGGGTAACCAATTGGGGTTCACCGGGCCATTATCAACTAATGGAGCGGTATTATAACTTAGAAACCGCTCGGCATTTTCATAATCCGTGGCGGTTAAAACCTGTTTTTGTTGCGCTGTGGCTAAAAAGCAAGTAATTGAAATAAATAGGGTTAATATTGTTTTATTCATATTTAAGGGCACCTTAATGGGGTTTTATTTATACAATTTGCAAGTTAATAGTTTTTTATGATAAAAAATTATTCCTTCTTTGTAACATACTTTTAACTGACAAAATCAAAACAAAAAATATTTTCAATGCTGCATTTTAAAGCCTTTAATAAATATTACAGCAACTTCCCCGCCTTAAAAATACCTGATCTCACACTACACCCTGGCATTTATTGGGTAAAAGGGGTAAATGGCTCTGGAAAGAGTACTTTGTTAAAATCAATAGCGGGCATACTCGCCTTTGATGGTGATATTATATTAAACGGGAACATCAGCATAAAAAAACAAGCCGCCACCTACCGAAAATTGGTAAACTTTGCCGAGGCCGAGCCGCTGTTCCCTGAGTTTTTAACAGGCACCGAAATGCTTGAACTATTTGCCTCCGCTAAAAATGCCCCCAAAAAACAGGAAGATTATTTTATTGAAAGCATGAAAATGCAGAGCTATATTGATCGTCCGGTTGGTACTTACTCAAGTGGGATGTTAAAGAAATTATCCTTGCTGCTGGCCTTTATGGGTAACCCGACATTGATTTTATTGGATGAACCATTAATTACCATTGATACCGAAGCTTTACTGGTTTTGTACCAATGGATCAATAAACTGCATGCCGAGGAGGGGGTTAGCTTTATGCTATCGTCGCACCAAATTTTGGATGCCGATATTATTGGCAATACCACCTTACTGCAGGTTGAAAACCAAACACTGAAACTTGCTGGCAATAATTAGTACATCCAAAATTTAAATAGATAGGGTATTTATGTTCAACAAACCTATGACTAACATCCTGATCCGCATATTTACTACTGGTTTTTACCGGGCGCACGCTGGCTTGTTTTTATTTATCGGCTTGGTAATGGTAGGCTCGGTACCCCCGCAATTTATATGGGAGTACCAAAAAACCTTGATGCTGGCCTTCATTACCAGCGGTGGGATGATGCTGATTGTTTTTGGTGTTTGGCTTTTATATACGCTTAAGGCTATACAATACGTTGCTAGTCAGCTTTATGCCGTAAATCAGCAATTTTTGTTTTATAGTATAAATTCCTTCTCTAAAAACAGGCAATTTAAAAGTTGGGCGGTAGCGCATGCAGTTATACTATTCCCGATTTTAACCTATGGCTCCATCGCTTTTGTGGTGGCTATTTTTAGTCATCATTTTTTAGCGGCAGGCACCATACTGTTATTTATGCTGACTTTAATAGCCTCAGGAGCTTTTGTTTTTGTAAAACTGGTGAACAGATTGATAGATGGAAGCAACCAATCATTTTTTTTAAAGCTAAGCGGCAAATGGAAAAAGCCATTTTATAGCCTGTTTATTTTCCATTTGTTTGATAAAATGAAAGTGCAATACCTGATTACCAAATTCCTATCATGGTTAATTATAGTAGCTATTTTTAATTTGTTTGATGATGTAAAGCACGATGTTAGGGTGGCTGGCATAGCGGTTTTAGCCATTATTTCGGCACATGCTGTATTGATATTTCAGGAGCATGTTTTTGAGAACCAATACCTAGCCTTTGCCCGCAATTTACCCTATACCAGTTTTAATAGGTTTATAAACTTTTTTAAAACTTACTTATTACTCTTATTGCCCGAAGCTATTTGGCTCTTCACCCGTTTTAACCCGGGTATTAGTACCGAGCTTTTGTTGATGGGCGTTAGCATAGCCTTATTTTATCATTGTTTGCTTTACAGCTTGGGTGTTGATATGGAAATATACCTGCAATGGATTTTAGGCGCCTTTGTAGTAATGTTTTGGATTTTGATGTTTAAACTAATTTGGTTGCTAGTGCCTTTAAATTTGGCAATTGCTTATAATATGTTTTATAGGAGGTATTATAGTGCGAAATGAGGAATTAAAAGCCCTTTAATAAAATTAAACCCCTCTAGTGAATTAGCCTTCTTTTAATAAATTAAGCCCCCTCTAAATCTTCCGCTGGCTAGCGGAGAGACTTTTATTACAGACGTTTAGTTAATTATATGGTATAATGTGCCACCACATCTTCGGGGACTTTGGCGCTGCGGCCAGTTTTAATGTCAATCATGGTATAGTCGAACCAGCCATCGCAACATATTTTATTGGTTTTTTTATTGGTGATGGTAAAATTTACACGACAACCTTTATCATCAATTGCTGCTATACCGGTTTTTACAATAAAATAATCGGCCATGGTGAGGGCACGCTTATAGTCAACATAGGCGGTACGTACCACCCAGCCATAGCCACGCTCTAAAAATTTCTCCATCGCCATGCCATAGCAACGCTCCATTTGGTCGTACCGGGCGGCAAGCACATAATCAAAGTATTTGCTGTTATGTACATGGTGAAACATGTCAATATCATCCGGGCGTACACGGAATTCGGTTTCGAAGGTGGCGTATGTAGGATTACTCATGGTACAAATATAGCGCCAACACTACTTAGGTCAAGATAATTCAATATCTTTTATATGATAATGACTTTTAAAATTAAAACTTATAATTAAAGGTTTATGAAGGCTGTTATCTGACTTTGATATTTTTCAAATATTTAAATAATTCAAATAGCGTTTTTCAATTTTTCGATTTATGCCATATTTGTGTTAATTAGTTTCCAATACGTTTTAAACCCGCCTTTGCTTCATCATCAATACTATTTTGGTAACCATGACTTGGCATATCTAAAGTTTGTTGGTAATAATCTTTCGCTTTTACTAGGTCGCTCTTTAATTCATAAATACGCCCCATATTTAAAGCGGCATTGGCAGCAAAATAGTAGTTGCTTTTTTTACCCAGATTTATCGCTTTCTGATAGTTATTTAAAGCATCATTCAATTTATTGGTTTTATCGTAAATTCTGCCGAGCCTATAATAATATTCAATTTTATCCCTCGTTAAGGTGTCGTTATTTATCTCTTTTGCAGTTAGTATTAATAGTGCCTTTTCATAATAAGCTCCATCAAATAGTAACCTAGCTTTTAACAGGTCTTCATCAGGTTTACTATCATTGGCTTCCATTAATGCTTGCTTATCTTTCTCATCATTAACATACCCCTTTTCGTTCACTAACTTTAAATAGTAACTATATTTAATCGCGTCGTTATGCAGAAAATAAAAGTAAGCCACTTTCAGATAGGTATCCTTAATTAGGCTATTACCTTTAAATTCAGAAATAAATTTGAGCAGATAAACCTGGGCATCGGCATCCAAACGGTTTAATTTACAATTACCCAAAATTTGGTTCATTAAAGGCAGTTTAATGTATTGGCTGTTGTAACTGTAATCCTTCAAAAAATTAATGGCATCATCATTATGTCCGGATTTGTAAGCAATATGAGCCTGAAGGAAAGTTTTTAGTAAACTTCCTCCATCCAAAGCGGCTAAATAGTTTAACAATTTAGGGTAATCAGCATATTTATGCTGTTGGTCGATTATTATATTGCAAATAAAAAAGACTAGTTCATCATTATAAAAAGGATACTTTGATTGTTGGATATTCGCTTTCAGGTTTTCTAACTGAGAAACCCCAGTTTCAACACTACCACTCATACCTAAAAACCTAGAAATCCCTTTTAGGCTGGCAGGTATGGCACCAAAAATAACATTCACCATGGCTATGCCTTTTTGGTTAAGGATAAATGCCGGATATTTTTTGGCATTATCTTTAAATAGGTTATTGGCCTTCTTGGCATCCATGGCGGATGACAGGTAATCGCCAAATTTTGATTTTAGCAGAGCCCATTGCAAATAAACCTCGGCTTGGCTATACAAATAAAATGGCGAGGCTTGTGTATTATCCTCTAAAAAACGCAATCTGTCAGATTTGTTTTCCAAGCATTTTTCATAATCAATCTTGCTTTCGGAAGCTAGGAGACTAAAATAATCTATATAATTCTCCAACAGCGGAACAATACCATTTTGTGGGTTTTGTTGTTTTTCTTTTTGAAGTAATAATTTAGCTTCTGGAATTTTAAGACTAAGAATACTTTTATAGGCGGCAATACAATTGTTGTTATATGTAAAATCGGCCTTGGCAGATAAAGCCGAGGTTGTAATAAACAAAACAAGCAAAAATTGTATTTTGCGCATATATGGCAAATATATTAAAACAATGGTCTTTCGGCTTTTAATATAAAGTATTTGAACTCTAGTAATAACTGAATATTAATTTGCGGCGAAATAATTAAAATGAGTAAAATAAAAGTAACCAACCAAATAATATCCAATGTAAATTGGCGTGGTATTGATATTTGTCCATTTTCAAGTAGCAATCAAACCGATATTTGGAGGATTCATATTGGTTCAAACCTATCTCATATCCAAAACTTTAGCTCAATTATTGATGAAAATGAATTGCTTAAAGCCAATAAATATTATAAAGTAGCCGATAGAGACCGTACTTTATTGAGCCGTATTGCTTTGCGACTTATTTTAGGTAAATACCTGAATCAAGACCCCAAAAATTTAGTTTTAAGTGTAGATCATAACAATAAGCCAATTCTTTCCAATCCATCAACTAATGAAATAAAATTCAATATTTCATACGCAATGGATTATATAATGATTGCTATTTCTCCTTTAGAAGTTGGTATTGATATTGAATATGTAAATCCTAATTTTGAATTTAAAGATATATTAAATGAATATTTTACCAAGAAGGAGATAAGCTATATTGAAGAAAATAACACCGTAGCTCGTTTTTTTACGGCTTGGACAAAAAAGGAAGGCTTGGCAAAAGCCATCGGCAATGGATTGTTCGGACCTATAAACCAATTCCCTACCTTAAATGGCGATACCTTTTTAGATAGCAATATATTAAATACCCAAAATAATTGGATCATCAGTAGTTTTTACATAGCTGATACCCATGTTGGCAGTTTAGCAATTTTGGACAATAACCTTACAATTACCTTTTACGACCTAGATTTGAGTTTTTTTATTTAGGCCGGATTAAAAACCAAATACAACATTGCAGCCAAAGCTGCACCTATTACAGGGCCAACAACCGGAACCCATGAATATGCCCAATCACTATTACCTTTGTTTTTTATCGGGAGGATAAAGTGAGCCAAACGAGGCGCCAAATCTCTAGCTGGGTTAATGGCATAGCCAGTGGTACCACCCAAGGCCAAGCCTATTACCCATACCAATAAAGCAACAGGTATCGCGCCTACCGAGCCTAAACCTATAGGCGTTTTACTAGGTGTAATTTGCGCGCCCGAAATATAGAAAATGGTGAAAATGAGTACAAAAGTTGCAATAATTTCGCTCAAGAGGTTTAAACCATAGTTTTTAATGGCTGGCCCTGTAGAAAAAACCGCCAAAATGGAACCTGACTCGGTGGTACGTTGAAAATGGTCATAATAGAATACCCAAACTGTTACGGCTCCAAAAAAAGCGCCTGCAAATTGCGCTATGATGTAGGGCAATACGCTCGCCCAAGCAAATTTACCTGCAATGGCTAATCCTATTGTTACCGCAGGGTTTAAATGCGCTCCGCTGATAGGCCCGGCGACAATTACCCCTACAAAAACCGCTAAGCCCCAAGCGGTTGCTATTACCATCAATCCGCTATTGTTGCCTTTGGTATCTTTTAGTAAAACATTGGCTACAACACCTTCGCCCAATAAAATCAACAAAAAAGTGCCGATGAATTCGGCCATAAATGGTGACATGATATTTAATTTTAAAGTTTATGGATATTTCTATTTTTTATGATTTGACGACCCAAGTTTGGGTAGTCTTAACCGCGTTTGCCCAGTTTTCCATCTCAGTTTTCACCTTTTCGGGAGTAGCGGATGGATAAAAATCTTTTTCCGATTTCCATTGTTGTTGAATTTCTTCCAAATTTTTCCAATACCCAACAGCCAAACCAGCCAGATATGCCGCGCCAAGTGCGGTTGTCTCCACTATTTTTGGTCGAATTACCTTACATCCCAATAAATCAGCCTGAAATTGCATTAGCAAATTATTGGCCGTGGCGCCACCATCTACCCTGAGCTCTTTAATTTTAACCCCGGCATCGGCTTCCATTGCTTTTAATACATCAACCGTTTGAAAAGCGATGGATTCTACCGCTGCCCTGGCTATATGGCCTGATGTGGTGCCTCTGGTTAAGCCAACTATGGTGCCTCTCGCATTTGAGTCCCAATAAGGTGCGCCTAAACCTGCAAAAGCTGGCACAAAATATACACCGGCAGTATCATTTACACTAGTTGCCAATTGCTCCACTTCCGATGAAGTTTTGATTATGCCCAAACCATCCCTGAGCCATTGTACCACTGCTCCGCCAATAAAAATACTACCCTCAAACGCATAGGCTATTTTCCCATTTATTTTCCAGGCTATGGTGGTAAGCAAATTATTTTTGGACGCTATAAACTGCTCGCCAATGTTCATCAGCATAAAACAACCTGTTCCGTAGGTGTTTTTTACCATGCCTTCGCCAGTGCACATTTGCCCAAATAAAGCGGCTTGCTGGTCGCCCGCAATTCCAGCTAGTGGTACTCTTGATGCAAATATGGTGGTTTCCGTTTCTCCATATAATTCGCTCGATTGTTTCACTTCGGGTAACATACTTTTAGGTACCCCAAATATTTCCAACAATTCCTCATCCCAACATTGGTCAATGATATTGTAAAGCATGGTACGGCTTGCATTGGTAACATCGGTAACATGCACCTTGCCACGGGTAAACTTCCAAACCAACCAGCTATCTACCGTGCCAAAAGCCAGTTTACCCTCATTAGCCAATTGTTTTGTACCAGCTACATTATTTAGTATCCAGTTAATTTTAGATGCCGAAAAATAAGCGTCGATAATTAAGCCTGTTTTAGCTCTTATTTTTTCAAGGAATCCTTTTTCTTTTAATTGGTCACAAAAATCGGCGGTGCGCCTATCCTGCCAAACGATGGCATTGTAAACTGGCATGCCCGTTTCACGATTCCATACAATGGTGGTTTCGCGCTGGTTGGTAATGCCAATTGCTTTTAAATTGCTCCCATTGATGCCCATCTTTGTGATAGCCTCGGCAGCTACACCCGCTTGCGACGACCAAATTTCATTCGGGTCGTGTTCTACCCAACCGGGTTGTGGGAAAATTTGGGTAAATTCTTTTTGAGCAACCGACCTTATCTGACCCTCATGGTCAAAAACAATCGCTCTCGAACTGGTTGTACCTTGGTCAAGGGCTAAAATAAATCCTTCTTCCATTACTATTTATAAATAACTGGTTCATAACCATTACCCAATACAATTTGAATTGTTAAAAATTGGGCAATTTTTTAATAAATTGGCTTATAATTTGGAAGCGTTAAATTACAATTTAATGATGAAAAACAAATACTTGATGAAATTTAAAATTTGGTTGGTTTAGGTTTGTAAAGAGCGATTACCTATGACCCCATTAATAGATAACCCTGCGCAAGGTGTATAAAGTCAGTAACCTGAATATCTTCCCAATTTTTATCCATATTAAGCTCCATAGCCATCAAATTAGCTACGGTGGGTGCCATATCAATTGCCGCCCTCGCGTCTAAAAAAAGTGCCCTTAATCTTCGCGCCAACACATCTTCAATGTTTAAAGCCAATTCATTCCTTACCGCCCAAATAACCTCCGCCTTAAGGTAAGGTAAACGGGCATGCAATTTTTCGCCCCAAGCGGTATTTTCATTTAACAAATTTAATACGGCCTCCTTATCGGTACCATATATGTTTAAATGGTCGCTAAAATCAGTTACCACTTTATTACCATGTATAGGAAGGTGTTTAGTGACACATTTAAGTTTTGGCAGATTGGCAATTTTAATGGCCTTATCAACCGTATCTTCGGCCATTAAACGATAGGTAGTCCATTTGCCGCCAGTAATGGTTATTAATCCGGAAGCGGAAACCATTATTTTATGACTTCTTGAAATTTCTTTTGTTTTTAGCGAACCTTCCTTAGGTGCTGCCAGAGGGCGTAATCCCGCGAATATGCTCTTAACATCTTTTCGGAGTGGTACTTTATTTAAATATTTACCCGCAGTACGAATAACAAAGCTCAATTCTTCTTCCAATGGAGTTGGCTCCAAACTATGCGAATTTAATGGGGTATCGGTTGTTCCTATCAATAACTTATCATGCCAAGGTACGATAAACAATACCCGCCCATCCTCTGTTTTTGGAATCATGATGGCATCCAAGCCCGGTAAAAAGGATTTATCAAGCACGATATGTATTCCCTGACTCGATTTTACCAGCGGCTTCTTGGCAGGTTCGTCCATCTGTATGATATCATCAACAAACACACCTGTGGCGTTAATAACAACCTGGCTTTTTATGGTATAAATCTTACAATTAATTTTATCCTTAACGGTTACACCGCAAATTTTCCCCTCCTTTTTAAGCAAACCAACCACCTTAAAATAGTTTAATAAAGTTGCTCCTTGCTCCAAACAGGTTTGTGCCAAATTAATGGCCAAACGGGCATCGTCAAACTGCCCATCATGATAAACAACCCCGCCTTTCAAGTTCTTGCTTTGTAAGGTTGGCAGTCTATCAATGGTTTGTTTTTTTGAGATGGGATATGATCGACCAAAACTCAATGCACCAGCCAATAAATCATAAAGTGTTAAGCCAACAGTATAAACCAAGCCACTCCACCAATCATAAATCGGGATAATAAATCGTTCATTTTTTACTAAATGAGCGGCGTTTTTTTTCAATAAGCCACGCTCTTTTAAAGCTTCCCTCACCAATGCTATATTTCCTTGTGCAAGGTACCTAACTCCGCCATGTACCAATTTAGTACTACGGCTGGAGGTGCCTTTGGCAAAATCGGCTTGCTCCAATAATAAAGTTTTAAATCCACGTGAGGCGGCATCAAGGGCAATACCTAAACCTGTGGCACCTCCACCAATCACAACCATATCCCAAACGATATCTGGGTTGGCAATTGTCGCGATCATATTTTCTCTTTTGCCCAACATCAACATAAAACTTTTAGGTGTCAACAAAATTAAACCAAAACAATTTGATTTATATAGATTTTAGCCATCAAAAGAAAAGGTTAACAGTTTGTTAACTGAAATTAAATATAGACCTTGGTTTGTTAAGACTAAGGAATATTTGGTGTTTATAATTGTATAACACCTAATACCTCATAAACAAAAAAAAGCTCCATTTTTATTTTGGAGCCTTCTAATTATTTTAATATTTTTCGTTTAATCAATTCGCGTTTGGCTCCTTAAATAATCCAAAATCACTCAAGGCAATACAAACTGGCGATTTGGTAATTCTTAGCCTTACCTTATCGGCATTAACAACGTGTTTAAGCCTGATTAATCTGTTACCGCCAATACTTGTAGCGCTTGCTATTTGTTGCCAGCTATTATTAATAAAAGCATCTACCGCAACAGCTTCAATTCGCTGACCTAGTTTGATGTTTTCACGTAGCCGTATAACATTAAAGGCGGTGTTTTGCTTCAGGGTAATTACCAATTCGGGCGTTTTAACCGAATCATCGGTTGCCCAATAGCTATACCTATCATCATCTAGCAATTTACTAGCACCAAATTTTGATTGGTTCCCACCTCTCACATTGCTTGCCAGCAGTGTAGCTCCATTAGCTAAATTATTGGCAAAGGTTTGTTTTAACAATTGGCCAAACTTTTTAAGGGTGTCTACATCGTTTTCAAATAATAAACCTCGCCTATCTGGCGATAAGCCCAAATCCAAACATGCGCCTCTACCTACACTTTTATAATACAAACTCAATAAAGTATCAGTCGATTTTACCTTATCATCTTGGTCTTTATGATAAAACCAACCTGGTCGTAATGCTACGTCACATTCCGCAGGCATCCAGTATTTTCCATCCCTATGTCCTTCGGTTCCTTCCGCATCCTTAGTAAAACCATTTCCTGGTTCCTTTCCTGCTTCAGGCGCATGGGGAGTATAGGTGGCCCAATTAGATTCGCCAGCATAGCCACTTTCGTTGCCTACCCACCTCACGCCCGGACCAACATCGCCAAAAATAACCGCGTTGGGTTGTAGCTTTTTTGATATTCCCCAGGTTGTTTCCCAACCGTAATAGGTGGAGCGGTCAATCTTTCTTACTTCTTTGGCACCACCGTAATAGCCATCGCCGCCATTGGCACCATCAAACCAAGTAATGAACAGTTTGCCATATCTCGAGTATAGTTCGCCTATTTGTTTTCTAAAAACATTGGTTACATATTCGGGCTTGCCATAAAAAGCGCTGTTTCTGTCCCAAGGGGAGCAATATATACCCAGTTGTATGCCTAAAGTATCACATGCCTTTCTGTATTCCATTACAATGTCGCCAGCTCCATTTTTATAGGGGCTTTTTGAAATATTATGCTCTGTGGTACTTGTTGGCCATAGGCAAAAACCATCATGATGCTTTGCCACTACCACTATACCTTTAAAACCGCCAGCCTTTGCCACACCTACTATTTGCATGGCACTAAACGAGCTAGGATTAAATATTTGCGGATTTTCATCGCCAAAGCCCCATTCCTTATTGGTATAAGTATCGGGGCCAAAATGTATAATACAATACATTTCGGTTTCTTGCCAATTTAATTGACCTTGGGTGGGCAAAGGGCCATAAGGAGCAGGTGCTTTCTGACTAAAAGCACTTAAGGAGATGATTAAAAATGAGGTAATTATAAACAAATATTTCATTGACATGATGATTTTTATGCCCTAAATATAAGCACCATAATTTTCAATAGCTAAGTTGATAGTGAAAATAAAATTCTGCTACAAAAAAAAGCAACTGCAAAATGTAAACATTTATGCAGTTGCTCTAAAAATTTATTAAAAGCCTATTTTTATTAGACCTCTGTTTATTTAGTTTTTTGGATTTTCGGGCTTAGCTAACAATACTTTACGCGAAAGTTTTAGCTTACCTTGCTTGTCGATATCCAATAGTTTTACACGCACTTCGTCGCCAATTTCAAAAATACCGTCCATGGTTTCAATTCTGCGGTGGTCAATTTCCGAGATGTGTAAAAGACCATCTTTACCTGGCATAATCTCAACAAAGGCACCAAATGGCATAATTGATTTTACCTTACCTTCGTAAATTTCGCCAACTTCAGGTTTTGAAGCAATGGCTTTTATACGTCCTACAGCTTTGTCAATCGCTTCTTTATTATCGGCAAATATTTGTACTACGCCTTGGTTACCAACTTCTTCGATAGAAATAGTCGCGCCAGTTTCCCTTTGCATTTCCTGAATAATTTTACCTCCTGGGCCAATTACCGCGCCAATGTATTCTTTATCAATCCTGATGGTGATGATACGTGGAGCATGTGGTTTGTAGTCTTCACGAGGCTTGTCTATGGTTTTCTTCATTTCGTTTAAGATATGAAGGCGACCTTCTTTAGCTTGGTGCAAAGCTTTACCCAATACTTCGTACGATAGTCCGTTGATTTTCAGGTCCATTTGGCACGCAACAATACCATTTTCGGTACCAGTTACTTTAAAGTCCATATCCCCTAAATGGTCCTCATCGCCCAAAATGTCGGACAGTACCGCATATTTGGTACCCATTTCGTTGGTGATAAGCCCCATCGCGATACCTGATACTGGCGATTTAATTTTTACACCTGCATCCATCAAAGCCAAAGTACCCGCGCAAACGGTAGCCATTGATGACGAGCCATTTGATTCCAAAATATCAGAAACCACCCTAATGGTATATGGGTTCTCATCATCTGAAGGAAGTACTTGTTTTAATGAACGCATGGCCAAGTTACCATGGCCAATTTCGCGGCGACCAGCACCCCTGTTAGGACGAACTTCGCCGGTTGAAAAACCAGGGAAGTTATAGTGTAACAGGAATTTTTGATAACCGTTAATGAAAGCTCCATCAATCATTTGCTCATCATCCTTAGCACCTAAGGTAACAGTGGTTAATGATTGTGTTTCGCCACGGGTAAATACTGCCGAACCGTGCGCTGATGGCAAATAACCAACTTCGCTCCAAATAGGTCTTATTTGGGTGGTCGTACGGCCATCCAAACGCTTACCTTCATCTAAAACCAAGTTCCTGATGGCATCATACTGCACATCGTGAAAATATTTTTTAGCCAGTGATTTGGTTACCGAATCAACATCTTCGGGCAAGGTATCTAAAAATTGTTGTTCAATTTCTTTAAACTTGGTGCCACGTTCTTCTTTTGCCGAGGCAGAAGCGGCTACCGCGTAAACCTTATCATAAGTTACCGCATACACCTCTTTTTTAAGCTCGTCATTGGCATCAGGCTCGTGTTTGTAGGTACGCTTTACTGTTTTGCCAACTTCGGCAGCCAGTTCGCGTTGTGCCAATACTTGTAGTTTAATGGCTTCATGGGCAAATTTTATAGCCTCAATCATTTCCTCTTCTTGTATTTCTTTGGCTTCACCTTCCACCATGCCAATATCATACTCCGAACCAGCAACTATAAACTCAAGGGTGGCGTTTTCTAACTCGCTTAAGGTTGGGTTGATGACTAATTTACCGTCTATCTTAGCCACCCTAACTTCTGATATGGGGCCGTTAAAAGGGATATCAGAAACTGATAAAGCCGCGGAAGCTGCTAAACCAGCAAGGCAATCGGGCATGATATCTTTATCAGCCGAAATCAATGAAATCAACACCTGTACATCGGCGTGATAATCATCAGGGAACATGGGGCGTAAAGCACGATCAACCAAACGAGAGATTAAAACTTCGTAATCTGACAGACGTGCCTCGCGGCGTAAAAACCCACCAGGGATACGACCAGTGGCCGCGTATTTTTCCTGATAATCAACCGATAAGGGTAAAAAATCAGTCCCTTCTTTTGCTTCTTTCGATGATACTACAGTAGCCAATAACATGGTATTGCCCATTTTTACTACTACAGCGCCATCTGCTTGTTTGGCCAGTTTTCCTGTTTCAATCTCAATGGTGCGGCCGTCACCTAAATCGAAAACTTTTTTAATTGCATTATAACTCATCTTTTTTTTGTTTTGGCGCGCTTGCATCTTTAGGGCGTACCGGATTTATATGTGTATGTAAACTTTTTTCAAATGT
The DNA here is from genome assembly GCA_903891475.1 of uncultured Mucilaginibacter sp. Classification (GTDB taxonomy): domain Bacteria; phylum Bacteroidota; class Bacteroidia; order Sphingobacteriales; family Sphingobacteriaceae; genus Mucilaginibacter. Next base: position 39,842 of record CAITEP010000003.1, read on the forward strand.
AAAAAGCCATCTCCAGTTTGGGATGGCTTTTTACATAATTTTAATAGCTTTTACTTAATGATATCACGTAGCTGTAAGGCTTTTATGATGGCACGATATCTTTCAATATCGGTTTTAAACAAGTATGCCAACAAAGCCCGGCGCTTACCAACTAATTTTTGGAGCGAAAGCTGGGTCGAAAAATCGTGTTTGTTTTTTTTAAGGTGCTCGGTTAAATGAGCGATACGGTAAGTAAACAATGCTACCTGACCTTCTGTTGAGCCTGTATCGGCCGCATTTTTACCATGTTTTGTAAAAATCTCTGTTTTTACTTCTTTACTTAAATACATTACGTGAATAATACTAAAGCGTTAATAATTTAATTAATTAAGCTGCAAAGGTAGTGTTATTTTTACAGAATAACAAGCGTTTGTTTTTTGTTGATTTATTCAGTCTATTTAATGAATACAAAAGTGGCAATAAACAAATTCCCAGTCTAAGATTAATTTTACTAATTATAAACTTTTAACCTAACTGTTTTATTTAATGAAGCTTCATGATGTTGGTTTACTTTTTGTTTTAGGGTCTCGAAATCAAATTCGTGGGCTGTTCCACAATCTAAAAAATTGAAATATGCCGATGGTTTGGTGTTTTCAAAATACTCTAAAATAGTACTGCACCAAATTAACTGGCAATTTCCTTTTGTTCGGGTGGCCATTTCGTATAAGCCATCCATAAACTGAATCTGGCGCACATGGCACGACTCCAAATTGCCTTGAGGAAAGTAAATTAACACATTACCAGGTTCGTTCAGTAATTCGACAGCATAAGTTAAACTTTCATCAATGGAGCGTTTTCCTGGATCAATTGAAAAGGAACCAGCATATTTAAGCCACCAGTTTTTTTCCATCTGCTTTTTTACCGACATGGTGTACAAGCCTTTTATTTGCCGCTTCTTATTCAGCCAAAAAAAACATAAATAGTACGCGAAAAAACCATCAATAAAACCAAAATGGTTACACATCAATATATAAGAGTGATTGGGGTTAAGTTCAATATCATTATTAAAAACAAGTTTGTTTAACCGTTTTCTAAAAAACCACATCAAAAACAGAGCTATTCTCCTAATTAAGTGTATGGATACCGGCTTAGCCTTTATGATCATATTAGCTGATGGGTTAATTGTTGAACAAAACTTTTTTTAATCATTTCGTGCCCTTCGTCTAATATAATTAAACGCGCGTTTTTTATTTTATTTATGAAACTATAACCATGTTTAGGTGGAAAAGCTTGGTCGCGTTTTCCATATATAAATATACTTTTTATGTTTTGTTGGTTCAATACCTTTTTTAATTGATTTTTATCCGTCTCAAAATAGCGCAGATAAACAAAACAAGCATAGCAATTAAATCGTAGTTCGGGGGTGCCTATCTCGTTAAATAAAATTTGATGCCCTTCTTGGTCAATCAATTTAAATTTTCGTAGCAAATTCAAAAAGCCAACAAGCGCGTTACTTTTTAAAGCCAGTTGCTCAATAATAAAATTTCCCAATTTAAATTTACTGAAAAATTTCAGCAATAAACCCGGATGTAAACAGGAGGGTGCGGCAACTATATACTCATCTACTAAATGGCCTAATTCTTCGGTAACCACGGTAGCGTAATGCGTACCCATTGAATAGCCAATTACCGAAAACCTAATGATTGATTCGAACTGGCAAAACTCCAAAATTAAATTAGCGAATTCTTTTTTGGTAATACCTTTTTTTACCGCGGTTAATTCCTGATTGCGTAATTTGGTTTCTTTATGAAAAAAAAGATCGAACCCATAAAAGGTATAGGCATGACCTAAAGAGCTTTCCAGAAGTTTAAATTGTTTACCATGCATTCCGTACCCATGAAAGCATAGCATGGCTTTTGGACCGCTTCCAAACTTGTAATAATGAAGATTGACTAAATCATTTTCAAAATAGTGTTGGGTCATATTTCAAGTTCAATTATAGCGATGGCCCAAACATAATCAGCATCATGCGAAAGGGTTAAACTAATGGTAGATATAAACCCCTCTACCTGAAGTATAACCATTGGCTTACCAGCAACTTTTTCACGCTGAATTTCAATATTTTTCCAAACTATTGGTTTTTGGTTTACTTGCTTAAAAGCTTTGTAAACTGCCTCCTTAGCTGCAAATGTACTGGCATACCTTAATATAGGTTGGTCAAATTGCTCGCAATAGGCAATTTCATCTGCGGTATATACCTTTAGTTTAAACAATTCATTAAAGGATGCTTCAAAGGTTGGCAAATAAACCAAATCATTACCAACTGCATATTTTTGATGGTTGATGGTCGATATTAATGATTTTTCCAATTCATTCTCCATTGGCAGCAACACCCATTATATTAAAACCACCATCCACATAATGAATATTTCCAGTTATTTTTTTCGATAAATCGGAAAAATAGTAAAGTGAAGTATTCGCCACATCTTCGGCTGTGATATTGCCAAGGGGGGCAGTGAATTTGCCAATTTTACGAAGCTTGCGGATGCCGGTGACAGCGCCTGAGGATGTGGTGAGTACCAATCCCGCGGAGATCGCGTTTACTCTAATTCCCTTATCCTTTAAAAAATGAGCCAAATAAACAACCATATTCTCGAGTGCTGCTTTAATGATTGACATGCCTGCATAATCTGGAAATACCTTTTGAGAAGCGTTATAGGTTAGCGTTAAAATGCTAGCATTATCGGCTAAAAATGGTTTAGCAACCCTACATATGCGTAATAACGAATATGCGCTGATATTGAAAGAATCCATCAAATCTTCAAAAGGAATATCCAAATAGGATGGGGCTTGCTCATTACTTCCAGGTAAACTATAACACATTACTTGTTGGTTACCAAAAGCAACTCCATGCAGTATGTAATCAATTGCTCCTACTTTTTGGTAAATATCTTCAATAAAATCCTGTATTTCGCTTTCATTCCTAACATCTACTTGGGCTGTAAGTGTTGTATCCATTCCCGCTTTTTCCATTAAAAAAAGCACTTCATCCTTGGTATCCTCCACAAAACTAACAGCCACTTTACAGCCAGACTGGTGTAATTTTAAGGCAATGGCATAAGCTAGTGAACTTTCGTTCCTTACGCCAAAAACTAAAGCTACCTTGTTGTTATTATTTATCATCAAAAATCTCTTGAAATAGATATGGCACTATTTGTACCACCAAAACCATAATTAAGACAAGCTACAGTGTTTACCTCTTTACTAAAGCTTTGTTGAGGAATTAAATCACGATAAGCTGCCATTGGCTTTAATGGGCCTGTCCAGCTAGCTTCAGTTTGAAAAGGCTCTAATGCTGCATTCAAGTTTACCGCGTTTAAGCATGGGAGTACCATTTGCTCTTTTAACATTAACAAGGAGGCAATAAACTCTACAGAACCAGCTGCCCCAAGCATATGTCCAAATTGCGACTTTGGTGCCGATATATGGTAGGCACCCTCTCCTAATGTGTCTACCACGCTAAATAGCTCTATAGGGTCGCCTGCATGGGTGGAGGTACCATGAACCTTTACTACATCGGGTTTCTTTCCAGTTTCGGCCAATAAACCTTGCCACAACCTTTTCTGACCGCCAAACGATGGATAGAACATATCACTATCCCCATCGCCATTATTAAAATAGCCGTCAATAACCGCTAAAATATTTGCACCACGAGCCTTTGCTATTTCATAGGCTTCTAGGGCTACAATTCCGCTGCCAAAAGAGCATACGAAGCCATTTCGGTTGATGTCGAATGGTCTGGAGCTTTCTGCAGCACTAAATCCACGACTTAATACTTGCATGCCATCAAAGCCAATAAAGGTTTCGAGCGAGGTGCCTTCAACACCTCCGGCAATTACCCTATCCTGCAAGCCAAACTTTATTAATCGGTATGCATAGCCAATATTGCCCAAACCTGTGGCGCAGGCCGAACCAATAGATTCGCATATACCTTTGTTTTTTATTAAACAAGTAACGTTTGCCGCTTCGCGAAAAACCATTGTACGATCAACCGTATGCGCTCCGGCTACCCTGGTTTTTTTGCCCAGCTCGTAAAAATTATGCCAAGCAGACCGAAGAATAACATTCCCCGCGCCGCCGGAACCTATTATCACACCTGTTTTTTCAGATTCGGTCTCTTTGTTATTCCAACCAGCCATTTTTATTGCATCCAAGCTACCTAGCATAGCCCAAATACTACCAATATCGGCAGTGGCTAAATTAGTTTCAGGTATCCTGTTGAGTTTATCGATATAGGTTTCGGGATAATTATGCTCCATTAAGGTGGAGTAAATAGTATCCAAGCCCATTTCGGCATCGGTTATATAGCCCGAAACAGTGGAACGGATATTTTTACCATAGGCTACCGCCTCATCCCATTCACGGATTAAGCTCTGGTTCGAAAACATTTTGCGGCTAAAATCGGTCAAGTCGATACAAGTAGGGAAAGCTCCCCCCATACCAACCACCGCGACTTTTCTACCAGGTAATTCCATTATTAAGCCCTATCTTTTGATTTTAAAATCAAATCAACCACATTCTTAACTTTCGAACCTAAATTATCAATATCATCATCCTCAAACTCAACATCAAACTTTTGTTCAGTTTTGGCAACTATGTTTATCATCTCGGTTGATGGTGTGTTCAAATCTTTAATAAAATCAGTTTCTTCGGTAATACCAGCCAATTTATCAGGATTAATAGTACGTACGGTTTTTAAAATTTCAACCAAACCATCAATTATTTCTTGTCTTTCCATTATTGTTCTTCATATTTATTTAGAAGCTCTTTTTTGATCGATCGAGCTGTAATGTCCTTAAGTTCAGTAATTAAAGTGAAATCTTCTTGCAAGTTATAATTCAATAGTTTATCCTCGTTAAAATTACTAAAATAAAGGTCTAAATCTAAACCCTTGGGTGCTTTGTAAATTCTTCCATCGCAAACCATTTGCCGAAACTTATAGAATTTTATGTGACCAATATTCACCAATATATCGCCTTTTTCTAGGTAATTATGAAATATAACTTCGCCAATGCTAATAAACCGTGGAAAAAATCGATTTGGAAGCTCGTAAGGAGTTATACCCAATTTTTTACATTCCAAAAAAACAATGCAAGAACCTGTTGTTGATTGAGCGAAAGATTCAATTTGGTCAACTCCTCTAAAAATATTAAAGTGATCTTCTAAATCACGGTCTGTTGGGGTATAGCTGGCCACAATCCCAATTTCTGGTTCGTGCCAATGGTAGTGGTTCACCAAACGTTTGGTTGGTCCATGCAATACCAATATGTCTTTAGGGTCTTGTCCAACCAGACTATCCATATATTAAAATAAATTGATTGCCATTTTTTATTTCAACCCCCCATTAATTTGAATATTGGTGCCATTTATGTACGACGCGTTTTCTGATAGCAGAAATTCAACCAAATTAGCTACATCATCAGGTTTACCAAATCGTTTTGAAGGGATGGCATTTAAATATTTTTCTTTCACATCTTCACCGAGCGAATCAGTCATATTACTTTCTATAAACCCTGGTGATATACTTAATACCCTGATATTGTGTGTATCGTAAAGCGCGGCAGCCTCTTGCGCTAAGGATTTTGATAGGGCAACCAATCCAGCTTTGGTAGCTGCATAAACAGATTGAAAGGCATTACCGCCTTCCCCAACTATGGAGCTCATGTTGATAATTACCCCAGTTTTATTTTGTTGGAAAATTTTCATGGCCGTTTTGCAAATAAAAATAGGCGCCCTCAAATTTACATTGAGCATAGCATCAATTTCGTTTTCGGGTTGGTAGTTTATAGGTTTATCGAAAGTTAAGCCTGCATTATTAATAGCCGCATAAAGAGAATCGCCGTGCTCTTTCTTTAATGTTTTGCAAAATTGTTCTAATTGACTTGGTTCAGAAAAATCAGCACATAACAAGGTACTATCAGGTATTATGGTCGAAAAACTATCCTCACGTGTTGCATGCAATATTAAATGGTAGGAGGGTGCAAGCTTATTGGCAATTGCCAAGCCTAAACCTTTACTTGCCCCGGTAATTAATATTTTTCTTTCTTTCATGTAGGATGCATCCCAAAATTATAAAGTTTATTGTAATAAAGTAATTAAAAATTCGGTTGGGTATAACAAAAAAAGGGCATCTATTAAAAATGCCCTTCATATTATAAATGTGCTTTAAGTTAATTGCATTACTTCTTCATGAATTGTTTTACAATATCATTACCAAAAACAAAAACCATAAGGGTTATTAATATTACAAACCCTACAATTTGCGCGCGCTCTAAAAATTTATCGCTTAAAGGTTTACCTTTAATCATCTCTATTACCAAAAACAAAGCATGACCACCATCTAAGGCCGGAATGGGTAATAAATTAGTAAAGGCTAACACCATTGATAGAAAACCAACCAATGTCCAAAACCTAACCCAGTCAATAGTTGTACCAAATAAGGAAGCTATTGCCACAGGACCTTGCACCGCTTTATTAAATTTTACCTCACCTTTGAATACTTTACCAAAGCCTTTAGCATTATCAGAAATTGTTCCCCAAGCTTTTGTTGCCCCTACTGGAAATGCATCTAAGAAACCAAAGGAGACATTCTTTTCTTTTGGCAAATCAAATTTAGCTTTAATACCAGCACTACCATCCTTAAAACCTAAGGTGCCTTCTTTGTTCACATTGGTAACTATAGGTTTAACCACTCCCTCTCGTTTAATTTCTAACTGAGCTACCTTGTTTTCATATTTTTTAAGTTCAGTTTGTAACTCATCAAAGAAGGTAATTTTAACACCATTTACAGATATTATACTATCGCCTTTTTTTAATCCTGCTATTTCAGCGTAACTTTTTGGCATTACAGAATCCACCACGAATTTAGATCTTGGTACCCTGCTTATAAATTGCTCAATGCCCATGTCGGCAAGGTCGTTTATTAAATTACCTGGGACTTTAACATGTAAGGTTTGGTCGCCTCTTTGAATAGTCAAATCGGTATTGCCTAATAGTACCTTAGTGCTGGTCAATTCTTCATACTTTAAAACTGGTTGCCCATTAATCGCGATTATTTTATCTCCAGTTTTTAGACCAATCCGCTGACCTAATTTTCCGGAAACAATACCATATTTAATATCGGTATTGGGGATATAGGTTTCTCCGTATTTAAGGGTAAGCACCCAAAAAATCAATATACCTAAAACAACGTTAACAGTAACACCTCCTAGCATTACAATTAGTCTTTGCCAAGCTGGTTTTGACCGAAATTCCCAAGGTTGAGGTGGACCGGCTAATTGCTCGGTATCCATCGATTCATCAATCATACCAGCAATTTTTACATAACCACCCAATGGAAGCCATCCAATACCATACTCAACTCCTTTATAATTGAATTTAAAGAGACTAAAATTCCAAGCATCAAAAAAAAGGTAAAATTTATCTACTTTAATCCCAAAGGCACGTGCAGCTAAAAAGTGCCCAAGTTCATGCAGAATTATTAAAATTGAAAGGCCTAAAATTAATTGGCCTACCATAATCACTATACTCATTCGTTCTGTTATATTAAAATTGTACTGTCTTTAATGGCAATTTATTTATAAAATTTTGCGCAAAGATGCGTGTTTCTTTGTCAGTATTCAAATAATCATCTAAATCTGGCGTAGCAATAAACTTGATTTGTGTCATCGCAGCTTCAATAACATCACTCATAGTTAAAAAACCGATGCATTTATTCAAAAAACCAGCTACTGCTACCTCATTTGCCGCATTGATAATACAAGGCATGTTACCACCTTTTTTTAGTGCACTAAAGGCAAATTCAAGGTTGCGGAAGGTTACTGTATCAGGCTTTTCAAATGTTAGGGATGGGTAATCAACAAAATCAAGTCGTTTATAATTGTTTTTTAATCTTTCGGGATATGAGAACGCGTATTGAATAGGCAGTTTCATATCAGGCAAGCCCATTTGCGCCTTTACCGAGCCATCCGTAAATTGCACCATGGAGTGTATGATAGATTGGGGATGCACCACCACATTTATTTGATCAACCTCCAAATCAAACAACCATTTTGCTTCAATAACTTCCAACCCTTTATTCATTAACGAAGCGGAGTCGATGGTTATTTTAGCACCCATTACCCAGTTAGGATGTTTAAGCGCATCCTGCAAGGTTACTTTTGATAAAAAATCTTTTGATTTACCCCTAAATGGCCCCCCTGAAGCTGTTAGAATTATTTTTTCGATGGGATTATGCGCTTCGCCAACCAAACATTGAAATATGGCCGAGTGTTCAGAATCAACTGGAAGGATTTTAACACCATGTTTTTTGGCAAGGCTTGTGATGAGTTCGCCTGCTACAACAAGCGTTTCTTTATTGGCAAGGGCAATATCTTTGCCCGCTTTTACTGCGGCTATGGTAGGGCGTAAGCCAGCGAAGCCTACCATAGCAGTTAATACAATATCAATATCGTGATGAGTAACCAAATTAATTACTTCTTCAATTCCAGCAAAAACCTTTATGGTTTTATTTGCTAAAGCATCTTTAACCTGTAAATATTTAGACTCATCGCAGATTACTACATACTTTGGTTCAAAATTTAACGCTTGTTCAATAAGTAATTCGGCATTTGCATTTGCAGTTAATAAGAATACATTAAATAATGACTCATTTTCATGAATTACATCCAGGGCTTGTGTACCTATACTACCAGTTGAACCTAATATGGCAATGTTTTTAATTTTAGATTCCTTAATGTATGTATTGTTGCGTTCGACCAAAATTTATTATTTTTAAAAGTAATTCTTCCGATTAATAGCTGAATTGTTTTATTGTTAATTGTTTTATTATTAGAATGTTATAATTGTTCTTTAGTTTTCTGTTAGAATTTCACGTTTATTCCTTAAGTTTTTCCGCAGTAAATTTTATTAGTTGATGAATTTCACGTGGTAAAACTTCTAGTTTTTGATGTAATTCATTATATTGGATCTCAGTAATCAAACTTCTGTTTATTGATTTTAAAAGCCAATCATTACATTCTTTAACTGAACCTAAACTATAATAGTAAAACTTGATTTTATCTTTTTTATGATACCTTCCAAATCCTTCAGCAATATTTGCTGAAATTGAATCCGCAGCTCTTACAAACTGTTTACCAACTGTGTCTTTAGCAAAATTATTCCAATTCAAAACTAAATCCCAAACGTTTGTATTAAATGTTAATGCAATATTGTATGACGTTAAATCAGTTAATTGAAGAAATCTCCTTTCCGTCATAAAACTAAACAATTAACAATCTAACAATTAACAATTCAACAATTTAACAATATAACAATTCAACAATTTAATTTATCAAGTTCATCCGCAATCTTCCTGTCATTTGCTAATCTAGGTACTTTATTTTGCCCTCCGAGTTTACCTTGCGACCGCATGTAATTTATAAAAGCATCTTTTTTTAAGCTTTTAATAACCAAGGGGCGCAAAATGTTACCTTCTATTAAATCAAAATAATAAATATTTTTCTTTTGTAAGGCCTTATCAACCTTTAAAGCAAATTCATTGATATCAGCTGGTTCCTTTGCAAATTCTATGAACCATTCGTGATAGGGTAAGCCGCCCTCGGGTGGGTTTACTTGCGGCGCAACTGTAAATTCAATAATTTCTACTCCTTCCTCATTAGCGATACTTAAAAGCGCATGTTCTACCTCTTCGCCAATAACGTGCTCGCCAAAAGCCGAAATATAGTGTTTAATGCGGCCTGTAACTATAATTTTATAAGGATTTTTTGAAACAAATTTTATGGTATCGCCAATGCTGTAACCCCACAAGCCCGCATTGGTATTCAATATCAAGGCATAGTTTTTATCCAATTCAACGTCATCTAAACTAATACGAGTTGGGGTTTCGTCATAAAATTCTTCGGCCGATATAAACTCATAAAAAATGCCAGCATTTACCATCAGTAATAGTCCCTTTTCTTTTTGTGAATCCTGAAAAGCGATAAACCCTTCCGATGCAGGGTAGGTTTCAATGGTATCAATCCCAAACCCAATACTCTCTTCCATCTTAGCCCGGTAGGGTTCATAATTTACCCCACCGTGCACAAAAAGCTTAAAATTCGGGAATATCTCTTTTATTTTTTTTCCTCCTGATGCTGCCGAAAGCCTATCGAAATACATTTGACACCAAGGGGGTATACCGGATATCAAACGCATGTCCTGATTTTTGGTTTCTTCAACAATGGCATCTACTTTCTGTTCCCAATCTTCTATACAATTTGTTTCATAGCTTGGCAATCGATTTTTTTGCAGATATGCTGGCACATGATGAGCAACAATACCCGATAATCGTCCAGTTGAAATACCTGCTTTAACGTCCAGTATCGGGCTTCCCTGCAAGAATATCATTTTGCCATCAACAAATTGCGTTTTGCCAGTCTCGTAAATGTAATTTAATAAAGCATTACGGGCAGCAAGAATGTGAAACGGCATACTTTGCTTTGTTATGGGAATATATTTTACCCCAGAGGTTGTTCCTGATGTTTTTGCCAAATATGCGGGTTTACCCGGCCAAAGCACATCGCTTTCACCTTTAACAACCCTATCAATATAGGGTCTTAAACCCTCATAATCGGTTATTGGAACATGCTTTTTAAAATCTGCGTAATTTTGTATTTCATTAAAGAAATGGTCTTTTCCAAAACTGGTGTTTTGAGCTTGTTTTAGAAGTTGTACAAATGTTTTGTACTGTAGCGCTAAACCATTTTTTCGGATATTGTTTAATTGCTGATTGGCAATAAAGGCAAATGGTTTACTGAGAACGGCTTTTAATCCCATAAGCTAAACAGTTTCGGTAACATCGTCATCAACATCGAGGTGGCTATATATAAGCTTGCGGTAGGTTACAGCCAAAATAATATTTACAAAGGGTACTACAAAAATTATTCCTATTATAAGTAATGAACCGATAAAAACCATCGCTTCTATAATTATGAAGAGGATAAAATATTTTAGAAAATTTCCCTTTATTAAATTATAACTTTGAATTGCGGCCTCAAACGGACCAGAATTTTCATCAACAATGAAGCAAGCACAGATTGGGAAATAAAAAAGGAAAAATATTTCGACTACTAAATATGAAATGGTTCCGAAAATATTTTGTAAAATACCTTCTTCCATATGTTTAATAGCATGCCTTATAAATACAGCTACTGTACTTACAATTATAAGTAAAGTTATATAGCTGAATAGCATTTTTATTTTAGGTAATATATCCTTAAAATCAAAGTCATAGTATTCTTTGTCAATTAGCTGAAAAATCAATTTTATAAAGCCTAAAAAAGTAAAGCTTATGATAAAAATCATAAAAGCTAGAATTATATAATCGAATAATTCATCTATAATTACATATTTGGCTACAAAACCTGCTAAACCAAAAATTAATATTGCAATTATGGTGTAAACAGAAATTATTGCCACATTTTTTTTAAAAATATGCCAAGCTATATTTAGTGTTTGCGTTATTGAAAACGGATGGTACATGTACTTTTTATGATAGTTACAATATTACTCTTTTACAAAAATCTTGTATAAAACCTAAGCCATAGGCAATTAACATTGTAAAGGAAGCAATAATGCTCAAAAATGCAATTTTTAATGATTTGTTTTTAACCAACGAATGAAAAAATATTAACAATATAAAAACTGCTAATAGAAAATTACATAATTCTGAAACCTGCCAATTAAAAATATTTGCTAAAAGAGTAAATAACAGCCATATAGTAAAACAAGCTGGGAAGAAATGCACCAATTTTAAACCCTTCGGAAAAAACTTATAAACATTAATTCGTGCTCTGCCAAAAAAATGGAGTTGTTTATAAAATTTAAAAAAATTGGTTCGTCGCTTATGGAATACCTTTGCAGTAGGTATCAGACCTATTTTAAAGCCTAGTGAGTGTATTCGGATACTATACTCAATATCTTCTCCTAATCTGGTTATTTTAAAACCTCCAGCTGTTTCCCAAACCTTACGAGATATACCCATGTTAAAACTGCGTGGGTGAAATTGGCCGATCCCTTTTTTATTTCCTCTGATGCCCCCAGTAGTAAAGGGCGAAGTCATGGCGTAACTAATGGCTTTTTGGGTAGGGGTAAATGATGGATGCGCATCATCTGGTCCGCCGAAAGCATCTAAATAATTTCCCTTTAATTCTTTATCAACTATCTCCAAATAGTCTGGGGGTATCAAGCAGTCGGAATCAAAAATGATAAAATAATCGCCTGCTGCTCTTTCAAATCCAAAATTCCGGGTAAATCCTTGTCCCTCGTTATTTTTTACAAAATATTTTAGGTTTAGTTTGTCATAAAAGCCAGCGATGATTTCACTAGCATCGTTAACCGAACCATCTTCAATCACCAAAACTTCAAACTCCTTATAAGTTTGATGGCATAATGATTCAAGTAATTCTTTAATTTCCTGCGGTCGGTTATATAAAGGAACGATGATAGAAAAAAACATTTTAGGCAGTTGAGATTATCAGTTTATCTGGAAAATAATAGATGTTAATGGTCTTAAATAAAACAAAAATTAATTATTTAAGTGTTTCTTCTATTAAATACTTATTTCTTTCGCTCGAACTGCGCGATACCAACTCTGCAACAAAACCAGTTAAAAATAATTGCGAACCTAATATAACTGCTACAAGTGCCAAATAGAATAATGGTTGCGAGGTAACATCTCGGTAATGCACTCCTTTTGAAATGGCGATAAGCTTGTCAACTATCATCCAAATAGTAATAACTGTGCCTATAAAAAAACTCAACACCCCCATACTGCCAAAAAAATGCATAGGTCGTTTACCAAATTTCCCAACAAAAAAAATCGATAATAAGTCAAGCAAACCGGTTATAAAACGGCTCATCCCAAATTTTGTTTTTCCGTATTTACGGGGTCTATGTTCCACAATTTGTTCCCCTATTTTAACAAATCCTGCCCACTTGGCTATAACCGGTATATAACGATGCATTTCGCCATATACCTCAATGTTTTTTACTACTTCTTTTCGGTAAGCCTTTAAACCGCAATTAAAATCATGAAGGTTATGTATACCCGACATTTTTCGAGTGGCTGCATTATATAGCTTGGTCGGGATTGTTTTGCTTAAAGGATCATATCGCTTGGCTTTCCAACCAGAAACTAAATCATATTTTTCTTCGGTTATTTTTCTATATAATTCTGGTACTTCATCCGGACTATCTTGCATATCTGCATCCATGGTAATTACTACATCACCTTGGGCAGCCTCAAAGCCTGTGTTTAAAGCGGCTGATTTTCCGTAGTTCCGTCTGAATTTTATACCCTTTACAACAGGGCTGCTTTCGTGGAGGTTTTGTATCAATTCCCAGGAACCATCATTACTTCCATCATCAACCATTATTATCTCATAGGTAAACTTATTTACCTCCATTACCGTATTAATCCATTGAGTTAATTCTGGTAATGATTCAACCTCATTATATAGCGGTATTACTATTGATATATCCATTTATGATAACATGGGGGTGTAGTATATTATTAGGCAACACTTAATAAATTACAAACTTATAAAAAAATGAGAGGTTTATTAGGGGATTTTTTTTGATTGCCTGTAATAATAATTTATATAGTTTTTTAATTAACGATTGATTAAAAAATGGAATGAGGAATCATTATAAATTATTTATTTTACACCCTTTTGGTATTATAAATGGTTGTATTTTTTTAAATGTTCATATTTATTTATTACTTTATTATTTTGTTAAATATCTGATATTAAATTTGTTATATTTTTGTTTTGTATTATTTTTAA
>CAITEP010000004.1 GCA_903891475.1 uncultured Mucilaginibacter sp.
GCGGCTCAGCTTTAGTTCTATAAATCATATTGCTAACAAGTTGCCCTCCGGCAGAGCTCGTTTCCTCTTCTGATTTATGGGACGTATTTAATCATTTTTTTCAATAGAATCACCAACCATTTTTGACCACATTACCTAAAACAAGGTCAAATTCATAATCATCATTCAGCATTTGGTTAATTTCTTGAATTACCTTGTCAATATCATTGACGGCAATATTCATCATATCTATACACTCTGGCTTACCAATTAAACCACTTTTTTCAATATTCAATAACCCAATTAATGAAGATATAGGCCCCCTAATTTGGTGCGATAAATAGGAGGAGTAATTTTTTAGCTTGGTGTTTTTTGATTGCAACTCTTTAGTGCGTTCAAAAACAATCTCTTCTAAGTGTTGGTTTATTTGGTCGGCTATTTGCTTTTGTTTTATCACTTCTTTATTCAGGGCATTTAGCTGGATATTGGTTTTTCCTTTTCGTTTTAAATTAGTGTACAACAAGCCAATGCTAATTAAAAGTAATATGGTAACAGCGGCAGAAGCTAAAAGTTCAACTTGATTAAGCTTTTGTTTTTGCAACAGAATTTCATTTTCTCGCTTGCGTTCATCAGCTTTGGCTTGTTCCCTTATTAAATCAATTTGAGTTGATACGCCTTTGTCGTGAGCAACACTATCTTGTTTATAAAGAGCATATAATGTCGATAATGCCTGTTTATATCTATTTAGTTTAAGTGCTAAAATATAACTTAAGTATTTAAAACTATAATCAAACTCACCTGTTTCTAATTTTGAAGCTAAACCCAATCCTTCTGAAATAATTGCATCCGCTTTCTCAAACTTGTTTTTTCGAATAAAATATTCGGCTAAGGTAATATCAATACTAGCAACAATTCGTTTAAGATCTAAATCTGTAGCCATTTTATGAGTCTCAATTAATATTGAATATGCTTTGTCGTATTTTTTTAAATTAAAATAGTTAACTCCAATATCCTGTTTGCAAATAATTTGAGATGAAGTGTCTTTTAAGTATTTAAATAAATCAAGGCTTTGGTGAAGGTACTTTAAAGATAAATCAAAATCGTTCAATTTGAAAAAAGCGTTTCCTAAATTTAGACTTATGGTAGCAATTAATCGTTTATTTGATAACTTCTTGGCAATTGGCATAGCTTTGTTAAAAAAAAGAATAGCATGTTTTGCGTCAACATCTGTATATAAATTACCTATATTATAATAAATTTTGGCCTGACTAATTAAATCGTTAGTTTTTGTGAAATTGGTTAAAGCACTTAAATAACTATTAATTGCATCTTTTGAATGACCCATATATGATTGACCAATCCCAATTACTCTTAATGCTTCTCCCATACCGTAAGTATACTCAATACGCTTAGAGGCCTCAAAAGCCTTTCTGCCAATTTCAATAGTTTGGGTTGGGTTTGATAGCCGAATAGAATAGCCTTGCTTAAGCAATTTGTTTATTCGGGCAGTATCCTCCTTGGTAAAAGTGTCATTATTGGTGATAGCTAAAGCGGCGATTGGCTTGGAACAAACCAAAAAAAAGGCAAAAATGGATAGTAATATCTTCATAATGTAAAATGTTGAGTAAGGAATAGCTCAAAAACTAATCCTAAATCAAACCTGTATTGACAAATATAAAAATATTAGGAAGCCGGGGTTTATTAAAAGTATCGGGAGTGAATGTAATTGTAATTATGAAAAAGATAGTTTGCCACCAATGAGTTGGTGGGCAACATTATGCGGCCTAATCTAATTCATAATCATCCTCATTGAGCATTTGGTTAATTTCCTGAATCACCTTGTCAATATCATTTACGGAAATGTTCATCATGTCAATGCATTCAGCTTTACCAATTAAACCGCTTTTTTCAATATTTAATAACCCAATTAATGAAGATATAGGGCCCCTAATTTGGTGCGATAAATAGGAGGAGTAATTTTTTAGCTTGGTGTTTTTAGATTGGAGCTCCTTAGTGCGTTCAAAGACAATCTCTTCTAAGTGTTGGTTTATTTGGTCGGCTATTTGTTTTTGTTTTATTATTTCTTGATTCAGCGCATTTAGTTGGATATTGGTTTTTCCTTTTCGTTTTAAATTATTGTATAATAAGCCAACACTTATTAGAAGCAATATAGCAACTGTTAATGAAGCTATTATTTCAACCTGATTTAACTTTTGCTTTTGTATCAAGATTTCATTTTCGCGTTTGCGTTCATCTGCTTTGGCTTGTTCTCTAATTAAATCAATCTGAGTTGATATGCCTTTATCGTGGGCAAGGCTATCTTCTTTATAAAGTGTATATAAGGTTGTTAATGCCAGTTTATAATTTCTTCTTTTTTGCTCTAATTGAAATTTTAAATACCTAAAATTAGCTACTATGTTATTATTTTTAATTTTAGTGGCTAAAGTTATGCCTTCATTTATGGTACTATCTGCAATATCTAATCTATTTTTTATTATATACAATTCAGCAATAGTAATATCGCTGCTAGCAATAATATAAATCAAGCCTAGTTCTTTAGCATTTTTAACCGTTTCAATTAAAATTGGATAAGCCGTGTCGTATTTTTTTAACTGAAAGTACATGACTCCAATATTCTGTTTGCAAACAACTTGATATGTAGTATCGTTTAATTTTCGATACAATTCGAGCCCTTTTTTGTAATATTCAATTGCAGCTCTAAATTTATTTTCTCTGAAATAAACATTGCCAATATTTACAGTTACAGAAGCTAATAATTTTTTGTTTAATAATTTATTTGCAACAAATTTTGCCTTTTTAAAATATTGGAAAGCTCTTTGTGGATCTACACTAGAATATAAATTTCCAATATTATTGTAGATTTTAGCTTGACTAAGGAGGTCATTGATTTTTATAAAATAGGTTAATGCAATTAAATAATTATTCATTGCCTCTTTTCTATTGTTCAAATAATCACTTCCAATACCTATTATTCGAAATGCTTCACCCATTCCATAGGTATAATCAATTTGCTTAGAAGCTTTGAAGGCCTTTTTACCAATTTCAATTGTTTGGGTTGGGTTTGATAGTCGAATTGCATATCCTTGTTTTAGCAACTTGTTTATTCGTGCCGTATCTACCTTGTTAAAAGTGTCATTATTAGTGAAAGCTAAAGAAAATATAGGATTACTAAAAACTAAAGGCCATACGAAAAGAGATAAAAATATTCTCATATTTTAAATAAAGGTTTATAAATAACTCATACTATCTATACTCAATCCAAACCTATAAAAACAAATGTAAAAATATTGGGCAAATTGATAGAATTTTGATTGGCTATTTGGTTTTATGATAGCATTATTATAGATTTTTGAATTGTAAAGGCAAATTTTAGTAATGTATGGGTGCAATTATTATGCCAGATTAGGTGTGTATTCAGATTGATGATTTCTCAATCAAAAGTGTAGATAAGATTTTGTAAATCCCATCTTTGCGCCAAAAGTACTATATTAGAAAATGAAGTTCAAACTTCATAAAAGGTTAAAGCAATAGTGCAACTTGCTGAAACTTGTTTTGAACAGGATTATTATTTTGAAACCGTAAACGGTTACTGGGATTTGGTATTACTAACGGATAATTCTGATTGAGAGATTATCTAAGTACTTTATTTGCATAGCCGCGTTTAGTTATAGTAAACTAAAAGGATAACAGAGTTTAATAATAAAATTAAATTTATAAATTCAACTTGCTTAAACTATCTAAAACTAATTAACCATTCCCATTAATGAGCTTGTTTTGAGGACTCAGGTGCGATAATTGATTTTGCAACAAGGTTAATCTACCCTCCATGTCATTAATACGGTTGTACAGGTTTCCTGGTTCTGGCGATTCGCGGATAATGCTGGCTCGCCAATACCATAATTCAAGTACTTCTTCTGGGTCAATAGGATAGTTAGGATAATCAGTTTTATTGTCATTGTCCGACATTAAAATCAATTTACCATCTTGTTTCAACCTGTTTAATACTCTTTTAAGCACTATGCCATCGGCCTTGGTAACTATAATATAAACCCGACGGTCGCGTATATCATCTAGGTTTTCAACTGCCCTACCTATAGCAATCGACCCACTGTGGTGGGTTGGTAACATACTCTGTCCTCGAACCTCAAATGCGCGATGACTATGGCCAGCAAAACCTGGTAAATTAAAGGAGGGTAAATTTTCTATAAATTCTGGGTCGGCATAGCCATTTAAATATCCTGCGGCAGCTTTATGTGGCACTAGCGCAATTACTTCGTTATTATTATTGTCGACTGTAACTACTTTAGGTAGTAGTGGCGCAACGCCAACAGAAATATCTTTACCCTTATTTTTATTTGGTTTTAAACCATAATGCGATGATGGTTCACTAACTTCTGAGATAAATGAATCAGAAACATAATTCGATGCTATTTGAAACGCATTTCCTTTCCCAGTTAAGAACCAACGAACGTTTAAATCCTCAAACTTGTTTGAAAAATCAACTATTATGTCTACCGATGGCTTGGCTTCTTGGTCTCTTTTAAGCCTATATAGCTTCTCGGCACTATCATAACCAAGGTAGTTAGCTAAATCGGGAATATTCTTAATACCCTTTGATTCAGCTACTTGCATTATTCTTTCAAATATGTTTGTATTTTTATTCAAATTAGTTTGTTTTAATCAAACAAGTTTGTATATTTGTTTCGTTAACCACAACAAAGTAACGAAACTTTTAACAAAGTAAATGAAAAAAGATAAAAGAGACGATACCGCAACACTTACTGCTTTGGCTCATCGGGTTACACCTGCCTATGTGAGGATGTTGGTTAGGGGTAAAAGGAAAAATAAAGAAGACATAGTCTCCACTTATCAAAACATCTGTGAAGCTAAAAATAGATGGAGCAAACAAACTAAATAATAACTGATTTACAATACTTTAAAAAAACTGTACAACCGTGAGATTGATTGATGATATATTATATATTGAGTTTGCCGAAATGGAGGCATGCGGAATCCCTCGCAATACTTTATTGCATTGGAAAGGGGTAAAAGACCCTGCCGATAAGCGCCGTACCATTTTTAACTATTTAGAGCTAAAGCCAAAGTATAAAGAACTGGTTACAAATAAATATGACAATCCATACTTGTTTGTGCATTATCAAGCAATTAAAAAATTTTTGCGTACAGATGTTAAGGCGATTGATTTTTTTACTTCATACAGAACCAATGAAAATATTGTATTACCAGCCCGGTTTATCAAGGAATATTCAACATGCGCAAATTGGCTTAATTTAATTATCGAGGTTGAAGGCAACTGGCGTATTTGTAAAAAGGCACTATTTATGCAAAGTAAGCCCGAATTATACCATGCGCTTTGTAAACTATTTAAAACTGAAAATGTAAAGTTACCCAAGGCATATTGCTCCTTAAAGCAAAAGGTAGCTATTTATAAGCAGGATGGTTATTCCTCGCTTGTTTCAAAAAAATTTGGGAATAGCAATAGTAAAAAAGTAAAGCACGAACTTAACCATGCCTTATTGATAGAGATGCTGAGCCATAGCATGCAATATACCGATGCTTTTATTGCCGAAAAATACAATCAAGCTATCAAAAAACTAAATGCTGGTTTTAAAACCATATCGGCCAATACGGTTGGTAATTATCGTAAAAAATATTCGGTTGAAGTTGATGGCTCAAGACTTGGCAAGGATGCTTGGTATAATAAAGCGGGTAAAGTAATTCACCGTAAACGAGCCAGCATGCCATTAATGCTTATAAATAGTGATGATAATGAACTGGATGTGTTTTTTCAACAAGTTAAAACCAACAAGACAGGGCATAAGGTGGCTCATTATTACTACCGCCCTTATTTGTATGTGGTGATAGATACCTTTAATGACTATATACTTGGTTATGCCATTGGTGATACCAACACGCAGGATCTGGTAAAAGCAGCCTACCTAAATGCGGCAAACCACGTTCGGCAACTTACAGGTGGGCGTTTTTTATGGCAACAAATACAAACCGACCGCTGGGGAATTGATAAAAATGCCAAAAACGATTTCAGTCAGTTTTTTAGCAACCAAGCTGCTTTTAGTCCTACTATGCTGGGCAATTCGCGTGGTAAGGTAATTGAACAGGTTTTTCGTGGGCATTGGAGCGCCAAACTGAAAGAACTTTTCCCCATCAATTATTCCGGAACTAATATTACTGCAAAAACCCACATCCCACGTGAGTGGTTAGAGGCAAACAAAAAAGATTTCCCGAAGGTAGAGGATGCCGAAGTATTGATTGCTGGCTTTATTAACGAAATGCGCCAGCTTATTGATAGCCGCACAGGCATCTCAAAACAACAGCAATGGCTCAATGCATTTAATGCAATGCCAAATGATAAGAAACGTCAAATTACCGACGAACAGCATTTACTATGGCTTGGGTTTGAGCATACAAATTCGCGAAGTGGAGAACAAGAACTGAATACACTAACAAACAAAGGACTCACCCCGGTAATAAATGGTAAAAAGATGGTGTATGAAGTACCGGCTGAACATTACTTAAATACTATTGGAACTACCTGTAAAATAAAGTACGACCCATATGACCTAAGCAAAGTATTAGCCATTAGCACGGATGAAAAAACAAGGTTGGTTTGCACACGATACGAGCTGATGCCAATGGCCAAAGCCGATTATGTGGAAGGTACCACAGATTATTTAAACAGCCGAATAGGTGAAAAAGCCGGACATGTAAAGTTATTGGGCGAAAAACGCGAACGCCGCCGTGAACTGCTGAGCCGGGCTCGATTAGATGCACATAGTTTGCTCACCGCTGGCATATTAAAAAAAGACATAAAACATGCCGCTACCAAATTGATGGAATCAAATTTTGATAACATTGATATAGATGAAGAAATTGATATGAATGAATTGATGTGAGCTTAGTAGCTAGTCGCTAATATCAAGATGAAGCCATTAAACTACTAGCTAAAATACTTGATACTAGAGACTAAATACTAGATACTAAAAAATAACTACTAGCTACTTGATACTAAATACTTGATACTAAAAAAACAACCATGACAACAGACGCTAAATACAAAATTAAAGACCTGCTGCAAGCTTATTGCAAAGGTTTTGAGAGCCAAACAAAGGCCAGTAAATCATTAAATGACGTGTCGTCGGCTACTATTTCGCAAATATTGAATAACAAATGGGAGCTGGTGGCCGATAGGATGTGGCTTAACATAGGCAAGCAAGTAGGTTTTGAAATTAGCTTGTGGAACCATGTACCCACCTATAATTATAAACTTATTAAAGACCTGCTTGCCGATGCCAAAATTAAAAGCAGGGTGCATGCTATAACAGGTGGGGCTGGTTGGGGTAAAGATACCGCCGCACGCGATTTTTTTAACGAAAACCCCGAAGTATACCTCATAAATTGCTGGGATTTTAACCGCCGTTATTTTTTGGCAGAGCTGCTGCGCAAAATGGGTAAAAACACCAATGGAAGCATTCCCGATTTGGTGGAACGTGTAGTATCTGAAATTAACCGTACCCAAAAGCCGCTTATTATTTTGAACGAAGCCGATAAACTGTCGGACCAAGTGCTGTACTTCTTCATCACCATTTATAACCTCTGCGAAGATAAATGCGGAATTGTAATGTTGGCCACCAACAATTTGGATGATAGGCTTATCCGCGGTGTTGAACGCCAAAAAAGAGGCTATCCCGAAATATTTTCGAGGCTTGGGAGCAGGTTCATAAAAATCAGACGCCCATCAAAAACCGATATCACAGCTATCTGCTCGGCAAATGGTGTTACGGATGCGCTGCAGATAAGCGAAATATTTAATAGTTGCGATGGCGATTTACGGAGGGCAAAAAAACTCATCCAAAATAAATCGGCCACAGCCAAAACAACCAATACCGAGCCTTTAGTGCTTGAATTAGTTGGCTGATTTAACAAAACCCTCCATCACTAAAAATAATTAAACAGCTATTAAATACTGTTTAAACAGCATTTAAAAAACTATATGGAAGTAATAACCAATTACCAAAAGGAGGTAAAAGTTTTACAAGAAAGACTAATAACCCTACCTGACCATCAGCATATTGAGCGAAGCGAAATACGTACTCGCCTTTTAACCTTACTTAATGAATGGAACAAATTATTAAACAATAAAACCACCGTAAAATGAACAACAAACGCCAAAAAGTAGTGCTAATGCCAACCACGATTACCAAGCAAGAAGCAGAAATAGCTTTTGCCGATTATACCGAAGCAGAAGAAAGACACCAATTGATTAATAATGAAATTGAGCAAGCCATTCTTCGCATCAGGCAGCGTTATGCGCATGAGTTGGAGGATTTAACCGCCACCAAAGCCGAAACATTTGCCATTTTGTTGGCTTATGCCGAAAACAACCGAGCCGATTTTGGCAAAAAGAAAAGTATGGAAATGACAAACGGCATTATAGGCTTCCGTACGGGTACGCCATCATTAAAAACAGCCAAAGGTTATACCTGGAACAGTGTTACCACCATGTTGGCAATGCATTATCCACAGTATATTAGAGAGATAAAAGAACCAGCTAAAGACAAGATACTTGCCGAACGCTACCTGCCCGAAAACCAAACCATGTTAAAACAATGCGGTATATTGGTAACCCAAACCGAAACCTTTTTTGTGGAGCCGCAACAGCAAATGGCATTGGTTTAAAATACAATCCAAAAATAATTTTGAAAATAGTGCTATAATTAAAAAACAATTGCTAATTTTATTAGCCAAAAATTGGTTGAAGGTTGTACGCTGAAGGTTCTGAGTTTTAAGTAAATTCCTAAAAAAAAGCCTACAACATACAACCTTCAACCTACAACACAACGATGAAAATATACATATCAGGAAAAATATCGGGTTTACCATTTGAGCAGGTAACCCATAAATTTAACAGTGCCGAGGAGCGGCTGAATAAGCATGGCATTAAAAAGGTGGTGAACCCTATTAAGCTTGACCATAGCGCCAATACCGAGCAAGATTGGGCCATATATATGAAAACCGATTTAAAAGCACTGTTAGATTGCGATACCATTTTAATGCTGCCCTGTTGGCGCGATAGTGCCGGTGCCAAAATGGAACTGCAAACCGCCCTTACCTTAAACTATAACGTGATTTGGGCGAGTGAATAATGGATGCATGCTCATTACAAAAAGGGTCGACTATTTATTTTAGGTGGCCCTTTTTTTTAGCTGTTAAGGCAAAATTATTTCTTACCCTCATTATCCAAATCATCCTCCAACTCAATCTTAACAATCTTTATAGCATCCTACACATAATGGCCTTTGGTTTTCGAACGGGCCTTTTGGCTTAGTTCAACAAGAGTTCGGTAATGTTCATATAAGGTATTCAATTCATCTTCACTCAAATCCTGTATATTTAATAACCTGTTGCTAGCCTGACTATTTGCCGCAATTAATTCATTCAACTTTAGTTGCACCGCAATTGATTCTTTATTCTGCGATTTTTGAATCAAAAAAACCATTAAAAAAGTAATGACAGAAGTTCCGGTATTCACTACCAGCAACCAAGTATTGGAGAAATTAAAAATTGGTCCGTTAATAATCCAAACCACTATTAAGGCCACTGCAATTATAAAATCGGTGTATTGGCACTAAAGGTTGTTATTAAATTACTCGTTTTTTCAAAACCCGAAATATTGTCGCTTTGTTGTTTTACCATTTATTGGATTGTTTAAACTAAACAATCCAATAGTTTGGAAATTGTTTTAATGATTAGTTGTTTAGCTGTTTTTTCATGTTTCTATAAGATATATAATAATTCGAAGCATTACTAGTCTTTAATTTTAATGCTATGTCGGCAATCTGCTATTCGTATAAATCAATATTAACCAATTAGTTACTATTACATAAAAGTGACTAAATTTTGTTTTTGTGATATAATTTTTGTTGACAATGGATAAGAGAGGCCGCTAACGAAATTTTTATTTAAAATAATTCTTAAAATATTTGTTTTTAAATAACACTTTCGTTTATATTTGAAATTATTAAGCAATGCGTTAAATGTTTAAACAAGGTTTATTTTTTAAACATTCGTGTATTGGTTTCGTATAGTAACCTGCAACAGGAACACCTAAAACGAACGTAGATCAGTTAGAAAAAATTCATTCCTCTTCCCGTACTATTAAAATTACCCCAATTTATTAAGGAACGGAATAGCTATTTATTTCGGATGAAATTTATAGACTTAATTTTTATTGGCTAATTATTAACCTAAAATATAAACTATGAAAAAAACTATTTTACTATTGTTATTTTTTGCTTATTCATTTCATGCTTTTGGGCAATTGGGTCTTGGCAATGCCTTATTGAAGGCAAAAAGTCAGCTAAAAAAAAGCAGCCAATCAATAAACGGTCAAACAACTTCTGATTCATCAGGAGCATCGGCAAACACCTTAAAAAAGAAAAACAAGGGATCATTGTATCCTTCACAGGCAGAAAGTGATTCGGCTGAAGCAGAATTTCGATTAAAACTTGGTGATAATGAATATAAAGTGAATGATTTTAAGAATGCTTATTATTCTTATAAAGCGGCCGAAAAACATTGCCCATCGTCAAAACTTCTAAAGTTGCAAAAGAACTTAGGGCATATTTTATCACAAAAAGAAACCTTTATACCGTTTCAAATGGATGATAAGGGCCTCAATGAAGACGATGAGGCATTTTGGTACCTTAATAAAGTACTTGAAGTTGACTCGACCGAGCATGAAACATGGTATTTCAAGGGCGAACTCTGTCTTTATAAAGTAAAAGAAGCGCTCCATGAAATAAAAAAAATATTAGCAATCAGGAAGAATGCGGTTAGTCCAATTAGTGATTATACCAAGGGATATATTGATACTTTAAATAGAAAGAGAGATGAAGCATTAAAAGACCCTAAAAGTAGGAAATATAAATACCAGGAAATGGGCGACATTGCATTCAAAAAAGCGATAAAATTTGGTGATGAAAATGCAGCTGCCCCTTTGAAAGTATTGGATAGTATAATTGCAAGAGGCGAAAATTATAAGGAAGAGGAAACTGAAAAAGATAAATGGCATCCCGGAGATGAACAAGTATATGGAACTAAAGAAGAAAAAGAATATCAAGAAGAGCTTTCAGCAGATTCACCAAATGAATTTTTGTGCAGGCATATTGGGTTTAAGCAGTTTTACACAAATAATTTGAGCTTGTTTTTAGAAACATACGAACAATTTAGTGTTATTGATGTAAAATATACCAAACAAGCAGATGGTGGTTTAAAGGAAGTAAAAATAATGGATCGTAATAGTATGACCCCATCAGGACAGGTAATACCTAAAATAATAACCACCTATAATTTTGATAACAAAATGCGGTTATCGTCAGTAACTTTAACTGGTGATTTATTTTTTTTAGTTAAACTATTTTTATATTATTGGCCAAAAGGTGGTATAGGTTGGTACTATAATGAGCATTTAAAGACAGGAGTTATAGGCACTAACCATTATATGGGCGATTTAATTACTTTTAAGTGGGTAGGTGTTATTCCTTATATAATAATTACTCAAGAACCTAGTATTCCGTTATATTACACATTATTAAAGCGGCAAAATCAATAGTGCATAATTAATTTTTTAGCATAAAAAAAGCCGTCACAAAAAATTTTTTGTGACGGCTTTTTTGTTACAACTTACCAAGGTTAGTTTTACCGCTTATTTATTAAAATTAATTTTTTACATTTGTTTTAAAAAATTCAATGTGTGCTAATAGCACATAAAAAGTGTACACCTAACCTAATAATCATGAAAAATAACATATCGCAAAAAGCACTTTCTCTGTTGATTTTAATATCTCTTATTATTCAATTAGGATGTAAAAAAAATGACCCCAATCCTAATAATACCTCTACTATTGCTAAGGTATTATATTTTACAGATTCAAAAATCATGGTAGTGAATGCCGATGGCTCTAACGCGCATGCTATCAACATTACTTTGCCCGATCATGTTATTTTGGATCAAAGTAGTCCGCGAATTTCTCCCGACGGCAGTACTGTATTTTTTAACGCTCATAAAACTGATAATAATAACATAACTATTAGTCATGATATATATTCTTATAAAATAAGTAGCGGTGCCACCAATTTGGTAGCTTCCAGTAATTCAAATCAAACAACAAATAATATATGTAGTGTTTATACCGAGCAGCAGCAAACTAAAGTTTTATATACTCAAGCAATTAATGGTGGGCAGGTTAACATTAAAGCTTTTATTGCTAATGCCGATGGTACCAATGTTAATCCAATTAATATTGTTTTCCCATCAAATGTTCAATTAAATAGCAATGTTGTAAGGGCATCGGCCGATGGGAAGTCGATTTATTTTACCGGACAAAGTTTTTATATTCCTGTTACAAATCCAACTCCAACTTTGTATATGGCTAATATTGATGGAACTAATGTTAAACAAATTACTACAACTAATTTCGCATTTATTAGCGGCGATTATTTAGAGGGAGCCTTAACTAAAATATTTTATATAGATTTTGTGCTAGTGGCACCCAATAATACAACTATTCAGTTTTATAATATTAATACCGATGGTACTAACAAACAACCAATTAATATAACCTTACCCAGCAGCGTTCAACTCTCCTTAGCATCAACACCGGTAATATCCAAAGATGGAAAAGTAATTTATTTTTCAGCTATAATAACTAATTCACCAGGAAATTATTCAAGCAGTATTTATTCAAGCAATATTGACGGAACTAATCCCAAAATGGTTATTTCAGGCAACTCCGGATCATCCTTGGTTTTGGGCGATGTGTTTTGAATTGAATGTTTTTTAATAGTGCTTCAGACTTAAGTTTATAACTAGCCTTTTTAAAGCCTGATTTCGTAAATTAAATAAATATACAATACCTTCATTTAAATAGCCTTACAGCCCAATTTAAACGGCATTTAAACGGTTTTAAAACAGACATCCAAAGGCTCAAACGTGTAATGATTCGTTTGAGCCTTTTTGCCTACATCAAATACCCATCCACAAAGCCGTTTTTGGCGGGGCGGGTTATACTGTGAACTTTATTTACGCTTAGGGTAGGGTTGGCTAGGGTAAAGTTAGCACTTTCGTCGGTACTGGTGTCGGTTATAATGGTACCATAGTCAACCGTGCTGCTAATAATCATATCTTCATTTGTATCTTCGGTTTCAAACACCCTGGTTAATGGTGCCATGTAGGGTAAATCAAAACCTTGAAGTGCTTGGTTTACTTTTTGGCAAAAATCATAAAAGCGCAAAGCTTGTGCCTGATTGGCCGACCCGGTAAAGGCATCGGCATAGTTTTCAAAGTATATATAAAAACGAAGGATTCCATTTCCCTTCTGCTGGTTTTTACCAACGCTTTCGTACTTAAAATCCCTCAGCTCCATCAAAATACAGGGTAAAGGTATGGCATAGCTTGTTGCCGGTTTGGTAAACTGCCCCATTTGCTTATCAAAAAAAGCCAGGTTAGGTAGGTTTAATGCCGGGTCGAAGTTTTGTAAGGTAGCCTTTAAGTAGGTACCTATTTGGGTGAAAATGTCTTTTTTTAAACTCATGTTTTTAATTTCGGATTTCGGATGTTCGATTTCGGATTTATTTGGGGATAATTAATTAGCTAAAAGTTAGTAGTTAAATAATGGTAGGTTAGCTTCCTATCTCACTACTCACCTCTCACTACTCACATCTTAACCTACCTACTTCCTAAAGCCAATTCGCTATCATGCACAACGCTTACCAGTAATTCGGTTAATTGGCGTTTAATGTCGGTAGTATTTGACCCTTGCAGGTTAGTGGTGTGGAACTCAAGTTTCTCAATTAATTTACCAATGGTTACCGTAACATTACGTACGGCATTGCCTCCGCTCAGCTGTGCACTATTACTTGCAGCACCGCCTTGACTCTTACTTATGGGAGTAGCTGTATTGCCGGTAGTTTGGGATTTTGGTACGGCTAAAGGCGAACCATTATTAGTTTGGTGATCATGGCTTAGATTTGTTGAATTGGATTGGGTATTTTTATTTGATTTGGTAGCTGGTTTAATTACAGGATGGTCCTTCTTAATTTGCGAAGCCATTCCTTTACCGGGCTTATTTGCTTTTGCTTGGGTCTTGCCTTTGCGTTGTCCCTTTGGCGTGGTTACCGAAGTGTTTTTTACCGTAGCCTTATCAAGCCCTTTTCCTTTTTTGTTGCCTTTGTTAGTAATTTGAGTAGATAAACCGCCGTTTTTAGTTGTGGATAGGTTATTTTTTGTTACTTGGCTACCAACGCCTTTGCCGTTTTTAGCATCTTCTTCCTCCTTGGCTTTTCGGTCGGCTTCGTCTTTATAGCTTTTCGCGATACTTTCATCATAGCCCCGTTTAAAGGCGCTGCCAATATCGCCCGCACCCTTTTTTACGTCCGAAAAGCCTTGGTTAACCATGCTTAAGTCGAATTTAAAGGCACCAATAATTACTTCGCCCAAACCTTTAAAAATAAGCACCAAATCAGAACCCACCTCGCCAATGCCCGAAAGTACTGCCCTAAAGGTTTCAGATTTTTGATAAGCTAAATATAACCCGCCTGCTAATAGTGCGATACCTGTAACAATAAGGCCAATTGGATTTGCATCCATAGCCACGTTTAGTGCCCATTGAGCTACAGTTGCAGCTTCCTGAGCAGCGGTTAAGCCCAATTGTAGTCCAGTAGCCAATTCTTGAGCGATGTTATTTTCGCCAATAACAAGACCCCATGCCTGCGCGGCAATGGTACCAACAGTTTTTATACCAGTGTGAGCATTCTCGGCATTGCTTAAATCGGTGGTTAAGCCTTTTAAGGATGAAAATTTACTGGCACCGTTTTCTATAACTGTAATAAAGTCTTTAAAACCGGTTTTATTGTTGGTAACCCCCGTTAACAGATTACCCATTTTTTCGGCTACTGGTCCCAATCCTTGACCAAGCAGGCCACTTAATGAGGTTTGTGATGATGCTCCCGATTTTGCAAAATCAGCTAAAATACCGCTCGCTTTTCCGGCAGCATCGGCCGATTTATTAAATAAATCGCCAACATCTTTCAATATTTGCAGCTGGTTACCTCCTTGCCCTATTTTTGTGAGCGCATCCATCCCTTGCTTCCCAAATTCCAGGATATGGGTTGTACTAAAGGCGTCTTTAAGGTTGTTCCCTACTTCCTGAAAAAGGGTTTTAAAAGGACTAAAGCTTTTAATTGCGCTATCAACTTCTGTTTCGAGCCCTTTTATTTGGCTAATGGCATCTTCTAAGCCGCCTAAACTGCCTTCTTTAAAATTTATAATTACATCTATACTATCGGCCATGGTTGTGATTGTTGATTATTTATTTGATAAACTTGTGATTTAGTAATCAATATTTTCTATTGGCTCCGCTGCTTTGGTATTGGTTTGGGTATCGCCATCGGCTGCCACAACATCGGTTTTTAATCCAAGTATTTTCACGCCAAATTTCTGGGCTACTTGTTGCTGATCGAGCTGAAAACCCATTGCATCAATACCCTGGTAAATTTTAAGCAGGCTATCAAGATCTTCTGGTTGATCCCATTCAAAACTATCTCCAGCCTCAAAAGGGTAACCATGTTCTTCCATCAACATTTTGAGCCAATGTTCGTTTACCAGCGTACGGAAACCGCGTTCATCGTCCTTGGTAATCTGATCTTTTACACGTTCATGCACCTCCCCTTGACTACGGCTACTGCCGTTCATGCTCGTCATGGTTTGGCCGCAGGCTAGAATGGCAAGCTCCTCATTTATGGCCGTAATTTTTTGCTGAAACACGCTAAAAGCGTCTGTTTGTTTGTTTTCGCGGATATCAATGTCGGTACCTTCAGGGAAAATGCCATAGCTGGCCGAGCCCATGTTTACCAGCCAGTTTTGTATTTCGTTTTGTACACGCGGATCCTGACTAGCCGTTTTTGCTATCCTGATAGGGATACCAAACATCTCCTCGAACTGATCCCAACTTTGCCAGCTATGTTTTTTGATGATGAGTAAGGGTGCGGCAATGTTGAGCAAACCCAAATCGAAAGGGTCGCCAATGGGGAATACATAGTTGGAAAGCGGGCGTTGCTGATAGTCGATGCCATCAAATTCATTTTGAAAGGGGGTAACCACATGTTTTTCGGGATGCACATGCTTACGAGGAAGCAACACCATATTTTGTATGTTAGAGATGCTGCCATCAAAACTCAAGCTATCAATATACGGTAATGAGTAGCCGTACAATTTTGATTCCATGTACCACAACATCAGTTTATAAAACCAGTCTTTTTGCAACAACTTGGTTTTTTCGGGTTGTTCTTCACCACTGGCGTTTACTATTTTAAAGGCCTTATTTTTTATGGGCAATACACGATGATTGTAAAAAAGCCCGTAAAAAAAGCCATCCAGAATTAAATCGTGGTATAAATCGTACAATAAAGTACGTATGGGATAAACCGGGTTTTCTGCCGCTGCACGGGCAGCCAGCCAATCGCTCATAGCTTTGCTATATAAGGAGGATTGCTGAACAATAATTTTTGATAATAACTTTGCCGGATCTTTTTTTATTTGCTGCCTATCGGCGGCGGTTAGTTTAATTGCACCACCTTGTGTTATATTGGAGTTCTTTTTCATTTTTTTTTGCCTCACCCCGACCCTCTCCAAAGGAGAGGGGGTTAAATTGTCCTTTTATAAGCCTCCACCTATTTGGGGGATTAAGGGGGGCTTTAATGCTTTTTACTAGCTACTACTCACCATTCACCACTCACTCACTCACCACTCACTAAAATACTTCCCATTGTCGCCGAAGCGCCAGGATGGGTCGGTACTTAGGTCAGGGATTTTTGGTAGTGATGGGTCAAGTTTACCATGGTTTACTTTGTTTAGCCATTCAATAGCGGCTTTGTAACGGTCTTCCCGATTTTTGGGAATGGCCCTGCCTGCAATGCTACTGTGTAGGTGATAAACCGCCATATCAATCATATACATGATAATAAGCGAGTTGCGTCCGGTTCCGGTAGCGGCAAAAATGGCGGCAACATCATATCCCCGTGGGCGCAGGTAACTGGTAATTTCTTCCTGCGCCATGTTTTCGGCATTGGCTCTGCTTAGCGCATCGGTGGTTAACATGCTTAAAATGGTGCTGCGTGTTTGCACATCATAATCTTGGTCTGTTAAAAAGCTCATTTATTTTTTCCTTCCTTTAGTTCTTTTACATCGGCTTGTAATACAGATACTTGGCTTTCAAGTACTTTTAGCCTTACATCATAAACCCGGTAAGCCAATTCTTGTTGGTCTTTTACATTGGTAATGTCGGCCTTTAAATTGCTGTAGGTTATTACCACGCTAGCCACTATGCTAATGGTGCTAAACATTGTAATCAATAAATTTTTTAGGGTAATTCCTTTTAGTTCTTTTTCTTCAATTGCAGTCATTTTTGTGTTGTGTGTTGTGCGTTGTATGTTGTATGTGGGTTGAAGGTTGTATGTTGTGGTTTGTGGGGGTTTCCTTTCAACTTTTAACCTACAACCTACAACCTAAATTCACCAACCTTTACGTGCGTCCCTCCCAATCATGGGCTTAAAATCCCTATCAGGTTTGTGTTGGTCGAGGTAGTGCCAAGCGGCTTCGTCGGCATCGGGGGCATCGTCGGGGGTTTTGTAGCCGGGTTCAATGCCTTTTAGCTGGTTGTTGCCTTCTACCATGTCGGGGTCGTACATTTCATCAATGTTGTAATAGTTTTGGTTATTGATGTACGAGGGTTGCATTTTTACCATGCGTACATATTTGTTTTCTTTTTTGCGGGTATCTGTTAGTACAGTTAGTTCTGGTTTTCCTTGTTTTACCCTTTTTTTGTTGTGCTCAAACAAAGCATCGTTTATGGGGCGGGTAATAAACTGTTTCTCCATATACCATAAAATGGCTGTGCCTTTAGGTAGTTTGTCTTCCAGGTTACTCATCCATTCAAAAGCATCTATAATAGGCGCACGGCGCACAAAGCTTTTTAGGCAATGGCGTTGCCAATCGTTCCCTGCGGTTTTATAACCACCCCAAACGCGGATGGCCTTAAAATCCGAGGTAGGGTTATCCTCAAACGAAGGGTCGAAATAGCCGATAATTACGGTGTATTGAGGCAACAAATGCCACATTTTGATATAATGCAGCATGCTATCCTTAAAAATTTCGCCTTCCACATGGTTTTCATGAAAAAGCTCGGTGCGACCAATAATGCCGGCGGCGGCTAGTTTGCTGTTAATCATCTCCAGCGTATAGCGTTCTTTCCAAGCAGGTTCGCCCGTTGCAGGGTCGATGGCGAATATTTTGGAGTGGTAAATATTTTCGCGGCGAGGTGCTCCGGCTTTGATATCGCCCACCATATGCGCCAATACACTTTGCGCGTGAATGCGGTTTCCAGCTACTACCAGCGTACCCCCTCGCGTATCTAAGGCAAAATACAAGGCACCTAAAACCCGTTTAATTATTTTTTTTACCCGCTGTTGGTTGTTCACCAATTCATCGTCATCAATATCATCGCATACCGCATAGTTTGGTCGGCGTTGTCCTTTACGCGCCCCCCGAGGACTCTGGTCTCTCCCAATACCTAAAAACCGGATACCTGTTTTGGTGGTAAAATCGCCAGTTTGCCAATCGCCAAAGTTGTATTGCTCGCCCCAATCGTATATAAAAAGGGCATTGTATTGCAATTGCGCTTGGATATCGCCTAATAGGTTACAGGCATCGGCTTCGTTTTTACCCATCAAAATCATGCCGCTTAGTTTGCCATGTGCCATCATCCACATAGGGATAATAATATTGGCATGTACCGATTTTGCATGCTCGCGTGGCCATTCTAATACAGCAATCAAGTTTGGATCAGTCGCAGGTCTTTTCTTCAACACAATGGTATTGGCCGCTTTGATATGAAAGTCAGCACAGTCAACATCGGCATAAAGAGGGAAATAGGTTTTTACAAAAAAGTTATAATCCTTCAAGGCCTTGTTTTTGCGAGCCTGTTGCTGATTGGTTGTTTCGGTCAGGTTTACTGCCAGGGCACTTTGTACTTGTCCGCAATATTCCTTCCAATCGTTATAGGTGCGTTTTTCAATACTGCTAACCATTGCTAACCAAGCCGTTTATAAATTCGCGTTGATAGTTGTTAATTTGCTTAGCCATTGCGGCATCCCTGCTTAGCAACCAGGTGGTAAACTCCTTTGCACAATTAATATGGTGACTAATGGTTACCTTTTTATTGCTCATAAAATCAATACCTCGGGTAATTTTTACCAACGCGTCAACGTCTATCTTATCAGCATCTACCAAATTTTCCAGCTTTAGGTAAAGTTTTTTCAGGATGGTGGCCGTAGTAATATTACCCGCGCCCTTCAGCATGGCCCATTGCCCTTTTTCTTTATGGGTGATGAAGGTGGCTTCCGTCCAGCCAACCATTTTACAGATTTCCTTTTGAGACTTATCCGTATTCAAATACATTTCGAGGGCAAGCTCCCGTTTAGTGTCGCGGTTTAGTTTTTCAGTTTTAGCCATTTTTATTTGGGTTGAAGGTTGTGGGTTGTGCGTTGAAGGTTGTAAGTTGTGGGTTGTGCGTTGAAGGTGGTAAGTTGGGTGGTATGGTTGCTGCTTTTGAGTTTCAGGTTGTCCGTTTTGTTTATTACCTATTATAACCTTCAACCAAAGACCTACAACCTTCAACCCACAAACCTCCTACAACCCACAACTCCCTTACAACCCTTCCGATTCCGCTACAAAAATGTGCTAAATCTCTTATGAAAATAAATCATTATTTCATTAAGAAACTTAATTAAACAACACTAAAACATATTTCTGTTTTACACAGAATTTTGCGTTTTTTTTATGATTTTTTTCGTCGCACTTTTGAACCGTTGAAAATGATGGACGGGAGTTTTGGTTGAAGGTTGCAGGTTTTAGGTTGGATGAAATAAACTATCAACCCAAACCTTAAAACCAAAAAACCCCAAAACCTACAACCTTCAACCCACAACTTACAACCAAGAAAAGATGGCCTTAAAAAAAAGCAGTAAACGATTTGTATTAAGCGATGAAACCCGCAACCTGTACGGTTTTGTAACCAAAACGGAAGGAATTGATTTGAAAGCTTTTCAGGATAACCCGGTGATGTTGTATAACCACGACTATAACAAATTGATTGGTCAGTGGATAGACTGCCGTATAGAAGGCCGCAAGCTTACCGCATCGCCGGCTTTTGATGAGGAGGATACATTGGCCATGCAAACTTATAACAAAGTGGAGCAAGGCATATTGAAAGGCGCGTCAATAGGTATATCGCCCACAAAATTCGATGATAAAAAAAGCGAAATGAGTGCCTGTGTTCTTTTAGAAGCAAGCCTGACACCGGTACCTAATAACCGAAACGCGCTGGCGGTATATAATACAAAGGGCGATAAGCTGAACGCGAGCGAAATAAACCAATACCTCCTTTCGGTGGAGCTAGATACCGAAACATTCATAAAAAAAACAAAAAGCATGAACGAAAAAATTATTGTGGCTCTGATGGCCCTTTGTGCCCAAGTCGGACAGCCAATTAACCTGACGGCCGAAACTAGTGAAGATGAAGTTGAACAAGCAATTAAAAAAGCCGCTGAAAAAGTTGCTGAGCTTTTAAGTGCCAAAGCAAGTTTAACTGCGCAAATACAAACCCTGGAGGCCGAGAAAACCCTACAAACCGAAAACGAAATTGACCAAATTTTGGCCAATGCGGTAAACCAAAAAGTATTAAGTGCAGGAGATGTTGCTGCATGGAGGGCGTTTGGCATGGTAAATCTGGACGCGATGAAAACCAGTTTAGCCAACCTGAAACCTGTGCAAGTAATAACCATGCCTAATAATCAAACCCATAATGG
This sequence comes from uncultured Mucilaginibacter sp., assembly GCA_903891475.1. Lineage (GTDB taxonomy): Bacteria > Bacteroidota > Bacteroidia > Sphingobacteriales > Sphingobacteriaceae > Mucilaginibacter. The sequence goes on from CAITEP010000004.1 coordinate 20,965, forward strand.
TAATACAGATGTTGCCCACTGGGGTTATGACGAATATGCCCTAAATGCGCCAACCGAGCTGGAACAAATGCAAGTAACCAATCCACAAAAATTCCAAGCCCTACTAAGTGCCAAACAACAAAAAGCCAGGCAAGTGTATAGCATGGAAGGGTAATTGGGTTGAATGTTCTATTTGTGTTATAGGTTGAATGTTAAAGGTTGTAGGAAATACATGCATTGCCTTATAACCCAAAAAGTAAAACCCATAAAACTCCTACGACATTCAACTTTCAACTCACAACCCACAACTCAAAACAGACAACACACAACCTTCAACTCACAACACACAACTTACAATATAAAAAAGAGATGAGAAAAAAAGAAATCAGCTATAGCAGCATCCTGTTTAACTTCATTGTAGGGGTTATTTTAGGATACCTTTTCAAAATAACTTCCGGAACCGACTTTAATCCATTATTTGGCGGCGTATGCTGGGAAGCATTGGCCATTGTAATTTCCTTGATTTCCAGAGTTACGGGTAAGCAAGCCATTGCCAGCAATGTATTGGCCGCGGGTTTGCTTAAAGAAATATGGATTTCGCGCCTGTTGGAAAAATATTACCCAATAGCTCCTTGGCTAACCCGTGGTCAGGATTTTACCGGATTGGTTGAAAACAACACCATTCACCTGGGCGAAATTGGTGTAGACCCTACTGTGCTTATCAATAATACCACTTATCCTGTTCCATTTGCCGAGCGTGCCGATGTGCCTTTGGCTTTGAGCCTTGATTATTACGACACACAAGGTGTAGTAGTACGCAACGCCGAGCAAATGCAATTGGCCTATAACAAGCTCGACACGGTAATACGCCAACATGGCCACGCACTTGCCAAGGCCCAATCTGCCAAGGCCGCGTGGAACTTTGCGCCGGCTGCTAACAGTACCTTTACTCCGGTTTTTACCACTAAAGGTTATCCTAAAACCAGTTATGCGGCTGGCGCGCGTTTACCGTTTAGTTTGGATAGGATTATTGCAGCCGAACAAGCGTTTGACGCGTTAGATATTCCAGCTGGCAACCGTGTATTGGTATTATGTACCCAACACAAACAAGATTTATTGGCGCAAGACGTAAACCTATTTAAAGGCTTTACCGATTATAAAAACGGCATGGTTGGTCAGCTTTATGGCTTTGATATTTATACTACCAGCCAGTGCCCAACTTATAACAACACCACATTAGCCAAAAACGCGTATGGTGCTACACCTGCCAGTACCGATGCCATTTGCTCGTTCTTTTTTGTAGCCGATGAGGTAATGTATGCCAGAGGAACCATGGATATGTTTAGCCGCTTGCGCGACCCGGAAGCCAAAGGCGATATAGTAAACTTCCAGCAACGTTTTGTTGCTCTTAGCATCCGAAACAAATACCAGGGAGCCATCGTCGACGCCATTACAGCCGCCGCCATCACCAATCCATAATAGTAAAGGGAACCCGGAGCCAGCAGTATGATATAAGCGGCTCCGCCCTTTAAAAACAGTATCAAGTATTTAGTATCAAGTAGCTAGATACTTTGTAATTGGATTTAAATAAAAATCTTATTAAAAAAAGTATTTAGTATTTAGAAACAAGTAGCTAGACAAAAAAGTGAAGCTTGAAATGTTACCTTCTACCTGATTCTTATACTAGTTACTTAATACTATCTACTTGATACTAAATACTAGCTACTAAAATGAAAGTAACCACCGAAGAAATAAAAGCCATAGCTACCAAATACGATATCGAGCCTGCCGCTTTGATGGCGGTTGTGGAGGTAGAAAGCTCGGGTGTAGGCTTTAATCCGCCAACAGGCAAAATTATCATCCGCTTTGAGCCATCTTGGTTTAAGCGCTTGAGCAAGCAGGCGAACGCTACCATAACCGAGGCATGGAATACCACGCCTTTCGAAAATCAAGCGGCTCAATGGATAAAATTTAATAATGCATTTAGTGTAGACCAAAACGCCGCGTTGCAAAGCACCAGTATTGGCATGATGCAGGTAATGGGCTTCCATTACCGGGAGCTTGGTTTTGATAGCGTTGGCGCATTTTGGGATTATGGAAAAGCAAGCGAAGCAAACCAATTAGAGCTGGGCATGCGATTTATTAAAAGTGTGCCGGCATTATACACCGCCATGAAGGATAAAAATTGGCCTGTTTTCGCTTATCACTACAATGGTGCTTTATACCGAGAAAACAACTACGACACCCGATTATTAACTGCCTACAACAAACATAAGCAAAATGAAATTTTTGAATAACTATTGGGCCGAAACAGCCACATCTGTCAAAAAGATAGCGCTTGCCCTGCGAACTTTTGTGGGTACCATTACGGCAAGTGCCTATGTGCAAGGTAATGTGCAATTGGCCTTTTATATATTGCTGGTGGGTGCGATTATTGACTTTTTATTGAATTTTTTACCACCCGACAAGCCCGGCAATTCTGGCACGCCTTCGATTCCACAAATAAACCTTGGGACGGCAGTAATATTCATTTTGGCCTTATTTATTACCAGTTGCAGCATTATAAAGCCGCAGGTAAATACCATACAGAAAGATAGCACCTACACCACCTTTAAACCAATTGATTTGAAAGTGAAAGGCGCAAAGGTAAATGCGGGTATTAATTTGGATAGCCTTTACCGAGCATCGCTATTTGTGCGCGATCAGCAAAAGGACGATAGCATCTTAAAGCTTACGCTGATGGTGAAATATAAAACAGATTCAATTGCTGCCATTAAAGCCAACAAACCAATTCCGACAAGGCCAGTAATTAACTATGGACAACCAACCAAAATATACGTAACCGACCCGCAAACCAAAGCTCAATTAAGTTATTGGATTGACCAATACGGCAAGCTGCAATTAGGTTGCGAGGCGAAAGACCAAACCGTACAAACCCTACAGGCTACCATTACCAATTTAAAAAGTAAGGAAACCATCACTACCGTAGTAGCCTTTAAAACACCCGGATGGAATTGGATAGCTATTGGCTGTCTCTCAGCCCTGGTTTTGGCATGTGCTTTTTTTTTAACGGTCAAATCAATAATTCATTAAATCAATACGTCAATAAATCAACTAATAAAACATGGCACCAAGACCAAACGTCACTATAAACAAAACAAACGGCAATTTGGGCCGAAGGGCACCCAGTACCGATAATGTATTCGGGCTCATCATATCGGCACCGGCTATTGCAGGGGGCATGCAAAATGGGGTGGTATATGCAATGGCGAGCATTAACGATGCTATTGCAATAGGTATTACAGCCGCATACGATGCCACTAACACCATATTGGTTTACCACCATATTTACAGGTTCTTTTTACGCAACCCGAGTGCAACCCTTTACTTTATGAGCGCGCCACAAACCGCGGCATTAGCTGATATGACGCTTTCAACAGGCAACTATGCACCAGTATTGTTAAAATCGCAAAATGGAAATATAAAATATGTAGGTGTTGCGCGTAACCCTGCTGCCGGCTATACACCAACTTTAACTGCAGGGCTTGATGGAGATGTACTCACGGCTGTAAACAATGCCCAAGCATTATACACGGCTGAATTTTCGAAATACCGCTATGCGGGCTTCCTAATTGAGGGCCGTAGCTTTAACGGAACAGCGGCGGCGGCAACCAACCTACGCGGCTTAAACTGCCCCAATGTTAGCGTAACCATTGCTGCCGATAACGCCATCAGCACCTCAAAAACACAATATGCAGGCTATGCCGCTGTGGGTGATGTGCTGGGTATTTTAAGTTTGGCAAAGGTGAGTCAGGATTTAGGCGAGCTTACACCATCATTCAATTTGCAAAACCTTGGTTTGGGTTTATTTGCCACAGCAGGCTTAAGCTCCGGCCTACCCATGAGCAGCTATGCAGATGCCGACCTTGATACGCTAAACACCAGCGGATACATCTTCCCGGATGTTACAGCGGGGGTAAGTGGTTATTACCTGAGCGATAGTCATACTTGTTCATCAATTACCAGTAATGACTTTGCCTATATTGAAAACAACCGTACCATTGAAAAGGCGATATTTTTAGCCAGACAAGCAATTTTACCACTCGTAAAAAGCAGGATAAAGGTTGACCCCATTACCGGATTGCTATTGCCACAACAAGCCAAAGCCATTGAAACCTTGGGTGAAAGAAGTTTAGCGGGTATGTACAAAGATGGCGACATCAGCGGAGGCATTGATTGTTTTGTTGACAGAAATCAAAATATCCTTTCAACATCACAATTACTGATACAATTAACATTTGTGCCGGTAGCCATTGGCAGGGCAATCACTTTGAGCTTAGGCTTTACAAATTCTTATAGAAAGTAGGTTGTAGGTGAGTTGAAGGTTGTAGGTTGAAAGTTGAAGGGAACCCCCCACAACCCACAACCCACAACCCACAACGTGAAACCCACATGCAACATACAACCCACAACATTCAACACTAAAAAAATGGCAGATATAGCAATAAACGGGCTCTTGTACTCATGGGCCGATGTAAGAATTAACCTTTTAGGCCGCGACATTGTAGGCATTTTAGCCGTGGACTACGAAGACGGACAAACAACTAAGGCGGTTTACGGCCACGGAAAAAAACGTATAGGCAGGGTAAGCGGCATGTATACTGCCAGCGCTACGCTCACTTTAGAAATGGGTGAAGTGGAAGCCTTGAATTTGAGCTTACCAACGGGGACAAGCATGTATGATATCGCCCCGTTTGATGTAACCATTTCATACGTTAACAGCGAGCAAATATTGGTAACCCATGTATTGCATCAATGCATTTTCACCAAACAAAACCGAACATCAAAAGCGGGAGAGGTAAAAGAAATTGAAGTTAAACTACCGCTGGATGTAGCCGATATTGATTGGCAGGCGTAAGAGAGTAGCAAGTATTTAGTATCAAGACAATAGTATTTTGTAGCTCCTATGTTAGGGGCCAACCTAAAGACCTCCTCTTGATACTTTATACTAGTTACTAGCTACTAAAATATCATTTAAACACTTATTAAACTACGAATAAACCCCATTCAAATGTCAAAAAAAGAAACTAAACTAACTGAAGAGCTTGAAGAAGTAACCTATTCAGATTCAGAATTTGAGCAAAAAACGGAGGTTCCTCAATTATTGCATGCTGGGGTATCTCAAGACCAATTGGACCTCTGGAAAGAAAAATACAAAGAGGTGCACATTGTCACTGTTAAGTTGAATGAACATGAAAGTTTAACAGGCTATTTTAAAAAATCCGACCGCAACATAATGGCCAACTGCATTAACCTGGCGCAAGACAAGAAAAACTATGAGGCAAGAGAGTTTTTGTTGAATAACACTTTTATTGGGGGCGACAAAACCATTACCACCAATTTTGACGCTGCTGTAAGTGTCGCAACAAAACTTTGGGGCAACATAAATTTTTTGACGGCGGAGGCAACAATATATTAGGTGCTCCCTTCCTTTCCATTTCCGACCCGATAACCAGGTTGGAAGGAAGAGATATCCTCCGCAAGGCAAACGCGCTGCTTAGATATCATTTTAAAATCGATCCTGAGCAACTAACGGATGAGCAATTTTCAGAACGATGGCAAGAACTAAAATGGGTACTTGAATTTGAGAACCAACGATACAGTGATGAAGGTAGTGGTGGATGCAGGTTATAGTTGAAGGTTGTAGGTTGTGTGTTGTAAGTGAATTTTAGGTTGAATACTGATATCGACGGAAATGAATGAATAACAAGGCATAAAATACAAGTCACAGCACTGAGCCCACAACCTTCAACCCACAACATACAACTAAAAGAATGGCAGATTTTAACATACCACAATTATATAAGCAAGTTTTTGGTGTTTCGGCAATAACATTTAATATCCCTGATCAATCGGCAGTTTTGGGCAATGTATCTAATAGTAGGGCAGCATATAATGGTATAGAATTGGTTAAGAATAATCAAACGCCTATCACTAATTATCAAAATTTAGACACCATTGGTAATAGTAATACAAAGCCAGTTAACAGCATTTTGGGAACACCAATTTATGAGCAAATAACGCTAACAATACCTGCAGTACAAAGCTCCGGAGGGCAAGTAACAAGTCCACAATTCAGCTATATTTTCCCCGATTGGCCTTTGTTTGATATAGCTCCCTCATGGACTATTAAAAAGGAGAATATACTTGGTGGAAACGGTACAGTAAAGGAGTATATACAGCAGGATGATTTCGAGATAAAAATAAGAGGCTTTTTGATTAATTATAGCTCGCAAGATTATCCGGAACAATTAGTTACTGATTTTTGGAGAGCTATTAACTGTCAAAAATCAATCGGCATTAGCTCCAAGGTTTTTAACATCTTACAAATAAAAAACATCATAGTAAAAAGTGCACAGTTGCCAAGTTTAGAGGGTTATATGAATATTCAACCATTTGAAATTGATTGTATAAGTGATGAGGCTATTGAACTATTGATAAAAAAAGTATAATCCGGCAACCATTAGATAAATTTATGAGGACTATTCAAGTAACCGATCGTCAAACAATCATGGATATAGCCATACAATATTACGGTAGTGCCGCCTCGGTAGTTGATTTATGCATTGATAACAATCTTGAACTTGATGCCAATATTAGCAACGGAGATCAATTGCTGATCAAGGATTTATATCCGGATAGTGCAAATGCCGATGCGGCTGATTATTTATTGGGAAATAGCATTAACGTAATCAGTTTGGCCGAATTTATTCCTACCAATGTTTTAGGCGACAACCAAGGAGATATACTAGCAATAAACAGTACAGATTTTTTAGGAACAGATTAATGTGGGTTGAATCACGATAGTTATCGGGATGAAGGAAAAACAACCTGCAACATACAAGCCACAACATATAACTATAATATGAGCATCATACAAATTAGCAATTTGCCTCCTGCTACTTCGGTAAACAGTACCGATATAATTCCATTATCGCAAGGAAACGGGCCTAATCAGGTTACGGGGCTTAGCATGACAGTTTTAAAATCATGGGTATTAAATTTTGTTAACACATTAATTGCCGGCATTACCCAAGGGCCAACCGGCCCTGCAGGTGCAACGGGAGCACAAGGTTTGCAGGGGCAGCCAGGCCCGCAAGGTATACAAGGTCCGCTTGGCCCCCAAGGTCCTGTGGGGGCACAAGGGTTACAAGGATTAACAGGAGCAACCGGTCCCGCAGGGCCATTAGGCCCTCAGGGACCTGTAGGCCCAAGCGGGCCAGTTGGTCCTGCAGGTCCAATCGGACCCCAAGGACCAACCGGGGTTTATAAATTATCAGCTAACTTAATACAAATATCATTATGAATGCGAATAGCAACCAATTAAGTTTTTTAGTTAAGGCGGGAGCCTATCCATGTATAAAAATACCTTCAGGTACCATTTTAAACACCATAACAACACTTTTTGCAGGCCCCGCAAATGCGGGATTGATAACCGATATATTGTTTAGAAACAATGCCTCGGTAGTTGTAAGTCTTAACCTAATTATAGTACCATCAGGGCAAACTGGTGGTATTACAGGCACATTATATACGGGTGCTTATTACATAACTACCATACAAATTCCGGCAAATGCGGGTACTAATGGAACAACGCCTTTGGCATCGTTGGCTTCTTTAGTACCTCAATTATTTGACCTTGATTTGGCGGGTAACCGCGTGTTTTTGACGGAAGCCGGAGATACTTTATTTGTACAAAACCCGGCTGCTTTATCTGCTGATATAAATATAGTGGTAAAAGCAAGGACATTTTGATTATGGAAGCAACACCTTTCAATAACGAAAATATTTTTTTATGCCGGAAAGCTAATGTTTGGTATACCATGATGGATGGCGACTGGAGCAATCCAAACGTTTGGGTGGGTAATGTTTACGATAAAAAGTATATTACAACACCCCAACCAGGCGATACGGTTTATTTAAATCATAACATAACTTATGGCGTTGCTTCGCTGGCTTTAAACAACGTATACATACAAGGGAGCCTGAGCTTTACAAATGGTGCATATTCATTAATAGTTTTAGGTGACCTTCAATGTGAAGGCACAATCGACATGAGTGCCGGAGCTGGTAGTATTACTCTTGTTGGAAACAACAATTATATTGCAAACTTTACCTCTGGCGCTTCATCCACATTTAACTATGCAGGTCTATTTGACCAAGCGGTACTTGGATTAACTTATAACGTTTTAGGGATATATCCGAGTAATAACTACACACAATCTAGAAAATACCTAATTGGGAACACTAATATTAATGGTTCATTAAATGTGTTTGGCGCTATACTTGATTTAACAAGTTATAGTCTAACTGTTTCCGGTAACACTTTTATTGGCTCGGGCGGCTTCCTTTTAAAAAACACTAATATTGGTTTGTCACTTTTTGTGGGTAATGTTTATATATCTGTCAACTCTGGATGGGATTTTAGAGGTAATGGAGATGTTGAATTTAGGGGCGGTTGGACATGGGGTAATGATGATTATGGCTATTTTTACACTGGCAAAGGTACCTATACTTTTAGCACAAACAACCAAACTATAAGCAGAAGCTACCCATATCAAACGGTAAGCACCTTTTATTGCAAGGTTGTTATCGTTGGTATTTCTCTTACTTTAGGAGATGTTAGTAATAGTGTTTATATAAATTTAGCTGGGCCAGGTAACGGAGCAGACGGAATAAATAGCAACTCAAAACTAATTGTTTATAATGCTACTGTTTTACAAAATAGCTTAACCTTCCCAATGAGCACGTCTGGGACTTATGATTACGCCATAGCTGGTAAAGTGCTCTCAGCAATAGGTTTAATTATAAACACAGATTATAACCTTCCTAATATTACGTACCCGAATTTATTACTTGGTGGAACTGGACGTGCGACTGCGATCTCCAACATTACGGCGGTTGGAATTTCTGTTTTTTCGTATTTAGAACTAGGTTCATTTAACCTAAATATATCCAGTGGTGGTTTATATGTAGGAACCGGAGCTACTTTTTCTAAAACCGGAGCAGGTTCTTTACTATTTGGTGGCTTATGTAACTTTGGATTAAATGCAATTGTTTCTTTGACAGGGAATCCATCAATAGAGTTTAGAGGGGGGGTGATGTTCGCTAACAACGGAAACACAGACGTAAATACTAAACTTGGTACCGGAGCCATTAGCTTTACCACCAATAACCAAAGCATAACAGTTGGTTATCCGGGAGCAGGCTATAAGTTTTTAAATAATGTAACTATCGCAGGTATAGCCCTTACTATAACTGGTACCTCAGATGGAACAACTGCCGACATTGGTTTCGTTGGTGTAGTAAATGGGTCCAACGCTACCTCATACCTTATTGTTAACGCGTCAAATATCTTGCGCTTCGCTAATGCCGCGTCTCCAATGATTACCGGAGGTTTAACAGCCAACCTATTAAGCTTTACATTATATGAGTTAAACGGAAACCAAGATGTAAAGGGCGTAAACTATGGAAATTTACAATTAGTGGCAGGCGGTGTAAAACGCTTGCTAGGCAATGTTTCTGTTAAAAACACTTATACACTCTCGGCACCTGCAACTTTAAATACAAACGGATTTACACTAACAAACCCATAAAAAATGAATTTTCAAGTAAATACAAATATTACCGTTTTTATTGACGGAATTAATGATTGTTATAGCCAACAGCAGGTTTATGTACAATGGCATGCAATGGTTTATAACAATGGAAACTGGGTGCTTGATGTTAACAAGTCTGCTCGAATAGGTGTTTTAGCTTCCCCAACAAATACTTTAAGTTATTCTGCTTGGAAGGCCTTAAATAGTACCGACCAGCTTTCAGCGGTTAAGGCGTTTATTTCGGCTCAATATTAAAAAAATGTTAGTTTTTCTTATTTACTTTTTTGCAGGGTATTTTAATTGCTGGTGCGATTGTATAAACTCCAATCCTGAAAGGTATGCCACTACATTGTTTTATAGATTCAAAAATCAACAATGGTGGGATATTTCGAAAAGCAGTGGTAATAAATGGAAAAATGGATTAAAAGCCAACGGGGAAGCTTTTTTCGGAAGCACTACTTTTTTGGTTGCAATTACTGATGCCTGGCATTGTTCCAAGGACTTGTGCTACTACTATTTGCCGCAGCGACAGGCTATGCATTTGTTTTTGGATCTTCCTTTATAATTACCTTGGCTGGGCTTGGTGTTAATTTACAAAATGTTTCAACTCAACCACCATACCTGATAATAATTGTTCAGATTTTAATGGCATGTTTTGGCCTAGGTTGGCAAATTAGCGAAAAAACAATCGTTGTTAAAAAGTCCTGAAGGTTTATATATTGATAGTAGATTTTGATAGTGTAGTTTGATTAATTACTATCAGGGAGTATTAAAAATCAACCCAAATAATTTCACCATTATTTTTTTAAATAAATACCCACCCCGCAATGAATGATATAGTTTTAGATAATAATATGGATTTGTCAATAATAGCCGGCGACTTTGTTGTTGACGATTGTGAAGACCAAATTCAGCAACTTTTGCTGATAGCTCAACCTGGCAATTTCAGAGATAGTCCTCTTACGGGAGTTGGTATAGTTAATTATCTAAAAAGCCAGATAACACCATCCCTTGTTGATGCACTTACAAAGAAGATTCAAATACAATGGCTATATGACGGTTATGCCGGGGTAAACGTAGTGGTGAATTCCTTTACCGATATTGAAATTGAAGCTAACAGGTAGGTTGAAAGTTGTAGGTTGTAAGTTGAATGGAAACCCCCACAACCCATAACCTACAACTCACATACATCCTACAACATACAACACACAACCCAAAAGACATGGCTCAACAAATAAGTGACATACAAAATGAAATGCTTGCCGAAATGGCAAATCACCCCGAACTGGCGCCTTTAAACAGTAGCAGCAATACTAGTATTTGGCGATTGTGGATGTTTATAACAGCTACCATTATTTATTACTTTGAAACTGTGATGGACTTGTTTAGGGCTGATGTGCAAACATTACTAAACAACAACATTTATGGTACTAGTATATGGTGGCTTACACAATTATATAATTTTCAGTTTGGCGATACGTTAGCGTTTATTAACAATGTTTTTCAATACGCTATAGTTGATGCTACAAAGCAGATAGTTAAGTTTGCATCTATAACCACTGTTAACGGCGTTTTGCAAATAAAGGTAGCAGGCAGCAATGGCGGCTCTCCAAGTGCATTAACCCAAAATCAATTGAATGGCGTTATTAGCTATTGCAACCAAATACAACCAGCTGGTATACGATTTGCCGTGCAGTCATTATCTGCTGATTCATTAAACCTTACTGCCAATATTTACTACGATGCTTCGGCAGATTTAACAGTAATACAACCTGCTGTTGAAGCGGCTATTAATAACTTTCTGACTGCCAAAAACACAACTAATTTTAATGGTATTCTATATATCAATAGTTTGATTGATGCCATACAAGCGGTTCAGGGCTTAATTGGCAATAAGGTGGATATTACCAATATAGCTGCTAAAAATGGGACTAACCCGTACGTTCAATTTTCAAGCAGTTATCAGCCTCAATCTGGTTATTTTATAATCGACCCTGCTTTTCCATTAAAAACTGCTATCACGTACATTCCATATAACAATGCCTAATGAAAAACTATTCGTTTGATGTTATAAAAATGATACGGTGGCTGATGCCGTATTTTTTACTAAAACCAATACATGTGGCTTGGCTTAACACGCTAAACATTACGCTAAAAAACAGGTATAGCGATTTTTTAGCTTATCGGCAGCTAACATTAGCCAACATAACAATTAATTCTTCTGTAAACAGATTGACACGTGCTTTGTGGGATAATTTTGACAGCACACAAAAAATTTATTTGCTTCAAAATACAACATATCATCAATCGGCATATACTTTTTTAAGTAATGAATACCATCCTGCTTTGTACGATTATTTAAAAAGCGAAAACCAGAGTACCGATTTTGATTATTTGGCGATTGAGGAAACCTTGGCAGGGGTGAACTTTGTAGTGAGGATACCTATAGCCCTTGCCACTAAAAAAAACGCTATTTATGCGTTTGTTAATAAGTATATTTTCAGTAGCGTAACATTTAAAGTAGAGACCTTTTAAGATGAAATTAATTAGAACACAAACTGGTGGTTATCCACGTACAATGGATCCAATTTTGAGTCTGCAAGCCGAAATGATAACAGGTATTAATGCGCCTTTTGCTAACCTTGGTGTCGATTTGGTTTTGCAAGGCTGTACAGTTATTGACAACCTAAACGGAACTGTAAATATAGCTGCTGGCATAATGTATGTAAGCGGACAGGTTCTACGCTTTGATGGTGCTGCAAACATTGCTGCAGATGGCTCACAAGCTATTGTAGTTGGCAGTACAGTTGATAGCCAGCCCCCAGTTGTTTTTGGCAATCAAACCGCCTATAGTTTATATACAGAACAAAAAGCAATCATAGTACCGCAAGACCCTAATAACCATGCACAAATCAAAATAGGCAAAACACTATACACTTTTCAGAAATATTTGGCCGACCAGGTGAACACGGCTGTGGTAAACCAAATAAATAGTTCTGTAACTAGTATTGTTAATAATTCTGTGCAGTCACTTATTAATGCCTCCTATCCAAAGGGTTCAATAAAAGAAGTGTACGATTTTGATGGAACTTTTACAAAGAATTTCGACGGTCAAGGAATAGGAAAAACATACCCTTGGGTTGGCTGGGCCTTAGATATAGGGGGAGGTAATGGAACTTTTGGTTCTCAAGGTAGGGTAACTGTAGGCGTCGGGACTTTTAACGATGTTAGTGGTAATCGTACATTAACAATTAACAGCGGGGATTTATTAGGAGAAGCAAGCCATCTTTTAACCATACCGGAAATGCCAACCCATAGCCACGACCAACAAGCGGATGCTTACCATACACAAGGTGGAGGAACAAGTCCGGCAGCGGGTTCAGGGGGCAACGGGACTAGAGGTACAACCTTTCCAACTGGCGGCGGCCAAGCGCACAATAACATGCAGCCATCAATAGGTGTATATAGGGTAGTGAAAATACAATAAACCATTCTTATAAAGCTGCTATTACTAAAAGGTTAATTCGCAAAATTTCAAGTATGTTGCTTTTAAATTTACCTGCATTCCTGGCATCTCAATCAAGTTAAATTATAAACAAATTTGTACCTGGTGCCAGAATGAATAATGGAACTAATTTTCCATTTAGGAATTCTTGATTTTCTGGAAGAGGAAAAAGAGGGAATTGCTCAAATTGATAAAATCAAAACCAGCCAACGCGGTAATTCATTTGAGAACACCCTGCCGTTTTCCCTAAAATAACTGCCAACAGCAAAGATGTGATTGCGATCCTAGCAGCTCGGATGATGTAATTCTAGACTTGATATTTAGAAAATTTGAACCCACTGGTAAACTACCCTTTAAGTTACCACTATCCATGGTTGCAGCATTAAATCAAAAAGAAGATATGCCATACGATGGTAAAACCCATTGTACCATTTTGGGTTTGGATTAAGTTATAATAGACAGCAAACCTATTGATTATATAAATTTTTGATGGAGGCGTTTAAATATGGTTAAGATTTTTTTCTATTCACCTGTCTATTATAACAGCGGCTTGTTAAACATTGTACATTTCGTTTTTTGAATTTATAGTAATTGTTTTGGGATGGATAATAGGATGCTTCCAAAACAAAAAAGCCCTACGGCCATCACCGCAGGGCTTTTTTGTTTAATTGTTGTTTTTACTTATTTTTCAATTCTTCAACCGGGGCTACAGGGCTTAAAGCTGTATGTGTTTTTTCGGTAACTATAGCTTTGGCTAAGCTAAATGTTACAGCATTTTCGGTATTGCGAGATGAAGTTCCAACCTTAACCTTATATTCTCCTGCATCAGCAATCCAAGCAGATTTGTCAGTTTGGAACGATGCTAGGTCGGCAGCAGTCAATGTAAATGTTACTGTTTGAGCATCTCCCGGGTTTAAAAGATTTGTTTTAGCATATCCTTTTAATTCTTGTGCAGGTTTGTCAATAACCTGGGTAGGCGCGCTTAAATAAAGCTGGACCACTTGTTTTCCAGCTACCGATCCAGTGTTTTTAACGGTTGCTTTTACGGTAATACTACCTTTAAAATCTTTAGAGCTCAGGCTAACGTCGCTTATGCTAAAAGTGGTATATGAAAGTCCGTAGCCAAATTCATAGGAAGGATTAACTTTGAATGAATCATAATAACGATAACCAACATATACACCTTCTGAATAGGTAACTTCTGAAGGCTTGCCCATCATCATGTTCGGTTTTTCGCCTGCAGGTAGTGGGAACTCCTTGCCAGGAAAATTTTTGGCTGTCGGCTCATCTTTATAATTAACTGCGAAAGTAGTTGCAAGTTTACCAGATGGATTTACTTTACCACTAATGATATCGGCAATGGAGTTGCCACCTTCTAAACCTGGTTGCCATGCTAGCAATATACCATCAACCTGATCTTTCCAACTGGCTGTTTCAATTACACCACCAATGTTTAATACTACTATCACTTTTTTGCCTTTCGCATGAAAGGTGTTTGATACGCTACTAATAATCCCTTTTTCAGCGTTTGATAAATAATAATCACTTTCTAATTTCCTATCAGCACCTTCACCAGCGTTTCTGCCAATGGTCACCACAGCAACGTCAGCACTATCGGCTACATCGTTAACAATGGGATTTACGTCCATTTCTGCAATTGGAGGTACTGGAATAAAAAAGTTTACCTGCTTTGGCTGTTTTGCTTTTGCTTTGGCAATATAATCAGTATAGTTATTAACCAATGATGTTTGCAAAGCATAACCCGCATTTTGTAAACCTTGTAATAAGGATACTGTATAGGCTTTGTTTACATCGCCACTTCCGGTACCACCAGCAATTAAATTGTAGCTAGTGTTTCCAAAAAGCGCCACTTTTTTGCTACTAGCAATTGGAAGTGATTGCCCTTCATTTTTTAATAATACCATACCCTCTGATGCGGCTAATCTGGCAACAGCTGCGTGACCAGCTAAATCTGGCTTATCAGAATATTTTGTACCTAAAAATGTTGGTGATTTTAAAATTACTTTTAAAATACGCTCAACATTGGCATCTAATTGTTTAATGCTCAAAGTTCCTTTATTTACAGCATCAACAATCGCTTCTGATTGATTTGGATTTCCAGGCATCAATAAATCATTACCTGCATTCATTTGTGCAACAGCATCTTTACCACCAAACCAATCTGTCATAACAAAACCATTTAATCCCCATTCATTTTTTAATATGGTAGTTAAAAGGTCGTTGCGCTCAGAAGTATAAGTGCCATTCAGTCTGTTATATGATGACATTACTGTCCATGGTTGAGATTGTTTAACAGCTATGGAAAAGCCTTTCAAATAAATTTCGCGCATGGTACGCTCGCTAACAATGGTATTAATGGAGTTTCTATTTGTTTCCTGATTGTTTGCAGCGTAGTGCTTTATAGAAGTACCTACTCCATTTGATTGTATGCCTTTTACTATAGCGGCAGTCATGCTACCAGCAATTAATGGATCTTCTGAGTAGTATTCAAAATTCCTGCCACCTAGCGGATTACGATGAATATTCAGCGCTGGACCCAATATAACATCCACGCCATATTCTCTTATTTCGTTACCAAAAGCTACACCAACTTTTTTAACCATTGCCGTATCCCATGTTGAAGCTAATAAAGTAGCAACCGGAAATGCGGTGGCATAATAAGTATTCGGGTCATTTGGTCTTTTCGGTTCAATTCTTAAACCTGCAGGGCCGTCTGAAACTGTTATTGAAGGAATTCCCAAACGTGGGATGGCATGAGTACGACCAGCCGCACCAGGAACTTTTTCTGGAATATTATAGGCATCCGGGTCTGATGGAGGTAAGGTAAAGCCGCCAATGTCGATAGGTGCTGGTTTCTTGTCTTTTGGAGGAGGAGGCATACCAGGCATTTTAAAGCCCATGCCTACAACTAGTTTTGATTTTTCTTCCAGCGTCATTGCTGCAATAACCTGTTTTAGGCTGCTTTTGCCTAATTGTGGTGCAGGTTTTTGATTCTGTGCTTTAGCGACATTAAAAAAAAGTCCGCAAACCACTATCAAAGCAGCATATGCTGTTGATTTGTTAATTTTTTTCATTTTAATTTTTTGTTTGGTTTATTTTGGCTGCACAATGATTCCCGAATAACCATTGTGTCAATAATACACAATTGTAATCAATATTATTGAAATTGCAAAATATATAGCTATAAATACCTGTAAAAAAATTAGCAAATGTTAAATAGCTATTATTTCGATTTAATGATAGTATTTGTTTAACTATTTGCCATCCATTTGTATCATTGAATAACTAAACTGATTTACAATCTAAGTGTAATACTTGAAGTCATGTATCATTAAAAAATATAAAAAAGCTATTTTAGCCTTGAACAATTAAAAAGCATATATGACTATTAAATCTACCTACCAAGCAGCTAGTTTAGCTGCACCAGCCATTGAAAGTCATTTTGCCGAACTTGTTGAAACAAGTAAACATGATAATTTAGGTGAAATTGCACCTAAGCCTACCCAATTAATTATTGAGGCAATTATTGACGTGGCTTTTTGGGCAAGTTTACGTAAAGAAGAAGGCAGCTCACCAAAAATTTCACTGGCTTATTTACCCCCTTCTTTATCGGTACATCCTTTGATTTTTGAGAAACCTATCCTGCTAACCCCTGAAGTACTAACCAAACTGGCTCCAGCTGCCGAGCACGCAGGTATTCATTTGGGTGTTTGGCATCAAGAAAATAACGAATTATATATTTGGGGTACCACTAGGCATATACCTGACCATACTTTTGTTTTAGAAGTAATTGAACCCGGATTGCTCGTGATAAAGCACAGACGCATTCATGGCTTTGGGAAGTTCATAAATGTAGCGGTATTAAAAGGCGATGAAATAAAAATAATTGATAGCCTTAGCAAATCATTGCCGGATTGCCCGGCTTTATTAAGTTCATTGCTTGACTTTACGGCCACTACTGATATCAATAATCCGCTAAATGTATTGATCCAATTAGCAGCATCTATGCGAGCGCATGGGCATGGCGGCTCATTGTTAGTAGTGCCCGAAGGGTCGGAGTCATGGCGAGATTCAATCATCAAGCCAATTAGCTATCCTGTTACTCCTCCATTTAAGGAGTTAAGAAATTTATTAGCGCAAAATATAGAGGAAAAGAGTATGCCCTTATGGCAAGATGAGGTTAACCGAACGGTAGAAAGCTTAGCAGGTTTAACGGCTGTTGATGGAGCCACCATTATTAACGACCAAATGGAGTTACTCGCTTTTGGGGCAAAAATTGGCTTGTCATCCAGTAGCTCCCCAGTAAACGAAATTTTGGTAACAGAACCCGTAATTGGTACATCAGGTAAAATTATTCATCCATCGCTTAATGGAGGTACTCGGCATTTATCGGCAGCACAATTCGTTTTTGACCAACGGGATGCTATTGCTTTAATTTCTTCCCAAGATGGCAGGTTTAGTATTTTCTCATGGTCTCCTTGTGAAGGTCTTGTACATGCACATTCAGTTGATGCTTTGCTTTTATAACTATCCTATAAGAAGTTTTTTCAAATTGAATTACATTATTTTGATTTAAAACCTAAAGTATTTCTAAATGTTTATCTTTCAAAATAAGCTAATTTTTAATTTCCTATTGAGTTTCTAAAAACAGAAGCTAATTTGAATTAAACCGTTTGTGATTTTTGATGCGATTTTTTGCTAAAAAAATCATTTATAAAGTACAAAAGCAACACCAAATCAAAAAATAAAAATCCCTGCATTAAAGGTTTTGTTATTACTCCATCTAATGGAATTGGCGTTAAACCTAGATTTTGTAAAGTGACATGACCAAAGCCGGTCCAATTTATGGAATACAGTGTATACCCTAAAAGTAAAAAAATGGTTGAAACAAAAAATATAGCAATACCGCTAATTATATTCCTGTTGATGGTAGTTTTTAAGGGGTTTTTTAATTCCTGTTCTCTGATGGATGCCAAAACATTGTAAGTAAACCCCATTGACGGCTCTTCTAATTCTATGTTTAAAAGCTCCTCATTTAAGCCTATCAATTCATTGTACTTCTGTGAATAAGCTTCATTGGTAGCAATGAGCTTAGTAATTTTTTCATAATCATCACTTGTACAATTCCCATCCAAATAGTCCCAAAGTGTTTGTTCCATGCTTTTCATATCAATTCTTTCACCTCATCTTTTAAATTTCGTTCCAACTTTTCTTTTAACCGCTGGCGTGCCCTAAAAAGTTTTACTTTAACAGTATTTGCTTCCATTCCCAATACTTGTGCAATTTCTTCGAGCGACTGCTCACCTTTATAAAACAAAGTTATAATTATGGCGTCATCAGGCAAAAGTTGCTGAATTGCCTCGTTCAAATAAAACGACCTTGATTTATTTTCGGCATTGTTAACATCAAAGCTTCCATGATTTTCTATTTGTAAAAAGTTATTTTGATCATCAATGGATGATGTATCTAATCGTTTTTTACGTAAAAAAGTCATGGAGGTTGTGTAAACTATGCTATATAACCAAGTACTAAACTTAGCTTGTTTTTGAAATGCTGTTAATGAGCGGTATGCTTTAACAAAACAATCCTGCGCAATTTCCTCCCCATCCTCCCGGTTTTTAGCAAAACGCATGGCTAAGGTAAAAACAAACCTTTGGTGGCGCTTCACCAAATCGGCGTAGGCGCTCTGGTTTCCAGCAATGGTTTGCTCAATTAGTTCGTTATCTGATAGCTTACTCTGCATTTTTTAGATAGTAATAAGACAACCGAATAGAAAATCAGGTTACACCATTCGCTAAAATTACTTTTAATAGAGTTCCATCGATGTTTTATAAAAGTAAATTCATATTTATAAAGCTAATAAATTAATATAATAACAATATTAGCCATTAACTTTTTTAACTTTTGCTGTAACCTCTATAAAAAAAGTGTTGTCATAACTAACAAATACGCCGTTTTGGTGAATTAAACAAAGCAATAAAAAAATTAAATTTATAAGTTATGCTACACACAGAAGAATTAGGGGTAATGGCCGGAATTTTAGTCCCCTTAGCATTTTTTGCTATGATTTTCGGTATCGTTTATTTAAGTAAGCGTGAAAGAATGGCCATGATTGAAAGAGGTATGGATCCTAGGCAAAATAATATTTCTTGGATGCAACCTAGGCCTATGCAAAATTATTTAGGAGTAGGTCTTTTAATGATGGGTGCTGGTTTCGGCTTATTTTTAGCGTATGTTCTTGATAGCTTTGTATTGATTCAAAAAACTAATAGCGATAATCCAGCTATATACTTTTCGTTAATTACGTTTTTTGGAGGCTTGGGTTTATTAATATCTCATCTTATTGAGAAAAAAGAAGCCACTAAAGAAAAAAGGAATAATGTATAATAATTGAGGGGATAAAGATTCATCTGATACTCATCCCCTCAATTTTACAAATACCTTTCCTTCAAAATTTTTACATGGTGCATTTCATGCCCGGCCGCAATGTACAATAGTCCTCTAACCGAAACAGGATATTTGCTTGCAATCCCCTTTTGCAATAATTGTTCCTCAGTAAATGACCGGAATAAGTAAAGGTTTGAACTGCGTGTTATCTTTAATTCATTGGCTAAATCTTCTAATGATCGAGCATTAAAAGTTGCCTTTTCCATATATAAGTCCTGATCAAATCCGGGCAGTTCAATAGCTTCGCGGGAGAAACAAAGCGCACGGTAAGCAAAAGTACGCTCGGCATCAATCATATGTCCAACAACTTGTTTAATAGTCCATTTACCTTGTTCATAAGCAAAATCTCCTTTTGCGTTACCTATTCTTATTAAAAAATTGTAGGTGCTATCCTTTTGGTATTCTAAAATATCCATTATCGGATCGTTTCCTACCAAGTTTACATAACCGGCAGCATAGGGTGGATACTCATCAGGTTGTGGTCTGTTTATCATTTTTAATGGTCTTTAATATTATTCTAAATGTAGTTCCTTTGGCAATTTCCGAATCCTTGACAAAAATTTGTCCATTATGGTAATTCTCAATAATCCGCTTTGTTAATGAAAGCCCAAGTCCCCAACCCCTTTTGCGGGTGGTGTACCCAGGCTGAAAAACGGTTTCAAATTTTGAACGTGGTATCCCTTTGCCGGTATCGGTTATATCAATAAACACCTGATCCTTTATCTTGTTTCCTTGTATTTCAACATTTATTTCGCCTTTGCCTTCAATGGCATTTACCGCATTTTTTAAAAGGTTTTCGAGCACCCAATCAAATAGGGGTACATTTAAGCCTGTTATATAGTTTGATTGACCTTTAACCGAAAAATGAATATTTTTACTCACCCTAAATTTAAAATAATTTATAAAATCATTCACCACCTCGTACAAGTTATGGTCTTCGAGTTTTGGGGTAGAGCCAATCTTCGAAAACCTATCGGCAACAATTTCCAATCGCTTTACGTCATTTTCCATTTCACCAAATAACTGGTCGTCTTCGGCATTAAACTTTTCCTTAAGCAATTCAATCCAAGCCATTAAAGATGAAATAGGGGTGCCGAGTTGGTGAGCCGTTTCTTTAGCCAAACCAACCCAAACCTGGTCTTGCTCTGATTTACGTGATGAGTTAAAGGCCGTATAAGCCATTACCAAGAAAACAGTTATAATGGAAAGTTGTATATATGGGAAATATTTTAATTCGGTTAGTAGGGCAGAATCTTTATAATAAGTAAACCAGGCATTTCCTAATATTTTAAGCTTAATAGGGGCATGCTGTTTTTTCATATAAGCAAGCTCGTCGGCAAAATAAACCGGGTCGTAGGTTAGTTTTTTATTGCCCTCGGCAGCCAACTTTATAAATGTTTTAGTAGTATCAAGGCCACGTGTAAGTATAATTCCTCCCTTTTCATCGGTTACTATTGCGGGTACTATGGAGCTATCTCGAACAGCAAAAACATAGTTCAGAAAATCATTATCATCCGAACCTAAAACCTGCTTCATACTCATGGCCCATACTTGTGCGCGCGTACGCTCTGACTTTGCAATGTTTTTTACCAAATAATTGGTATACAACAATGAACCACTTGCTATAATTACAGCAAATACCAACAGTAAGTATTTCCAACGTTTTTTTTGTTGATAGGGATTCATTCTTTCATGTTAAGTAGTGCAAAATACTTAACAACGGGCAAATTACTGAAAAAGTACCGAAGTGTAAAAGTTGGCACACCTTCTCGAATGAAACTAAATGCTAATCATATAAAATACAATCGTATCCGGTTTATTAACCTTTGCGTAACATATCCGCATATTCATTAGGTAAAGGACTATCTTCAACAGCTTTGGCTGCCTTTTCAATATCATAGTCAAAACGGATAAACTCAACCTGTACACTATCTCTGTTTTTGACTGAACTATCTTCGTTGATATGTAATAGCACATAACCGCCACGAGGGTCTTTATCTTTTGGCTTACCTATCGAGCCAATATTAATAGCATGACGATAATGTGCACCCTCAATTGCTTCGGATTGTATAATGCGGTGATAGGGTTGGTGGGTATGCCCAAAACACATTACATCGGCATTTGCCGCTTCCATAATGCGGAGCATGCTTTTTTCGTCTCTATCCTCAAACAAATATTCATTAATTTTACGTGGACTCCCATGCACCAATAATACATTCAATTGGTCATGGTTTAATTGAAATTCCAAACGAATATGGGCCGGGAGGGTACGTAAATAAGCGCGTTGTTCATCTTTTACTACCTCGTTGGTATAAGCAATAGAAACTTTCCCTAAAGCCTTTTCCTCATCGGTTTTGTATGCGCAACCGCAATCATCGCTATGCCTGCCGATGCCAAAGTCATAGTTTCCGGCAATACAAGGAATACCTCGTTTTCTTATTTCGTCAATCACTTCGTTGGGCCAAATATTGTATCCTACCAAATCGCCAAGGCAATAAATGGCATCAGGTTTTTGTTTTTCAACGTTCCCAAAAAATGCTTCCAATGCAGGTAGGTTTGCATGTATGTCGGAGAATAACGCGATTTTCATAATTATAAAGTTTGTAGTGATTTATTGTTATAATATTTTTTACGAAACCAAAAAGCTAAATTAACTAAGGCTATCAGGGCTGGAACTTCTACTAAGGGGCCTATCACACCTGCAAAAGCCTCACCAGAGTTTATTCCAAAAACACCAATTGCAACCGCAATGGCCAATTCAAAATTATTGCCAGTAGCTGTAAAGGCTATAGACGCGCTTCTTGAATAGTCGGCTCCGAATGATTTCCCGATAAAAAAGCTAAGGATGAACATAACGGTAAAATAGATTACCAATGGGATGGCAATCCGTATCACATCAAAAGGTATTTGTACAATCAAATTACCTTTAAGGCTAAACATTACTAAAATGGTGAATAATAATGCCACTAAAGTAATTGGAGAAATAATAGGTACATATTTAGTTTGAAACCATTCCTCTCCCTTCAATTTAATAAGGGTATATCGGCTGATGATACCTGCCGCAAATGGAATACCTAGGTAAATGCTAACGCTTTTGGCAATTTCTAAAATGGTAATGTTAACAGCCAAGCCTTTTAAGCCAAACAACGGGGGTAATATAGTAATAAACACATAAGCATATACGCTGTATAAAAGTACCTGAAATATGCTGTTAAGGGCAATTAATCCGGCTGCATACTCACGGTTTCCTTCGGCAAGTTCGTTCCAAACCACTACCATTGCAATGCAACGGGCTAGTCCAATTAATATTAAGCCTATCATATAAGCCGGATGATCGCGCAATAATGTAATTGCCAATACAAACATTAGGATAGGGCCAACCACCCAATTTAAAATTAAGGAGGCGCTTAATACCTTGGTGTCTTTAAATACCTCTCCCATTTTTTCGTATTTTACTTTTGCCAACGGGGGGTACATCATCAATATCAACCCAATGGCCAATGGAATATTTGTTGTTCCGCTTGAAAATGAATTAATAAAGCCGGATGATGATGGAATAAAGTAACCAATACCTACACCCAATGCCATTGCTAAAAATATCCACAAGGTAAGGAACCTGTCAAGGAAGCTTAGTTTTTTTCTTTCGGCCACTGGGGCACAATCATTAGCACTCATTTTTATTTTATTATTTTTTATAAATATTATTTAGCCCAATAGTGGTAATGCTTTGCCTCTTCAATAAATTCAATCACTTGCTTTTTTATTTCGTCCCTTACTTTGCGTGTTTGCGCTAGAATTTCTTCTTCTGTTCCCAGGAATGAAGAAGGATCAGTAAAAGACCACCCAAGGCGCTTAACCATACCTGGGAAAATAGGGCAACCTTCGGCTGCCGCAGCATCACAAACTGTAATAACAGCTTGATAAATCATTCCTTTTTTAAATAAGTCAAAAACACTTTGGGTTTCTTTATGGCTAATATCGAGCCCAATTTCGTTCATTACCTTAACTACGTTAGGATTTAACTTACCTGGCTCAAAACCAGCACTTTCTGCTATTAATACCCCCTCACCATATTGGTTAATGAAGGCTTCAGCCATTTGACTTCTTGCAGAATTATGTATGCAAACAAATAATACCTTATGTTGTATCATGATAAATTAATTTATGATTATTTATTAGTAACTTGTATATAGCAATTTAATGATAAATCAATTAAAAAAATTAACAACATCCGGGCTCACAGCAAGGTTTCACTTCCATAGGTTTTTCGGCATATACTGTAATACTGAATATACCAGCTCCACCGCTTTTAAATTGAGCAATTTCTTCCTCAGTTAAATGCTCACTTAAAATATCCGCAGGTAGGCTAATTATCTTTTCCTTTTGGATGGTGAGGTTTTCAAAGCCATTTTGTTTTATTAACTCCAAATATTCTTCCTTTTGAATAGCTCCCGATATACAGCCTGAATACATTTCGGCACTTTTTTGCAGACCAATAGGTAAGGTTCCAATCAATACAACATCCGATATACTGAAATGCCCACCCGGCTTCAAAACACGGTAAATATCCTTCAATACCGCATCTTTATTTGGCACCAGGTTTAAAACGCAATTACTTACAATAACATCGGCTGTGTTGGCTGTGACCGGCATGTTTTCAATATCCCCAAATCTAAACTCAACATTATTAAATCCAAGTTTATCGGCATTAGCACGGGCTTTGCTCAGCATCGCATCCGAAAAATCAACTCCTATCACCTTTCCTGTTTCTCCTGTTTCTGCTCTGGCAATAAAAGCATCGTTTCCCGCTCCCGAACCTAAATCAATCACCACATCGCCTTTCTTTATTTTCGCGAATTGTGTTGGCAATCCACAACCTAAGCCTAAATCGGCTTCGGGGTTATACCCTTCCAGTTGGGTATAATCATCGCTCATAATATTATATACTTCGGTACTGCAGCAAGTTGCTCCACAGCAGGAGGCTTGATTGTCTTCTTTGTCTTGCAAAGCAATTTCACTATATTTTTGCCTCACCAATTCCTTTAATTCTTGTTCACTTTTCATGATTATTCTTATTTGTTTATTGCAATATTGCAATTGATTAATTTAAATTTTTTTAGCAACAATTAGGGTTAAATGTATTAAAGAATATGCCAAGTTGCTCTTTTAACTCGTCCCAAACTATTGGGTTAATACAATAACATACGCTCACGCCTTCAATGGTGCCTTTTATCAATCCTGCATTTTTTAGTTCTTTTAAATGCTGCGATATGGTTGGTTGGGCTAAACCCAACTCGTCTACTAAATCGCCACAAATACAAGCGTTCGCGTTAATAATTTGCTGCAAAATGGCTATACGAGCCGGATGTGCCATGGCTTTTAGCTTCAAAGCCAGGTTGTTTTGTTCTTCGGTAAATATTTCTGTTTTGGTAAGCCCCATATTTATATTGCAATATTGCGATTAATATTTGAATATTCAAAATTATTTCAAAAAAATTATTCCATTAGCTCGTTTCAGCACTTAAATACTTAGCACTATCTTTGCAGCCTTATGGTTAATAAAAAAGTGAGGGTGCGTTTTGCACCTAGTCCAACGGGTGGTTTACACTTAGGTGGTGTACGTACAGCATTGTTTAATTATCTTTTTGCCAAACAACATGGTGGAGAATTTATTTTAAGAGTGGAGGATACCGACCAAAACAGGTTTGTGGAAGGTGCCGAACAGTATATTTTGGATTGTTTAAGTTGGTGCGGACTTACGCCTGATGAAAGCCCAGTTGTTGGCGGACCATATGCCCCATACCGACAAAGTGAACGGAAAGCCATTTACCGTGAATATGCCGAAAAACTGCTTGCCTCGGGAAATGCCTATTATGCATTTGATACACCCGAGGAGCTAGAAAAACTCCGGAAAGATACCCCAAACTTTCAATACAATTTATTTTATAGGGATGGCTTAAAAAACTCGTTAACGCTACCACCTGCCGAGGTAGCACAGTTAATTGCCGACCAAAAGCCTTATGTTATTAGGATAAAAGTGCCTGCCGATGAAAAAATTAGTTTTACTGATTTGATTCGTGGTCATGTAACTTTTGAAACCAATCAAGTTGATGATAAGGTATTGTTAAAAGCCGATGGTATGCCCACCTATCATTTAGCGGTAGTGGTGGATGATTATTTGATGAAAATATCGCATGCCTTTAGGGGCGAGGAATGGCTGCCATCGGCACCTGTACATATTTTGTTATGGGAATATTTAGATTGGAAAAACGAAATGCCACAATGGGCGCACTTACCGCTTATATTAAAACCCGACGGACATGGAAAACTAAGTAAACGCGACGGAATACGCCTTGGATTCCCTGTTTATGCCATGAATTGGCTGGACGTTAAAACAGGCGAATTAGCACCTGGGTTTAAGGAGTTAGGCTTTCTGCCAGAGGCATTTATAAACTTTTTGGCAACTTTAGGGTGGAACGATGGTACCGACCAAGAACTTTTTACTTTAGCAGAACTGATTGAAAAGTTCTCGATTGAGCGGATAAGTAAAGCCGGAGCCAAATTTGATTACGAAAAAGCCAAATGGTTCAATGCCGAATGGATAAAAAGGACTGATACCAATATTTTGTTGCCGCAAGTAAAGGAAATATTGGAGAATAAAGGAATTGCAATTAATGATACTAATTATTTAGCCTCTGTAATCACATTGATAAAAGACCGTTGCATATTAATGGAAGATTTTTATCAGCAAGCCGCCTACTTTTTCCAAAATCCTGCACTAATTGATATCGCAGCCATAAAACCAAAATGGAATACGGAGAAAATACATTTTTTTGAGACTTTAATCAGCAAAATTAAAGGCATGGATGATTTTGCACCACTTGAAATTGAAACGATGTTTAAAGCATTGGCGGAAGAATTAGCAATAAAAGCAGGCGACCTAATGCTGCCTTTTAGAATTATGTTGGTTGGCGGTAAGTTTGGCCCGCATGTTTTTGATATTGCCAGCATGCTGGGTACAAATGCTACTATTGGCAGAATTGAAAATACTTTAAAGGAGTTATAAGCTTTAGAATATTTTAATAAATAGAAAGGGCTGGTATCATTATCCAGATACCAACCCTTTTATATTGAAACCAAGCCATTTCAGCCTGATTGTATATTAAACCCCTAATAATAATCGAGAAGGATCTTCAAGTAATTGTTTTACTCTTACTAAAAAGCTTACCGATTCGCGGCCATCAATAATCCTATGATCGTATGATAAAGCAACGTACATCATTGGCCTGATCACCACTTGACCATTAACAGCAACCGGCCGCTCAATAATATTGTGCATACCTAAAATGGCCGATTGTGGCGAGTTGATAATTGGTGTTGAAAGCATCGACCCAAAAACACCACCATTGGTAATGGTAAAAGTTCCGCCAGTCATTTCTTCTAAAGTCAATTTGTTTTCGCGTGCTTTAACCGCTAATGCTGCAACTGCTTTTTCAATTTCG
Organism: uncultured Mucilaginibacter sp.; assembly: GCA_903891475.1. Taxonomy (GTDB): domain Bacteria; phylum Bacteroidota; class Bacteroidia; order Sphingobacteriales; family Sphingobacteriaceae; genus Mucilaginibacter. Next base: position 48,078 of record CAITEP010000004.1, read on the forward strand.
GCAAGGCTCATGCTTTCGGCATTTCGGATAACTGGCACCACTAAACCTTTTGGTGCCGAAACAGCAATTGATATATCGGCAAAGTTACTGTATACAATTTCTTCGCCTTCAATACGGGCACCAACTGCAGGCCATTCTTTTAAGGCTTCGCAAACTGCTTTGGTAAAAAACGACATGAAGCCTAGACCAACGCCATGCTTTTCTTTAAATTTATCTTTGTATTTAGCACGTAACTCCATAATTGGTGCCATATCTACCTCATTAAAAGTAGTAAGCATGGCCGTTTCATTTTTAACGGCAACTAAGCGCTTTGCAACAGTTTTACGAAGAGAGGACATTTTCTCTCTTCTATCTGCTCGTGCGCCGCTAAATATTGGGGTCTCAACCTTGGCTGGTTTTTCTTGTACCTTTTGGGCACCAGCATCAGCTAATTTGCCACCTTGTGGGTTTTCGGCTATTTTATCAGCTAATAAAGCATCTTCTTTAGTTATTCGTCCAGCTACTCCGCTGCCGGCAACTGATTTTGGATCGACCCCTTTTTCGGCCAGAATTTTAGCGGCTGCAGGAGATGGTACACCTGAAGCATAGCTAGCGTCAGTCTTTGAAGTTGATTGTTCAGCAGACACTGCAGTTTTAACTGCGCCACTACCCTCAATTGAGCAAATTACCGCTCCAATTGGTAAAACATCGCCTTCCTTAGCCAAAGTTTTTAATACCCCCGCTTTTTCGGCGGTTAGTTCAAAGGTTGCTTTGTCTGATTCTAATTCGGCAATGGCTTCATCCATAGCAACCTCTTGTCCATCTTTCTTAATCCAACGCGATAAAGTAACCTCCGTAATTGATTCGCCAACGGTTGGTACTTTTACTTGTAATGAGGTTGAAATATTTGATGCCGATTGGGTCACTTCCTTTTTTATTTCGGGTTTGCTATTATTAACAACTGGCGCGGATGGGGCAGTACTCGCATTTCCCTCCGAAATAGTTGCTACGATGGCTCCAATAGGTAAAACATCTCCTTCGTTGGCAACAGCATTCAATATTCCTTCTTTCTCGGCAGTCAATTCAAAAGTAGCTTTGTCTGATTCCAATTCGGCAATTACCTCATCCATTTTTACAGCTTCGCCGTTTTTCTTTATCCACCTCGAAAGGGTTACTTCTGTAATTGATTCGCCTACTGTTGGAACTTTTATTTCTAAACCCATGTTTATTTTAATTCTAATTATTGAGTTGTGTTTAATTGTTGAAGTTTAATATTTCCTGATTAAATTATTGTCGAAAATACAACTTCAATTAATGTGCTTCAATACCCGCTAGTTTTTTATCGCTTTCTTTATTTAGTAATTCTGCTTCTTTTTTCTCGGCTGGTTCAAAAGCCTTGGCAACTATATAACTTTGTTGCGCGGCATGTTGTTTTGCAAAACCTGTAGCTGTACTACTTCCTTCATGACGTGAAATTACCTGCAAATTTATCACATGGTCGTTATGGAACTTGCGGCAAATATATGGCCAAGCACCCATATTTTCAGGCTCTTCTTGCACCCAAATAAATTCGGTTGCTTTATTGTACTTTGCTTTTACCTTTAATATCTGAACAACTGGGGTAGGGTATAATTGCTCTATGCGTACTATGGCAACATCATTACGTTTATCTGCTTGTTGTTTTTCCAACAAATCATAATAAATTTTGCCTGTACATAATAATACCCTGGTAACTAAATTTACATCTGCATATTCATCATCAATCAATTCATGAAACTTGCCAGTTGTAAACTCTTCCAACTTCGAAACACATTTAGGGCTGCGCAACAAGCTTTTTGGTGTAAAAATAACCAATGGCTTTCTGAAGTCGCGCAACATTTGCCTTCTTAGAATATGGAAAAAGTTAGCAGGAGTAGTACAATTAGCAACCTGTATATTGCTTTCGGCGCAAAGCTCCAAAAAGCGTTCAACACGTGCTGATGAATGCTCCGGACCTTGTCCCTCATAACCATGTGGTAACAACATCACCAAGCCATTACCACGCTGCCATTTTGTTTCAGCACTGGCAATATATTGGTCGACTATAATTTGCGCGCCATTAAAGAAATCACCAAATTGAGCTTCCCAAATGGTTAAAGCATTTGGGTTTGCGGAGGCATATCCATACTCAAAACCCAGCACACCATATTCGGATAGTAATGAATTAAATATGCTGAATTTGGCTACATTGCCAATCGTGTCAAGCGGTACATACTCATCTTCCGAATCAACCAAGGTTAAAACAGCATGGCGGTGAGAGAAAGTTCCCCGCTTAACATCTTCTCCGCTCAGCCTAACCGGGTAGCCATCTTTTAGTAAACTTCCATAGGCAAGTAATTCGCCCATGGCCCAATCAAATACATGGGTTTTGTTAACCATTTGGCTACGCTCTTCAAAAAGTTTTTCAATTTTTTTGAAAAATTCTTTTCCCTGAGGTAGTTGCGTTATTTTTTTGCCTATTTCTAGCAAGTCCTTTTCCTCAACATGGGTATCAACAGGTGCAAAAGCTTCACGAGGTTCGGCAATGTGTAAACCTTGCCATGCGCCTTCAAACATTTGAATAGTGTCAGTAAACTTCTCTTCAGCTTTTGATTCATCCAGTTTTTCTTGCAAATGGCCTCTGAATTCCTTCTCAACCTCTTGCGCATAGGCTAAATCGATGCTTCCTTCGGTAATTAACTTTTCCTTGTATATTTCAAGCGGATTAGGGTGTGCTTCAATAGCCTTATAAAGTACTGGTTGGGTAAATTTAGGTTCATCGGCTTCATTATGTCCATATCGGCGGTAGCATAAAATATCTATAAAAACATCCTCATGAAAAACCTGACGATATTCCATAGCTAAATTTACCACATAGGCCAAAGCCTCTACATCATCGCCATTAACGTGAAAAACAGGTGATAATACAGTCTTTGCCACGTCAGTACAATACGTACTAGAACGGGCATCCTTGTAATTGGTGGTAAAGCCAATTTGGTTGTTTATAACGATGTGGATGGTGCCGCCAGTGCTATAGCCATCCAACTTTTCCATTTGCAATACCTCATAAACAATACCCTGACCAGCTATGGAAGCATCGCCATGTATCAATATTGGGGCTATTTTTGAATGGTCGCCATCGTACTTAAAGTCGATTTTTGAACGGGTAATGCCTTCGACCACCGGGTCTACCGCTTCCAAGTGCGAAGGGTTAGGGCATAAGCTAAGGTGAATACCCTTGCCAGTTGGACTAACCACATCTGTTGAATAACCAAGATGGTATTTTACGTCGCCGCTAATTGGCGAATCTTCATCAAAATTTTTACCTTGAAATTCCGAAAAAACCTCCTTATAAGGTTTTTCCATAATATTGGTAAGCACATTTAAGCGGCCTCTATGTGCCATACCTATGGTAAACTCTTCAATCCCAAATTCGGAGCCCTTTTGAATAACCGAATCAAGCGCCGGGATTAATGCTTCGGCACCTTCCAGCGAAAACCTTTTTTGACCTAAAAATTTAGTGCCCAAAAAATTTTCAAATACTACCGCGTCATTCAGTTTTTTTAGAAGTAGTTTTTTCTCCTCAACGCTAAACGCTGGGGTATTGCGCTTAGTTTCCATCCTATCTTCAAACCATTTTATTTTTATTGGGTTGCGGATATACATGTATTCGGCACCTATCGACTGGCAGTAAGTTTCCTCCAATAAATCTCTGATGTCTCTTAATTTGGCAGGCCCTATGCCTACCTCAACTCCAGCGTTAAAAACAGTATCTAAATCGGCTTCTGATAAGCCAAATGTTTCAAGCTCTTTGCCTGGGAAATATTTGCGACGTTCGCGAACGGGATTAGTTTTGGTAAATAAATGGCCACGTGTACGGTAGCCACTAATCATGTTTAAAACATTAATTTCTTTCAAAAAATGCTCATCTTTTGCCGGGTTACTCGCAACAGGCGTTGTTGATGAACTTTTTCCGAAATCAAAACCTTCAAAAAATTTCTGCCAGCCAAAGTCAACTGCTTCAGGGTCATTTTTATAAGTTTCGTATAACGAAGTTATGTAGGCAGCGTTTGCGCTGTTAATATAATTGAGACGATCCATAAAAACCAATCTTTTAAAACTTTACAAAAGTAAACATATAGGATTATATACCTTATAAAATAATTTATAAATGTTATTTAACAAAAATTAAGTCGCATTATTATTTTAGGTATATGTTATCGCACATAATATTACGGCAAATTAAAATATAATTTAGGTATTTGCGGCAATACTTTTTGATTTGTAATATGGATTTTACTAGAATGTAGTCTTTAATTGGCTGTTGATTAACCGCTTACAACACTGCTTTTATTTTCGGCTGATTTTGTTGGTGCCGACGCGATTTGATATTTGCTTGCTCCAGCGTTATTAACGCCAGCTATAAAAGCCCAATTACCCCAATTACTTGCCGGAGAATAATCAATTAATTTTTCTTCAAAATAGGTAGCGCCTTTTTTCCAGTCAACTTTTAAAGTGTTTATTAGATAGTTGGCAACAATTTGGCGGTTGCTATTGGTTATAAAGCCGGTTGTATTTAATTCGCTCATAATGGCGTCAATATAACCCAACCCGGTAGCACCTATTTTCCAATTTTCAAATGCCAAGTCTTCATTAATATTTTCTGCTTTTAGGTCGGCAATATCAGTTGTAGCTATAAATTGCTGACCATGTTTTTTAAACATAAACCTAAAGTAATCGCGCCAAAGCAAATCAAGTATTAATTGCTGCTGAGCTGGGCTTAGTTGTTCAGGGTTGCTATTCATAACTTCCCAATAAACATGCCTTAGTGAGATGCAACCAAGTGCTATCCATGGCGATAACTTAGATGAAATACTTACTTTACTACCATTACGAACCGTTTTAGAAATAGTTTGCTTACTTTCGGTCAAATAGCTTTCCAGTTGTAACAATGCCGAATCTTCACCCCCTTTAAAAACAGACAGATAACCATCGGGTTTATTAACGGTTAAATCAAAACCTAAATCATTTAAATCAGGTATCTCTCCTGCATTTTTAATTACCGGCGTCTTAATATGATCGGGAGTTGGCAGGCATGGCCTTACGGTACTTTCGCGTTCTATCTTTTTTTTAAAGGTTACAAAACTATCAGGAATATCTTTTATCGGGAAAGGTAAATCTTCTTTATGGTATAAGGTATGCCCAATAAAATGTTTTAGGTTGAGCTTTAATTTCCACAATGCAGCTTCTGCTTTTTCGGAGATTTGGGTTTCTTCATGCGCCACTTCGCGATGATGATAAACCTCACAAACTTGATATTCGTCCGCTAATTGGGGTAATAGCACCGTTGGATCGCCTATTTTAACTATTAAATCTGCTCCTTTTTCCTTCAAATTTTTGCGCAACACCCGTACCGATTCAATTAAAAATTGAGCACGTAATATTCCTGTTTTGGGGTTATTAAACTGGTTTTTGGTAAAATAGTACGGGTCGAAACAGTATACTGGCAATACCTTATCGGCCTTTTTAATGGCTTCTAAAAGTATTTCATTATCATGAATGCGTAAATCATTCCTAAACCAAACCAATATTATTTTTTCGCCCATTTAAGCAAAACTTAATTTTAGAATAAAGATGTACAAAATTGTAATTAATTTAACGATATTTGTGCCAAATTGTATTATTTTACAGGCTGTCAACATAAATATATTGAAAAAGCTAATTAAAGTTACCTTGAGGGCTAATCCGTTAACTATTAAAAAACAAATAAATAAAATAAATAAACAAAACAGGCAAACTCATTAAAAAAAGTAGGTATAGGTGGTTCGAGGTCAAATTTTACACCACTTGCGTGGGGTGTAGTTTGAAGAACATTAAAGCATTTTTTAAAAGCAATTTATTGCACAGCTATGCGTTAATTATAGCGCAGGAATGACATTTGAGTATTGTATATCTTCTACCTTTACACCATTAATCCATTAAAAATAAAATTGTTATGGCAACTATTGATAGCATACAAACCGCATACATTGATTTTGTTTTAACCGAAGGAAAGCAACCTAACTCAGTTTATATTTTCGCTAAACAAAATGATATAACAGAAGATGAGTTTTATACCCTTTTTGGGTCGTTTGACGCGCTAGAACAAAGTATTTGGACTGGTTTTGCAACAAAAACAATTGAAGAAATAAAAGCCCAAGAAGTTTGGAGTCAATACAATACCAGAGAAAAAGGACTTTCCTTTTTTTATAGCTTTTTTGAATTGTTAAAAGGAAGCAGAAGCTTTGCTACCTATAGTTTAAAAAGCCATCCTAAAGGTTTTACTACGCCAAAGGTATTAACCGGATTAAAATCAAATTTTGAAACTTTTTTTGAAGGTTTGATTTATGAAGGCATTGAATCGAATGAAATATCAGACCGTAAATTTTTTACCGAGCGTTATAAAGACGCCTTATGGATTCAGTTTGTTTTTGTTTTGAATTTTTGGATGAACGATTTATCGGCTGGTTTCGAGAAAACCGACGAAGCCATTGAAAAAGGTGTAAATGTTACCTTCGATCTTTTCCAACGCTCTCCAATTGATAATTTGCTGGAATACGGAAAGTTTTTAGCCAAAAACAGCGGAATTAAAGAAAAAATGGGGCTGTAAGCCATCATTAACTTCTTTTCTTAATTCCATATTTAAAGGTACTACCTAATTATTTTAGGTAACCTCTATCATTAAAAATAAAAAAATGACAAACGATTCTCCTAAAGAACAAAATAGCATACCAACTACCAAAGTTCAACGTTCTGCTAAATTTGTTACTACTGGTATTAAAATTGGTGGCAATTATGTAAAGCATTATTCAAAAAAGCTATTTAACCCGCAAATGGATAAATCTGAGTTGAATGAGGACAATGCCGCAGACATATATGAGTCATTGAGCGAGCTAAAAGGTAGTGCGCTAAAAGTTGCCCAAATGCTTAGCATGGACAAGAATTTATTGCCACAAGCTTATACCGATAAGTTCTCGCAATCGCAATATAATGCGCCACCACTTTCAGGGCCGCTAATTGTGCAAACTTTTAAAAAATATTTTGGTAAAACACCCGACCAGATTTATGATAAATTTAACGTAAAGTCATCAAACGCGGCGTCAATAGGGCAAGTTCACCAAGCTGAATTAAATGGGAAGAAATTAGCTGTTAAAATTCAGTATCCGGGCGTTGGCGATTCTATATCATCCGACCTTAAACTGGTTAAACCATTTGCCTTCAGGATGCTGGGCATGAGCGAAAAAGAGCTTGATGTTTACATGAGGGAAGTGGAAGAAAGGCTATTGGAAGAAACGGATTATGAATTGGAAGTACGCCGATCCATCGAGTTTTCGAATGCTTGCGCGAATTTAAATAATGTAGTTTTTCCCAAATACTACCCAGAACTTTCAAGTAAGCGAATTATTACCATGGATTGGTTGGAAGGACAGCACTTGCGTGAATTTTTGAGCACCAACCCTTCGCAGGAATTACGAAATTTGATAGGCCAAGCACTGTGGGATTTTTACAACTTTCAACAACATGAATTAAGGGCAGTACATGCCGACCCGCATCCAGGTAATTTTATGATTACCCCCGATGGTAAATTAGGTGTGATTGATTTTGGATGCATTAAAGAAATGCCTGCCGACTTTTATTATCCCTTCTTTTCATTAACCTCGACCAATTTATTTGAAAACCGGAATGAAACCTTAAAGGCGTTTAAGCAATTGGATATGATACATGAAAACGATACGCCTCAACAAATTGAGTTTTATTTTGGCATGTATAAACAAATGATTAGCCTGTTTGCCAAGCCTTATATTAACAATAAGTTCGACTTTAGCGAGGCTTCTTTTTTTGAAGAATTATACGGCTTTGGTGAAAAAGTTGCCAAAATGCCTGAATTTAAACAAGCACGTGGGGTAAAGCATTTTATTTACGTAAACAGAACTAATTTTGGCCTTTACAATATTTTGCATGAACTTAAAGCAGAGGTAAACACGCATACCTATAAGCCGCATGTTTTACAAGAGTTTGTTGAAGCAGACTAAATTTTGGTAACTTGCCTGCGTTTCCTTACACTAAAAAGCATGAAAAAAATATTCATCTGTTTTTTATTATTCCTTTTTGTCACTCCAAAACTTTTTGCGCAGCAAATTAGGCGTTTTAACCCTGATACCATTATGACTGTGGTAATTGATTCGGCAGTAAACATTCATTCGCATAGATTAAATGCTCAGGATTTTATAGATGCTGTGGTTGCCGATACCAGTTTTTATAAGGCTTTTTACAACATGAAAAAATATGCCTTTATAGCTGAAAACAGGATTTTTACCTATGATAAAAAGAACAAGGTTGATGGCAAAATTTACCGTAAACTAAAACATAGCAATGTAGCCGGCGCGCATAAAATTGAATACATAGCAAAACGCGACAGCGGTACGCTTTATAAATCAAATGGAAAGTATCAGCTTTACACCGTTGAGATGTTTGATTATATTTTTATGAATGCCTATAATTCCGATTTTGTGAAGGAACCATCTTTACCAGGCTCGGGAGGAAAGAATGAAAGCTATAAAGACAAATTAAAAACCTTGATTTTTGCACCAGGAACCAGGGTAAAAGGCATACCTTTTATCAGCAGTAAAACTGAAATTTTCTCTCGAGATTTACGTGAATATTACTTTTATAAATTTTCGAGGGGAACTTACCTTGATAGCATTCCCGTTTATATATTTAAAGTAGTCTGTAAGCCAAGCACTTCCGATGGAGATACGATGATTAAAGAAATGACCACCATTTTTGATATACGTAACTTTCAAATTTTGGGCCGGTATGTTGATATGAAGTATAGCAATATTTTTTTCAGCTTTAATGTGCAGATGAATATTGAACTTGCAAAGTTTAATGATGAGTTATTACCTGTTAAAATTACTTATCAGGGCAACTGGGATGTGCCATTTCATAAAGTTGAACGAGCAAGTTTTTTAATTGTACACAAGGATTATAAGAAGGAATAAAAAAAGCTTTTAGTAATGGCTTGCGATCCATTACTAAAAGCTTTTTCAAGATGAACTTAGTACTTATTTCAATACTTCGCTTATAGTTTTACCTATATTACCATTAGGAGCCTGTATGTGTAGCAAAGCCGCGATGGTAGGTGCTATATCAGTCATATGTGTTTCACGGTTCAGTTGTCCGTGTTGAATGCCCCAGCCCATAAATATTAATGGAATATGCGTATCATAAGGATTCCAAGTGCCGTGGGTTGTACCTGTTGGGCCACCATCTGCCGAACCATGGCCGGTGAAATAGCCTGGCTTTAAAATAATTTGTACTTCGCCACTATTGGCTATGTTATAGCCATTTACTATTCTTTTTCTTAATTCTTCGGGGATAGACGCAGTTTCGGCTTTTTTCATATCAACAGCAAAAGCAATCGCAGGTTGTGTTTGTAAATAAGCAATACAATCATTTTTAACATCGTCCATATTCAGATGTAAATAATTTGTAATAGAATGGTTAAAATTTACCTGATAATCGTTTAGGCTCAACACTAAACCATCTATCTTATATTTATCCAACAAAAGCTTGTTCAAATCTTTCAAAACCGCACCATCATCCCAAACACCTGCCGGAATTTTATGGTCGTTTAAAAAAGCGGTATTATGAGCCGCACCATGGTCGGCACTTAAAAATATAGTGTAGTTTCCTTTACCTACTTTTGCGTCCAAATAAACTAAAAAGTTTGCCAACTCACGGTCAAGCCTTAGGTAAGTGTCTTCAATTTCAACAGCGTTCACTCCAAATTGGTGGCCAATATAATCAGGGGTTGATAAACTAACTGCTAAAAAATCGGTAACAGCATGTTGTCCTAAATTTTCTCCGTTAATAGCGGCAATAGCTAAATCAAGGGTAAGGGTATTGCCATAAGGGGTTGCCCTGATAATGCCCAGGTTACCTTTATATAATGCAGATGTTTTAACGGGCAAGGTAGGAGCATCGGTTCCTTTAAATTTGCCTTCATATCTACTGCTATCAGGCGTGCTTTGCAAATAGGTATTTATCGGATACAATGAATTCCAATCAAGCTTCAGATAGCTTTCGGCAAGTTTTTGGTCGTTAAAGTCTTTTATCCATTGCGGCAAATCGTTCATGTAATATGTGCTCGTAATCCAGTTCCCGGTTTTATCATCAAACCAATAAGCCGCATCGGCAGTATGCCCGGCTGGTAAAATCCCACCTCGGTCTTTTATGGCTATCCCAATTACTTTTGATCGGAAATTAGTAGCCAGTTTTAACTCATCGGTCACGGTGGTGGTTAATAAGTTACGTGGCGACATTTGTCCGGCTTTAGATGTGCTGCCGACCGTTTGAACGGTTGTGTCTTGTGTGCAATACATACTTTTACCAGTAGCTTGCACTATCCAATCGTTGCCTGCAATACCAGTTATAGCCGGTACCGACCCGGTATAAATACCAGTATGCCCGGCAGCTGTAACGGTTGGTATATAATCAATTTGGGTGTTTTCGCAGCTAAAACCTTCGTTCAAAAGGCGTTTAAAGCCATTTGTTTGGTAGCGGTTATAATAGCGGTAAAGATAATCCCAGCGCATTTGATCAACCACTAAACCTATCACAAGCTTAGGGCGTGGCAGCTCAGCAGATGGTGTTTGAATTTGAGCTGCAGCACCAGAAGCAACTGGTTTGTTTACTTTTGTTTGAGCCGATGCCCAAGCAAAAGTAATTGCTAATATTAACGTTAACAGGTTTTTAATGTTCATCCTAAACTTTTTTTAAGTTCAGCAAATATCAGCAATGTAATTAAAATACAATGTGATTTTTAGGTTAATATTTCCTTAACAAAATATTAATCTTCCTCGTTTTGAACCATTGATAGGTAAAATATCAAATTCTAAATGAATAGGTAGTGCAGCAAATTAGGTATATCAGCAGACAATTAAAACGCCTGCCCCAAGCCTATGTATAAACCACTTTGTCTTTTTTCGCCAGTAGGTTTTTCGCCTATACCGTAATCAACTCTAACGCTCAAGCCTTTCTCAATATCAAAGAAATAACGAATACCTCCACCAAGGTTTGGCTTTAATTCGGGCAAAGTAAACGAATCATGAAAAACCTCGCCAGTACCAATAAATCCAACAATAGCCACTTTTTTTATGAAGCGATAGCGTAACTCAGCTTGCCCTGCCGCATAATTTCTATCCCGGTAACGACCACTATAATATCCCCGCATCAGCTCGCTGCTACCCATTTGAGGTAATAGGTAAAATGGTGACTGATTACCAATTAGACTTTGCTCCAATATATCAATCCCCAATACTAACTTGTCGCCAAATGAAATAAACTGTGTGTACTCGGCATTGAATAAGCTACCTACATAGTTATTGCTACCCAAAACACCATGCATTAAATTTAAATAGCTAGTAAATGAGATGCCTTTGGTAGTATAAGTATTATTGTTTCGGTTATCAAAATTCAAACTAGGCCCTACGTATAAAACAGTTCCTCCGTTACGGTTTTCAATTGCAGGGTTGGTGTAAAATATACCAGTTGTATTATCATCACTAAAAGCATAGTTATATCCTCCGGCAACAAAGCCCACGTAAATATGGTTACCTAATGATTTTTCGGCACCAAAATTAATCCTGTATCTCTTTTCGCTAACATAATCCTGATTATTTAGATGTGTGTTATTACCTAAGCCGTAAAAATTAAATGGGAAATTTATAAACCCAATAGATGCCGAATAATGGGTTATGTTTTTAGGCGACCAATACGATGTACTTAGGTTTAACCTGTTTTGCCCTTTGGTTGTTAAGGTAGCATATCCAAAAATATTTGAAACCCTTGTGCTTCGGTCGGTGGTATCGGTATAAAAAGAATATAAACCTGCGCCGCCAACCTCTATTCCTGTTTCGGGTGCCGAACTTAGTACAGGAAGTATTACAAAACTGCCACGTTTACTGGTATCCTTACTAAAATACATTCGGCGAACAAACTTTGGCAACAATTTCATTTGAGCGGATGCTTGTAAAGTATGAATCGCAAGAAATAAGATTAAGATTGTTTTTTTCATTTTAGCAAAAGGTATAATTAGGCGTTTTGTGTGGCTCCTAAAAAAACATATTTTTGATTTAATTAACCAACAAATAAATCAATAGTATGGCAAAAGTATCAATTTACCTTAACTTTCAGGGCAATACCGAAGAGGCTTTTAATTTTTATAAATCGGTATTTAAAACTGAATTTATAGGATCTATTTTCCGAATGGGCGATCTACCACAAGAAGGCATGCCCCCACTTTCAGATGAGGATAAAAATAAAATAATGAATATTGGCCTGCCTATACTTGGTGGAACAGTAATTATGGCTACTGATATGTTGGAAAGCATGGGGCAGAAACTGTTTATAGGTAATAATACCACCATAAACCTTGAACCTGATACTAAGGAAGAAGCCGATAGGATTTACGGTTTATTATCACAAGATAGTAAGGAGTGCGTTGCGCCTCATGATGAGTTTTGGGGATATTGGGGTTGTTGCTTGGATAAGTTTGGCATCCGTTGGATGTTTAACGTTGCTAATAATTAGTAGTTGAAGAAATATTTAATTAGATTCTTGTATCTCTAAATTAGAGGGCTGTCATATTCCATCAAAAAAGGCTAATTTTGCAGCAAAAATTAAAGCATATATAATGAGTACTACAAAAGGGCCAATTTCTCAGTTCATCGAAAAAAATTATCTCCATTTTAACGCGGCGGCTTTAGTTGACGCGGCCAAAGGATATGAAACCCATTTATTAGAAGGCGGTAAAATGATGGTTACCCTTGCAGGTGCCATGAGTACTGCCGAATTGGGCATTTCGTTAGCTGAGATGATTAGGCAGGATAAAATTGCCATTATCTCGTGTACTGGTGCCAACCTTGAAGAAGATATTATGAATTTGGTTGCCCACTCCCATTATAAAAGAGTACCAAATTACCGCGATTTGAGTCCGCAGGATGAATGGGATTTGCTCGAAAACCATTATAATCGTGTAACTGATACTTGTATACCTGAGGAAGAGGCATTTAGGCGTTTGCAAAAGCACATCCATAAATTATGGAAAGATGCTGATAACGCGGGCGAACGGTATTTTCCGCATGAGTATATGTATAAAATGCTGCTAAGTGGCGATTTGAAACAGTATTATGAAATTGACCCCAAAAACTCATGGATGCTGGCCGCTGCCGAAAAGAACTTGCCTATAGTGGTTCCGGGTTGGGAAGACTCTACAATGGGAAATATTTTTGCCTCCTACGTTATTAAAAACGAAATTAAGGCATCTACCATGAAAAGTGGCATTGAGTATATGGCATGGTTGGCAAACTGGTATATCGATAATTCTGAAGGTAAGGGGATAGGGTTCTTTCAAATTGGTGGTGGTATAGCCGGCGATTTTCCGATTTGCGTAGTGCCGATGCTTTATCAGGATATGGAAATGCCCGAAATACCATTTTGGAGTTATTTCTGCCAAATTTCTGATTCTACCACTTCATATGGCTCATACTCTGGTGCTGTGCCGAACGAAAAAATAACCTGGGGAAAATTGGATATACATACACCAAAATTTATTGTAGAGTCTGACGCCACCATAGTGGCGCCATTAATTTTTGCCTGGATTTTAGGGCAATAAAACTTAAAAAGGTTTGTTGAGTTTAACATAAGCTGCTAATTGCATAAGCTATTAAGTTAAATTTTGTTAAACCACTTATGGTTTTAGGCACCATTCATAATTATATTTAATAAACCTTTAACTTTATGGCATGGTTTATTAATTTAGCAAGTATTAACAGGGTTTTAAAACAACCGCAATTTGCAATTGATAAATAACTGGCAAGTATGGAAGAATTTGAAGCAAGCACATCAAGAAGAAAAACCAAGACAATTTATATTTCAACTGTTTTTGGCATCGCATTGGTTTTGCTGATGATTGGTTTGTTAGGCTTAATTTTAGTGGAGGCCAATAACCTATCACGCTATGTGAAGGAAAATATTGTTTTAAATATTTATGTTGATGAAGCTGCTCATGAAACGGATGTTTTGCAACTGCAAAAGCAGCTTGAACAAAACCCGATGGTTAAAAGCACCCAATATGTTACCAAAGAATTAGCGGCGCGTAACCTGCAAAAAGATTTAGGGGAGGATTTTGTTAAATTTTTGGGTTATAACCCGCTTACACCATCATTAGATTTATACCTAAAGGCAGAGTTTGCCAATAACGAGGATATTGAACGTTTTAAAACTACTTTATTAAAAAATCCGCTGGTTAAAGATATCAAGTACCAACAATCATTAGTTGACCAAATGAATAAAAATTTGGGTTATATAAGTTTAATAATCATCGTATTTGCTGGTATTTTCATTATTTTGTCTGTCGCGTTAATTAATAATACTATCAGGATAGTGATATACTCTCAGCGTTTTTTAATAAAATCAATGCAATTGGTAGGCGCGACAAAAGGTTTTATACGTAAGCCATTTTTACTCTATGGCATATGGCATGGGCTTTTAGGCGGATTGATAGCTATTTTTATTTTAGTAATAACCCTTTCGTTTATTTACAAGCAAATTCCTGATTTGATTATTTTAAGAAACTATGCCGAATTTGGAGTAATTTTCTTGTTTATAATTGGTATCGGCGTATTTATTTCGGGTTTTAGTACCTATTTAGCAGTAAACAAATTTCTAAGATTAAAAATTTACGACCTATACAGGTAACACTAACAAAAATAGATTAAAAATAAATAGTTAAAATATTTAAATAAAATGGCACAAAAACAAGTTTTTAAACCAGCTCAACCAATAAAGAGCACCATAGCAGCAAAACCTGTTTCAAAGGTAACCGAGCAAACACCGGCAACCTTTGTTTTTGATAAATCAAATTACAGGTTATGGTTCATTAGCATAGCCATTGTGATTATTGGCTTCATCTTAATGTCGGGCAATACCGATATTTATAGCGATACAAAAATCGTAATTGCACCTATTGTGGTTATGGGCGGATTCGCAGTTGGTTTTTTTGCAATATTCAAAAAACCAGCCAAAGTTTAAAAGGTTTTTAATGAGCGTTTAGATAGTATTTAAAACTAGACCGCATATTTTATAAATAATTATAAATAGTTCTGCATGAACATTATACATATCATTATCCTTGCTATTATTGAAGGCCTTACCGAGTTTTTGCCTGTATCATCAACCGGGCACTTGGTGGTTACCAGTGCTATATTAGGCATAGGTAAAGACGACTTTGTTAAGTTATTTGAAATTGTAATACAGCTTGGTGCTATTTTGGCTGTAGTGGTTATTTATTACAAACGCTTTTTTAAAAACCTTGATTTTTATTATAAATTGATTATCGGGGTTATACCGGCTGTTATTTTTGGGTTATTGCTAAAAAAACGCATAGATGTTTTATTGGAAAGCCCACTTGCTGTTGCCATTGCTTTTGTAGTTGGTGGTATTATATTATTATTTGTTGACAATTGGTTTAACAAACCAACTATTGAAGAAGAAAAAGATATAAACTATTTAACAGCCCTAAAAATTGGCTTTTTTCAATGCCTTGCTTTATTTCCCGGTGTTTCTCGTTCAGCTGCTTCCATTGTTGGTGGTATGTCGCAAAAGCTTAGTCGCACCGCCGCTGCTGAGTTTTCCTTCTTTTTAGCTGTACCAACCATGTTTGGAGCTACCTTAAAAGATTTATGGGATTTTCACAAGCACAGCAAACTTTCGCCCGACCAATTACATAGTGATATTGTTAGCCTGATTATTGGCAGCGTAATCGCTTTTTTGGTGGCTTTACTAGCGGTAAAAGGTTTTATATCCTTTTTAGAGAAAAAGGGGTTTAAACTTTTTGGCATTTACCGAATAATTGCCGGAGTGGTTATCATTATCCTCTATTTTTCAACCAATATTTTGCATACTGCCTAGTGGTTTAGGGATTACAAAAATTTTAAAGCGTTGTCAATATAAAAGCTGATCATATGGATAGCGCTCTGTATGCAGTTTCTTTACCTCATTATAAATAAGCGTTCTAAACTCTTCCAGATTTTCTCTTTTGGTAGCCGATATAAATACAGCCGGACTATTGTTTTTTGCCATCCAACTTTGTCTAAAATCATCTAAAGTTAAAGGTTCAGCTTCTTGCTCGGCAGATAGTTGCTCGCGGTAGCTATCGGGCATTTTAAATTCATCAATCTTGTTAAAAACAGTAATTACCTTTTTATTAAGTGCCCCCAGCTCTTTAAGGGTCTCGTTTACTACCCTAATTTGATCTTCAAAATTAGGATGCGAAATATCTACCACGTGAATCAAAATATCAGCCTCCCTAACCTCATCTAGGGTTGATTTAAAGCACTCTACCAAATGATGAGGTAGTTTGCGGATAAAGCCAACAGTATCTGAAAGCAGGAAGGGGACATTCTCGAAAACTACCTTTCTAACGGTAGTATCTAATGTTGCGAATAATTTATTTTCGGCAAATACTTCCGATTTGGATACCATGTTCATAATGGTCGACTTGCCTACGTTGGTATAACCCACCAATGCCACCCTAATAAGTTGATGCCTGTTTTTACGCTGGGTTTCGTTTTGCTTATCAATATTTTTAAGCTTCTCTTTAAGCAGCGATATTTTATTCAAAATCAAACGCCTATCTGTTTCAATTTGCGATTCACCTGGCCCACGCATACCTATACCACCCTTTTGCCGCTCCAAGTGCGTCCAAAGGCGGGTTAATCGGGGTAATAAATATTGAAGTTGCGCCAGCTCAACCTGCGATTTTGCCTGAGCCGTTTGTGCCCTACCCGCAAAAATATCAAGGATGAGGTTGTTGCGGTCGAGTATTTTTACTTGTAGTTCATTCTCAATATTGCGTAATTGCGAAGGGGTGAGCTCATCGTCAAATACCACCATATCAATTTCTTCCTCAATAACAAAGGCCTTGATATCCTCCAATTTACCCGAACCAACAAATGTAGCCCTGTCAGGTCGTTGCAGCTTTTGGGTGAAACTTTTTACAGTTTCTCCACCCGCTGTAGCCACCAAAAACTCCAATTCTTCCAGGTATTCTTTTTCCTGCGCCTCGGTTTCGTGCGGTGTCATCACCCCAACCAATATGGCTTTTTCCTGCTTCACAGCAGTATCGTAAAATTTTGGTTTCATTTATTAATGAATATAAGTATTGGTAACCAATATTGATGCCAATTTAATTAAATTGAAAGTAATAGCGGTAACATCGAAAGGAATAAATAATTTATTACAAGTATATCCTAGCCTTAATCCGATATTTTCTCGGCGATAATTGTAAACATGCCTCTCTCCAAATTGTTTAGAATTATTTTCATCTTATTTAGCTCAAGGTAATTTAATACATCATTTAGTGTAACGCGTACTTTTAAATAGGAGCTTATTTTCTGCTTCCATATACCATTTTCATTGGTTTGAAGTATATCTGTAACTTGAATATAATTCTTGCCATATTCCAAAAAACATGTTAATATTTTATTGGCATCACTTCTTACAGGGATAAATCTATCATTTCCTACTAGTTCTTTTGAATAATCACGAAATGATAAAATTAATTTTCCATTATTTAACAAGGAGGCACAACAATTGCAAAGTAGTTTTTCAATATCGGCTTTGTTGTTTAAATGTGTTAAGGTATCTCCGGCACAAACTATAAGTTCTTGTTGCTCTGAAATATGTTTTGTTAAATAGGTTAAATCATCCTCTACAATCTCAATTTCGAGTTCTTTACTATTTTCAATGAGTTGATTTAATAATTGGACGTTAAAATCAATAGCCAAAACCTTAAAGCCCATTTTAGCGAGTGAAATACTTTGTATGCCATGCCCGGCTCCTAAATCAATTGCTTGTTTATTCTGTTGAGGAGTTATTTGATTGGCGGAAAGAAACTGCTGGTATTCCTTTTGTTTTTCATCAAAATCTCCAATCATCCATGAATAAAAATCACCAAGGTGTTTGTCATAGTGTTCTTTTACCGACATATTAGAAATTTATTATACAAATCCTATCAATCTTTCTAATGCCATCCCGCGCGAACCTTTTATTAAAATTGTAGCGTTATTGATAGGGTTTACTTTTAAATATTCAATTGCGTCTTCAGTATCTTTGAAAAAATGCGTTTTTTTGATTTCAGAAGTTAGCTGGTAGCCTGCTTTATAAAATTCATTACCAATAAAAATAATCAAATTAGCTTTTGTTTGAAGGGCCTTATTTATTATAAATTGATGCTCATTGGCAGCTTCTTCACCCATTTCAAACATATCGCCTAAGATGAGTACCTTTTGGTCTGCCTCTAATTTTGCAATGTTTTCTATGGCAACTTGCATACTGCTGGGGTTGGCATTATAATAATCGCAAATGACAGTATGGGTTTTTGTATGTATAATTTGAGAACGGTTATTTTTCGGTGAATAGCCTTCTATTCCCTTGTTTATCATATTATCTGATAAGCCAAATGTTATACCAATACTAATGGCAGCCAGAATATTATCAAGGTTATAAGCACCCGTTAATTGTGTTTTAACCTGATGCGTTTTACCAGTGGGTACATTTACCCATTCCACGCTTAAAAAAGGAGAGTTTTCAATTAACTTGCCATTTACAAGATTGCCGCTTTGGTTAAGGCCATAAAAAATGGTATTTTTTAAGTCTCTATCGGCTTGCATTTTCATCAGGTCTGCACTGTTGCTGTTTACAAATACAATACGCTCGGGGTCCTTGCTTAAAAAATCATATAGCTCACCTTTCCCTTTTTTAACGCCTTCAACTCCTCCAAAACCTTCTAAATGAGCTTTGCCAACATTGGTTATTAAACCATGTGTTGGCATTGATATTTCTGATAAAAAGGCTATTTCTTTTTGATGGTTTGCCCCCATTTCAATAACTGCTATTTGGTGATTGCTGTTAATGCTCAAAATGGTTAATGGTACACCAATATGGTTATTCAGGTTTCCTTGTGTAGCCAGCGTATTGAAATGCTGCGATAAAACAGCATAAATAAGTTCCTTTGTGGTTGTTTTACCATTAGAGCCAGTGAGCCCTATAACAGGTATGTTTAATTTTTCGCGATGAAAGCGTGCTAAATGCTGCAATGCGGTAAGCACATCCGGAACTAATAAATATTGGTTGTTTAACTTGTATTCAGGATTATCAATAATGGCAAACGCGGCTCCGTTTTCAATTGCTTGATGGGCAAATTGATTCGCGTCGAATTTTTCGCCTTTTAATGCAAAAAATAGGCAACCATTGCTTATTGTCCTAGTATCGGTACAAATAACAGAATGCTGTAGGTATATGCTGTAAAGTTGAGGTATGGTTGTCATTATTAATAGGATTTTACCATTTTAATTATTTAACCTAACCTTCCATTATTTTATACCTCTAAACAACCTGCTCCACCTTATTTTATTAATGAATGATTCATTTTCATCAAAACTCATCCATATAAACAAAGCCTTTCCTACTATATGGTCTTCAGGAACAAATCCCCAATAACGGGAATCTTCCGAGTCATGACGGTTATCACCCATCATCCAATAATAGTTTAATTTAAAGGTATAGGTGTCAGATTTAACGCCATTTATATAAATATCCTTTCCTACTACTTTCACTTTATTGTTTTCATAAACCTCTATGCAACGCTCATAAATAGGGAATGTCATAGAGTCAAGCTTCACAGTCCAGCCGATTTTAGGGATAATAATTGGACCAAAATTATCAACGTTCCAATTATATGCGGGTAGTTTTTTGCCTAGATTTACGTGTATAGGATATTTTAAAGGAAAAACCGGGTTCAAAGTATCTGATATTCCCTTTGGTTGAATAAGTTCAGAGAGTGATTTAATATTGGAATATCCCTTTAACACCTTTGCCGATTCCTTGGTCATGGTTGGGATGGACGGTCTTCCCGGGTCATAAAAGGAAATGTTTAAATCCTTAAGCACTTCCGGATTCATATCCACTCCCGATGTAATATAATTATATTCAATTTGCTCACCAGGAGGGTTTGGAGCTGCTTTTTTGTTTACATACACCTGAGCATCCGCTACACTTAGGGTGTCGCCGGGCGTGCCTTGGCAACGTTTTATATAGTTTTCACGTTTATCAACCGGCCGATATAATGGCGAGTCGGCATCCATAGGGTAATTAAATACAACTACATCACCTTTTTTAATATCGCTTAAACCTGGTAAGCGGTAATAAGGCAGTTTTATTCCATCCCAATACGCTTTGGTATTTATTAATGGCATGGTATGGTGCGCAAATGGGAACGCGATTGGTGTCATAGGTGTGCGTGGGCCATAATTAACTTTACTTACAAACAGAAAATCACCAACTAATAACGAGCGCTCCATTGATGGAGTAGGTATTACATAAGCTTCTATAAAAAAAGTACGTATTAAGGTAGCGGCAACTACAGCGAAGACAATGGCTTCCGCCCATTCCCTTCCGACTGATTTTTTAATAAAAATTTGATATTTATCTTTAAAATCAGGACTTAACGATTGCCCTAAATAGGTTGTTTCGTGCTCGAAACCCCATTTTGGCAAATAAATAAAAGGCAATAGTATTCCTGCAGCTTGTTGACGCATTGTAAACTTGCCGAAAGATTTTATAAAATCAATGGTTAGTCCAATCGCAATAAGCAAGCCCACGCCAGGTATAAGTATGAGTACGATCCACCATAATGGTCTACCGGTTAGTTTTAAAATTATAAAGTAGTTATATACAGGTATTATAGCTTTCCAACCCGGAACATTTGCTTTCTCAAATAATTTCCATAATCCAATATATGGTAAAACTA
Organism: uncultured Mucilaginibacter sp.; assembly: GCA_903891475.1. Lineage (GTDB taxonomy): Bacteria > Bacteroidota > Bacteroidia > Sphingobacteriales > Sphingobacteriaceae > Mucilaginibacter. Next base: position 68,989 of record CAITEP010000004.1, read on the forward strand.
TCAGTAATATGATTGCAAGAAAAAACTCAACTATATTCATTTCTAATTTATTTATAATCTTTATTAAACACTAAAATTAAACATATCCTGCACAGCGTGAAAGCCTTTTTTTCCTTCAATCCATTCGGCAGCCATCACGGCTCCTAACGCGAAACCATTACGGTTATGCGCTGTATGCTTAAACTCTATCATATCAACTTCCGAATCGTAAATTACGGTATGCGTGCCGGGCACGCTGTCAATTCTAAAAGATTCAATCAAAAGCTGATTGTTTTTTATTTGTTCAGTAGCACCATCCTGTCCATTATCGGTCAGAATGTTAACCCATTCATTTTTTGAGTCCAGATTCTCTAAAATTCCTTCGGCAATGGTAATGGCAGTACCGCTTGGCGAATCCAATTTTTGGGTATGATGAATTTCTTCCACCTGCACCTCATAATAAGGGTAATTGTTCATTAATTTGGCCAACACCTTGTTTACATGGAAAAATAAATTCACTCCAATGCTAAAGTTAGATGCATAAACCATTGAATGGTTACCAGCTTCGCAATCCTCTTTTACATGTTTCAAACTTTCGTACCAGCCAGTAGCTCCTACAACTACCGGTACATCAGCCTTAAAACATTCGTAAATATTATTTAAAACAGTACCAGGGGTACTAAATTCAATAGCCACATCGGCTTTTTGCAGGTTTTCGGGCGTTAAATCGCTTAAATTATCGTAATCAATTTTCAGTACAATTTCATGCTTGCGGTCGGTGGCTATTTTTTCAATAATCCGCCCCATCTTACCATATCCTAAAAGTGCAATTTTCATTTAACTCTTTAATTACCGGGTTATTTTTTACAAAAATAATTATTTGAGCGTAAAGGTAATTTTTAAACCCGGAATATAAGGGCTATTATTGCTAAAAGCATAAACCTGACGGTTAATAAGCGAAGGTGCAACCTTCATTGAAAGGTTATCATCAACAGTATAGGCATTGATAAACTTTGCTGAAACATAAGCTTCGATACAATTTATACCCCAGGCACCAAAAGTAAGTAGGATGGTTACGTCGCGGTTTCGGCGATAGTAATCTTTTACATCATAAATTGCTTGACTCTGTACGTTGGTATAATAATTGTATTCGTTATAATAGCTTTGACCTTTAGTTGGTATTATACCCCGCTGCCTATATATGGATAGCTGCAAAAATTCATTATACAATTGTTGGTTGGTCACCAAGAAATAGCCAAGTGTGCCCAAACCTGCATAAATTACCGGAACCTTCCAATACTGGCGGTTATATATTTGCCCCCAACCCGGTATCATTAATGAGCGCATAACCGCCTTATGTGGGCTATGCGTACTATCGGGAGAATAAACCCTTTCTTTTTTAGGTTTTTTTATAGGTTTGGAGGCAGTAGTATCCTTGCTTTTATGAATGATAGAATCGCTTAATTGCATTACATTGTTTTTTAGCGTATCTTTAGTTTGAGCCGAGGCTACAAAACTATACATACTAATAAGCCAAAGCAGGATGAAATATTTATGCATTTTTAATTTGACCGCCCTTTAAAACACTAAATAAGTTATTAATCAAGCATTTCAAGGATACGACTTAAATCATCTTCTGATAGGAATGGGATTTCAATAGTTCCTTTTCCTTCACTTCCATATTTAAGCCTCACGCGGGTGCTAAATTTTGAAGCCAGTTGATCCTGTATCCTTTGAATTTGAAATGGCATAGGTTCAGGTTGTTTCCCTTCCTTTTTTGCCGGACTATTTTGCATGTCCCTTACCATTTCTTCTGTTTTACGAACGGATAATCCTTGTTGAATAATATGTTGGTGTATAAATATTTGTTTAGTAGGGTCTTCAATGGTTATCAGAGTCTTCGCGTGACCCATCGTGATGGCTCCATCCCGTATAGATGCTTGGATGGCAGGTGGCAACCGTAACAAGCGTAGGTAATTAGTAACGGTCGACCTGTTTTTACTTACGCGCTCGCCCAATTCTTCTTGTTTTAAATTGCACTCATCAATCATTCGTTGAAAACTTAATGCTACTTCAATAGCATTCAGGTTTTCACGTTGGATGTTTTCTATCAAGGCCATTTCCAGCATTTGCTGATCGTTTGCTAAACGAATATAGGCCGGAATTTGAACTAAACCCGCAAGTTTGGAAGCTCTTAAACGCCGCTCGCCCGATATCAACTGATACGAATTGGCATTTAACCTGCGTACGGTGATCGGCTGAATAAGACCTTGAAGTTTTATAGAATCGGCCAATTCTGAAAGAGCTTGTGAATCAAACTCGGTACGCGGTTGAAAAGGATTTACCTCTATCTCGCTAATTTTTATTTCATTTACTGAACCTAAACTGTTGGTTGATGGAACTTCGCTTACGTTACTTCTATGGGTATGGGTGTTATCTGAATCATTCAAAAGCGCACTCAAGCCCCTTCCCAGAGCTTTTTTCTTTTCTATACTCATTCCTTTTTATACAATTTCGTTCGTTATGACAGCCTCGCTGCCCACCAATCCATTTTTACGGACAATTTCATTAGCCAAATTAAGGTAGTTAATAGCACCCTTACTAGTGGCATCGTGCATAATTACCGAGACACCAAAGCTTGGCGCTTCGCTTAAACGGGTATTACGTTGGATGATGGTTTCAAAAACCATTTCTTCAAAATGTGTTCTCACTTCTTCAACTACTTGGTTTGATAGGCGTAGTCTGATGTCATACATGGTTAATAAAATTCCTTCAACCTGTAATTGGGTATTTAACCTGGTTTGAACAATTTTTATGGTGTTTAATAATTTGCCCAAACCTTCCAAGGCAAAATATTCGCATTGTACCGGAATAATTACCGAATCAGCCGCGGTAAGCGCGTTGATGGTGATAAGGCCTAATGATGGTGAGCAATCAATGATGATAAAATCATACTTTGATTTTAAGCCCGACAATACCGCTTTCATTTTATACTCACGGTCGTCCATATTAATCATCTCAATTTCTGCACCTACCAAATCAATATGGGCAGGTAATAAATCAAGATTAGGTGTATCTGTTTTTTGAATGGCACTTTCAACCTCGCATTCATTCACTATACACTCATATATGCTGTTTTTTATGTTTCGCGGATCGAACCCTATGCCCGATGTAGCGTTAGCTTGCGGGTCGGCATCAACCAATAAGGTCTTGAATTCGAGCACGGCCAAGCTTGCAGCTAAATTTATCGCTGTTGTAGTTTTCCCAACACCACCTTTTTGATTGGCTATAGCAATTATTTTACTCATAGTATATTTTCTGAATAATTTAAGGGTTTGTAAAATTAGGCTTTTTACAAAAATAATTCTGTGTACAAAAAAGCCGATTGCAAATATAAGTATTAAAGTGGTTAGCAAATCCACAGAAATAGGCTATTTACAAACAATTATGGAAATTGATTGTGGGATAATGTATACCTATTTGTTTGTTTTTTGTAATAGATAAGGAGAACAAACAATTTTCATGATTATTGGCTAATTTGCAGCTGTTTATTAAAAAGCAGATTAAAGCAAGGTCATATCCTTCATTATATCGAACAAAACAACCATGATCACCATTATATCTTCAACAAACCGGCCGGGTAGCGTCTCTCTAAAATTAGCAAAATACTATCAAAGCCAACTGGCTATTAAGGGTATTGAAGCTAATTTATTGTCATTAATTGATTTGCCGCCCACTATTATTGTGAGTGATTTATATGGCAAACGAAGTGCTGAATTTGAACCCATACAGCAATTAGTAACCAATACCCAAAAGTTTATTTTTGTGGTGCCCGAATATAATGGGAGCTTTCCGGGAGTTTTAAAAACCTTTATAGATGCTTGTTCATTTCCAGATAGTTTTGCTGATAAAAAGGCCGCCTTGGTAGGGCTAGCAACAGGCAAATATGGCAATATACGAGGGATTGACCACCTCACAGGCGTTTGCAACTATGTAAACCTACATGTTTTACCCATGAAAATCCATATCCCCTACATAAAACAGGAATTAGACGAAAACGACCATCTGTTTAAAGAAGATACCGTTAAGTTTGTGAACGAGCAGATTGAGAAGTTTATTAAGTTTTGATTTTAACCTAAGTCAATCCCCCTACAACTTCTTCCACACTCACCTTTTCCTGCGTACCGCTTTCCATATTTTTAAGGGTAAGCAAACCGCTTTCAATTTCTTCGCTGCCTATAATGATGGTGTAGGGTATGTTTTTACTATTGGCATAGTCTAACTGTTTTTTGAGCTTAGCGCCAGCTGGGTATAGTTCTGTGTTTATCCCCTTATCTCTTAATTGCCGCATTAAGGGTAAGCCAAAAAATTCGCCCTCTTTATCAAAACAACAAATTAACAGGCGTGTGGTTTGGTTGCTGTTTGCCGGGAATAGCCCCAATTCTTCCATCACATCATAAATGCGGTCGGCTCCGAATGAGATGCCAACGCCTGTTAACCCCTTTAAGCCGAACATCCCTGTAAGGTCATCGTAGCGTCCGCCGCCACCAATGCTACCCATGGCTACTTCGTTTGTTTTTACTTCAAAAATGGCACCTGTATAGTAGTTAAGACCCCTTGCCAGAGTAATATCAAGCTCTAGTTTAGCGGTTTTTAGCGGACAAACGGCGAGGTATTTGAATACGGTTGCTATTTCATCACATCCTTCCAGACCTATTGTTGAGTTTGAAAGTGCCAAGCGTAAACTTTCTAACTTTTGGGTATTTGTACCCTCTAAAAGTATCACCGGTTTAATTTTTTCGATATCAGCTTCGGTAAAACCTTTCTCTAGTAATTCCTTCACTACACCTTCAAAACCAATTTTGTCCAGCTTATCAATGGCTACAGTAAGGTCAATAATCTGGTCGACTTTATTGATGATGGCGGCTATGCCCGATAATATCTTGCGGTTGTTTATTTTTATAGTGAAATCTTTTAAGCCCAATTTGCTCAAGGCCTCATCATAAATGAGCACAAACTCCGCTTCATTTAGTAAGGAGGAGGAGCCCACAACATCAGCATCGCATTGGTAAAACTCTCGGTAACGCCCCTTTTGTGGCCTGTCGGCACGCCAAACTGGCTGAACCTGAAAGCGTTTAAATGGCAAGGTGATGTCGTTTTGGTGTTGCACTACATAGCGGGCAAAGGGTACCGTTAAATCATAGCGTAGCGCTTTTTCTGAAATAATTGGGGTTAATTTCTTCGAATTAATAACTTCCAGCTTTTTGCTTTCAACTTCTTCCCAAAAATCGCCACTGTTTAATATTTTAAAAATCAGCTTATCGCCCTCCTCGCCGTACTTACCGGTGAGGGTGCTTAGATTTTCCATGGTGGGCGTTTCAATTTGCTGATACCCGTACTTGCGGAATACCGATTTTATGGTATCAAAAATAAAATTGCGTTTCACCATTTCGGTGGGCGAAAAATCGCGGGTACCTTTAGGTACGGATGGTTTGATAGCTGCCATAGCGGGCAAAGTTAACAGGATTTAAGGATTATTTTAAAAGCTTGCGTGGCAAAATTCAGCGCATGCTTTTTAGTAGCAAACTAGTGACCAAGGTTATACAAATTATCAGTATAAATATTTTATTTTTGATTTAATGAAAATCATTACCCAAACACCACGAATCCTGATACGCGAATTTCATACGAGTGAGGAACACTTATTGGTAAATTTATATGAGGACAACCGGGTTACCGTATTTGTGCCTAAGCGTACGGTTGCGGAAACTAAAAAACAGTTCGCCTACGCTTTGATTGCCTATTATGAGTCGCCGGGGCTAGGTAGATGGGGGATTTTTGACCCTAAAGATGGTGCCTTTATGGGGGTTTGCATATTAAAGCCAGCCGACTCGGACCCAACCCGTATAGAGCTGGGTTATGTTTTTGCCCCTGCCTATTGGGGTAAAGGTTTGGCTACCGAATTGGCTATAGCACTGGTAAAATATGGTTTTGAGGAACAAGGCCTTACCGAAATTTGCGCCTGTACCGATGCCGAAAATACTGCCTCTCAAAATGTTTTGTTAAAAGCCGGATTAAAACGAGATGGCAATATTTTTTGGCATGGAAGCGACTTATATTTCTTTAGGATTGAGAAAAAATCAATACCTAATTAATGCTATTTACCTAAATGGTTTTTAATAATCTCTTTGCAGCCCTCTTCAATCATTTTAAAAACGGGTTCAAAAAGTCCATTATCGTGGTAGGGGTCGGGTACAATGTTATCACCTAAAAGGAGTTTTACTTTTTGCACATCTTCTGTATTGCGGGCTTTGGCCAATACATCCGACAGGTTGTTTTCATCCATCACATAAATGATATCAAAATTATCAAAGTCGCTGGTTTTGAATTGCCTGCAAATTTGTTTACTGATATCAATACCGTGCTGACGCGCAGTACGAACCGAGCGATAGTCGGGTCCTTCGCCCACATGCCAATTACCTGTGCCAGCAGAATCTACTTGCCAGTTGAGTCCGTTTTTATCAGCCAAATGCTGCATCAGCCCTTCCGCCAAAGGCGATCGGCAAATGTTACCGAGGCATACCATGAGAATTTTCATTTTTTTAGTAGCTAGTATCTAGTAGTTAGTATCAAGTATTTAGTCGCTAGGATTATGTACTTAGACATTTGGTAGTAGTTTAAATCATCATAATTAGCAATCCGAAATTAAATTGTCTGAACAAGGATTTACAGGATTCTAGAATTATCAGAATTAAAGTCTCTCCAAAAAATCTTGATACTAACTACTAGCTACTTGATACTCCATCAACCAAATATTTCATTCAAAATACCTGCCAGCCTAACGCCTGCTTTTAGTAATTGCTGATTTAGGGTGCTGATATTGTTGAAGTTGTATTTATAATTCAAGGTGTCGCCGGCTTTTACTTCGGTATAAATTTTTTCGGCAATTTGGTTGCTTTCAAACAGCCATTGGCTTATAGGGGCACTTTGCCATTCGCCGCGTTGAGCAGCCGTGGTATGGTTTATAGATGCCGCATATTCGGTATAACTTAATTGTTGAAATTCAATTAATTGCGAATCCCAAACGGAATGCATATTGGTTGGGTTGCTAAACCAGTTTACTTTAAAATCGTTTCCGCCTTTATCATCGGCATGGGCAACATGCATTGGTTGATGCACATCTTCCACAATGTGTATCAATAGCTTTAAATACAGTGCTTTGTTATCGGCATTTAGGTCTTTCTTTTTTAGTTCGGCAATTAAAAAATTTAGCTTGGTATAAGCATCCACATTGGTGTCTTTCTCAAGAAAAACCTGCATTTCGGTGTAGGTATACGCTCTGTCAAAATCAATATAATGCCATGGAGACAGGTAATTATAGGTAGGGTCCGATTTGATAAAATCGGCATAGGTACTGGCAATGGCTACACTCTCGAAGCCTAAAATACCACTAACGGCCTTTTTTGCCTTCGGACTAAGATAGCTTTCCGCAATTTGACCCGCTATGCGATGACCCTCCGCTCCCCAAGCTGCTGCTTGTATAGGAAAATAAATAATGGCAATGGCCAATAATAATTTTTGAACAATAACTTTTTTCATGGCTAAATGGGTTTTGGATGGCAAGTGTTTTTCTTTATTAAACGTGCATTTATTGGTATAACACTAGTGGTAATGGCAAAAATGGCATGCGTGCTATCCTGCTTTTTAAGCTTTATAAATTCCTCGTAATCGCCATAGCGTAAACAACCCTTATTGCTTTTAATGGTCCAGTTTTTATTGCAAAAAAGACCTTTAAGGTGCAGGGTATCATTTTGTTGAACATAAGTGCCTTTTATATATTCAGTCCATTTGCCAGCTTGCATACAGGTATCAGGGCCTATGTTTACCTTGCTATTGGTATGAATGTCGAAATAAAAAGAATCGCAAGTAAATTTTAAATGGTAGAGAGAGTAAGTAAGCAAGCGATTTTGAGCCGGGATAGAATCTTGCTGCCACTCGCCTTGTATAAAACTCACCCCCTGGGTTTGCAAATTGGGGTTTAACTTGCAACTGGCAATAGCCAGCAGCAGTAAAAAATAGATGGGAACAATGCGGAAACTTAAAGGTTTTTGCATAATATTAAATACCCTATCAGCCTGTATTGCAAGCTGATAGGGTGGTGTTGAGTTTTATTTTAAACTGCCAATCATATCCTCAGGGCGCACCCATTGGTCGAACTGCTCGTTTGTAAGCAGACCTAATTCGGTAGCGGCTTCCCTTAATGATTTGTTTTCTTTCAGGGCTTTTTTTGCAATTTTAGCCGCGTTCTCGTAGCCAATATGCGGATTAAGCGCGGTTACCAGCATCAAGGAATTTTCAAGATGCTTTTTAATACCCGCGTAATTTGGCTCAATGCCGGCAGCGCAATGATCATTAAACGATACGCAAGCATCGCCAATTAACCTGGCCGACTGCAAAAAGTTGGCCGCCATCAATGGTTTAAACACATTAAGTTCGTAATGCCCGTTGGAGCCACCAATAGAAATGGCTACATCGTTCCCCATTACCTGCGCCGCAACCATGGTAACGGCCTCATTTTGGGTAGGGTTTACCTTGCCCGGCATAATGGAGGAACCCGGCTCGTTATCAGGAATATGTATTTCACCAATACCTGAGCGTGGCCCGGAAGCCAACATACGGATATCATTCGCAATTTTCATGAGCGATACCGCTATTTGTTTCAACGCGCCATGGGTTTCAACAATGGCATCGTGTGCGGCTAAGGCCTCAAATTTATTCTCAGCGGTACGGAAAGGCAGATTAGTGAATTTGGCTATATAATCGGCCACCAATACGTCATAGCCTTTTGGGGTGTTGATGCCAGTACCAACCGCAGTACCGCCAAGGGCAAGTTCTGATAGATGGTCGAGTGTGTTGCGCAGAGCCTTTAAACCGTGGTTAAGTTGCGATACATAACCTGAAAACTCCTGACCTAACGTCAATGGGGTAGCATCCATCAAGTGGGTTCGGCCAATTTTTACCACGCTTTTAAACGCTTCCGATTTTGCTTGCAGCGTATCTCTCAGCTTTTCAATGCCCGGGATGGTTACATCCGTTACCATTTTGTAGGCGGCAATATGCATGGCGGTGGGGTAGGTATCGTTTGATGATTGCGATTTGTTAACATCATCATTTGGGTGTATAAATGTTTTGCCCTCGCCCAGTTTGTTGCCTTGCAACACATGCGCACGGTTGGCAATTACCTCGTTCACGTTCATGTTTGATTGCGTGCCCGAGCCAGTTTGCCATATCACCAGTGGAAACTCGGCAGCCAGGGCTCCGCTTAAAATCTCATCGCATACCTGTGCAATCTGGTCGCGTTTTTCGGCAGGGAGAACACCTAAATCGGTATTGGTATAGGCGGCAGCTTTTTTTAGGTAAGCAAAAGCCGCTATTATTTCCTTTGGCATAGAGGCCTCTGGCCCAATTTTAAAGTTATTACGCGACCGTTCGGTTTGCGCGCCCCAGTATTTATCGGCAGGTACCTGTACCTCGCCCATGGTATCATGTTCTATCCTAAAACTCATGGTTCAAATATTTTTAACGTGGTAAAGTTAGGGTTTTATGCTTAGTAAGGAAAAGCTTAAAAGTAATCTTTTTATGATAAAAATTTTTTGATGATAAGAAGAATTGGATTTTGATAAATATATGGAATGTTTCAAAGGAGATTAAAAAATCGGCGAAGGGTAGCCCGGCAAGCCGGGCAAAATTGTATTGTTGTTGCGTGTCTACAAAGGTTTTATCCCTACGGGATAGGAAGCGTAGTTTATATTTTTATTTTGAAAAAGGGGTTCTGTCCGTATAAAATAGTATGTGAGGATGAAATTTTTTGTCCAATATGATCTTATCTTTACAGGAAAGGACTTCTGCTTGATATATATGTTAGCGAATGAATATAAAAAATTTATATCACAAATTGATTAAAAAGCTATAATGCCAATTATTGAGAAAATATTTGTTTTTGATGATATTATCCAGCATGATTGACCCAGCGGGTCAAAACCTTTGTAGAAAATAAAATAGGATTGGTTTTTGCCCCGATAGGGGCTACCCTTTAGCATTTAAGCAAAACTCCCAAAATTTAATTTTTAAAGCCTTTCTTGTAGGCATAAAAATCGGCGAAGGGTAGCCCGGCAAGCCGGGCAAAATTCCATTGTTGGTGTTTTTCTACAAATGTTTTATCCCTACGGGATAGGAAGCGTAGTTTATATTTTTATTTTGTCACAAGGATTTTTTCCTTACCGCCCAGGATGAGCGGATAATATTTTATATATATACAAGTGTTTTCCACATAAGGAATAGCGCAGATGGTTGGTATTGGTCTTGCTTTTAAGAATATGACCTCGAAAATCTATCTAACGAATTGATTATAAAGGTATAATTTATTGAGTTTAGCGAATATTTGTTTTTGTGAAAATATCCGACATGATTGACCCAGCGGGTCAAAACCTTTGTAGAAAATAAAACAGGATTGGTTTCGTGCCCCAATAGGGGCTACCCTTTAGCATTTAAGCAAAACTCCCCAAATTTAATTTTTAAAGTCTTTCTTGCTGGCATAAAAATCGGCGAAGGGTAGCCCGGCAAGCCGGGCAAAATTGTATTGTTGTTGTGTGTCTACAAAGGTTTTATCCCTACGGGATAGGAAGCGTAGTTTATATTTTTATTTTGCAAAAGGAGTTCTGTCCTTATAAAATAGTATGTGAGGATGAAATTTTTTGTGCAATATGATCTTATTCTTACGGGAAAGGACTTCTGTTCGATATATATTATTGAAGGAATATAAAAAATCCATCTAACAAATTGATTAAAAAGCTATAATGCCAATTATTAAGAAAATATTTGTTTTTGATTATATTATCCGACTTTATTGACCCAGCGGGTCAAAACCTTTGTAGAAAAAATAACAGAATTGGTTTTTTGCCCCTTTGGGGGCTACCCTTTAGCCGTCAACCAAATCCTGAAAAATGTATTTATCTTCAAATTCAACCCCATAATCTTTTAATATCTCGAGATATTCTTCCTTGAATGATTTTTTTAAATGATGTTTTTGTTGGTTTAGGATATAATTTACCACCGCGTTTATTTGCGATTTGCTATTGCTAAATGCACCATAGCCCTCTTGCCATTGAAATTTCCTTTTTGTAAAACCCTCCTTATTTATAAATTCTGAACTATCACCTTTAACCAAACGCATCAATTCAGCTATTGATTGTTTAGGGTTTAAACCAATAAAAAGATGCATATGGTCCGGCATGTTGTTTATAGCCAATAACTTATGACCGTTTTTCTGTATTATGCCAGTGATATACTTTTGAAGTCTATCCTGCCATAATTGCTCAATAACAGCCTGACGATACTTTACGGCGAATACAAAATGAACGTACAATTGGTTATAGGTATTTGACATAGGTTGAATCTATATTCAAAAATAATTAAAATTAATAAGGAAGAAAGCCAAATTTACCCAACTCCCAATTATCCCCTCAAATCTCCTGAAAATTTAAAGGATGAATCTTTATAACCAACCAGCCTAGTAAATTGATTATACGCGAATTTAAACGGTATTAAAAAGTAGAAAGTAGCTAGTATCAAGTCACTAGTACCTTGTACCTAGGAGTTAGTAGCGGGTTACTAGTAAAAACAACCATAACCTAGTTCTTGTTCACTGTATATGAGTTTATTGTTTCATTGGCAGCTTTATCAGGCGTGCTACCTTGTCAATATCGGTTAGCATAATAATATAGTACGTATTATCATTGCTCTGTTTGGTTTGAATGGCCAATTTGAGGTAGCCTTTCAATAGGATGGTTTTTTCTGTTCCGGCTATTAAGGTATCAACCTGACCAAAACCCATGTTGATAAAGCTGTTTTTAATTTGCTGGCATTCGCTTTCCTTGTCGGTTATATAGCCGGAGGTGCACACACTGTCGGCCACTATTTGATATAAATAGGTGGAGTTTTGATTATTCACGTTGTATTTATACAAATCAATAATGGCACCTTCATTGAGCGTACCTGTGCTGTTACCCCCGTATGAATAAGCATCGGTTGAAAAGTACGCCCTTGCGCTATGAATATTTAGCTTGGTAATGCTTAACAGTCTAGTCGCGAAATTGGTTTCATCAACTGCTTGGGCAATACTTTTATCGGTTATTAGTGAAATCAGTAAAATAAATACCGGCGTAAACAAAGCTCTTTTCATGTTGCAATTTAAATAATTGAACGGAAAAAAAGTAAAATGGTAATATATTCTTTTTGATAAGCATAGGAGAAAAAATGTCTGAATCAGGATTTTAGAATTATCAGAATTTTAATACCTGCTACAAAAGTCTTGATACTCGATACTAGCTACTTGATACTAAAAAAGCAAATCCGAAATCCGAAATCAATTCAATAATACTGCGCCATGCTCATCAACTTCCAACACAGATGGCTTACCTAAAATTAAGCTGCAATTGTTGGGTATATGCCCTGCCGGGAAATCAAAACAAACGGGGTAGTCGTATTCCTTAGCAAGGTCTATAATCATTTCGGGTATGGTTTGTCCGAAGGGGATGTCATTATCTTTTATTTCCGAAAAGCCCCCAACAATTAAGCCAGCTAAATTTGAAAGCTTTCCGGCACGTTTTAAGGAATGTAACATTCGGTCGACTGCATACAAGTACTCGCCAACATCTTCTATAAAAAGCAGCTTGTCGGTATAATCCAAATCAGATATGGAACCTGCCGCTGCAATTAATAAGGACAGGTTACCACCTACCAATATGCCACTGCCCTTACCAAACCTATTAAGTGATTGCGGGTGTACCTTGTGGGTTAACGAGCCTTCAAACAAGGCCTGTTTTAAGGTTGTTAATGAATGTGCCGAGGCATCGGGTATATTGATAGGCATTTGGCCATGTATGGTAGCCAAGCCTAAATTAGTAAACAGGTGGGTATGCAAAAGCGTAATATCGCTAAAGCCAATGAGCCATTTAGGGTTTTGCTCCAGCGGACTAAAATCAACCTTGTCAATCATCCTGATAGTGCCATAACCTCCACGTGCGGCAATAATTGCATTGATAGAGGTATCATTTATAAACTGTTGTAAATCAGCTGCGCGCTGGTCGTCATCCCCTGCAAATTGATGAAAACTAAGCCCTAAAGTATCCCCCAAAACTACTTCCAACCCCCATGATTGTAATAGTTCAACCGCATGTTTCATAGGCTGTGGCAGTTTCTTTGCCGGACAGGTGATGGCTATTTTATCACCTTTTTGGAGCAGAGGCGGGGTGCTTAGCGCATAAGGCCGCAAGTTAGCATCTCTATTGCTACCATGGGTGGGTGTAGAATTGGAACTATTCATAAATCAATAGTAAGCAAAATTTGTAACAACGAAACTTTGCAGTTGGTCAGCTAATAACGTTAGTGCTTCCTAACGCTATGTCTCAACAGTATTTTGTTATAATTTGTATGAACTAACTATTTTATCTTGTAAATAAAGGGCTAGCCAAATACTTCCGTATCCCCATCATACAAGGCCCAAACCATATACGGGTGCGTATCGGCGTGGTAAACTTCGCCTTGGGCGGTTAGACCAATAATTCCTGCAAAACCGTCAAAAGGTTTTAGTTCGGCAAAGGTTTTTTGGGTGGCTTGCTCCAGCGTCATGCCATCGGTTACTCGGGTTACAATGCTGCTGGCTACCGCTGCGCTTACAATATCTTCGCCTACGCCCGTGCACGATATGCCTGCATGCGCATTGGAATAATTACCCGCTGTAGTAGCCGAGTCGCTCACCCTGCCCGGAATTTCAAAACCCTTGCCACCTGTGGATGTTGCGGCTGCCAAATTACCTTCGGCATCCAAAGCCACACAACCAACAGTTCCTAACCTGATGGCGTTATTTAGTTTTTCCTCATATTCCTGTCTACGTTGAGGTGTTTCGGGGTTATAATAATCAAAGCCATTTTCTCGGGCAAAATCGCGGGCTCCTTGTCCGCTCAGTACCCGATCATCATAATTCATCAGCTTTTCGGCAATACAAATAGGATTCTTTACCTCCTCTACATTAATTACCCCCGAAAACTTCAGACTTTTGCCATCCATCAAACTGGCACTCAGGCGTATTTTGCCATCACTTTGTATTTGAGAGCCTGTGCCGGCATTAAACAAATCGCAATCCTCCAGCAGGGCAACGGTATATACCACGGTTTGCAAAGCGGTGTGATTTTGCAAATAGTCGTACCCTTGCTTCACTATCCTACCCAAAGCATCCTGCTTGGCCTTCTTAACTTCTAGGTTAGTAAGCGATTCGCTAAAAAAACCTCCGTGGATGATTAATTTCATATCTTTTTTTGGTTGCAAGTTGTGGGTTACAAGTTGTAGGTTTTTTGTTGAACGTTGTAGGTTTTATTGTGAACAGTTGAAAAACTTTTATTAATTTAATTGTACAGTCATAAAATAACCCTGTTATAAAACTTAAAACCTACAATAACCATTCAACTTACAACACACAACCTTCAACTATTTTACAACACACAACTTACAACCCACAACCCAACTAGCTTTTATCATCAGGCACCACAAAAACGCCTTCTTCGGGCTTGGTGATTTTTTTGATGCTTAGTTGATTGGCCGATAAATCATACTTATCAAATATCGACATCACGCTTACCCGCATATTTTTTATGGATACCGGAGAGCCCATTTCTACATCGTAAATATTTGTTTCGCCCATTTTACGGCCATTTACCAATATGGTAAGTCCGGAGCCTATGGCTTCCATTTTAGTGCCCTCGGTAATCAGTAAACCCGCGTCTTCACCCAAGCCTATACCCAACATACCCGGGTTACTTGCTACGGCGTATAATAATCGACCTATACGGCCACGTTGTACAAAGTGGGTATCAATAATTACGGAGTCAATAAAGCCTAGTCCGGCGGTCATTTGCACCTCGCCTTTTATCAATGCCTTATTGCTTTGGCCTCGGTATATCATATTAGTGGAGGCAGCCGCTGCTCCGGCAGATGTTCCGGCAACCACCAGTTTTTCCTTTTGGTAGCGGCTTTTAAGTATTTGCAAAAATTCCGTCCCACCAAAAATGGAGCTAAGTCGTAATTGGTCGCCACCGCTAAACATCACCACATCTGCGGCGCGTATGCGTTCCAAGTTTTCAGCTTTGGCGGCATCTTCCCGGCTTTTTATATCCAGGATATTTACTTGCTCAACATTTAACTGATTAAAAGCATTGATATACTCCACCGCCACCATCTCCGGAATTTGCGATGCGGTGGTGATGACCTCTACCTTCGAGTTGGTTTGATGTTCCGATTCGGTAATGATTCGTTTTAGGATGCCTTGTTCAAAAAACTTAAGGTAATTGGGTCTTACTATGTCTTCGTGCGAGCTTAGATTGGAGCCCATGTCAACGGCTCCTCCTATAATTATCAGTTTACCTTTCGGGACAATCATGCTTTTTTGTTTAATGAATCTGTTTCGTGAAAAATATGTTTTGGCATTAAAACAATGCTCCTTTATTTCAGATTTTAATGTTTTTTGTCCAAAAATTCTTACCAACATACAAATTAAAATAAAAACTGGCACAATGGCAGGGCTAAAAAAATAATAATGCCTTTTTTTAGCCGAAAAGTTTTATTACAGCTTTAAGTTTTTTAGTTTTAGACCAAAATAGGTCATAAAACAGGAACATATCCATGAAGATTGAAAATATACAAGTATTACGCGGACCAAATATTTGGAGCATAAGCCGTAAAAAGTTAATACAAATGCGGCTTGACCTGCAGGATATGGAGCAACGCCCAACCAATACCATTGATGGTTTTTATGAGCGGCTCGAAAATTTAATGCCTAGCCTATACTCGCACCGTTGTTCGCCGGGGGTACCAGGTGGTTTTTTTCAGCGGGTAAAAGCAGGTACCTGGATGGGGCATGTTATTGAACATATAGCACTCGAGATACAAACATTGGCGGGTATGGAAACCGGCTTTGGCCGAACCCGCGAAACAAAAACACCGGGGGTTTACAACGTAGTTTTTACCTATCTGGAAGAAAAGGTAGGCGTTTACGCTGCCGAAGCCTCGGTACGTATTGCGGAAGCTTTGATAAAAGGTGAAGATTATTTTTTGGAGCACGATATACAACAAATGCGCGAAATTAGGGAAAACACCCGCCTGGGCCCCAGTACCGGCTCCATCGTAGGTGAGGCCATTGCTCGTGATATTCCTTGGATCAGGCTCAACAACCAATCGTTGGTGCAATTGGGGTATGGCAAAAATCAGGTACGTTTTCGCGCTACCATGACCGAAAAAACCAGCAGCATAGCAGTTGATTTGGCTAGCAATAAAGACGAAACTAAACGATTGTTGCAAGAACAAGCCATTCCGGTAGCAAAAGGCATCACCATATCATCCGCTGATGGTGTGAACGAGGCTATCAAAAAAGTAGGTTTTCCATTAGTATTTAAACCCCTTGATGGCAACCACGGCAGGGGCATATCAACCAATATCACTACTTATGAAGATGCGGTGGCAGCCTATGAGCATGCGGCTAAAATATCGCGTAGGGTAATTGTTGAAAAGTTTATTACCGGGTTCGATTTTAGGGTTTTGGTGATTGACAATAAAATGGTAGCCGCCGCCCTGCGCGATCCTGCTCATGTTATTGGCAACGGTGTTTCTACCATTAATGATTTGATTATTACCGAAAACGAAGACCCGCGCCGTGGCTATGGGCATGAAAATGTGCTGACTTTGATTTCAATCGACCGTGATACCCACGAGATGTTGAATAAAATAGGCTATACTTTAGATACCATCCCGGCAAAAGGCGAAAAGGTATTTTTAAAATCAACCGCCAACCTGAGTACGGGTGGCACTTCAGTTGATGTAACCGACCAGGTACACCCCCAAAACGTATTTATTTGCGAACGTATATCGCGCATTATAGGTTTGGATATTTGCGGGATTGATATCATGGCACAAAACCTTACCGAGCCCCTTACCGAAAACGGAGGCGTGGTGTTAGAAGTAAACGCGGCACCAGGGTTCAGAATGCACATTGCGCCTAGCGAAGGTTTGGCACGTAACGTGGCGGGTAATGTGATTGATATGTTGTATCCTCCGGGCAAATCGGCCAGGATACCTATTATTGCCGTTACCGGCACCAATGGCAAAACCACTACCACACGCCTAATCGCGCATATCGCGAAAAACAACGGACACAGGGTTGGCTTTACCACCTCCGATGGTATTTATATACAAAATACCATGATGATAAAAGGCGATACCACCGGTCCTGTAAGCGCGGAGTTTATTTTGAAAGATCCGACCGTTGATTTTGCAGTGCTGGAAACCGCGCGTGGCGGTATATTGCGCTCGGGCTTGGGCTTCGCTTTTTGCGATATTGGCGTGGTAACCAATATTCAGGAAGACCACCTCGGCTTGGCCGATATCCATACCCTGGACGACCTTACCCGCGTAAAAAACGTGGTAATTGATTCGGTTAAAAAAGATGGCTGGGCTGTATTAAATGCCGATAACCAATACTGTGTGCGCATTGGTAAAAACGCGCATTGCAAAGTGGCCTACTTTAGCAGGGACGAGAACAATGCCGTTGTAAAATCGCATTGCCGCAAAGGTGGCATCGCTTGTATATACGAAAACGGTTACATCACTATACAAAAAGGCGATTGGAAAATACGAGTACAGCGTACTACCTTAATCCCAATTACGTTTGGTGGCACGGTTCCGTTTATGATTGAGAACGTGTTGGCGGCTACTTTGGCCACCTTCCTCCATAATTTTAAAACGGAGGATATCAAAATATCGTTAGAGACCTTTATACCATCATCGGCACAAACACCGGGCAGGATGAACATCTTTAATTTTAAAGATTTCCGCTTTATGATTGATTTTGCGCATAACCCGGCTGGCTTTATAGGCATCAAGGAGTTTTTAAGGCATATTGATTCGCCTTTAAAAATTGGCATCATTGCGGGTACCGGCGACCGTAGAGATGAAGACATTAAAGAACTGGGCAAACTATCAGCCGAGATGTTTGATTATATCATTATCCGTCAGGAGAAATTCCTAAGAGGGCGTACCGCCGAAAATATTATTTCCTTATTGAGGGAAGGCATTGACTCGGTGGATGCTAAGAAACCGGTTGAAATTGTAAATAAAGAGGTAGATGCCATTAAACACTCAATGAGCTTGGCGCGCCCCGGCACCTTTATAGTGGCCTTGAGCGATGTAATTGATAACGCCATTGAAACCGTACAAAACTACCAGGAGCAAGAGCGCAACGGTACCTTTACGGTTTCATAGGTTGATTGTTAAATTGTTGGGCTGTTGATTGCTATATTGTTAGATGGTTAAATTGTTGGGCTGTTGATTGTTTTATTGTTGGATGGTTAAATTGTTGGGTTTGATGACTCATTTATATTAAATTTATTTGATATGACAGTTGCAGAAATTATGACCGAGCTAGAAGCCATGGGCAGCGATGGCATAAAAAAAATATTGCTCAAGCACGGCGTAAAAGAACCTTTTTTTGGGGTAAAGGTGGAGCAATTAAAAACGATCCAAAAAAAGATAAAGAAGGATTACCAACTGGCTAAAGATTTATATGCCACCGGTAATGCCGATGCCATGTACTTGGCTGGTCTAATAGCCGACGATGAGCAAATGACTACCGCCGAACTAAACATATGGGCGGAGCAGGCCGAATCAAGCAATATCAGCGAATATACCGTGCCCTGGGTTACAGCCGGTAATTCAAAAGGTTTTGAATTGGCGCTGCAATGGATTGATGATGAGCGAGAGCATGTGGCGGCTGCGGGCTGGTCGGCGTTAAGCAATATTGTTTCGTTATGGCCCGATCATGTTTTGGACATGGAAGTGCTTAAAAAATTACTCAAACGTGTGACTGCTGAAATTCATACCTCCAAAAATAGGGTTCGTGCTACCATGAATGTGTTTATCATTTCGGTTGGTACTTACGTTCATGACCTTTACGACTTGGCCATAGCAACTGCCAATCAAATAGGTGTAATTACGGTAATTAAAGAGGGCACTGCCTGCAAAACACCTGACGCGGTGGAATATATCAATAAGGCAAAAGCAAGGGCTAAGGGTCTGGTAGCTAAAAAGAAAATGGTTAAATGCTGATTTAGGATTTAGTAAATACGAATCTAAAAAGACCCCGCCGTTTTTAGAATTTTTCTGCGGATGGCGGGGTCTTTAGGCTGAGATTATACCTACCCTATTCTTTAAGGCTTCCAAAGTAATATCCAATTCCTTTTTTTGTTAATATTTTGTTTTCTGCTTTTTTGGCTTTTTCCATTAACTCTTGGTGGTGGCTTTGCAGCCAAGCCAGTTGATTGACTCCATTCGAGTATTTGTACAACAAATTAAACGTCATTGATAAAATGATGTAGGTTATATCATTTCACCTCAATAATTATTATAAGGTATAAAAAACTTGATATTTTGTTGTGAGCTTAATTTTAGTATCCCCCCTACTTCAACCCATACACCACCACCTGATTGCTAAATGTTGGCAAGTAAACATGTCCGTTGGCTATAGTTGGCGACGAGAATTTGGCATAAGTACCCCCATAATCACCAGTTGTTTTGGTGTTGTTCCAAAGCTCTCTGGTAATATCATTCGCATCAAAAGCTCGCAATATACCCGGACTAACCGCATGCTCTGCATCCCCTGTTGAAGCATACGCGGCCCATACTATCCCTGTACCTGCTGTAGTTCCGTTTGATGAAACCGAAATTACCGCACCGCTTTGGCCTTGTGGCCCACTTGCTGATGAAATTCGTTCATTGCTGATATTGAATGTATTGCTACCCCTATCAAAAGGGAAAGCATGCAATTGGTCGTTCTCCGGCCAAACATAGGCAAATTCCGAAGTGGCTCCTTTGTAATAAGCCGCCTGACAATGGTTGTTCGAGTTGGAGCTCAAGGTAATTATTTGCTTTATCTGGTTGGAACCAACAGTGTAACCACCCATATTGTCTTTGTTAAGTACATAAATATTACCGTCCTTACAACCAGTAAAAAATGTACTTGAATTTGGTATCAGGAAAGAGCCCATACAGCCGTAGTCAAGGTCATTATCTTCCAGATATTGAAAATTATAAGGTGTATAGTAAGAAGCTACCGTTAAAGTACCATTACTCGGCACCAATTTCATGGCACTTTCACCACGGTTTATGGGGTTGGTTGGGTCGTTATTCACGCCTACCGTTCCGTTACCGGTTACTACGTATAGGTTGCCATTCGCATCGGCAGCAATACCCATGCCACTTTCCCAAATGCCCCCGTCTCCACCGTTTGGCGTGGTATTGTAAACTATTTGCTGTGTCAATGAACTTGCATTATAACCTAATACCCAACCGTGATACGGCCCCCAATCGCAATGCGAGGAAAATGTAATATAAACTACACCGTTTACCAAGGTTAAGGCACCGCGTTGGTTATTTTTTTGCGGATCAAAATTTACAATATTGTTGCTGCTTCCGTCACCATTGCCTTTCATACTGGCCGTAATTAATACCGGACTTCCGGTTTTTTCGCTGCCATTTACAATGCTTACCGCGTGCAGGTATTGATAAAACTTTCCATTGCTTAAACTGCGTGCTACAAAATACATGGTTTGTGATGCCGAATCAATTACTGGCGTACCTACAATTCCAATATTGCCACTAAAATCCTGATAGCCTCCGCCACAAGCACCCGTCATATCCGTATTTTTTGGTGGACGCATGCCTGTAGCAGTGTAATTAACCTTCCAAAACAAAAAGCCGCTATCGCCATCATAAGCATAAACAGTATTATTTACCGTTGCTATAAAAACCGCATTGTGTACCCCATTACCTATGGTTAAGCCACTGCATACCAATGGTTGCGCATAAACCTGATCATCAACAGATAAAGTAAACAACTTACCGAAGGATGTAGTATTAACATTGCTGGTTGTCAATGCCGTTTCCTGATTATTTAAGCCGGCCCTAAAGTTGTTATTATGCTGAGTAAGCACGTTAATATGCTGGGTATTGATAGTTGGTTTATCTTCCGCTGGTGCCTGGTTTGTATCTTTCTTTTTGCAGGAATAAGCAAACAACAATAAAAGCGCTAAGAGCCTCACAGATTTTTTTAGTATCATAAAATCAGTATAATAATTGGATTTGCAAGGTACTTAATTTTGTTGATTTGATATTGCAGCTTGTTTTTTGATTTTAATATCCATCCTACTTTAAAGAATGGGATAGAATAATAAAGTTTTTTTTGAATAAAGGCGATGTGATGCAGTCTTAAAGATCAGAACAATTCTTATTTTAGGCAATAAATTAAAAAATTTGCAAAAAAAAACCCGCCAGTTAGGCGGGTCGTTAGTTTTCTTTTTACAATTTGATTACTAAAATGTCCATGTTTATTAGATTTAAAGAATAACGTGATTAATTGCTTATTGTTTTATTTTTATTTGGTGAAGGAACTATTTTACAAGAATTACCACTTAAAAAACAGCCCTTTACAATTTTTGAGGGATGATGATACTTCATAATTCTAACTCTTGAAAAACCTGTTAATGAATGCTTAGCCAATACTTGAATACTAATGTATGAATTATTATGCAATAAATTAGCAAGATTATCAGAAGAAAAAAATTGCGCTGCATAATCACACCTAGATTGAAGTGTTTTATCGCCTTTACGGATATTTTGCAAAATATGTTTGAAATTTAATTTATTTAAAACCCATTGGTCACATCCAATTAGATCAATATCCTTATAACGAACGTCTGTGCCATTTACATTAGGGACACTTTCACAAATAAAAGCATTTACCTTGAGGTCATAAATTTTAAAAAAAAGAGATTTATTAATTATTTTGAATAGATATACATGCAAATCCTTGCCATTTATTTCTACATATTGAGATGCAATTTTATCACTTATTACAATTCTAGGCTTGAGTAAAAAAAGGATAAATAAAAAAATTGAAGATGCTATTACACCAGAAATGATTCCTTGTATTATATTGTTAGCTAAAAGTGTTGACAAATTTAAAGTGTTTCTTTTACAATATTACTTAATAAACAATAAAAAACAAATCTAATATTAAAATAAACATAATTTTGACAGTTTTTATTATGCTTTTCTATAAACTCTTGAATAGTGTCTAATTCGACCAGTCAATTTGGGTAACACTTTTTAGATTAACAAAAATAACAATTCGTTTAAAAAGCTTTATTTGCATATCACCAATAAGGCTTAGGCGACCATATCAACCTCTGTCAATATAGCCGCCATCATTCAAACTCACTAAAACAATTCCACCTGTTGTTTTGGCATTCTTGATTGTTTTAGTATAATACGATACAGCGTACTGTTGGAGAGGAAAAATCGCTCGGCCAGTTTTTCAATAATCAGTGCTTCGCGCATGCCGGTAGCCCATAGGCTCGCGTACTCTTTGTAAATGTTTTCGTTGCGTTTGCTTAAGTTATCTAACTTAATGATTTCTTTTTTTGCTTTTGTGCTCATTTTTTTATGTAATTAATGGTGAATAATTTTATTGTTTAATATTCGGGTTGGCTATGTCCCCTTCCTGTATGGTTGGCACGGTTAAGCCGGGTATTTGTGCCGGAGGTGCTATTATAACCGGACCAGCCGGAGGTGTATGCGTATGAGTTGTAAAGGCAGTGATTAATTGATTTACTTGATTTTGCAAATCGGCAATTGCCTTGGTTAGTGGTTTTACCAAAGGGATTCCGTTATTATTTCCTTTGTTTAGAATGATGGAGTCGGCATTTAATTTGATCGTTCCGTCATTACCAACCTCCAATAATAAATTGTTGGGCGTTTGTAATTCAATACTATCTATCAAGGTGCAACTCAATATTACCGCATCCGCTTTTACCTGATTTACGTTGCTTACCAATACATAAGCATTCACTGCCGGGTAAAGGATAATGCCCATTTGGTTGAGATTACCATCACAAACTATTGGCTTTATTTTTACATCGTTCAAAACTTCGTTATTGGCCACCAATTGAACCTGACAAGTAGCCCTGTCTTTATCAACAGCTAAAACAACACCCCGGCCAATAGCCATATCGCCTGTTTTTACAATCTTTTTTAAGGCTGCTTTTATTTCTTCACTCATGCCAAAGCCCTTTCCAACTGCACTTTACGCCTAAAACCATCAATACCAAAGGTGGTTTCAATAGCTTCAATCAAATATGCGCCATCATGCTCAGGGTATAGCGCATCATGCAGCACGGCTACATAGCCCGGTTCAACAAAGGGCACACCAAATTGGGTAAATGTACCGCGATAGCCATCATACCATAATCGGCCAATTTCATTACCTGCAATAATTTGCAGGTTGTTTTGATCCATATTGTAATAGTTTAAGGTATGCACCTCGCCATTGGTATCGCCTAATACAATTTCAATTTTTTTGCCATTATCAAGGTTAGAGGTAGCTATAAGTTTTATTGGGGCGTCTTTTTTTAGCTTATATACCAAATCGTTTTTAATAATATTTTTGGCAAAATCATAATATACTTCTTCCAATCCCGATTTATTGCTTTTTGTTGTTTTTCCGGCAAACTCCCCTTTTAAAACACCAGCACTATCAAAGTAAAATCGTACTTTAAAACTTTTTAGCTCCTCAAATATTTGCGCTGCTGTTTTATTTGCGCACTGATAATTATTTACATTTAAACCCACAATGTCGCGCGCTCCATCATAAATATATTTTACAATATCATCCAGCGCTGCATTTTTCCAACTATGGGTAAAAGTGTTCTTTTTTAAATTCCACATCTCGTCTTGGCATTTAATTTCAACCGGAACACCTGAGCCTAGCTCTGTGATATAACCTGTAAATTCTGTTTTTAAACCCGATTGAATGATGTCGTTAT
Organism: uncultured Mucilaginibacter sp.; assembly: GCA_903891475.1. Lineage (GTDB taxonomy): Bacteria > Bacteroidota > Bacteroidia > Sphingobacteriales > Sphingobacteriaceae > Mucilaginibacter. The sequence goes on from CAITEP010000004.1 coordinate 92,949, forward strand.
GGTTTTGCTCGTACCCAAGGTCAATCACAATTTTTGAACCCCTTACCAGTATGCTGTTCAAATCGGTTTTCCGGTTGTTTTGAAACAGCTTAAGGTTACGAGGCAGCGTAATGGTTGCCGTATTGGTAAGGGTATCCCTGCTCTTTTTTATCTCGAGCTTTGATATTTGTTTGAGGTTGTAAACACCACCACTTTGCTGCGTAATGGTGATGTTTGAAATGAGTTTTAGCATATTCCTATTGTTTAATTGGTTATTAAAACCTGTTAAATGGGCGTTTAAGCAGCATTTGCCTGCCTTACTTTATCCACAATTACCGTTGGATCGAACACAATCGAATAATTGCCGTTGTTGTTGGCACCGTGGTAGCCAATTTCGGTAAGGCGGTACTCATGATGCAAACCAATCCCCATTTTTTGTAACTCGAGCAGGCAATTGTTTAGGGTGGTGGATAGCTCAAGAGCCTTCACTTCCGTGTCGCTGGTGGTAAACTGCGAGTATTTCTCTTTCAACTGAGCCAGATAGGTAGCGCTTATTACAAACTGGTTGTTTGCCATTTCGAGATAATGCAGACTAATTGGGGCAAAGCTTGGTGTAGCCTCATAGCTGTTTTGTTTAGGGGCCTTATGGAGCTGTTTGGTAAATGCCTGTGCAATACCGATAATTTTCATCCATACATCAGGGAACTCAATTAAGTCGATAGCTTTTATTTTGGCCATTTTAACACCTCCGATTGATAAATCGTTTTGCATGATGATGGCATCAAAAGCATAAGCTTCGGGGTCGGCCAATAAATCGGAAATGGCTTTTTTGTCGAGTTTTAAGCCAGCCGTTTTTTCAAAAGGAGCCAATTCCTTTAATAGGTTGTTGTAGGCTTTTAATCCGCGTTTGGCATGGCTCAATTCCGCATCGTAACCGTTTTTGTCGAATTTTACTAGTTGTTGTTTCATTTTGTTATTTGTTAAATTTTAAATTGTTATTTATAATGTATTTTTTATTTGAAGATATGAGCTGGCTAAAAACTGTATTTGGCGTATTTAAATCCTGTTTTGCTATAATTTCATGCTTATTTGTTATCCTTAATAATTTTTAATTATCTTTGGTCTGAAATATTTCTGCAATAATAATACATTTAAAATGACATTACAAAATAAAAATACATTTTTAATGACAAATAGTGGCGCTGGTTTACAGACTAAGAAATTAAGAACCTACTGCAACCTAACCCAAGAGGAATTTGCTGGCTTGGTAAAATCGAAAAGAAACAGCATAGCCATGATAGAATCGGGCCGAAATAAGCCTACTTTTGAGCTAATTGCGGAAATGTGCGCGGTATTTAATATAAGTGCCGATTATTTTTTAACGGAAGAGGATCCGGCCAATTATGCGAGTTATATAAGGCTATCGACCGGATGGGGAAACAAAGAAACTGACATTTTAAATGACGGTGCCGGCAATAACGAGCATTTGGCAACTAGCGAGGATAGCCCGGAGCCTTTGAAAAAAAGCCGGAAAGAAGATAACATCAAACTATTTTGGAAGTTGGTTTTACAACACGATCCGGCTTTGGATGATAGCTATGAGGAGTTTCGCAACTTGGAGGGGCTGGTGGTATATTTTGAGCAATACATGAATACCGCTGCCGAAAAAATAAATGAGGTGTATGCCGGCTTACAAAATACAGCCTATAATGAAATTAAAAATAAAGAGGTGTACGAGGGTTTTATTAAGAACCTGCAATTTTTGAAGCAAAATCGCAAGCAATTAACTCAAATTAGCGAAGCGATTGAAAAACTAGCCGCAACGGATTTAATGAAACAGGCTGATTAAATAAAGATTAATTATCCCGCAAGTTCCGCTACTTCAATCCAGTTGCCATCATCCTTAATAATGCCTATTAATTCATCCAAGGCATTGGCCGAGTTGATGTTTTTTTTGACGGCCTCTTTACCACGGTATAAGGTTACCTTATCGGTACCCGAACCTACATAGCCATAATCGGCATCGGCCATTTCGCCGGGGCCGTTTACAATGCAGCCCATTACCGCTATTTTTAATCCTTTTAAATGACTGGTGCGGCTACGAATCATTTGGGTAGTCACCATCAAATCAAAAAGGGTACGTCCGCAACTAGGGCAGGATATATATTCCGTTTTGGATATCCTCGACCGTGTGGCCTGCAAAATACCAAACGAAGTAGATGCAATTGTTTTACTATCCACTTCCGGCGCATCTATCCAAATACCATCCCCAAAACCATCCACCAATAAGGCACCCAAATCGGTAGCGGCGTATAGTTGTAAAAGGGAGGTGTGGTCGGGTTCCGAGCCAAAAGCATAGCTCCTCTTCACAATTACCGGAACATCCAAGCCTAATTCATTCAGTTTAAAAAAGAAGGCTCGTTGCTCGGCCATGGCATGCAGGGCCTCGGTTTCTAATACCAACACAAAGGTTTGGTTGAAAGGGATATTGCCAAAGGCTTCGCTATCTAAGTCTGCCAGTTTTACTTTTACCAGGTTAAGACTAGTGTCGCGGTTTTCGGCAGAAACATATTCAACCAAACTATAAACAGGGTGACAATTGGTTTTATCCTTCAGCTTTAGCCAAGTGCTATAGTCATAAAGTTGTTTTAAATTCCCCGGGAAATTGAAGGAAGGCAGTTGATTAGCCAGGTAAACAAAATCGACCGATTGCTCGCCCATGGTGTATTTATCCAAAATGGGCGAATAGATATAGCCCGCATCATTCAATACAGCCGGGTCTTTCAGGTTTTTTGCGGATAGATCAATCACAATACGCGGCACCATGCTGCCACCAATAAAGGCATTGGCTTCGTAAGTTTCACGCCGTTGGTAGGTGGATGGAGCTCCTACATTAGCCAGCGGACTAGAAGCCCCCTCTAATCCGATAGCTATCGGATCTCCTCCGCTGGTAAGTGGAGAGACTTTTAAACTACTTTCGGACTTCCCGTCCCGATAGCTATCGGGATTCAGACTTTCGGACGCTCTCAATACATACCTGTTCACCAAAGCAATCGCTACAGGCGCTTCTGCTTCGGGTTCTTCGGTTAATGATACACGTACCGTATCGCCCAAACCATCTTCTAAAAGTGTGCCTATACCAACAGCCGATTTGATACGCCCATCCTCTCCATCACCTGCTTCGGTAACACCTAAGTGCAGCGGGTAATTCATGCCTTCGGCTACCATGGTCTCCACCAATAGGCGATAGGCTTGCACCATTACCTGCGGGTTGCTCGATTTCATGGAGATGACCAAATTATAATAGCCCAGCGTTTCGCAAATGCGCATAAACTCCATTGCCGATTCAACCATGCCTTGCGGTGTATCGCCATAACGGCTCATGATACGATCGGACAAGGAGCCATGATTGGTACCAATACGCATGGCGGTGCCGTACTCTTTGCAGATGTTTACCAGCGGGGCAAACTTTTTATAAATACGCTCCAGTTCGGCACTGTATTCGGCATCGGTATAATCAATTTGGTCGAATTTCTTTTTATCGGCATAGTTGCCGGGGTTTACCCTTACTTTTTCAACAATGCGCGCGGCCACTTCGGCGGCATTGGGGGTAAAATGAATATCGGCTACTAAGGGCACATGGTAACCACGCGCGCGGAGTTGTTTTTTTATTTCGGCCAGGTTTTGTGCTTCTTTGATGCTGGGAGCCGTAATGCGCACATACTCGCAACCGGCGTTTACCATGCGGATAGTTTGCTCAACCGTACCGAGGGTATCCATGGTATCGGTGGTGGTCATACTTTGTATGCGGATGGGGTTATTGCCGCCAAGAGGCACATCGCCAATAGCCACCTCACGGGTAATAAAGCGCGAATATTCAAATAGTGAATTACAATAACGGCCCGGAAGGCTTTTTATACTGGTATGCTCCATCAGGTTAACACATTGTTTAACCGCAAATTTAGGGATTATGTTGTGGATTGAAGCCAATAATGTTTTACTTAAATAAATTTGACAATAAATTTGGGGAAGAGGATTTTTACTTATTTTAGAAGCTCTTAATCACAAGTATCATGAAAAGGATTTTACTGTTCCTATTACCCATAACTTTATTGTTTGCATGCCATAGCGACCATAAAAAGGAAAATACCGATACCTTAAACAAACCAAATGCTGCTAAAACCCACGTTTTAAGCAAAGAAACTTTGGCTTTGATTGATGAGTTTAAACCAATTATACAAGGGGTATGGGTAAAATCTGATTATTTGGAAAAAATTAAACAAACTAAATCGCCATTAGCGGCCGATAATTTAGCTTATGGTATGACTGCATTATATATAAGAACTGATTCAATAAAAATTGACAGCTTAATTGTACCAGATATTGCCGATAATCATGATGGAAGTTATTGGACATTATATTTTAGAAAGGGAAAGAAAAAGAATTCAGTGTTATTAGGTCCTGGTGAATTAACATACAACATCAAACATAAAGATACATGCCTATTTATAAGTTATTATGATAAAGAATTAAAAAAGAACATAAATACTAAATACATAAGAACTTACAAATTTACCCCAAGTAATGACTTTGGAAATGGTATAGACTATTACATTAATAAAATATTAATTGCAGGACAATACAATCTATACGATGATAATGGCTTAATTTCAAAAGTAGAATTTAAGGATGATGGAAAATTAAGTGGTTTCTTTAATTTTAAGACCTATAAAATTAACATTGACATGCATTCGGAAACGCAAGCAACTTTGGATGAAATTTTTTTTCAGGGAGAAAATAAAGTTCACGGTTCATTTGCATTCAAATTTAATGCGGATACTTTAAATTTATATACCACTAAGGAAAATGCCGATTCCGTAAGTTCGTCAATTGATAAGCTTAAATATAAACTGGTTAGGGAAAAGCCTTAACAAACACATACAACTATAGCCAAGTACATGACATTGTCTTTGTCTTCACAGACAATTACATTATTTTACTAAGCAAACACATTGTTGTTTATGCGTACACAAACAGCGGAGGTATATTAGCTATTTAAGTCCTCGCATTTACTCATCAATCCTTTTTGCTCAATGCCAAATCGTTCATAAAAGCATCAATAAGTTGGTTGTTGATGCCCGGCATGCAGATGATATGCGCCCAATTGTTTTCGGAGGCCAGTTGCCATTTTTTTACAATTTCGGTACTTGGCTTCGGGAAGCTAATGGTAAGGGTGGATGGGTTTTTCCAAGCCAATGGCTCCAGTTTTTTTATTTTTTCAAAGGCGTAGGCGGCTACCGCCAAACAATCTTCGGTACGTTTTTTAAGGCCGGCAATCCCCAATTTGGTTATGGTGTACCACAAAAACAAAGGGGTATGCCCATTGCGCGAGCCGGAAATGGTGGTATCCAACGAGCCTATATAATCAATGGAGCGGGCAATGCGGTCGCGGTGGCTTTTTTTGGCAATCACCAATCCGCAAGGTATGGGCGCGCCTAAAAACTTATGTCCGCTAATGGCGATACTATCCGCACCATCGGCAAAATCAAAAGAGGGGCGGGGATCTACAAAAGCGGCATAACTGCCTGATAGCGCGCCATCCACATGGATGTAATGGTGCTGTATGGCCAGGTGCTTAAATATGGTTTTCATTTTGCCAACATCGTCGCGAGCCTCAGTCATGGTGGTGCCTATATTGGCTAAAATTATCACCGGCATTTGTCGGTTAATGCTGATGGTTTTCTCCAAATCCTCATAATCAATCTCACCATTGTCTTGCGCACGGATGGCAATATTAGGCATGTTGAGCAGGTGCAAGTTTTTTTGCACACTGTAATGCGTAGCTTCCGAATAGTAAACGATGGCTTTGGGGTACAATTCGCGAGCCAGATACAGGCCATACAAGTTTCCTTCCGAGCCACCATTGGTTACATAGCCCCACCAATTATCCTCCTCGGCCCTAAACAAGTTCGAAAAAAAGGCAACCACCTCCTTCTCCAATTCGCGCGAGCCTACATTATAGGTAGAGGGAATAAAAGGGTCGCCTACGTTGTTTAGCGGATATTGTAAAAAAGGCAGCAGCTCGGTAAACTCAATATTTTTCGCAGCCGGGTAGCCCATGGTCATGGCCGAAGTTGCCCTGATTTTTTCCAATAAATTATGTAATATCTCGGTTGGGTTGGTGGTTATTAATTCGGTTTCCATGGCGTTACAATGTTTTTGAATGGTTGGTGCTAATATGGTTTATCAAAAAAAATTTAAACATGGCAATGCCTGACATGCTTGTTTACAGGGGCCTTCCCTATAAAGCATATTAGGTGAATGCTTATTAAATAAAATTGGGTTTACTGGTTATTATTGATTTATGCTATAAAGGTACGGCATATTATTTGGCAAAAAAAACTATTTTAGCCCTACTATTATACGCCTCAAAATCTCCCATAAAATGAAAGCTGCCATTTTGGTAAAACCCGGTGACCTTAGGTTTGATGACATTGCCCAACCTTTGCCCTTAGCTGGCGAGGTGCGGATTAAATTAAAAGCTACAGGTATATGTGGTTCGGATGTACACTTTTTTAAAGGCGACCGCCCCTTGGCAAAACCTACCATTATTGGGCACGAAGGACTTGGTATGATTGATATGCTTGGCGAAGGTGCAAGGAGCTTGCAATTGGGCCAAAGGGTGGTGATTGAGCCCAATATACCCTGCTTTGCCTGTAGCCAATGTTTACAGGGCAGGGGTAATATTTGTAGTAATAAGCGGGTTATTGGCCTTACCGAAAATGGCTGTTTTGCCGAATATATTTGTGTGCCCGCGGCATTTTGCCACCCCGTACCCGATACAGTAAGCGATGCCGACGCGGTTACCGTAGAACCATTGGCAGTAGCCTACCATGCGCTTTTTAAAACCCATGCCAAACCCGGAGACACCATTGCCGTTGTAGGGCTTGGTGCCATTGGCTTGCTACTTACCCAATTAGCAATAGCCTTGGGCTACAGGGTAATAGTTACCGAATTAATGGAAAATAAACGCCAAATGGCCATTGATATGGGTGCCATGGCAACCGATGCAAACAGCAAAGCGGATGGCATAGCTTCCTATTGGTTGCGGATGGGGGTAATGGCAGTTTTTGAATGTTCAGGAGTGGCGGAAGTTGCCAGTTTAGTAACCGATTGCGCGCCCAGATGTTCGCAGATTGTATTGCTTGGTTTGTCGGAAAAATTGGCAAGCTTTCAACCCCTCAAACTGGCGCGCGAAGGGATTGACCTCATTGGATCTATCATTTACCAACATCCATTTGATTTTAAGCGGGTATTATATCTTGTTGAAAAAGGCGTTATCCACCCCGGAAAAATCATCTCCCAAAATATGGCATTTGAAAACATCCGGCAAGCTTTTGAATTAGCCTTGCAGGGCAGTCATAGTAAAATCGTTATCCAAATATCCTAAAACATACCTCTTAATTTTACCATTTTATGCCAACAGATAACCAGCAAAGCCATATAAAACAACTGATAAATGAGGCCCCCCTATCAGGCTATCAAGTGCTGGTAGTGCTTATTTGTTTTGTGTTGAATTTTAACGATGGCATTGATGTGTTGCTGGTATCGTTTACCGCGCCCTCTATCGCGCATAGTTTAGGGCTTAGCCAAACCCAATTGGGCTATATTTTTAGTGCAGGCTTGGCGGGCATGACGGCCGGATGCTTCCTATTAGCACCATTGGCCGATAGGATAGGCAGGCGACCAGTATTCATCATCTCCCTATTTACCATCACAACAGGCATGTTGTTGGTTTATTTTTCCGACGGTTTTGGCGAGTTATTGCTGTTGCGTTGCCTTACCGGCTTTGGTATTGGAGGCATACTACCCAATTTAGCAACCATAGCCGCCGAGTTTTCGAACCAAAAAACACGCGATTTTAATGTGGGCATTGTGCAAGGTGGCTGGCCATTGGGTGCTATTTTAACAGGATTTGTTACCTCTAAAATATTACCCGCCTATGGTTGGAAGTTTACCTATTTGGTATCGGGCTCTTTTTCCTTGCTGATGTTGTTGGTTGTGGTAGCTTTCTTGCCCGAGTCGCCCATGTTTTTGTTGGAGCGGCGACCTAAAAAAGCCCTGAGCAAACTCAATGCCATCCTACAAAAAATTGGACAGCCAATATTAAGCGCCTTGCCTATACCTGTTCAAAACATAAAAAAAGTAAGTGTTGCACAACTGTTCACCAAAAGCTTACGAACCACCACCTTATTACTTTGGCTGGGGATTTTTCTGGGCTTTTTAACCTTGTATACTGTTTTAAGCTGGGTGCCCAATTTGGCTAAAGAATCGGGGATGCCAATGGTACTGTCTATTTATTTAGGTACTACCTTAAACCTTGGCGCTTTTACAGGTGTTTTTGTTATGGGCCTAAGCATTGGCAAGTTTGGCATAAAAAGGGTAATGGCAGTTTTCATGACTTTGGCCTTCACCTTTATGATGGTGTTTGGTACTACCAACCTGTTTTATATGTGGAAGTTTGCTTTGATATTTTTAATAGGCTTTTTTGTACAAGGCGGCTTCAATACCTTTTATCCGGCAAGTAGCCGCATTTACCCTGAATCTATTCGCGCTACCGGAATAGGTTGGGCTATGGGCATCGGCAGGTTTGGAGCCATTATTGGACCAACCCTGTTCGGCATGTTTCATGACATGGGCTTTAGCATTGCCTTGCGTTTCGCTATTTTCTCGGTTCCTTTGCTTTTAGCAGCTGTTTTGGTTAATAAAATACCTTCTAAAAACATTGGGTAAGGCCAAGCCCTTTTTCTATTTTTAATATGGTCTTTTACCTATGCCATCAATATTTACTAACTCAATGCCAATTTTTCATCCATTCTTTTCTTTGCGGCTCGTCAAAAAAAGTCCAGGCTACTATGCGGCTAGTTTTTTGGCCGTGTTGCATATGGATGGTTTTTACCTCTACCGCTTTTAAAGCTTTTAAAGCTTTGTATATGATAGGCAAGGTGTCTTTTTTTGATACCAAGGTACTAAACCATAAACATTGCTGAGCCACCAGCGCGCTTTGCTCCACCATTTTACGGATAAAGCCTGCCTCACCGCCATAGCACCATAATTCGTTATTGCGCCCGCCAAAATTGAGACTAGCGGCTTGTTTATCTTTCCCCAATTTATTCCATTTGGCTGCGGCCGAGTTTTGTACCTCTTGCAACGAGGAGTGGAAGGGTGGGTTGCACATGGTTAATTCAAAGCCTTCGCCCTGCTTTACGATTCCCTTAAAAATATTGGCCTTATTGGTTTGGAGCCTGAAAATAATGTTATCCGCAAAGCCTTTATTCATGGCCACCATTTCTTTAGCCGAATTCAATGCGATGGCATCAATATCAGTCCCTACAAATTGCCAGCCATAAACACTGTTACCTATCAGCGGGTACACACAATTGGCGCCCATGCCTATATCCAATACCCTGATGTTTTTTCCTTTCGGGATTTTTCCGTCATTGCTCTCGGCCAGTAAATCGGCGGCATAATGCAAATAATCGGCACGCCCGGGTACTGGCGGGCATAAATAGCCTTCCGGAATATCCCAATGCCTTACCCCATAATGAAATTTTAGCAAAGCTTTGTTTAATGCCCTAACGGCCAGTGGGTTGGTAAAATTAATGGTCTCTGCCTCAAATTGGTTGACCGATACAAAGCGCTTTAACTCCGGACTAACCTTACAAAGCTGTTTAAAATTATACCCTGCCCTATGGCTATTGCGCGGGTGCAGGTTTTCTTTTTCAATAACTATGGGTTTATCGTTGGAAGCTTTTTCGGTCATGTTACGCATTTTTACAAAGGTGGGTATAATTGATTGAAATTTTGGAGGGAAGGTTTTTATAATGGCTTATTGTTCATTTATACTTGAATTTTAAAGATAGCGCATCATTTTAGTTTTATTTTTTTAAATGCTATATATTTGAAATATGATGGAAGGTTGCAGGCCTGAAAAATTATTTTGAATATTGAACATTCTTGCTTTTTTTAAATAGTTAATTTAAGGATTGTCATTGATTTGAATTTAAAATAGCTGATGAAAAAATAGAATGAATCAATTAAATTAAGAGAAATATAAAACTAAACCACATGGCTTTGCCCTTTACAAACAAATACACCCATACACTACAAGGAAAAATTAGTCCGGAAGTTTATCCTCAAGTTTTGGAATATATAAGTGCTTTTATTGAAAAAAAGTCGGTAGAAGACATCATAATTGAAGGGAATACACTAAACTTTAAAATTGGATTTTCTGATTGGAAGTGGAAGAATATGTCAACAATTCAAAAAGGCACTTTTGAATTAATAAGGGAGGATGGAGAAGTAAAAATAACTTACGAAATTTTTATGAATCGTTTATTCATTAGTACTTCCATAATTGCATTGTTCTTTGGTATTATTTCCCTCAATGTATGGGTAGGCTTAGGTGGGTTTCTATGGATATTTGGCATTAATTTGGCAATTACAATTGTCCAGCATCATCGAATTTTTGATAAATTAACATCAGAAATTAATGATTTTATCTACCAAAATAATTTTACCGATACAAAGTAAGGACACAATTAATTCAAGAAAAATTCAAAGTGTTTAGTTTTAATAAAACCCTCAAGTCAAATAATGACAAATAGTCTACAAAATTACTCGTGTTTTTTTATTTATTTGAACATTTTTAGACAATTAAAACTATCATTGTCATATTTTTATTTTTTTTTGAAAATGGTTTAAACCTTTTTCAGGTTTTATTGTCTAAGCGATGTCATTAAGGTAGCATGATTTAGGCATATCAATTTTAATTAGGATATTTAGGCAATTGCTACTATCAAATTGCCCGTAAAAATTGATACATACTACATTTTAGGTCATATAACTATATACAACATAAATAAAAAATGCTTAAAAAAACCAATATCGCTTGTCGGTTTTTATTATTTCTTTTAGCACTATTCTTAGGTAATACTTGGTCAATATCTGCACAAAACGTTAATTTAAACAGCATTCCGCCAGCCGGCAATATACCAGATAGTTTAAAAAGCGCGCTTTTGCAACCCATCAACACCATCGATTCTGCCAAAAATTCCCCTTACCAATATTTTACGCTCCAGCAGTGTGTAGCTTATGCATTGCAACATCAACCATTATTAAATGAGGCACTATTAAATACCGATATTACCAAAGCAAATAATGCTATCGCTACGTCGGGTTGGTTGCCGCAGGTGAATGTCTCCGGCTCATTAACCCATTATAATCAGCTATCCACTTATAGCACAGCCAGAACGGCAAATTCCTTTGTACCGGGTTTAGCGGTAACGCAAGCTATTTTTAGTCCGTCATTGTTATACGCTTACCGCAGTTCGCCCATCTATCTGCAACAAGCCAAGTTAGTGACCGATAGTACCAAAATATTTCTGGTATCGCAGGTGAGTAAATTGTTTTATAACGTATTGCTGAATTTGGAGCAGATTAATGTGCTAAAAGAAGATACCGCCCGACTGGCAAAAAACCTACGCGATGCCTATCACCAATATGTTGGTGGTATTGTAGACGAGACCGATTATGAAGAGGCGCAAATCACCCTAAATAATTCCATCGCCCAATTGCATCAGGCAACCCAAAACATTTTGCCACAGTATGCCGGACTAAAAAGAATTATGGGCCTCCCACCCGAAAAGCAGTTTAACGTGAAGTTTGATACCTTGCAACTGATGCAGGCAATCCATATTGACACCAATCAGCAACTGCAATTTGAAAACCGCATTGAATTTCAACAAAGTAAAATTGCCAAGCAATTGCAGGAGCAACAGGTAAAATATTACCAGCGTTCTTTTATCCCGACAGTGTCTGCATTTTATAACTATAATTTGGCCTACCAAAATAATGTTTTCCCGCAATTATTTTCAACCTCGTACCCTAGCAGTTATTTTGGTTTGACTTTGAATGTGCCTGTTTTTACAGGATTTTCGAGGGTGCGGAATTTACAAAAGGCAAGATTAGAGGAGCAGGTGATAGACTATAAAATAACCGATTTGAAATCTATTATCAATACCGATTACAACTCGGCCTTGGCAAATTACAAGAGCAACCTTTTCAGCTTAAAACTGTTGCAAAAAAACGTCGGCTTGGCTAAGCGTACTTATTTTGTAGTAACCTTACAATACAAACAAGGAGTGGTACCTTATTTGAATGTAATAACAGCCGAATCGAACCTGATAAACGCGCAAATAAATTATTTAAACACCTTGTTCCAGGTATTATCAAGTAAAATTGATTTGCAAAGGGCTATGGGCAGTATCACCTATTAACGATATTATATAAGCATACTTAAAATGAATAAAGTATTTTACAGTTTTATAATAATGAGTTGCCTGCTAATGGCGGCCTGTAAAAAGAAATTACCACCGGTAAACCCTGAAGTTCCGGTGAATATTATCAAGGCTAAAGCCGAACTGGTGCTTTATTTTGATAATTATCCGGCTACCACTACCGCGTTAAATCAGGTGAATTTATTGCCACAATTGCAAGGAGCCATCACTGGTATATATTTTAAGGAAGGTGGACACGTAAACAAGGGCCAAAAATTATACGAAATTGATGAGCGTATTTATCAGGCAAATTATGATGCCGCCTTGGCCAATTTAAAGGTGCAACAAGGCAACCTGCAACAAGCTCAGCAAGACGCCGACCGTTACGAATACCTGAATAAAAACAATGCGGTTGCCAAACAAACCTACGACCATGCCATCATCGCCCTGCAAAACGCCAAGAATCAGGTAGCCTCGGCCGATCAGGCTGTTAAATCGGCAAAAACAAGTCTAAATTATACCGCTATTTACGCGCCGTTTAGTGGCACCATAGGTTTAAGTCAGGTTAAATTGGGTAATGTAGTATCGGCAGGTACTACGGTTTTAAACACCATCTCGACAGACGACCCGATGGCGGTTGATTTTATCATCAACGAAAAACAATTGCCACGCTTTGAAAAACTGTTTAATCAAAAAAATGCCCCTACCGATTCTCTGTTTACCCTGCAATTACCCGATAATACCATGTATCCTTTCACAGGTAAAATTTCAGTCATTGATAGGGCGGTAGACCCGCAAACAGGTTCCATCACCGTAAGGTTGGTGTTCCCAAATCCAAAATTCTATTTAAGGCCGGGGATGAGCTGTGTAGTGAAGGTGCATAACCAGGATACCAAACCTCAACTGGTTTTACCTAATAAAGCCGTAATTGAGCAAATGGGTGAGTTTTTTGTTTTTGTGGCGAAAGATACCGTAGTGAAGGATACCGTACCTGCAACAGGCAAAATAAGCGATAAAAAAGAGCTTTTAGCAGTCCAAAAAAAGGTTCAAACCGGACAAACCATAGGCCCGAAGGTGATTATAAAAAATGGGCTTAACCCCGGCGAGCGCGTAATAGTAGATGGTGTACAATCATTACACAATGGCACTGTAATAACTACCGCCATAAAAATACCTCCGGCAGGTAAAGGCCGCTAATAGCAATAGTAAATTACCATTAATTGCCCTAGTAATAATGAACGTTAATTTATGATAGCCAATACCTTTATAAAAAGGCCAATTATGGCCATTGTTATCTCCATTGTATTGGTCATTACCGGCACTGTTTGTATTTTGGTTTTACCCATCGACCAATATCCAGATATAACTCCGCCTGTGGTGCAGGTAAACGGACAATTTACCGGAGCTGATGCCCAAACGGTTGAACAAACTGTCGCGACCCCTATTGAGCAACAGGTAAACGGTACACCCGGCATGGAATATATGCAGAGCAATAGTACCAACAACGGGCTCATGCAGTTAAATGTTACCTTTAATATTGGCACAAATATTGACATTGCCGCGCTCGACGTGCAAAACAGGGTAAGCATTGCCACGCCCCTATTGCCGGCCGTGGTAAGCAGATTAGGGCTAACCGTAAGGGCGGTAAACCCAAGTATGCTCATGATGGTGGCCATATATGCGCCCAAAGGCTCGCATAACATTACTTTTTTAGATAATTACACCAATATTTTTATTCAGGATGCTTTATTAAGGGTGCCCGGTGTAGGTAGCATTAACCGTTTTACTGATAATTTTAGTATGCGGATATGGATGAATCCCGATAAAATGGCGGCCTATAGTTTAACCCCCAGCGATGTAATTGCTGCCCTGAATGCGCAAAATGTGCAGGTAGCGGCTGGTACGGCGGGTGTTCCGCCACAATCATCTTCCCAAACTTATGAGCTGGGTATTTTGGTAAATGGCAGGTTGAGCAAGGTATCTGATTTTCAAAAAATAATTTTAAAAACAAACCCTGCCACCGGGGCATTGGTTTATTTAAAAGATGTTGCAAGGGTTGAATTGGGTAAGTTTACTTTCTCCAGCAATTCGTTTGTTGATGGTAAAAGGGCATCTTATTTGCAAATTTATCAGGCACCAGGCAGTAACGCGCTCGAGACAGCCAAAGGTGTTTATGCCGAACTGGCCAAACTACAACAAACCTTCCCTTCGGATGTAGCATATAGTGTGCCCTTCGAGTCGGTTACGGTGGTGAAGGTATCCATGCAGGATGTGGTGTTTACCTTGTTAGAAACGCTCGCGCTGGTGGCAATTGTGGTATTTGTGTTTTTACAAAACTGGCGGTCCACTTTAATTCCTATACTGGCTATTCCTGTTTCCATATTTGGCACTTTTTGCTTTTTTATTCCGCTGGGCTTTACCATCAATACCCTAACCATGTTTGGCTTTGTATTGGCAATTGGCATAGTAGTAGATGATGCCATTATTGTGGTTGAGGCCGTGCAACATTACATCGACCATAATAAAATGTCGGCCAAGGAGGCAACCTATCAGGCCATGAAGGATATTTCGGCCCCGGTAATCGCCATCGCGCTTATATTGGCCGCCGTGTTTGTTCCGGTTGGTTTTATCCCCGGTATCGTAGGCAGGTTGTACCAACAATTTGCCATCACCATTGCCATATCGGTAATTATCTCGGCATTTATCGCCCTCTCCTTAACACCCGCGCTTTGTACCCTATTGCTAAAACCTACCGATGTTAGTAAAGAACAAAAAGGCTTTAACAAGGTATTTTATGTATTCAACAAATGGTTCCAAAAAATAACCGATAAATATACTTGGGGCGTTGATAAAAGTATAAAAGGTGCTAAATTAATTATCGTGCTATTGGTATGTATTTGTGTAGGTACGGTCTTTCTCTTCCAACATAAGCCTACAGGTTTTATCCCATCAGAAGATGATGGCAATTTGTACGTTACCTTTCAGCTGCCACCTGCTTCCTCCACCGCGCAATCGGTTGATGTGATGAAAAAACTGATGAAAGTGGTGGAAAAAACACCTGGTATCGCGCATTATGCCGCGCTTTCTGGACTGAACGTGGTTACCAATGCAAGCAACTCCAACAATGGTACCATTTATTGCCAGCTTGAACCTTGGGAAAAAAGAAGCGTAGCCGAGCAGCAAGTGCCGGGCATCATCACCGTATTGCAAAAACGGATAGAAGACGCGGGTATAAAAAACGCGAATGTGGAGGTAATACCACCATCGCCATTGCCCGGCGTAGGCTCAACGGTAGGGTTCAGCATCCAATTGGAGCAACGGAGTACCAACGATAATTTGCAAGATTTTGAAAACGTGGTAAACCGCTTTATTACCGAAGCCAATAAAAACAAGGCCATTAGTAAAGCCTTTACCTTTTATACCGCGCATACACCAAATTATAGCTTAACGGTTGACCGTGAAAAATGCGAAAAATTGGGCGTGAACATCAACGATGTGTTTACCACTATACAGGCTTATATGGGTAGTTTGTATATTAACGACTTTACTACTTATAACCGTACCTTCCATGTGGTGGTACAGGCTGATACCGCCTTCCGGACGGTGATTAGCAATATGGATAAATATTATGTGCGTAACCAGGCCAACCAAATGGTGCCGTTGGGTACGCTCATTAGTTATAAACCTACCGAGGCCGCGCCATTGATATCACATTTTAACATTTTCCGCACGGCCGAAATTGATGGCTCCTCCGCCGAAGGCTACAGCAGCAGCGAAACAATAGCTGCCTTGAGAGAGGTAGCCGCTAAGGTATTGCCCGAGGGTTATACCTATGAATTTTCGGGTATGAGTAATGAGGAACTGAAGGCAGGGTCAGCCACCATCTATATCTTCCTGTTCTCTATCACCTTTGTGTTTTTGTTTTTGGCGGCCCTGTACGAGAGCTGGTCGGTTCCGTTTTCGGTATTATTGGCTGTGCCAGTTGGTGCCTTTGGTGCCATCATCGCGCTGATTTGCGCACCCGCATTAACCGATAATGTTTACGCGCAAATAGGTTTGATTACCTTAATTGGATTGGCTGCTAAAAATGCGATCCTGATTGTAGAGTTTGCCAAAGTTAGGGTGGATAGGGGCGAAGACCTCCTGAAATCAACTCTGGACGCGGTAAGGCTACGTCTGCGACCAATCATTATGACTTCCCTTGCCTTCATATTGGGTGTTTTGCCCTTGGTTTTGGCAACAGGGGCCGGGGCGGTTGCAAGGCGTACCATAGGCTTAACCGTTTTGGGTGGGATGCTTGCCGCATCCTCGCTGGCTATATTTATTGTTCCGGTTTTATTTGTGGTGATTACCAAGCTTTCCTACGGGAAAAAGAAATTGGCCTACCTGCTCTCACACCATAACGAGCTAATGGAAAAAGCCAGAAAAGTGGAAGCCGAAAATATTGATGCCGAGCTGGAATTTGAAATACAAAAATCGCGTGAACTCAATAACATGAATGAAGCATGATTGCCAATACTTTTATAAAAAGACCGGTAACTGCCATAGTCATATCATTGATATTGGTGATTTCGGGTGTAATCTCGCTCATAAACCTCGCGGTTGACCAATACCCTAATATCTCTCCGCCCAGTGTATCGGTAAACGGAGGCTATACCGGTGCCGATGCCGAAACAGTGGAGCAAACCGTGGCCATTCCCATTGAGGAGCAGGTAAACGGCACCCCCGGCATGGAATACATGCAAAGCACCAGTACCAACAGCGGGGGCATGGGTATTAATATTACCTTTAATGTAGGCACCAATGTGCATATTGCCGCGCTGAATGTGCAAAACAGGGTGGGTATAGCTTCGCCATTGTTGCCATCGGCGGTAAGCAAACTGGGTTTAACGGTACGTGCACGTAACCCCGACCAGTTGATGCTCATCGCCATTTATTCGCCACACAAAACGCATAACATTACTTTTTTAGATAATTATACCAATATATTTATTCAGGATGCCATTTTGCGGGTGCCGGGGGTGGGCGATGTAAGCTCGCGGACTGATAATTTTAGCATGCGCATCTGGATGAATCCCGATAAAATGGCCTCCTATGGCTTAACACCTGCCAATATACAAACCGCCTTAACACAGCAAAATGTATATGTAGCGGCAGGCTCGGTAGGATCGCCACCGCAAAACCCATCACAAGCGCAGGAAATTGGCATTTTGGTAAATGGCATGTTGAGCAAGGCGAGCGATTATGAAAAAATCATCGTAAAATCCGACCCATTAACAGGCCATATGGTTTATTTGAAGGATGTGGCAAGGGTTGAACTGGGTAAATTTACTTTCTCCAGCAATTCATTTGTGGATGGTAAACGTTGCTCCACCATACAGGTATTCCAGTCGCCGGGTAGCAATGCCCTGCAAACAGCCGAAAATGTGTATAAAGAGCTGGCACATTTAAAAAAATCATTCCCCAACGATGTTGACTATATCATCCCCTACGAATCCATCACCATCATCAAAACCTCTATAAAAGAAGTTGTAGGTACGCTTTTAATCGCGCTTGGTTTGGTAGCTCTGGTAGTACTGTTGTTTCTGCAAAACTGGCGTTCGGCCTTGATACCAATTTTGGCTATTCCGGTTTCCATATTAGGTACTTTTTGCTTTTTTATTCCGCTGGGCTTTACGATAAATACCCTTACCATGTTTGGCTTTGTGTTGGCGATTGGGATAGTGGTAGATGATGCCATTATTGTGGTAGAAGCTGTACAACATTTTATTGATGAGCAAGGCATGACACCCAAGGAAGCCACCTATCATGCAATGAAAGAAATTTCGGCGCCGGTTATTGCAATCGCCCTCATATTGGCGTCGGTATTTGTTCCCGTAAGTTTTGTGCCGGGCATAGTTGGGCGCCTGTACCAGCAATTTGCCATTACCATCGCCATTTCGGTAATCATATCGGCTTTTGTGGCTTTATCACTAACCCCGGCCTTATGTACGCTTTTATTGAGACCAAGTAAGAAAAGCGATACCAAACCAAATTTAACAACAAGGTTTTTTAATTCGTTTAACCGCTTTTTCGATAGGCTTACCGTTAGTTATTCAAACAGTGTTACCAAATGCATTAAATATGCAAAGTTGGTTGTGGTGCTGCTGGTATGTATTTGCGCGGGTACTTATTACCTGTTTAAAATTAAGCCATCGGGCTTTGTACCGCCCGAGGATGGGGGGCGGCTTTTTGTTACCTTCCAGTTGGCGGATGCTTCTTCCACCGTACAATCAGTAGGGGTAATGAACAAGCTGATGAAGATTGTGGGCTCCACCCCCGGCATATTGCACTATACGGCCATTTCGGGTTTTAATATTTTAAACGGGGGAGCCAATTCAAACACCGGCTCCATGTTTTGCATGCTCACCCCTTGGGACGACCGCACAACCCCGACCACCAAAATGCCCGGCATTATGATGGAGCTAAAAAAGCGGATAGCCCTGGCAGGTATTAAAAATGCCAATGTGGTAGTGATACAGCCACCACCCATACGGGGTATTGGTTTGGCCGCGGGTTTTAGCATGCAAATTGAACAAGGCAGCTCCACCGACGATATCCATCAGTTTGAAAAAGTGATTCGTAAATTTGTGGCGGCGGCGCAAAAGGTACCTTCTACCTCTTCCGCTTTCTGTTATTTTTCGGCACATACTCCAAGTTATGATTTAACCGTGGATAGGGTTAAATGCCAGAAACTGGGTGTTAATATCACCTCTGTTTTTGCCACCATGCAAGCTTATATGGGTAGCTTGTTTGTAAATAATTTTACACTGTACAACCGTACCTTCCACGTGGTGATTCAGGCCGATACGGGTTATCGTTCCCTAATATCAAACATGGATAAATATTATGTGCAAAACCAGGAAGGTAAAATGCTGCCGCTTGGGGCGCTCATCTCTTACAAGCCTACCATTGCGGCTCCGCTTATATCGCATTTTAATATTTTCCGCTCGGCCGAGGTGGCTGGCTCCATTCCCGAAGGGTATAGTAGCGGACAAAGCATCAGCGACCTTAAAGAACTCGCCAAAAAGGTATTGCCACCGGGATATACCTACGATTTTTCGGGTTTAAGTTACGAGGAAATAAAGGCAGGCTCGCTGACCATTTACATTTTCCTGTTCTGCATCATCTTTGTATTCCTGTTTTTAGCGGCATTGTACGAGAGCTGGTCGGTTCCCTTTTCGGTGATGCTTACCGTGCCTGTGAGTGCATTTGGTGCCATTGTTGCCCTTTGGTGCGCGCCCTGGCTCACCAATAACGTGTATACCCAAATAGGCCTGATTACCTTAATCGGTCTGTCGGCCAAAAACGCCATCCTGATTGTAGAGTTTGCCAAAGTGCGGGTAGACCGTGGCGAACCCCTGCTCAAATCAACCATTGAGGCGGTAAAGCTGCGCCTGCGCCCCATTATCATGACTTCTATGGCCTTCATATTAGGCGTTATCCCCTTGGTACTGGCATCCGGCGCGGGTGGTGCCTCGCGCAATACCATAGGCGTTACCGTATTGGGTGGCATGATTGCCTCCAGCTCCATATCTATTTTCATAGTACCGGTGCTGTTTGTGTTGTTTACCAAATTCTCGTACGGAGCCAAACAACTGGACTGGCTGCAAAGTCACCATGAAGAGCTAATGGAAAAAGCCAAAAAGGTAGAACAACAAAACATTGACAAAGAACTTGAATACGATATCGCTTTAGAAGCGGAGCGGAATAGGGAGGGGTAAATGCAGTTGCAAACTATAGGCATAGTTGTTTGTAGAAGGATTCTATGGACAACAGGGATATTAAATTGCATGAGCTTAAACATTTAGATCAAACTGAAGTAGCAATCATTAAATAAAAATCCGAATTGCTTCCGCAAAGTGCTACATTGTGGTTTTAGGTAAAGTATTGCTACATTAGGTAAACTATTCGGAAACCATAAGAGAGCCTCTTGCGGTAGCATGGGGACGCATAAGTGCCCATCCGCCCAGCAATACAAATGCCAATGAAAAAAATTTCATGCAAAAATAATTTAAGATGGTTTTTGTACTATTGTGTGACGAAGGGTATTAGTTTTTACGCAGGTATATTTTACCAAATTCAGAAGAGAGTTTAAATTCAAGCCCACCTCCATTAAGTTTACCTACAACCTCATTTCCCGAATCAGTCTCTTCATTGTTGTCCTCATGTTTTTCGAACGCTATTTTCAATTCGGGAGCGGCAAAAATATCCCCATGAGTAGTGCTAAGTTTTAAATTAGCCTTAGTTGAAGCGGGAATACTTATGTCAACAGTAGAGTAGACTGAAGCAATGGAAATTGGACCCTTAATATGGTCGCTAAAAATTGCATCTATAGAGCCAAAAAGCGCATTAATAGTTGCCGGACCCGAAATATTTTCAAGCTTAATCTTATTGTAATCTGTTGAAATCTCAATTTCATTTTCCATGTTTTTAAAAATAATTTCACCTGAATTAGCCATTTTATGACAGGTAAGTGAAACAATCACATTTTTAGGAACTAAAATTTTAATTGCAAGATCAGAAGAACCAATTTGGTCTACTTCCGTTGTAGTGCCCCTTTGTTCCACACTAATACCTAATCCGGTATTGTCAGTATAACCTCCACCGCCAATAGCCCTCAGCCCTTGGGCTCGAGGATCAATTTCTGTCTCTTTTTTTGTTGTACTGAAAACAATTTTGTTCCCATTATATCCCTCAACAGTAACTGCAGTAAGGTTTAAGACCATTTTACCAGCACTTTGATTTATTTTGTATTCCTGTGCTATTGCGCTTGAAATAAAGGCAATATTAAATATTGGTATGATTAGATACTTTTTCATTTTCTTTTGATTTTTAATTGTGAGCATTTGATTATTGGGGTCAAGCTGCTATCCGTCATGCATGAACCGGATGACATCTATCACCTATTTATTTTTATTATTCTTTTTCATGGTTGTTAAATCTCTTTTAAAAAGACTGTTTTTGTGCTTATTATTCAACATTTTATTAAGATAGCACCATCACGACCTTAACTGCATAATTCCCGAATAGGCACAATCTTTTACTGGCTTTTGTATTTTTTCATCGTTTATTAGCTTATCTAATTCTGTTAAAATCTCGGCTTCTCGCATCCTTGTTAGTAAGTTGATCAATGCTATTTGAACTACAGGATCCTGTTGCTTTTTTAAAGAAGTGACTAGTTTTTTCCGGACATAACTTTCTTTGTAAAATCGAGCCAAAGCATCTAAGGCTGCCAACCGTACATTTGCATTTGGATCGTTGTTCAAGGTTGAAACCAAAGCATCAACAATGTCGTTGTTTTTGTTTTCTAGTTTATCAGCTTCATAGGTAAAATTTATTCGCCTAGCTGGCGACTCCATATTGTTTAAGCCAGCAAAAATTACAGCTTTCTCCGAGCGCAAGGTTTTCGCTTTTAACTTAGCCATTATAACATGCCTTTGCTGATTTAAGTCTTGGTCAATTACATCCATACTTTCTGGTTCTACTTTTTTAGTTACCTCGGGTACTTTGGCAATTGGCGTTATACTATCCAGACTTTTTTTAACAGGATTTATTGCAGGTATATTTATTTTTACGCTATTATCCTTATGATGGGATGTTTGCAAAAGCCAAACTGTGATACCACAAGTAAATAAGAGTATGGCTGCTGCAGCCCAATTCATTGCTTTAAATGAAATAATTATACCTTTCGATTTAACTTCGGGCTTTACCCGCATGTTTTTCAATATCTTGTCTAATACAACAGGCGAAGGTGTTGCTTTGTCGAATTCTTCCTGATTATTTCGAATAAACTGTTCTAAATTATTTTTCACGATATGCTCCCTCCTTTAGAATATTCAATATTTTATGTTTAGCACGATGGTACTGCGTTCTTACTGTTGTATGTTCAATACCCAAAATTTGGGCAATTTCTGCTTGGGGTATATTTTCAATCACATATAAGTTAAAAACAGTGCGGTAGGCATCGGGCAATTCCGCTATAGCTTCACTTATGGTATCCATAGTATATTCAAATGTTTCTTCATCAATGCAATCGTCTTCCACTACCCCGTAATTGGAGTCCAATTCAATAAACTTCAATTTCCTTTTCCTTAAAAGGTCAATTGATTTATTGATGGCAATTCTTTTAACCCAAGGTCTAAATCCGGTATTTTCTTTTAAACCCAAAATTCCTTGGAAAGCGGCTACAAAACTCTCCTGTAAAATATCCTCTGCTTCATCAGTATATTTCACTAGCCGCAATATTGTATTATATACCGCTGTTGCGTGTGCATTGTAAAGCCCGGTGTACGATTTCTGATCGCCACTCTTGCACATAGCAACCAAATCTTCCTGTTTAATCATTAATGGAATTACAAAACGGTATGAAATACTTCTATTGTTATACTCTCTAATCGTAAGATCTTGAATAATGTTACAAGTATTTTATAAAAATTTATAAAAAAATGTTTTTTATCCTTAGACGCTTTAAACTTCAAGCAACTATTAAAGAAGATTATGCCTTTATGAGTAAATTTCACTAAAAAAGAAGCACCACTCAACTTAATCAACCCTTCTCCCAATTTATACTTTTGGAATTGAATTTCTAGGTGTTAGAATATTGGGAGGACTGGCTTTTATGTGTCAAAAAAAGGCCTTTAAAAATTGGAATAAGTATTACCGATTGTTTGCCAAAAAAATGATAAAAAGTAGCCATTTTTTGGTGCAAAATTATAGTTTCACCACAATTTGACATGGTTCAATTATAGTTTCATCGGTTTAAATTATACTTTCTTATAATTTAATTATAATTTGTAGAGCCTAAATTATAATTTGGGAGTGGGAAATTTTTAAAAATAGGCCATAAAAAAAGCGGCTTTTTCAAAACCGCTTCCTTTTAATTATCTTAATTTTTTGTGGTCCCGACGAGAATCGAACTCATATCTAGAGTTTAGGAAACTCCTATTCTATCCGTTGAACTACGGGACCCTGTACCTTACGGCTCAGTTATTGTATGAGCCATGCCGATATTTATAATTTTTGCAAAGGTGCAAATTTGGATTGAGTTGGTCAAGTATTGTGCAAGCAAGTTTGGTACCTGGTTTTACTCTGCCAATAACTGGCCGCTAATTACCTGATTACCGAACCATTATGCATCCCGTCCCCTGCCGAAACAAAGCCAAGCTTACCCTCGCTGTTCTCGGCCATCAAAATCATCCCTTGCGATTGTATGCCCTTTATCTCCCTAGGCTCCAGGTTTACCAAAATGCTTACCCGCTGCCCTATAATGGCCTCAGGTTCAAAGTATTCCGCAATGCCCGATACTACGGTACGCTCATCAATGCCCGTATCAATGGTTAGTTTAAGCAGCTTTTTGGTCTTGGGCACACGTTCGGCGGTCAAAATGGTGCCGGTGCGTATATCCATGGTAGCAAAGGCCTCGTAATTGATGTTTTCCTTTGCGGGAACTGCTGTAACCGCTTTTTGGCTTGTCATGGCCGCTTTTTTGTCGAACAGCTTTTGCATTTGGTAGTCGATGGCATCATCCTCTACTTTCTCAAACAATAAGGTAGCCGGGTTTAAGGTATGTTCGTTTTCAAAGGCAATAGCCTCATCATACCCAAAAGCGTTGAGTGGCAGGTTCAACATATCGGCAATTTTGCCAACTGTATTTGGCAAAAACGGCTGCATAGCCGACGCTAAATGGCCGATGATAATCAAACAGTTATGCAAGGCTAGTCTGGCACCCTCCGGGTCGGTTTTGATGGTTTTCCAGGGCTCTTTTTCGGTTAAATAACGATTGCCTAAGCGGGCTATATCCATAGCGGCTTGCAGGGCCTGCCTAAACTTAAAGCTTTCCAAGCTGGTTTCAACCTCCGCGCTAAAACGTGCAAGCTCGGTAGCTAAAAATTCATCCTGTAACGTAATCTTTTCGCCATTGCTTGCTACTTTACCATCGTAAAACTTGTGCATCAAAATCAAAACACGGTTTACGTAATTCCCCAAAATGGCTACCAATTCATTATTTACACGTGCCTGGTAATCTTTCCATGTAAACTCGCTGTCGCTGGTTTCGGGGAGTATTGACGTTATTACATAGCGCAACTCGTCCTGCTTGCCCGGAAACTCTTGCAAATATTCGTTTAACCAAACCGCATGATTGCGCGAAGTGGATAGCTTATCGCCTTCCAGATTCAAAAATTCGTTGGCCGGTACATTCTGTGGCAGAATGTATTCGCCATGCGCATGTAGTATGGAGGGGAAAATAATACAATGGAATACAATATTATCCTTGCCTATAAAATGCAACAAACAGGAATTATCCTCTTCATTTTCCTGCTTTTTCCAATAAAGCTTCCAGTCCTTATTATGATCAATGGCCCATTGTTTAGTGGCTGATATATAGCCAATTGGCGCATCCATCCACACATATAGCTTTTTGCCCTTTGCTTCTTCCAATGGTACATCAATGCCCCAGTCAAGGTCGCGGGTCATGGAGCGTGGCTGCAGACCAGATTTTAACCATGATTTGCATTGCCCCATCACATTTACCTTCCAATCGTTTTCCTTCTCGGCCAACCATTGCTCCAGCCAAGGCTGGTACTTATCCAATGGTAAATACCAATGTTTGGTAGGTTTTAAAACAGGCGTTTTACCGCTTAAGGTGGAGATCGGGTTTATTAAATCGGTCGGGTTTAATGAGGTACCGCAATTTTCGCATTGGTCGCCATAGGCTTTTTCATTGCTGCAATTGGGGCAGGTACCCATAATATACCTATCGGCCAAAAACTGCTGATAATCCTCATCATAGTATTGTTCCGAATAGTTTTCAATAAACTCATCCTTCTCGTAAAGGTTCAAAAAAAACTCCTGCGACAAATCATGGTGTATGGCTGCCGAGGTACGGTGATACATGTCAAAATCAATCCCAAGCTCCTTAAAGCTGGTTTTTATTTGCTCGTGGTATTTATCAATAATGGCTTGTGGCGTTGTTCCTTCTTTTTTGGCCTTAATGGTAATAGCGGCGCCATGCTCGTCTGACCCGCAGATATGTATCACATCCTTCTTTTTAAGGCGCAGGTGACGAACAAAAATATCGGCAGGAATATAGGCTCCGGCCAAATGCCCGATGTGCAGCGGACCATTGGCATAGGGCAATGCCGATGTAACAGTAAACCTTTTATATTGATTAAAATTTTTCATGTTGCTGCAAAGATAGGGTTTCTGTTGAGAAGTGGGGATTCGGTATGTAGGAAAGCGCTCCTAAACAGCAAACCGGATGATTAAGCATCTGAGCCTACAGCAACCGACTCAGAATTTAAGAAATAATAGCATTACAACTCTTTTACTAAAAAAGTGCTTAAAAAAAGCTAGCTACTTGATGCCGGCCACTAGCTACTTACCAAAATCCGAAATCAAAATTCCGAAATCCGAAATCAAAAAAATATCTTTGTCACTCCAATTCGGGATGTAGCGTAGCCAGGTATCGCGCCAGCATGGGGTGCTGGAGGTCGGAAGTTCGAATCTTCTCATCCCGACTTGATTATCAAGGCCTTGTGAGTTTAATTCATGAAGCCTTTTTCTTGAGGTACAACATGGGTACAACACCTTGGCTAAGTTTTAATGGGTTTTCATCTGTTGAAAAATAATAGCGCAAAGTTATTTTAAGCTATAATTGTTACCATGACGGGAAGAACGGCCAGCCAAAGCGCACCAAATGACTCTCCAGCAACAAATCGGTAGGCATGGTATTAATGTCCCTGGCGATAAATCTGCTGACTATCGCAATGCTAATGAACACACCATCCCATATTTACCGCTTAAGCAACAAACAGCGCGAGCCGGGTAAAATGTCAAGGCCGGGCAAGCCACTAAAAAATAAAACACAACTGCCCGTTTATATAGCCTTTACTTTTTATCCCGGCGGTGGGCTATCTTCGCGGATGAGGTGAATATGGAATTAATTTTATGACTTAAGGATATAGGGAAAGGCGGGGTGTGTTTTGTGTGCTGACGAACTTCCGTCCTGCTTGGGTGCAACAAGGTAAATTTTACAACAACTTAAATAAGAATTAGCCGAATTAACTTTCTATCAACAAAATAACATATAATAGCATAAATTTATGCCTTGTAATTTTAAATCTGTATGCGTAGAATAATTTTAATTTGCTTTTGTATTTTTCTTTTAAGTTGCAACAATATTTCGACAAAAGACAGCAGTAAGCCACCTATAACGGCTTTACCTCAAACGGACACTAATTCGACAAACAATAAACCACTGGCAGTGGCTTTAAAAATGACAGCCACAAATTTGAC
>CAITEP010000005.1 GCA_903891475.1 uncultured Mucilaginibacter sp.
CAGTTCAAACACGCCTTTTTTTGACGATTTCATATAACAAAAAAAGCAAATTGAAATCAATTTCAATTTGCTCCTTATATCTTGTTGTAAAACAGATTATTACAAAGGTTTTACCAACTATTTTTGTCTATTAAATCTAAATTATAATAGGTTTACTTAGGTTGTTTGGTTAGTTTTTGAATGCTTTATCAGGAAGTTACTCCTACGGATGTAAAGGTTCAAAGGTTCCTCTATGGTTTTAAATAGCAGGATGGAAATAGCGTTCAGGATAACAAATAATAATACCAAATTTACTACTTCGTTTTCAAAAGGTGAATGCCAATCTACCCCCAAACCATCATACATCCTATAAATAATATCGTTAAGGCTATCAAATAAGCCGTGTAATAGGTTGGCAATCCATCCCAGGTGGATTAGGTAAAAAATATAAGAGCTTTTGCCTAATAGTTCGGTAAAGGGGTTGGCCAATATCTTTTTAAATGCGGTTTCTTCAGTCAATAGACCATAGAAAAACAGCGCGATAGCTAGGCATAGCAGGTAGTTATTGGTTATAATACCGATAGGGGTCTCTAAACCCGCATTCCATGGTTTCACAATAGGTTGCAAGGCCATCTGCACTAGGCATGCAAATATGAATAAGCTTCCTAAGGCGGTAAAGTTTATTTTACTGCTGCGGACATTCCCATTTTTTAATACATAGCGCGCCAATTGTATCCCCACAAAAAACTCAAAGCAGCGGCCAAAAAAGGTAAAGAGCATCATGTAGGTAAAATTGCCAAAAAAGCCATACCAGTTTATATGCCTAAAAATGAGTACTAAAGCAATCCCTATAGAAGTAATAATGAGCGGCTGTATATAAAATTTATTGTATTTTTTCGCGATGAGAAACAGCACAGGTGCCGAAAAATAGAAACATTCTTCCACCGTAAGCGACCAGCCCTGAGCTATGCCAGTATCCCAAAACTGATAAAAAAAGCCCCTCACAAAAGTAATATTCATGAACAATAATGCTATGGGATGGTCAAAGCCTTTGGTAATAATTGGGTCGCAATTAGTAAAATAGTAAGTAAATGCAGCTAGCGTTAACAAAAAATACATCGGGTAAATACGGGCAACCCTGTTTTTAAGGTATTGCCTAAACCAAGCACCATTTAGGGTAAAATTATTGTAATAACGATAAGTAATTAAGAAACCAGAAAGTACAAAAAACAGACTCACCCCAATATGCATCTCACCCAAAACACGCAATGTAAAAGCGGGAAGCTTTCCATCAAAAACATATGAAAAATGAGAAACAAAAACGAGGTAGGCTGCCAAGGCTCTTACACCCGTTAATACCGGAAAGTAGTTTGCAGTTGTTTTTCGCGACAAATTAGTAAATGCTTCGGTATGCTATTATTATTTATATAAAAATTGGTGCTTCCTGATAGGCCGAACCTTGTACAACGCCTTTTTGTAAAATTTTCTGGTCGATATAGTATTGTATTTCCGATTTTTTGAGTCCCCAGTTAGGGGCTATTAATAAATCAAGGTCACTTAAGCCAAAAAGGCGTTGTATCACTAAATCGGGGCGTACCAATGGCAAAAGTTCGCACATGAATTCCGCATATTCATCCAAAGTAAAAAGTTTAAAGGGTTCGCGTTTGTACTTAACCCCCATAACCGAACCTTCTACAATATGCAGGTGATGAAACTTAACAAACTTTATTTGCGGGAAGCGGTTAATTTCGGCAGCATAGGCCAGCATCATTTCTTTGGTCTCCCAAGGGAAGCCAAAAACGGTATGTACACAAACATCTAACTTGGTATGCTCCAACAGTTTTAGCGCGCTAATCATTTCATCATGACTGCATCCCCTATTTATTTGAGCCAGGGTATCGTTATAAATAGATTCCATACCCATCTCTAAATCAACATCAAACCGGTCGGTATAGCTCTCCAATAAAGCTATTTTTTCGGCATCAATACAATCTGGCCGGGTACCTACCGATAAGCCTACAATATCTTCGGTATGGTAACTCAAAGCCTCATCATACAGCATTTTTAAATAATGTGCGGGAGCATAAGTATTGGTATTGGGCTGAAAATAAATGATAAACTTATCGGCCTTGTTGCCCTTGCGTGCACGTTCTACACCTTGTATCACCTGCTCGCGTACCGATGGGTTATTACGCGATACAGAAGGTGTAAAGGAATCGACATTGCAATACGTACAGCCACCATAACCTTTGGAGCCATCGCGGTTAGGGCAAGTAAAGCCACCATCAACAATTACCTTAAATACCCGTTGTCCTTTGTATTTTTCGCGCAACCAGGCACCGTAATTGTTATAGCCTTTATAGCTTGGGTCTGAAATATCTTTATGTATCATTTTGGTGGGCAAGTCCCCATTTTTTTCAAAGGTACAAAATTAAGGCATGCCTTTAAATGTGGGTATTTTCAATTTATTTTCTATATTGATTTTGAATTGATAGCTTAGCTTAAATATTCTAAAAATTATTAATAACAATGTACTGGTACGAAGATGAGGTGAAACGCCTTGAAGCAGATAGGGCAAAGTTAGGATACGTGCCTGAAACTATTTTTTATGGCAGCTCCTCTATCAGGATGTGGAGCAGTTTATACAACGATTTTAATGAAATAAAACCCATTAACCTAGGTTTTGGTGGCTCAACCCTGGCCGCCTGTGTTTGGTTTTTTGATAGGATCATGGCACCCTATAAGCCCAAAAGGTTCATAATTTATGCTGGCGATAATGACCTCGGCGATGGCCGTCATCCTGAGGAAGTATTCCTGTTTTTTCAACAATTGGTAGCGCGCGTGCAAGAAAGGTTTGGCGATATTCCATGCTATTATATATCGCTTAAACCTAGCCTAAGCCGCTGGGCTTTGATTGAACAGTTTAAATATACCAACCAATTAATTGAAAATGAGATTTTACGACTCGACAATAATTGGCAATTTATAAATGTATTTAATGAAATGGTGGATGCTGCCGGCAAGCCAAAAACCGAATTATATGTAAAAGATGGTTTGCATTTAAGCAAAGCCGCTTACAGTTTATGGGAGGAGGTTATTAATAATTCAATTACGGTTAATCAATAATCATAAGTTTATTTTTAGGTAACATTAGGTATTGAACTTTCGGACCATAAGCAGGGCTCAAAATGAACAGAGAATATCACAAGTGGTTTAGTCCTATCTTGCAGCGCGACATGGAGCTTTTGGTATTTGGACATGCCGGAGCGGCTGTACTGTTTTTCCCAACCCGTATGGCCAGGTTTTATGATTACGAAAACTGGCGGGTGATTGAAGCACTGGAAAACCGGATAAACAACGGTGAACTACAAATTTTTTGCGTGGATAGCATTGATGTCGAAAGCTTTTATAACACCACCGTACACCCCATAGTGCGCATTGCCCGGCACTTGCAATACGAAGAATATATTTTAAATGAGGTACTGCCTTTAATGCGGCATAAAAACAAGGGCAATTATTTTGAAGTGGCAGGCTGTAGTATGGGCGCGTTTCATGCCTTGAACATTGCCCTGCGCCATCCTTGGATTTTTAACAAAGTGGTTTGTATGAGTGGCCGATATGATTTAACCCAACAAATTCAAGACTTTGACGATTTGTTTGATGGTTACCACAACGACCATATTTACTATAATACGCCTATGAAATACGTCCCCAACATGCACGATGAGCATGAGTTGGATACCATACGCAAAATGGAAATTATTTTTGCCATTGGCGAAACCGACCCTTTTTTACACAATAACCAAGAATTTAGCAAGCTTTTATGGCACAAGGGTATACCAAACAACTTATACATTTGGGAGCATTACGCCCACAGGCCACGTTATTGGCGGCAAATGGTGCAATTGTATTTTTAAAATAATTCCAATTTTTCCATATTCCGTTTCCCCATTTTAATTGGTTAATTTTACAGCAATCAATTAACCTGTTATGGAAATGATAGCTCCCTATAGCCCTAAAAATAAAATCCGTTTTGTTACTGCAGCTTCCCTTTTTGATGGGCACGACGCTACTATCAATATCATGCGCCGAATTTTGCAATCATCGGGCGCGGAGGTAATTCACCTGGGGCATAACCGCTCGGTTGATGAAGTGGTAAATTGCGCTATACAGGAAGATGTACAGGGCATTGCCCTGACATCGTACCAAGGCGGGCACTTGGAATATTTTAAATACATGTTTGATTTATTGAAAGAACGTGGCGCGGGGCATATAAAAATATTTGGTGGCGGCGGCGGGGTTTTTTTGCCAAATGAAATAGCGGAGTTGCAAGCCTATGGCATTTCTAAAATATACTCGCCCGATGATGGCAGAACCATGGGGCTGCAAGGCATGATCAATGATATGCTTCAAAAATGCGATTTTCGTACCTTTACCAAACTAAACGGCGAGCTAAAGCATCTACCTGAAAAAGACCCAAAAGCTATCGCAACCTTAATCACCTTAGCCGAGAACGACCCGGAGCAATTCAATCAACTCGAATTCAAAAATAAAAATAATAAAAAGGATACCATTACCATCCCGGTTTTAGGTATTACGGGTACGGGTGGCTCGGGCAAATCATCGCTGATTGATGAAATTGTGCGTAGGTTTTTAATCTCCACCAATAAAACCATGGCCATTATTTCGGTCGACCCATCCAAACGTAAAACAGGAGGGGCCTTGCTAGGCGACCGTATCCGCATGAACGCGGTTAATAACCCTCGTATTTACATGCGCTCGTTAGCAACCCGCCAAGCCAACCTGGCCTTGTCAAAACATGTGCAGGAATCGATTGATATTTGCAAAGCCGCCGGGTTCGATTTTATTATTGTGGAGACCTCTGGCATTGGGCAGTCGGACACCATGATTACTGATTATTCGGATGTCTCTTTATACGTGATGACCCCCGAATTTGGTGCCGCCACCCAGTTAGAAAAAATTGATATGCTCGATTTTGCCGATATGGTGGCCCTCAACAAATTTGATAAACGAGGTGCTTTGGACGCTTTGCGCGATGTACGTAAACAATACAAACGCAACCACCAGCTTTTTGAGGTTGCCGATGATAAAATTCCGGTTTATGGTACCATGGCCTCGCAATTTAACGACCCTGGAATGAACGCGCTTTTTATAGCCTTAATGGATACCATAAAGCACAAAACAGGCATTGATTTAATGAAAGGGCACCATGAGCTGATAAAAGAGGACGATAAGGAATCCGAAAAGTTTTACATCATCCCGCCCAACCGCAACCGCTATTTGGCCGAGTTGGTGGAACAAAGCAAGGTTTATAACACTTGGGTGCAAGAGCAATGCGATATAGCCCAACAGCTTTATTGTTTGCAGGAAGCGATCGAAATTATTGGCAATGAAGCAAGTCTAAAAGCGATTAAGGCCAAGCAACAGGATTTAGAAGAAAAATTGCATCCCGAATGTAAGCATCTGTTGAAACAATGGCCAGCAACCATCACTCAATACACCTCCGAAAATTTTATATATAAGGTACGCGATAAGGAAATTAAGCAACCTCTATATTATCAATCCCTTTCGGGTTTAAACATTCCAAAAATATCCCTGCCAAAATACAAGGCATGGGGCGATATTTTGCGCTGGCTACTCACCGAAAATTTGCCCGGCGAGTTCCCATATACAGCCGGCGTATTTCCGCTAAAGCGAGAAGGGGAGGACCCAACCCGTATGTTTGCCGGGGAGGGCGGCCCGGAGCGAACCAATAAACGTTTTCATTATGTATCGCTTGGTCAGCCTGCGCACCGCCTGTCAACCGCTTTTGATTCGGTTACCCTATATGGAGAAGACCCGCATACCCGTCCGGATATTTACGGTAAAATAGGTAATTCCGGCGTAAGTATAGCCACCTTAGATGACGCCAAGAAACTGTATTCCGGCTTCGATTTATGCAACCCTTCCACCTCGGTATCCATGACCATTAATGGTCCGGCACCGATGCTTTTGGGTTTTTTTATGAATGCCGCGATAGACCAGCAATGCGAAAAATACATCGCCGAGCATAAACTGGAGCATTTGGTAGAGGCAAAGTTTAAAGAGCTGTACGATGATAGGGGATTGGTGCGGCCTAGTTATCAGGGCCTCACCCCGACCCTCCCACCCGGCAATAACGGCCTAGGTCTCCAACTCCTTGGCCTAACGGGCGACCAAGTTTTGCCACCCGATATCTACGAAAAAATAAAAGCCACCGCCATATCAACCGTAAGGGGTACGGTGCAGGCTGATATTTTGAAAGAAGATCAGGCACAAAATACCTGTATTTTTTCTACCGAGTTTGCCTTGCGGATGATGGGCGATATTCAGCAATATTTTATTGATAATAACATACGCAACTTTTATTCGGTTTCCATATCGGGCTATCATATTGCCGAGGCGGGTGCCAATCCAATAACACAACTAGCCTTTACGCTATCAAACGGGTTTACCTATGTAGAGTATTACCTAAGCAGAGGTATGCATATTGACGATTTCGCGCCTAATTTATCTTTCTTCTTTTCCAATGGCTTAGACCCTGAATATTCGGTAATTGGCAGGGTAGCAAGGCGCATTTGGGCGAAGGCCATTAAAAATAAATATAAAGGGAACGACAGGTCGCAAAAGCTAAAATACCATATACAAACTAGTGGCAGGTCACTGCATGCGCAGGAGATTGATTTTAACGATATCCGCACCACGCTGCAAGCTTTGTATGCCATTTATGATAATTGCAACTCGTTGCATACCAACGCGTATGATGAAGCCATTACCACGCCGACGGAAGAGTCGGTACGGAGGGCTATGGCCATACAGCTTATTATTAACAAGGAGCTGGGTTTGGCAAAAAATGAAAACCCCATACAAGGTGCTTTTATAATTGAGGAGTTGACCGACTTGGTAGAGGAAGCAGTGATGACCGAATTTGAAGCCATTAACGAGCGGGGTGGGGTTTTAGGCGCGATGGAGACTATGTACCAACGGGGTAAAATTCAGGAAGAATCATTGTATTACGAAACCTTAAAGCACAATGGCGATTTCCCGATAATTGGGGTGAATACCTTTTTAAACAAAAAGGGCTCGCCAACCATCACCCCATCCGAGGTAATTAGAGCTACCGAGGAGGAGAAGCAATACCAAATAACCGCCTTGCAACAATTCCAACAGCGCAACCAGCATGCAGTACCCCGATTATTAAAAAACCTGCAAAAAACAGCCATAGCCGGCGAAAATATTTTTGAAAGCCTGATGGAAGCCTGCAAATATTGCTCGCTTGGGCAAATTAGTAATGCCTTATACGAGGTTGGGGGGCAGTATAGGAGGAATATGTGAGATGGAGATTGTTGCTTTGATAAATAAAGGTTAAATGACTAATTTTAAACTACTCAATTCAATAGTTATGAAAACCTTTTGCCTTATTTTAATTTGTTTATTCGCTGGTTTATTGGTGGAGGCACAAGGTTCAAGTGTGCAAAATGAGCCAGTTATAATTAGACCTAAAGTTATGAAGTTGGTCAGGGAAATCGCTAAGGAGAATATTTTAAATGGAGCATATATAGATTTATCAAAGAAAAGAAACAAGCAATTTAAGAGATACAAAAGGTTAAATAAAATCAGTACAAATGCTGAATTAGTAATTCTTACAGATAATGAAAATCCTGTTGTTCGGAGTTATGCTTTTTGGGCTTTATCAAATCGTCCTAAACTTGATTTATTACCAATTTTACAAAAGCATCTTTATGATACTACTAAATGTAAAACACACTTAGGATGTTTTATTTATGAGGAAACGGTTGGAGATTTATATATTGAAACTTACATACCTGAATTTGTTTATGGAAAATTAACACCTAAAGCTGATTACAAAAAAGAATTTATTGATAGTGTTTTATTAAATGATAAATCAATTATCCTTAAAACAAAGTATGATTTATTGCTCAAAATAAAACCTGAGCCAAAATATTATAGCAGAGTTAAAGAAATAGCTACAACTGAAAATAGTCCTGAATCAATATTAGCATTAGCGAGATATCAAAATCCTGATGATGTAGAAATATTAAAAGAGCTTTTTAAAAAAAATAATTTTGGTTATTACTCCATATATGCTATTCGTGAATTTCCTGATACCAGGTTTTATCCAATTTTGGTAAGAGCATTTGTGGATGGATTAGCAAATAAAGATTTTGATTATCAAAAGTGGAGAATTCTATTTCAAGCCTTGGCAAAATATCCTTCAAATGAAACTTTAAAACTTTTTAACGACGTTTTTTTGATACAAAATAAAGATAGATTAGAAACTTTAACTATATTCTTAAAAATTTCATTAAATAAATATCCTAATCAAATTTTTGAGAGTTTAAAAGATAAACTTAAGTTAGAACCCTATCAAATAAGTCAAGTAAGTGAACAAATGAATTTTGAGGAATAGCATACATTATGAACGTAAAGCTATTTTTAAATCCAGCTTTGAATTCTTTAAAAATTAGAAGTTTATGCCCAATCTCTACATCATAGCAGGCTGTAATGGCGCGGGCAAAACAACTGCAAGTTATACCATATTGCCCGAGATGTTAAATTGTCGGGAGTTCGTGAATGCCGATAACATTGCAGCCGGATTATCACCCTTTAATGCAGCTAGTGTAGCAATTGAAGCCGGACGAATTATGTTAACAAGAATTGAAAGCCTATTGCAAAATGAAGAAGATTTTGCGATTGAAACTACTCTCGCATCACGTAGTTACGTAGATTTAATAAATAGAGCAAGGGGGAAAAAGTATAAAATTACCTTAATTTATTTTTGGCTAAGTTCTCCTGATGAAGCAAAATATCGGGTAGCCAAAAGGGTAAGCAATGGAGGTCACTCGATACCTGATAACGTGATAAAGCGCAGATTTTTTAGAGGTATTTATAATTTGATTAACCTATATATACCCATTTGTGATTTATGGCTAGTTATAAATAATACATCGGGCACACCAACCCTTATTTGTGAAGGAAACTTAGAGACCATAAATATCATAAATAATTATGATATTTGGAATACAATAAAAGAACAAAGCCATGCAATTAAGTCCTGAAAATAAGGAGCTTCGCGATAAAATAATTAAAGGCGCAACCTTGGCCTATGAAAGGCTGGTCATCTCGAGTGCCGAAAAAAATGAACAACTGGTTATTGGCGATTTGGAGGGCAATGTAAAACTGGTGGATGCCAAGGAATTGCTAAAAACGCTTAACCTTACTGAAAAGACAATTAGCTAAACAATTGTTGGTTTTATCCTTTTCTAATTTAAATAATACCTTTATTGTTTGGAAGGTAGTTAATTGCAAAATGCTAACATTATATACCTATTCCCTTTAATTCAAAAATAAGCATTAGTATAGCTGATAAATGAACTTGATTGAAGATAAAACCTTCACAAAAATTACTGCCGAAGCCGTTGTGGGGAGTAAGTTGACTTACGAAAATTGCCAATTCATCAATTGTGATTTTTCATCGGCCGATTTTTATGGCATCACATTTATTGATTGCATTTTTGAAACTTGTAACCTTGCCCTCATAAAATTGGGCAGCTGCGGCTTGCAGAATTGCAGGTTTAAAAATTGTAAGTTAATTGGTGCCGATTTTAGCAAAGCAAACGACTTCTTATTTGAACTAAATTTTGAAAATTGTTTGCTGGATAATGCCATATTTTATAAAAAGAAAAACAAGGGGACAACTTTTACCGATTGCTCGCTTATGGAAACAGATTTTACCGAAGCCGACCTTACCGATGTAAAATTCATTAACTGCAATTTAAACCGTGCTTTTTTTGAGCGTACCATATTAAAAAACGCCGATTTACGTTCATCCTATAATTACACCATCGACCCTGAACAGAATATGATTAAGAAGGCCCGGTTTTCAGTTCATGGCTTGCCGGGTTTATTGGCTAAATATGATATCAGGATAGATACTACAGGCTAACCAAAATATATAATGAGAAATTTCTTTATTGCTACCATCCTATTTTTCTTTACCCTGCCCATATATGCCCAAGATGCCAAAGCAATCTGCATAAAAATAAATGAGTTAAACACGGCTATATTAAATGGTTTCATCAAAAAACAAGATGCAGCTACCCAGTTTAAAGGATTAATTGCTCAACTAGCTGCCGCTATGCCGGTTGATCACAATACCACTTGGCTGTTCCCTTTGCAGGGATATAATTATAAAGCGATAGGTGGTACCAACGGCAATGGCTATTCCGACAAAGGCTATCATTTTCTGGATGGCAATAAACATTTGGCCCACCCAGCGCACGATATTTTTATAAAAGATAAAAATCAAGATGGGTTGGACGACCATACCAACCAACCCGTTAATGTATTGGCTGTCAATAATGGTATTGTCGTGGCCTGTACCAATGAATGGGACAATGCAAGTAGTTTACGAGGTGGCAGGTATATTTGGATATATCACCGTTCCTTAGGAATCATTACCTATTACGCCCATAACCGAGAGATTTTTGTAAAACCCGGCGATGTGGTAAAGCAAGGCCAAAAAATTGCCGAGGTTGGTCGCACAGGGTACAATGCCTATAAAAAACGTTCGCCAACACATTTGCATTTTTCGGCTTATAACTTGGTGGACGGTTTGCCGGTTCCTTTTAATCCTTATCAGCAATTAACCAAAGCCATTACACAATGAAAGGGCTAGTTTTAACAGTTTCCTTGTTGCTGCTTGGTAATTTTACCAAAGTTGATACGGTTTTAACCAGGTTCACTTTGCCAGCTGGCTATACACGCCAAACGGTAGCGTCCGGTAGTTTTGCCGAATACCTGCAATCATTACCCCTAAAACCCATAGGCACCCCTACTAAAACCTATAATGGGGAGATAGCCGAAACCAATATTTTTACCGCCGCTGTAGTTGATTTAAGCGTGGGCAAGGTTGATTTACAACAATGTGCCGATGTGGTGATGCGTTTACGGGGCGAATATTTGTACAGCAAAAAACAATACAACGATATTGCTTTCCATTTTGAAAGTGGCTTTAATTGCGATTATATCCATTATGCCGATGGCTACCGCTACAATACCAAAAGCGGCAAATGGGTACTAAAAGGAAAAAAAGATGATGGCTATGATAACTTTTTACGCTACATGAACCTTGTTTTTTCGTACGCCGGAACATTATCGCTCCAAAAAGAGTTAAAACCAATAAAAAACAGCGCCGACCTAAAAGCTGGTGATGTATTTATTCATGGTGGTTCGCCGGGGCATTGTTTTATTGTGATGGATGTGATTGTAAACAAGCAAAACCAGAAGCAGTTTTTACTGGCGCAAAGCTATATGCCAGCACAAAATTTACAGGTGTTGCAATACAATGGCAACCCCTGGTTTACCTTCGAAAAAAAGACTGGCATTTGGTATGGCGAATTGATTGACCAAGCGTATTTGTGTAGGTTTTAATAAAGTAGACCAATCAATTATTCCGTCTTTTTAAAATCCAAATCCTGAAAATCAAAGCTAAAATCGGTTAATGGTGATATGGCTTTTAATTTTAGTCCGGTTGGTTTTCCTTCTTCGTCTGTTACAAAAATAGCGAAGGCATCAGCTTCAAAACTACGGTAGTTCCACCTAATGGCATAAGTGTTTCCCTTGTAAGGGTATACCACTCCGGTTAATTTAGGCGACCTTTTGGCATTAATCAATAATTGTCCATCTTTCATCTTTATAACCACATCCCCAAACCAAACATCATGATAAGTGCCTAAAAATGGTGTATAGTCGGGTTTAACTTTATCATGCTTTCTCAGTTCTACCTGCTTCCATACAGCCGCGGTTGTTTTATCGGCACCTTCCTCGCTGGCTTTTACCTGGTCGCTTAAAACTTTTACCCAATCACGACCGGAAAGGCCTAAATAGCTGTCTTTTATCTGGTTGGTAACCGCGGTAAATGCCGCTCCCGACATTTGGTTGGTCAGTACAATAATGCCCAATTTAAGCTCTGGTAATAACGTAATCTCAGTAACCATGCCATCTATGCCGCCTGTATGGCTAACCTGTTTATAGCCTTTGGCATCGTTCAAAAACCAGCCTAATCCGTAGGCTGCAAAATGGGTATTGTAATATGATTTTGGCGCTACTGGCAAAATGGTTTGCGGCGACCACATTTGCCAATGTATATCTTCCGAAAACAGTTGCTTGTTATCGCCATATTTACCGTTGTTCATTTGCATCATTATCCATTTACTCAATTCAGCCACACTCGAATAAATGCCACCCGCCGAATTGCCCGTAGTAGTTAAATATCTTGGAATCACCACAACTTTGCCATCTACTGGTGAATGAGCATCTACCACGTTGCTGTAATCTTTAATGCGTTGGTAGCTAGGCGAACTTTTTTCCATCCCCAAAACATTCATAATGCGCGTTTGTATAAAATCTTCCCAACTCATGCCCGATACCCTGGCTATCACCTCTCCGGCTACTTTATATAGTTGGTTATCATAATCAAACTTGCTCCTAAAGCTCGATACTGGTTTAAAATATCTCAAATTATGAATCGCGTCTTTCAAGGTAAAATCAGTCGAATCCGGAAAATCCATCAAGTCGCCTGCTCCTAAACCTAAGCCACTTCTATGGGTTAGCAAATCCCTAATAGTAAATTCGGCGGTAACGTAGGGGTCGTATAATTTAAACTCGGGTATATAATCAGTTACCTTATCATCCAGCTTTAGTTTGCCTTCGTCCGCCAAAATACCAATGGCCGCCGCGGTAAAGGCTTTACTATTTGAGGCAATGCCAAACAAGGTGTTTTCATCTACCTTTTTCTTGGTGGCTAATGAGCTAACGCCATAGCCTTTTGCATACACTATTTTATCATCTTTTACTATCGCTAAAGCAATTCCGGGCACGTCAAAAGTCTTCAAAGTGCGCTCCACTAGCCGATCAATCGAGTCGGGTGTAAGTATTTGGGCTTGGCTGGCTTGCCCTGCAATTAAGGGTAAAATAAAAAGTAAGGCTTTTAAATGTTTGTTGAGCGGTTGGAGCTTGATTGACAGCATGGTATGGGTGTTTTGTTAAAAAATAAATATAGCCATTTTTTTAAACAATGCAATTTTTTTAAGGATTACCGCAAAAATTATAGGCAGAAAATTTAGCCGATAAACAGCCAAAATACAGCCAAAGTGGAGAGAAAAGGTTTTTTTGTGTTGTTGAAAACTTTTTTGTGGGAAAAAGTGGTTATTGGTGGGAAAAGTATTTACTTTTACATGTAAATATTGCCGTAGTGTAAGTATGTCTCATTTTTTAGGTGAATTTGATTGTAAACTCGATGCCAAAGGCCGCATGATGGTGCCTGCAGGTCTCAAAAAGCAGCTCCCCGGAGCTGAAACTGAGGGGCTTGTAATCAACCGTGGCTTTGAGAAGCATTTGGTTATTTACACCAGAAAGGAATGGGATAAAATTGTAGACGACTTGAATAAACTAAACCAGTATGAAAAGAAAACTAGGGAGTTTATCAGGTATTTTACCAGAGGCGCATCGGAGTTGAGTTTGGATTCGGCCAACCGGGTGCTATTGCCTAAACAACTATTGGAATATGCGGGTATAGGTGCCGATGTCATCTTATCCTGCCAGTTTAACAAGATTGAGGTTTGGGCAAAAGACGCGTACGACCAGGCATTGGATAACGAGCCCGAAAACTTTGCCAACCTGGCCGAGGAAGTGATGGGGAAATTAGGAAAGGCCAACAATGAGTAGCTACCATACACCCGTAATGTTTGAGGAGTGTATGGAGGGTTTAAACATTAACCCAAGTGGTACTTATGTGGATGTAACCTTTGGTGGCGGCGGGCATTCGGCGGGGATTTTAAAACGATTAGGCAAAAACGGGAGGCTGTTCGCATTCGACCAAGATGCTGATGCCCGACAAAATTTGATTGATGATGAGCGTTTTACCTTCATCGACCAAAATTTTAGGTTTTTGAAAAATTTTTGTCGCCTGCACGGGGCAATCCCGGTTGATGGCATACTGGCCGATTTGGGGGTATCATCCTACCAGTTCGACCAAGCAGATAGAGGCTTTTCCATCCGTTTTGATGCCGAATTGGATATGCGGATGGATCAACAGGCAACATTGACGGCAAAAGAGGTGCTAAACAATTATACTGAGGCTGATTTACACCGGATTTTTGGTGTTTATGGCGAAATACAAAACGCGAAATCATTAGCCAATACCATTGTAGCGGCACGATTAAACACGCCAATTGTCACGGTGGCCGATTTGAAGCAGGCCATTGCCAACCGTATCCCGAAAGGGAAAGAAAATAAATACCTGGCGCAAGTGTTTCAGGCATTGCGCATAGAGGTGAACCAAGAGTTGGAAGCTTTGAAAGAGTTTCTGACCCAAACCGAAACGGTGTTGGCAAAGGGGGGCAGATTGGTAGTGATGTCATACCATTCGTTGGAGGATAGGTTGGTAAAGAATTATATAGCTAAGGGGAAGTTTAGCGGCGAGTTGGAAAAGGATGTGTATGGTAACGATAGTAGGCCTTTTGAGGCGGTGAGTCGCGGAGCCATTACAGCAAGCGATGAAGAAATCGCGATAAATAACAGGGCACGTAGTGCCAAATTAAGAATAGCGGTAAAAAAATGAAAAACAGACTGCGTAATCTTACTGAGGAAGAAACCGAACAAATAAAGGAACAGGAACCTTTAAAGGATGCCTCTGAGAATTTGTTTACCCAATTTTTTTCGAAAGGTATCATTACTGCCGAAACTGCTACCGGGGCTTTGCCATTCATTTTGTTTTTGGCCTTTTTAGGTATGTTATACATTGCTAACAGGAATTATGCCGAAAAAAATATCCGCGATATTGAAAAAATAAATAAGGAAGTTAAGGAATTAAGCTACGATTATAAAACCACTAAGGCCGAACTGGCTTATCGTAGTACATTAACCCAGGTAGCTATCAAGGCCGATACGCTGGGAATAAAAGAATCATTAACGCCACCCGAAAAAATTACCGTTGAGGAGGATGGTCGGCATGACCATTAGAACCAAAATATTAATAAGGGTTTACCTTGCTTTTGGGTTGATTTTGCTTTTTGCGGCAACAGTAATTGTGCAGTTATATCGAATTCAGTTTGTGCAAGGTAAAAAGTGGAAAGCGCTATCTTCCAGTTTATTAACCCAATATAAAACAGTAGAGGCAGCAAGGGGGAATATTTTTTCGTCAGATATGAGCCTATTGGCTACCTCTGTACCCGAATACGAGTTGCACATGGATATGCTGGCAGGTGGCATTGCCGATGACAGGGTTTTCGACCAAAAGGTGGATTCATTAGCAACGGAGCTATCCAATTTATTTGGTGATAAATCAGCTCGTGAATACGAGCGTAAATTGCGAGATGCTAGGAAAGCAGGCGACCGCTATGAACTCATTCGCCGTAAGGTAAGCTTTCAACAACTAAAAAAAGTGCGCGAATTCCCGATTTTCAATTTGGGTAAAATTAAGGGCGGACTTATTGTGGTAGAGCAAAACAGGCGCATATTGCCTTTCCATACGCTGGCAGCTCGTACTATAGGTTATAAAAACGAAAATGTTAA
Source organism: uncultured Mucilaginibacter sp. (assembly GCA_903891475.1). Lineage (GTDB taxonomy): Bacteria > Bacteroidota > Bacteroidia > Sphingobacteriales > Sphingobacteriaceae > Mucilaginibacter. Next base: position 15,616 of record CAITEP010000005.1, read on the forward strand.
AAATGCGGTTGGTTTAGAAGGAGCCTATGCTGGTTATATAAATGGCGAAAGTGGTAAGCGCCTGATGCAACGCATTGCTGGCGGTGCCTGGATGCCTGTAAATAATGGAGAAGAAGAAATAGAAGCTAAGGATGGTGCCGATATCATTTCTACCATCGATGTAAATTATCAGGATGTTGCTGAGGACGCGCTAAAAAAGCAATTGATTAAAACCCAAGCCGACCATGGTTGTGTGGTGTTAATGGAAGTGGCAACTGGCGAAATCAAGGCCATATCAAACTTTACAAAAACAAAAAGTGGCGAATACCGCGAGGTATATAACTATGCCATTAGCGAGGCTGCCGAACCGGGTTCGACCTTTAAGTTGGCGACTTATATGACGGCTTTTGAGCATAATAAAATTGATACCAATACCATGGTGGATGCCAATAAGGGTAAATATAAAATCCCCAATGGGCCAGATATTACCGATGCTGAACTGGGTAGAGGAGTAATGACTGCTAAGCAGGCATTTGAAGAATCATCAAACGTGGCGGCGGCTAGGTTTATTTATGATAATTACATCAATACCCCATCGCAATTTATTGACCAGATATATAGCTATCATTTAAATGAGAAACTAGGTTTGCAAATTCAAGGTGAAGGTACCCCGGTTATAAAAACACCTAAAAGCAGAACCTGGAACAAATATTACACCCTACCCGAAATGGCTTATGGCTACGAAATAAAAATGACCCCACTGCAAATGCTGGCATTTTACAACTCAGTAGCAAATGATGGTAAAATGATAGCTCCCATTTTTGTGAAGGAAATAAGAAGGCTGGGCAATACCATTGAGCAATTTAAGGCGCGAACCATTAGTGATAAAATATGTTCGGCAACTACACTCAAAAAAGTGAAAAGCCTATTAGAAGGTGTAGTAACAGAAGGAACTGGTAAAAACATTATCAAAAACTCGTTGTATACTGTGGCTGGTAAAACAGGTACCGCACAAATTGCTAATCGCGATTCGGGTTATGGTGCCAAAAAAACATACCAAGCTTCTTTTTGTGGATATTTTCCGGCAAATCATCCAAAATACGCCATGATTGTGGTAATAAACCACCCGACGGTTGGGTCGTACCTGGCGGCTTTGGTAGCTGGTCCGGTATTTAGGGAAATTGCCGATCGTGTTTATTCGAGCGATATGGATATCAACCAAACCAAACCCTTAATGTATGTAAATAATGTAAAAGCGCCGCTAGTTAAACGGGGTAATTGGCAGGCCATCAATACGGTAAGTAATAAATTGGGTGTAAAGGTTGGCACCCCATCAAATAAGGAAATGGAAGTTGAACCAGACTCAGTAATAAACAATGCTGATGGTGTTAAACCAAAAAAACTAAAAGTGCCTACTGTAAAAGGTATGGGCTTGAGTGATGCGTTATATGTTTTGGGCAATGCTGGCTATAAGGTAGAGGCGCATGGCAGTGGTACTGTTTTCCGTCAAATGGTTAATAATGAGCATGTAGGCTCGAAAGTAATAATTGAATTGCAATGAGGTATTTAAGTGAAATAATAGAAGGGCTTGCATTTACCGAATTGCAAGGAAGTGCCGATGTAGAAATTACAGCGGTAGTTTTTGATTCAAGGAAGGTAATTCCTGGTTGCTTATTTGTTGCTATCAGAGGGACACAATCTGATGGGCACGATTATATATTACAAGCCATTGAGAAAGGCGCTATCGCGGTTATTTGCGAAACCTTGCCCGAACGTGTTACAGGTGAAGTTGACTTTTTAATGGTAGCCGATGCTACCATTGCATTGGGTATTGTAGCCGCTAATTTTTACGATAATCCTTCCACCCGCTTAAAACTGGTTGGGGTAACAGGTACCAACGGCAAAACAACCATCGCCACCTTGCTTTATAAGCTTTTTAGGGAAATGGGTTATAAAGTAGGGTTACTATCAACTGTCGAAAATAAGGTGAACGACCGTGTAGTACAAGCCACACACACCACGCCCGACCCTGTTGAGTTAAACGCGCTATTGTTTGATATGGTGCTGGAAGGTTGCGATTACTGCTTTATGGAAGTAAGCTCACATGCCATCGCGCAGCACCGCATAGCTGGTTTGGTTTTTTCGGGTGGAATATTTTCGAACATTACGCACGACCATTTAGATTATCATAAAACATTCGATAACTATTTAAAAGCTAAAAAGGCATTTTTTGATGGCTTGCCGCCAAGTGCTTTCGCCCTTACTAATAGTGATGATAAAAACGGCAACGTGATGTTGCAAAATACCAAGGCGCATAAAAAATCATACGGTTTAAAAAGCATGGCCGATTATAAGGCCCGTATTTTGGAAAACCAGTTTGAAGGCTTGCTTTTGCAGATTGATGGCGAAGAAGTTTGGTTTAAAATGGTGGGTACCTTTAATGCCTATAACCTATTGGCAGTTTATGCCACTGCCATGCTATTAGAGCAGGATAAGGCCAATATTTTAACCACCCTCAGCAAACTAACTGGTGCGCGTGGCAGGTTCGAATATATTGTTTCGCCTAATAAAATTGTAGGTATTGTGGATTATGCACACTCGCCCGATGCGGTTCAAAATATTTTGAGCACCATACATGATATCCGCAAGGGCAACGAAAAAGTAATTACTGTTTTGGGTTGCGGTGGCGATCGGGATAAAACCAAACGACCAATCATGGCAAAAACCGCCTGTGAATGGAGTGATAAGGTGATACTTACTTCTGATAATCCCAGGTCGGAAGACCCGAATCAAATCATCAAGGATATGGAGGCAGGTGTGGACCAAGCATTTAAACGCCATACCATCAGCATAGTTGACAGGCATGAGGCCATCAAAACAGCTTGCATGTTGGCAGCACCCGGCGATATTGTTTTGATAGCAGGCAAAGGGCATGAGAAATATCAGGAAACCAAGGGAGTAAGAGCCCATTTTGACGATATGGAAGAACTGCTTGAACAATTCAAGCAAATGGTTTAAAAATTACAAGCTATTTGGATGATGAATTCAAATAGCAAGATGATAAGAGATTAAGTGAAAATGAAACGAGTACAAATAAAAAAATAAAAACCAGCACAAAAGCCACAAGGCAATTGGTGCCCAATAAAAAAGGACATGCTTTATTATTTATTCAATTACTTAAACAAAAACTTTACTATTCCGGGGGCAGGGGTATTCCAGTACATCACCTTCCGTACTTCTATGGCTGTTATTACCTCGCTCATAGTTACCACTGTTTTTGGCAGGCGCTTAATTGACTATTTAAGGATGAAGCAAGTTGGCGAATCTATCCGTAACCTGGGCTTAGAAGGGCAAATGCAAAAGGCTGGCACTCCAACAATGGGTGGTATCATCATTATTCTGGGTATTTTAATACCAACCTTGCTATTTGCCAAATTGGGCAATATCTACATCATCATGATGATAGTTACCACGCTATGGCTAGGAGGCATTGGTTTTTTAGACGATTACATAAAGGTTTTCAAAAAGAACAAGGAGGGGCTTGCCGGCAAATTTAAAATAATCGGTCAGGTTACCTTGGCATTGTTTATAGGCTTTACCATGTATTTTAATTCCGATATCGTTATCCGTCAGGAAGTAAAATTACCTGTTAAGGATGATGCTCCTGTACAATTCCATATGCGTGGTAATAATGCGGTTTACACACAGGATACAAGGTCGACCAAAACAACCATGCCTTTCTATAAAAACAATGAGTTTGACTATAGCAAAGTGCTTAAATTTTTGGGGGGCAATTATCAAATATTTGCCTTGCCTGTATTCATGTTGTTTGTGATATTAATTATCACTTTCATATCAAACGGAGCCAATATCACCGATGGTATTGATGGTTTAGCTACAGGTACCTCTGCTATTATAGGTATTACATTGGCAATTCTTGCTTATGTTTCTGGCAATACCATGATTGCCGATTACCTCAATATCATGTACATCCCCAATTCGGGCGAGCTGGTAATTTTCGCTGGTGCTTTTGTAGGTGCATGTGTAGGCTTTTTATGGTACAACTCGTACCCGGCGCAGGTATTTATGGGCGATACAGGTAGTTTGGCCATAGGCGGCATTATCGCGGTTTTCTCCATCATGATACGGAAGGAGCTATTGGTGCCTGTATTATGCGGGGTTTTTGTGATCGAGAACTTTTCGGTTATTATCCAAGTGTTTTGGTTTAAATATACCAAGAAAAAATTTGGTGAAGGGCGGAGGGTATTTCTGATGGCACCGCTACATCACCATTACCAAAAAAGGGGTTTCCATGAGGCCAAAATTGTAACCCGCTTTTGGATTATCGGCATTATGCTGGCCATTATAACCGTGATTACATTAAAACTAAGATAAAATATTGCCAAAGGCAAAAAATTATAAAATGAACAGTACTAATTACATAGCTAACCAACCCGATGCCTCAAAAGGTAATGGGAAGCGTATGGCCATTTTAGGGGCAGGCGAAAGCGGTGTAGGCGCGGCTTATTTGGCTAAGCAGCAGGGCTATGAAGTGTTTGTTTCTGATTTTGGCGCCATTGCCCCATCCTACAAAAAACAACTGGAAGACTGGCAAATACCTTTTGAGGAAAAACAACATACCGAAGCCGAAATTTTAAAAGCGGTGGAAGTAATTAAAAGTCCGGGGATACCTGATAAGGTAGCCATTGTTAAGAAAATAAAAGAACAACAAATCCCGGTAATTTCCGAGATTGAATTTGCGGGTAGGTATACCAATGCCAAAATAATAGGTATTACAGGCTCAAATGGTAAAACAACTACCACCAGCCTAACCTATCATATTTTAAAAAATGCAGGCTTAAATGTTGGCTTGGCTGGCAATATTGGGAAAAGTTTTGCTTACCAAGTAGCTACGGAAAAATTTGATTACTATGTTTTAGAACTAAGCAGTTTTATGTTGGATGATATGTACCGGTTTAAAACGGATATAGCCATATTACTGAACATAACACCCGATCATTTGGATAGGTACGACTATAAGTTGGAAAACTATGCCGCTGCAAAATTCAGGATTCTACAAAACCAAACAGAAAATGATGTTTTTATTTATTGCGCTGATGATCCGGAAACTATTAAAGGACTCCAAACCAGGGAAGTAATAGCAAAACAACTACCATTTTCTATCGAGAAAGAAATTAAACAAGGAGCTTGTCTCCATAACGAAACTATAATTATAAACGCACAAAACGAACCATTTGAGATGTCAATTAACGAACTGGCCCTGCAAGGCAAACACAATATTTATAATTCGATGGCTTCAGGAATAGTAGCCAAATTCCTCGAAATCCGTAACCCGTCCATCCGCGAAAGCATGGGGAACTTCAAAAATATTGAACATCGGCTTGAATCGGTTGGTAAAATATCTGGCATCAGCTTTATAAACGATTCGAAGGCAACCAATGTAAATTCAACCTGGTATGCTCTTGAAAGCATGAGTACCGACGTTGTACTTATTTTAGGCGGTGTTGATAAAGGCAACGATTATTCGATGCTTAAGGACTTGGTAAAGCAAAAAGTAAAAGCCATTGTTTGTTTAGGTAAGGATAACAAGCTGATACATGAGGCCTTTGAAGATGTAGTAGAAATTATAGTGAACACCAATTCGGCACAGGAAGCGGTATTGGTATCCTACCATTTGGCAAAAAAGGGAGATACCGTATTGCTATCGCCAGCTTGCGCCAGTTTTGATTTATTTAAAAATTACGAAGATAGGGGTAATCAATTTAAACAAGCGGTAAAGGAGTTGTAGGTAGAGAGTCGGAGAAGTCAGGAAGTCAGGAAGTCCGGAAGATGGAAAGTTTGACCAAAATAGGAATAAGTCAAAAAAGCTACAAAATGACTAATGAAACAATGGCTACTGACGATTAACCACTGACTAAATGACCAATGAAACAATGACCACTGAATATTGACCACTGACTAAATGACTATTGACAAAAAGGATGAACAGGATACTAAATAACACCAAAGGCGACCGCTGGATATGGCTGATAGTGATTTTACTATCTGTTATTTCCTTGTTGGCTGTTTACAGTGCTACCGAAACCTTGGCCTATAAAAAAGGGGTAGGGGCGGAGTCTATCCTGATGAAGCATTTGGCAATGATAGTTGGTGGCATGTTCCTGATGTATATCTCGCATAAGCTCGATTATCGGTTGTATCGTGGTATTTCAAAAGTGCTGATGTATATTACCATTCCCCTGTTACTTTATACACTGGTGTTTGGTAGTCATGTTAACGATGCGAGCAGGTGGATCGCCATTCCGGGTACAGGTTTAAGTTTTCAAACATCCGATTTAGCTAAGTTGGCATTAATTACCTATTTGGCACGTATGCTATCGCTTAAGCAGGAAAATATAAAGGATGTAAAAGAATCATTCATACCTATTATGGGTTCGGTTTGTTTGGTATTTATTTTAATCGCGCTGGCAAACCTTTCAACCGCATTGATGCTGTTTGGTGTGAGTATATTATTGTTAATAATTGGTCGTATCAGCATCAAACAAATAGCGGTAGTATGTTTGGCGGGGGCGGTTTTATTGGCTGGTGTGGTATTTTTTGGACCAAGGCATAAAACCTACGTTTCTCGGATTAATGCCTATTTACATCCGGAGGTGGTAAACCCTGATAAATCATACCAATCAGACCATGCCAAAATAGCGATCGCCACTGGTGGTTTATTTGGCAAGGGCGTGGGCAAAAGCGATGAGGTGAATTTTTTACCCGAAGCCTACTCTGATGAGATTTATGCCATCATTATTGAAGAATACGGTTTGTTGGGTGGTTTAGCGGTGATAGGCATCTACCTGTTTTTACTATACAGGTGTGTAAAAATAGTAACCCGGGCACCCAAGGCATTTGGAGCTTTATTGGCGGCTGGTTTAAGTTTTAGTCTTACCATACAGGCTTTTGCCAACATGGCGGTGGCAGTTGGCCTTGGTCCGGTTACCGGTATACCCTTGCCGTTTGTAAGCATGGGCGGTACCTCTATACTATTTACAAGTATAGCCTTTGGTATTATCTTATCAGTAAGTAAGGATATTGATGAACCTAAAAAAGTAATAGTTGGCGAAATTGAAGAATTAAACCCGGTAATGGCTTAATTGAATTGATAAAAAAATGCAAAGCGATAAAAGTATAACCCAAACAGCAACCAATAGCCCTGATAAGGCTAAGGGTAACCCTGCACTTAAGGTTATTATAAGTGGTGGTGGTACCGGGGGGCATATATTCCCGGCAATAGCCATTGCGAACGCGATAAAAAAACAATTACCTGCTACCGAAATTCTGTTTGTTGGTGCAAACGGACGCATGGAGATGGAAAAAGTACCGGCAGCGGGGTATAAAATTATTGGGTTAGATATTCAAGGCATACAACGTAAGGCAATTTGGAAAAATTTCGCCTTTCCGGTTAAACTGCTAAAAAGTGTAAGCAAGGCTTTAAGCATTATTAAGGAATTTAAACCCGATGCGGTAGTAGGTGTGGGAGGTTATGCTTCCGGACCATTATTGTATGCTGCATCATTAAATAGAGTGCCTTATTTAATACAAGAACAAAACTCATACGCTGGTATCACAAACAAGCTATTGGGTAAAAAGGCAAAGAAAATTTGTGTGGCATTTGATGGCATGGAGCGGTTTTTCCCGGCGCAAAATATTTTAAAAACAGGAAATCCTATTAGGGAAGCCTCGGTGGCAATCGTGGGGAAAAAAGATGAAGGATATGCTAAATTCGGATTATCGGCTGCTAAAAAGACCATTTTGGTTACGGGTGGAAGTTTAGGGGCACGTACATTAAACACGGCGGTAATGGCCGGAATGGATGCCTTAATTGCTGCCGATGTACAACTGATATGGCAAACCGGAAAGTTTTACTATAAAGGGATAATTGAAAAACTGGGTGAAAAATACCATCCAAATATTTGCATCACCGAATTTTTGGAACGCATGGATTTGGCTTATGCGGTTGCTGATGTCATTGTATCGAGAGCGGGAGCGGGTACCATAGCTGAGTTATGTGTAGTTAAAAAGCCCGTTATTTTGGTGCCTTCGCCCAATGTGGCCGAAGATCATCAAACAAAAAACGCGCTGGCATTGGTAAATAATGATGCGGCTTTGATGTTGAGTGATATGGAAGCACCAGAAAAATTAATAGCTACGGCTATTGGTTTATTGGGTAATGATAGTAAACAAGCGACATTGATAAATAACATTGGCAAAATGGCTATGCCAAATGCGGATGTATTGATAGCAAACGAAGTGATAAAATTAACGTTGCCAACGTTATAGGCAATTTTTAAGTAAAATATGAGATTAGGCAGCATAAAATCGGTTTATTTGATTGGCATTGGTGGTATTGGCATGAGTGGTTTGGCACGCTATTTCAATCATTTAGGGTGCAAGGTTTGCGGTTATGATAAAACAGAAACCGAACTCACCTCCGCTTTAATGGATGAAGGCATTTCAATAGTATTTGAAGATAATAAGGAAACCATCCCTGCCGATTTTAGAAAGCCAAACGACGAAACGATGGTGATATACACCCCTGCCATCCCGAATGCTGCCCAAATACTTAACTTTTTTAAAGACGCTGGCTTCGAATTGTTTAAACGTTCGCAGGTATTGGGTATTATTAGCAAGGGTAAGTTTACTGTGGCGGTTGCAGGTACGCATGGCAAAACCACTACCTCAACCATGGTGGCTCATATCTTAAAATACAGTGGCAAAGATTGCTCGGCTTTTTTGGGTGGTATTTCTACCAATTACCAAAGTAATGTATTGTACGGCAATAATAACATAGTAGTTGTAGAGGCCGATGAGTTCGATCGTTCGTTTTTAACCCTGCATCCTGATATTGCAATCATTACCTCAATGGATGCCGACCATTTGGATATTTATGGCGATCATGCCCATTTAACCGAATCGTTCAAGCTATTCGCTTCACAAATTAAACCGGGTGGTTTGCTCATACACCGCGAAGGTTTACCACTGGCTACTGGTTTTACCTATGCTGTAGACCAACTTGCCGACGCATACGCAACCAATATCCAAATAGTTGATGGCAGCTTTTACTTCGATTTCAAAAATAAAGCTGTCGAAATAAAAAATATAAAATTAGGTATTGCTGGAATACACAATATTGAAAATGCGGTAGCTGCTATAGAGGTTGCATTGCTATTGGGTATTTCGTCTTTAGCAATTAAGACCGCCCTCGAAACCTTTAAAGGAGTAAAACGCAGGTTTGAGTATGTCATAAAAAATACAAAACAATTATTTATTGATGATTATGCCCACCATCCAGAAGAACTTAAGGCTTGCATAAATTCGGTGAAAAGGCTTTATCCTGATAAAAAGCTGACCGCTATTTTTCAGCCACACCTGTTTACCCGAACACGAGATTTTGCTGATGGCTTTGCCGAAGCCTTGGATTTGGTGGATGAATTGTTGCTATTGGATATTTATCCGGCACGTGAGTTACCTATTGAGGGTGTAACCTCTACCATGTTGCTTAAAAAAATGAGTCTGCAAAACAAACGCCTCTGCGGTAAACAAGAGGCGATTGATATAGTTAAACAAGAAAAACCGGAATTATTGCTTACTGTAGGTGCCGGTGATATTGATAAATTGGTACAACCTTTAAAAATTGCTTTAAAAAATGATTAAAAAGCTGAATTGGCGCTTGATATTTATAAGCACTGCCTGGATAACCAGTACGGTTGCCCTGTTAGTGCTTATGAGTTTTGTTGGCTCCAAAAAGGCGCAAATGGTGTGTAAAGAGCTGAGGATATTTATTAAGGGTTCGCAGTATTTTATTGATAAGCAGGAGGTAGGCAATATTTTATCGGCCAATAACAATGCCATTATTGGGTCGAGGATGGAGGCTATCAATTTGCAGGATTTGGAGAACAGATTAAAAGCAAATCCATTTATTGAATACGCCAAAGTTTATGCGGATATGGACGGGACGGTTTTTGTAGATGTAAGCCAGCGATTGCCGGTTTTAAGGATTATGAATCATTTTAACCAGGATTTTTATGTAGATCAGCATGGCTTAAAAATTCCGCTTTCCAACAATTTTACCGCGATGGTATTGGTTGCCAATGGCGATATTGATGAGATGCTGACCGCCAAGCTGGATACACTACATACTGATTTGGCTAAAGGATTGTTAAAAACGGCGCAATTTATCCGTAAAGATTCGCTTTGGAACGCACAGATTGCACAAATATTTGTAAACAACAAACGTGAAATTGAACTGATACCAAGGGTAGGCAATAACCGGATTTTATTAGGCTTGGCCGACTCATTAACAACCAAGTTTAACAACCTGTATATATTTTATAAAAATGTAATACCAAGGGTAGGCTGGGATACTTACAAAATCATCAATCTAAAATATGCCAACCAGGTAGTTGGCGTAAAGAGTGATAATAGAAAAAGCGATACATCGAAAGTAAAGTTGGCGGTAGCCGACTCAATAAAATTGAATAGTAAAAAGGCATTAATAAAGAAATAATATGGACAAAAGCGCGACACACGAAAAAAGTTCCCCAATTGTAGTAGGATTGGATATCGGTACTACAAAAATTTGTGTTATTGTTGGCCGCAGGGGCAAAAACGGCAAAATTGAGGTATTAGGTATTGGTAAAGCCGAATCGGCTGGGGTTACCAGAGGTATGGTGTCAAATATTGATAAAACAGTACAGGGAATTACCCAAGCTGTTGAAATAGCCGGTGCGCAATCAAACGTAGAAATTAGGGTGGTAAATGTTGGTATTGCTGGTCAGCATATCAAAAGTTTACAGCATCGTGGTCTCATTACCCGTAAAGATTTACAATACGAAATATCCCGCAAGGATATTGACAAGTTGATTGAAGACATGTATAACCTGGTAATGCCTCCGGGTGAAGAAATTATACACGTTTTACCACAAGAGTTTACGGTTGATAACGAGCCTGGTATTAAGGATCCGGTTGGTATGGCTGGGGTTAGATTAGAAGCTAATTTCCATATCATATCTGGTCAGGTTACAGCCATTAAAAACATTGTAAAATGCGTTAACAAAGCCGATTTGGAAAGTCAGGAGCTTATTTTGGAGCCTTTGGCATCGTCCGAATCTGTTTTAAGCGATGAGGAAAAGGAAGCCGGTGTGGTATTGGTTGATATTGGTGGTGGTACTACCGATGTAGCCATCTTCCACGAAGGCATCATCAGGCATACCGCGGTTATTCCTTTTGGTGGCAACAGCGTTACCGAAGACATTCGCGAAGGTTGCTCGGTAATGCGCAACGTGGCCGAACAGTTAAAAGTACGTTTTGGCTCGGCCTTAGCTGAAGAAAACAAGGAGAACGAAATTGTATGCGTACCAGGTTTACGTGGGCGTGAGCCAAAAGAAATTTCTATCAAAAACCTGGCATTTGTTATCCAAGCTAGGATGGAAGAAATTATTGAGCATGTATACTTCGAAGTAAAATCATCTGGTTACGAGAAGAAGCTGATTGGTGGTATAGTAATTACTGGTGGTGGCGCACAGTTAAAGCATTTGCCGCAATTGGTGGAGTACCTTACCGGATTAGATTGCCGAATTGGCTATCCGAACGAACATTTAGCTAAAAACGAGATGTTACCAAAAAATCAGTACGAAGAGCTGCAAAGCCCATCGTATGCTACAGGCATTGGCTTGCTGATTAAGGGCATACAAAAAATGGAGTATCTTGATTTAAAAGAAATGCCAAGGGAAATTAAGACCGATAAAAGCAAACAAACAGAAGAAAAGAAGTTTGGTTTGTTTAGTAAGATATTGGAAAGTGGTAAGAAATTTATACGTGACGATATAAAGGACGAGGACTTTTTAAAATAGCATTTATAAATGTAATAATTACCTAAAATGTTGTTTTGATGGGTTTTAAAGGTAAGGTAGAATAAGCTAAGAGGGTAATTTATCCACATCTGCGTTATCTTTCCACAATGAAGGTTTGGGTGTGCTAATTTTACGCAAAAAATGATAATATTACAGTACAAATGGTTGATTAAGCGTTGTTTACGATAAACAAAGCAAAATAATTACCAGGTACTGCAAAAGGTACATATTAAAATACAAGTACCTTAAAATTGAATTGATAAAATATTAAAAAGCAGGATCATGAAGTTTGAGATGTTAAAGGACAAGTCATCCATCATAAAGGTGATAGGTGTTGGTGGTGGTGGTGGCAATGCGGTTAACCACATGTATAATCAGGGTATAAGTGGTGTTGATTTTATAATCTGTAATACCGATGCGCAAGCTTTAGAGCTTAGTCCAATACCAAACAAGGTACAATTAGGAGCTAGCCTAACCGAAGGGATGGGTGCGGGTTCTATTCCCGAAGTTGGTAAAAACTCAGCTATTGAAAGTATTGAAGATATAAAGGAAATGCTAGGCCCTAATACCAAAATGCTGTTTATTACTGCCGGTATGGGTGGCGGTACAGGTACAGGAGCCAGCCCGATTATTGCCAGAGCAGCACGCGAGATGGATATCTTGACTGTTGGCATTGTGACTACACCATTCTCGTTCGAAGGGAAACGGCGTAAGCAACAAGCCGAATTAGGTATGGAGGAATTGAAAAAATATGTCGATTCGTTTCTGGTGATATCAAACGACAGGTTAAGGCAAATTTTTGGTAACCTCACCCTAGGTTCCGCATTTGCACAGGCCGATAATATTTTAACAACCGCCGCCAAAGGCATTGCCGAAATTATTACTGTACCAGGTTATATCAACGTCGACTTTAAAGATGTACGTACCGTAATGAAAGATAGCGGCGTATCCATCATGGGTAGCTTTGCTGCCGAAGGGGAAGACCGTGCGGTTAAAGCTGTAAAAGGAGCGTTATCATCGCCATTATTAAAAGACAATGAAATTGAAGGTGCTCGCTATATCCTATTAAATATTAGTTCTGGTAGCAATGAAGTAACCATGGACGAGGTAAGCGCCATTACCGATTATATACAAGATGAAGCTGGTTTGGCTGCCGATTTAATTTGGGGTAACTGTACCGACGAAAGTCTGGGCGAAAAAATTTCAGTAACCATCATCGCAACTGGTTTCCAAACGATGGATGAACGCCAAAAAGAAATCAGTAGTAAAAAAGTGGTATCCATGTTAAATACCGAAGCAGCAGCTCCGGCTAAACAAATTAATGAATTTATTAACCAGGTGCCAGCTACCAATCAGCCAAGTCCTTATTTAAAAAGTAAGGAGCCAGCTAAGCAGGCGGGTTTGTTTGATATGTTTAACCCGGTTACCGAACACCCAGTTATCAAACATAATTTAATAAATGAGATACCTGAAGAACCTGTTAACGAAAATCCGGATGCGCCAGAGATGACTTTTAAAGTGGCCGATACGATTATGGATTTTGAGCCATTAAAAGAGCAGCCAATATCAAAAAAGGTAGAAGCGGCTAAAGAGGTTTTAGGAGCAGACGATCATAAAACAGACGAATCGATAGAAGAGCAATTGCGTAAATCGCGCGAGCGTATCATGAGGCTTAAAGATTTGAGCTTGAAACTGCGTAATGGAAACATTCAGGAAATGGAGAACGTGCCTGCTTATCGCCGTAAGGAAATAGCTTTGCAGCAAACCGCGCAATCAGATGAAAGTCAGGTTTCTAAATTTTCATTAACGCCTGATAAGGATGGCAATACCGAAATCAGGAATAATAACTCATTCCTACATGATAATGTAGACTAACTAAAATCGCTAACCAATTATAAATGGCTTGATATTTAATAGGTATCAAGCCATTTTTTATTTGTGATTACTAGCTAATAGTCATTTTTATGTTAAAACAGCAAACAAGTCTCCTCAAGTTTTGTTTATAGCCTATAATAATAAGTTATAAGCATTGTTAAGGTTTGTAATAAGCCTTATATTTGTAATTTTAATACCTTAAATATTTTACCATTTTGGATTTATTTGATAAGATAACAAAAAGTATGGGTGGCCCGCTTGGGCAGCACCAAAAATGGTCGCATGGTTATTTTTCTTTCCCTAAGTTGGAAGGCGAAATTGGCGCTCATATGCAATTTAATGGCAAAGAACATTTAGTTTGGAGCTTGAATAATTATTTAGGTTTAGCCAATCACCCCGAAGTAAGGGAAGCCGATGCGCAAGCCGCTGCCGATTTTGGTATGGCCTACCCAATGGGTGCCCGCATGATGTCGGGAAATTCCATCCATCACGAAGAGTTGGAAAACGACTTGGGTACTTTTGTAGGTAAAGAAGATGCTTATTTGTTAAACTACGGATACCAGGGCATGGTATCAATTATTGATACCTTGGTGAGCCGTAATGATGTGATTGTATATGATGCGGAATCGCATGCTTGTATCATCGACGGTTTGCGCATGCACATGGGCAAACGTTTTGTATACAAGCACAATGATATTGAAAGCTGCGAAAAACAATTGGAACACGCCAGCCGTTTGGTTGAACAAACCGGAGGTGGTATTTTATTAATTACCGAAGGTGTATTTGGCATGTCGGGAGCACAAGGAAAGCTGACTGAAATCATCGCGCTAAAAAATAAATTCAACTTCCGTTTATTGGTAGATGACGCGCATGGTTTTGGTACTATGGGCAAAACAGGAGCTGGTACACACGAAGAACAAAATTGTATTGATGGTGTAGACGTGTATTTTGCCACCTTTGCCAAATCAATGGCTGGTATTGGGGCGTTTGTAGCTGGCGATAAAGTGCTGATTGATTATTTACGCTATAACCTGCGTTCTCAAATATTTGCCAAGGCTTTACCCATGCCAATGGTAATAGGGATTAAAAAACGCCTAGAGCTATTAAAAACCAAACCTGAATTGAAAGCCAAACTGTGGCAAATTGCTACTGCTTTGCAAACTGGTTTAAAAGATCGTGGTTTTAACATAGGTAATACCAATACCATGGTTACCCCGGTATTTTTAGAAGGTGATTTGTACGAAGCCACCGCCCTCACACGCGATTTGCGAGAAAACTATGGTATTTTTTGCTCCATTGTTATTTATCCGGTTATCCCGAAAGGGCAAATATTATTGCGATTGATACCTACAGCAGCCCATAGTCTGGAGGATGTACAAAGAACGCTGGATGCCTATACCCAAATGGCCGAAAAATTGAAAGCCGGGTACTATAAAGAGAATAAATTGCAAACTGCTTAATAGCAAGGATTAAAAAACTTCTTCCATGCTCTTTACGTAATATTTATAAAAAATATATAACTTTAAAAGCTTCTCTATAAACAGAGAAGCTTTTTTATTTAACCCTTTTTTAAACGTACAAACCATGATTTCTCGTAGGGATTTTATTAAAGCAAATGGTATCACTAGTGTTGGTTTAGGCATCGGCTTAAAACCAAATTGGTTTAAACCTGATTATACAAGTCTACGACCTAAATTGGCCGATAGGAAGTTTAACAGCACAGCTGTGGAACAAACCATTGCCCGTATTAAGGCTACTATAAAAGACCCTGAATTAGCCTGGTTATTCGAAAATTGTTATCCAAACACGCTGGATACTACTGTTAAACACAATATTATTGACAGCAAACCCGACACCTTTGTTATAACAGGTGATATTGATGCCATGTGGCTTCGTGATTCATCGGCACAGGTTTGGCCTTACTTGCCCCTGATAAAAACCGACGCTGCTTTGAAAGACCTGATAAAAGGCGTAATCAACCGTCAAGCCAAATGCATTTTGATTGACCCTTACGCCAATGCCTTTAACTTTGGGCCAACAGGTAGCGAATGGGCAACCGATAATACGACTATGAAGCCCGAACTTCATGAACGCAAATGGGAGGTGGATTCATTGTGTTATACAGTGAGATTGGCCTATAATTATTGGAAAACCAGTGGCGATATCAGCATTTTTACACCTGAGTGGCAAAAAGCAACAAAATTGGTAGTGGCTACCTTTAAGGAGCAACAACGTAAAAGCGGACAAGGCCCTTATCATTTTCAAAGAAGAACCGAAGTAGCCAGTGATACCGCGCCGAATGGTGGTTATGGTAATCCGGTAAACCCTGTTGGATTAATCTGCTCAATCTTCCGTCCGTCAGACGATGCCACTATTTTTCCTTTTTTAATACCTTCCAACTATTTTGCCATGGCCAGTTTAAACCAATTGGCCACTATTTTTAAAGAGGTATTGAATGATACTGATTTTGCTGGCACTTGTACCACTTTTGCCCAAGAGGTAGGCGCTGCCTTGCAAAGATATGCAACAGCAAATCACCCAGTTTTTGGTAAAGTTTTGGCTTACGAGGTGGATGGTTTTGGTAATCAATTGTTTATGGACGATGCCAATGTGCCAAGTTTATTGGCTTTACCTTACCTAGGAGCAATAGATGTAGACGATTCATTGTATCAAAATACCCGTAAATTGGTATTGAGTTCATCAAACCCGTATTTTTTTAAAGGTACAGTAGCCGAGGGCATTGGTGGACCGCATGTTGGGATGGATTATATTTGGCCCATGAGCATTACCATGAGGGCTTTAACCTCGGTTGATAAAAATGAAATAGCAACTTGTTTAAATTGGCTAAAAAAATCGCATGCGGGTACGGGGTTTATGCACGAATCGTTCCATAAAAACAATGCAAATGATTTTACCCGCAAATGGTTTGCCTGGGCAAATACACTTTTTGGCGAATTAATTATAAAAGTAGCAGGCACAAATCCTGATTTACTTTAGAAAAAATAATTGATGCCTTCCGTGTTTTGGTATAATTTTGACAAATTGTACAAAAAATGATGCGATTTTGTAATATAAACTATGCCATTAGGAAATTTTTTTTTAAAAAATGTATTTGGTTGAATTATTTTAGTGGGCAAATGTTTTAATTTTCAAAAAAACCTTTTAGCTTAGCTGTCTAATCATAACCAACTAAAAACAAGGAATTTAGAAATGAAAAAATTTACTGAAGTAAAGGAATTAATCTCGTCATTAGAAGCAGATGCCGAAAAGTTTTACCACAAGGGCAATAGCGCGGCCGGAACTCGTGTACGTAAAGGTATGCAAGACCTTAAAAACCTAGCCCAAGCTATCCGCTTGGAAGTACAGGAAGCAAAAAACAAAGAAACCAAGTAAGTACTACTTACACTATCTATAAAGAAATATAATTGAGCTCAATGGCTATTAAGCCTTTGGGCTTTACTTATTTATTTTCTTTAATTCAGCAGCTATTAATACTTCTGTTTCTTTGCTTACAGGTACTAGAGGTAATCTTAAAGTATCGTTAGTGATGCCCAATAATTTAAGTGCAGCCTTTACACCCGCAGGGTTGCCTTCTTTAAACATGAGTCGGGTAAACTCAATCAAACTATAATGAATGGGTTGTGCTTGTATAAAATCGCCTTTCAAGCAATAATTTACCATAGCCGAGGTTGCTTCCGGTAAGGCATTACCAATAACTGATATAATGCCTACCCCGCCCATTGCTACCATAGGCAAGGTAATAGGGTCATCGCCTGATATTACTAAAAAATTTTCCGGTTTATCGCGCATCAGTTGGTTCATCAAATCAAAATTTCCCGATGCTTCTTTAATACCAATAATACTTTTAAAATCGCGTGCTAGTCTTACTGTTGTTTCGGCATTTATATTGCTTCCTGTACGGCTAGGGACATTATAGAGAATAACAGGAACAGGTGAATTTTCGGCAATGAGTTTATAATGTTGATAAATACCCTCCTGTGTAGGTTTATTATAATTGGGACTTGCTGAGAGTATGGCATCGTAACCATTATGGTCAAATTGTTTAATTTGTGAAACTACCTCTAAGGTATTGTTTCCCCCTATGCCAGCTACTAAAGGGACTCTGCCATTTACATGGCTTGCGGTAAATGCCCAAACAGCTTTGCGCTCCTCTTCGTTTAGGGTAACAGTTTCGCCCGTTGTACCTAATGAAACCAGGTAGTTGATACCTCCATCTAATAAATAATCAATAAGGTTACCTAATGCCGCATAATCAACCTCGCCACTTGACGTAAAAGGGGTAACCATTGCAACCCCGGTACCATGAAATTTCTTCATCCTAAACTTAAAAAGTTGCTAATATAGTAATTGTTAACAGTTTTTGCCATCAGCTACCTTATTGCTCATTTAATTTTTGCAAAGTTTTAGGTTTATTCATGGCTTCAATTTTAAAAACTTAATCCCACCCTAAAGCCTTGGTGTATATTGTTGCCACTATGATAACTTGTACCATACATTACCCTTAAAAAGCTAAGATATTGTAGGCCAATACCTAATTCGGTATAGTTCTTTGAATCGGGTGTATTGAGGTAATTCACATCTACAATTTCTTTTAATTTTAGTTTACGTATCAAGGGAATTTTATTTAGGAAAAATCCCGAAAAATTTTGTTCAAAATGAGCCTCTATATATTGCTGCTTAGTGCTATATGTGTAATAGTTTAACAATAAGAAGTTCTTAATGCCACTGGTATAAAACAAAAGCTGGTTACCACCAAATTGGGCATAGTCGGGGTAATATAGTTTGCGTGCGTTTAAAAATTTGCCAGTGCCTATGTAAAATGACGACTGACCAATTATTCCATCATCAATATCTGTTTTGGTAATATCTGCAGAAATCAAATCATAATCAACTTGCGAGCCTAATAAACCATTGATTCCTTTGGAGTAATATAATCCTATAGTTGGATAAGCCGATGGCAAATATCTTCTGCCATTTGGATAAGTTTCGTATTTATCGCTAAAATCATAAGTAGTGCTTAATGTAACTTTCAGCATTTTATTTGCAGGAAACAAGGGTGTTTCCTGTGTGGGCGTAAAAGGATTGTTTGAAGTATACTCATGGTTTGCAGGATGGAAAAAGCTAAAATTGCTTGAATTTGGTAACCAGGTGCGGTAGCCCCAGCTTAAATATCCATTGGCTTTCCAACCACCAACTATGCGTGTATCAATATTAAAATTGATAAATTGTTTTTGGTATAGCTTTAAACGATTTTCTCGTAAAAACAAGCTATAAATTGAATTTACAAGCGGAGATATTGTTTCTCTACTGTTGATATCAAGCATGGTTGACCCTGCTGCAAATGTAATGGTGCTAAATGATCCGGTTGGTACCGAGCTATATAAATACCCATTCAGGTTTTTGTTGGCAAAGCCATAGCGGGCGTTTCCTCCTAAAATAAAATAGCGATTGTTATTACTATCTATTCTTTTGCTATATCTGGCATCGTAATTAATGGTTACTCCTTCAATGGTGTTAAATCCAAATGCATTCCTTATACTTTTAAAATCATAAAATTCATGCTTAAATCTATTGCGATGATGGTAACCATTGTTAAACAAACCATTTGCCGTAAACTTATTATTCACCTTATCCAATGAGTCCAGATAGGTTTTCGATTCCCGTTTTTTGGCTAATACTTCTTTTTTTTTATAATCTTTTTTTTCTTCTTCGGTTAGCGGGATGGGGCGTTCATTTTCCCAAAATACCGAATCCTTTTTATTTACTCCTTTGGTAATTTTTAAAACTTCTTTAAAGTCTTTCTTATTAAAATTGGGGTGTATATCATAATCCTTATAGATCAAAATATAATAACCGCCAATTTTTACATTGAAGAAACCCCCAACAAATTCAAACTTATTGGTGGTAGGCATCCAAACGTCCTTATCAACTGGTAAGTATTGCTGAGAAAGGCGAATGGTATCCATAAAACTGATGTTTTGTTTTTTGGTGATGTAGAGGTCTAGCCCATACAATCGCCAGCTATCATCAACAATGTAAATATATCCGGTAAAGCACGCGTCATAACCCCGTTTAGGGGTAACCTGAATTTTATTGATATTTTCGCCATTCTCAACTGTAAAACCAATGTATTTGTAATTATAATAGAAAAACGCATTTTCGGCAATTGGCGAAATGAGCGGACGGTAACTTAGGTCAGCCCAATTTTGTATGTTCTCGTAAAAATTAATGTCAATATTTGAAGCCCTATTTAAACTAAAACCTCTGTTAGTGCCAGATACCTTTGATGACAGCATTTCTTCGTGCACTTGATTAGGTTTTTGAAAGCTATATTTTGATTCCGCTTCTGATAGGTATAAAATACCCCGACGGTTTGAGTCGAGCCCGATTTCGGGAGCAGCTTTTTGAATATCAAACCCTAATAATTTTTTAGGCGCTGATAGAATTTTTTGCATACCCTTGGTATAAACATTACAGGTAAAGGCATTCACCTGATTCAAATAATATTTACGTTTTTTTTGCGCCTTGCGGATGATAGCATATGCGGGGTCTTCGGCTCCAATTTTTACTACTACATCTTTTAGCTGATAGCTTTCAGTTTGCAAAACCATATTGATGGTTTGATTACTAGAAATGGCAACCTCCCTTTTTTCCAACTTAAAGCCAACTGCCTTAAATACAATGGTGTACTGCCCGGCATTAAGTTGCAAAGTATAATTACCCTCGGCATTGGCCGATGTGCCCTTAGTAGTACCCTTTACGTATATACTTGCGTAAGGGATACCATGGTTTTGTTCATCCGTTATTTTACCGCTTAAGGTAACCTGCTGGGCAAATAGTTGAGTAGTTAAAAATAGTAACAAGGAAAAGGGTAAGGCTGCTTTCATTCAATATTTTTTTGTGTTTAGATACATTACTTTAACATACGTTACACGATAAAAATAGTTAATTATTGTTTAAGAAAGGAAAAAAGAAGAGAATAATTTAAAAGATGAACCTTCTAAAACAGGTGTTTTAGAAGCAACTTCAGGATATTTAAAGCAGTGGAGTTAAGAACTACCGTATATTAATTACAACTTTAGATCGCACAATACTCTAAGGGTGCGCGTCTCATCAATAATTTCGATGGCTATGGCACTATCTATTATATTTAGTTCAATCACCTCCTCATCTACAATTCTTATCTTTTTTTCTATCACTTTTTTTTGAAATATTTGCCTTTGTATTTAATAAAGACATAAATGGTAGCCGTCCCAAACCCATTTGCCAACCTTTAAATATAATTATATCCATTTTGTTTATTTAAGCTATTATGTTAAATCCGCCAGTTTATTTAAACTGGCGGATTTAATTAAATTTATTCAATAACCAAAGTTGCTATAGAATGTGCCGGACTGGTAGTTTTTGCGGCTTGTCCTTTAATCCATAAGTAATAGGTTATATCCTCGTCAGTTTTATTCATAACCACTACAGCAATTTTACCATCGGGGTTTACAAAAGCGGTAGTAACCAGTTTGTCTCTACTTGCCGCGCAAATGATTCTTTTGGCTCCAGGCTGTATAAACTTTGAAAGGTGGCCTATATAATAATAGCTATTGGTGTAAATTAAATTCCCGGTTTTGGTATCTGCATGTACCGGGGCAAAGCAAAAATTGCCAACATGGTTAGGGCCACCTTTTTCGTCTAATAAAATATTCCAATCGGTCCAACCTACAGTTCCGGCATTAAAATCATTGATCATCGAGTAGCCATAGCGTTCGCCCAATACCCAATCATAAAACCTGGTATCATTAAAGCTTTCCGCACAACCTTCGGTAAACAATAAATTTTTATCAGGGAAAGCTTCGGCCACTCGGCGTTCATTTTCAAAATTCATACCGGCACCTGTCCAAGTTTCGTACCAATGGTAACCAATACCCCAAACATATTTAGCCGCCTCCGGGTCTTCCAAAACTGTACTTGCACGTTGGTACAACAGATCGCGGTTATGATCCCATGCTATTATTTTTTTATCAGCCATACCAGCTTTAACAAGTGTTGGACCTAAAAAATTCTTAATAAAGTCGCGTTCCTCTTCACCAGTATATAAGCACGATTCCCAAGTTTGAGTAGCCATAGGCTCGTTTTGTACACTAAGTCCCCAAATTGGAATACCCGCCTTTTCAAAGCCATTGATAAATTTTACATAAAAATTGGCCCATGATTGACCGAATTCTGGTTTTAACTTACCACCGTGCAACACATTGTTATTTGTTTTCATCCAAGCTGGGGGGCTCCATGGTGAAGCGAAAAGGGTTAGCTTTCCTCCGGCTGCAGCCATTATTTCTTTTATAAACGGAATTTTGTATTTTTCATCATGTTTTAGATTGAAGGATTTCAAATCCGTATCATTATCATTTACATAGCTATAACTTTCGCTCGAAAAGTCACTACTTTGTATAGTTGTACGTCCCATGGTATAACCAATCCCTTTATCTTTATCATAGTAGGCAGTTAACAGTTCTTTTTGTTTATCCTTTGGTAATTTGTAAAATGTTTCGGCAGAAGCGTCGGTTAATGCTCCCCCTATACCAAGCATGGTTTGAAATGTTTTAGTAGGATCTACAAAAACTGCAACTTCAGTTTCCACAGGTTGTGGTTTTGATGTAAACTGCAGGGTTTCTGTTTGTGTTAGCTTGTTGGAAGTATTCTTCGCGGTTAAATATACTTTAACAGTTTTATTAGCCGCCGAATAGGGTGCCGTTGTTTGGGCAAATATAAGTTGACTAGTTAATAAAGCAGGCGCAATAAATCCGAATTGGATAAGCTTTTTTATCATAAATATTTAGCTTTAAAATTGGTGATTGAATATATCCAAAGCTAAAAATTTTTGAATGAATTATAAATTTTTTGCAATGAATAATAACAATAAGGTTTAATCGATTTGAATCGGTGAATTGAGGGCTTATGAAGAAAAAAGACAAAAGGAAATTAAACTACCTGTTCTTGTTTTTCTTTCGCAGTTTTTGGGAAAATTAAGTAATTGCTTTGCATGCAGTTAAGGCAAAAGAATATTTTTATAGGTAAAAAGAAGAGTAAATACCTAAAAACCCAGTTACGTTTTACCTCATACTCATATTTTGATGAGCATTTTGGGCATCTGCATGGTTGCTTTATCATATTAAGTTAAAATTGGTTATTCAAATCAGATTTCTCACAAAAGCTTCCTTTTAGCTTGCCAGCAAAGCATAAATCTTGCATGCAAAGACGCTCTTTTTATGTCAGACTAACATTTATTTAAAAGGTTTAACGCCTCTAAAAAAAAATTGTTTGTTTTTTTAATACAACGTTTGAAATTATCGAATGGTTGGTTGGGCCTTTTTTATAAATCATTATCATGAAACTTCATAGCTTGTATAAAAAATATTATTAGAACGCAGCAAATTGTAGAGAAACTATTCTTTTAATTATATAAGAAGCGATTTTATTCTAGCTAAAAAGTAAAAAATCAAAATGTATTGTCAAAGTATCTTGCCAAATTCAAATTCATTAACATTTTTAAAATTAGCTACATTTATCATTTTATTGTAAACTAATATATACAGACTTGTCTGTTCAAAAAATGCAATATATATTTGTTCCATCAAATCAAATTGATATGGACACCAGAGAAAGAATAGTTGATACCGCCTCCCGCTTGTTTTACCAACAAGGCTATAACAGCACCGGTATTAACCAAGTTATAAAAGAGGCTGGCGTAGCAAAAGCAAGCTTGTACCAATACTTTCCATCGAAAGAGGATTTATTGGCCGAGTATTTAAAAGTAACTGCCTTAGCTACCAATAAAACTTTAAAAGATATGGTGAACAGGTTTGATACGCCTAGAGAAAAAGTATTGGCCATGTTTGATTTTTTGTTTGATTACTCAAACGCGAGCGATTTTAACGGTTGTAATTTTTTAAATGTAAATGCCGAACTACCGCGAGAAAATGGACATATCAAAGAGATTATCAGGAACCAAAAAAATGAGATTCGCAATTTATTTGCTGGAATTTTGGGCGATTTAAATAAAAATGGCTTGGCGGATGAACTCTACCTGCTTTTTGATGCCGCCTTAGTTGGTGGTAAGGTTTATGGCGATTTATGGCCCGTAGAAACTACCAAAAGAATAGTGGAGAAATTGATATAATTTTTTTATAAATAAAAAACAGACTTGTCTGTATGTAAAATCAAAAAATACTTTAAAACATAAAATAATACACTCTTTAAAAATATATCATCATGACAACAACTTATCAAAATCTGGTATTACCAGGTAAACCAACAGCAACAAAAACAATTTTATGGGCCACCTTAATTTCTGGCAGTTTGGATGCCTTAGCAGGTGTTATTGTTTATCTGTCCTTATTTGGGTACAACCCATTCCAAGTATTACAATCTATTGCAGAAGGCATTTACGGTCCGGCAGCTTTCAAAGGCGGGTTGCTGACTGTATCAGCAGGATTGGTACTGCATTATTTTATAGCCTTTGTGGTATCGGTCATCTTCTTCTATGCCTATCCAAAAATTAAAATCTTGAGCAAATACAACGTAGCATCGGGCTTGTTATTTGGAGCCGCCATTTGGTTGGTGATGAATTTGGTAGTAGTACCATTATCAAACATTCCGGCTACACCTTTTAATCCGCTATTGGCCTTCATAGGCATTAGCTGGCACATGGTATTGGTTGGTTTACCAATCGCCTTAATTACAAAAGCCTTTTACACCTCAACCGAAAATAAATAACAAAAACGCTGCCCCCATCTCTATAATTATGGAAATGGAATAATATTAACATCAATACATATTTAAACAAATTAAAAATTAAAAAAATGAAAAATTTCGCAATCCCAACAAAAGAACAAGTATCAACTGGTAACCAAGCAATTTTCGAAAATCTGGAAAAAGGCCTAGGCTTTGTACCAAATTTGTATGCCACCTTTGCCTATTCTGATACCGCTTTAGGCAATTACATTACCTTTCAAAATGCCAAAAGCTCGTTAAGAGGTAAAGAAAGAGAAGCCATTAACTTAGTGGTTAGTCAGGTAAATGATTGCAGGTATTGCCAAAGCGCGCATACCGCTATTGGAAAAATGAATGGCTATACCGACGAGCAAATCATCGACCTGCGCAAAGGACATGCCCCCTTTGACGCTAAAATTGATGCATTGGTAAAATTAGCCAAAGATATTACCATCAATCATGGTCGCCCATCTGCGCAATTGGTTGATAATTTCTTTGCGGCAGGATACAATGAAGGCAATTTGGTTGACGTTATTTTGGTAATTGGCGATAAAATTATCAGCAACTACTTAAACAATATTACCAATACCCCCATCGATTTCCCGGTAGCAGTACCATTGGAAACTGTTGAAGCATAATTGTTTGTTTTTTTGTGTATCCTTAACCGGGGGAATTTCCCCCGGTTATTAATTGAAATAAAAGATGGAAACCATTACTCGCCCACCCCTGCCTCCCTTCACCCTAGAAACCGCCTTGATAAAAGTTCAAGCTGCACAAGATGCCTGGAACACCAAAGACCCTGAACGTGTAGCCTTGGCCTATACCATGGATACTGAATGGCGCAACCGTACCGAATTTATTAATGGTCGTGAAGAAGTTAAAGCCTTTTTAACCCGTAAATGGAAAAAGGAGCTGCATTATAAATTAAAAAAAGAACTTTGGGGCTTCCAGGAAAACCGAATGGCCGTCACCTTTCAATACGAGTGGCAAAACCATAGCGGACAATGGTTTCGTAGCTATGGCAACGAGCTTTGGGAGTTTGATGAAAATGGCCTGATGCGTAAAAGATTGGCCAGCATTAATGATATGGAGATTTTAGAGAGAGATAGGATTTTATAATTATAAATTTTATATCATGGCAAGTAATTATCAATCAATCGCTTTTGGGGAAGAGACCAAAAAATTGCAGGAAAAATACGGCAGCAGGAGTAGCTATGCCAGGGTAGAGCTAACCAGTTATTATGATGGTTTGACCAAAAACGAAATAGCCTTTATTAGCGAACGCGATGGTTTTTATATAGCCAGCAACGGGCACGATGGCTATCCATATATTCAATACCGTGGCGGCCCGGCAGGTTTTTTGGGGGTAATTGACAATAACACGCTGGGATTTTTAGATTTTCGGGGGAATAAGCAATACATATCAACCGGGAATGTAAAAGAGGATGATAAGGTAGCCTTAATGATTATGGATTATGCCCGCAAGGCACGACTAAAAATATATGCCAAAGCCGAGATTATTGATTTAGGAACAGATGCGGCTTTGGAAGAAAAACTAGCCATTGCAGGTTATAATGCCAAACCCGAAAGAATTATTAAATTACATATCCAAGCCTACGACTGGAACTGCCCGCAACACATTGTTCAACGTTTTACTATTCCAGAAATTGAAGATGCCTTTGCCGCGCAAAAGGATTATATACAGCAATTAAGGGCAGAAATTGAAAGACTTAAAAATGAACACTGACTAATGTTGTTCAAATAGTTTTAAGTATTCTTTTAAAGACTGTAAACCCACCGATTTGCGCAAAGAATCAACATGTATTGAATCCCGCATTGGCAAAGTCTTGGTAATATGTGTAATTGGGTCGGTTATTAGTTGTGTACCATAAATTTGTTTTTGTCCAGTATTTACTAAAACCCTGTCTTGTAGCAAGGCGAAATCCTCGCCAGATGCATTTTGACGTTTTACCTGTTTTGCCATTAATAACAATACCTTTTGCTGAAAGGCTATATCGTCATCACAATGTTGTACAATCGCCCAAAAACTATCACTGCCCTTCTCGCCAACCAAATTATATCCAGGGTAGCCATATTTTTTTACAATTAATTTGGCAGCAATCATATTTAAACTATCGGCGATTGACATGTTGTTATAAATGGTATTTTCATCATAAACCGACTTTTTACCATCTTGTAGTTTCAACGCCTCAATTCTCCATTTTTGATCTGTTTTAAACATAGCTAAAATTTTATGTTGCAGCTTATAGTTTATTTTGGTTTGAGAAAAGGCAATGGAGTTTAGAATTAGGAATAAGGAAATATTAAGGAGAATTTTCATGGTTTTAAGGTTTAATTATCTGTTGCCTAATTTACCGTTTTAAAAACACAGTTTACCCAAATTGAAAATGAAGGTTGTGTTTATTGTTTTTTTCATTAAAACATCAAAAATAAAAACACTTTTAACTTTATAATAATGGTTTTCAAGATTTAGTATATATAGTAAGAATGCTAAACAATTATATTTGTTTAACATTTTCTGAATTTTTTTAAATCAAATTAGTTCAATGGATAATTTTGTTTTAATGTTTAGTGCTCGTCAAATAAGCTCTAAAATACATCATCATCTCGCCTTACAAATTGTATTTACTACTCATATCCCATTTAATTCAGTTATAGCAGGTATGGAATACGAAAAAATTTATGGATTTATGGTAAAGCCCAATATTACACATGCATGTACCGTTACTGAAGGTGAGCTAAACATTATAAACATTGAACCTTACTCTACTACAGGTAAATTTATAAATCAAATGTTCTCTCAAGGAAATGACGTTATTGTATTTGAAACTAAACAAGAATTTCAACACCATTTTGATTTGAATAAAACAGATATTTTAAATTCATTGCACCAAAAAATAAATACCTATTCAAACTTACCAAAACAGGATAGTAGAATGTTAAAAGTGATTGATTACTTGAATCAAAACTTTCATCTTCAAAACTTAAATCCTCACTTTTTATCACAAATGATTAATTTATCCTCATCCCGATTTTCGGTTTTGTTTAAAGAATATACTGGTGCCAGTCTTTCGAGGTATCTATTATGGTTAAGACTAAGGAAGGCAATAAACTTGTCGCTGCTTGAAAAAGGATTATCATTAACTAACATTGCAATTGAGGCCGGGTTTTATGATTTACCTCAATTAAATAAATACATGAAGGAAATGATAGGTGTACCCCCCCAAATTTTTAAACAATACAGTAACCTGATACAAGCTTATTAATACTAAACCTTTTAAATTGCATTTCTTGTTGTTTTCAAAAACAGATATAAATCATATATTTTAAATTGGGAGAAAAATGAAAATTGTATCGTACAATAGCTTTGGCGGAATTGAGAAATTAGGCCTCACAGAACTTAATAAGCCGGAACCATTAGCAGATGAAGTTTTAATAAAAATAAAAGCAGTTTCTATAAATCCGCTAGATTGGAAGATAAGGAAGGGTGAAATGAAACTGATGTCGGGAAGTAAGTTTCCTAAAAAAATAGGGATAGATTTTTCAGGCAGCGTAGAGAAAGTTGGACCAAAGGTAACCTTATTTAAAAATGAAGATCTTGTTTTTGGCGCAGTAAATGGAATGAAGGAGGGCGCATTAGGTGAGTATGTTATTGTAAAGGAAAGTCAACTATTCCAAAAGCCTGAAAACTTGAGTTTTTCTCAAGCAGCTTCCATACCAGTGGTAGGTGCTGGCGCATTTGATGCCATCTATAATTTAGGCAAAGTAAAAGCAGGGAAACAAGTTTTAATAAACGGGGCTACGGGAGGGATGGGTATGTTTGCCCTACAGCTAGCAAAACAGGCTGGGGCAATTGTAACTGCTGTAGCCAATACTGATGGAATTAAATTAGCGTTGGATTGGGGTGCCGACCAAGTAATTGATTATACTAAAATAAACATCATAGAAACTGAAAAAAAATTCGATGTTATTTTTGATTTATCAGGTAGATTAAATTTTAAAAATACAAAATTAATACTTACTAAAAATGGCATCTTCATTAATCCTATACCGGTTCCGGTGCAAATAATTACCTCCGCAATAGCAAATATTTTTAGTGTACAAAAAAATAAAATTCTATTATCTGCTGTGAATAAAGTTGCAATGGATGGAATATTGGCAGCCGTAAAAAAGGGTTTAAAAATAGAAGTTAGTAAAACATTTCCGTTCGATGATTTTAAAAAGGCCTATGAATATTGTGAAAAAGGAAAGTATTTTGGTAAGGTTACTATTGAGTTATAGGAAAAATATTTTTTTGATACCATTTTTAGCCATTTTTAAATAGTTGACGTGCTTGCAATTTATTTAAAAATGCAAACTAGATAAATGGCATAATTTGTGAAATTGGTATAAATTTTTAGTTATTCCCCATCAAAGCCCCGTTAAATCCTATAATCATTTTAAACATATTATTAAATACATTAAGTGGCAGGGTGGCACTAATATCGTATACATCATGGTAAGCTTTAATCCCGCCAAGGGTATACCAATAAACTGCGGGTACGCCTTTTTCGGTAAAAAAGTAATGGTCGCTATTAGGGGCTTTTCCTCGAGAGTTTATTTTTACCAAATAGTTTCCTTGTTGGTTTACTTGTTTCAATAAGGCAAATTCTTTGGTACAAACGGTGGCGTTTACTACGGTAATACCATCAACCCCTGTACCTTCCAAATCGAGATTTACCAATAATTTTATTTTCTCTAGTGGAATTAATGGATGTTCAGTAAAGTATTTGGAACCTAGCAAACCTGCTTCCTCGCCCGAAAACAGGATAAACGCCATGGTATAAGGCTGTGGATGTTTGGCATAATAACTGGCTAATGCCATCACCACACTTACGCCACTTGCGTTATCATTCGCACCAGGGAAGAAAGTATTATCGCCCATACCCCCTAAATGGTCGTAATGAGCAGTATAGACGATAATAGAGTCGGGTTTGTTGGTACCTTTTACAACACCGCAAATATTGGCAGTATTGAATTTATCGATAAAAACATTCTCTATGTCAGCTTTCAAAGTAGCCGGTACTTCTTTTAATTTTTTCTTATCAATTTCAATAAGGGTAAAATCAGTTACCCTCTGCTCGGCCGAGAAGGTGAGTTTATCTTCCAACAATACAATTACTCGATCCTTCAGGTCCACATAATGAACACTGTCTTTCTTTACCAATTGTCCTTCACCAGTAAAACCCCTACTTTCTAGATTAATAATAAAATCAACACCTGGAATAAGCTGTTTCCTATTTATTGCCACTTCCATTTTACTGGGGAAGGTATTTATAGGATAGCTAAATTCCTGAAAATAGCTTTTACCTTTCATTGGTTTTAAGCCATAGGTTTTAAATTGCTCGCTCAAAAAGTCGGCGGCCTTTCGCACTCCGTTTTTTGTATATCCCCTACCCCAAAAATTAGTACTTGTTAGGGTATCTATCATTTTGCGGGCAAATAGGCTATCTTGAGAAAAACAAGTAAAGGAAAGTAAGATTAGGGCAATTGTTAATTTAGGTTTCATGGTGAGTAGGGAGTGGTCGATAGTTAGTGGTTAATGCTTATTTATTATTGGCTATTCGTCATTTAGGTAATTAGTGAATGGTTATTAGGTAGTTTTCACTTTGCCATCCTTTGAAATTATCCTTTAAACTTCGGAAATTAATAGCGAGCTATTTTTGACCTTTCAGACTTCAAAACTTTCTTAATTTCTCTCTTACGGAATTTCGGTTTTCCGGACTTCTCGACTTATCTTATCTACCTCCAAACACCTAATGCACGGCGGATGGCAACTATTTCGCCGATATGGTAGGCGTTATGATCAGCTATTTGCAATGCTTCGCGCAGAATGGATTGTCCGTCGCCATAGTCAAAAATTCGGTAAATATCGCTATGTTCCATCATAGCTATAAATTCGTCCAAATCGTTATTTATTTGTTGTATGGATGAGTTCCAAGCACTATCATCCTCAGGATCTGGGGCAATAGGCCAATAATCATCGGGCCAATTAGGCGATTTATATTTGGCATCCTTACAAAACTTCATCATATCCCATTGCGCAATGCGCATGTGCTCAACCAATTGCCAAATAGAATAAGGCATATGAGGTAGCTTTACCCCTCTGGATGCTGGAGGCAAACCTTCCACCGCTTCGGTTAATGAAATATGCGCGCTACCACCTAGCAATAGTTTGGTTAATTCAGTTATCACCATTTTATCCTGTTTATTCATATTGCAATTTTTTATAT
Organism: uncultured Mucilaginibacter sp.; assembly: GCA_903891475.1. Classification (GTDB taxonomy): domain Bacteria; phylum Bacteroidota; class Bacteroidia; order Sphingobacteriales; family Sphingobacteriaceae; genus Mucilaginibacter. The sequence goes on from CAITEP010000005.1 coordinate 46,466, forward strand.
AAATACAAATATTATCAAAAATGTTTGTTGTAGGTGCAAAAAAAGGATTTTTTGATTATTGATGGTTTATCGTCGAATTTTTCTAAGTTTATATTTTAATGCTAAAACAAAAATCAGGTGTACAAAAAATATTTATTTTATACTTTATGTATCTCGCTACTTATAGCAGGTTGTAAAAAAGAGGGCAATGTTGGGCCATTAGCAGGTAAAGATAATGCGGCATTTACCAGTTATGAAAATTCCTTTTTAGAAGGATTTTGGAAGCTTAACCCCGATTGGGCAACCGGTGTAGGTTATCATAAATATGATAGTTTATTATTAGTTCCTAACGATGAACACCGACAAAAGCTTGTAAACTTTGCCAAACTGCAAATTGATTCGATGGCAAGGTTTGAGGTAAACTCATTCTCGGATGAAAATAGGATAGATTACCGCATAATGCAAAACCAAATGGAATATTTGCAATGGCAAATAACTCAATTAAAAGCCTACCAATGGAATCCTAATTATTACAATGTTACAGAGACTTTCGCCACTATTTTAAACGAGCATTACGCGCCACTAGCAAAAAGGTTAAAGAACTTTTATGAAAAAATGGCTGGCATACCAGCCTATTATAAAGAGGCTGAACGCCAAATAAAAAATCCGGTGCCCGAGTTAACTAACTTGGCTGTGGATGAGATATCAGGAAGTCTGGATATTTTTGAGAAAAACTTTGCCGATTCATTAAAGAAAACAACCATAGCCGAGCCAGAACGTAAAGCTATGATGGACAGAGCCCATGCCACAGTTGAAACACTTAAACAATTTACTGAATGGTTGAAGGCGCTAAAAAGCGATCACCCGCGTAGTTTTAGGTTAGGTAAGGAACTTTATGAAGATAAATTTAAATACGAAATTCAAAGCGATTTGCCAGCTCAAAAAGTATTTAATGCGGCTATGGACCGTAAAAGACAATTACATAAAAATATGCTCAAATTAAGCAAGCAACTATGGCCTAAATATTTTGGAAAAGCTGTTATGCCTAATGACTCATTAGAATTGATTGCCAAGGTGATAGATACACTATCGGTAAAACACACCACACCAGCCGAATTTCAGCATACCATCGAACAGTTGATACCTAAACTAACCGCTTTTGTAAAAACTAAAGATTTGTTAACCCTCGACCCTACCAGGCCACTGGTAATTAGAAAGGAACCAGCGTATATGGCAGGCGTAGCCGATGCATCCATGAGCTCGCCAGGGCCTTATGATAAGGAGGGTAATTCCTATTTTAACGTGGGCAGTTTAAATGGCTGGTCGGCAAATAAAGCCGAAAGTTATTTGCGCGAATACAACCAATATATTTTACAAATATTGTGTATTCACGAGGCTATTCCGGGTCATTACGCACAATTGGTTTATGCCAATAAGGCACCAAGTTTAATAAAATCAATTTTTGGCAATGGCGCCATGGTAGAAGGTTGGGCAGTTTATAGTGAGGAAATGATGTTGGATAATGGTTATGAAAATGACACTCCAGAGATGAGGTTGATGTGGTACAAATGGCACCTACGCTCTGTCTGCAATACCATTTTAGATTATGGGGTACACGTACAAAACATGACGAAAGAGGACGCAATTAAGTTATTAACCCATGAGGCCTTTCAACAAAAAGCAGAGGCCGAGAGTAAATGGGTGAGGGTAACCGTAAGTAGCGTTCAGCTGGATAGCTATTATACGGGATACAAAGAAATTCACGATTTAAGAGAGGCCTACAAAGAAAAAGCGGGCGAGAAATATACCCTTAAAACGTTTAACGAAAAGTTTTTAAGTTATGGCAATGCCCCGGTTAAGCTGATTAGGGAAGCCATGATTGGAAAGAACTAAAAAATTATACAAGCCAAACAAAGAGAGCGGAGGTGTATAAGCTCCGCTCTCTTTGTTTTATCTTAATTCCAACGACCGCTGATCCAAACATGACCATAAGGGCGGCTTTCCCAACGACCAGCAATCCAAATAGCCCCATGGCGAGGTGGGATGGCCCAATATCCGCGACGGTAAGCATATCCTCGGCCTTCGGCTACATACTCATCAGCTACCCAAACATGCCTGTTGGATGGGCATATCGGCCTAATCAATACACCCGGAAGAAATGGACGAGTTCTTACAACAATTTCTTGTGCTTTGCTATTACTAACAGCCATTGCCAAAACCATGGCACTGAACATCAATATTTTACGTATATTTTTCATAATCTTTTGTTTTTATTTTTTTGACAAAAGGCTATGAAAAAAGTTTAATTGTTTAGGTAAAATAATTCGATAAATGTTTTATTTATTATATTTAAGTGGAATATTTAGATCAAATTAGCAAGTAATAATATGAAGATTGTTAATTATTGTTAATTAGATCAACATCTTCAATTTTAACCAAATGAATATAAAAGAAATCGCGAAAAGCTATATACGATACTCGAACGAGTTAAATTATAACGCGATGGCTGATTTATTTGCCGAAAACGCGGAATGGATACCCATATCACCTATTGAACCTCGCTTTGGGCGTGAAGCTATTAGAGCGGGATATCTTAATCATGTGAAAAAAATAAATAGGCCCATTATTAATGACCGATATTATGTCGATGGCTTAACTTGTGTGGTTGAATTTAATGTTCAAATAAACGAAGATGAATTGGCCTCGATAGTAGATGTTTTTACCTTTAATAAAGCAGGCGAAATTATAAAATTGGCTATATACATAAGGTAGGTTTTATAATTGGTTGGTTTTATAATCATGATTTTTATGATAAAATAAATTTATTGAAAACGTCTGCATTTCCATTTTCTAAACCTAAATAATTAAAACATTATTACTATTTATTACCTTCGTAATATGTCATCCGAGGAAGCTAAAAAACGAATTGCTGAACTTTCAGCCGAACTAAAAACGCATACTTATAACTATTATGTGTTGGCTATGCCTACCATAAGCGACTATGGTTTTGATAAAAAACTGGAAGAATTGATTGCGCTTGAGCAACAGTTTCCGGAATGGCTGGCACCTGATTCACCATCGCAAAAGGTAGGAGGTTTTATTACCAAGGAGTTTGCCACCGTGAAACACCGTTGGCCCATGCTGTCATTAGGTAATACTTATAATGAGCAGGAACTGACCGATTTCGATCAGCGTATTCGTAAAGCGATAGGTGATAATTTTGAGTATGTATGCGAATTGAAGTTTGACGGCTTGTCGATTAGTCTGACTTACGAAAACGGCGAACTCTTACGTGCGGTTACCCGTGGTGATGGGGTACAAGGCGATGATGTTACCACCAATGCCCTAACGATACAAACCATCCCCAAAAAAATAAAAACTACCGGCTACCCCGAGCAATTTGAAATACGTGGCGAGGTATTTATGCACCTCAAAGCTTTTGAGCGCCTTAACAATGAACGTGTTGAAAATGGCGAACAACCTTATGCAAACCCTCGCAACTTTGCTTCAGGTACATTAAAAATGCAGGACTCTGCCGAGGTGGCTAAACGGCCTCTAGATACCTTTTTGTACTTTTTATATACTGAAAAGTTGTTGTTCAGAACCCATTGGGAAAGTCTGGAAGCGGTAAAAACATGGGGCTTCCCGGTAAATGAGCATAACAAATTATGCGGCAACATCAACGAGGTTTTTGATTTTATAAAGTATTGGGATAAAAAACGTTTCGACCTTAGTTATGATATTGATGGCATCGTAATAAAGGTAAACAGCTATGCACAACAACAGGAGCTTGGTTTTACCGCTAAATCGCCACGCTGGGCCATCGCCTATAAGTTTAAAGCCGAACAAGCCGAAACCGAATTGCTAAATGTAAGCTATCAGGTTGGGCGTACCGGGGCGGTTACGCCTGTGGCTAATTTGCAACCTGTGTTATTGGCGGGTACCACAGTAAAACGCGCTACCCTGCACAATGCGGATGAAATTGAATTGCGCCTTAAACTGCATGAGCACGATTGGGTTTTTGTTGAAAAAGGGGGCGAGATTATCCCCAAAATAACTTCGGTAAACTTGGCTAAGCGCAAGCCGGATGCCAAACCTGTTATGTACATGAGCAATTGCCCTGCTTGTGGCACTTTGTTGAAACGCAAGGAGGGTGAAGCCGCATATTACTGTTTGAATGAAGATGGTTGTCCGCCGCAAATTGTAGGTAAAATGCAACACTTTATTGGTCGCAAGGCCATGAATATTGATGGCCTGGGCGATGAGACTATTGAAACGCTGTATCAAAAGAGATTCATCAAGCATATCAGCGATCTATACCATTTGGCCGATCATAAGGAGGCATTGATGCTGATGGATAGGTTTGGCGAAAAATCAATCAATAATATGTTGGAGGGTATCGAGCTGTCAAAAGCCATGCCTTTTGCCAAGGTTTTGTTTGGGTTGGGTATACGCTATGTGGGCGAAACCGTTGCGCGCAAATTGGCCAACTATTTTAAAACAATCGACCGACTTGCAACCGCTACCTTTGAAGAGCTTTTATTGGCCGAAGAAATAGGCGACCGAATAGCGCAAAGCATCATCGACTGGTTTAAAGATGAGCACCATCGTGCTGAAATTGAAAACCTAAAAGCCAGCGGACTACAATTTGAAACCGTAGAGGTGGAGGTAAAACTGGCCAGCGAAAGCCTGTTAGGTAAAACCTTTATAATCTCAGGTGTTTTTGAAAAATACTCGCGCGATGAGTTGAAGGATTTGATTGAGCAACATGGTGGCAAAATACTAAGCTCCATATCGGCCAAGCTAAATTACTTGGTAGCAGGCGACAATATGGGCCCCGCCAAACTGGAAAAAGCCCAAAAACTAAATATCCCAATTATTAGTGATCAGGAATTGTTTGGGTTGATTGGGGAGTAAAAGGAAAAAAATGGCTACAATTATTTTTAAAGGTTGGGAAGTGGGTATGCGGGGTATTCCATTTATGAAATTATTAACAGCAAAAGCAAATATTTCATTAAAAAAAGCAATGGAAATAAAGATAAGAATAGTTGAAAATGAAGTGATTGAACTAAATGTAAAAGATACAGCCGGAGCCAATGAAATTATAAAAGAGGCGCATGAACTTGGGGTATTGTGCGAATTAAAAGCATAACCTTATTAATTCAAACTTGAACTCTTGGATTGGGCAAATATATTTTCATACTGTAAATATTTTCCAAATATTAAAAATAAAATCATAACTATTAATCAGCTAAAAATTCTAACTCGGGTCTTGAGGGTTAATAAGTTAAATATGGAATTTATCGTTTATATTACTAGGTTTAATTTACCTTACTGATATAGTTTTTTGTTGACCGAATTTAATTTTAGCTGTAGGATTTAATGGCTCGGTATCCCATAAGCATTCTCTAACTGTTAGCATTAAATGCTTAGCATCAATGCTGATGAATTGGAAAGAAAGCTGGGTTTCATCTTTGCTTGAATACCTGCCTTTCATAGGCGAATCGACCCTAAATACTGGTAATGCAACATCATTATCGGGCCCATGGTATTCATAAAACTCGTTCCAATTGCTATTTCCATGAAAATAGGCCTTTATATTGGGGTGTGCTTTTAAAAACTTCACTAATCCTCTTTGTTCCATATCAGTTACGCCGTCATCACTTTTGGCAGTAGTGCCTTCCTTGTAAAATTCGGCAGTCAGGTTTTCGAATTTATTATCCTTCGTCATGTTATGCGGCGCAATGGGGTTGGTAAAATGCTTTGCTTCGCAAGTGGGCTGATCGTGGCAAACTATAATAACAGGCGTATTTTTTGAAACCGTTTTTAAATCCTGTTCCATCCAAATCCGCTCCACCGAATCGGGCCATAAGGTGATAAACATGAAATGGATACCACCAATATCTTTAGTGTAGTTTATCTTTAACTTATCGTAATTATAATCCGGACTGGTAATTGGCTTTGCTGGTTTTAACATCAAATTATAAATATTCACCATAGCCGATGGGTCGGTTAATGGCTGCATGGTTCTATAATAGCCAATAGCGTTAGTTATATCATGATTGCCAGGTACAATTAAAAATTTGATGGGTTCATGTTTATCATCAAACAATTTAATACCCTTTAAATAGGTATCATTAAATTGAGCCCAAGAATTTGCCGCGCTTTGTACCGGAGGCTCCATTCGGTTGGCAATATCGCCACCTTCTATCAAATAATCAACATGACCAATTGTTTTACCTGCATCAATTCCGCTATCATTTGGTAGGCTTAAGGTTGGTAAAGTATTTAGTTGATTTACCAAAACCTTATTTACTGCGGCTGCGCTTACATTGGTATCTCCTTTGAATGCTTTACGGTTGATTCCAAAATGAGCATCGGAGGTAAATATGATGTTGATATTAGTTGCGTTTGAACTTTGGGCGTAATTTGTTTGCCAGATCGTAATAAATAGTGCTATGAATAAAAAAATTATGAATCCCCTGTTGTTATTTGTCATCTTTTTTGGTTCAAAAATAGTTACATCATATGCTGTTCATATTAACAGTATGTTAACAATAAGTACAAGTTTTGGACTAATTAAAAAATGATGGTTCAAAAGTTAGTTTAGGTAAGTTGCTAAAAATTTCAGTCCTCAGCTACTCAAACACCACCGTCTTATTCTTAAAAATAAACACCCTATCCTCAAAAATTAGTTTAAGGGCTTTGGCCAGTACAGCGGTTTCAATTTCTTTACCTGCTTTTACCATATCGGCCGCGGTGAAGGAATGGTTTACAGGGATAATTTGCTGCGCGATGATGGGCCCTTCATCCAATTCGTTCGATACAAAATGGGCGGTAGCTCCTATTAGCTTTACCCCGCGTTCAAACGCCTTGCGGTAAGGGTTGGCACCAATAAAGGCTGGTAAAAAAGAATGGTGTATATTAATAATTCGCCCCTCGTATTTAGCAACCGTGGTGGGGGAAAGGATGCGCATAAACTTGGCTAAAACTATATAGTCGGGCAGGTAATTAGCTATAATGGTTAATATTTTTTCCTCAAATTCTTGTTTGTTAATTTCCTCGTGCGAAACATGGTAAAACGGAATACCAAAGCGCATGCAAATATCTTCCAATACATTGTAATTTCCTATAACTGCCAACACGCTCGCCCCCAAAGTGCCAAAATAGTTACGGATTAAAATATCGGCCAGACAATGGTATTCTTTGGTTACCATTACAATTATTTTTTTAGCTGGTATAGGGTTAATGGTAATGCTGGCACCTTCAGGTAAAACCTGCCGGAGTTTTTCTTCCAGTATGTGCGTGTCGCTAATTTGGGTAACCTCTAGGCGAATAAAAAAGCGGTCGCTTTCTTGGTCAACATGCTCCAATAAGGATACGATGTTTAAATGATGCCCTGCCAATATGGTGGTAATGGAAGCAACCAAACCTTCCTGATCTTTGCACTGGATAAGTATAATCATTGCTATAAAGTATAATATGGCAATTATCTTTACAAAGTTTTAAAATTCCTATTAATATCAATAATAATTTGTTTTTTGGCTGTATTAAGACTGTTTAAATAATTTTTAAACGACCTTTAAATCGATTTTATACGGTATCCGAATTTTTAAATAAAATAAGCAAAAGGCTCATTTATTTTTTTTGGGGAGTTAGCTTTATTATAAATTATTGTAGCGCTTGGCAAAAAATGCGCGTACAACATATAAATTTATTCCATTATGAGGTTCTATTATATATTATTGATGACCCTGTTTTCGGCAAACTTTAGTTCATGCAAAAAAAGTACATTTACACCTTCTTCTTCAATTATTGGTAAATGGAGCTGGGTGCAAACACAAGGCGGTATAGCCGGAACCACCTATACACCATCGCGGTCGGGATACCAAATGACGGTTCAATACTTTGCCGATAGTACCTATAAACGGTATAAAAGCAATGCCCTAGTTGATGAAAATAAGTTTTCAATTCTAAAAAATCAACCGCTATACTCCAGTTATAAAGGTGATATATTAAAGGTTGGAGGTTTTTCTCGCTCGCTATTAATTCGCAACGATACCTTATACCTAAACGACGTATTCATAAGCGATGGTTTTAGCGATGTTTATGTGAGAATCCACTAATAGTTGAATTGGTTTAAAATGATTTTGAAAATCGTTTTAATAGCTTAACTTTATGGCAACCAATTTTAAAACACATGCATTCACGTCGTGATTTTATCCAAAAATCGGCTCTTATTGCCGGAGGTACGCTTTTAGGCACAGGGGTACAGCAACAAGCATTCGCCATATTCAAAAACCGCATAGCGCCAAGCGACCAATTAAACATAGGTGCCATTGGCATTAATGGTATGGGCTGGGCCGATGTTACCGCTGCATTAAAGGTGCCGGGGGTAAATTTGGTAGCTATTTGCGATGTGGATAAGAACGTGATGGATAATAGGATGAACGATTATGCCAAAATGAATTACGATGCATCCAAAGTAAAACGATACGATGATTACCGCAAACTTTTAGAGCAAAAAGATATTGACGCTGTTATTATTGGCACGCCCGACCATTGGCACGCCCTGATTATGATAGCTGCTTGTCAGGCCGGTAAGGATGTGTATGTTGAAAAACCGGTAGGTAACTCTATTGGTGAGTGCCGTGCCATGGTAGCCGCCCAGCAAAAATATAACAAGGTGGTGCAAGGCGGGCAATGGCAACGAAGTCAGCAACACTTTAAAGATGCAGTTGATTTTGTGCAGGGCGGTCAGCTAGGTAATATCCGTACTGTAAAGGTGTGGTGCTATCAAGGTTGGATGAAGCCAGCCATCATCACCCCCGATACCACGCCGCCTCCCGGAGTCGACTATGCAAGTTGGCTTGGGCCGGCAAAAACAGTCCCTTTTAACGCGGGTAGGTTTCACTTTAATTTCCGTTGGTTTTGGGATTATGCGGGTGGCTTGATGACCGATTGGGGCGTACATTTATTGGATTATGGCTTATTGGGTATGAAATCACCTATACCAAAATCAGTAAGTGCGCTTGGCGGCAGGTTTGCCTATCCCGATTTATTTGAAGAAACACCCGATACCCTTACAACGCTTTACGAATTTGAAGGCTTTAATATGGTTTGGGATTCGGCCATGGGTATTGATAATGGCTCGTACAACCGCGACCATGGCATTGCCTTTATAGGCAATAATGGTACCCTGATTTTAAACCGAGGTGGTTGGGAAGTGATAGAGGAACGTCAAAGTAAAAACAAGGTAGTAAAGCCATTTGTCGAAAAATCAGACAATGGTTTGGATAAGCATTGGGAAAACTTTGTGAGTGTGGTAAAATCGCGCAAGATGGAAGATTTGCATTGCCCCATACAAGCCGGAGCCCATGTAGCCACAGTGGCGCAAATGGGCAATATTGCCTACCGTAGCGGCAAAAAACTGGAATGGAACGATGCCGAACACCAATTTACCGACCATGCCATCAATAAACAATACCTAATGAAGGAATACCATAATGGGTATAAATTGCCTGTTATTTAAGTAGCATTAAATCATTTTATTCGGCAAAAAAGCAATTTCCGGGTTTTTAAACTGACTGTAATCCTTGATATTTGTGGCTCAAATAAAGCCCAATGGAGATAAAAGATTGCGTACTGACCGATGCCGATGAAATTTTGACCCTGTACGATGCTGCCAGCGAATTACAGCGCAAACACAATGTGGTTGTATGGCCCAAATTCTATAAGCCATTTATTGAGGACGAAATAAACGAAAATCGTCAATTTAAAATAATGCAAAATGGCGTAATAGCCTGCAACTGGGCAGTTACCTATGAGGATAAGGAAATTTGGGGAGAAAAGGATAAAAACGACTCCATTTTTATTCACCGGATATGCACCAACCCAAATTTACGCGGCAACAGGTATATCGACCAAATAGTAGCTTGGGCTAAAACCTATGCCAAAACCAAAGGAAAACAATTTGTAAGGTTGGATACTTTGGGGAACAATACCTCACTCATCAAACATTATACATCGGCAGGGTTTAACTTTTTGGGTATATTTGTATTAACAGTTACGGCCAATCTACCCGGTCATTACCAAAAAGAGCCCAACTGTTGCTTGTTCGAAATTGATTTGGCAGATGCGGATGAATAAGCAATGCCCCGTTGTTTCCAATAATTTTTGGTCTTAATTTACAATAATATAAAAGCAAAATGCCATTTTTGTAAGGATGCAAAAGGACAAGCTTTTAATTATTGACGATGAAGAACGTTTGCGTAGCCTACTAGCCAGGATATTGCAATTGGAAGGATACGAAGTTATTGTAGCATCATCTGGTAAGGAAGGTTTGCGGAAATTGCAACAAGAGGCCATCCCGGTAGTGATCAGCGATGTTAAACTGCCCGATATGAATGGCATTGAGCTTGCCTCGCAAATAAAAGCATCCTATCCTGCTTGCGAAATCATAGTTTTAACCGCCTTTGGTACCATTAATGATGGAGTAAAAGCCATCAAATCGGGCGCGTTTGATTATATTACCAAAGGGGATGATAATGAAAAAATTATCCCACTAGTAAGCAAGGCAATGGACAAGGCCCTATTGCAATACCGTGTTTTGGAGCTGGAACAAAAGCTAAATGCCAAATTTGGTTTTGATAGGTTAATCGGTAAGTCGGCACCTATTACCGATGTGATTAAGATGGCCCAAAAAGTGGCCCTTACCGATACCACCGTTTTACTCCTTGGTGAAACAGGAACAGGTAAAGAAATATTTGCCGAAGCGATACATCAGGCAAGTAACAGGCATGCAAAATCGTTCGTGGCTGTAAATTGCAGCGCCTTTACCAAAGAATTGCTGGAAAGTGAATTATTTGGGCACAAGGCTGGCGCGTTTACTGGTGCCGTTAAGGATAAAAAAGGCTTGTTTGAAGAGGCTAATGGTGGTACTATTTTTTTAGATGAAATAGGCGAATTAGACCTTGATTTGCAGGCAAAATTACTGCGGGTACTCGAGTCTCAACAGTTTTTAAAGGTAGGTGATACCAAACCTACCCAAGTAAATGTACGCATACTGGCAGCTACCAACCGCAACCTGCTTGCCGAAGTAAATAAAGAAGGTTTCCGCTCTGATTTATATTACCGTTTATCGGTGTTCCAAATTACCTTACCCGCTTTACGCGACCGTAAAAAAGATATCCGTCTGCTTGCTGAACATTTTATGCACTATTTTGGCGCAAAGGTGAAAAAACAATTAAACAGCTTGACGGATGGTTTTGTTGAAAAATTGGAGGCCTACCCTTGGCCGGGAAATATCAGGGAGCTGAAAAATATCATAGAGCGTGCTGTTATTTTAGCCGATGGCAATACGTTGGATGAGTCGTTACTACCCTACGAAATGCAAGAGCCACAAACCTCAAAAACAGGCACCGCAACCACCACTTTCGATTTATCCACCATCGAAAAAATGCATATCCAACGCGTACTCATTCATGTACACGGTAACCGTGCCGAAGCTGCTCGCCTTTTAAATATAGGGGTAGCTACCCTTTACCGCAAATTGAAAGAATACGGCTTGGAGTGATTTAGTTGCAAGTAGTTAGTATCTAGTACTTAGTATCAAGACCTTTAAGTAGGTTCAAAAAATCCTGCTAATCCTAAAATCCTGATAATTCTGATTCTGACAATTTGATTTTGGAACTTGTTATTTCCTAAAACAATTAACCCATCTCCCGCTAAATTGATAAAAACCTATCAATATGATAGTTTATTTTAAATCAATTCCCCCGTATCTGCGTTCCTAAGTTGACATAAGTTATTGTTTTATAGCTATTTAAACAATGTCATCCATTTTGTGGCACAGGCTTAGCATGCTTGTGTTCAAATAAATAAAAATAAATAAAATGGATATCACACTAACTATCGCTTACCTGCTATGCTTCATAGTTGTTTTCTGGATATTTTTTAAAACAGTCAATTACTTCGAAAAAATCTAATCATCATGGTCTTATTATTCATCGTTTCCATTGCCGTATTTATTTATATGGTTTATGTATTGTTAAAGCCCGAAAATTTTTAATCACCTATTAATCACCATTAAATCAACAGTGTATGAATACTGAATATTTGGGAATCATCTTCATGTACCTCTTAACCATCGCCATCGCTATCCCTATGGGTAAATACATCGCGAAGGTTTTTAAGGGAGAAAAAACATGGTTCGACTTTATGGCACCGCTCGAAATGTTAATTTTTAAGTTGAGCGGTATCGATCCAACGCGCGAAATGAATTGGAAACAACACTTAAAAGCTTTATTAACTATAAATGCTGTATGGTTGTTCTACGCCTTTTTCTGTTTGCTTTTTCAAGCGCACCTACCATTAAACCCCGATCATAACCCAAGCCAAACTCTCGATTTGGCCTTTAATACCGCACTTAGTTTTTTAACAAATACCAATTTGCAGGATTACTCGGGCGAAAGCGGGGCAACCTATTATACACAGCTATTTGTGTTCATGTTTCTGCATTTTGTGAGCGCCTCCACTGGTTTGGCAGCCATGATGGTAATTTTTAAAGCAATGAAAGATAAGGTTGCCGATAAGCTGGGCAATTTTTGGGATTTTTTGGTAAAAGGGATTACCCGCTTATTATTGCCTTTGAGCTTTTTGGTGGCTGTGATATTAGCCTTTAATGGCACACCAACCAGTTTTAAAGGTAAAGATACGGTGATTGGTTTGCAGGGCGATACGGTACATGTTTCGCGAGGACCTGCGGCAGCCATGATAGCCATTAAACAAACTGGCACCAATGGTGGCGGTTGGTTTGGCGTAAACTCTGCCCATCCATTCGAAAATCCTAACTACCTCACTAACATCGTCGAAAATGTGAGCATCATCGCTATTCCAATTGCCCTGGTTTTTGCATTAGGCTTTTATTTAAACAAGAAAAAGCTTGCCTGGGTAATTTTTGGGGTAATGACGGTTGGGTTCCTCATCATGCTTTTCCCTTCTGTAATTGCCGAAGTTGGTGGTAATCCTGCCATCGCTCATATGGGTGTCGGTCAGCCGGGAGGCGCAATGGAAGGTAAAGAAGTACGCTTTGGTGCTGCCGCCTCTGCCTATTGGGGCATTACAACAACCGTTACCTCCAATGGGTCTGTCAATGCCATGCACGATAGCATGATGCCGGTTTCGGGCTTGGCCCAAATGTTTGATATGATGATCAACGCCTTTTATGGTGGGGTAGGGGTAGGTTTCATGAACTTTTACATCTTCATCATCATAGCCGTATTTATTTCGGGCTTAATGGTAGGCCGTACCCCCGAATTTATGGGACGAAAAATTGAAGCCCGTGAAATGAAAATTGCCTCTTTAATAGCTTTACTGCACCCCTTTATCATATTGGTTGGCACCTCCATAGCCGCTTACGTTTTGGTTCATTTTCCAAACGCGGCATGGGCTACAAAACCTTCGGCTTGGTTAAATAATCCAGGTTTTCATGGCTTTACCGAAATGTTGTATCAATACACCTCTAGCGCGGCCAATAATGGTTCGGGTTATGCCGGGTTAACAGCCAATAACATTTTCTGGAACGTTAGTACGGGCATTATCATATTTGTAGGCAGGTTTTTCCCGATAATTGGGCCGGTTGCCATCGCGGGTATATTGGCAAATAAAAAGTTTGTCCCCGAATCGGCCGGAACCTTAAAAACAGATACGGCCACCTTTGGTATCATGATATTCGCGGTGATATTTATAGTTGCTGCCTTATCCTTCTTCCCGGCCTTAACGCTTGGCCCAATTGCCGAACACTTTTCATTAAAATAAAATCTTCGAAAAAATCATGAAATCAGATAAAAATACATTGTTTCAAGGCGACCAAGTAAGGGGTGCACTGGTACAATCATTCATAAAACTCGACCCGCGGATATTATTCCGTAACCCGGTAATGTTTACGGTAGAAATTGGTACAGTGGTAATGCTGGTGGTTACTGTATTCTCTTTATTCAACAAAGAGCAAGGTAGCTTTGGCTATAACTTTACCATCTTCATTGTACTGTTTATTACCGTTTTGTTTGCGAATTTTGCCGAAGCTATTGCCGAAGCAAGAGGAAAGGCGCAGGCCGAAAGCTTGCGTAAAACAAGGGAAGAAACACCCGCACGTTTATTAGTTGATGGTAAGGAATCGTTGGTAATGTCGTCACAATTAAAGAAGGGTGATGTATTTGTTTGCGAAACCGGCGATAATATCCCAACAGATGGCGAAATCATTGAAGGAATTGCAACCATCGATGAATCGGCCATTACGGGCGAGTCAGCTCCCGTGATTAGGGAGTCGGGTGGTGATAAGTCATCTGTTACAGGTGGTACCAAGGTATTATCCGACCGTATCAAAGTAATTGTGACTACCCAACCCGGCGAAAGTTTTTTAGATAAAATGATTGCCTTGGTAGAAGGCGCATCCCGCCAAAAAACACCTAACGAAATAGCTTTAACCATATTGTTGGCAGGTTTTACACTCATATTTGTAATTGTATGCGTTACCCTTAAACCCTTTGCCGATTATGCAAATACCCCTATTACCATCGCAGCATTCATATCCTTATTTGTTTGCTTAATACCCACTACCATTGGCGGTTTATTATCTGCCATTGGTATAGCGGGGATGGACAGGGCATTGAGGGCAAACGTCATTACCAAATCGGGCAAGGCGGTTGAAACCGCTGGCGATTTGGATACTTTATTGCTCGATAAAACAGGCACCATCACCATAGGCAACCGAAAGGCTACTAATTTTTATCCGGCAAACGGCGTAAATAAAAAGGACTTCGTGACTGCCTGTGTGCTCAGCTCATTGGCGGATGAAACCCCTGAAGGTAAATCAATTATTGAGCTAGCTTCGCAAGGAGAAGAAAAAGCGATAATCTCGGCTCCAGCCAATTCAGTATTCATCAAGTTTACTGCAGAAACCAGGTCGAGTGGATTGGATACGCCTGATGGAATAAGAATTCGCAAAGGCGCGTTCGATTCTATTCGCAACATTGCCTTAAAAGCTGGTAATATTTTCCCTAATGAGGTGGAAGAAGCGGTTAAAAACATTTCATCAAATGGCGGAACGCCACTGGTGGTATCACAAAATGAATCGGTTTTGGGTGTAATTGAACTACAGGATATCATAAAACCGGGTATTGCCGAGCGTTTTGAACGTTTGCGTAAAATGGGCGTTAAAACAGTGATGGTGACTGGTGATAACCCCTTAACTGCCAAATTTATAGCCAATAAGGCGGGTGTAGATGATTTTATAGCGGAAGCAAAACCGGAGGATAAAATGAACTACATCAAAAAAGAGCAACAAGGTGGTAAACTGGTTGCCATGATGGGCGACGGTACCAACGATGCCCCGGCATTGGCGCAAGCAGATGTTGGTGTAGCGATGAACAGTGGTACACAAGCCGCTAAAGAAGCAGGTAACATGGTTGACCTTGACAACGACCCCACTAAACTGATTGAAATTGTGGAGATTGGTAAGCAATTATTAATGACCAGGGGAACCCTCACCACCTTCTCAATAGCGAATGATGTTGCCAAGTATTTTGCCATAGTACCAGCCTTGTTTATGGTTTCCATCCCATCGTTAAGGGCATTGAATATTATGGATCTGCACAGTCCGCAATCGGCCATTCTATCAGCGGTAATTTTTAACGCGATTATTATCCCGATGCTGATACCATTGGCCTTAAGAGGGGTTGAATATAAACCAATAGGAGCAAGCGCGCTATTACGCCGTAACCTGCTTATTTACGGTTTAGGCGGCGTTTTGATACCGTTTTTAGGAATTAAATTAATAGATATTATAGTAGGAACGATGGTTTAGTTAGTGAGTAGTTAGTAGTGAATGGTGAGTGGATAGTAGTGAATTGAGTGCGTTGAGTAGTGAATAGTTTATCCAATCAACCTCAAAGTAGCAATCGGGATTTCCAACTCACCACTATCTACTCACCACTCACTCCATAAACTCAATCAACTTAAAAAATAAAAACATGAAAACATACATATTGCCTTCTTTAAAAATAACAGTCATATTATTGGTCTTATTATCAGGAGTATATCCGTTGGTCATTGCTGGTATTGGCAAGTTTACACCCGGACAGGGTGATGGTGTTACCGTAACTTACAAGGGTAAGGTAGTTGGCTATGCCAATATTGGACAGAAATTTACGCAAGATAAATATTTTTGGTCGCGCCCATCCGCGGCAAATTATCAGGCTGATGCGGGTGCTGGTTCAAACAAAGGTCCTTCAAATGCCGATTATTTGAAAGATGTTAAAGCCCGCATCGATACTTTTATAAAGCATAACCCCGGTGTTTCACGTGCTGAAATACCAGCTGAATTAGTTACCGCCTCAGGCAGTGGTTTAGACCCTGACCTTTCGCCTGCCGGAGCAAAAGTGCAGATTGCCCGTATCGCAAAAGTAAGGGGCTTGTCGCTTGCGCAGGTAAACAATATTGTGGAGCAAAATACAGAGACTCCCTTGTTGGGGTTGTTCGGTCCGGCAAAAGTGAACGTATTGAAAATGAACGTGGCTTTGGATGAGCTAAAAAAATAATAACGTGTTAGGTAAAGTATAATTATTTATTGTTTAGTAATTATAAGTTTAGTTTGATTGTACCAACATGTACAAAGGGGGCCGACACCCCCTTTGTTTATAAAAAATTATTGCCATATCTTATATATTTTCGGTTTTAAATAGGCTTTTATGGAGGAGGAAAAAGGCAAAGAGCAATCGGTACAACATTTTCTTGATTTAATCAGGAAATCGCGGCGGGGTAAGTTTAAAATATACATTGGCATGAGTGCCGGTGTTGGTAAAACGTACCGTATGCTGAAAGAAGCACGAACCTTGATGCGCAACGGGATTGATGTAAAGATAGGCTATGTTGAAACGCATAAACGTAAAGAAACCGAAGCGCTTGTGGAAGGCCTCACCACTATTCCCCGACGGACGCTGTTTTACAAAGGTAAAGAATTGGAAGAGATGGATTTGGATGCCATTATTACCCAAAAGCCCGAAGTGGTTATTGTAGACGAACTTGCCCATACCAATATTGAAGGCAGCAAAAACGAAAAGCGTTGGCAGGATGTGGTTGATATTTTGAATTGCGGCATCAATGTAATTAGCGCGGTTAATATTCAACATTTGGAAGGTTTGAATGAGGATGTTGAAAAAATTACAGGCACCGCGATTAAGGAGCGCATACCCGATAAGGTTTTGGAACTGGCAGACGAGGTGGTAAACATTGACCTTACCGCCGATGAACTGATTGACAGGCTAAAGGATGGTAAAATTTACGATGAAAAAAAGATACCACTGGCATTGAATAACTTTTTTCAAACAGAGCGTATTTTACAACTGCGGGAGCTGGCCTTGAGGGAAGTTGCGCATCAGGTGGAACGGAAAATAGGGATAGAGGTACCAAAAACCATCAAAGCCAAAGCCGAAATATTGATGGCCTGCATTAGTACCAATGATGCTACCGCGAAAATAATTATCCGTAAAACTGCCCGACTGGCCTCCTATTATCATTCAAAATGGTATTTGTTGTACGTGCAAACGGCGAATGAAAGCAGCGATAAAATAAATCTGGCATCGCAAAGGCACTTGCTAAATAATTTTAAATTAGCAACGCAGTTAGGCGGCGAGGTAATGAGGGTAAAAAGTGACCATATTGCCAAAACAATTTGGGAAACTGCTGAAAATTACGAAATTACCACCATTTGCTTGGGTAAACCAAAGTTCAAGTTTTATCAATTATTATTAAAAACCGCTTTGTTTACCCAACTGCTTAATAAAATGACCAAAACACATATTGACTTAGTAATACTATCATGACTATTAAAAATAAACTCCGCCTGGGTATTGGTTTCTTGTTCGCCTTATCATTTATATGCTGCGGTTTGTCTATATATTTCCTCAATAAACTCTCGGCAGATGCGCGAAGTATTTTGAAGGATAATTACAAATCTGTTCAGTACATAAAAAATATAGGCATCATTATTGATACAGCTGGCGATGGCTTTAAACCCAACGAAATTGCCATCATCAACAGCAACCTGTATAACCAACAACATAATATTACTGAGGTAGGCGAAAAAAAATTGACTGACTCACTAGCATCAAAAATTGAACAACTAAAGCTGGTGGTCGCTAATCCAACAAAAACTTATCAGCTTAAATTGGAAATTAAACGGCTTTTGTACGGCATAATGCAACTCAACATGACGGCCATTGAGCGTAAAGATGCCATTGCGGCCGGCACCGCTAACCGGGCTTCTATATTAGTGGCCTTTATAGGTTCTTTCCTTTTTTTGGTTTCGTTTAGTTTCGCGGTAAATTTTCCGGGTTATATCGCTAATCCTATCAGAGAGCTTACAGAGCGCATAAAAGAGGTATCAAACCGCAACTATCATCAGCAATTAAACTTTAAATCGAACGATGAATTTGGGGAGCTGGGTATGGCCTTTAATACCATGACCCGTAAATTGGATGAATACGAGCATAGCAACCTTGCCAGTATTTTGTTTGAGAAAAAGCGGATTGAAACCATTATCAATTCCATGCACGATGCCATTATTGGTCTCGACGAAAAAATGTTTATCATTTTTGCCAATGAGGTAGCCTGTACACTCATAGGCTTACCCGAATTAAATTTATTGGGAAAATACGGCCCTGATATCGCGTTGGAGAATGATTTATTCCGCAACCTGTTGGTGAATGATCAGGAAAAAATTAAAATTTATGCCGATAACCGCGAAAGTTTTTATACCAAGGAAGTTTTGCAGGTGGAGAGTAAGAATAAGGTAATTGGCAAGGTAATTATACTGAAAAACATTACGGAGTTTCAACGCTTGGATGAAGCCAAAACAAATTTCATCGCCACCATCTCGCACGAGTTAAAGACACCAATTTCTTCCATCAAAATGAGTTTAAAGCTTTTGGAAGATAACCGCATAGGCGAAATGAACAGCGAGCAAAAGCAGTTGCTCGAAAATATTGAGGAAGATTCGCGGAGGCTATTGCAAATTACTGGCGAGCTGTTGGATATGGCACAGGTAGAGACTGGTAAATTACAGCTCAATTTTGGTAGCACACATCCCAAAAATATTGTTGATTACGCCATCAAGGCCTTAAAAATAACTGCCGAACAAAAGCAGATTCAAATTAACGTAAACTGCGACGAAAATTTGCCCGATGTGCGTGCCGATTTGGATAAAACTACCTGGGTGTTGATCAACCTTTTATCAAATGCCATTAAATATAGTCATGAAAAATCGACCGTGGAATTGGTGGTTAAGATTTACAAGGCTGATGAGATTGAATTTTCGGTACAGGATCATGGCAGGGGGATTGACGAGCGTTACATTATGCGCATTTTTGAACGTTACTTTAAAGTGCCCGGTGCAACGGTCGACCAAACAGGTACAGGCCTCGGACTAGCCATTGCCAAAGATTTTATTGAGGCGCAGGCCGGTAAAATAGGTGTTGAAAGCGAAGTAGGGGCTGGTAGCAGGTTTTACTTTACTTTAAAAAGGTTTGGCAAGTAAAATAGGTGGAAGTAGTTAATGGCGGATGGTTCGCCAATTTTAAAACCGTTTAAATTCACGTGTAATTAATTTTTATCCCCGGTAGGGTATAAGTGCAAGTATTTTAAAAAATACAAGCAACAGAAGGCAGGTAATGCATTTTGTTAAAAATCAATAATTGATAGGAATCAAAGGGTGACTTAAAAGCTATCAGGCTATTTTTATTTCCTGATTATTTTGGCATCTTTATAGGTATTATAACCTTTATGATATGCCAACAAATTCAACCGCTGTACCATTAACTGGGAGATTACTATCGCTCGATTTTTTGCGAGGCTTTATCATGGTATTGCTGGCTATTGAGTCGACCGGATTGTACGATTTTTTAAATAACGAGGCATTAAATAGTCCCATCAATCATATCACCACTCAATTTACCCATGTGCCCTGGCATGGTTTGCATTTTTGGGATTTGGTACAACCTTCCTTTATGTTTATGGCAGGGGTAGCCATGGCATTTTCACTGACAAAGCAATACGCCAACGGGGTAACTTGGCAAGCCTCGTTCAAAAAAACATTGATCCGTTGCGGCTGGCTATTTTTTTGGGGCGTGCTTGATTACGCGGTACGGCCAAAAGGACTATCCTTCGAGTTATGGGATGTGCTTACCCAACTGTCATTCACTACTTTAATCGCTTTTTTAATATTCAGGTGGAGTTATGCGCGGCAAATAGCCGTATGTGTTGGTTTGCTTTTATTAACCGAAGTATTGTACCGCTTTACCAATGTACCCGGTTTTAACCTCCCCTTTACCGACCAGCATAATTTTGGAAACTTTTTAGATACCATTTTGATGAACAAAATTAACCCCGGCGGTTGGGTAGCTATCAATTGCATCCCTACTTCGGTACATACCATCGCGGGTGCCATGGTAGGTAAATTATTATTGAGTGATGGAAATAAGATAAAACCTTTATTAATTGGGGCACTGGTATGTTTTGTGTTGGGTTTTGGGTTGGATATGTTAGGGGTTACACCAATTATAAAACGGATTGCTACTTCCTCCTTTACCTTAGCCTCTTTGGGTTGGGCGTTGTTGTTTTTGACTTTTTCATATTGGTGGATAGATGTTAAAAATCACCGCCAAAGGCTGGATTTTTTTACCATTGTAGGCATGAATTCCATTTTTATCTACCTGTTTTTTGAGATTGTAGGCGATAGGTGGTTTACTGCCTATATCCGCGCCATATCCGATGGTGTTTTAGGCTGGTTCCATGCCGGAGTGTTTTTAAAAATGATATTATCCTCGGCCTGTATATTTGGTTTGGAATGGGGATTATGTTACTTTTTATATAGGAGGAAGGTGTTTTTTAAGTTGTAGGGAATGAGACTGATTTTAATTTTAATTATTGTTTTTCCGTGTTTTGCCTCAGCTCAGGCAAGTAAAGAAAACTTTATTATTTATTCTAAATACCTTAAAGAATTCACCATAAAGAAGAAAGTTGAAAAAATTTATTTTGTTGTGAATGAAACGACTGATTTTACTAAAATGAATTATTTAGGTGATTTAAACACTTCGTTAGAAGAATTAAGATTATATGTCAAGAATAAGAAATCGCTTTCGGATATATATTCTGAATTTAGATTTTTCGCGATAACTATAAAAAAAGATACAATATGGATGCAGTTGCTTGATGAATTGGCTAAAAAAATGAATGAGGGATTTGTAATTGAAAATAATTTTTCAGCCGATTTAAATACGATCATTATCAATAAGAGGACATTTAATAAATATTTTAAACATTCTAAATCAAACAAGCGAATTGAAAAAAACTGGATTCGTTTTCATAATACCTATAAAATGCCTTCTGCATTAATTGAATTTTCTGATATAGCAAAAGATGAAAAACACGCTGTTTTTTATTTTTCAAATCGTTGTGGCGGACTTTGTGGGGACGGTAACCTTATTTTCTTCATAAATGAAAATGGGGAATGGAAATTGTTGAAGGAAATCCCATTATGGTACAATTAAATTCAATTAGTAAAGGATTACTAATACATTATTAATGAGACCTCTTAGGGGGGTATTTTCCCTAAAAATCATCTATTCTATATACATGTCAATCCTTCGGATTGTTTAAAATCCCGTAGGGATTCAACCTTTGTAGCCCAATAGAAATTAGTTTTTTGCGCGGCATTGCCGTGCTACCCTTATACGACATGAAAGTTAAAAGCCCTCTCGCTAATGAATACTTTCTATAAAACTAGGTGGCAAAGGGGGTAGACCGCCACAGGCGGGCATTAAATGGCAATTGTTTTTTTCTACAAAGGTTTTGACCCGATGGGTCAAATTATTAAATTGGCACTATAGGCCATATTTCATTTAATATTTCTATTGCTTTATGTAGGATAAACAAAATACCAATACATTTTGTTAATTTAGCCCCCCTTAAAGATGAGGTAAAATGAAGGTTACTTTTGATTTTGAAAAACCCATTGCCGAGCTGCAATTGCAGATTGATAAGGTAAAACAGGTTGAAGAAAAAAATAAGCTCGACATGTCGGCCACGCTGGCTGAATTGGATGCCAAGTTGCTGGACCTGACCCATAAAATATATGGCAACCTAAACGGTTGGCAACGTGTACAAATTTCAAGGCATCCAGAACGCCCCTACACCTTGCAATATATTGAGCTGATGTGCGATGATTTTATTGAGATACACGGCGACCGTACTTTTGGCGATGATAAGGCCATTGTTGGTGGCTTTGGTACCATTAATGGGCAATCGGTTATGATTATCGGTCACCAAAAAGGAAAAAACACCAAGGATAGGCAATACCGCAATTTCGGGATGGCTAACCCCGAAGGTTACCGCAAAGCTTTAAGGCTGATGAAGATGGCGGAGAAGTTTAACAAGCCTGTTATTACCCTGATTGATACACCGGGAGCGTTTCCGGGTTTGGAAGCCGAAGAACGCGGACAAGGAGAGGCCATAGCCCGCAACCTGCTGGAAATGTCGGTATTAAAGGTGCCTGTTATTTGCGTAGTTATTGGCGAGGGCGCATCGGGAGGCGCATTGGGCATAGGTATAGGCGATAAGGTATTGATGTTGGAAAACTCATGGTACTCGGTTATTTCGCCCGAAAACTGTTCAACAATCCTGTTCAAAACCTGGGAACAAAAAGAAAGAGCCGCCGAAATGCTGAAGCTAACATCGGAAGATATGTTTAAAAATAAACTAATTGATGGTGTTATAAAAGAACCACTTGGTGGTGCGCATCAAGACCCGGTAGCGATGGCCGAAACACTAAAAAAACACCTGTTAAAAGATTTAAAAGCCCTAAAAGCTAAAAATATTGACGAATTGGTAACCGAACGCATTAATAAATTTTGCGCTATGGGGCTGGTAATTGAGGGCTAAAAAATTATAATTATTTATATTTTAAGCCTTTAGGTTGATTTATTTAATTTTTTAGGATTTTTAGAAATTACCTTTTGATTACTTAAAAAATCATTCTATATTTGCATTCCTTTTTGGAATTGACAAGAAACCAAGGGAAATTGCCTGATAGTATAATGGTAGTACGACGGTTTTTGGTACCGTTTGTCTAGGTTCGAATCCTGGTCGGGCAACAAAATTATATTTCGGATTATGAATTTTCAATAACAGGCGCAAGTCAAATTGAATTTCAAAATCCGAAATTGTTTTTTAATAGTATCGCGTTTTTGGTTTGGTTTCATGAAAAAAGCTCTGCCAAAAATTCGTAAACCGAAGTAAAAAAATGCCCTTACAGTTTAATCCGGTAAAATTATTCGCAGGTTCTGGCACTATTGAGCTAGCAACAAATATTGCGCAAAAATACGGGCGCGAACTAGGTGATGTTGTTTTAACCAGGTTTAGCGATGGCGAGTTTCAACCGCACTTTAACGAATCGGTACGTGGTTGCGATGTGTTTCTCATCCAATCCACCAATCCCCCGACTGATAATTTGATGGAACTGCTCATGATGACCGATGCCGCACGTAGGGCTTCGGCGCATTATGTTACGGCGGTAATTCCTTATTTCGGTTTGGCAAGGCAGGATAGGAAAGATAAACCACGTGTAGCAATAGGTTCAAAACTGGTAGCAAATATTTTGGTTGCGGCGGGCATCAATCGTATCATGACCATGGATTTGCATGCCGCTCAAATTCAAGGCTTTTTTGATATCCCGGTTGATCATTTGGATGCCTCCATTATTTTTGTGCCTTATATCAAAAGCCTTAAATTAGAAAGCCTGACCATCGCTTCGCCCGATATGGGAGGCTCGTACAGGGCAAGGTCGTTCGCTAAGTTTTTTAATGCAGAGGTAGTAATTTGCGATAAACGCCGCAAACGTGCCAACGAAATTGAATCAATGACTTTGATTGGTGATGTAAAAGACCAAGACATTGTATTGATTGATGATATTTGCGATACCGCAGGAACTCTGTCAAAAGCAGCCGCACTTATTATGGATAGGGGAGCACGTAGTGTAAGGGCGGTTTGTACGCATCCGGTATTATCGGGCAATGCCTACGAAACCATTGAAAACTCTGTATTGACAGAATTGATTGTTACGGATACCATTCCGGTTAAATATCCTAGCAATAAAATTAAGGTATTGAGCACGGCTGATTTGTTTGCCAAGGCTATAATGAACGTAAACGAACATGGCTCCATCAGTCAGTTGTTTAAGGTGAGCTAGAGGCGTTTTAAATTGAATAAGATATTGTCCGAAAAATATCGAACAAACGAGAAAGATAGGACAACAACAAATACATAAAAACAAATAAATAAATGAAATCATTTGCTATTAGCGGTTCTCCAAGAGAGAACGTAGGGAAAAGAGATGCTAAGGAATTGCGTTACCAAGGTTTGGTACCCGCAGTTCTGTACGGTGGTACTACCCAAACCCACTTTTCAGTATCCGCAGCTGATTTGAAAGCCGTAGTTTATACGCCGGTTGTTCATTTCATCGACTTAGACATTGCTGGCGTAAAATCAAAAGCAATTATCAAAGATCTTCAGTTTCATCCATTAACTGAACAATTGATACACATCGACTTTTTATTATTAGATGATAAAAAGCCGGTAACCATTGAGATTCCAATTAAATTAACCGGAACCTCACCAGGTGTTAGAACCGGTGGTAAATTGGTTCAAAAATTGCGTAAACTACGTATCAATGCCTTACCTAAAGATCATTTAGATAATATTGAAGTAAGTATCGCGCATTTAGAAGTTGGTAAATCGGTAAAAGTAGGCGATTTGAAATTGGAGAAATTAGTAATTACCAATGCCAAGGAAGATACCATTGTTTCTGTAACTACCTCACGTGCATTACGTCAGGCTGAAAACGAAGCGGCAGGTAAAAAATAATTTCGACCTTTAAACAAGGCTGATAAAATTAACAGCGATGGCATAAATAAAGCCATCGCTGTTTTTTATTTATATTTATCGCGAATAGTATGCCTAAATAAATAGGCGTGCTTATTTATTAGAATTAGGTATTTTATGAATTATTTAATAGCAGGTTTAGGCAATATAGGGCCAGAATATGCCGATACCCGGCATAACATTGGTTTTATGGTACTAGATGAATTGGTAAAGCAAGAAAACGTTAAGTTTTACCATATGCGCCTGGCCTATTACGCCGAGGTAAAGCATAAGGGGCGCACGCTATTTTTAATAAAGCCAACCACCTACATGAACCTGAGCGGAAAAGCGGTGAACCATTGGATGAAGGAACTTAAAATACCCGTTGAAAATGTATTGATTGTTGCCGACGAAATTGCCTTGCCATTCGGTACCCTGCGCTTAAAGCCAAAAGGTAGTGTAGCCGGGCATAATGGCTTAAAACATATTGAGGCTACTTTGGGGCATAATAATTATGCAAGGTTACGTTTTGGCGTTGGCGATAATTTCCCGAAAGGGCAACAGGTAAACTATGTTTTGGATGGTTTTGATAAAGAAGAACTGCCTGAACTGCCTGCATTGATTCACAGATCAATCGAAATGATAAAGGGTTTTGCTACTATAGGTACGGAGTTAACTATGACCAAATATAATAAATAGGGTAAAACTCCACCCACACACGCTTTAGCATTTAACAAGCATCAATTTATTTGTTAAAATATGTTAAAGAATCTCTCTTCTTTGTAACACCTGCCAACTATATCTGTCATATCTTTTGGATATGACAAAAACAGCTACTTATCACCATCTAATGAAAATATTTTTATCATTCATTTTCTGTCTTTCAATTTGCTTTATCGCGAAAGCGCAAATAGTTCCAAAACCACTTACTATTAAAGGAATAGCAATTGATTCGGTTACTAAGACACCTGTAGGTTATTTAACAGTTGCCCTAACCGATGCCGTAACCAAACAATCGGTAAAAAGGATGCTCACGAAGGACAATGGCAGTTTCGAACTTACCTCAGTTGCCGGAAAGCCTTATAACCTGATACTGGTATTTGTTGGGTATACCACCAAAACAATACCCATTAAAGAAACCGATGTTGATTTAAATTTGGGGACCATATTGGTTGCACCTTCAAAAAATCAATTAAAAGAAGTTTCGGTTACGGCTATAAGGCCAATAATGAAGCAGGAAGTAGATAGGATAAGCTACGACGTACAAGCGGACCCAGAAAGTGTTGCCATAACCGCTTTGGATATGATGCGTAAAGTGCCATTACTATCTGTAGATGCGAATGATAATATAAAATTAAAAGGTAGCGGGAATTATAAAATACTAATAAACGGTAAAGAATCGGCCTTGGTAGCCAAAAATCCATCGGATGTATTAAAGGCAATGCCGGCCACCAATATCGAAAAGATAGAGGTAATTACCACCCCACCAGCAAAGTATGATGCCGAGGGTTTGTCGGGAATTATCAACATCATTACCAAAAAGAATGCTGATCAGGGTTATACTGCTAACTTAAATGCACGCTATAATACTGTTTGGGGTCCTGGATTAAATATCAATGGCAATGCAAAACAAGGGAAACTAGGATTGACTTTTTACGCTGGCGGAAATCCACACAATTCCTCCACTACTGGTTTTGGCAACACACAGAATTTTTTTAATACCCAAAATATCGATCAAACAGGTACTAATTCTAACAATTTCAGCAATAGATATGGCGAGGTAGAGCTTAGTTATGAAATTGATAGCTTAAACCTGTTAACCGGTTCGTTAGAAGCGTATAAAGGGAATAATAACCAAAGTAGCGATGAATATTCAATAACAAATAATTATGACGGAACAATAGCCCAAAAATTCAACCAGGCTACAAGTGGTTATAATAATTGGCAAGGTATAGATGCATCGCTGAACTATCAAATTGGATTCAAAAAAAACAAAGATCAGTTGTTAACACTCTCGTATAAATATAGTTATTCGCCATTTACTCAATTAAGCGATAATACGTATACAAATAGGCTAAACTACCCAGCAATTGACCAACCGGATTTTAAGCAATATAATGATGCCGGCAGTAAGGAGCATACCATGCAAATTGATTATGCCCAACCGTTTAAAAAAATCACCCTTGAATTAGGAGGAAAAGTAATTTTAAGAAATAACTATAGCTACTTTGATCGTTCCGATTTTGATGAAGCTTTAAATGCCTACATTGTAAATTCAAACTACACCAATAATTTTAACTATCATCAGGATGTTTATAGTTTATACAATTCGTATCAGCTTAAGCTAGAAAAATGGACCGCCAAAGCAGGATTACGAATAGAACATACCAATATCGACGCGAACTTTACTTTGGCAAATATACCCCTGAAAGAGGGCTATAATAATATTGTTCCGTCAATCTCCATCCAGCGCTCGTTTAAATCGAGCAGTTTCAATTTAGGTTTTACCCAACGGATTCAAAGACCTGCCATTTACCAGCTAAACCCCTTTGTTGATAATTCGAACCCTAAATTTATAAGTACAGGTAACCCAAATTTAAAACCCGAATTGAATAATAGTTTCGAGTTTACCTATAGTAATTTTGCTAAAAATTCATTTACTGCAGGTTTAAGCTATCAGTTTTCAAATAACGCCATTCAAAATGTAACCTATTTTGACAGAAGGCAATTGGCTGATAAAACCTATGATACCATAACAACTACTACCTACCAAAATTTGGGTAGTAACCGTTCCTTAGGGATAAATGTAAATACCAATATTGCAGTTACCAAAAGCTTTACCATCGGCCTTAACGGTCAAGTATCTGAAATTTGGTTAAAAGGCACTTATAATGGTCAGCTTTACGAAAACTCCGGCTTTAGTGGAAATGCTTTTGCCAACCTTGGGTATAAATTTAATGATAGTTACAGGGCAAGTATTGATGCCGGTTTTTTTAGTGGCGATGTAAACCTTCAAGGACATTCAAGTAATTTTATTTATAATTCATACGTAATAACCCGAACTTTTTTAAATAAAAAGGCTTCTATCTCATTAGTGGCAAATAATCCCGAGTCGAAGTTTCATAAGTTCGAAACAAGTACCACAACACCACAATTTTACCAATACTCGTATAACGAGAATCCGTATAGAACATTTGCTGTTAGGTTTAGCTATAAAATTGGAAAACTGAACGGCGAGATTAAGAAAAATCAACATGGTATCAGCAATGATGATACCAAGGGCGGAGGCAAAAGTTCGGGAGGAGGTGGTTAATTACTTTCTATTTCATAATTAGAATTTTAAAGGTAAAAAACCTATTTTCGCCCAATGAAAGTTTACGGCATAACCAACTGTAATACAGTAAAAAAAGCGCTTGATTGGCTAAAAGATCATCAGGTAGCTTATGAATTTCATGATTTTAAAAAGCTTGGCATTGGCGAAGAAAAATTGAAGGAATGGGATCAAAAAGCAGGCTATGAGAAATTTATGAACAAGCAAGGGCTTACCTATAAACAATTAGAGCCAGCTGTAAAGGAAGGCATTAAAACCAAAGCCGACGCTTTAGCACTATTGCAACAAAAAACCAGCATGATTAAGCGGCCTGTTATTGAAACCGACAATTTTTTGTTTTTTGGTTTTGATGAAGAAGTATATAAAAAGCTTTTCAAGTAGCAGCATGCACTAAAATACCCTTGAATTATAAAAATAACTCACTGATCTTAAATATTATAACTATCTATTAACATGAAATTTAAACTGCTTACAAGCATTATGCTTGTTTTTTGGGGAATTACAAATTTGGCTTTCGGCCAACAAAATCAGGCACCAACTCCAAATACTACTCAGGCTAGTGTTTATGATTACCACGAAACATTTGGCCCCATGTTTTACCAAAAAAATGGCAACGAATACAGAGCCGCCAATGGTGAACCCGGACCGAAATATTGGCAAAACCGTGCAGATTACCAGCTGGCAGCCAAATTAATTGATTCTACAAACCAAATCATTGGGTCAGAGGTTTTAACTTATACCAATAATAGTCCGCAAAAGCTTGGTTTTTTGTGGATGAACCTGGAGCAAAATTTGTTTAAAAAAGATTCAAGAGGTACAGCTATTGTTCCTACAAGTGGTAGCCGTAACTGGGGACGTGGACAAGCTTTTGATGCTGGTTATAAAATTAAATCAGTTCAATTGGTAGATGATAAAGGAACCCTAGCCGATTTAAAGTTTTTGATTTCGGATACCAGAATGCAGCTATTTTTACCTGCGCCACTAGCTTCTGAAGGTGGTAAAGTAAAAATTAAGATTGAATACTCATTTATTTCACCTACCTATGGTAGCGACCGTATGGGTATACAGGATACCAAAAATGGAAAGATTTTTCAGGTGGCTCAATGGTATCCGCGCATGTGCGTGTATGATGATGTTTACGGATGGAACACCATTCCATACACCGGGCCAGCCGAATTTTATTTGGAATATGGCGATTTTGATGTGAGTATAACCGCACCTGCTAACCATATTGTACTGGCATCCGGCGAGTTGTTAAACCCTCAGGATGTTTATACACCAACTCAAATAAAACGCTGGTCGGATGCTGCCAATAGCGAAACTACCGTAATTATACGTTCGGCTTCTGAAGTTACCGACCCGGCCTCAAGACCTGCAGGTAAAAAGGAACTTACCTGGCATTTCAAAATAAAAAACGCGCGTGATGCGGCTTGGTCGTCATCCGCAGCATTTATAGTTGATGCCGCAAAGATGGATTTGCCGAGTGGTAAAAAATCAATCGCCATTTCTGCCTATCCTGTTGAGAGCGATGGGGAGAATGCTTGGGGACGTTCTACAGAATATGTTAAAAAATCCATTGAATATAATTCGGCTAAGTGGTTTGAATATCCCTATCCCGCTGCTACCGCAACCGCTGGTATTGTAAACGGGATGGAATACCCTGGTATTGTATTCTGTGGTGTAAAGGCAAAAAAAGGTTCACTTTGGGCCGTTAATGACCATGAATTTGGCCATACTTGGTTCCCGATGATTGTTGGCTCTAACGAGCGTTTATATGGTTGGATGGACGAAGGTTTTAATACCTTTATCAATACGCTATCAACAGCTGATTTTAATAATGGCGAATATAAGAACAAAAATAAACGCGACTTAAATGAAACAAGTAAATATATTTCAGGTCCTGATTTGGAGCCAATAATGAGCCAGCCAGCCAATTTAAAAGAGAAAAATACAGGTACATTACTTTATTTTAAACCTGCTATTGGCTTAACCCTATTAAGAGAGCAAATTTTAGGCCCGGAAAGGTTCGACTTCGCTTTTAAAACTTATATAGCCAATTGGGCCTTCAAACACCCTACCCCTGATGACTTTTTCAGAACGATGGAAAACGCGAGTGGCGAAAGCTTGCAATGGTTTTGGAGAGGTTGGTTTTTAAATAACTGGCGGTCGGATGTGGCTGTTTCCGGGGTAAAATATATAGATGATGATCCATCAAAAGGGGCATTGATTACTATTGATAATCTTGAAAAAATGGCATTGCCTGTAATTCTTGAAATAAAAACCGTAAGTGGCAAATTAGAAAGAATAAATCTTCCTGTTGAGATTTGGGAACGCAATGCTTCCTGGACGTTTAAATACCCATCTACCGAAGAAATACAATCAGTTACCTACGACCCTGATAAGGTATTACCCGACTATAATTCAGATAACAATATTTGGACAAAGAAATAAAATTTATTCATTAAACCCTGTATAGGAGGGTTCTAGCATAAAAAAGGGGGCAATTATTTTGCCTCCTTTTTTGCTTTGGGTAGTTGCTTATGCTTTTTTAGCGGCTGGTTTTGCTGCAGGCTTGGCAGCAGGTTTAGCTGCTGGGGTCGCCTTTGGTGGTGTGGTAGTTGGCTTTCCGGTAGCTGCAGCTTGCGAAGTTTTGTAACGCATATCCGGCTTGCCGTCTTTACGTAAAACGGGTTTGTTTTCTTTATAACGTTTGTCGGGTTTGCCATCCTTGGTTAGGTGCTGGGTTGGCTTTGTTTGCAATGGTGCAGCATTTAACTGAGTTAATGTGCATAGGCTAATTGCCCCTGCAATACATAAGGCTAATAATTTTCTCATAAAATGGTTTTTTAATTTATCCTTCCAAAATAGAAACTTGCTTGCAAATTATCAAGTGCTAATTTTAAATATGTACCAATAATTTCCTCAAAATGCCTGAAAATAAATCTCCGAAACTATAATTTGACCTACCTAAACTATCATTAAATAATAAAAAACTATAATTGAAACCGTTGAAATTATAATCAAAGCCTATCAAACTGGTGCGAAACTATAATTTTGATTGTACGTTTATTGGGTAAATTGGTTGATTAGGTTAGATTAAGCTAATTGATGCGTTGTTTTATTTATACAATTGTTGGATGGTTAAATTGTGTTATTGTTGATGACTTTTTTGGGAAGATTGAATATTAGTTTTAAGTTTTTATTTTTTGGATTAATCCTTATCAAAATAAAACAGTCATAATTAAAAACAACGCCAGATTATTATTGTTGTAATGGATAGTAAAGTGGATAAATAGTTTACTCCGCTACTATTAATTTTTGTATTATGAAAAGGAAGACAATAATATTCGCGTTTATGTTGGCTGTTATGGCATCGGTAACATCGGGTTGTTATGCTACCTATGCACAAAGGCATGGTCGCGAAAGGCATGAAGATCACGATGACCATGATCGTAGAGATCATTGATAAAATTGGAATTTGGTTAGGTTTATAATTAGGTTGAAGGGGAAGCGGCTTTTTACTGCTCCCCTTTTTTATTGCTTGATTTTTAAAAACAAAGTATTATTTGATTGTAACATCGACGTTAATAAACAAAGTAATATAAAAAATAAATTATTGATAATCAATTAAATAGTATTTGCAGATACCCCCCGAATTTTATTTGTAATAATTGTTTTACTTTCAAGCGGAACATTTTTACCTAACATTGCGTTGAAATAGCTAATTGCAGGGAATACATGGTTTAGTAACCAAGGTTATGTAAGTCCAGTTTAAAATTGTTTAAGCTTGATGAGTTGCTTTTACAAAATTTACGAGTTGGCTGTTTCAAAGCTTTGCATGTGTACCCTACACTACCTTTTATTCTCAAACAATAAACAAATAAACACAACAAAGCGCGGGCTACCTAAGGGTGGCCCGTTTTTATTTTGTGTTGTAGGTTAGTTTTTTAAACTGCTTTTTTTTAATGATAGGTATTAATATGATTGTTAATTTACTTAAAAGGTATTTAAACAATATTGGCTATTTAAAAATAGGAAGAAATGCCAAAGCTTATACCTTTTGTGGTGCCCAAATTTGCGCCGATGGTGTTTCCGGTAATGTCTCTGGTGGTTTGAAAACGGTAATTAATGCGAAGTACTGTTTGCGAACTTGGTCTGAAACTGATGGCTGGCATCAAA
The DNA here is from genome assembly GCA_903891475.1 of uncultured Mucilaginibacter sp. Lineage (GTDB taxonomy): Bacteria > Bacteroidota > Bacteroidia > Sphingobacteriales > Sphingobacteriaceae > Mucilaginibacter. Next base: position 78,927 of record CAITEP010000005.1, read on the forward strand.
CTTTTAGTATCGTTATATTGCCGTAATCCTGTTGAGGTAAACTTATCGGCGTTCCAGGTTACATATTCACTACGCAGGGCAAAGTTTAAGCTCGCATCTTTCCAATCAAAAAGTCTGCCTCGGTATATAGGTTGTACTATATCTATAAAACCACCATATTGCTTATGGGCGTATTGTGGGGTGTAATTAGGTGGTAAATCAACCAAAACCCATGCCCATTCAAAAATTATATTAGTTTTGGTTTTTGGTAAGGTATTGCTGTAGTTTATATCAAAAACGCGAACATTTCTCTTATCATCAACAACCGCCCCTTCTACCTGCCAAGTATTGTACACGCCACCCATGTACGAGATGCCTAGCTCTCCTCCAACTTCTCGGGCAAGGGAAAGCTTAGCAGTAACAAGTGGTTGCCCACTAGCACTAGCGCTTAAGCGCGATAGGTTGCTTTTAGCGCCTGGTAAATACGTTTTTCCGAGGCTATTATCAATTATGGAATCATCAAAGCCGCCCGTTAAATATAGTTCATAACCAAACATCCACTGGTTTTTAAACTGTTTACCATAAATGCCAAAACCTGGGTTGTTCCAAGTATCGGGCAGTAATTGGGTCATGGCTATCGGACGGTCGGTAAATTCATATTTTGGGCCATCGTGGTTTTGGTTAAAAGCACCTATGGGGTTTAAAATAAGGCCTCCTCTTAGAGTTAGCATTTGGTTAAACTCAATATCAATGGCCGCATATTCTAACCCAAATTCAGATCCGTTTTTTGCCTCAGTTGCCTCGCCCATAGGGTCATTCTCGTATTCAATTTCTGATAGGAATTTTATATGTGGCGCAATGCTCGATGCGGTAAACAGACTAAAACGCCTGAATTGAAACTGGTGGCCAAGCGTAATGCCCGAAGTACCTACATATTGGTAATTTGCCTCGAAATAGCCCCCAATTGAAACCGGCAATTTACCAAGTTTTAAAAATGGGCGGTCGAATAATACATCTCTAGCCGGCTTTTTTTTTGTGGTATCTGCATTTGTTTTAGGTTTTAGCAAACTGCTATCCACCTGCGAAAAGGAATATTGGCTACTCAGCAACAATATAAAGCTTATTTGTACAATGGTTTTCATTTTAGTAATGATATATATAGTTGGTTATTTTGTATGATGATTGGGAAAGTTCTTAAGGCAGTTTCGGCCGGACCAGTTTTTACCTCGCCTGAGTTTGAAAACTGGCTACCATGTGCAGGGCATTCCAGTCTATCACCAAATACCTGTAATTGAGCACCTTGGTGGGTACAATACATGTACACTGCGGTATATTCTGTGGCCGATTTTCGGAATACGCAAATAGGGTATTTAAGCCTGGCGTTTTCAACCACTACATAATTTTTATAGCTATTTTGTGCTTCTCGAAATGCGGCTTCGGGCAAAACCAAATTTGTATCAATAATGGTAGCGTCTACTATTTTGGTACTTGCGCATCCTGACAATAGGGTATTGCCAATTAAACCGCCAAGACAAGCAAAGCCGCAGGTTTTTATAAATGTTTTTCTTTCCATTTCCCTAAAGCGACTTTAAAAAATGAATAATGCTGTTTTGCTCCGCTTTGCTTAATTGCTTATACCTTTCGGCACTTATGCCCGCTTCGCCACCATGTAGCCTAATGGCCTCGTCAATACTATGCGCCCGCCCATCATGCAGTAAATAATAGTTGCCGCCTTGCACACCAGGTGCCAAGCCTAGGCCCCATAAAGGCGTGGTACGCCATTCAGCTGTTTTAGCATTGCCTTCGGTATAGCCATCATCTAAACCTGGGCCCATGTTGTGCACCAGCAAATCGGTATATGGGTGTATGGTTTGATAGGCCAAACCAGCAATGGGCGAGTAGTCTGTAGTTAAGGTTTGCTTATGGCAGGTTTCACAACCAATAGTATTAAATAACGCGCTGCCGGTTATTACATCATTATCGGTTGCGTTGCGTTGCAATGGGGTTTGCAGGCATTGTACGTAAAACACTACCGAATAAAAATCATTGTTATCAATTTCGGGACTGGCAGCGGTTTGGGGCATACTTTCTTCCAAATAGTTAAACGGATTATAGGGCGCATAGCTACTGGTAATGCCCATATCATGGTTATAGGCCAAAGCCACTTGCTGAAACAAATTATATACGGCTCCCTTACGCCCAAACCTGCAAATGTATTTACCATCGGCACGGGGTATAGCACCATAAAGCGGACTAACGTAGTTTGGTATGCTGTTATAGTTGGGATGCCCGCGCACGCCATCGGGATTGTTTTTATTGGACGCTGCCATAGCCAATATGGCCGAATCGGGCACGGCTTCCAGATAACCAACACCGCCGGTAATGGGAGCAATTAATTTAGTACTGGTTGCCCCTTCGGGTATTTGCTGCGGGGTATAGCCCGGCAAATTAAAGTTGCCAAGTTGTGGGCCACCTAGCGCCAAAAACTTATTGCCGGTACTATCAATTTGACCAAAACGGGTAAGTATGGTAAAGGGGTGCCCGCGGTTATCGCTGGCATGACAGCTGCCGCAGCTGGTAGCCACAAAATAAGGGCCCAGTCCAGTTTCTTTAGTGCGGTTTGCAAAAAATTGGTCGTTCCCTTTGCTAAATAATAGGGTTTGGGCACTGGTAAGGTCGGTAGGGCCGCACAAGCCTTGTTCCGGGTTTATCATATCCGGAATAAGCTTGCTGCACGATGCTACGGCAATGGCCATACAAAGCCCAAATACCGCTAATAGGATGATATAGTTTTTCTTCATACAGGGAAATTTTTGCCAAATATATATTTAATTAGACTAAGTCTAAATAAAAATAATGATTTTTTATCTTTTGAATTGAGTTGAATGATTTGCGGGGTAGGGGTGGATGGGTTCTAGGATTATTGTCTTGGGTTATGGGTATATAATTTTATTTTTAAATGCAATTTCCTACCTTTAAATAAAATTACAAGCAATGAAAAACCTAAGCCTTTTACTGCTGTTATTGATGATTATTTTAAAATCATCGGCACAAAACCTTGCAGGGGGTGATACGATCCTGAAATTCGACCAAAAGTTTACCAAATGTGAACGAAAATGGGTTGCCTTTAGAAGGAGCGATACGGTTAAGCGTATTTATTATGGGTTTATTTATATTGATGAGCAGGCGGGGTTTACACTCGATTTAAAGGGAACTTTTTATATTGATATCAGTAATAAATTTATTGCTGATACCTCACTTTCGGCAAATAAGGCCTTAAAATATCGACTAAAGCCTAACTGGCCTTATTTCGGCCTGATACCTTCAAAACGTTTTGCTGAATTAAACCTTTTAGCGGAGCCTGCTTGGGTAAAAATTTATTACCAAAATACCGATACCTTACAACACCTTTATAGAATGGGCTACGTGTACAATGATGCCGACGAATGCGGCATAGCCTTAACCTATTTAAAAAGGGCATACGTGGTAAATCCACACCCGCCAGGGGTTGATTTTGAGCTGGCTTTTGCCTACAACGCGCTTAAACAATATGATGATGCCATTAGCGTATTGTTGCCTGCTATGCTAAGTAAACCGGGCGATCCGCTTTATTATAAGGAGTTAGGTTATGCGTATTCACACAAAAACGATTATCCTAATGCCATCGATACCTATAAAAAGGGAATTGAATATTTTAAGGGCGATGAACCAAACGAATCAAAAGGAGAAATGGCTTCAAATATGGCTAGTATTTACAAAGCAATGGGCAAAATGGACGACTATAAGTTTTGGATGATAAAAGCTAAGGAGTATACCCCAACCACCTCCTATATTTATAAGCAGATAACAGATGCTGGGTTTTAAATGCCGACTGATTAAATTTTAATCAAATTCTTGTTCTTCGGCTTCTACTACTTCTACAACATAGGTATTGCTAATCGCGTCATGCCATCCTCGTTGTTTTTTGTCGAGAAAAATAAGTGCGTCCATTGGAATAAACCTGCAAATTGTTCTGCCTAAAATTTGTAAGAAGCCAGGTTTTTCGCCTGCTTCGGTCACTACCATGCTTGAGGTAATGCATTTAGCAGCTGTAAAACCAAAAATACCCTCCATAAATAAATAGTAATAGAAAAATACAAGTAAAAAGGAGGTTAGGCTGTCAATTTCAAATAAGCTTTCAGCAGTTCCTTTTTTTGAAATATAAATTGCTTTAACAAGATTGGTTACCGACAAGGTTAAATAAATGATTAATATTAAATCTATTGTTTGGTTAAAAAATCTTTGAATAGGTTTTAATACACGCATTAGATAAAAGTTTTTACCATCTTGTTCTGTATCCTGGAGTACCAAGGCTTTGTTTTTCGATAATATGAAAAGGCCATACCAGCAAACAACCGTGTTTATTATGGTGCTTGACAAGGGTATTAATCTGGGAGCTAATATTATAAATATTTGATTAGTAGTAAGATTAGCATGATGGGCTACTGGTAAAAATTCTGAGGTAATTGATGATTGAAATTGGTTTGATACTATTCTGTTAATCAAGTAAAACACCCAGCCTAAATCAATAGGAGTCATAACAACAATGAATGCCATATAAAACCTTAAAATATTATTTTTTTTATATTTTGATTTTACAAAAACAATCAACCCTATAATACCTATAACAATAGGAATTTGGTTTAATGTGGAAAATAAAAGATTATGGAAATTTAATTGGGGTTGTTTATGTAAAAGATAAGGTATTAAAATGTAATTAAACAGTGTGCCGAAAATATAACTGTTAAAGTAGTACACTAAAATGAGTGCTAAAATAATGGAGATGGTGGTTTCGCTATTTTTTGATCTCATGGATATGATAAGGTTGTTGTTTATTTTGAATTTTGAATGGTGTGTTTCTACCTACTCAAATATATAGTCATTTTTACTAATTGCAAACTTGAGTAACTCTTATAATTCTGTGATTTACACCATAAAAACCATCGACTTAAGCCAAAAACCAACAAAAAATAAAACAATCAAAACAAATATCCTACAACTTGCAACCCACAACCTTCAACCCAATAAAAAATTCTCCCAACCCCTTGAATATAAGAAAATAACTCCCTACCTTTGCAATCCCTAAAATGGGGATAAAAAAACAAATACGAAAAAGGAAAAATGCCTACTATTCAGCAATTAGTTAGAAAAGGTAGAGTAGCTCTGGTCGACAAGAGTAAGTCGCCAGCGTTGGACAGCTGTCCACAGCGAAGAGGCGTATGCACACGTGTGTATACCACTACCCCTAAAAAACCAAACTCAGCAATGCGTAAAGTTGCACGTGTGCGCCTTACCAATGGTAAAGAAGTAAACGCTTACATTCCCGGCGAAGGTCACAACCTTCAGGAGCACTCTATCGTGTTAATCCGCGGTGGTCGTGTTAAAGATTTACCAGGTGTACGTTACCACATCATCCGTGGCGCGCTCGATACTTCGGGTGTAGCGGGTCGTAACCAACGCCGTTCAAAATATGGTACTAAACGCCCTAAACCAGGTCAGGCAGCAGCCCCGGCAGGAAAAGGAGCACCAGCTAAAAAGAAAAAATAATTAAGGAGGATAGATTTAATGAGAAAGTCAAAACCAAAAAAGAGAATTATCCTTCCTGATCCAAAGTTCAATGATACTTTGGTTACAAGGTTCGTAAACAACATGATGTACGATGGTAAAAAATCAACCGCGTACGCTATATTTTATAATGCGGTAGAAATTGTTGAAAAGAAAACCAGCGAAAACGGATTGGATACCTGGAAAAAAGCTTTAAACAACGTAATGCCGGCTGTTGAAGTAAAAAGCCGCCGTGTAGGTGGTGCCAACTTTCAAGTACCTACCGAGGTACGTCCGGAGCGTAAAATTGCTTTAGGCATGAAATGGTTGATTAGCTATGCCCGCCGTCGTGGAGAAAAAACCATGATGGAAAAATTGGCAGGCGAAATCATATCGGCAGCCAAAGGTGAAGGCGCCGCGGTTAAAAAGAAAGAAGATACGCACAAAATGGCCGAAGCCAATAAAGCATTCTCACATTTCAGGTTCTAAAATAAAGTTGATTAGGTGAAGTGGTTGCCTGGGTTGATTAAGTTGTTTTGCATAACTCAATCAACATAAGCAACCCAATCAACTTAAAACAAAACATAACATGTCAAGAGATCTTAAATACACAAGAAACATTGGTATTGCCGCGCATATTGACGCTGGTAAAACCACTACTACCGAACGTATACTCTATTACGCCGGCGTGAGCCACAAAATAGGTGAGGTACACGAAGGTGCCGCAACTATGGACTGGATGGCGCAGGAGCAGGAACGTGGTATTACCATTACCTCGGCCGCTACTACCGTAAACTGGAAATATAGGGGACATACCTACCACATTAACATTATTGATACCCCGGGACACGTTGACTTTACCGTTGAAGTGAACCGCTCATTAAGGGTGTTGGATGGTTTGGTGTTCTTGTTTTCGGCAGTTGACGGGGTGGAGCCTCAATCAGAAACCAACTGGAGACTAGCCAATAATTATAACGTAGCCCGTATAGGTTTCGTGAATAAAATGGACCGCTCTGGTGCCGATTTCTTGAACGTGGTAAAACAAGTAAAAACCATGTTGGGCAGTAATGCTGTTCCGCTTCAGTTACCTATTGGTGCCGAAGAAAACTTTAAAGGCGTCGTTGACTTGATTAACTGGAAAGGTATTGTTTGGAACGAGCACGATAAAGGCATGACCTTTACCGAAGTGCCAATTCCGGCTGATATGATTGAAGAAGCAACCGAGTGGAGAGAAAAATTGCTTGAATCGGTAGCTGATTATGATGAGAGCCTGATGGAGAAATTTTTTGACGCTCCTGAAACCATTACCGAGCGCGAAGTGTTGGACGCTTTACGTAAGGCGGTTTTAGACGCTAAAATAGTTCCGATGGTTTGCGGTTCATCATTCAAAAACAAAGGTGTACAAACCATGCTTGACTATGTGATGGAGCTATTGCCTTCGCCACTTGACAACGAAGGTATTATTGGAACCAACCCTGATACAGGTGCCGAAATTATCCGTCGCCCAACAGAGAAAGATCCATTTGCAGCCTTGGCATTTAAAATAGCTACCGACCCGTTTGTTGGTCGTTTATGCTTTATCCGTGTTTACTCAGGTAACTTGGAAGCAGGTTCGTATGTATTTAACATGCGTTCGGGCAATAAAGAGCGTATATCACGTATATTCCAAATGCACGCTAACAAGCAAAACCCTATCCCTAATGTAGGCGCGGGTGACATTGCGGCGGTAGTTGGTTTTAAGGATATTAAAACAGGCGATACCCTTTGCGACGAGAAACACCCGATTATTCTGGAATCGATGAATTTCCCTGAGCCGGTTATTGGTTTAGCCATTGAGCCTAAAACACAAGCCGACGTTGATAAATTAGGTATGGCTTTAGGTAAACTAGCCGAAGAGGATCCTACCTTCCGTGTAAATACAGACGAAGAAACTGGTCAAACCGTAATTTCGGGTATGGGCGAGCTTCACCTGGATATCATCATGGATCGCTTAAAACGTGAGTTTAAAGTGGAAGTAAACCAAGGCGCGCCACAAGTTGCTTACAAAGAGTCAATCACCGGTACTGTACAGCACCGTGAAACTTATAAGAAACAAACTGGTGGTCGTGGTAAATTTGCCGACATTCAAGTTATCCTTTCACCAAACGACGAAGGCAAAGAAGGCCTGCAGTTTGTGAACGAAATTACCGGTGGTGCCATCCCTAGGGAATTTATACCATCAGTTGAGAAAGGTTTCTTAGCATCAATGACCAATGGTGTATTGGCAGGCTATCCGTTAACCAGCTTAAAAGTAAGGTTAATTGACGGCTCGTTCCACGCGGTCGATTCAGACGCGTTATCTTTTGAGATCGCGGCTAAATCTGCTTATCGCGAGGCATTGCCAAAATGTAAGCCTATGTTGTTGGAGCCAATCATGAAAATTGAGATATTGACTCCTGAAGAAAACATGGGTGATGTAATTGGTGATATGAACCGTCGTCGTGGTCAGCTTTTGGGTATGGACTCACGCGCAGGTTCACAAGTAATCAAAGCAACAGTACCATTATCGGAAATGTTTGGTTATGTAACCCAGTTACGTACCATCACCTCTGGTCGTGCAACCTCTACCATGGAATTTGACCACTACGCCGAAGCCCCACGTAACGTGCAGGAAGAAGTAGTAGCCAAAGCTAAGGGAAAGAAAGCAGCGGGAAATAATTAATTTTTGAAGTTAAAGGTTGATTGAGTTGATTAGGTGAGTAGTTTTGCTCAAATAGTAACTCAATCAACTTAATAAACATAATCAACCCAATCAACTATAACTAATAGCTCTTATAGTTGGTTATAAATTAAAATAACATGAGCCAAAGAATCAGAATTAAATTAAAATCGTACGATTACAACTTGGTTGATAAATCGGCCGAGAAAATCGTAAAAACAGTAAAGCCTACAGGCGCTGTAGTAAGCGGACCGCTTCCGCTACCAACTGAAAAGAAAATTTTCACCGTTTTGCGTTCACCGCACGTGAACAAAAAAGCACGTGAGCAGTTTCAGTTATGCTCATACAAGCGTTTGTTAGACATCTACAGTTCGAACTCAAAAACTGTTGACGCCTTAATGAAACTAGAATTGCCTAGCGGCGTTGAAGTTGAAATTAAAGTATAGCCCCACCCAACCCTTCCGTTAGCTAACGGAGCAGGGCTGTGAAAAGGATATTAGAAAGCCATTCGTTTTTGCGGGTGGCTTTTTTTGTTCAAAAGTATCCTATTGAAATAATCAAATCAAAAATAGGAGTGTTTATAAATATTGATTAATTTTCCCGTATAGAAATAGGCGAACTTATGAAACGCAAAATATTTATTTACAGCTTGAGGATAGTCGCTATTCTGCTTTTGTTGTTATCTTTTCTATTCATGATAGCTGTCCGCTTAAGCGATAAGGGAGATATTGTAGATAGAAACTCCATTTGGATTCTAATAGTTTTTTTAATTGTACTTGGGATTTTTATTTATAGTTTTTCTATTTCTGTGGTTTTGTCAAAAAACGTTTTCAAGAAGAAAACCATCCACGAGAAAATAAATGAAATTAAAAAATCTAACTTAAATAAGGTTCACTAAGGATATAAAATAAATGAAAGTCAACAATCAAAAAAGATGCATTTGTTGAATAAAAATAGGTTTACAAAAAGAGATGAGCTTACAAAGTTGTACGGTTGATTAATGATAACGAATTTAAAAGAAAATAAAGGTGGCACTTCAATTTAAATCTTGGCATACCCACTCTGATACTCTAATAAATCCAGCGTGGCATAATCTATCCCATTCATTAATTTTTGTTAAAATGGAACTAGGATTACCAAGTGGTATTGAAGCTGAAATTAAAGTATAGCCCCACCCAACCCTCCCCAAAGGAGAGGGCTTTGAAAAGGATATTAGAAAGCCATTCGTTTTTGCGGGTGGCTTTTTTTTGTGATATACATTTTATAATTTAGTTGATTAAAACATTTAGTTTAATGAAATCCACACAAAAATTTTTAGGCCTTTTAGTAATGATATTCATATCTGCTTGCAATAATTATGAAAAGGATGGTGATAAAGTATATTATAATTCATGGAATGAAGGTTCAGGTAGTCACAAGTACCAACTTGTAGATGTAGATGCTGCGAAGTTTCATGTTCTTTATTATGATTCATATGCGAAAGATGACAAGTTTGTTTTTTATAACGGATTACTTATTCCGGGTGCAGATGCTAAAACATTTGAAGCTATCGGCAATTATTATGCTCATGACAAGTTTCATGGATATTATGGTGGTGACAGTATTAAATCTTCTCATGGGTTATCATTTAGAATTATAAATGCGTATTATACAACTGACGGAAAAGATGTTTTTTTTATGAAAAAAGCAATGAAGGTTACCTCAGTCTCAAAATTTAGGTTTGTATTTGATTCAGGCGAAGATGAAGGAGATAGATGGACAACCGATGGACATAATTATTTTATACACCAATTTAAAGTCCCCTCAGAAGACTATAAACATATGGTGCTTTATAAAAATAGCGGAGGCATTTCAAAAGATAGCAAATGGGTATATTACCTAAATCGTAAAATCAATTATAATGATAGTGGCAGAAGAGTTTTAGATACCGTTGACTTAAAAACTTTTGAGGTAACTGGGTTTTTGGAATGTGGAGACAAATATGGATGTATTAATATTTTTCGTGGAAGAACAAAATGTAATCCGAAATAATAGATTCAAAAATCTTGTAAATTCTAAAATTCTGTAAATCCTGATTCAGACAATATTTTACCCTCTCCCCAACAACTCATCCAACTTATTGCGTTCAGTCTGCAATTCGCGCGCGAGTTTCTTTTCTTTTTCGTTGGCTTTGCTTTTGTAGGCTTTAAATTCGTCTTCCAGTTCGCTGTAAAGGCGGGTTCGGTATTCGGCCTCGGTTTTAAATCCGCCTGAGCGGGCTATTACATAAAAGGCATATATGGCAAAAAAGATGGCCAAGCCCCAAACTATGATATTATAAACGGTTAACGATAAATCTATCCCAAAAAAGGAAACTGTTTTTGAAACAGGCTCTCCTGCAGCTTGGGCATTTTTAGCGGAGTCGGCTTTCAAACTATCCACATATTTGGTTTTTAGGGCTAGTTTGCCTTCTGTCTCTTTCAGTTTTTTGTTCACTTGAGTCAAGGTATCGTGCACACTGGCCCAAAATGTGGCAACAAAAGGCTGTTGGTAATGGTAAACTTTAGTTAGCAGGGTAAGGTATTGTCCGTTTAGGCTTTTATCTACAACAGGTGCTGCTGCTTCGGTGCTATCAGGTTTTTTATAAACTATTTTGTTTATGGCTGCTTTGTTTTTACCGGTATCGGGTTTTACCAAAGTTATTTTATTGGTTTTTACCGGGGGGGCTAGTAGTACAGGTTTTTCGGCCGACTTTGGTGTAGCAGTTTTAGTGCTATCCTGGGCATAACTTGATGCAATAAAAAAACAAAATAATAGCGCAAAAAGAGAAAACCGGTTCATAATTATAATTTGATGATGTAAAATTAATATTTTGCTATGATTTTCAAGAATTTAAGTTTTGTGATTTTTTTGTTACTGGATTTGAGTCGGGATCCCGATGAATATCGGGACCGTAAGTCCGAAAGTCGGGAAGACCGTAAGTGGGAAGTTTTTAGGTAGGGAATTTGGCAGTGTAGCGTTATTGCCTATTGGTTTTAATGTTAACTGCCTTTGTTCTGCTAAAAAATTAATTTCTTTCTCAATATATTAGCGGCATGAATATTGGTTTTATTGGCTTGGGCGATATGGGTAGGCTTTACGCGAAAGCTTTTGCGAAGGCTGGCTATGCGGTTTGCGGTTGCGACCTGCCTGTTAACCGCGAAAAACTAGAAGCTGACTTGTCACCTTTCGGGATAAAAATTTTTGATAACGGGCATGATGTATCCCGCACCAGCGATTTGGTAATATATAGTGTAGAGGCCGAAAGTTTGGAAAGGGTAGTAGCCGAGTATGGCCCATCCACCAAATTTGGTGCCATTGTTGCCGGACAAACATCCGTAAAAACACCCGAAATTGAAACCTTCGACAAGCACCTGCCTGCCGATGCGCAAATTATTACCTTCCATGCCATGCATGGCCCCGGTTTTGAGCCTAAGGGTCAAAAGCTAATTTTGATAAAACACCGTGCCGAAGAGGATGCTTACCAGCGTATGGTTGCGTTATTTACAGCTTTGGAGACTGATATTGTAGAAATACCCGACTACCACCAACATGATAAAATTGTTGCCGATACCCAAGCCGTAACACATGTAGGTTTTGAGAGTATGGGTACTGCATGGAAAGAGGCCGGCTTTTTTCCATGGGAAAATGCCTCTTATATTGGGGGTATTGATAATGTTAAGATATTAACCACCCTACGTATATTTAGCTATAAAGCGCACGTATATGCTGGTTTGGCAATATTAAACCCTTATGCAAGGCAGCAGGTAAAACGCTATGCCATTTCCGAATCGGAATTGTTTAAGCTAATGATTAAAGAGGAGGAAACCGCCTTTAGGGAACGTTTGTACCGTGCCCGTGATTTTGTTTTTCATGAAAGCAGAAAACCCATTATGTTGAATGATACCATCATGAAGGAATTTTCGCTATCCAAAAAGCCTGAGCAGCAAAAGCCAAACTCGCACCTCAGTATTTTGAGTATGGTAGATGCCTGGTATCACTTGGGTGTAAACCCTTATGATAACCTGATTTGCCAAACCCCACCGTTCAGGTTGCGCTTAGGCATTGCCGAATATTTGTTTAAAAACGAGGAATTGTTGGAAGAATCAATCACTACCGCTTTATATGATAAAACCATCCGCGGCGACGATTTGGAATTTCATTCGGCGGTAAGGGAATGGTCGTCAATTATAGGCTATGGCGATATGGAAGGCTACAAAAAACACTTTAACGATGTGCAATCCTTTTTCCGCGGCAGGTTAGAAGAAGGCAATAAGCAAAGCGCCGAGTTGATTAGAAGGCTGATGATGGAGTAAGGGGGGATTAGTATCAAGTAGCTAGTATCAAGTATCTAGATTTTTTGTATCAAGTAGCTAGTATCAAGTATCTAGATTTTTAAAGCATATTCAAATAATTCTGAAAATCCTAATCCCGATAGCTATCGGGACTGTAAATTCTGATTCAGACATTTCAATTTCGGAATTGGGCGGAATTTTTGATTTTATTAAAGCCTATTAGGTTAAGTTATGTAAAATTTATATTTTCAAATTTTATTACAAACAATTTTTGCTTTTTAACACGTATCACAATGCCCCAATTTATTAAAAAACTAAGGTTGATTTTTATTCCCTATCTATTTATAACCATCGCTACTGTAATTACTTATACCTTTTTACATTGGCTGCTTTTTATCCAAAATGATTTTATCTCGCTTGATGAAGATGTTATTAATTTTTGGATTCCTTTTGCTTTTCCAATTATACCAGTTTTAATTTGGCTAAGACCCAACATAAAGTTATTGGATTTAAAAGTAAAAAAGGGTGATCCTCTTGGTGCCTACATATTTATTGCGATGTTTTCAATGATAGCACCTGTTTTAATTGCACAAAATTATTTAGAAACCGCTACCGGAAAGTTAACTCCTTTAAATAAAATCGGGGAGATAGTTCAGCTTCCTAAAACCAAATATTATACGGTTAAATCGCTGGTTGTCGACAAACATTTGCTAAGAGCTAAAACTACCTATGGAATTTCTGGGAAGCACAACGAAAATTTTGATATGTATATCCATGTTGCTGTTCCGCTTTTTGATAGTGTAAATAAAATACATAAGCTAATTGATCACAATTACATAAACATCCAAACCTTGAAGCGTAGTAAATCTTTGATTTTATTAGATGGAAAAGTGATCTCAAAGGATTCGCTTAATAAAATAAATCCCGATGATATCAAATCGATATACTTTTTAAATGAGCGTGTTGCCACTTCAATTTATGGTAGTATAGGCAAGTATGGCGCAGGTTTAATGACTTCGTTAAATAGTTCAAATAAACAATTGCCAACTGTAAAGCTAGATCTATATGCCGCTACATATCCTAAAGCTTGGCTGGGTATTAGTTTTGAAAAATCAATTAATAATAGTTTGTCATCAGCAGAAAAAGAGGCAGGATATAAAGAATTTGCTAATAGTTGTCAGCAGCAATTTGATGTTCAACGCTTAGATAAATTTCAATATCTTGAACGTTATCCTGTTGGAAAGGATTTAAAAAGATTCACAAAGGCAATTAAATCAAAAGGGATTATTGATAATAGCATTCCAATTATAGTACTAAAACCAGTATATGAGCCATTTGAAGCTAGAAATGGAAATACTTTTAATTGGATTTTTGGTTCATTTGGCATTGGGGCTTTTGTTTTTTTGATTGCTCTTTTGTTTAGGCCTTTGAAAAAAATCGAAGAAGAAACCACTGTGGCGATTGAAAAGCAGGAAGATAAATCTTCAAATTTAGATATGCTTAGAATTTTTATGCCAAGAGAAGGTTATTTTATAACTCCAATATTAATTGATTTAAACTTGTTTGTTTTTATGCTGATGGTTTTTAATGGACTTGGATTTTTGACATTTGAGGCTTCAGATTTATTAAAATGGGGTGGTAATTATCGACCTTTTATTCAAAACGGAGAGTATTGGCGCTTATTTACCAATATTTTTTTACATAGCGGCCTAATGCATGTTTTATTTAATATGTATGGTTTATTATATATAGGCACTATTTTGGAACCTATTATCGGAAGCAAACGTTTTGCCTTGTTTTATCTTATTACCGGTTTAATTGCTAGTGCCGCAAGTATTTGGTGGCATCCGGCAACTGTAAGTATAGGAGCTTCGGGTGCTATATTTGGAATTTTTGGATTGTTTTTTGCCTTGCTTTCGACTAAAATTTTCCCACAAGAATTTAATAAGGCATTTTTAATTAGTACCGCATCATTTATAGGCATAAACTTATTGTACGGTCTTTCAGGCGGAATTGATAATGCGGCGCATATTGGAGGGCTATTTTCGGGCTTAATCTGTGGCTATGCCATCTATCCGATATTAAAAAAGGAATTTGATGAAAGACAAGCAAATGATCCCAGCTTAAATGATGGTGCTAATCTTAATGATTAATATTTGAGGTAAGTAATGGGAATATATTAGGGTATTTATGTTTAGGTAACTCTATTAAAAACCGGAATTAAACCCGATAGTAATTTAATATTATCAAGTTTAATCCCGGTTTATTCTTTTTAGTTTGGAACCGAGAATTTGGTCCAAGGGTAGGCTTTCATATCTCTCAGATATTTACCCTGTGTTTTTACATATTCCGGGTGTTTTTTAAGGAAAGGAGCAGCCAAAAAGTCGGCACCACCCGGGTGACCCATGTGGGCCCATAGTTGCATTTTGGATGCCATATCACTTGTGGTTACTTTGCCCTGTACTGCTCCCATCGGGAAAAATGGAGGTTCGTTCCATTCTTTACATCCTAGTGGGTCTTCCTCAACGTGTCCGTCAATAACACAGCGGTTCAAGGCTATTTTACCATCAAGCTGGTCGTAGGTATCCCCTTCAATGGTCATGCCGTTGTTCACGTCCAACTTTCCTTTATAATCACCATAAACCAATTTATCCAACCTCAACTTACGAGCGTTTGGCGAACTGGTGATGTTGTTCACATTAAAAGTAGTTTCCTCCTTAATCAATTTAGGGTCGCTTGCAAAGTTCGAGCCTACATAGGCTGTATCTTTCGAACGCCAAACCCAAAAGTTTTTCAAACCCAACTCCAACTTAGCAACCTCATTGGTATTAATATCACCAATTAGCCAATCGTTGGCATAGCCACCATTGTTATCAGTGGTCATAATTTTTATTACATCATCAATGGTTTTGCTGTATTGCGCTGCTTTACGGGCACGCATAAATTCAGGAGCCTTCGTAGTATCGAAACCGATAAATTGGGTAATGGTAGTTTCAGTAATTACGATTCCGCTTTTGCTTACCACAAAATCATCGCCACTATGTATAAATCCCGGAGCGCAGTCCATTAATAATTGGTTGCCTTTATCAGGTTTAATATCAGCAATAACATTCCAGCGTTCGCCTTCAATATAATCGGTCCAGTTGTTATGGCCAATTACAATTTTATGGTCCTTGGTAAAACTACCGGTAGCAATAAAGGCGCTGCAATTACCCGGTGCACGGTTATCACCGCTGTGTGGTTTTATTTTATTCATCAAGGTAGGCACATAATATTGCGAAAGTTCAATATTAGCGTTTAAGGCAGTTAAATCGAGCGTATCATACTTAAAACCTTTAGCCTGCAAACCTTCGGCAATGCCTTTTATTTCATCCTTATATTCTTGCTCCAACTTGGGCCATAAAAACCTTTTAGCGGCATTGCGATAAAAATCCCATTTATAGCCGCTACCATTGCTGGGTAAATAATATTGCATCACCTTTATAAGCGTGTCAATTTCTTTAGCCACCAAATAGCCATGCTGAAAGCCAATGGTATTGGGTGAGCCGGAAAGGTGAATGTAAATCCAACCGTTTTTGTCTTCGCGGGTGGCTTTGCCAAGCTTGTCTTGCGCGGTGGGTTCATGTTTGCAACTAAATAGCATCAATACCATTAGTGCCGAAAAAGTAATTTGAGAGATCAGTTTCATTTTATTGTTCAGTTAATTAGGCTCAATATAGCATATAATTTTTAATTTTCCTGAATAAATCTGGTTTACAATTTTTCTTTTATTGTTTGAAATTTTGATAGATTCTAATTGTCGCCTTGCAGCAACGTATTATAATATTGATATGGAAATAATGAGAGGAAATCCTGTTTGTTTGGAACGAGGGTATCTATCAAAAATTTATTTGATTATTTATCTACAGGCGATTCAGTTGAATACTTTTTGGAAGATTTTGAAGGTGTAAAAGGTAAGGGTACTTGAGCTATCAAAATAATTAAAACTACTATAAAAGTTGAATGATAATCCATCCTAAAAAGGACTACTTTTTAAACACTTCATCCACAACTTTTAGCTTTTATTTTCTGAATCAAAAGTCTTTAAATAGGCTTGTTTTATACCTTCTAAAAATACTTGCTTATTGGTTCTTACAAAATCGTAATTCTCTTTCACCATAATCGGGTTAAGTTCCCGAACATACTCATCGCTCCATAAGGTTATTTCGGCTATTATCGGTAATAGTGCAAGCCCTTTTTCGGTTAGCATATAAATATTCGATTTTAGGTTACCTTCCTGCTTTCTTTTGCTAATAATGCCTACCTCTTCCATCAGCTTTAATCGGGATGCTAAAATATTGGTAGCGATACTTTCTTCGGAAGTCGAAAAATCTTTAAATGTTTTTTTATGGTCGAACAACATATCCCTGATAATCAATAAGGTCCATTTATCGCCAATTACATCAAGTGCCGACGAAATAGGGCATTTGCATCTGAATTTTAAATCCATCGTATTTATTTCAAATTATTACTTGCAATTTAAAAGTAATTTTTTACTTTTACTTTCAAAACAAAAGTAATCAATAAAGCTTAAAAATGGAAAACACAGACAATAACCCTGCAAATGTTGCTTCAACAAAGCCAGCCTTCGTGATGGTACAAATGAAAGTAAAAAGCCTTGAAGACCTAAACCAAAGGTATGCCACCTTTGTATTCCCAATTTTGCATAAATACGAAGGCCAAATGATAGCCGGTTCTGCTACACCAACGGTAAAGGAAGGCGATTGGGACGGAAATTGGGCTGCCGTGCTTCGCTTTCCAAGTATGGAAGCGGCCGAAAATTGGTACAATGCGGAAGAATATAAACCTTATAAAGACTTGCGCAAAAACGAAATGCAATTGGAAGAAGGTAGTGTAGTAATGATTCAAGGATTTTAAGTATTGATACCCACGGAAATATGAAAAAAGTATTGGTAACCGGAATTTCGGGATTTGTCGCGCAGCATTGCGCTGTTGAATTATTAAAAAATGGCTACACGGTGAGGGGTTCTTTAAGAAGCCTCGTCAAAAAGGAAGAAGTTATTAATGGGATTAAAAAAGAGGTTGACCCAAATGGCCATTTAGAATTTTGCGAACTCGACTTACTAAAGGATGATGGTTGGGATAAAGCAATGGAAGGCTGCGATTTTGTATTGCATATTGCATCGCCCTTTATAGTTAAAGTACCTAAAAATGAAAATGAATTAATTAAGCCTGCTGTTGATGGTACCTTAAGAGCCTTAAAGGCTGCAAAAAAGGCAGGTATTAAGCGGGTTGTCATTACCTCTTCAACCGTTGCCATGCATGGGGGTAAAAATGGCATTGTAAAAATTGATAAAAATAGTTGGACTAACTTAAATGCGAAGGGAGTTACCGCTTATTTTAAAAGTAAAACACTTGCAGAGCAAAGTGCTTGGGATTTTATAAAAAATCAAACAGGCGACAATAAACTCGAATTGGTTGTTGTTAATCCTGGGCCTATTTATGGGCCAACCCTTACCGGTAATTTAGCTACCGAATCAATGGATTTCTTTAAAAAATTAATAACAGGCAAAGTTCCAATGATTCCTGAAGCCAGTACCGTTATGACCGATGTGAGAGATGTTGCCACCATACAAGTTAAAGCCCTGGCCAACGATAGGGCGAGTGGAAACCGGTTCATAGTAACTTCCGAAAAGGCACATCCGATTATGGAAATTGCCAGGATTTTAAAATCAAACGGATATGATAAGGTAAGTACAAAATTTGCCCCTACATTTTTACTGAAATTTATAGCGAAATTTGACCAAGAAGCTAAAGGTATGTTACCCTTTATTGGTAATACCATTGAAGCTGATATAACGGATACCATGAACACCTTTAATTGGAAACCGATCCCGTTTGAAAAAACAGTTTTGGACACCGCTAAGTCGGTTCAAGACGTGATAAATGGCAAAGGCTAAATTTTAAAAAAGACTTTTAAATATAGACTGCGCTCTATTGTATATAATGTATGATTTTTGACCAAATAGGTTCATGATACTTTTTATATAATAAGTTAACAAATACTGCAAATGCTCCTCTTAAAAGTTGCGACTATTTTCTAGTTGCAACTTTTTTATTTGCATACCCTCCTAAGATGTCGTTATTTTTAAAACTTACACAATGGTTCAGCAAATCCGAATGCAGATAAGACCGTTAAATTTACCCATTTCCGCCTCAATTAACCACTCAGATAATCAACCAAATCAATTAAATAACCCCCTCAAAAAAATTTATATAAAAATAACCTGTCAAGTATTTGACATTTAAAGTAAAAGTTCTATCTTTGCCGTCCCTTAAAGGGGGATAATATGTCTTGAACGAAGCCCTACTGCTTCGATGGGCACAAAAAATATAAGAAAATGTCAGGAATAATTGGTAAAAAGGTAGGTATGACCAGCATTTTCGATGAAACAGGGAAAAACATCCCCTGCACGGTAATCGAAGCTGGTCCTTGTGTGGTAACACAGATCAGGTCTGTTGAAACAGACGGATATGCTGCTGTACAGCTTGCATATGGTGAGCAAAAGGATAAACACACCTCAGGCCCTCTAAAAGGCCATTTCGCAAAAGCCGGTACTACTCCAAAACGTAAACTGGTTGAGTTCAAATCATTCGAAGATCAAAAAAACTTAGGTGATACCGTTACTGTAGGTATATTCGAAATCGGCGACTTCGTTGATGTAGTTGGTACTTCAAAAGGTAAAGGTTTTCAAGGTGTTGTAAAACGTCATGGTTTTGGTGGTGTTGGTATGCAAACACACGGTCAGCACAATCGTTTACGTGCTCCAGGTTCAATGGGTGCTTCATCATGGCCTTCACGTGTATTTAAAGGCATGCGCATGGCTGGGCAAATGGGCAACGAGCGTGTTAAGGTTCAAAACATTCAAATAGTAAAAATATTTGAAGAGCAAAACCTGTTGGTAGTTAAAGGTTCAATCCCTGGTGCAAAGGGTTCATTCGTAATAGTGGATAAATAAGATGGTAGTAAACGTATTAAATGTATCAGGAAAAGAAACGGGTGCACGTGTGCAGCTACCTGAGTCCGTATTCGGTATTGAACCAAATGATCACGCTATATACCTTGATGTTAAGCAATTTTTAGCTAATCAACGTCAGGGAACGCACAAAGCAAAACAGCGTAACGAAATTGCAGGTTCAACCCGCAAATTATATAAGCAAAAAGGTACCGGCGGTGCCCGTGCTGGTAGTGTAAAATCACCATTGTTTAATGGTGGTGGCCGTGTATTCGGTCCGCAACCTCGCGATTACAGTTTCAAGTTAAACAAGAAATTGAAATCGTTGGCACGTAAATCAGCCTTATCATACAAAGCGAAAGACAGCAACATTGTGGTAGTAGAAGACTTTACTTTTGATAGCATCAAAACTAAGAGCTACATACAATTTTCGGCAGATTTGAAAGTAAGTGAAGAAAAAACACTTTTAGTTTTAGGTGCCGCAAATAACAATGTTTATTTATCAAGCAGGAACCTGAAAAAAACCAAGGTAATTACAGCCGACCAATTAAACACTTATGATGTGTTGAACGCTGGTAAGCTAATTTTAACTACAGGTGCCCTTAAAACTTTGGAGGAGGCATTAGCTAAGTAATATGGAAATTTTAAAGAAACCTTTACTTACTGAAAAAATTGCGAAGTTAACCGAGAAGCTTAATCGTTATGCTTTCAAGGTTGACCACAGAGCCAATAAAATTCAGATTAAGGGAGCAATTGAAAAAATGTATGGTGTTACTGTTAAATCTGTAAACACTATGAAATACGTTGGTAAACTTAAAACCCGCAATACAAAGGCAGGCGCCGTTTCTGGTCGTTCTGCAACTTACAAAAAAGCGGTTATTACGTTGAAAGACGGTGAAGTAATTGATTTTTATAGCGGATTATAAATAAGAAGATGGCAGTAAAAAGATTTAAACCCGTTACCCCGGGCACCCGCTTTAGGGTTGGTGCCGACTATTCGGATGTTACTACAAATGTTCCTGAAAAAACATTGGTAGTAGCTATCAAAAAGTCAGGTGGCCGTAACAATAGTGGTAAAATGACCATGCGCTACATGGGCGGTGGCCATAAAAAATCATACAGGTTAATTGATTTTAAAAGGGACAAATTTGATATTAACGCTACTGTAGCTACTATTGAGTATGATCCTAACCGTTCGGCACGTATTGCCTTGTTGCATTATGTTGACGGTGAAAAAAGATATATGCTTGCTCCGGAAGGTTTAAAAGTTGGCCAAACAGTAGTGTCGGGCAGCTCGGTACCTCCTGAAGTTGGTAATACTTTACCTTTAAAAAATATACCTCTTGGTTCAATTATACATAATATTGAATTAAACCCGGGTCAGGGTGGTACCATTGCACGTAGCGCTGGTACATACGCGCAGCTTTCGGCTCGTGATGGCAAATACGCTATCATCAAATTGCCTTCAGGCGAAACCCGCATGATCCTTGCTACTTGTTTAGCTACCATTGGTACTGTTTCAAACTCTGAAAGGGCCAACGAAGTGCTAGGTAAAGCAGGTAGAAAACGTTGGTTAGGTAGAAGACCAAGAGTTCGTGGTGTAGCAATGAACCCGGTAGATCACCCTATGGGTGGTGGTGAAGGTAGGGCCTCAGGTGGGCACCCTCGTTCGCGCAAAGGTTTATTGGCTAAAGGCTTTAAAACCCGCGATAAAAAGAAAACATCTGATCGTTACATCATTGAAAGAAGGAAGAAATAATGGCTCGTTCAATTAGAAAAGGACCTTACATCGACCATAACCTTGACAAAAAGGTAATGGTGCTGAATGAATCAAATAAAAAAACAGTTGTTAAAACATGGTCAAGACGTTCCATGATATCTCCTGATTTTGTTGGTCATACATTCGCGGTACACAACGGAAATAAATTTATCCCTGTGTACGTAACAGAAAACATGGTTGGTCATAAACTCGGTGAGTTTGCCCCAACCCGTACATTCCGCGGTCACGCAGAAAAGAAAAAATAACAGGCAATGGAAGAAGCAAGAACAAAATTTAAAAAGTCTGTAATTATCAGGCAGCAAAAAGAAGCAGCGAAAGCCGTAATTGGCGGAGCTTCGGTTGCTAAGTTGCAGAACTGCCCAACTTCACCACGTAAAATGCGTTTGGTGGTTGACCTGATCCGTGGCATGAACGTTGAAAAAGCGTTATATACTTTAAAGTATACTAATAAAGAAGCCGCTATCCGTGTCGAAAAACTTTTGTTATCAGCAATAAAAAACTGGGAAGCAAAAAATGAAGATAAGCGAGTAGAAGATAGCAGCTTATATGTAAAAGAAGTTTCTGTAGGTGGAGGTCGTCAAATGAAAAGATTACGCCCTGCTCCGCAAGGAAGAGGATACCGTATCCGCAAACGCTCAAACCACGTACACCTGATCGTAGACAGTAAAATCGACAACAATTAATTTGAAATGGGACAGAAAGCAAATCCAATAGGTAATAGGTTAGGAATCATCAGAGGTTGGGATTCTAATTGGTTCGGTGGGAACCACTATGCCGATAAATTAGTTGAAGACGAAAAGATCAGGAAATATTTATCAGCACGTATCAATAAAGGTGGTGTATCTAAAATAGTTATTGAGCGTACTTTAAAACGCATCACGGTAACTATCCACACTGCTCGTCCGGGTATTGTAATAGGTAAAGGTGGTCAGGAAGTTGACAAAATAAAAGAAGAATTAAAGAAACTTACCAAGAAAGAAGTTCAAATAAACATATTCGAGATAAAAAGGCCAGAGCTTGACGCGCAATTAGTTGCTGAAGGTGTGGCAAAACAACTTGAAGCCCGTATTTCTTTCCGTCGTGCAATGAAAACTACCATCGCTTCAACCATGAGAATGGGAGCTGAAGGTATTAAAATCATGACTTCTGGTCGTTTAGGTGGTGCTGAAATGGCACGTACCGAGCAATACAAAGAAGGAAGGATTCCATTACACACTTTCCGTGCCGACATTGATTACGCTTTGGCCGAAGCATTAACTACTTATGGTAAAATAGGTGTTAAGGTTTGGATTTGCAAAGGCGAAGTTTACGGCAAACGCGATCTTTCACCAAATATTGGTGGTGCTACACAAAGTAGCGGTAAAGGTGGTCGTCCGGAAGGAACCGCGTCATTCGGTGGCCGTGGTGGCAATGAAAGAGGTGGTGAACGTGGTGGCGAACGCAGAGGTGGCGACAGAAACCAAGGTGGTGGTAACCAACGTGGTGGCGGTAGCCGTCCGGGTGGCCAAAGCCGTCCAGGTGGTCAAGGTGGAGCAGGTAATCGCGGTGGCGGTAACCGTCCGGGTGGACCAGGTAAGAGATAATAAGCTGATTTAGAATATGGATAAGGATTTTAAAATCAGTTATCGAATATTCAAATCAAAAGAAATAAAGTATAAATAAAGGATAAGGGAAACATAATAAAGGGTTTAAGCCTAAAAACTTGAATCATCTAAGAAAAATCCCGAATCCAAAAAGCTCAAGAAAATGCTACAGCCAAAAAGAACGAAGTTCAGAAAGATGCAAAAAGGCAAAATGAAAGGCAACGCTAGCCGCGGTGCAGAGCTTTCATTTGGATCTTTTGGTATAAAATCACTCGAGCCGGCCTGGATTACCAGCCGTCAAATCGAGGCTGCACGTATTGCTGTAACACGTTTTATGAAACGTGAAGGACAGGTATGGATAAGGATATTCCCTGACAAGCCAGTTACCAAGAAACCAGCAGAAGTACGTATGGGTAAAGGTAAAGGTGCGCCAGAATACTGGGTTGCGGTAGTACGCCCCGGAAGGATTATTTTTGAAGCCGAAGGGGTGCCTTTGGACGTAGCTAAAGAAGCTTTACGTTTGGCTGCTCAAAAACTACCTGTACAAACCAGATTTATAGTACGTAGAGATTACGTTGAAGCATAAATAAAATTGTTGTAAGTTATAAGTTGTAAGTTATATGTACACTTGCAGCCTTTACTTTCAACTTATTTAGAAAGAAAAAAGTAGCAAGTGGGTTGTAAAAATAATAGCAACCAGTAACCTACAACATACAACAGAATTAAAAAAATGAAGAACTCAGAAATTTTAGAGTTGACAACTGAAGAGTTAGTTGCCAGGGTTAGTGAAGAAAAATCAAATCTTACTAAACTGAAATTTGCACATGCTGTTTCTGCTATTGAAAATCCATTGCGTATTAACAAAGTACGTAAGGACATCGCTCGTTTAAATACTGAATTAACAAAGCGCAAAGCGGCGTCAGCTTCTGAATAATATTTTAAGCGTCGAGAAAAATGGAAAGAAATTTAAGAAAAACACGTACCGGCCTGGTAGTTAGCAATAAGATGGAAAAATCTATTGTTGTTTCTGTTGAGCGGAAAGTGAAGCACCCTATTTATGGTAAATTCGTAAAGAAAACTACCAAATTTATGGCTCACGATGAAACCAACACTTGCGGTATAGGCGATACCGTATTGATTATGGAAACCCGTCCGTTGAGTAAAAACAAAAACTGGAGATTAGTTCAAATTTTAGAGAGGGCTAAATAACATGGTACAACAGGAATCAAGATTAAACGTAGCTGATAACAGCGGTGCTAAAGAAGTTTTAGTAATCCGTGTATTAGGTGGTACCGGAAAAAGGTATGCATCTATCGGCGATAAAATAGTAGTAACTGTAAAAAGTGCTATCCCTTCAGGTAACGTAAAAAAGGGTACCGTTTCTAAGGCAGTAGTTGTTAGGACAACTAAAGAAATCCGTAGAAAAGATGGTTCATACATCCGTTTTGACGACAATGCAGCCGTATTGTTAAACAACCAGGATGAGCCAAGAGGTACACGTATTTTCGGCCCTGTTGCCAGGGAATTACGTGAGAAGCAATTTATGAAAATTGTATCATTAGCACCGGAGGTATTGTAAGATGGATAAGAAAACACACGAACAGCCAACCAAATTGAAAATCAAAAAAGGCGATTTGGTGAAAGTGATAGCCGGCGACTCAAAAGGTACCGAAGGCAAGATATTAGAAGTTATTTTAGATAAAGGCCGTGCAATTGTTGAAGGTGCCAATATGGTATCAAAACATACTAAGCCAAACGCGTCGAAACCAAATGGTGGAATTGTAAAGCAGGAAGCTGCCATACATATCTCAAACCTAATGTTAATCGACCCTAAAAGTGGCAAACCTACAAGGGTTGGTCGCCAAAGGAACGCTGCCGGTAAATTAGTAAGGATAGCCAAAACAACAGGGGAGGAAATTAAGTAATGGAATACGTACCAAGATTAAAAACAAAGTACAGGGACGAAATTCGTACCGCACTGAAAGATAAATTTCAGTATAAAAGCGTTATGCAAGTACCTAAGCTTGAAAAAATTGCTATCAACCAAGGTGTTGGCGGTGCCACTACCGATAAAAAATTGATTGAAAGTACCATTACCGAGTTAACAACCATCACTGGTCAGCAAGCTGTTTCATCAAAATCTAAAAAAGATATCTCGAACTTTAAGTTACGTAAAAACATGCCAATTGGCGTACGTGTTACCTTGCGCGACAATACCATGTACGAGTTTTTGGATCGTTTGATTGCAGTAGCGTTACCACGTATACGTGACTTTAAAGGAATTAATGATAAAGGTTTTGACGGAAGAGGCAACTATACCCTTGGTATTTCAGAACAAATCATATTCCCTGAAATCAACATAGATAAAATCAACAAAATTCAAGGTATGGATATTACCTTTGTAACCTCCGCTACCAATGATGTGGAAGCGTTGGAATTGTTGAAACAATTTGGTTTACCATTTAAAAATCAAAATAGTAATGGCTAAAGAAGGTGTAAAGGCACGTGAATTAAAACGCGCTAAATTAGTTGCAAGGTATGCCGAAAAAAGGGCTGCGCTAAAAGCAGAAGGTGATTTTGTAGGTTTAGATAAATTACCTAAAGCATCATCGGCGGTTAAATTACATAACCGTTGTAAATTAACAGGCAGGCCACGTGGTTACATGCGTCAGTTTGGTATTTCGAGGGTAACATTCCGCGAAATGGCATTGGCCGGTAAAATCCCCGGAATAAAGAAAGCAAGCTGGTAATTTAGTACCAAGTATTGAGTATCAAGTGTCTAGTAATGTGAAAATACCATAGCTGATACAAAGAAAGCTCAATATAAACCTTGCAAAGTACTAGTTACTTGATACTAGTTACTTTATACTAAAGAAAATTAACCGATAGCAGGTCCATAACAGGAAACCACTATCATAAAACAGAAAAATGAATACAGATCCAATCGCAGATTATCTTACACGAGTAAGGAATGCCATTAAGGCCAACCATAGGGTTGTTGAAATTCCTGCATCAAACCTAAAGAAGGAAATAACGAAAGTGCTTTTCGACAAAGGTTACATTGCCAACTATAAGTTTGAGGATACTACCGTACAAGGTACTATTAAGGTAGCTTTAAAGTATCATCCAATAACTAAAGTTTCTGCTATACGCAGCATTTCGCGCATCAGTAAACCAGGTTTGAGAAAATACGCAGGCATGGACAATATGCCAAGAGTATTAAATGGTTTAGGTATCGCCATCTTGTCTACTTCTAAAGGTGTAATGACCGATAAAGAAGCCAGACAATTAAATGTAGGTGGCGAAGTTTTATGCTACGTTTATTAATAGGAGGAAATTAAGTAATGTCAAGAGTAGGAAAAGCACCAATAGAACTACCTAAGGGCGTAACCATATCAGTAAATGCTGACAACGTAGTTACTATAAAAGGCCCAAAAGGTGAGTTATCGCAAGCGGTTGATAGGGATATCACTGTAGAACAGGAAGAAGGCAACTTAGTTGTAAAACGTCCATCTGATCAAAAGCGCCATAAAGCACTTCATGGTTTATATCGTTCGTTAATAAATAACATGGTAGTAGGTGTAACCACAGGTTACAAAGTAGAGCAGGAATTAGTGGGTGTAGGTTACCGTGCTACCAATACAGGCAATACATTAGATTTAGTGTTGGGATACTCTCACCACTATGTTTTTGAATTGCCAACAGAAATTAAAGTTTCAACAACTGCTGAGAAGGGTAAAAACCCAACTATTATTTTAGAATCAATTGATAAACAACTTATCGGCCAAGTAGCTGCCAAAATACGTTCATTACGTACGCCGGAGCCATATAAAGGTAAGGGTATCAAGTTTGTGGGCGAAATATTGAGAAGAAAAGCAGGTAAATCAGCATCTAAAAAATAATCGTCATGGGAGCTAGAGCAAAATTATCAAGAAGAGATAGGATTAAAATGGGGATTAGGAAGCGCCTTTCAGGTTCTTCAGCACGCCCTCGTTTATCAGTATACAGAAGCAACAAAGGCATATACGCGCAAATTATTGATGATGTAAGTGGCAAGACATTAGTGTCGGCCTCTTCCTTATCAAAAGATTTTGCTGCCGCTAATGTGAACAAAGTAGAACAGTCAGTAGCAGTAGGTAAATTAGTTGCCGAAAAAGCTTTGGCCGCTGGTATTAAAGATGTGGTTTTTGACAGGAACGGGTACTTGTACCATGGTCGTGTAAAATCATTGGCTGATGGTGCACGCGAAGGTGGTTTAAACTTTTAATTTTAAGAAGAGATGTCAACAATCAACATAAAAAGAGTAAAAACAAGTGAAATTGAATTAAAAGATCGCTTGGTAAGTATACAACGTGTTGCTAAAGTAACCAAAGGTGGTCGTACATTCAGTTTTTCGGCTATCGTAGTTGTGGGTGATGAGAATGGCGTGGTTGGTTACGGTTTAGGTAAGGCAAAAGAAGTAACAGAGGCAATTGCCAAAGGTATTGATGATGCTAAGAAGAACCTGGTAAAAGTTCCAATTATTAACGGAACAGTTCCTCACGAGCAAATTGGTAAGTTTTCAGGAGGTTTTGTATTTATAAAACCAGCTGCAAATGGTACCGGTGTAATTGCTGGTGGCGCGATGCGTGCCGTGTTAGAATCGGCAGGTGTACACAATGTATTGGCTAAATCAAAAGGTTCATCAAACCCACACAACGTGGTAAAGGCAACAGTATCGGCATTGTCGCAATTGCGTGATGCTTATACAGTAGCACAGCACCGTGGTGTAAGTATGGGAAAAGTATTTAACGGATAATCTTCATGGCAAAAATCAAAATAACCCAGATTAAGAGCGTGATCGATAGGAGTGAGCGCCAAAAGAAAACCATTGAAGCCTTAGGCTTAAGGAAAATAAACCACAGCGTTGAAGTTGAAGCTACCGCAGCAATTATAGGCATGGTTAGAAAAGTTAATCACCTGGTAGCGGTAGAAAATATTTAATATCATGAATTTAAGTAATCTTAAACCTGCAGAAGGTTCTACTAAAAATAGGAAAAGAATAGGCCGTGGTACAGGCTCTGGTCGTGGTGGTACTTCAACCCGCGGTCATAAAGGTGCCGGTTCACGTTCAGGTACCAGCACAAAAGTTGGTTTCGAAGGTGGTCAGATGCCATTGCAACGTCGTGTTCCAAAGGTAGGTTTTAAAAACCCTAACCGCGTTGAATACGTTGGTGTAAACTTAGATGTATTACAAAAATTAACCGAGCAATATTCAATTACTGTGGTTGATTTTGATACGTTAAGAGAACATGGTTTAGCTTCAAGGAACGACCTTGTTAAAATTTTAGGCAGGGGAGAGCTAAAAGCGAAATTAGAAGTTAAAGCACATGCCTTTACAGCAACAGCTTTAAAAGCGATAGAAGCAGCTGGTGGTACAACCGTTAAGTTATAACTTTAGATGAAAAAATTTTTCACCACAATTACCAATATCTATAAAATTGATGATTTAAGAGTGCGTATAACAAACACACTCTTATTTCTTTTAATATATCGTGTAGGTTCATTCGTAGTATTGCCGGGTGTAAGCCCTTCATCAGTGAGTGGCAAACAAGGCTCAGAAGGTTTGGCAGGTTTACTGAACATGTTTTCAGGGGGCTCGTTCGCACATGCCTCTATTTTCGCATTAGGGGTAATGCCTTATATTTCGGCATCTATCGTGGTTCAGTTATTAGGTATCGCCGTTCCGTATTTTGCTAAATTGCAAAAAGAAGGTGAAAGTGGTAGAAACAAGCTTAACCAATGGACCCGCTACCTTACCATAGCCATTACCGCAGTTCAGGCCGTTGCTTATTTGAAATCTCAAATAACGCCTGAGCAAATGACCATTTCTAATCCATACTTTACCATTTTAAACATGTGTGTGCTTACAGCCGGTACCTTGTTTGTAATGTGGTTAGGTGAAAAAATAACCGACAAGGGTATAGGTAACGGTATTTCGTTAATTATCATGGTGGGTATTATTTCAGCTTTACCTGGTGCATTTGTATCAGAATTTCAATCGCGCAATGCGGGCAAAGGTGGATTAATTACATTTGTAGTGGAAATTGTAGCTCTGATTGGGGTTGTGATGTTTACCATATTAATTGTGCAAGGTACTCGTAAAATTGCGGTACAATATGCAAAACGCATTGTTGGTAATAAACAATATGGTGGTGTACGTCAGTACATTCCATTAAAAGTAAACGCGGCTGGGGTAATGCCAATTATTTTCGCGCAAGCTTTAATGTTTATACCTTCAACGGTAGCTAGCTTTTTTCCGAAAGCTGCTAGCAACGGTATTCTAATGTCGTTAGCCAATTATACTTCATTAGCGCATAATTTATTATTCGCTATTTTAATCATTGCGTTTACATTTTTCTACACGGCTATTACGGTTAATCCAACCCAGATGGCTGACGATATGAAAAAGAATGGCGGCTTTGTACCGGGAATTAAACCTGGTATTGCAACTGCTCAGTTTATTGATGGGGTAATATCAAAAATTACTTTCCCGGGATCAATATTCTTGGCCATTATAGCCATTATGCCTGCATTGGCTTCATTAGTGAACGTAACTGGTAATTTTGCCCGTTTCTTTGGTGGTACATCGCTTATCATATTAGTTGGTGTAGTATTGGATACCTTGCAACAAATTGAAAGCCATTTATTGATGCGTCATTATGATGGATTGATGAAAACAGGTAGGATTAAAGGGCGTTCAGGTGTATCAACTTCTGAAAATGCAGGCGAACCAGTTATCTAGTTATTAGTAAACATGTCAAAGATCCATTATAAGTCTGTCGAGGAGATAGCACTCATAAGAGAAAGTTCTTTACTTGTTTCAAAAACATTGGGCGAAATTGCGAAAGTAATAGGACCCGGTGTTAAAACCATCGACTTAAATAAGCTTGCTGAAACTTATATACGTGATAATGGCGGTATTCCCGCCTTTTTAAATTATCATGGCTTCCCGTACTCGCTTTGTATTTCATTGAACGATCAGGTGGTGCATGGTTTTCCCGGAAATCGTGAGCTGGTAGATGGCGATTTGGTTTCGGTTGATTGTGGCGCTGAACTAAACGGTTTTATTGGCGACTCTGCTTATACCTTTGCCATTGGCGAAGTAAGCGAGCAGGTTAAAAAGCTAATGAGGGTAACCATGGAATGCCTTGATTTAGGCGTTCAGAAAGCTGTTGTTGGCAACCGCATTGGCGATATTAGCTATGCAGTGCAAGAACATGCCGAAAAAAACGGCTTTGGCGTAGTAAGGGAGCTGGTAGGACACGGTGTGGGCATAAAACTGCACGAAAAGCCCGAAGTACCAAACTATGGCAAACGTGGTTCGGGTGTTAAATTGGAAGAAGGAATGGTAATTGCCATTGAACCAATGATTAACGGTGGAAAAGCAGGTGTAAAGTTTTGGGATGATGGATGGACAGTTTCTACTGTCGACGCGAAACCGTCCGCTCATTATGAGCATACGGTAGCGGTTGGAAAAGGAAAACCAGACATTTTATCGACGTTTTTATTTGTTGATAAAGTTTTGCATGAAAAAGTAAATATTTAAAAATATTTTTATTAATTTTGCATCCCGCTTTTAAGGTGGATAATAAAGTAATAATCAGTAAAATATGGCCAAACAATCCTCGATTGAGCAAGACGGAACGATTAAAGAAGCATTATCAAACGCGATGTTCAGGGTAGAATTGGAAAACGGGCATGAAATCATAGCCCATATTTCG
The DNA here is from genome assembly GCA_903891475.1 of uncultured Mucilaginibacter sp. GTDB lineage: Bacteria > Bacteroidota > Bacteroidia > Sphingobacteriales > Sphingobacteriaceae > Mucilaginibacter. The sequence continues at coordinate 109,642 of CAITEP010000005.1, forward strand.
GGTAAGATGCGCATGCACTACATCAAAATTTTACCTGGCGATAGGGTGAAATTAGAAATGAGCCCTTATGATTTAACAAAAGGTAGGATAACCTATAGATATAAATAAAAAAACGAGATGAAAGTTAGAGCATCCATTAAAAAACGTAGTGTTGATTGTAAAATCATCCGCCGTAACGGGAAACTTTATGTTATTAACAAGAAGAACCCAAAATTTAAACAACGCCAAGGCTAAAAATAGTTTTGAATTATTTGGTTTATGAATTATTGGAACGATAATTCAACAATCCGATAATTCGGCAATTAAATAAAAAAATATAAAATATGGCAAGGATATCAGGTATTGATTTACCAAAAAATAAAAGGGGCGAAATTGGGCTAACGTATATATTCGGAATTGGCCGTTCAACTGCGCAACGTATTTTAACTGAAGCTGGCATTGACTTTAATACCAAAGTTCAAGACTGGACAGATGAGCAATTGACAGCTATACGTACCATCATTAACGACCAAGTTAAGGTTGAAGGTTCGTTACGTTCGGAAGTACAATTGAACATCAAGCGTCTGATGGATATAGGTTGTTATCGTGGTACTCGTCACCGTAAAGGCCTTCCGTTACGTGGTCAGCGTACTAAAAATAACTCTCGTACCCGTAAAGGTAAACGTAAGACAGTAGCTAACAAGAAAAAAGTTACTAAATAATAATTGATTGGTGGTGCTAAATTCGTAAGGGTTTAACACTTTCAGGAACAAAATTGTAAAAAAGGTTAATGAGTCCGGGTAAAACAAAAGCCCAATAATTCATTAAATCAACAAATAAAAAAATGGCTAAAACTAAAAAAGTAACCAAAAAGCGTATTGTAGTTGTTGAACCAGTTGGCGAGGCACACATTAACGCGACATTCAATAACATTATCTTAACCTTAACCAATAAATCAGGTCAGGCTATTTCATGGTCATCAGCTGGTAAAATGGGCTTTAAAGGTTCAAAGAAAAACACGCCTTATGCCGCTTCACAAGCTGCTGCCGATTGCGGTAAAGTTGCTTATGATTTAGGTTTGCGCAAGGTAGAAGTATTTGTAAAAGGTCCGGGTGCTGGTCGTGAGTCGGCTATACGTACTTTACAAACTGCAGGTATTGAAGTTACTACCATAAAGGATATTACCCCGCTTCCACACAATGGTTGCCGTCCTTCAAAAAGAAGAAGAGTTTAATTTACATATTTTTTAAAGCTAAGATTCTACAGTCGTGGGCTGTACGATACTTTAAGAACAACAAACATGGCTAGATATACAGGTCCTAAATCAAAAATTGCAAGGCGTTTCCGCGAAGCTATCTTCGGTCCGGATAAAGCTTTAGAAAGAAAAAACTATCCTCCTGGGATGCATGGTGCTTCTAAAAGAAGAGGAAAGCAATCAGAATACTCAACCCAGTTGATGGAGAAACAGAAAGTTAAATATACTTACGGTGTATTGGAACGTCAGTTCGAAAACTTGTTTCACCGTGCTTCTGCTAAAGAAGGTATCACAGGTGAGAACTTATTAAAACTATTAGAAGCACGTTTGGATAATGCAGTATACCGTTTAGGTATCGCGCCAACCCGTTCAGGTGCTCGTCAGTTAGTGAGCCACAAGCATATTACTGTAAACGGTGAAGTGGTAAACATCGCTTCATATACTCTTAAAGCTGGTGATGTTGTAGCGGTTCGTGAGAAATCAAAAACGCTGGAAGCCATTACACACTCGGTTGCTGGTAAAAAAATAAACAAGTATAGCTGGTTAGAATGGGATGCCGCCAATTTAAGCGGTAAGTTCCTGAACTACCCTAACCGCGATGAAATTCCTGAAAACATCAAGGAAAACCTAATCGTCGAGTTATACTCTAAATAAGACTTAAGATTTTAGATATGAAGTTTGAGATAAAATTCAAATTTCATATCTTATTTTATATACAATAGTAAATAAGGGTTTAAGGTAAAACAAGGTAGCAGTATAAAAGCGGCAAGCCGGTATCTCGAATCTGATATCAATTTAACAATAAACAAAAGATATAAATGGCAATTTTAGCATTTCAAAAACCAGACAAGGTTATCATGCAAAAATCAAATGATTTTGATGGCACGTTTGAATTTCGTCCGTTAGAACCAGGTTTCGGTGTAACCATTGGCAATGCTCTGCGTCGTATCTTACTTTCATCATTAGAAGGGTATGCTATCACCTCAGTACGTTTCTCTGGTGTGATGCACGAATTTTCAACCATTAAAGGTGTTGTTGAAGATGTAACCGAAATTATTTTGAACCTTAAACAAGTTAGGTTTAAAAAAACTGGTGAATCTGGAGATAGCGAAAAAATATTCGTAATTATCAGCGGTCAGGATACTTTCTCGGCTGGTGATATTACTAAGTTTTCAAATAATTTTACCGTTTTAAATCCTTCGTTGGTAATTTGTAACATGGACTCATCAGTAACACTCGAAATTGAGCTTACTGTAAACAAGGGCCGTGGTTATGTACCAAGCGAAGAAAATAAAAATCCGGATGCGAATGTTGGTGTAATAGCGATTGATTCTATCTACACCCCGATGAAGAATGTTAAATACACCATCGAAAACTATCGTGTAGAACAAAAAACAGACTATGAAAAACTAGTACTGGATATTACTACCGATGGTTCCATACATCCTGAGGATGCTTTGAAAGAAGCCGCTAAAATATTGATCCAACACTTTATGTTGTTCAGCGATGAAAACATGATGTTGGAAGCACAAGCTAAAGAAGAAACCAAAGAGGTTGACGAAGAAATTTTACACATGCGTAAGATTTTGAAAACTGAATTGGTGGATCTTGACCTATCAGTACGTGCCCTAAACTGCTTGAAAGCCGCGGATATACGTAGCTTGGCTGATTTAGTATCGTACGATGTGGCTGATATGCTTAAATTCAGGAACTTTGGTAAAAAATCATTAACCGAAATTCAAGACTTGGTGAAATCAAAAGGATTATCTTTTGGCATGAACCTAAGCAAATTTAAGTTAGACGAAGAATAGTTTGGTGAGTGGTGAATAGGGAGTGGTGAGTAGTTTAGTTAGTGGTGAGTAGAGAGTGGTGAGTGATTGTTTTTTAATAATCACGCTAATTTCGAAGCTGATTACTGAACAATGACTAATGACAATTCACCAATGACTACTGACCACTGACAATTGACAAAAATAAAGCGAGAGCATAATTCCGAGGGCTTGAGTAAATCGCCCGACGGTGTGCACGTGAAATAAATTAAAAACAATGAGACACGGAAAAAAAGTTAACCATTTAGGCCGTACCGACAGTCACCGCAAGGCGATGTTGAGTAACATGGCTACATCGCTTATTTTACACAAGCGCATTACCACTACATTAGCTAAAGCAAAGGCTTTACGCGTATTTGTTGAACCAATTTTAACAAAAGGCAAAAACGATACTACCCACTCACGTCGTATTGTATTTAGCTATTTACAGGATAAAGACGCGGTTACTATTTTGTTCCGCGAAATCGCGGAGAAAATTGCAAGTCGTCCGGGTGGTTATACCAGGATTATCAAGTTAGAAAACCGTTTAGGTGATAACGCTGAAATGGCCATCATTGAATTGGTTGACTATAACACTGTTTACGGAGCAGAAGCCGAAGTAGTGGTTGAGAAAAAAGCGACCCGTCGTCGTGGTGGAAAAGGTAAAGCCGCTGCAGCAGTAGCTACAGATGGTGCCGAAGAAGCCGAAAGCGCCGAAGATGCCGAATAAGTAAACAATCCCCGAAAGGGAAAAAATATAAAAGCGCCTTGTTCAATTTGAGCAGGGCGCTTTTTTGTTGTTGCGCTATTTTAATGTTATTTTTGATTATACAATTAATTATGAAAAAGTATCATTTCCCAGTAGTAGTTGAAATTGATGAGGACGGTGTTTATATAGTTTCGTGCCCATTGTTTAAAGCTTGCCATGCCAATGGTAAAAATATTGACGAGGCTTTGGCTAATTTAAAAGAGGTTATTGAAATGTGTATGGAAGAGCAATCAACCGAACATTTAAACCAGTTTATTGGGGTGCGCGAAATGGAAATTACTTTGCCAGTTTCCGCATGAGCGATAAATTACCGGTAATAAGTGGAAAAGACCTGGTGGCATTGCTTGAAAAGGTAGGCTTTGAAATCATCAGAATAAAAGGCTCGCATCATAGAATGAAACATGCTGATGGAAGAATAACCACCATCCCTGTTCATAAAAACGACCCGATATCAAAAGGTTTATTGAGGAAAATAATTAGGGAAGATATTGTTCTTTCTATTGAGGAATTTAATGAGCTGATAAAAAAATAGCATATTTAAAACGCCCTGTTCAATTTGAGCAGGGCGCTTTTTTGTTGAAAGATATTTCTATAATAGGTAATTTGCTAAGTCAAATAAATACCATAAAACATAATCAGAATTACCAATTTCCACATCTATTTCTTGAATATATTTAATTAAGAATCTGCAAAACCTACTCGATAAGCTATTATCAGGAAAAAATATATCAAATTTATTTAATTCATGACTTACCATAAAGTTGATTGTTGTAGGATTGCCGTTTGAAAATAAAAAGATAAATTTATTATAGCATTGTTCACCTCCTAATTCTTTTATTCCATTAAATGTTTGATACTTATGATTTGGAATGTAAATTCTATTCTTAAAGTCTGAACTTGAAGCTTGTTTTTCTTGTTCGTACATTTTTAAATATTTCACAATTTTTAACTCATAATTTTCTATACTTTGAAATTCATCTAAATGATATTCAAAAAGTACTATTATATATAAGCAAAATATTGTTTCAAAAAACTTACCTTCCGAGTTTGCGAAAATTACATCAGGTATTAGGGTTAAAAATTCATTTGGTATATTGGTGTTGTTTCTATATGCTTTGATAATTTCATATTTATTTAATACTTTTTTTAAGCCCCTAGGATTAGTGAATTGAATCGCCTTAAAAAACTCTTCAATTAAACCAATACTATGTATGGTTTTGATTTGATCAACTCCGTTCCAATCTTTATATTTGAAATTCTTATTAAAATTTTTAAAATGTGGTAACAGTATTCCTCTTATGTCATAAGTCTTAGGCATATTAAAAGAAATATCAAATACCTTCTCCATATATTCCTCGGACTTAACAACATCATCATATTTTATTTTTACCGCCTTAGTTACCGCATTTTTATCTAAAGCACAGAAGAAAACTGATTGTTCACCATAGGTAAAAAAAAGTTTTATAGCCGTAATTAAATTCAATACATTTTCTGGTTCGCACCTGTCTAAGTCATCAATAAATATCAAAAGTTTTAATGCACCGTCTTGTTTTAAAATCAAATTTTCGATTTTTGTAAAACTCTTTTTAAAATCGGTTAAAGATTTATGATAAGTTTCTGGTTCAATATGTTTTATTGATTCTTCTCCAACCTTAATTAATTTTTCTACGGAATATTCAATATTGACTAATGGCAAATTAGATTTAATGGTAAATCCGCTTGCCAAGGCCTTAAGTGTGGAAGAAGCAATTTTCATAAAATCTCTTGTGATTTTACTTTTTATCTTTAGCTCATTTATCAAAGCCGCACAAAGTGATAATGGTAAATTATCATCCTTTTCATGCTCCCAAGCTTTAAAAAATATTGGGAAATAAATAGTCTTATTTATATCTTTTTCTATATGTTTCATCAATGAGCTTTTACCACTACCCCAGTCACCATACAATACAATCATTTTATTGTCATTTAATGAGTCGAGGCTAAACTCTAAGAATGATTTTATAGCATCCGCTTTGGTAATAAAGTTAAAGGTGTCTTGTTCTTTATAATTTTCAAGTTCTTTATTTGAGGATAAATTGGCTTTCATTATTCAATCAGATTTGGTTTCACTGGGTAAATTAACTGCAATATAACATTTTGCTTTTTATTACCATTCTTTTTTAATAATCCCCTCTGTCACTACCATTTCTGCCAACTTGTCACTGTCGTTTTTCCCTTAACTGTCGAAATTAAACCATTCATTACGCGCAATTCAGCATTCACTACAAAAACGCCTGCCAAACCGATATTGGCATAAGCCTTGTTAAATGGGTAGTAATACATAAACAATCAATCAAGAAAATTAAATCATATGTCTAAAATAATTGGAATCGACTTAGGAACAACCAACTCTTGCGTTTCGGTAATGGAAGGTAACGAACCTGTAGTTATTGCTAACAGCGAGGGTAAGCGCACTACCCCATCGGTAGTGGCATTTATTGATAATGGCGAGCGTAAAGTGGGCGATCCTGCAAAGCGTCAGGCTATCACCAACCCAACAAAAACTATCTCCTCTATCAAACGCTTTATGGGTAACCAGTTTAACGAAGTTACCAAAGAGGCAGAGCGTATGCCTTATAAAGTAGTAAAAGGCGACAATAATACCCCAAGGGTTGAAATTGGCGACCGTAAATATACACCACAAGAAATTTCGGCCATGATACTTCAAAAAATGAAGAAAACTGCCGAAGATTTTTTAGGTACAGAAGTTACCGAAGCGGTTATTACCGTTCCTGCTTATTTTAACGACGCACAACGTCAGGCAACAAAGGAAGCCGGCGAAATTGCTGGTTTAAAAGTTCGTCGTATCATTAATGAACCTACTGCCGCTGCCCTTGCTTATGGCTTGGACAAGGCACACAAGGACATGAAAATTGTAGTATTCGACTGCGGTGGTGGTACACATGACGTGTCTGTATTGGAACTAGGTGATGGCGTTTTCGAAGTAAAATCAACCGATGGTGATACCCACTTGGGTGGTGATGACTTTGACCAAGTAATCATTGACTGGTTAGCTGACGAGTTTAAGAGTGACGAAGGCATCGACATCCGTAAAGACCCTATGGGCCTGCAACGTTTGAAAGAAGCTGCCGAAAAAGCTAAAATTGAACTTTCAAGCACCGCGCAAACCGAAATCAATTTGCCATACATTACCGCTGTTGACGGTATGCCTAAGCACTTGGTAAAAACGTTGACCCGTGCAAAATTTGAGCAATTGGCTGATAGCTTGATAAAACGTACCATTGAGCCATGTAAATCGGCTTTGAAAAATGCTGGTTTAAGCAATTCAGATATCGACGAGATTATATTGGTAGGTGGTTCAACCCGTATACCTGCTATTCAGGAAGCTGTTGAGAAATTCTTTGGCAAGGCACCTTCAAAAGGTGTAAACCCTGATGAGGTGGTTGCCATTGGCGCGGCTATTCAAGGTGGTGTATTAACCGGGGAAGTAAAAGATGTATTGTTGTTGGATGTTACCCCATTATCATTAGGTATTGAAACCATGGGTGGTGTAATGACCAAGCTGATTGAAGCCAACACTACTATCCCAACTAAAAAAGCGGAGACTTTCTCTACCGCGTCTGATAATCAGCCGGAAGTACAAATACACGTGTTGCAAGGCGAGCGCCCTATGGCTGCTCAAAACCGTACCATTGGTCAGTTTAACTTGGCCGGTATACCTCCTGCACCTCGTGGCGTGCCTCAAATTGAAGTAACCTTTGATATTGATGCCAACGGTATATTACATGTATCGGCAAAAGATAAAGCAACCGGTAAGGAACAAAAAATCCGTATCGAAGCTTCATCAGGCTTAAGCGATGCCGAAATTAAGCGCATGAAAGACGAAGCGGAAGCAAATGCTGATTCTGACAGAAAGGCGAAAGAAGAAGTTGAAAAATTGAATGCGGCCGACGCGTTGATTTTCCAAACTGAAAAGCAATTGAAAGAATATGGCGACAAAATATCTGCCGATAAAAAAGCGCCTATTGAAGCTGGTTTGAAAAAACTGCAAGAAGCTTACGCCGCTAAAAACTTTGCCGAAATTGAAATAGCACAAGCTGAATTAAGCGCTGCATGGAACGTAGCCTCGGAAGAAATGTACAAAGCTACCGCTGATGCCGGACAAGCCCAACCAGGTGCTGGTGAACAACCACACGCCGAAGGTGCTGCCGATACCGTAACAGATGTTGACTTTGAAGAAGTGAAGTAATATTAAATAGTTTTATAAAATAAAACCCCGGTAATTTAGATTGCCGGGGTTTTTATTTGAGCGCTATTTTAATAATTCCCCTAGTGTAGCATTTTTCTTCTTTTTAGCCAAAGTGCAAAGCCGCTTAAAGAAAGGAAGGCAGGGCTTAGCCCTACAACCACATATAAAATTCTAGAGAACTGACCCAAAAAAGTTCCTGCATGAAAGCTATAGGCAATGTAGTTAAACTTGTCCCATAAGTTTTTCTTTTTCAATTCCTCATTGGCATTTACTTTCGAAACTATAGAACCTGTGTTGATATTAAAATCAACCATGCTCGCGCTCAGTGGTACTATTGATGGCGTGCCCGGAATATAACCCATGGCACTAGCATTACCTAAATTAGTCCCGTTTACAATTAATTTGGTAAAAGGAATATAAAAATAATGAAACTCAAACCCCGGATACACTTTTTGAACCTGTTCCATCATTTTATCAATATTGGCATATTTATCGTTATTTTGAATAAGTGGTGCTGGTTTTTGATAATAACTTTTATCGAGCGACCCCCAGGTCATTTGCAAGCCGCTATAAAATATTAATATGTTAAAAATTAATGTCCAAACGCCAATATACCTGTGCAGGCCAGAGGTGCTAGTGCGCCAATTTCGCCATTTTATGGGTGCCCTAAATATTAATGCCTTAAAAAAGTACTTTCGATAAATAATAATACCTGTAATAATGTTTATAAATAAAAGTATCCCTGCTAGCGTAATAATTAAAGTGCCAATTGGTCCGGCTGCCAAGTTCCAATGAAACACACCCGACCATAGCAGGAACGAGCTGGTAATATCTGCATAGGAGCCTTCGCGCAATATTTTACCATTGTATGGGTTTATATCCATGTTAAAGGTTTCGTCCCACTTATTCATAGGTTTTGTTCCATCTTCAACATAAATTCTAAAACTTATACAATCTGTTTTTTCTTTTGGAAACCTGATAATATTAGCACCCATAGCCTTTGGGTATTTTGTTCTTACTATTTTATATAATGAATCAGTAGGTAGCCTGTGAATACCTGGTTTTACTGTTAAAATGTCGCGGTTTATCCATTTGTCAAGCTCCATTGTATAAACCAGTAATGAACCAGTAATACCAAGCAACAGCAGCCAAACCCCATTAAACAAGCCAAGCCAACTATGTATTTTAAAAATATTTTGTTGAAATGTTTTAGCCATTTTTTGATTTTTTTAACTATTTTAAATTATACCTAAGGCTCAATTTCCAGTTCTCGGGTGTTCCTACCTGCACCATCAAATCAGACGCGTAATAGCCTAAAACGTATTTACTATTTAATAAATTGAACCCATTAAGTGCAATATTAAACTTGTTAAAAGCATAATTAATCCCCGCATCATACACTACATAGGAAGGCATCAAAAAGTGTTGATTGGTAGCAATGCCAACTCTATCGCCAACGTATTTAGCGCCGGCAGATAGACTTAAACCCTGTAAAACAGAATGATCTGGTACAGCATATTTTATCCAGATATTGGCAATATTATTTGGCGAATTGTCATATCGTCCACCTTTAGGGCCTAAAGGGCTGTTATCAGAAAATACTACATGGTTATAAGCATAGCCAGCTATGATGCTAAACTGACCGATATTGCCTTGTAATGTAAATTCCGCCCCATTACTTTTTAAACCCGGCGTCACTATTTCATGTAATCCGGTAGGGTCGGCTGGGTCCACAGCTAAAATATTTACATAATTAATAGAATAAAGGGCAACCGAGGATAATAACTTACCATTAAAAAACAAGCCTTTATAACCTACTTCATATTGTTTACCTTCTTGAGGTGGGAATGGTCCGCCGGAATTGCGGGCGTTATCATATTGCGGTTGAAAAGATTGGCAATAACTGGCATAAACGGTTTGGTTATTGTTTAGATTATAAACAGCTCCAAATCTGGGTAAAAAAACATGCGCCACCGAAGTGTCATTTGTTACCTGTGTATCTTTTGAGTTGGGTAAGTTGGTAAAAAAGAAGTTGTCATATCGCCCGGCAACCAGCAACTTTAGTTTATTGTTAATGCTAATCAAATCCTGCAAATAGGCACCAACTTGTCTGTTATACTGTTTTACATCCCACACATAAGTTGATGAATTGATGGCATAGTTAAAATTATCATGGCTATAATCAGGATTTGAAAACGATACAGAAGGTGCCGCGCCATTTACATACCTGTTATGGTTTGCGCCATAAAGCTGTACATCGGCCCCGGCAACAATTGCTTGTTTAAGCCATTTTTTACCCGTATTAAAGGTAAAAAACGCGCTATTCTGAAAGTTATAGGGGTTATAATCCCAAGTATCATAGGCGCGCTTTTGGGTATCGGGCAGGGTGGTAAAATAGTTATTTGTATAATAATCGCCGTAATGCTCGGCACTATGTTGGGTTGACCAAATTGCCCTCGACATATAGGTAAACTGCCATTGTTTATTAAATTGATGATTCAGCCTTAAAGTAATATTATTGTTGGTAATATCCTGATGGTCTTTGGGGCTATTAAATAAAAAAGTATTATTTACACCTTTCCAGTTGTAGGTACTATCCTTATTCATTAATAGTAAACCACCATGATCTTCCCCATACCTAGTCTTGTTTTCGGCATAGGTATAATCAAGGGTAAGGTTGGTTTTATCTGAAAACTTATAAGTAATGGAGGGAGCAATTACAAGGTTTTGGTTAAACTGATACGGACGAAAACTATTGGCATAATTATAGCCAATGTTTAAGCGGTATAATAATTTTTTGTTTTTTGTTAATGGTCCACTTAAATCGGCAGCAACATCAATAAGCCCCCATGAGCCTGTGGTAATGCTAAATGAATATAACTCCTTTTCCAATGGTTTTTTAGTTACCATGTTTATTACCCCGCCAGGGCTACCCGTACTAAACAATGCCGATGCTGGCCCTGCTATTTCTTCCACTTTATCAATGTTATAAACTGGGATTAATTGTGTCCATTGATACATGTTGCCTATATAACCATCAAAGGTTATAAATTGGTTATTGTAACTGTTTAAAAACCCACGTATGGTAAATGAAGTATACATGTTATTACTTATTACCCCTGTCATGTTTTTTGTAACATCGTTAAGTGTTTGCGCTTGTTGGTCTTGAATAATATCATGTGTAATTATTTGTATAGTTTGTGGTGTTTCAACCAACGAAAGTGGTAGCCTTGTGCCCGAGGTTGAAAGGGTATCGGCAAACCTTTTCGGAGCTGTTCCTTTAACAGTTACCGTTTCTAAAGTTTTGGTGGCTTCATTTAGTAATAGGGTAATTTTAGTAGTAAGCCCAGCAGTAATGGTTATAGCTGTTTCTGAGCGTTTATAACCCACTCCGCTAAAGGTTACCTCATGTTTTCCTTCCGGGATGTTTTTTATCACAAAAACACCATCATTGTTCGAGGTTGTGGCCAAATGCGCGTCTTCAATTTGAACGGTTATGCCTATTAAAGGCTCCTGATTCGCATTCTGAATTTTGCCCTTTAATGAGCCTGTTTTATTTTGAGCATCCGCGTTTAAAATATATAATAACGCGCATGTGAAAAGTATTATTTTTTTCATGTCGGTTGGTTAAATACCAATGCAGTGGCAAGTAATTAATGCAGCCAAAGTTTGGTGTTATAATTTTGTTAAATAGTTATACTACAGCAGAATTGCCGTTTTGAGGAGATTTTAGGAAACCCGGGGCGGTTGAAAAAACCGGAAACTTACATCAATGGGTGTTTTTGCTTTTAAGAAAGGATACCTAGCCGCTTCTGAAATAGTATTGAAGGTTATTTTTGTGTATAATATTTTACCTCCGATAATTTCAAATTTATGCTCATTGCGGCGACTGTTGTTTTGTTTCTCTTTGCTTTCAAGCTGCCTAAGTTTCTTCATTAAATAACACTTGCCATTACAATGCATTAATGGCTTGTTTTTGTTGACGCAATATTTTATATACGAGGTATTGTTTACATAATAATCAACAACCATCATATACCTATTAATGGTCTGTATAGTTACAGCCCAAATTAATAGGTATGTGGTTATTTTTTTTAACATTTTATTTGTAAAGTTTAATAATGTGGTATTATTTAACAGCAGGCAAAGTTTGTTTTACCTTGCTGCAATTAGCCATGCCCATATAGGGGTCTTTACCATCGGCAGTTGTGCTTAAAAAATATTGCTGTTTCATAGTGCAATATTGGCGGTAAATGGTTTTTTGGTTCAGCTTTATGTCCTTCAATAAAATAAACAGGTTGTTTGATAGGCTTGCAAAATGTTCCCGTTGGTGCGCTACCAAATTTACCTCACTTATATGACGGCTATCAAATTTAAGCTTTTCAACTAAAGCAGTTTGCTGGGTGTTTAAGCTAGAGGCAGGTAAAGCTGTCAGGTTTGTTAATAATACTTTGGCAGCGCCCGATGCTTGTTTACCATCGGGAATAATCAGCGCGTCTTTTAAACCAATGTAATTGTCAAAAATGGTGTTAATTGGTTTAATAAGTAGGTTTGTTTGAGCAAAACCTTGTTGGCTAATTAGAAATGCGAAGCCTAGAATGAAGGCTCTAATTTTTAATATTTTCATTTATGTTGTTTAAAGTTTATTTATTTGAATTACCTAAATTGCCAATAGGAAAAATCAATTTAAAGCTAACATTCCGTCCCATGTTATAAATTCCTTGACTTTGTTTGGTCACAGTATTATCGCCCCAAAAATATTGCGCCAGGTTCAGATGGTCGGCATAAGCTACATTGGTTAAGTTGGTACAATTAATGTACAAGGCACATATGGTTTTACCATTTTTAGAATTGATAATATTTGTACCAATACCGGCATTGAATATGGTATAAGCAGCCGATGGTAATTCGGTATTAAAGGCGCTGTAAACGTTGTTTTGTTCCCAATCGTGCCGTAAACCGAATTTGATATAGCTACCTTTCAAAAATGAATTAGGCTTATCATTCAATCTTATTTTTACTTCGGAGATTAAATGTGGCGCGGCTATATATGGAAGATGTTGTGTTGAATCGGTAGCGTTTGGAATTTGCGAATAAATGTAAGTGAACCCATTATCAATCTCTAACCATTTGGCATTAGATGGGTGAATATTTAAAAATCCGGAAAGTCCTGTAAGAATGGCTGTATTGGTTGAAAGGTATTGGTAAACATGATATCCGTTTAAAAGGGAATCGGTGCGACCTGAAAATATAAAGTTATTAATATGGTTATAAAAACCATCTGCTTCCAAGCTTATATCTTTACCATCATAGCCGTATGCCAAATCAACCTGATAACCTTCTTCAGCCTTTAGGTTAATATTGCCAATGTTTACTACATTCGACCCAATATTAAGCCCATTGCTCGTTAATTCATTAATTGCAGGTGCTCGGTAACTTTTTGAGATGTTCAGTTTAACATAATTTTCATTATCCAATTGGTATGATGCACCTATACTACCCGACAACCCACTGTAAGTATTATTGAAACCTTGAAATTGTACATTTGATCCGGGTGTTCCAGCAGGAACAATATAGCCCGCATCATTTAATGACATGGCATCTCCAATAAAGTTGGTTTGGTCAAAGCGTAAACCTCCGCTTAAAGTCAACTCTTTCAATTTCTTTTCAAGGATTGCATAGCCTCCAATTTCGAAATTGGTATAATTGGGTATTGAATAGCTTGGTGTATAGGGTGCGGGTGGTGCTTCACCGTTATGATGAAATTCGTACATTCCGTTGATGCCCGTTGTTAATTTTATACCCGATTTTTCGTTTCCAATTTGATATTTCAAATTGAACGGTATATCACCCAATAATAGGTTACTGCTACCAACTGTTCCGGTATCTATATCATGATGAACACTTCTGGCAAAACCAACATCGATGCCCAAATGACCCGTGCCTAAATTGATGCTGTTTTGCCACCATGCCTGGTATTCAGCCAAAATCTTATCGCTTGCTATCGTAGCGTTGTACGACTGGAAATCGGAATTTGTAGGGTACACCTTACCGTTCTGCGGATAATCAAACATAAATCTACCTGTACTATCACGGTTTCCAGTTGGCAGCTCTATTCGGCGGTTCAAAGCGCTTAGGGTAAGGCGCGAATACCCCCAGGGTTTATTTATTCCTAGTGTCACCCTCGCGTTAGTTTGGTTCCATGCAGTTCCCCAAACATAACCATCTTTAGGGTTCGAGTAAGCATGTGCCGCTTCACCACTTGCTTGCAAGCTCCATACAAAACCATTATGATTGCCAGCAATATTTAATGAACTTCCAAGGTACCCGTTATTGGTATGGTATTCAGTAAGTACGCTTCCCAATATTGTTCCGTTTTGAGGTAGGGGAGCCGATTTAAAATTAATAACTCCTGCTTCGGCATTGGCACCGTATTGTAGGGAAGCAGGCCCTCTAATTATTTCGGCAGAATGCACCGCATAGGGATCTATCAAAATACCATGATCGTCTCCCCATTGAAAGTCTTCCTGCGGCACGCCATCCATCATGTTAAGTACGCGCTCAAAACCTAAACCATTTATTTGAGGCTTGGTAGTGCCCGATCCTTCAGTAGTTTCATTAATTCCCGGCTGCGAAGCGATTAGGTCTATGGCAGTATTAGCCACCGATTCTTGAATCATTTTATTGGAAATTATGGTAATCGGTACTGTGGCCTGCCTTCTTGTAGTTGTGTTACCCAAGGTAGTTACTATCACATCAGATAGTTCATAATTTGAGGCATCCAATTTAAAATCCACCGAATAGGCATTTCCAAGGTCAACTACTTTGGTAACACTGGCATATCCTATAGCTGTAATTTGTATTAAATACTCACCTTTGGGTAGTTGTTTAAGGGAATACGTGCCATTCGCGTCGGTACTTGTGGCTATTTTTAAATCGGGTATGGTAATGGTTACTCCCGGTATTGGTAGTCCTGTAGTTTTGTCGGTAATTTTACCGGTTATATACCCTGACCCTGGGATTGTATTTGCCTTTGTCGAATAAACTATAAGTAATATATTAAAAAACAAAGCCACTAGGTTGACCTTTATAAAAAATTTCATATAAATAAATTTTGCCATATAACACACAATGCCATTAGCATCGAACACTATTTGGTAATGATAAATAGACTATTTATTGATTTTCTTTTTGCAAAGAAGTATAAGCTCAAAAATGTATTAACATTTATGATGCTATAGAGAATTGAAAAAAATAGAATGAATTAGCCTAACTGTGGTGGCTGGAAAACAGGGAGTACAATGGAAGGTAAGCTAACGCGAGGATTTGGAACCTGCATTACCTGCAACACCCGCGAATAAAATTTTACCTCGGTTTTTTGAGTAAATAAAGCATCTTGAAGCAGATTTTTTTGAGCCATACGCTCTTCGTTTTTGTCGTGCTCCTGGGCTTGCTTTATTTTTTTCATAAAATAACATTTACCATTACAGTGCATCCAGGGTTTGTTCCTGTTTTCGCAAAGTTTGGTAGCAATGTAATTTTTATTTAACTCAAAACCCGCGTAAACAAATAAACGCGAAAAGTTTGCAGAAATCATTGTGACAATAAGCACAAGGGCTGTAACTTTTTTGAGTTTCATGTCGCAAAGATAAATAATGCGACTGTATAATTACCAATTTGGGATTGGTTATTTTGTGTTAAAGGTTGTGGGAATCTAAAAATAGGTCTTCATCTTCTAAAAACAAAGACCTATATAGATTTTGCCTTATTCATTATCCCTTAACAATGTTGCATGAAGTGTTTTACCATTTAACTGGATATCCATCCCAATTGAATCGGCTTGGGTATAGTATTTGCCAGTATGCTGAATTGGGCTTCCATAAACAGGTACATCAAATTTAATTTCAGTTCCTTCAACTTTTCCATTTACAATGGTTCCTTTCGGGAAAGTAGCCACACCAGCTAGTGAGCCGCTTTCGGCTTTAAAATTATAAGTTACCGGGTATTCATTTCCATCAGGTGTTTTGTATGTACCTTTCCACTTGCCTTCTACCGAGGTTGACGCTTTAAAAGAAACCAAAAGGCAAGATAATAATGCTGCAGTTGTAAAAATCTTTTTTGTCATAACTTTATTTGTTTAATTTGATATCTTATACGATGCAGCTTTTGTAAAAGTTGCCTTACAATAAGAATTTAATTAATATATTATTTAAAGTTAACAAGAAACGGGCATGTATCAAAATTGGATTGATATTTTTTGAAAGTTCCCAAAGCTAACTTTTAGGAATAAAAAAGGAGGTCATTTTTATAATTATAACCTCCTAAATAATTGATTAGTTGCTTGCTAACTCTATTTGTCTCTTTTTAAGGTAGAATGTAGCTTCATACCGTTGTAGTCAATATCCATACCAATGCTATCACCAGCCGGATAGTAGGTGCCTACATGTGGAACATCCAATCCACCAACCGAAACGTTAAAGGTAAATTTATCACCATTTAATTTACCTTCAGTAATTGGCGATTCTCCCTGCGGATTTTCGGCAGTACCTGTAACTTTACCACTATCGGCTTTAAGGGTGTAAGTTAATGGGTACTCGCTTCCGCTTACATTTACAGTTCCTACCCATTTACCGCTAATGCCCGCTGCAAAGGCAAAGCATACAGCAATAATCCCAACTAAAATTGCTGTACTAAATAACTTTTTCTTCATAAAATTTAAGGTGTTTTTTGTTTTAAAAGTATGGTTTTTATTTTCAAATTTTCAAAACATTTTATTTTTTTAGCAAATAGTCCACATTTTATCAAAGGCTTAATATTTAGTTAATATAGCCTTTTGAATTGCTAAGGCTTTACAAATCAAAATGAATGAAATTATAAACCGTTAATCTGTTTCAATTCAAACCAGCTATAATTTATTTAAAAATATACTGTTTTTAAACAACGAAAACCATAAATTTACCTTTAGTCTTTGTTTGACGTTATACTAAGTTTAAATTTCTGAATTACCAGGACTAATAATGTTTTTGACCAATTAAAACCCATTATATGAAAAAGCTATTTATTGTAGGTCTGTTGTTGTTTTCCATTTATAGATTATCTGCACAAGAAATATCATTAGAGAAGGGATGGAAATTTTCTACTGGCGATTCGGCCATTTGGGCATCACCAACTTATAACGACCAACATTGGAAATCCATCAGCCTTGAACAAAGCTGGGAAGAACAAGGATATCCAAAATACGATGGTTTTGGCTGGTACCGTTTGCACATATCATTGCCCTCCACCATAAAAGAACAGGCCTTTTTAAAGGATAGTATTCGAATTAACTTAGGAACAGTTGACGATAATGATGAAGTATATTTAAACGGCATATTAATTGGAAAATATGGAGGCAAAGATGGACCTATCACTACCTCAAAATATGGCCCTAGGTTATATGTAATCGCGGCAAATAATCCCGCTATTTTATGGGATAAGGAAAATGTATTGGCCATACGCATATTTGACACAGGTGGTCCGGGAGGTATTTATGGCACTCCACATAAAATTACCATGGCCGATTTAATGGACAATGTTAGCGTTAATACCGAGGCCGATTTTATTTTTGGCGATAAGAATACCATTAGCAAACAAATAAAATTTATAGCCACCACCAAATACAGGTTTAACGGTAAAATAGTATTCAGTGTAATTGACCCTGAAAGAGATAAGGTGATGTATGAGAAAACAAGCAATGCCGAATTTACCAGTGGAAGGCCCTTTAATTATGATTTTACCATCGCCTTGCCGGGAAAAAAATCGTACCGATTAAGGTATGCGTTTACGGACGAAAAATCGGGAAAGCTGATAGAAAAAGAGGATCATACACCTTATATCCTGACACCGGAATTGGCTGACAAACCAAGAATAAACGGACCATCAATTTTTGGGGCAAGGCCGGGTAATCCATTCCTTTATTTAATACCTGCTACAGGCAAAGCACCTCTGGAATATGAAGCCATAGGTTTACCGGCTGGCATAAAGTTGAACAGGCGCAATGGAATTATAAAGGGTGTGACAAATAAAGAAGGAATTTATCCGGTTACCCTAAAGGTGCGTAACAGCAAGGGCGTTAAAACAAAAAGAATTTAAAATTGTAATAGGTAATTTGATTGGACTAACCCCTGCTTTGGGTTGGAACAGTTGGAACGCATTTGGCTTAACCGTAAACGACCAAAAAGTGCGGGTTGCAGCCAAAACCATGACCGATAAACTGAGTGCCCACGGCTGGACTTATGTTAATATGGACGATGGTTGGGAGGCTGAATTTAGGACAGCTGCAGGTGAAATAACGCCAAACAAGAAATTCCCGGATATGAAGGGATTAACTGATTATGTACATAGCCTTGGTTTAAAGGTGGGTATTTATTCATCGCCCGGGCCTCAAACTTGCGGGGGGTATTTAGGAAGTTGGCAACATGAAGAACAAGATGCCAAAACTTACGGAACTTGGGGTATTGATTATTTAAAATACGACTGGTGTTCCTACTCACAGGTTACCACGTCTAACCCAAACCTGGATGATATGAAAAGGCCTTATCAGGTGATGCGTGTCGCGCTTGATAAAATTTCAAGAGATATCATGTTTAGCTTTTGCCAATATGGGATGGGTGATGTTTGGAAATGGGGAGCCGAGATTGGTGGTAACAGCTGGCGATCAACCGGTGATATTGAAGACACTTGGAGCAGTATGGCAGGCATCGGCTTTAAACAAACAGAAGATGGCCCTTATGCACAACCCGGACATTTTAACGACCCTGATATGTTGGTGGTAGGTAAAGTAGGCTGGGGTGATAATCAGCATAATACCCGCCTTAGCCCGGATGAGCAATATACCCATATCAGCCTATGGAGTCTGTTATCTGCACCGCTATTAATTGGTTGCGATATGGGCAAGCTTGATAAATTTACCATTAACCTGCTCACCAACGATGAAGTATTGGCCATAGACCAGGATGCCTTAGGTAAATCGGCACAGCAATTGGTAAAAACAGACGATTACCAATTATGGTTTAAAGATTTGGAAGATGGGGGCAAAGCAGTTGGTATTTTTAATACAAGCGATAAATACCAAACCATCGCCATCAACCGCAATGAGAACGGGTTGGCAGGTTATACAAAGATTAGGGATGTTTGGCAACAAAAATATATAATAGCCGATAAAAATAATTATACCGCTAAGGTTGCCCCACATGGCGTGGTTTTGGTGAAGTTTAGCAAGTAAATTGGCACGAAGATGGTTTTCAATTAATTTCCGGGGATGGGATAATAATATATGGGCGAATAAACGCCCTCGCTGGTGGTGTAATAGCCACTCCCTTCATTATTAAAGCCAATTGCCTCGCCTTGTTTTTCAACGGTATAGGGTAATAATTGGGGTTTTCTTAGCATGGTTTTCCATATTGGCTCGTTATTTATTCTTTTCCAGTAATATACGTTTACATAGCTTCTAAGCAAAACCTGCTGTCCATCTTTTGAAATATCTCCCGCGGTTATCCATTTAAACAGTTTTAAACCTTCAAAAAATAGCTTGCATTCTTTTTTTAGTACCACGGTATCGTTTCGTTTAAAATTTAAGGGCGATGTGTAAACAGCTACAGAATCGGACCTTTTTGAAACAATATAAATCAACTTTTCAATTGGGTCAATCATCAAGGTTTCGGCATCCTTTGGTCCGTCGGGGTATTTAAAATGGATGGGTACCGCATTGGCATGGTAAGTGCCGACGGTTTCCCAAGTTTTATTTTCTTCCATTCGATAGACGGTTAGGTAATTCCTATTGGAATAATTGTCGCCAATATCGCCCAGATACACATAGCTTTTACCAGCCTTTGGCCCTGGCCCAACGGCAATATCCTCGCAATCAAAAACACCTTGTGGCGCAGTTGGGTCGCCTTTAAAATAAATGGTTGATTTTAATTCGCCGGAAGGCAAAATAGAGAAAAAACGACTGGTATCGCCACTATCATTATGCACATAGTATTGGTTATCGCTTAATCCTGAGGCCGCGATACCCGAAATTTCGTCCATCTCCTTACCTTGCAGCACCCCACAAACCCTGCTTTGTGTCTTTTCGTATCGATGCCGGGCGTAAGCGCAAAAAAACAGGATGATAACCACCGGTAAAATGATGTATATTTTTTTTATGCGCCCCATGCCTTGTAAGTCGGAAAAAATCCGATTATTAATAAACGCAAATAAACAGTTTTAGTGCCAAAAATTTATAAATTACATTTAACGAGTTAAAGCATCAATCTGAATTACCGCTGTCAGTCAATTTGGTTTGTATTTTTTAACAAACCACCTTTTTTTACCATCTTGCAACAATAATACCGTAGCCGTGAATACAAAAATTGATTTATTAAAGCAAAAACAAGCCGAAGCCATTTTAGGTGGCGGTGCCGACCGTATTGAAGCCCAACATAAAAAAGGCAAATTAACCGCTAGGGAACGTCTGCACTTTTTAATGGACGAAGGCTCCTTTCAAGAAATTGGGATGCTGGTAACCCACCGCTCGGTTGATTTTGGGATGGAAAAAGAAAAATACCTAGGCGATGGTGTGGTAACGGGCTATGGCACCATTAATGGCCGATTGGTTTATGTATTCTCGCAAGATTTCACAGTCTTTGGTGGCTCACTATCAGAAACACATGCCGAAAAAATTTGTAAAATAATGGATTTGGCGATGAAAAATGGAGCACCTGTAATCGGCTTAAACGATTCGGGTGGCGCACGTATTCAAGAGGGGGTAGTATCGTTAGGCGGCTATGCCGATATATTTTATAAAAACACCATGGCCTCGGGTGTAATTCCTCAAATTTCGGCTATTATGGGGCCCTGCGCAGGTGGGGCGGTTTATTCGCCTGCCATTACCGATTTTGTGTTGATGGTAGCGCAAACTTCCTATATGTTTGTAACCGGCCCAAATGTGGTTAAAACCGTTACGCACGAGATAGTTACTTCGGAGGAACTGGGCGGAGCCAATACCCATGCAACCAAATCGGGGGTAACCCATTTTGCTTGCGCCAACGAAATTGTGGCCATACAGCATATCAAAAAGCTTTTAAGCTATTTACCCCAAAATTGTGAAGATAAGGCACCAGCTTTACCTTATGAAATAAAGGATGAAACTCGACCAGAGTTAAATACGCTTCTACCTGAAATACCATCGCAACCCTATGATATAAGAGACGTCATCAACCATGTTATTGATGAAGATTCATTTTTTGAAGTGCATAAAGACTTTGCCGAAAACATTGTGGTAGGCTTTGCCCGCTTGGCAGGGCGTAGCATTGGCATAATAGCCAACCAGCCCGCATTTTTGGCAGGGGTGTTGGATATCAATTCATCAATCAAAGGCGCTAGGTTTGTTCGCTTTTGCGATAGTTTTAACATTCCATTATTGGTATTGGAAGATGTGCCCGGGTTTTTACCTGGAACCGACCAAGAATGGAACGCCATCATAACCAATGGAGCCAAGCTATTGTATGCTTTTTGCGAAGCAACCGTACCACGCATTACTATAATTACCCGTAAGGCTTATGGTGGTGCCTATGATGTGATGAACTCCAAACATATAGGTGCAGATATGAACTTTGCCTGGCCCTCAGCCGAAATTGCGGTAATGGGTGCAAAAGGTGCCGCCGAAATTATTTTTAAGCGCGAAATAAACGCTGCCGAAGATAAAGAAGCCAAATGGAAAGAAATGGAGTTGCAATATTCCGAGATTTTTGCCAACCCCTACAGAGCCGCCGAGCGTGGTTTTATTGATGAGGTAATAGAACCTTCAGAAACCAGACTGAAACTTATTTATGCCTTTAAAATGTTGGAGAATAAAGTGGTAAATAACCCGAAGAAGAAACATGGGAATATCCCGTTGTAATATCGGATTTCGGTTGTTCGATTTCGGAGGGTAATTTATTTCGAGATTCGGCCTACGCGCTATCGGGTTCGGATTAAATTGTCTGAATCAGGATTTTGAGAATTTAAGGATTAACAGAATTTTTGATTAGCTATTTTTGTAAGTTTTAAATGTTGGTGGATTTTTAATATATTTTATATGTCTAGTTACTTGATACTAATTACTTGGTATTAAAAAATCCGAAATCAAATGATAATAGAACAAATCACCCCATATTTAACCCATAAGCTACGCCGGGATGTTTTATATCCGGATATGAAAATTTTTGAGATGGAAATGGATGAAGACATTGATGGCATCCATTTTGGCGCGTTTTATGAAAATAAACTGATTGGGGTAGTTTCTTTATTCAGTAAGGGCAGAAGCTTCCAGTTTCGCAAACTGGCGGTTGATCCGGAATATCAGCATAAGGGTATAGGGTCTTCTATATTAAACTATATTACTGAGTATGCGCAACTAAATGGTGGAACTACCATCTGGTGTAATGCACGACTATCAGCAATAGGATTTTATCTGAAAGCCAATTTTGTACAAACAGGAAATTTATTTAGCAAAAGTGGAATTGATTATGAGATATTGGAAAAAACGATTATTCCGTCTTTAATTCGTCCAATAGCATAAGCGCGTAATTACTTTTAAACTTATCAATGGCTATTTGCACCATTTTTATGGCTTTCTCTACCCTGCCTTGCGCTTCATACACAATAGCCAATTGATAGGCTGCCTTTCCTGCTCGCTCATTATTTGGGTCTTTTAAAAATGGTCTTAACAAGGTATCGGCTTTCGCGTAGTTATTTGCCAATAATTCGTTTGTAGCGGGTTGTATCCAATCTTCATTATAAATTGGTCGGTTATGGGTAATGGTATAGGGTAAATAATCCTGTAGAGCAATTTTGGTAGCATGTTCGGCCGACTTCATCACCGATTCCATATTTCCTCCAACAGTAGGCTGGAAAATCAGATTGCCGATCAAGCCGATATTAGGCATTTCGGAGTGAGGTTCATTAAGAAAGGCATTTAGTTTTTTGGAACTTGAGCCACCATCCTCAAAAAGGGTAAAATCAATTTGTACTGTACTGGTATATGCGGCAAATGAATTATTCAATTCGCTTAAATCAATACTTGGAACAAAATTATTTAATTGCAAAACATAATCGGCATGATTGGTTAAGGTCAATATTTTTACAGAGTCGGTGTTTATCTTCAAATCAACTGTATCAACTAAGTTAATTACCTTCATATTAGGCAATTGTTGTAATTCATTTTGGGCATATTTTATCGCTGCAACAGCACCAGCTTTAATACTTCGTTGCCTCCTTTTAGTGAAATTTTGAAGCTTGCTTACATCAAAATTATTGGTAAGCAGTATAGTTGTAGGCCCTGGTTTAAAGGTAAGGTTTGGTGTGTAATCAAGGCTAACGGGTAGATATTTCATTGAATCGCAACTGCTTAGCAGTACAACCAGACAAAGACAAATAAACTTTAAGGCTTTCATTTCCATCATGATTTTAATCATTCGAAATTAAACATTGAATATGAAAGTTATATGAAAAAAAGACCGGCATCTTTAACAAAAAATGCCGGTCTAACTAACTAACTAAACTGATCTTAATGAATATTAATATTTCTCGCAAATAGATATTCAATGCAAAGGAACATTTATAAAGTAAATTCAATGTTAAGCGATTAACAAATCATCAAAAATTGTTTTTTGGTGGATAAATGGCGATTTACATCCTTAAAAATCTGGTTTCAGTTTCACGTATTGTGTTTATATTTGCCTCCACTTTAAATAATAAATACGCTTATCAAAATATGTCAAAAAAGAAATCGGATGCAGCAAAGCATGTTGAAGTAGTAAATAAAAAATCACTTTCATTTTTTGAAAAATATATCAACAACCCTTCACCAACCGGGTTTGAATGGAAAGGTCAAGAGATGTGGTTGGAATATATAAAACCTTATATTGATGATTACCATGTTGACAACTACGGCACAACAGTTGGTATTATTAATAAAGACGCGAAATATAAAGTGGTAATTGAAGCACATGCCGACGAGATTTCATGGTTTGTAAATTATATCACCAGCGATGGTTTAATTTATGTAATTAGAAACGGAGGTTCAGACCATCAAATAGCCCCATCAAAACGGGTAAACATACATACCGATAAAGGGATTGTAAAAGCCGTTTTTGGATGGCCTGCTATACATACCCGTAGTGCGGGAGAAAAAGAGGAAGCCCCAACACTTAAAAATATTTTTTTGGATTGTGGTTGTACCAGTAAAGAAGAAGTTGAAAAACTTGGCGTACATGTAGGTTGTGTTATAACTTACGAGGATGAGTTTATGGTATTGAATGACCGGTATTATATTGGTCGTGCCCTAGATAACCGTGCTGGTGGTTTTATGATTGCCGAAGTTGCACGCCTATTAAAAGAGAATAAGGTAAAACTACCATTTGGCTTGTATATTGTAAACGCTGTGCAGGAAGAAATAGGCTTGCGTGGTGCCGAAATGATAGCCAATTATATAAAGCCTGATGTGGCTATTATTACCGATGTTACTCATGATACCACCACCCCCATGATTAATAAAATTACCCAAGGTGATTTGGCTTGTGGAAAAGGGCCTGTAATATCATACGCTCCGGCAGTACAAAATAATTTAAATAAATTATTAATTGAAGCTGCCGAAAGAGCGAAAATTCCATTTCAACGTCAGGCATCTTCTCGGTCGACTGGTACAGATACCGATGCTTTCGCTTATTCAAACGATGGTGTACCATCTGCATTGATATCATTGCCGTTACGTTATATGCATACCACAGTAGAAATGATACATAAAGAAGACGTTGATAATGTAATAAGTTTGATATATCAGGCATTATTGACTATTAAAGCTGGTCAAGATTTCAGATATTTTAAATAAAAGCTAATTTTGCAAACTTTAATTAATCTACTGCTGAAAAATTGAACCCCTTTTACACAACACAAATATGAAACCAACATTAGTCATATTGGCAGCCGGCATGGCAAGCCGTTATGGAAGCATGAAACAAGTTGATGGTTTTGGTCCGAATGGAGAAACTATAATTGAATATTCCATATACGATGCCATTAAAGCAGGCTTCGGAAAAATAAGCTTCATCATAAGGGAAGAATTTTTAGATTCGTTCAAAGCTATTTTTGAACCAAAGCTTGCTGGCAAGGTTGAAACCGATTACATATTCCAATCGTACGATTTGAAGCCCTTTGGTATTGATAAAACCATTGAGCGTGCAAAACCTTGGGGTACCGCGCATGCCGTATTATCAGCTCGTAACCAAGTACACGAGCCTTTTTGTGTAATCAATGCCGATGATTATTATGGCTATGACGCGTTCGAAAAAATGGCTTATTTTTTGAACAATGAGGTTGCCGATGATAAATTTTCAATAATTGGTTATCAGGTTGATAGAACTTTATCCGAATACGGAACCGTTTCGCGTGGAGTTTGCGAGGTTGATACCGACGGAAATATGGTAGCAATAAACGAGCGACTTAAAGTTTATTTTACCAAAGATGGTAGCGTAGTTTATGAAGAGAATGGGGTAGAAATGCCGTTAGCTTCAAATACACCAGTTTCAATGAACTTTTGGGGCTTTACCCCTGCAGTATTCAAGTTAACCGAACCACTTTTTAAGGATTTTGTTGCAGCCAACGAAACAAATCCTAAAGCCGAATTCTTTATTCCATTAATTGGTGATGAACTGATAAAAAGCGGACAAGCATCATTTAAAGTAATTCCAACAAGTGCCAAATGGTTTGGTGTAACTTATAAAGAAGACAAGCCTATTGTACAAAAAAGTATCTCGGAGCTGGTAAAAAATGGCACCTACCCCGAAAAACTTTGGTAATAAAAGCTTTTTTAATAACTAAAGTCTTGCCACTTGGCAAGACTTTTTTGTTTTATGTCCTACCCAAGCTAAAATGTTTTTCAATTTAAGTTGAACAGGTGTGTAACAAATTTTTTTATTTCTTCTCTTATTTAAACAAATCGTTAATAACAAACTTAAAATAGATTTTGTGAATAAAATTACCTGAATTCTTTAAATAAAAAAAAACGTTTTATTTATATATTACTTACTTTATATTTAAAACAAATTAAGATATTCGCTTTAATTAAATAAAATGCTATGCTAAAACCTAAATTATTTATTAGTGCCTTAACGGCATTAACCTTTTGCGGTGTAAACCTAAAAGCGCAAAAGGTTCAATTTACGGAGTACGACATGCCCAATGGATTGCATGTTATCCTTCACGATGATCACCATGCCCCAGTTGTCGCTGTTTCTGTAATGTACCATGTAGGTTCAAAAAATGAAGAACCGGGGCGTACTGGCTTTGCGCACTTTTTCGAACACCTGTTGTTTGAAGGTAGTGAGAATATAAAGCGCGGTGAGTTTATGAAAATTGTTTCTGCAAATGGTGGACAGAACAATGCAAATACTACTCAGGACAGAACTTTTTATTATGAACTATTCCCATCTAATTATTTAGAAACCGGTTTATGGCTTGAAAGCGAGCGCATGATGCACCCGGTAATAAACGAAGTTGGTGTTAAAACCCAAGACGAGGTAGTAAAAGAGGAAAGGCGATTGCATACCGATAACCGCCCTTATGGTAAGGTAATTGATGATATTGCAGCCGCTTTATTTAACAAGCATCCATACCATAATGGAGTAATTGGTGCCATGAAAGACATTGATTCGGCGAAACTGGTTGAGTTTAAAAACTTTTTCAAGTTATATTACGCGCCCAATAATGCGGTATTAACCATAGCAGGTGATATTGATATTGCAAAAACCAAGCAGCTAATTGATGCCTATTTTGGTCCAATTCCTGCAGGAAATCCGGTTGTTTATAATAAGGTTGAAGAAGTACCTATCGCGAAACAAGTAATAGATACCTCCTATGATGCAAACATTCAAATACCTGCCATATTAGCATCTTACAGAATTCCGGGTAAAGATACGCGCGATTCAAAAGTAATGGAGATGATTTCCACTATTCTATCGAATGGTGCAAGCTCACGTATGTACAAGAAGATGGTGGATGATAAGAAGGATGCCCTACAGGTTTTCGCTTTTAACTATGCCTTAGAGGATTATGGCATGTATATAGTTGGAGCCTTACCAAATGGAGGCGCCGCACCCGTTGGCTTGCTTACTGATATGGACGAGGAAATTGTAAAGTTACAAACTGATTTAATTAGTGTGGATGATTACCAAAAACTACAAAATCAATTTGAGAACGATTATGTAAGTGCAAATTCAAGGATGCTGGGAATTGCGGAAAATTTGGCTAACGGCTATACTTTCCATCATAAAAACACCAATAGTGTAAATGAGGAGTTGGAAGAAATAAGATCAATTACCCGTGAAGAAATTAGGGATGCTGCACGCAAATACCTAAATACAAATCAGCGTGTAGTATTATATTACCTACCCGGAAAAGCAAAAGCGCAATAATTAACCCATAGCAAAACAAAAAGATGAAGAAATTTATAATGATAGCTGCCGGAGCATTATTGATGCAATATGCCCATGCACAAAATACTATTGATCGTTCAAAACAACCATTGCCTGGACCTGCGCCAGCCATTACTTTAAAAGACCCAGTAATTTATAAAATGCCTAATGGCATTACTTTGTTAACTGTAGAAGACCATCGTTTACCAAAGGTTTCGGCAAATTTATCAATTGATGCTGGCCCTATCACCGAAGGTAGCAAAGCAGGTGTAGTAAACCTGATGGGGGGTATGTTGAGCGAAGGAACCAAAACTATGCCCAAAGCAACATTTGATGAAGCTGTTGATAAAATTGGCGCAAATGTTGACCTTAGCGCAAGTGGAGGCAGGGTAGAAGCCTTGACCAGATATTTTAGAAACGCGTTTTCTTTGATGGGTTTGGCCTTAAAAGAACCCG
This sequence comes from uncultured Mucilaginibacter sp., assembly GCA_903891475.1. Taxonomy (GTDB): domain Bacteria; phylum Bacteroidota; class Bacteroidia; order Sphingobacteriales; family Sphingobacteriaceae; genus Mucilaginibacter. Next base: position 137,630 of record CAITEP010000005.1, read on the forward strand.
CTTTTACGCAAGAATCATTCGACAAATTAAAAACACAAGCTATTACAGGCTTAAAAACACAAGCAAAGAGTGCGCCAGCAATATCAGCCAGGGTAACCAATGCACTTACTTACGGCAAAACGCATCCAAATGGGGAGTTTGAAACCGAAGAAAGCATTCAGAAACTTACATTAAATGATGTTAAAGAGGCTTATGGCAAGTATGTTACTCCATCAAGAGCTTATTTAACTATAATTGGTGATATTACACCAGATGATGCAAAAAAGTTGGCTATAGAGGTATTTGGAACATGGAAAGGTGCTCAATTAACCTTACCAAAACTTCCATTGGTTGCAAATCCAGCTAAAGCCGAAATTGATTTGGTTGATTTACCCAATGCGGTGCAATCAGAAATTAAGGTGGTTAATTTGGTCGACCTGAAAAAGAATAATCCTGATTATTTCCCGGTGCTATTGGCAAATTATATTTTAGGTGGTGGGGCTAATAGTCGCTTATTTATGGATTTACGCGAAAAGCATGGTTTTACTTATGGTGCTTATTCAAGTTTAAGTGCCGGTAGGTTCCAAACAACTTTTCAAGCTTCAGCAGCTGTACGTACTGCAAAAACAGACAGTGCCATCGCCTCATTCTTAAGCCAAATAAAACGTATCCGAACAGAGAAAGTTACCGATGAGGAATTAGTTAATGCAAAATCACTTTACAATGGTTCATTTGCTCTAAATTTAGAGGACCCTGCCCGTACCGCTACTTTTGCTAGTAATATTTTGATTGATAACCTACCTGCCGACTTTTATAAAACCTATTTACAAAAAGTAAACGCAGTTACTGCCGATGATATTTTAAGGGTAGCTCAAAAATATATGAGTTATGATAATACCCGAATTGTGGTAGTTGGTAACGTAAGCAAAATGCCCGATGGCCTTAAAAAATGCGGCTATCCGGTAAACTTGTTCGACGCGTTTGCTAATCCGGTTACTGAAATTAAAACTCAGACTGCTGCGGATGTAAAGCCAGTAGATATTTTTAAAGGATACATTGACGCGATTGGTGGATTGGCTGAAATAAAAAACCTTAAATCGTATGCTGCAACTATGACTATGGCAATGCAAGGCATGTCACTAAATGTCGACCAAAAGAAATTGGCACCTAATAAAGAGGTAATGTCAATTACAATGGGAGGCAATGTGATGATGAAATCATTATTTGATGGTGATAAGGGCTATCAGCAACAAGGGCCGGGTAAAAAGGATATGACAGCAGACGAGATTGCACAAAAAAAGGTATTTACCTCATTAATTGAGCAAGTTGATTATTTGCAAAACCCTGCTTTTAAATTTGCTTTAAAAGGCGTTCAAAAGGTAAATGGTAATGATGTCTACCAAATTGATATAACAGACCCAACGGGTAAATTATCTTCAGAATATTATGATGTTAAAAGCAAACTCCTTGTAAAAACAGAGACTACTACTCAGCAAGGTACAGTGAGTATAACAAATACAGCGGAGTTAAGTGATTATAGAAAGGTTGGTAACTTATTGTTTCCTTATAAAGTAGCTTTTAGTATTGCAGCAGGTGGCCAGGAGCAAAATTTTGTAATGACAGCTACCGATATTAAACTAAATACAGGTGTTACAGCAGATGATTTTAAATAGTGAAATTATAAACATATAAAACAAAGGGCTTGCATTTGCAGGCCTTTTGCTTTATATGACGTTTTAAAAACTGATTTCGCATAAATTTCAATTAATTTTGGAGCTAAATATTTGAATAGTGAAAGTTGAGATATGGTCGGATGTGATGTGTCCGTTTTGTTATATAGGTAAGCGCAGGTTTGAAAACGCTTTGGATACCTTTGATTTTAAAGATAAAGTTGAGGTAGAATGGAAAAGTTTTTTGCTGAATCCTGATTTGGAAACCAACCCTGATATATCGATAGACCAATATTTGGCGGATAAAAAAGGTTGGACATTGGATTATGCCCAAAAATTAAATCAACAAGTTACAGCCATGGCTGCGGATGTTGGTTTAACCTATAATTTTGATAAAGCCAAGGTAGCCAATAGTTTCAAGGCGCATCGTTTTAGCCATTTTGCAAAAAAGCACCATAAAGGTATTGAAGCAGAGGAAGTTTTGTTTAAAGCCTATTTTACCGATGGGAAAAACATTGATGATAACAATACCTTGCTTGAATTAGGCCAGCAAATAGGTTTGGATGCCACTGAAATTGAGCAAATGTTACAGCATAACACTTATGCCGAAGAAGTTAAGCAGGATTTAATGATGGCACATAATTATGGCATACAAGGAGTACCCTTTTTTGTGTTAGATAATAAATATGCAATATCGGGGGCGCAAGCACCGCAAGTGTTTGAGCAAACTATAGCAAAAGCCTTTGCTGAATGGCAACAAAACAACAGTAAGGTTCAACTGGAAACGATAGAAGGAGCTACTTGTAGCCCTGATGCTGATTGTTGATGTTTTAATTTCTCATCTAAAAAATCGAAATAAAAATTAAAGCTTAACTTTGCTTATAAATGTACTTAGTGTAGTATGTACACTAAAATATGAATCAAAGCGAAATAGCAAATAACAAGGAGCGTATAGTATTACGAATAGCGGTAGCTGCTTTATTTTTTATGGCTGGCTTATGCTTTTCAAGCTGGGCATCGCGCATAGCAACCGTTCAACAAAAACTAGGACTATCTGATGCTGCTTTAGGAGCAGTTCTTTTTTCATTACCCGTAGGTTTGTTTTTATCCTTGCCATTTTCTGGATGGGTAATTACCAAAATTGGCAGCAAAAAATTATTGGTAGCGGCATTGCTTACTTATGGTTGCGCTTTGGTGAGTTTAGGGTATGCCCAAAACACTTATCAACTAATTTGCTGTTTGCTTATTTATGGCTTTGCCAGCAACTCGGTCAATATTTCGGTAAATACCCAAGCTGTTGCTACCGAAAAATTATATGATAAGCCCATTATGGCTTCCTTTCATGGCATGTGGAGCCTGGCAGGGTTTACAGGGGCGGGCATCGGTACATTTATGATTGCCCAAAGGATTGACCCATCCCATCATTTTATCATTATTTTAGGAATATTAATTGTTGGGGTTTTGATAGCCTCTAGCTATTTGCATGACGATAAGGGAGAAGTTAAAAGTTCGGAACCATCATTACCTATTATTGAACGACTAAGACTCGTCATTCCATTATTCGCTCTAGGAGCCATTGCTTTTTGCTCCATGATATGCGAAGGAGCCATGTTTGATTGGAGCGTAGTTTATTTTAAAAAGGTATTAATTGCACCAATCGAACTTCAAGGCTATGGTTTTAGCGCATTCATGTTTACTATGGCATCCGGAAGGTTTATTGCCGATGGTTTTGCCCACCGATTTGGTCTTAAACGTACCTTGCAAATAAGCGGCATATTAACCACCACTGGCTTATTGATAGCAGTTATTTTCCCTCATTTTTATACGGCTATTATTGGTTTTCTATTGGTTGGTGCCGGCGTTTCCTCGGTAGTGCCAATGGTGTACAGTGCCGCCGGGAAATCAAAAACCATGAGTCCGGGCGTTGCACTTGCAGCTGTTTCAACTATAGGGTTTATCGGGTTTTTGGTTGGTCCACCCTTAATCGGTTTCATAGCCGGACTTGCCACCCTAAGGGTTTCCCTTATATTTATCGCCTTTATGGGCTTTTCTGTAATAGTTGGCGCGACAAGAGCCAAACTGTAATCCTTAATTAGGAAGTTAGCATTAAACTATTTGCTCCAACATTTTGATGTACAAATCTATACCTTCCCTAATTTCATCAACATAAATAAATTCATCAGCAGTATGTGACCTTGCGGAATCGCCAGGGCCTACCTTTAGGGATGGAATATCTAATAATGACTGGTCGGAGGTGGTAGGTGAGCCATAGGTTGTTCGGCCTAAAGCCAAACCAGCCTGAACTATCGGATGCTCTTTGGGTATTTTAGATGGTTTTAATCGGATGGAACGCGGCGTAACATCACAACCAACATGTTGCCTTATTATTTCTAATACTTCTTCGTTTCTGTAAGCATCGGTAACGCGCACATCAACCGTAAAATTACAGCTAGCAGGTACCACATTATGCTGCGAGCCTGCATTGATAATTGTTACCGACATTTTTACTGGTCCAAATACTTCCGATTCAATTGGGAAGCGGTAATTTCTAAACCATTCAATATCTGTCAATGCTTTATAAATGGCATTTTCGCCTTCTTCCCTGGCAGCGTGACCAGCTTTGCCATGTGCCACACAATCTAACACCATTAAACCCTTTTCGGCAATGGCCAAATTCATCAAGGTAGGTTCGCCAACAATGCCAAAATCTAGTTTGCCCAAAGCGGGTATGATGAGTTCGAGTCCGTTCACGCCCGAAATTTCTTCCTCGGCAGTAGTGGCCAAGCAAAAATTATACTTTAGGTTTTCGCGCTCGTGAAAATATAAAAAGGTATGAATAAGCGATACTAAACACCCTCCTGCATCATTGCTACCTAAGCCAAAAAGTTTGCCATCTTCTATAACACCATCATAAGGATTACGGGTATAGCCCGAATTGGGTTTAACCGTATCATGGTGCGAGTTTAACAGAATAGTAGGTTTGCTGGCATCAAAATGCTTGTTCCATGCCCATATATTGTTAAGCTGGCGATGGGTTTTTACCCCTTTTTTATTTAAAAATACTTCCAGTAAATCGGCTGTTAGGTTTTCTTCTTTGCTAAATGAGGGTATATTAATTAATTGCTGTAATAGCTCGACAGCTTGCTGGTATAATTGGTTTATTTCTGTCATAAATATGAAAAACAAAAGTAGGGATTTTGTGCGAAAAACCCATGTACTTATAAATGGTATCTAATGAATCATAAGATAAATGACATCCTATTTATCAATGTTTGAATGCCTTTTGGTGTCATTCATATAAATATATATAACCAGCGAAAAGGCTATACAAAAACTTACATACCAATAAAACCATTCCTGGTGATGGTACTTTTTAAAATCGAGTGCTACATATTCGGCAGTGCCACCAAAAACAGAAACCGCCACCGCATACGGAAAACCTACTCCTAAAGCCCTCACATTTGCCGGAAAAAGTTCGGCCTTTACTACTGCGTTTATGGAGGTGTACCCACTAATTATCACCAAGGCGCACATAATTAACGTGAACGCTATCCAAAAGTTATGGGTACTGCTCAATGTTAGCATAATGGGCACTGTTGTTATACTGCCTAAAACGCCAAACCCTATAAGCAGTGGCTTACGGCCAACCTTGTCGGACAATAAACCAAACATTGGCTGTAATAGCATAAAAACCAATAAGGTAAAGGATGAAATGAGTGTGGCGTTACTGATGCTAAATCCGGCGGTGTTTACCAGGAATTTTTGCATGTAAATGGTAAAGGTATAAAAAGCTACGGTGCCACCTACGGTTAGGCCAATAACAGTAAGCACAGCTTTGGGATGTTGAAATAATGCATTTAAGGTGCCTCGCTCATTTTTATCTTCTGTATTTTGTGTTAAGACCACTGTCTCCACCATGCTTCGTCTTAAATAAAATACCGTAATGGCCAATACGCCACCAATCGCGAATGGTATGCGCCAGCCCCAAGTATGCAATTGTTTATCGGTTAAAAATAGTTGTTGCAAAATTACCAGTAGCCCCAATGCCAATAGCTGCCCCATAATGAGGGTCACATATTGAAAGCTTGAATAAAAACCACGTTTATTTTTATGGGCAATTTCACTTAAATAGGTGGCACTGGTGCCATATTCTCCTCCAACGCTAATGCCTTGCATAACGCGGGCTAAAATCAATATAAGGGGAGCAAGAAAGCCTATTTGCTGATAACCCGGTACTAATGCTATAATTACAGAGCCTATGCTCATCAGCAATACTGAAACGGTTAATGCCTTTTTTCGGCCTTTCTTATCAGCATAAGCACCCATAAGCCAGCCACCTATAGGGCGCATTAAAAAGCCGATGGCAAATACACCCGCTGCATTTAATAATTGTACTGTTTGGTTATTAGATGGAAAAAATGAGGAAGCAAAATACAGCGAAAAGGCAGTGTAAGCATACCAATCGTACCATTCAACCAGGTTACCTAACGAGCCTGCAATAATTGATTTGATAGTGCCTGAGCTTGAAGTTGTTTTATTATTGTTTGATTTAATAGGCATATAATTGATTATGGTTGGTTAAATATAGCCATTTATTTTATTGGCTGAGGCATTTTTAAAACCATTGAGTTTACATTCTAAGTATGTTTTTAATTTTTTTTTATACCTTTGACAAAATCCACCCATACGATGCAAAATCTCACCCTGCTCGACGGTAAAAAGTTTCAAATAACCCTTCAGCGCCTGTGTAGGCAACTCATTGAAAATCATGATGATTTTTCAGGTTCCGTTATTATTGGTATTCAACCAAGAGGTATTTACCTTGCCAAACGCATAGCCGAAGAATTAAGAAAAATTTTACCCGGTAAAACCATTTTGCAAGGAGATTTGGATATCACCTTTTACAGGGATGATTTCCGCAGGCGCGAATCGCAGCTGATGCCGAATCAAACCAAAATTGATTTTATTATTGAAGGCAAAAAGGTTATTATGATGGATGATGTTTTGTGGACTGGCAGAACCATTAGGGCAGCTATGGATGCTTTGCAAGCCTTTGGCAGACCGGATAAAGTTGAGCTTTTGGCATTTGTTGACAGAAGGTATTCAAGGCATATACCAGTATCGGCTGATTATGTTGGTATAGAGGTTGATTCCATCGCCTCACAAAGAGTAGTTGTAAGTTGGGTGGAGACAGATGGAGAAGATAAAATTATATTGGTATCGGACGCGAAAGAATAATTTCGGATTTCGGAATTTCCATTTCGGATATGCCCAATTGGAATTTTTAAATTGATTGGTTTAATTTATGCTAAAATTATACATCTCTATCTAAGTATTAAATCCGAAATCAAAATAAATTCGAAATAAAAAACAAATGGCAGGACTAAGTACACGTCACTTATTAGGTATAAAGGATTTAAATCCGCAAGATATTCAATTGATTTTTGAAATAGCTGATACGTTTAAGTCGGTTTTGAACAGACCGATTAAGAAAGTCCCTTCCTTACGTGATGTTACCATCGCCAATATTTTTTTCGAAAACAGTACCCGTACTCGCTTGTCGTTCGAGCTTGCAGAGCGACGCTTATCGGCAGATACCATCAACTTCGCGGCTTCTTCCTCATCGGTAAGTAAGGGCGAGACATTGATTGATACCGTAAATAACATACTGGCCATGAAGGTAGATATGGTGGTAATGCGCCATCCTTATGCCGGAGCCGGGATATTTTTGTCTAAGCATGTAAAGGCTCAAATAGTAAACGCTGGTGATGGCGCGCATGAACATCCTACACAAGCCTTACTGGATGCCTTCTCGATACGCGAAAAATTGGGTGATGTTGCAGGTAAAAAGGTAGCCATTGTTGGTGATATTTTGCATTCGCGTGTGGCACTTTCAAATATCCTTTGCCTCAAACAGCTTGGTGCCGAGGTGATGGTTTGCGGGCCAACTACCCTCATCCCTAAATACATAGCATCACTAGGGGTAAAGGTGGAACATAACCTGATAAAGGCCTTAAACTGGTGCGATGTAGCCAACATGTTGCGCATACAATTGGAGCGGCAGGATATAAAATATTTCCCATCCTTAAGGGAATACACCATGCTTTATGGGTTGAACAAACAAATCCTTGATTCGCTGGATAAGGAAATCATCGTAATGCATCCCGGACCAATAAACAGAGGTGTTGAAATAACCAGCGATGTGGCTGATAGCAAACAATCAATTATATTGGATCAAGTAGAAAACGGAGTAGCCATCCGGATGGCCGTATTGTTTTTATTAGCTGGGCAAACCCCTGTTCAATAATATAGGGTAGATAGATATGATAATCATCTATTCTAAAAATGCTAATAGCTTATTTATTGCGTTTTATAGTTTGATGAAAAAAATTATAGTTATCTTATTTATTATGATTCCTTTAAGCCTTTCCGCTCAAAGCCAGCAACAACAAAAAGTTGATTCGGTATTTAAAATTATTGTAAAATATTTTAATGCTAAGAATGCGGATGGCATTTATAATATGGCTGGTGAAAATTTTCAAAAGGAAATTAGTTTTGAAGCATTTAACAATTTGGCTAGCAAACAACTTTTTACATTAGGCACCTTAAAAGTATGGACCTTACTCAATTTTGTAAATAACAATGCTGCAACCTACAAGGCAAAATTTGATAAAATTACCATACAGATCCAGTTAAGTCTTGATGAAAAAGATAAAATTGAGCTTTTCCTATTTCAAGCCTACAATGAACCAGCTCCAAATAAAACAGCCCTTGTTGCAACCTCCAATCCTCTAAAAACAAGTTTCGATTTAAAGCTAGATTCCATTGCGCGCACTTATATTCAAAAAGCAAATACTGTTGGTTTATGTATAGGAATTATCAATAAAGATAAAACCAGCATTTACAGCTATGGCGAAACAATTAAAAGGAATGGCAAATTGCCCGACGCCGATAATTTTTTTGAGATAGGTTCTATCACCAAAACTTTCACGGCTACCTTATTGGCCTATTATGCTAATGAAGGATTAGTGAGTTTAAATGACCCAATTACAAAATATTTGCCCGATTCAGTTTCGGAAAACCCGGAACTAAAATCAATTACCCTTTTAAATTTAAGCAACCATACCTCAGGGTTGGAACAAATACCAAATGATTTAATAAAAAATGCTAAAGATGCGCTAAATCCATATAAGAATTATGGAAAAGAACAAATAATGCATTACCTCAAAACTTGTAAGTTACAAAGCAAGCCAGGAGAAGCCTATATTTATTCAAACACTGCTGTTGGTTTATTGGGTTATATTTTAGAAAAAATAAACGGAAAAACCTTTCAGCAAATGGTAACGCAGATTATATGCAAGCCTTTAGGTATGTTTAGCACCGATCAATATTTAAATCCTTTATTGGCACCGCGTTTTGTTCAAGTTTATAACGCTGCTGGTGAACCAACGCCAGCATGGGACTTTGACGTTTTGGCACCCTGCGGAGCCTTACGGTCGACCCTAAACGATTTATTAATATATACAAAGTCAAATATGCTTTCGGGGAATGACAAGCTATCAAAAGCGTTTAAGTTGACTCAAAAAGTCACCTTTACAAAGGATGTTAAAATTGGACTTGCCTGGCATATTATTTTAGTAAATGGAATGGAATACTATTTTCATAATGGCGATACTTATGGAAGCAGTAGTTTTTTAGCTTTTAGTCCGGAAAAATCACAAGGCGTAGTGATATTATCAAATGCTGCTGAGAGGACAGATAGTATTGGGGCAGCCGTATTAAAAGCTTTACAATAATAGGTTTAAAAAACTGTTACAGTAATTTATACGAAATCCCTAATTGTAGAAATTCGCTATTCGCGCTGTTATTTGCCACATTTCTATTTAAATTGGTTAGCCCTTGCGAGAAACCTGCCGTTAAACCATATCGTTGGTAATTAACCGCAGTTCCAAATTTTATTCTGATATCTGTTGGGACATTATTAATACTAAATGAGGTAGTATAGCTTTTCCCGGTAACATCCTTCGCTTGATCTGTTTCCGTGCCCTTTAAATTAAAGCCTATATCTAAGCCTGGCATTAAATCAACCTTAATTTTATTAATCTTAATTCTATAGCCAACAAATGGATTCAAAACAATTTGAGTACTTGTTAAGATTGTTTGCCCATTGGCTGCAATTTGGTTGGAAAGGAAAACGTCGTAGTTATTATTACCTAAATAATAGTTGTTATAGAATACGCTTGTAATGTTCAAGCTGCTTCTTAATACTTCATAACCAGCTTTTAATCCGAACATAAACCCACTTTTTTTTATTATTGAAGCTTGTGCACAAAACCCATAGCTAAAGGCATTATTACTCCCAAAAGGGTTATTACTTGAGTATATTCCGTTTATTGAAGCTAAGTTCACAGCCGATTCTGTGCTGGTTGTACCACCACTATAATGAAATAGACCTCCATAAGTCTGAAAACTAAGTTCAAAATGTTGAGCGTTTACATTCTTGTATAAAAATAAAAAAACCACCAACAATACTTTTTTCATCATGGCATTTAAAATTTAAACTTGAGGTTGAGGCCACTGGCCCCAAACCTTATATCTTGTGAGCCTAAGCCACCGATTGGATATTTTACAAATGGTTCAAATATTATATTATTTTTTCCAAAAGGCAAATCTGCACCAAAAGCAAGATTAATGGTTTTAGCTAAATAAAAACTATTGAAACTTTTACTGGAACTAGAACCTTGTGTTTGTTGATTTAATGGTGCTGAAGAGTTTTGATAGGTATATTGATAAGAATAAGTTTCGTTTATAAATGTCCCTGAACTTACTCCTGCAACCACATAATAATTATTTCTCTTGCCCTCTAGGTCATACTTTAAGTTTAAAGGAATATCCAGTCCAACTAAACCAACATTATATGCCTTAAGCTGTGTTGCCGGTGTAAAACCTTTAGGGGCTATTGTGCTCGTGTTTTGCACTTGAGCATTTGCAAATAAATTTTGCGAGCTATTCAAAATTGATGAAGTAGAATAATCGAATGAATTCTTTCCAATATTTATACCGGTTATTAATTTTATATTTTTTGTGATATAAATATCAGCCGTTAATCCCAACCCTAGGTTAACCTGGTTATTACTGCCTTTAGCATAATTTAAATAGGTAGCTTCGTATATAGCAAACCCCACTTTTTTGCTAGCTATATTATCTAATTCCTCGCTATCTTCCTGATAATTTGTTTTTGAACTTGCCAAAATCGTATAAAAAGACTGGTTAGGTTTTTCTTTTTGTTCTTTAGGCATCTTAACCTCAAAGTTTTTGGGTTGAATGTTTAGCATGTAACCTAAGTTTTTAGCCTTCAATTCTTCCGATATCATTCTTTCAGTACTTTGACTTACCAAGTCTGATTTTTCGCCTATATCTTCATTTAAAAAATTTGTACTGTTTGGTTGTTTATTTTTATGACTTGAAGAATTTGATAGATTTTCATTTTTGGAGAAAAGCCCACTTTTAGGAACTAGATGGTGAATGCTATGATGTGCAGCATCTAGGGTATTATATTTACTTAAAGATAATAAATTCTTGGTGTTTCCATTGATGTTTTCATTGACTTTGCGCTTGTTTTTTAGATTAACTTGGTCATTTAGCGTATCTGTTAGGTTAGTTAAACGATTATTTGATAATTGAGTTTGAGGGTCAACCTTTTTATTTAATTCAACATTATTGGATGCTTTATTGCTTTTATACTTATTTGCTTGAGTGGCCAGGTTAACATGATGTGTTTGATCTTTAAATATTAAAAAGCTAATTCCCAACAAAATAAATAATAATGCAGCTGCTCCTAGCCTATACCAAAATATAGGCAATAACCTCTTTTCCTTTGCCGGAAATTTTTTCCGCAAAAGTAACCAACCTTCATCGGCTGTGGGAGTTTCAATGTTTTCAAAAAACTCCTCTATTCGCTTATTTAAGTCGTCATCCAATTGTTCGTACATTGTTTTTAGTTTCTGATATAATTAGCGACCTCAATTTTTCTTTTGCTCTACTTAAATATACTCTGGAGGAACTTGCCGGCATATTTAAAATAGAGGCTATTTCATCATGGCTATACCCATCCATTTCGTACATATTAAATATTGTTAATTGGATTGGGGGTAATTCTTTCATTAATTTCATGATATCCTGCACATGTAGATTTTCAATGGCCTTTGCCGAGCTTTGAACCTGTACCGCATGGTCAATATCAATATGGAGCTGGTGTTTGAGCTCTTTCCTTCTGCGATCAATAGATGTATTTACTACAATGGTTCGTAACCATGCTTTAAATGGTTTATCGTTATTATAACCTTTAATGTGGTTAAATACTTTTATAAAAGCATCATTAACAACCTCTAACGCGTCATCACTGTCCAAACTGTACCGCATACTTATTCCCATAGCATATCTATAGAAATGCTTATAAAGTATTTCCTGATATTTTAAGCTACCATTTTTACATTGGTCGATTATTTCATCTTCGGCAATGTCAAGTGGATTAAGCATTAATTGTAGTTAATCGTTTTTTATAATTATTTTATTAAAATCAAATACGAATTGGAAAGTAACAATGCTACAGGCGATCATATAAAAAATTTAATCAGTATGCTTTTATAGATTAATAATTAGAAAAAATACTAAGCGAATACAAATTAAATGTTTTGCACTTTTAAATCAGCTACCCTTAATTGGAGGTTCGTTTTAAAATATATATTAAAGAAAGGGTGTCTAATGCGCCGTATGCTGCTAATTGTAGGTTTGTGCCATCATAAATATAATTGTATACTCCATTTAAGTGGGTTTTTGACGGCGTTCCTGTTTTCGGGTAGGTTTCGTCGAGAAAATAAATATTTGTAAACGTATTATTTATTACGTAACCACCATGACTACCGGCGTGTACTATAGTGGTATCACCAGTTACACTAAATCCGGTTGACTGATTAAGATTTAATACAATATTCGCTTTCAATGAATCTTTTTTATGCGTTTGTGAACTTACATGCAAGTAGGTAAACTGACCGGTAAAGGTTCCAATTGGAGCATTATTAGTGGTTGGAGCTATGGTTGACTTTCCTGCGCATCCACTTATTAAAACAAGTGCTATGATTAATATTGAGTTGTAAACTTTTGATTTCATAAATTTATAGATTATTAGTAACTACGTTTAATTTATTGTTATTGATACAAAAATTTGAATATAATTTCTATATTTTTTTTGCTTCTTCCCAAAAAATATCCATTTCGGCAAGACTCATGTCTTGTATCTTTTTACCATTTTCATGGGCCTTTTTTTCGAGATACTGAAAGCGTTTTATAAATTTTATATTAGTTTTTTCAAGCGCATTCTCCGGGTTAATATTAATGAATCTCGCGTAATTAATAAGTGAAAAAAGAAGGTCTCCAAATTCCGCCTCGGCTTTTTCGTGGTCAATTTCTATATGATCAAACACATTAAATTCGTTTTTAAATTCTTGCAACTCTTCTTCTACTTTTGCCCAAACCTGACCTTTTTCCTCCCAATCAAACCCTACACCCCGGGCTTTTTCCTGAATGCGCGATGCTTTTAGCAGAGCTGGTAAGGACGATGGTACTCCGCTAAGTACCGATTTATTACCTTCCTTTAATTTTATTTGCTCCCAGTTCCGTTTTACATCATTGTCATCTTGTACTTCTACGTCGGCATAAATATGTGGATGCCTATTTATCAATTTATCGCAAATGCCATTTAATACTTCGGTAATGGTAAAATCATTTGTCTCCGATGCAATTCTGGCATAAAAAACAAGGTGTAACATTAAATCGCCCAGTTCTTTTCTGATTTCAGGCATATCGCCATTTAAAATTGCGTCCGAAAGTTCAAAAGTTTCCTCAATGGTAAGATGGCGCAAGCTTTCTAAGGTTTGTTTTTTATCCCATGGGCAATTCAACCTTAGGTCATTCATGATATTTAATAACCTTGTAAAAGCTGCTTCAGGTGTATTAGCTGTATTTGGTGGAACTAGTGGCATATTTAATATTTGGAGTAAAAATATGATTTTTACTTTGTAAGTTTTTCTAAGTAAAAAATTAGTGATAGTATTACAAAAAAGGTATCAATATTTTTTATTTAATATACTGTAAATGATTTGCTTATAGTTTATATTTGATATATCCAATAAATTCCAGGTATGAACTCCAATAACCGACGCGGATTTTTAAAAAAAGCGGCTACCATAGCAGGTGCCTTTTCTGTTAATAGCTTATTTAATGAGGCACATGGTGCAGACTTTTGGAAAGCTACGCTAAAAATAAATCACCTTTTGCCAAGTCAGGTTATTGAAGATGAGGATTATTGGAGTACTATACAACGATGCTATTCGGTAAATCCTAGTATCATCAACCTGAATAATGGTGGTGTATCACCATCGCCAATAGTAGTACAGCAGGCAGTTGAGCGTTATAACCAATTAGCTAATGAAGGACCGTCTTATTTTATGTGGCGAATACTTGATCAAGGTAGAGAACCACTTCGGGAGAAGTTGGCTAATTTGGCAGGAGTATCGCCAGAGGAGATTGCCATTAACCGAAATGCTACTGAAGCACTTAATACCGTTATTTTAGGATACGACCTTAAAAGTGGCGATGAGGTTATAGGCACTAAGCAAGATTATCCGCATATGATACAGGCTTACCAGCAAAGAGCCATGCGCGAAGGAATAGTTTACCGGCAAATAAATTTTGACCTTCCTATTGAGGATGATGCGCAAATTGTGAAGGCTTATGAAGCGGCTATTACGCCAAAAACTAAATTAATTCATGTTACACATATGATTAATTGGGTAGGGCAGATTATGCCCGTCCAAAAAATTTGTGATATGGCACATGCCAAGGGCATTGAGGTGATTGTTGATGGAGCCCATTCATTCGGTTTGCTTGATTTTAAAATAGCCGATTTGCATTGCGATTATTTTGGAACCAGCTTGCATAAATTTTTATCGGCACCAATTGGTAGTGGCATGCTTTGGGTTAAAAAAGAAAATATTGAAAAAATTTGGCCTTTACCAAGCAGCGGTAAGCCCCATAGCACTGATATCAGAAAGTTTGAAGAATTGGGTACAAGAAGTTTCCCGATTGAACAAGGCATAGGCGAGGCCATTAATTTTCATGAAGCAATAGGAAGCAAACGCAAAGAAGAGCGTATAAGGTACCTGAAAAATTATTGGGCAACCAAAGCGCAGCAAATACCGAAAGTTAAGTTACATACCTCATTAAATTCCAAATATTCGTGTGCTATTTGTGGGGTAAGTATTGATGGGATGAAACCTAGCGAGTTAGATACTGAACTATTTAACAAATATAAAATTCATACGGTTGGCATTGTTTGGGAAAATATTAGTTGTGTAAGAGTAACGCCTCATGTATACACCACCCTTAATGATTTAGATAAATTTGTGAAAGCTTTGAGCGAAATTGCTTCTAAAAAGTAATTTATTTTTTAAATTGTTGGGCCACCAAAGGCATCAATTGACTCACCCATAATTGGTACATAGTGGCCGATGGATGTAGACCGTCGGTAGCAATTAAATTTGGATAGAAGGCAGCCTCTTTTGAAATGTCTGTAATATTTAAATATTGTACACCCAACTGGCTGCTTATTCGAAAGTTTACAGCATTAAAATTGTCAATTTCAGGACCAATTATGTTTTCTCTTCCATTGGCAAATGGGGTTACGCCATAATCAGGAATGGATAAAACAAAAACATTTTTGGGATTGCCATTGGCAATTATTATGGCACTATTGAGCACTTCTTGAAATTTAATTTCGTAATTATTGATACTTAAATTTTGATATTGGTCATTCACACCAATTAATAGCGTAACAATAGTAAACCTTTTACTAGCCAAACCATTTTGTGCTATAGCTCCAATTAAGTTATCAGTGGTCCATCCTGTGGTGGCAAGTATGGTGGGAGCTGAGCAATATTGCAAAATATTATTATTTGAAAAATATAAATTTAACGAATTATATAATTGGTATGGGAATGACTGATTTTGAGTTACAGATTCTCCAATGGTATATGAATCGCCCAAAGCCAAATAGGAAATGGTATCTTTTCGAATATGACTTATAGTATCAGATTTATTTGGACTCATATAGCTAACCGAATCATAGATAACTATGCTCATTGGCTTTTTAGCACAATTTGAGCAGGTAATAACTAAAATAAATAAAAGAATTTTTTTTTTCATTTAACCTCCATACCAAATAATACGGAAATATGATGTTTTAGGATTTCTTTAACTTCATTTATATTTACTTCTTTGTTTAGTTCACGTCTTAAAGAGGTTACATCCTTATCATCAATACCACAAGGAACAATGTTTTTAAAGTAACTTAAATCGGTATTAATATTAAAGGCAAGGCCATGCATGGTAACCCATCGGCTACATCGAACGCCCATGGCACATATTTTACGGGCTTTTTCATTGTCGGCATCAAACCAAACCCCTGTATAGCCAGGATAACGACCAGCGTTTAAACCATAATGAGCTAAGGTTAAAATCACTGCCTCTTCCAGCGTGCGCAAATAAAGATGGATGTCGGTAAAAAAATTATCCAAATCTAAAATTGGGTAACAAACAATTTGTCCCGGGCCATGATAAGTAATATCGCCGCCCCGATTTATTGGGTAATAAGTTGCTTGCTTTTCTTTTAGTCCATTTTCATCCAAAAGCAAGTGTTCAGGTTTGCCGCTTTTGCCCAAAGTATAAACGTGAGGATGCTCGCAGAAAACAAGGTAATTTGGGGTAAAACGGCCGGTTGTTAATTTATTGTCCAAGCTTTCGCTTAAATTTCTGATTTCAGTTTTTAACCTGATAGTTTCAGAAAAAAGCTTTTCCTGCCTGTCCCAAGCTTCTTTATAGTCAATTAAGCCCCAATCTTCAAATTGTACTTTTTTGTTTTTCATGCCATTACCCTTTTACATAGCCAATCATATAATCCTCAAATTGCATGTAGCCTACTTCATAATTCAGATTTATAGGTTCTTTAAGTAATCTGGCATTTACTGTGCCTTCACGTTGTAGTTCAAATTTATTGAGCCTTATATGGTTTACAAACGATACCTCTTTTTGCCCATAACATTTATAAATAGCTTCCTTGGCGCACCAGCAAACGTATAGTTTTTGAATTTTATCTGCTCCTGTTACAAATTGCATTTCTTCTTTACGCATAAATTTATGTGCAATGCGTTCCACTTTTTCTTTTATTTGCTCAATATCTATTCCGACCGAGCTTTTTTTACTAATCATTACCGCGGCGTAATCAAAGGAGTGGCTTAACGAAATATGATAAGGGAGATTTATTAAATAAGGTTTACCATGACTATCAACCTTACAATCAATATACTCATTGGTATTAAGCATTTTGCGTAACAAAACACGTGTGCCCAGCCAATGCAAACTGCGTTTACCTGCACTTAACTGCTCATAATATGCCTTCTCCTCCTCATTTAGTTGAAGTTGGTTGTATAAGTCTTCAGCTTGTTCCTCTATTTTCCAGATGGCAAATGCTGTATCATCATCAATTTGCTTTTTGTATGCTATGGCCATTTCATCAATCCCCAAAAAGGTGAACAAACATATATTAAATTAAGCTAAATTAATATTCTTTCTATTAAAGTGAACAAGAAACGGCGAATTGTGATTTACCGCCTAATCTATTTTTATCTCTAATTATTAAAGTTGAATAGATGAATGACATTCAGCTTATCCACAAACCTGAACAACATTTGTGAACAATAATGTATTGGTCAATATTTTAAATAACTCTAATTTGCGCCTCCAAAAAAAATCCAAAATGATACTATCGGATAAGCGAATTTTAGAAGAAATGGAAATGGGCAATATAATTATTGAACCATTTAAGCGTGAGTGCCTGGGTACAAATTCGTACGATGTACATCTCGGGAAACATTTGGCTACCTACCGTAACCGGGTATTGGACGCTAAACTACATAATGAGGTTGACGCGTTCGAAATACCGAAAGAGGGTTTTGTTTTACAGCCTAATACCCTTTATTTAGGAGTTACCTTAGAATATACCGAAACGCATAAACACGTACCGTTTTTAGAAGGAAAATCGAGCACGGGGCGTTTGGGTATTGATATACATGCTACGGCTGGTAAAGGTGATGTAGGTTTTTGCAACACCTGGACTTTAGAAATATCCTGTACCCAGCCTGTTAAAGTTTACGCGGGTATGCCAATTGGGCAGCTCATTTATTTTGTAGTGGAGGGCGAGATTGAGACCCTATACAATACTAAGATTAACGCTAAATACAATTCGCCAAGTACACGGCCAGTAGAGAGTATGATGTGGAAGAATAAGTTTTAAACGTCATTTATATTTCATAATCCATATTCATTTTTACGATAAGTTTAATCAACATTGCTTTCTAATAAGAAAGTAAAAAAAGTGTATATCAATATTAAACCTTTTTACCTTTGCGTTGTTTAAGATAAAACTAATAAATACGTATGAAAAAAATAATGACTCTTTTAGGCTGTATCGTTTTACTAATAGCCTCATCATGTACTAAACAATACATTTCACCTTCAAACCAAACATTTTTTGCTGACATTACTGCCAATGATTGGTCGCTTACCACAGATTTATCAGGCATAAAATCTTATGCTGCGCCAATTAATATTGCCGCATTGAACAATAACTATGCTACAAATGGTGGCGTAATAGTATCTATTTCTTATGATGGTGGAAGTACCTATGAGCAGTTGCCCGAAGTATATGCGGGTGTTTCTTATAGCTTTACCTATAACGCGGGTAATTTGACATTGTATGCACAATCTGCTGATGGTAACACGGCTATTTTACCAACTTCAGCCATAAAAGTTAAAGTTATTTTGGTTCAAAGTAGTTAACATCGAGTAACAAAAAAAACAGCTCCTCAAGAGCTGTTTTTTTTGTTTTGTGATGATTTGTAAATTACTATTACAAGATAAAATTTATTTTTCCATTTGCTCTATTACTGCTTGGGTAACTCCGGTAAATGAAAATCCACCATCGTGAAACAGATTTTGCATGGTTACCATTTTGGTAAGGTCGGAAAATAGGGTGATGCAATAATCGGCACATTGATCAGCTGAGGCATTGCCTAGCGGACTCATTTTTTCGGCATAATTGATAAAACCTTCAAATCCTTTAACGCCCGAACCTGCAGTAGTACGTGTAGGTGATTGAGAAACGGTATTGATGCGTACGTTTTTCTTAACTCCATAGTAGTAGCCAAAATTACGGGCAATACTTTCTAAATAAGCTTTATTGTCCGACATGTCATTATAATCAGGGAATACCCTTTGAGCAGCTATATAACTTAAGGCAACTACTGATCCCCATTCATTAATGGCATCCATTTTCATGGCTGTTTGCAAAATACGGTGCAAGCTTAGTGAAGATATATCTAAACCTTTGTGTGTAAAATCATAATTATTTTCGGGATAGGTAACGCCTTTACGTACGTTAACACTCATACCTATGGAGTGCAAAACAAAATCGACCCCACCATTAAAATGCTCTTGCGATTTGGTAAACAAATTCTGAACATCTTCATTGCTGGTAACATCGGCACCAATTACAGGCGCATTACATTCTTCGGCCAGTTTGTTCAATTCGCCCATGCGTAATGCGATAGGCGCGTTGCTCAAAATAATTTCCGCACCTTCTTGTACTGCACGTTGTGCCACCTTCCATGCTATTGAATGCTCGTTCAACGCACCGAAAATAATTCCTTTTTTGCCTTTTAATAAGTTATAAGCCATATTTAATGTTTAATAATTGGGCGTAAAAATAATATTATTTATCTGTTAATGAGAATTTGACGGTAACAGTTTCTAAAATCTCAAACAATCTGCCATAATTTAAACCCGGGCGCCATTTTCCAGTTTTTTTTAAAAGTTTGATAACTTCTTCCTCGCAACCATATCCAATTCCCTTTACCACTTTAAAATTTTCCAATTCACCTTCTTTGCTCACTGTAAAACCAATTTCCACAATTCCTTCAATATTGTTTTCAATTGCCGCTTTTGGGTAGGTTACGTTTTTTTGAATAAATTCTACTAAATTTAATTTTCGATTTAATGTTTCTGGGTAATATGTTTCAAAGTCCGGAAATATTTTTCCTTCATCATAATAAGTAACCGGAATCTTTCTTTTTGTTTTTTGTCGCTTTGCAGTTATAAGAATAGAATCTCTTTCATTTAACTGATGAATATTTTGAGCTGGCAAATAAATTGCTAAATATCTACTACCATTAATAGGTAAAAAGTTTTTCCCATATTTAGGGTTATAAAATCCTATGGCATTATTTGGATAAACACCTTTAAATTCAAAATACCCGTTCGTATCAGTTACAGTGTTAGTAGGAAATTCGGGTAAATCAAAAATTGGATACCTTAAAAAGATTTGAATGTTTTTTGCAGGTATACTATCTGAAAAATAAACGAAACCCCTAATATTAATTGTATCTACCTCTGCGTGTATACTATCATGCTTTTGAGCCTGTAAATAGTTGCAAACTAATAAAAGCATTAAAGTTGATAAAAGTATTTTCATGCCATAATTAATTGCTCAGCAGCTCCCTCGCATTTTGTAAGGCACTTTCCCCTGGTTTATCACCACTCAGCATTTTGGCAATTTCCAATACCCTTTCCTGTTTATCCAGCTGCTTAATACGGGTATAAGTGGTTGCGCTATCATCATCCTTGTAAACAAAATAATGACTATTTCCTTTGCTGGCTATTTGTGGTAAATGAGTAATAGTAATTACCTGTAAATTGCCCGCAAGCCGCTCCATTATCTGACCAACTTTGTTGGCTACCTCGCCCGATACACCTGTATCAATCTCGTCAAAAATAATGGTTGGTAATGCTGTGTTTTTGGCAATTAATGATTTGATGGAAAGCATTAACCTTGATAATTCACCGCCTGATGCTACTTTGCTCATCTCGGACAAAGCATGCCCTTTATTGGCATTAAAGAGAAACCTGATGTAATCAATGCCGCTTTTGCTAAGGTAAGTTGATACCTGTTGCTGAAAGTTACTTTTTTCTTTTTCAGCCAATGGCTGCTTTACATTTTGTTCAATTTTGAGCAGGGCATTGCCCATACCCATTTCTGCTAAACTTGCCAAAATTTCACGCTCAATTTCCGGAATTACTTTTTTTCGGTTAGCGGATAATTGCTTTGCTAAACCTTCTAACGCAATAAAATCTGCTTCCAGTTGTTTGCTTAATTGTTCAATTGCCTCATCACCAAAAACAGCCTGTTGTATTTTATCAGAGAGACCAGCCTGAATTTCCAATAATTCGACATTGCTGTTTACCCGATGTTTTTTTTGAAGGTTGTACATTAAACTTAAGCGAACATTTATTTCATTCACTCTAGCGTCATTCGTTTGGGTGCTTTGTTCAATAATTTCAATTTCGTTGGCTATATCCTTCAACTCAATCAAGGTACTGTTAAGCCTTTGGTGCAATTCAATAATTTCGGGATTGAATTTTTCTACCGTTGAAAGTTGATGAGCAGCCTCCCTTAATTGCAGAATGGCAGATATTTCACCCTCATTCATCAGGTTATAAGCGCCTAGTAAATTTCTTTTTATTTCGTCGGCATTGTTTAGGGCATATAGTTCCTGTTCAAGCGGTTCTTGTTCATCGGCCTGTAATCGGGCCTTTTCCAATTCATCAAACTGAAACTGGTAATAATCAAGGTCGGCCTTAGCTTTTTCGCTGTTCGTAATGAGTTCTTCTAAATTGGAAGTAGCTTTTTTAAATGCTTTGAAGCTTGTTAGGTAATTGTGCAACAAATCATCATGACCAGCAACAGCGTCTACCACTAATAGCTGAAAATCAGGATCATTAATCTCCAAGGTGGCATGTTGCGAGTGGATATCAATCAATTTTTCGCCCAAGGCTTTTAGGGTATTTAATACAACGGGTGTGTCATTAACAAAGGCTCTTGATTTTCCATCTGCCGATATTTCGCGCCTTAAAACGGTTTCGGCTTCGTAATCAATATCATTATCCTCAAAAAACTGTTTAAGTTTAAAATCATCAATAGAAAAACTACCCTCAATAACACATTTTTTTTGCTGATTAAAAAAATACCTGCTTTCGGCACGCTGACCTAAAATAAGGGATAAGGCACCTAAAATAATTGATTTACCGGCACCAGTTTCGCCGGTAAGTATATTGAGCCCTTTATCGAAACCTATCTCCAGGTTATCAATTAAAGCGTAATTATTAATGCTGAGCTTTTGAAGCATAAAAAAAGTTCCCTTTTATGAGGGAACTAAATTACGGTTTTACTTTATTAATGGGTAGCGCAATGTTTAAATGTTGTCATTTAAAAACGTGATATTACCAAATATTTAGTCCGGGTGCTGGAGGAGCCGGAGGTGAATTTGGCTGAACAGGTGCAGAAAGAACAGGAGGTGCCGGAGGAGCAGGTGCATTTATTTTTTCCGGTGCCGCTGGTGCAGCTGGTATTTGTAAATCATTGTCCCATTTGTCGCTCCAATTTTTGGCATCCTCCTTCATTTTTTGGATACGATTTTTAAAAGCCGGAGAATTTAAATAAGCCTGCAATTTATCTTGAGCACGCTTTAAAAGTTCTTGTTCTTTTTGTACTTCACCACTATTTTGGAAATTTCTCATATCCTCACTTAGCTTTTTCATAGCGAGTTGTAGCTCTTTAAACGAGTCCTTATTGTATAACTTGCCCATGCTATCGCCTAATAATGCTAATTCTTTATTTTTTTTACGGAATTCATCCGATTTAAATTTGGCATTCATTTGTTCGCCCAGTTTTTTTAAGTCAACAGCATATCCTTTTACCTCCGTTGGTGTGTTTTGTTCTAATTCCAGATGGTACTTTTTATATTTTTCATCCTTTCCATCGTCTGAATAGTTTTGATCAGGGTCTATACCATATTTTTTCTGTAATTGACTATTTAGACTTTTAAACTTAGAGCTTTTATAATAGTTTTCAATCTTTTTACCTAATTGCTCCATTTGTGCTTCCAGTTTTTTTGTTTCCACGGATTCGCCCCATTTGCCTTCAAATTCTTTTGATAGCTGCTCCTGTTTTTTTTCCAATTCTTTCCAATTGCTATTGTCAAAATGTTCTTCCATTTCTTTAGCCTTTGCTTCTAATTCAGCCTCCATCTTTTTGAAAGCAGGACTATCATAATATAAACCTATAGCTGCTCCATGCTTTTCAACTTCATCTGTAAGTTTTTGAAGTTCAGGGTCGTTTAGTTCAGCGTCAATGTCCATTTTGTGCTCCATTAATCTTTTGGCACGCAGTTCTTTTTTTACTTTCAGGGTGTCTTTCCTTATTTTCAGGGAATCGGTTGTAGGCGTATCGGTTTGTAAACCAGCAATTATTTGTTTTATTGATTTGATGGAGATTTTTCCATGTGCAATTTCAGGCTTCAATATGGTGGCGAATATGATTCCCACGCTTAAAATAAGTACGGCCAATAACGTTGGGCGTAAACTTAAGGTCGATTTTCTTGTTTTCATGATACGTTCTATTCTATTTAATAAATGATGTTTTTTTCCGGTGGCTGCTAAAGCCAATTGTAATTCATTACCTCGAACCTGCTCAAGTTTTAACAATGCCTTTGCATAAATTATAGGGCTGGCTGTTGCGTTTACAACCAGATCATCAATGCTGTTTTCCCGTTCTTCGTTAATTTGATGGCTAATTAATAACGCGCATGGGTTAAAGAAAAGCAAGGTTGTAATGAGTTGCTGTATGATGTTTATAAAATAATCGTTCCGTTTTATATGGGCAAGTTCATGTAATATAATGGCTTCTATTTCATCCTGCCCTAAATGTAATGTTAAGGTGAATGGCAACAGAATAATTGGTTTTAGATAGCCTGTTATGCAGGGGACATTGATGAGTTTGCTAAAACCAATTTTTATTGTTTTTTGTAGGTTGAAATATTTGGCCAAACTGTTTAATTCATTTTGTAAATAATCGTCAAATTGTATGTTTTTACGAATGAACATTAATTCCTTTCGTGCTACAATTAGTCTAAGTGCGTTAAAGGTTAATCCCGCAAGGTAAATAAGGGTGATGGTTGGTAAATATTTTTCGACGCTATAATAGTATCTTAATTGTTGGGTAGTAATTTCTGTAAAACCGTTGGAAAATTTAAGGAACATTGGAATAGCCGAGAATTTGGTGGGTATGGTATTGAACCAATTGTAAAACCTGATTTGGGTAACTAAGGTGTAGCCAAACCAAATTGTCAATATTGCCAATGCACCTAGACTAATGTAATATTTCTTAGCTGCCGATAGCTGATTACCTATTAATAATGCTATTTTAAGCAGGAAATAAACAACCAATCCTTGCCAAAAGGAATGGATTATGGTTATCCCTAAAACCTGACTAATATTATAAAATACATTACCCATTACTTATTCTCCTTATTTGTTTTTATTTAATTTCTCTTCTTGTTGTATTGTTTTTTTTGAGCTTACACGCAAATCCACCTATATCTACTGTTTCTCAAACTTGTCTAAAAAAGTCTTTATGGCCTCAATTTCTTCTTTTGATGCCCGGTGATTACCTAAAGCTTGTATTACTAAATCGGCAGTTGAACCTTTAAAAACGGTGGAGATAATTTTATCTAGAGCAGTTTTTTGTGCTTGTTGCGCGGTGGCAATGGCTTTATATAAATGCGTTTTGGCAGTGGTATCACGTTCAACCAAACCTTTTTCGTGCATTATTTGCATTAGTTTTAGGGTAGTTGTGTAACCGGCATCTTTGTTTTTTGCCAGTTCTTCATGCACATCCCTAACGGTACATTGGCCTTTCTTCCAAAGTACCTGTAATATCTCTAGTTCGCTTTCTGTTGGTTTTATTTCCATTTTTATATTTGTACGAATTATTTCGTACAAATATGTACGATAAGTTTCGTATTTTAAAATATTTTTACATCTTTTTTCTATATGACTGCTAATCAATCATAATGTTGCATCGAATGATGAGCTTTTTAAAAATAATTTAGGAAGGGTACTTTTGTAGATAGATGGGTTAAGTATGTTTTATAGCTCTCAGCATTTCTCGTTTACCGGGTGCGCCGGGTGCTTTCTCAATAGCGCAGTTCAATGATTTTAGTATTCGCTTTAGGTTGCCAGTTATGGCGTAGGTTACAAATAATCCTCCGGGTTTTAAAAATTTGATGGTATGGGCAATAGCCAATTCATTCCACATTTCTGGTTGATTTGTAGCCGCGAAGGCATCATAATAAATAATATCGAATTGCTTGTTAATTTCAAAATCCACCAATTTATTGACTGCTATTTGTAGATGGCAATATTGGTTTAAGATTGTTTTGCCATTCATAGCTTGCATATAGTTTTGGATGAATGCCGCCCATGTCTCTTTCAAAATAAATTGATGATATCCGGTTTCATTAATCATTTGCTCGTCTACAGGGAAAGCCTCAATACCAATATAATCCAGATTGATTTTATGATCAGTGCAGTAATCAGCAGATAATAAAAAATTCAAACCAGTACCAAAACCGACCTCTAAAATGGAAATATGAGGAGACCCTATTGTTAATTTATCCAAATAATGTTTTAACCCCGATTCTAAAAATACATGTTTGCTCTCTTGCAAAGCGCCATGTTTTGAATGGTAATTTTCGCCAACTAAGGCATTAAAAATGGTATTAGAGCCATCCTCTGTTTGAACAATGATCAGGTTATTGTCCATAATGGTGTTTTTTACCACGCTTTATTGAATAAACTCTTTAACCACGTCACTTAAATCGTAAACAGGAACGTTTTTAATTTTTGCGGCAATGATACTACAACCTACAGCTGACCGATAACCTGCAGCGCAATGCACTAAAATTGGTTTATCAGTAGGGATTTCAGCTATCCTTTCCCTCAGTTCAGGTAATGGGATGGTAATGGCGGTTTTAAAAATTAAACCATTTTGGGTTTCGCTGGGATTGCGTATATCAATTATGGTATAGTTGGATTCATTTGATTTAAAATCAGCCAAATCTAAGACTGCCGATTTTTCTTCCATATTTTCAGGAGATATTAGTGCAGCTTCAATATTTCCCTCATAACCAATTTTGGCAGCTTTTCTAATCAACTCTTCTTGCTCTTCATTATTTTCTGCTATCAAATAAAATTTCTCATCAGGGTTTAGGATGGAGCCTAACCAAGTTTCAAATTTTTCTCCATTTTGCAGATTGAATGCCCCATTAATATGACCCAGAGCAAATTGTTCTTTTGGTCTGCTATCAATAATAAGTATATCCTTATTCAATACATCATTTTTACCTAGTCGCTTTACTGAAGCTATACTTTCTTCAAATTGTGGAGCACCTTTTTTATTCAGGTTAACATTGTGCCCAAAATATTTCGGAATAAAGGGCTGGTCATCAATTAAGGTCTTTACAAAAGTGAGTTCATCCATCAATTGCAAGGCATAGTTTTCACGTAATTCGCGCCCAATGGTGCTTTGCAAATCGGGACTTAAGTTTTTGCCGCATAATGAACCTGGGCCATGGGCAGGGTAAACCGTTAGGTTATGGGGTAAAGTCATCAACTTTTCACGGGTTGAATGATACATTTGTCCGGCAAGTTCTTCTTTTTTTGCCTGCAGATTACCTACATTTTCGCGCAAATCTGGTCTACCTACATCACCTACAAATAGGGTATCGCCAGTAAATATGGCTTTCTCGTTGCCATACTCATCAATCGCTAAAATACAAATAGAATCGGGTGAGTGCCCTGGGGTATTGATGGCTTTAAGTTTTATATCACTTATTTGTATGGTATCACCTTCGTCAAAACTTTCGTGTGGATATTCGGCACCTAACAATTTACTGGCGTAAATAATAGCACCTGTTGTTTTGTGTATCTCAAGGTGCGAGCTCACAAAATCAGCATGAGGATGTGTCTCAATTACGCCAACAATATCTGCGTCATGTGAGGAGGCAAAATCATAGTAAGGTTTTGGGTCGCGGGCCGGGTCAACAAGAACCATTTTTTTGTTTCTTATAATCGCGTATGAACCATGCGCCAAGCCTTTATCATAAAATTGATGTATAATCATTGCTGACAAAGATACTTCTTTGAATTATTTGTGAAACTGATTTAGGTCATACTTTCATAAATATTCACCAAATACTTAATATTATGCCTAAATTAAGATCAATATTAACCTTATTCCTCTCTTTTAACCAAAAGTACCTCATCACCTTCCAAATCAAGGTAGCCGTATTCATAACAAAAAAAGTATGTTTTTCCGTTATGGGTTAGATACGTGCGCGTATGATACTCAAAGTCAAAACCTTTCGCGCTCATCTTTTTG
Organism: uncultured Mucilaginibacter sp.; assembly: GCA_903891475.1. Taxonomy (GTDB): domain Bacteria; phylum Bacteroidota; class Bacteroidia; order Sphingobacteriales; family Sphingobacteriaceae; genus Mucilaginibacter. The sequence goes on from CAITEP010000005.1 coordinate 164,726, forward strand.
CGTGTTGTTTTGGTTTTTCCACTCGGGTTCAGTTCTTCCAGTATCCTGCGGTTTTTGCGTAATATGTTATTAATGTTCCGAACTATATTATAGCTATTGCTATTGAGCTGGTTATTATAATTATTGCGGCAAAGGTCATTACAGAACTTTTTATCGGCCCTGCCATGTATAGGCGTGCCGCAATCAAGACAAAGCTTTTCCTCATTCATTGCCTAAAGGTATAAAAAATTATCCGTTTGCAAACGCTTACAAACGGAAATTATCGTTTATAACCGCTTAATAACCGAGTAGTTGTATAAGCACCCCTCAACTTTGTGCTATTAATATAAACGAAAAATTAAATTTTAGTATCATGAACTCATTAAGAAACAGTGTGCGCCTGGTAGGCAATCTGGGAATGGATCCCGAAGTAAAAACATTTGATGGCAACAAAAAATTAGCGCGTCTTTCATTAGCAACCAACGAAAGGTATAAGAACGACAAGGGCGAAAGGGTAGTTGAAACACAATGGCATAATTTAATTATATGGGGCGAAAAGGCCACCCTTGCCGAAAATTACCTTAAAAAAGGAGATGAAATCGCGATTGAAGGTAAGTTGGCCAATCGCAATTATGTTGATAAAGACGGCATTAAGCACTTTGCTTCCGAAATTGTAGTAAACGAATTTTTGAAGCTGAATTCCAAAGCATAATTGATTCTACTACTAATAATTAAAAAGATAGGTTAATATGGGTTAGGTGTGGCATATTGTTAAATTGTTTTCTGCTAATTGCTGAAGCGAATATGGGTTAGATTAGTTTGTAATGTTACCATCTATCCATGTTTCGAAAATTCAGTCAATTTAAATAAAACAAAGTTTAACCTAACTCAATTAACTTTTTAAAAATAAAGATACAGATGAAAAAAGAATATAAGTACGAAGATCCAAATGAGGCGGCACAGTTTTATTTATTGATGACAAAAAAGTTAGGAAATGAAATTGCTGATGGTTTATTCAGATATATCGATGATAAAACCAATAGGGCCTTAAGAAATTATACAAGCGATTTAGCAACGAAACAGGAGTTAGAAATAATGAAAGAGGAACTGAATTATAAAATCGGCAATTATGCAAGATGGATGCTTACATTTATTCTTGGTATGGGGATATTTATTTTGGCAATTACTTTTTATTATTTAAGCTAAAATAAGCTATTGATGAAAAAGCAAGCAGCTAAAGCGAATATTGTTGAATATTAAGAATATTAAATTTGGTGTTAAAATTGTGATTCTATGGTGTGGTAACCGCTACCGGTAATATTTTACCATTAAAAAATCGGTGGCCGGTTACTGCAAAGTCGGCAATGTATTTACCCATTTCAAAAGCCAATACTGGCGATTGATAGCCAGGGAAGGCTTTTTCAAGCATTTCGGTTTGTGCCGAACCCAATGCAAGGCAATTTACCTTAATTTCTTGTTCTGCAAGCTCAAGAGCCAAGCATTCAGTAAGGTTGTGTAAAGCAGCCTTACTTGCCGAGTAAGCCGCCAAGCCAGGAAATTTCGCGCTTCCTTGAAATCCACCCATGCTGCCAATGTTTAATATATGCGAACCTTTTGGCATCAAATCAATTATTCCTTGGATAATTCTGACATGACCAATGAAATTACTTTGTAACATCTCAACAAAGTCCATTTCCAATAATTTTTGGAACGGTTTATTTATTAAAACCCCGGCATTATTTATTAAAACATCAACACAATTGTCAAAATTTACTTTGATAAACTGCTGTAGTCCGTCATAATCATCGTGTACAATATCAAAGGCAAGGGCAAATATTTCGGCTTCAGGGTTTAGTCCATGGGCAATTTCCAGCAGGCGCTCCAAATTTTCTTTCGAACGTGCAAGGGCTAAAACTTTATGGTTTCCATTTAAAATTAACTCGAGGGCGGCTTCAAATCCAACCCCACTACTAGCTCCTGTTATTACGATATTCATATTGGTAATTAAGCCCTAAATAGAGATTTTGATGATTTTAACGTAGCTAAACTAACAATAATTTTAATTGGACAATACATTTCCTTATAGTCGATTGATATATAACTTTTAAAGAACAATTCAATTTTATTAGCTATTTAATTTGGGCAAGCCTTTTTCTAGGCGGCTTGGGCGCAAAACATAATAAATTCCTAGTAGCGCTACCAATAATGAGATCATATAAAAAGTTCCGGGTAAAAAAACCGCGAGCGTTTTATCCATCGGGAAAACTTGGGTTAATTGCGTAAAAACAGTTTCACGAATACCCGCGCCACCCACACTAATTGGGATAATGGTTGCAAGTGATGATATGAGATAGGAAAGCAAATAAGGTGAGAATTTATTATGAAAATCTTGTCCAACCAATATAAAAACAATCGACATGACCTGTAGCCCCTGTACTATCAAGGCTTTAATGTGGGCTTCAAAAAAATATTGGGTATATTCTTTAAAAAATTTGTAGGCAACAAAATAATAGATAGTCGACCCTGCCAGAAATATAGATAAGGGTATACCTAAATGTATTTCAATTTGAGGTATCAAGTAAATTAGACCAACAATAATAAATCCCATGGCCCATAAACCACTCAGCCTATCAAACATAATAGCCCAAAAAACCTTTTTGGCAGGTAATTTATAGGTTTTATTTAGTAGATAAATTTTATAACCATCGCCACCTATGCCACCAGGTAATAAAAAATTATAAAATAAACCGAGCAGATATAATCTGAAATTAAATCGAGCCGAAAGTTGCAGGTTAATAGACTTAAAAAAGCTTAACAACCTTGAAGATGAAATAACAATGGAAATAAAAAAACTGATTAGTGCCGCTAGCATCCACCAATAATTAGCATGTATGAGCCTGTATTTTACATCTGCAAATGGTACTTTTTTATAAACAAAATAAAGTAAAACAGCTGTAACGGCAATTTTTAATATGGTTTTTGTGATTTCCCAAATTTTTGCTTTGATAGTTTTTGGATGAATTTCTTCTTCAACCTCATTTATTATCTCATCTTCTATTTTTGTCATTAAGGGCAAAATTAATAAGATTGAAAATTTTTATAAAATCCTTATCTTAGATAAATGTCTATTTAGTACTTTCTAAACGTCGAACTATTTCTAATATTTTGTCCAACTTATCAACTTCAATTGAATTTAACCTACTAATTAGTTCTTCAATTTCTTTTTTTGCCTCCACATTCGTTTTAAAATCGGCATCGGCATGCGCACGGTCTCTTTCGTTTTGCCTGTTTTGCGCCATCATGATGATGGGGGCAGCATAAGCGGCCTGGGTAGAGAATAATAGATTGAGTAATATGAAAGGGTAAACATCCCAGTGGTAAATAAAGCCAACAACGTTAGCTAACATCCATAATGCAACAATAATACTTTGTATGATAATAAAACGCCATGATCCCATGCCATTGGCAACAGAATCTGCCAGTCGTTGTCCAAAATCTAATGAATCTTTATGATGTTGGTGCCAGGTTTTTTTTTGTTCCATATTTATTTTAGGGGTTTAATAAGTTTTTGTTTGGCTAAATGTAGTCATATATTTAAAAACAAGCATAATCTACTAACAAATTAAATGATGGAGTGATTTTGCTAAGCAATAGTTGCTGCTGATTTTTTTACTTGTCTTTGCTGATGATACTTTGCAAGGTTTATCAGCAGTACACTACCTAAAATAATAAAAAGCCCTGTAATTTGAATAACCGAGATATGTTCGTGCGCAAACAAGATTCCCAATATAACTGCAATTACAGGGTTAACATAGGCATAGGTACTCACTTGGGTAGCGGTACAAACTTGTAAAAGCCAAACATAAGCACTAAATGCCGCTAAGGAGCCAAACAACACCAAATACCATAGGGCAATCCAGCTATTGGTATGGATATTTTGTATTTTAAAATCACGCAATTCGTGGTGTAAAAATACACCAGGAATAAATGCTACACCCGCTGCAATCATTTGCCATGAGGTATTTACCTGTGCCGAGCCTGAGGTTAATTTATATTTTGAATATAATGAACCGCATGACCATGCGATAGTGCCAAAAACTAATAATAGCATCCAAGGTAATTTTGATTGTGCGGCATTGTCTGAAAAAATATCGCCAATTTGTTCGCTAAACAGGACGATTACTCCTCCAAAGCCAATAATTAAACCCAAGATAGTAGATCTGCTTTTAAAATTGATAGCCCAATGGCTTTTATCAATCAAAACAAACCAAATAGGCGAGGAGGATACCAAAATGGCTACCATTGCACTTGGTAAGGTTTGTTCCGTCCAGATTACTATGCCAGTAGCAACAAAAAGCAATAAAACACCACTAATGGAGGCATGCAATATATTCTTCCAGATAAATACCTTTTCGCCTCTTATTGCACTCCAAATTATTAATAGTACTCCTGCCAGAATAAACCTAACGGCTCCTAATAAAAAAGGAGCAAAGCCCCCATGTTCGGCCATACTGATAAAAAAGTAGGTTGAACCCCAAACAATGTAAACAGTAGCGAATGCAACAATTACTAAAAATTTTGAAACTGGCTTTGGGGATTTTAATGGCATGGGTTTTATACTTCGCGTTGCTAGTTTCTTAATCAATTTATATCTAGCTATGTAATCTTTGCAATAATAAAAAATAAATCAGGCTTTTTTTAGGGTGATCACGGTAATTTCGGGCCATATACCTAAACGCCCAGAAAAGCCTAAAAAACCAAAGCCCCTATTGATATATAAGTACCTGCCATTTTCGTGAGCTAGGCCTGCCCAATCAGGGTATCTATACTTAACCGGACTCCATTTAAAGCCAGGAATTTCAATGCCAAACTGCGCGCCATGCGTATGTCCCGATAAGGTTAAATGTACTTTTACCGGATGAGTTTTTACTTTTTCTTCCCAATGGGTAGGGTCGTGCGATAAAAGAATTTTAAACGCGTTAGCATCAACTCCGTTTAAAGCTTTACTTAAATTTCCCACTTGCTTAAAACCTTTGCCCCAGTTTTGTACACCAATAAGGGATATTTTTTGTCCGTTTTTTTCTAAGGTGATATTTTCATCTAACAGCAAACGATAATCTAATGATTTGTGGTGTTGCTTTAGCTTTTCCAAATTAGCTGCTTTTTCTGATTCATTACGCCATTCGGCATAATCGCCATAATCATGGTTACCCAAAACCGAAAACTGACCAAATGGGGCTTTGATTTGCGAAAATCGGTTGATATAAGGCGTTATTTCCCATGCGAAATTATTCACCAAATCGCCAGTAAAAACAAATAAATCGCTTTTTTGGGCTTTTGCAAGGTCAATGCCACGTTGCATAGCTGTTGTATTGTCAAAACTACCCGAATGAATATCGGACAATTGGGTGATGGTGAAACCATCAAAAGCTGCGGGTAAATCATCATAATAGATAGTTTGCCGATGTACCTTATAATCATACTTGCCTTTCAGCATGGCATAGATAGTTCCGGCCAATGGTATTGCCGCTACCATAAATGCTATTTCACTTATAAATTTTCGTCTTCCACTTAAAATTGGATTAGAAGGAGATTCGTTGCCAGCACGAAGTTTGTTTATTAGATTGTAGATAAATTGCCCGATATCGCCCAAAAACAAGATTAGGATGATGACAATCTTGGTAATTAATAACCCCAAAAATAAACTGAGTATCCAGCTTTGAAAGTTAGATACTCCTTTGGAAGCATTGAAGCCACTTAAGGCAAATAAAAATAAGGCAATAATTCCGAGTGAAAGAACAAAATAACCCCAATTAACCAATAACCTATAAGTATTATTTTGCCAAGTGTTAGTGATTGTTTTTAAACCAGAAAAAACATACCAATCAAATAGTATACTAATGGCAATGAAAATAAAGAAAACTATAAAAATACCGCTTCTATTCATATTGAAATTTTAATAATTTGGAAAGATATGAAACGATTGGTAATTGAAGGGTAAAATTTAAAAGGCTTGTATTAATTTAAAAATTGTTGTATTGCTTTTTCGAGTTTAAAATTTACAATTTGTTCATTTATTGGTGTTTATGAAATAACAAATATTATATACTTTTATTAAACAATTAAAAACTTAAAATTATGGATGCGACAACAAACGCTTTAAACTGGTTCGAAATACCTGCATCAGATATTTCAAGAGCAAAGAAATTTTATGAAGAAGTTTTTTCTATCGAAATGCATGAGATGGAAATGATGGGTATGAAAATGGCCTTTTTTCCATCAGAAAACATGAACGGAAAAGTTTCCGGTAGTTTAGTAGAGGGGCCTTATCATAAACCAAGTATGGAAGGAGCTAAAATATATTTAAACGGCAACCCTGATTTAAATAATGCATTGAACAAGGTTGAAGCATCAGGTGGTAAAATTACAATGCCTAAAACATTAATAAACGAGGAGAATGGCTATATGGCTTCATTTATCGATTCGGAAGGGAATGGAATCTCTCTTCATTCAATGCAATAATTAAGAAAATAGGCGATTGCTTAAGGTCAAGATTTTTTTACCAACCACCTTTTAATCCTGCAGTAAGCGCTGCTTTATAGTTTTCCATGTCAAACGAGTAAAGGTAGGGTGCTTTATGCGCTCCGCCTTTTCTGGTTTCTTCAGCCTTGGTCAAAATTCCGAAGCCAAGCATTCGCCTTTGAAAATTTCTCCGATCCAGCTTTTTGTCTAATATGGTTTCATATAGTTTTTGAAGTTCGGGCATCGTAAATAGTTTCGGCATTAAATTGTAACCTATTGGCTGATAGTTTAATTGGACCCTTAGAGTGCCAAGCGCAGTATTTATAATATTTGCATGGTCTAGTCCTAACTTTGGCAGTTGGTTCAAATCAACCCAGTTACACGAAATGGAAAATTGATCAGGGGTAGGGTCAACGTCAAAAAAATCTACCAAAGCATAATAGCCTATAGTTAAAAATCTATTGGCAAACCAATTCTCATTTTCAGGCAACATTTCTTTGTATAAGTCAAAGTGTTCTTTTGATCTGTCTGGGTCTCCAAAAACGTAAAATTGTTTCAAAAAAATATCGTCCAATCCGGTTCGTTCTTTTAAGATCCTGTTGGCAGCATTTTCAATAGGTTCGACTTTTTGTAAAAAACCACCTGGTAAGTAATATTCTTCCTGATTTTTTGTTTCGAGTAATAGCACTTTTAACATGCCTTCGTGGAAACCAAATACCACACAATCAATAGAAATATGCGGAAGATATTTTTCTCTCGCCTCATTACAATAATTGCTCAGTTCAGTTTTTGTTAACATTTTTGCTATAGTACAAAAAAAACTTTGATTTAGTTAAAATATAATATTACAATTGTCGGGTTTTCCAAAGAATAACTCAAGAAGATTATTCCTATTTATAAAAGCCAACAATTATAAGCTAATATTTATACCTATACAAAATAGGTGACATTATTTCATTTTTTAAATAAATTTTTCCGAATCAAAATGACAAGCTACAAAACAGTATTAGTAAATCCTAAAGTACTAATTGCTTTAATTTTTACACTATTCTTTTTCCATACAAACGCTCAGACGCTTAACGATGAAGCAAAAATGCAAACATTCGTAAAAGGACTTATGTCAAAAATGACACTTGATGAGAAAATTGGTCAACTCAATTTGGTTACAGGTGGTAATCCTACTACTGGTTCTGTTGTTAACAAGGGAATTGAAACAAATATTCAAAATGGAAATATTGGAGGAATTTTTGGTGTAGTTGGGGCTGATAAAGTTAAACAGGTACAGACAATAGCTGTTGAAAAATCAAGATTACATATTCCATTGATTTTTGGGTTGGATGTTATTCACGGTCATAAAACTACTTTCCCAATACCATTGGGTATGTCAGCATCTTGGGACTTAGATTTAATTGAGCAATCTGCTAAATTGGCTGCTAAAGAAGCTACAGCTGATGGACTTGCCTGGGTATTTTCTCCGATGGTTGATATTGCTCGCGATCCTCGTTGGGGGCGTGTTTCAGAGGGAGCGGGTGAAGACCCTTGGTATGGCTCACAAGTAGGAAAAGCTTTAGTTAAAGGTTATCAAGGATCAAGCTTAAAATCGCCTGAAACAGTGATGGCTTGTGTGAAACATTTTGCCTTGTACGGCGGTGCTGAAGCAGGGAGAGAGTACAATACTGTTGATATGAGTTTGATAAAAATGTATCAAGACTATTTGCCGCCTTATAAAGCTGCTATTGATGCAGGTGCAGGAAGTTTTATGAGTTCATTTAATACAATAAATGGGGTGCCGGCAACAGCTAATCATTGGTTGTTGACGGATTTGCTGCGTACTCAATGGGGATTTAAAGGTTTTGTTGTATCAGATTATACAGCAGTAAATGAGCTAATTAATCATGGCCTTGGCGATTTACAAACCGTTTCGGCATTATCACTGAAGGCCGGGTTAGATATGGATATGGTTGGGGAAGGCTTTTTAACAACGTTAAAAAAATCACTAAGTGAAGGTAAGGTAACTCAAGCAGAAATTGACTTGGCCTGCCAAAGGGTATTAGAAGCGAAATATAAACTTGGTCTTTTCGAAAATCCTTACAGGTCAATTAGTGCTGCCAGAGAAGCAAAGGATATACTAACTACCGAAAATCGTTTATTTGCAAAAAATATTGCAGAACATTCATTCGTATTACTAAAAAATAAAGATCAGATACTTCCATTAAAAAAAACGGGCACTATTGCATTGATTGGTCCACTTGCTGATAATCATTCTGAAATGTTAGGAACTTGGGCCGTTGCGGGCGACCCAAAGCTTTCTGTTAGCGTTATTGATGGAATTAAAAAACTGGTTGGTAGCAATGCTAATATTCTATATGCAAAAGGATCAAATATTACTGACGACTCTTTATTGAATGCCAGATCGTATTTCTTTGGTTTAAAACAAGATAAAGATACCCGTTTACCTCAGGATATGATAAATGAGGCGGTTGAAACTGCAAAAAAATCTGATGTAATAGTTGCCGTTGTTGGTGAATCAGCTAATATGTCGGGCGAATCTTCTAGTCGTTCTGATATCAGCATCCCAGAAACCCAAGAAATTTTATTAAAAGCTTTGGCCAAAACCGGTAAACCTTTAGTTATAGTATTGTTTAATGGAAGGCCTTTAACCTTAACATGGGAAAATGAGCATGCAAATGCCATTCTTGATGTTTGGGCGCCTGGAACAGAAGCAGGTAATGCCATTGCAGATGTTCTTTTTGGGAATTACAATCCTTCCGGAAAAATCACAATGACTTTTCCTAGAAGCGTTGGACAAGTACCTATTTACTATAACCATAAAAATACAGGAAGGCCTTTTAATGAGGGTGATAATGCAAAATTTAAATCTGACTATATTGATATAACTAATGATCCACTATATCCTTTCGGTTATGGTTTAAGCTATACAACCTTTAGCTATAGCGATATTAAATTGAATAAAACAAACCTAAAAGGAAACGAGACTTTGGTTGCAACACTAAATGTAACCAATACAGGAAGTTTTGCAGGCGAGGAAGTAGTACAATTATATGTAAGCGATCCTGTCGCAAGTATAAGCAGATCGGTAAAAGAATTAAAGAATTTCCAAAAAATAAACCTGAAACCAGGTGAAACTAAAGAGGTAAGCTTTAATGTTACAAATGAAGATTTAAAATTCTATAATAACAACCTTCAATATGATTGGGAACCGGGTGAGTTTGTTATACAAATTGGAACAAATTCTACTGATGTTAAGAAGGCCTCTGTGCAGTGGATTAAATAAATTGATAAATTCGTTTTCGACTTCTGAAGTCATGATTAACTTCTAGAAAGTATGATCTTATTAAATTTTCAAAAAAGCTGAATGTTTCTGTTTTCTTAAGAAACATTCAGCTTTTTTCTTTATTTGCAATCAATAGAATAATTATAACAGCAGGCCAATAATTATTTTTTTGGATTTGATACTAGGAAGCTAATTTATTTAATTGTCGCCCTAACATCAAAATCAGTGAATTTATGAGAAGATAAGTAAAATAAAATTCAAATAATTATGAATTTAACATTTTAATTTTTTTAAATAATTATTGGTTTTATTAATAATATTTTAACAATTATCTAATACAGTACATTTTTTTTTATCAAAGCGTTAAAATAATATTTAATTCGTAAATCTTATTTTGATACTTGTGTAAACAATACACACTTTCTATCTTAGACCTATACCAATTAAGTTATTTTACTTAAATAATTACGCGGAACCAATTTAAATAACAATATAAATTTTAAAGCTTTTTGCCACATAATCTGGCACACTAGGGTTTTAACTTTTTTATTAATCATTAATGCATGATAAAAAATTTACATTCTACAATGTATTATTCTTTTCAAGTTTTGTCACTTAGTTTTAGTGCAAGCACATTAATCTATTTTAGCAATTTTTTTTCTTTTAAAAATAATGTCATTCAATCGACTAACAAGCTTAAATCAAATAAATTAATCAACTAAATTTCAATCTCATGTTTAAAAGTTTACTCCTAAAAGGAAGAACCATTTGCCTGCTCTTATGCTGCTTGGTATCTTCATTGGTAGTTACAGCCCAAACAAAGCACACAGGTAAGGTTATCGGCAGCGATGACAAACAACCTATTGTGGGAGCCTCCGTAAGGATAAAAGGCACAAATACTGGCGCTGTAACAGATGTTAACGGTGATTTTACCCTCACCATTTCGGCAGGTAACGTTCTTGAAATTAGTTACATTGGTTATACAACCAAACAAGTAACTGTTCAAAGCACGAGTTTCCTTACTATTTCACTAGATCCTGTAAATAACTCCTTAAATGAAGTTGTAGTTACAGGTTACCAAACTCAGGTAAAAAAGGACATTTCTGGTTCAGTGGCAACAGTAGATGTAACTGACGCTAAAAAAATTCCTTCCACAAGCTCTGAGCAATTATTACAAGGACAAGCCTCTGGTGTTACTGTAATTAACTCAGGTGCTCCGGGTGCTGCTAGTACTGTGTTTATTCGTGGTATTTCAAACTTTGGTAACACTACACCATTATACGTTATTGATGGTGTTCAAACTGGCGACATGTCTTTAGTAAATCCAAATGATATCGAAAGTATCAGCGTTCTAAAGGATGCTGGAGCTGCTGCTATTTACGGTGTTTCTGGGGGTAATGGCGTAGTTGTTGTTACAACTAAAAAAGGTAAAGCAGGTAAAACTACCATCAGTTATGATGGTTATTATGGAACTCAACAACCTTTAAGTGGTAATGTTTGGCATTTAATGAATCCAGAGCAACAATCGCAATTAGCATTTACTGCTGGTGATAAAGCAACAGAAGCATTATATCCAGGTGGTCCCGGTGTTATTCCAACTTACGGTTACCATGGTTCTACAGCTGCAGGTTCATTCGGTGTAGCTGGTGTAACAAGCGACCCTACTATTCTTCAATATTACCATTTTGACGCTGCTAATCCTGGTAATGATTTCTTGATTCAGAAATTTGCAACCGGTTCAGGTACAGATTGGTTCCACTCTATTTTTAGTGCAGCTCCAGAACAACAGCATACAATTACTGCAAGTGGTGGTTCTGACAAAAGCAACTATTTGTTCTCATTAAATTATGTTAACCAAACAGGTACTTTACTAAATACCTACGAAAGAAGGTATACTGCACGTTTAAATACTAATTTTAGCAAAGGTCCAATTCGTATTGGAGAAACAGGTTTTGTTTCTTACCGCGAAAATAATGGTGGCTATAATGGTAGCCAACAAAATGAAGGTGGATCAATTGCCTATACTTACCGCGAAATGCCAATTATCCCGGTGTTTGACGTTGCCGGTAATTATGGTGGTGGTTATGATGGTCCGGGTGGTGAGCCACTTGGAAACGGAAGCAATCCTTATGCTATTCAAGCAGAACAAAGCACTAATAATGCCCACTTTGTGTATGTACAAGGTAATGTTTTTGCAGAAGCTGATTTTGCAAAGTATTTTACCATTCGTACTAGCTTTGGTGGTTTATTATTTAACCAATACTACTGGAGCCTTAGCTACAATCCATATCAGGATTATGAAAGCCATACTAATCCAAATGGTGCTAGCGAAAACGAACAAATTGTGGCTCATAGTAACTGGACAAACTTGTTAACCTATAAGGAAACATTTGGTAAACACAATGTTAAAGTACTTGCAGGTTATGAGCAAAAAATAAGCTCTGGAAGGGAACTTCATGCTACTAACACTACTCTTTTTTCATTAGATCCTAATTACGTTCAAATTGGTGACGGTACTGTTTCAGCTCCGCCTTACAGCGTAATTTACCAACCAACAGGTACACAATCTATATTCGGAAAGTTGGATTATACTTATGATGATAAATACATTTTAGGCGCAACAATTCGCCGTGATGGATATTCATTATTTTACACTGGTCAACAATGGGGTACATTCCCATCTGTATCACTTGCTTGGCGTATTCAACAAGAAGATTTCTTGAAAAACGTAAGTTGGCTTAATGATTTGAAAATTCGCGGTAGCTATGGTGAGGCTGGTAACAATGGCAATATTGGTGGTAGCAATGCTTATTCAAGCTACAACTCTGGCCAAGGTGCTTCTTATTATGGTATTGGGGGTGGTATTAACTCTATTACACAAGGTTTTTATCAACAACAAAACGGTAACCCTAAAGTAACCTGGGAAACTGATAAAATTACCAACATAGGTTTTGACGCTTCATTATTCAATCATTTAGATTTGACTGTTGAATGGTATAAAAAAGCGGTAAGCGGTTTATTATTTACGTTGCCTTTACCAGCTACAGTTGGTGGTGCTAATCCACCAGTTGTTAACGTGGGTGATATTGAAAACAAAGGTTTTGATATATCTGCTACTTATCATGATCGTTTAAGCAAAGATTTAAGCTTTAGCATCACTGCAAACATTACTACCTATAAAAATACTATTACTAAAGAGAGTGGTACTTCAAATTTCTTTGATACCGGCTCTTCTCGTGATAACCCAATTGTACGCGACCAGGTTGGTCAACCAGTTGGCGAATTTTTCGGTCTCCAAACTGCTGGTATTTACCAAAGTGATGCTGCTGCTAAAACAGGCGCCACTTATTCTGGTGCAGCCGCAGGTTCATTCATATATAAAGACGTTAACGGTGACGGGAAAATTGACTTGACCGATCGTACTTTTATTGGTAACCCGAACCCTGACTTTACTTATGGTTTAAATGCAAATTTAACCTACAAGCATTTTGATTTAAGTGTAGTATTTTATGGATCACAAGGTAATCAAGATTTTAACTATGTAAAATATTGGACTGATTTTTACAGTACTTTCCAAGGAGGTAAAAATTTAGACTTGTATAACAAAGCTGCAGTTGTTCAAGGCGGTGTTGTAACTAACCCTGGCGCAACTTTACCTGCTGCTTCTTATTCACAAGCTTTTGGTTCAAGCACAGTTAGTTCATTCTATGTTGAAAATGGTTCATTTTTAAAATGCCGTGTATTACAGGTAGGATATACATTCAGTCCTGAATTACTTAAAGCAATTGGTTTTGATAAACTACATGTATACGTTCAAGGAACTAACTTGTTTACCATAACCAAATACACTGGTCTTGATCCGGAATTGGTACCTTCATTGGCCAATCAGGGTAATGGCTCTACAGCAAGTGCTGCATTTGGAATTGATTATGGTGCTTATCCTGCCAATCAAAAGCAATTTATTGCAGGTGTTAATTTAACATTTTAATTAAAATATAAAAAATTTTAGAGTTATGAAAAATTCTTATATTAAATTCATTGCCCTGGGATTGCTCGGAGTTATAACGGTTACTTATTCATGTAAGAAATTGTTGACTACGCCTCCTGTTGGGTCTTTAAGCGCCGCCACCTTAGCCAATAAAGCTGGTGTTGACGGATTGCTTATCGGAGCATACTCAATGCTCGACGGTTATACCAATACTTATGGTACTTCATGGGAGTCATCAATTGATAACTGGGTATATGGTGGTATAGCTTCTGATGATGCTTACAAAGGTTCAAACACAACAGATCAACCGGTGGCAGCTCCAATCGAGAACCACTCCGTTGACGCTTCAAATGAGTTCTTAAATGAAAAATGGACTGTTTGTTATAATTCAATTCAACGTGCGAATGACGTAATAAGAGAAGTTCCTTTGGTTACTGACGGATCTGTTAGTACAGCTTATGGTCAAGAGGTAATTGCTGAAGCAAGATTTTTAAGAGGCATTTATCACTTTGAGCTTGCTAAAATGTTTAGGAATGTACCTTATGTTGATGAAACTGTCACATACGCTGCAGGTAACTTTAACGTAGGTAATCCAGGCCCCATTTGGGACAAAATTGAGGCTGATTTTGCTTTTGCAATGACAATATTGCCAAAAACTCAATCACAAGTTGGTCGTGCTAATTATTACGCTGCAGAAGCTCTTTTAGCAAAGGCTTATATGTTTGATCATAAATATTCAACTGCATTACCTTTATTAACCGATTTAATTAATAATGGTGTTACTTCAAGTGGTGCTAAATATGCTTTAGGTCCATATGAAGATAACTTTAACGCGGTGAAAAGAAATAGCCCAGAAGGCGTATTCCAAGTTCAAATGACTGTTAATGACGGTTCAGGCGGTAACAACGGTGCATTAGGTGATGACCTTAACTTCCCTGCCGGTACTTATACCGGTTGCTGCGGCTTTTACCAACCATCTATTTCATTAGCTAACGCTTTCCAAACACAAAATGGTTTGCCGTTAATTAATGCTGATGGTAGTTATCACTATAATGATAATGCACTTAAAAATGATCATAATTTAGGTGCCAGTGATGCATTCACTCCTTCAACTGCTCCTATTGATCCTCGTCTTGATTGGACTGTAGGCCGTCGTGGTATTCCTTATCTTGATTGGGGATTATGCGGAGGCGAGCAATGGTCACGTGGTGATATTACCCCATATAACCCAATTAAAAACATATTCTTCCACGCTAACCAAGCGGCTACAACTGATAATGCTGGAGGTTGGGCATCTAACCAAGGGTCAGCCATAAATTATAATTATGTACGTTTTGCTGATGTAATTTTATGGCGTGCAGAATGTGAAGTTGAAGCAGGTTCATTAGCTGCTGCTGAAGCCGATGTGAACTTGGTAAGGAACCGTATGGCTGCGCACCAAGAATACTGGGTGCACAATTACCTTGATAATGCAAACCCTGGAAATGGTTATGCAACTACCCTTGCTGCAAATTATGTAATTGCTCCTTACAACGGTCAATTTGCAGCCAATGGTCAGGCTTTTGCCCGTTCAGCTGTTTATATGGAAAGACAACTTGAATTAGGTATGGAAGGTCATCGTTTCTTTGATTTACAACGTTATGATGGTCGTTTCGGTGGCCCGGCAGGTAATGGCTTTATGGCTGGTATACTAAATAACCATATTACAACCAATATAGCGTTCCTGGCGCCAGGTGGTAACCCTGTTTTACAAGGTCATACCTTTACTGCGGGTAAAAATGAAATATATCCAATTCCAATTCAACAAATTGATATTGAAAACGGTGCTCTAAAACAAAACACCAATTATTAAAAGTTAGTGTAATTTACTAAAAGAGAGGTGGTGATATCTGTCACCATCTCTCTTTTTTTATACCTTTGCTTACTTCTTTTATTACATGAGAAAGCTTAGTTACTTTTATTTTTTTTTTATTCCTCTCATAATCTTTTCCTGTAAAAAGTCAACACTTTTTGAAAAGATCCCTTCTTCATTTTCCGGGGTTACATTTAATAATAAGGTAATAGAAAACGATTCTATAAACCCATTGGATAAACTTAATATATATAATGGTGGTGGAGTGGGTATTGGTGATTTTAATAATGATGGCTTGCAGGATATTTATCTAATTGGTAATCAGGTTTCTAATAGATTGTATATTAATAAGGGCAACTTTAAATTTGAAGATGTTACCAATGAAGCTGGAGTTGGCGGTCTGGGTGGTTGGGGCCGTGGTGTAGCTGTTGTTGACATAAATAACGATGGTTTATTGGATATTTATGTTTGCAATACCTTGCTAAGCGATTCAACTAAAAGACGAAACCTGCTTTATATTAACCAGGGATATGATAAAAAGGGTATTCCTCACTTTAAGGAAATGGGCAAAGAATATGGACTAGATATTTTTGTCCACTCAACGATGGCTAATTTCTTTGATTATGACAATGATGGCGACCTCGACATGTACTTAACTGTAAATGAGGTAACATCAACTGACAATACATCAAGTTTTAGACCTGTGGTAAAAGATGGCTCAAAATCAAGCACTGGCAGATTGTACAAAAATGATTGGGATCCGGTTTTAAAGCATCCTGTGTTTCATAATGTATCAAAAAAGGCAGGTATTTTAATTGAAGGTTATGGGCACGCTGCTACTGTAGTTGATTTAAACCGTGATGGATGGAAGGATATTTATGTTACTAACGATTTTTTAGGCAGTAACATATTATATATTAATAATCATGACGGAACATTTACTGACAGATCTAAAGAATATTTTAAACATACTTCTAATAGCTCAATGGGTCAGGATATTGAAGATATCAATAATGATGGCCTTGCCGATGTTTTTGAACTTGATATGTTTCCGGAGGATAATTATCGAAAGAAGATGTTTATGAGTGCTTCATCATATCAGTCATATAAAAACTATGATTTTTATGGTTATCAATATCAATATAATCGAAATACATTACAAATAAACCAAGGCCCGCGGGTTGGGCAGCAAGACTCAATTGGTAGCCCCGCTTTTAGTGAGACATCCTTTTTAAGTGGTGTTGCAGCTACCGATTGGAGTTGGTGCCCATTGATGACTGATTTTGATAATGATGGATTAAGAGACCTCATTATAACCAACGGTTACCCGAGGGATGTTACGGATCATGATTTTATTATTTTTAGAGCAGAATCATATCTGATAGCACCTAAAAAGGAAATACTAGATCAAATCCCTATAATTAAGATCCCGAATTATGCTTTTAAAAATAAAGGTAACTTCCAATTTACTGATGTTACCAATATTTGGGGGCTTGATGTACCGACTTTTTCTAATGGAGCGGCTTATGCTGATTTAAATAACGATGGAGCAATGGATGTGATCATTAATAATATAAATGATGAAGTATTGATATATAAAAATACCTCCAGAGAAAAGAATAAAGCAAGCTCAAATTATTTGAATATTAAATTCAATGGCGCAACAAAAAATGTTGATGGAATAGGAGCATGGGCCGATATTTATTATGATCATGGCAAACATCAGGTTTATGAAAATACGCCATTTAGGGGGTACTTATCAACAATTCAAAATATAGCTCATTTTGGGCTTGGTAAAGATTCAATTCTAGATTCGGTAGTTATAAAGTGGCCTGATAATAAAAAACAAACATTACTAAACGTTAAGGCAAATCAACTCTTAAAGGTTAACTTAACCAATGCAAAGCAAACATACAGTTTTGATGCACCTAAATTAAATACAAAATCATTATTTAAGGAAGTCACAAACTCTGCTGGAATTAACTATAAACATCAGGAGGATGATTTTGCAGATTTCAATATACAAAAATTAATTCCTCATAAATTATCACAATATACACCAGCTATTGCTGTTGGAGATATTGATGGAAATGGATTTGATGATATGGTAATTGGCGGTACAACCAAATTCCCTGCGCAGGTGCTTTTACAACAACCAAATGGGAAATTTCTACAAAGAGATTTATTATTACCAAAAGCTGATTATAACCATTTAAAGCCACAGGTAAAAGATGAAGGAATTTTACTATTTGATGCAAATGGAGATGGTTACCCTGATGTTTACATTGCAAGCGGGGGTTATGAGAATGGCCCGGGCTCTCCAACCTATCAGGATAGATTATATATAAATGATGGTAAAGGAAATTTTAAAGAGGCTAATGATGCCTTGCCTAAAAATCTTACCAGCAAATTATGTGTTAAAGCTGCCGATTATAACAAAGACGGTAAGCTTGATTTATTTATTTCGGGACGTGTAGAGCCATGGAATTATCCCAAACCAGTTTCTAGTATAATTCTGCGCAATGACAGCAAGAATGGAATAATTAAATTTACCGATGTAACACAATCCGTTGCTAAAGACTTAAAAAATATAGGACTTGTTTGTGATGCGATTTTTACTGATTTTGACAATGATGGTTGGGTTGATTTAATTTTGACTGGTGAATGGATGCCAATTACCTTTTTGAAGAACGATCATGGTATCTATAAAAATGTCACCGATAAATCAGGAATTAGTAATAAATTAGGATGGTGGAATTCAATTACCGCCGGTGATTTTGAAAACAACGGAAGAACTAGTTATATCATTGGTAATACAGGGTTAAATACATTTTATAAAGCATCAGATGAATATCCTGTTTATATAACCGCCAAGGATTTTGAAAATAGAGGTTCATTTGATGCTTTTCCATCTTTATTTTTAAAAGATGTTGATGGAAAAATGCAGGAATTTCCGTCACTTACAAGAGATGATATTGTAAAACAAATGATTAGTATGCGTAAGCGATTTCAAAACTATAAATCATTCGCGGTTGCAACAATGGACTCTGTCATTACACCCGAAATGCGTAAAGGGGCAATTAGGTTTAAAGTTAATACGATGCAATCTTGTTATCTGCGTAATATTGGAAATGGAAAATTTCAGTTAATACCTTTGCCATTAGAAGCTCAAACTTCACAATTAAATGGCATGGTGGTTGATGATTTTGACGGTGATGGAAATTTAGATGTTGCGATAACTGGAAATGATTACGGTACTGAAGTTACAACAGGTAGATATGATGCATTTAATGGACTTTTGCTTAAAGGAGATGGAAAAGGTGGGTTTAAGCCAAAATCAATTATTGAAAGTGGTATTTATATCCCTGGGGATGGCAAATCACTAGTAAAATTAAGAAGCGCTAAAGGAGGATATTTAGTGGCAGGAAGTCAAAATCGAAATGCATTGAAACTTTTTGAACTTAAACGGCCTGCTAAGTCAATACAGTTATTACCTTCTGATCAATTTGCCATAATAAAGTATAAAAGCGGGAAAATAAGAAAGGAAGAATTTTATAATGGTACATCGTTTTTATCACAATCAGGTAGATTTATGTTACTTGATGATAAAATAGAATCAATAACAATAACTGATGTGTACGGAAAATTAAGGTCAATTACTCTAAATAACAATTAAAATGAAATATTTAAAAATAGGGGTAACCTTTATAGGTGTTTTATTGATATCTAATTGCAATATAAAACCCAAGGTTGCTTTAATTCCTGATTCAGAAGTGTTGCATTTAAATGAATACGCTCTAACTCAGGTAATTATTTATGATGTATTTACACCACCAGTTGCAAGTAGAATTTATGGTTATACTGCCCTAGCTTCGTATGAAGCTTGTAGGTTTGCTGACCCAAAATATAGTTCAATCATTTCCAAACTTAAAGGTTTTAGTACATTACCCATACCAGAAATTGGAAAGAAGTATAATTTTACACTTGCTGCCACTAAGGCATTTTTTACGGTTGCTCGTAAAGTTACTTTCTCTGTTGATTCTTTTAAGAAGTATGAAGATAGGATTTATAACATGTATAAGGATAACTTGGATGATTCAACCTATTTAAGATCAACTAAGTTAGGAGAAGAAATTGGAAAGGTGATTTTAAAAAGGGCAGCAGTTGACAATTACCCTCAAACCAGATCAAAGCCTAAATATCTAGGTGAAAATAGTCCCGCAAAATGGCGTCCAACTCCACCAGATTATATGGATGGTGTTGAATTTTGCTGGGGAACAATGAAACAATTTGCTGTCGATTCTTCCAGTCAATTTGCACCACCGCCTCCACCTTCGTTTAGTGAAGATAAAAACAGTGATTATGTAAAACAATACACCGCTGTTTACAACACCAATAAAAACCTTACTAAAGAACAAATAGAAATTGCAAAATTTTGGGATGATAATCCATTTGTTGTAGTGCACAACGGGCATTTAATGTTTGTAGATAAAAAAATTACACCCGGTGGACATTGGATTGGTATTACTACAATTGCTTGTAAACAAACAAACGCTGATGTTGTTAAAACTGCCGAAGCTTACGCATTAACAGCTGTTGCATTATATGACGCCTTTATTTGTTGCTGGCAGGTTAAATACCATTACAGTTATGCGAGACCTGTTACCTTGATAAATGAGAAAATTGACAATGGTTGGCTTCCTTTATTACAAACGCCCCCATTTCCTGAATATACTGCCGGGCATTCAACTATAAGTGCAGCTTCAGCAGCGGTATTGACACATGAATTTGGAGAAAATTTCGCTTTTAAAGACACTAGCGATTTACATTATATTGGTATGCAACGGAATTTTATTTCATTTACAAAAGCTGCGGAAGAAACTTCGATAAGTAGGTTTTACGGAGGTATACATTTTTTAAATAGTTCAAAAATGGGTGCCCAACAAGGAAATAAAATAGGTAATTACATTTGGAATAAATTAAAAACAACAAATTAAATAATGAAAATCAAAAAAAATACAATACTGGTATCTTATATTTTGTTGGGTGTTGGAATATTTATTGGGTTATCTACTTTTTCAGGGTGTAAAAATAAATCAGATAATAATTATCTGCTTACTGGCGACGCTATTAAAGATGGAGAAAACTTAGTTCAAATACATTGTACAAAATGCCATGAATTGGTTCCTTATAATGCAATATCAAAGTCGGTTTGGATAAACCATGCTTTGCCAACCATGGCAAAATATTTCAAGGTATTAACTTATGGAACGCAATACTATAAAAAGGATCTTTTAGATACTTCTGGAATTAGTTTGCAAAATTGGAATGCTATTGTTAATTATTACCAAAAAATATCCCCAGATACCTTATTACCGGCAAAATTACCGACACCAATGATTGAGGACTGGGCTGGTTTTAACTTAAAAAAACCTGGAAGTGCACCTGTTCCGGTTTTTACTACCATGCTAAAATATAATAATTCATTAAATAAATTATTTACTTCGGATGCTTCAACAGGAAGGATTTATAGCTGGGGCGAGGATTTAAATCCTAAACCTATAGGAACTAATTTGCCTTCACCCGTGGTTGATGGCTTATTTTTTAAAGATAATAAGGGAATTAATCAAGCTTTATTTAGTTGCATCGGTCAATTTTTACCTATGGATTTTCCTAATGGAAAAGTGGTTGGATATGATCTTGATCATTCGAACGCTTTAACTCAACCCTCATTAATAGCCTCTGAAGTTTCTAGGCCAGTTCAAACCATAAGGGATGATTTTGATAAGGATGGGACAGGAGATTTTGTTGTGCTTTCACAAGGCCATTTAAAGGGAGGGGTTTACCTATATAAACAAAATAAGGATAAAACCTTTGCTCAATCAACTATTACTGAACAACCGGGTGCTGTACAAGCAGTAGCAGGCGATTTTAATAACGATGGATGGCCTGATTTAATGGTGTTATTTGGAAGTGGTGATGAAGGACTTTGGCTATTCACAAATGATAAAAAAGGTGGTTTTACCTCTAAAAACCTTTTACGCTTCCCCCCGGTTTATGGTTCAAGTAGCTTTCAACTAGCTGATATTGACCATGATGGTAACCCTGATTTAATATATACAAGCGGATATAATTATCATGACTCACGGATTTTTAAACCGTATAATGGGCTATATATATTTAAAAATACTGGAAACTGGAACTTTAAACAACAATGGTTTTACCCTATAAATGGGTGTACAAAGGCTATAGCAGCTGATTTTGATAAAGATGGTGATTTGGATATAGCGACTATTGCTTTTTTTGCAGATTTGAAAAATAATCCAAAGGAAAGCTTTATTTATTTTGAACAAAAATCAGCCTTTAATTTTGTGGCTCATGCAATTCCAATTAACAAATATGGACATTGGATGACCATGGATGTTGCGGATTATAATGGAGATGGTAAACCTGATATTATTTTAGGCAATTACTCAAGAGGTCTTTTAATTCAATCAGGTTATAAGCCAACTTGGGACGAAAAATTACCACTTATCGTACTAGCGAATAATTATAAAGAATAGTACCTAAATTAATTTCAAAGAGGTAGTGTTGAAATTTTTATAGATTTCAGCCCTACCTCTTTTTTTTGATAAACCGTTAATAAATATTTTTTTTGCAATTTCATTTAGTACTAGCATACAAATAATTATCCTCCTAAAACTATATTAACAAAGTATTAGTTTCCTAACACTTCTTGTATTTTTCAATAGTATAATAGAAAAGTAATTTTAATACAAAATAACCCTATTTTCCTAAAATTATTACGGTTTAATACTATTTTGAGGGTTATTTTCAATAACTTACCTAAAATTTATTACCCCTATTATGAAATTTATTGAAGTAAGGAATATTTATTTACCTTGTTTTTTCATTATTCTTACCCTAACAGTTTTTGTAATTATTAATAGTTGCAACCAAAGCAATCAGCAATCGAATCTTGAAGCACAAATTGCCAATGGAAAACTATTATCTCAAAAATACTGTATTAGCTGTCACCAATGGCCTGACCCATCCTCAATTGATAAAAAGAGTTGGGAGTTAGGTGTTTTGCCGGCAATGGGGAAACAGCTCGGGATAAAAATGTTTATGGGGCAATATTTTGGAGATCAAAAATCAACCATTAATATTTCAGATTGGCAAAATATAGTTACTTACTATAAAAGTATGTCACCCATTTCTTTGGAGATTCCTTTACCAAGAATAAAGCCAAAAAGTGATTGGGCAATTTTTACACTCCAATTGCCTGCAATAGTTAATCAAAAAATACCAGCCATGACAACCATGATATCGTTTAATCATAGCAACAATTCACTTTATACGGCTGATGCAGGTAATAATTTTTTTAAGTGGAATGCTGGGTTGAGTAGTAGTTTAGTTTACAAGTTTGATTCTCCGGTTACCGGATTAAGTTATTCAAATGGTACTATTAAGGGAATAATTACTTGCATTGGTAATTTAGCACCTGTTAACTTAAAAAAGGGTAAGGTTTTTTTGATTGATTTGAATAAAAAAAATACAAAACCTACATTAATTACTGATAGTATGCCGCGATCTGTACAAACCGTTGCAGCCGATTTTAATAAGGATGGTTTGATGGATTATGTTACCTGCGCTTTTGGGCATGATTTTGGTGGTTTATACCTTATTAAACAAAACTCCGACCACACCTTTAAAAAGGAAATTATTAGCAATATTGCCGGTGGTGAACAAGTTATTACCGGTGATTTTAACAATGATGGTTGGCCAGATGTAATGTGCTTATTTGCCCAAGCTGATGAAGGTATTAGAATGTTCATAAACGACCATAAAGGAGGTTTTACAACACAAACACTGTTACGATTCCCTTCAATTTACGGCTCAAGCAGTTTTCAATTGGTCGACTTTAACCACGATGGCAAACCTGATATTTTATACACTTGCGGTGATAATAGCGATTATTCAAAAGTATTAAAACCTTATCATGGAGTTTATATATTTACAAATGAAGGGAATTGGAAATTTAAACAAACCTATTTTTACCATATCAATGGATGTACCAAGGCTATAGCAAGCGACTTTAATCATAATGGCAATTTTGATATTGCCGCTATTGCTTATTTTGCTGATTTTCAATTTCATCCGGAAGAGAGTTTTACATATCTTGAGCAAACAAAACCTAATTCATTTACCGCTCATCAAATTCCTATAAGTAAATATGGTCGTTGGTTAACCATGGAAGTAGCTGATATTGATAATGATGGGAAAGATGATATCATTCTTGGAAACTTTTCTACTATAGGACGAGGATTGGTAAATCAAAAGGGTTACACACCTAATTGGAATCAACATATACCAATAGTTGTTCTTAAAAATAATGCGCCAAAGCCAATAAAAAAATAAATCCAAATCTTTACTTTTAATTTATTATACGAATAACAACGTATATATTTATTGCGTTTTCTTTCACTTAATATTCAGGATTTTATTTGTTTTTAATTCTATTAGTATATTAACAGCGCTTATATGAAAAAGGCATCTTTTTGGGTTAGTAATTTTTTATTGATCAATTTATTTTTTGTTTCCGGCCAATCATTTGCCCAATTGGGTACTATTAAACAAATTAAATTAACAAAATTCGATCTACAGTCGTCGGCTCTTATAAAAGCCGACGGAGCCGAGTTGTCGACTGTTAAATATAAATCCTCTGTTTATTGGTTCCCGGTAAAAGTACCTTCAACAGTATTAACTGGTTTGGTTGCAAACAATATTTATCCCGATCCATATCAAGGATTGAATAATATGCGCATTCCCGACGCATCTGATCAGTTTAATAAGGACTATAATTTAGAACAATACAGTTTTTTACCTAACGACCCCAACCCATGGAAAAAGCCTTATTGGTACCGAACCACTTTTAATGTACCAATTGCCGATAAAAACCGTGTTTTTCAGTTGATATTTAAAGGGATTAATTACAGAGCAGCTGTTTGGATAAATGGAATTCAAATTGCTGATTCATCAAAAATGGTTGGCATGTTTGCTGACTATAATTTAGATGTAAGTAAAGAAATAGTTCCCGGAGCTGAAAATGCGATTGCTGTAAAGATATATCCGTTGGATTTTCCAGGATTACCATCGAAAGAACAATTACAAGCTTTAGGGCCATTCTATGAAAATGGTGGTCCAACCGGCGATATAGGTAAAAATGTAACCATGCTTTGTTCTGCAGGTTGGGATTGGATACCTCCTGTTCGCGATCGTAATATGGGGATTTGGCAACCTGTTTACTTGCGTACAACCGACGCTGTAACTATTAGTCATCCAAAGCTCGTAACTGAGCTTCCAAACTTACCTGATACTAATGTAGCAAAACTATCTTTAAAGCTCAATTTAGCCAATCATACCAATATAGCTTATGCTGGAAATTTACTTATTAGCATAAAGCCTGAAAACTTTCCAGGGCTACCTATCCAAATAACCAAAGCAACTTCTGTGAATGCAAATTCAGAAACAGAGTTAGATTTAACTGCAGATAACCTATCTCAATTATTAATTCATCAACCACATTTGTGGTGGCCAAATGGGTATGGTAAAGCAAATTTATACCGAATTAGGTTGCAATTTACTTATGGAACTACTATGAGCGATGATACCAGTTTTGTTTTTGGTATACGTACAGTAAGTTCAAGTGCTACCACTGTTAATGGATTTGTAAGGCGTAATTTTTTTGTTAATGGCAAAAGTGTACACTTGGTAGGCGGTGCATGGGTGCCTGATATGTTGGTAAACCGAGACTCTGCAAGGTACGATTATGAAATGCACCTATGCAAGAATGCAAATGTTAATTTGGTGCGGATATGGGGTGGTGGAGTAACTCCGCCTGATGCGTTTTGGAATGCAGCCGACAAGTACGGCGAAATGGTTTGGTCGGACTTTTGGGTTACTGGAGATACGCAAGGGGAGTTTAAGGGCTCACCTGATTGGCCATTGGAGGGTAATGTATTTATCAAAAACGTAACAAGTACAATTTATAGAATCCGTAATCATCCAAGTTTATTGGTATGGACAGGTGGCAACGAAGGCCATGCGCGCAAAGAATTATATGATGCTATGAGAAATGGCATTATCAATCTGGATGGTTCAAGACCGTTTATACCAAGTTCATCCGGCTTTGCCAAATTACCAGAAGGTTGGAAAGGTTCATGGCCTGATGATATGCCTTCTGGTGTTTATAGTGGAGGCCCTTATCAATGGGAAGACCCTAAAGATTACTACAGAAGAGCGGATGAAGCTCATGATTGGGTTTTTAAAGATGAAACAGGATTACCTTCGCAACCTCCTTATACAACATTAGCTAAAATAATTCCAAACTTGGTTTGGGATACTAATTTACCATTTCCTTTAAATAATACTTGGGGCTATCATGACGCATGTACAGGGGCTGCTCAATATGATAAATATTACAGCGAAATGGTGAAAAGGTATGGACAGCCAACTACTCTTGAAAACTTCTCCGACAAAATGCAATTAATGAACGCGGTTGGTTATCAGGGAATTTTTGAAGCCGACGGGCATAAACTAAATGAAACAGGTGGTGTAATGCTCTGGAAACTTAATTCGGCATTGCCAAGTGTTGTTTGGCAAATTTATGATTGGTATTTGGAGCCCAATGCTGGTTACTATGCTATGCAAAACGCTTGTGAACCCTTACATATCCAGTTTAATCAAGACGACTCAACCGTCGCAATTATAAATAGGGTGCACCATAGTACCGGCTCACTAACTGCAAAAGCCGATATTTACGACATCAATAGTAAATTAATTAATTCAGTTAAGTTAGGTCATATAGAACTTGCAGATGTTGGAACACAAAGCGCAATAAATTTAAAAGACAACCTAAAGCTAATTAATGAGGTAAGTTTTGTTGTGCTAAACCTGTACGATGCGTTGGGAAAAACAATCTCCCATAATATGTATTGGTTATCGCCTAAAAATAATTTTACTGGTTTTAATACACTTGATAGCACTAAATTGGAAGCAAAGTTAATAAAGACTGAAATAGGTATTACAGAAGATAAATGGACCTTACAACTTTCAAACAACACTGAAAAAATCGCGTTTTTTATTCGGCCTCAATTAATGAAAAATGGCGAAGAAGTAATGCCAAGTTATTGGACCGGAAATTATTTTACCCTTGCTCCACATGAAAGTACTAATATTTCTGTAAGTGTACCAACTGATAAGCTCGGAGGTATAACCCCGACCATATTAATTGAAGGGTGGAATGTTGAAAAACAAACTATCAAACTTCTAAAATAGAGAAACCGCTTAAATTTGTATTAATTAGTAAAGTTAGCCCGGCCTTTAACATGAGGATAGGTATCTTTTAGCTTATTAGGAGAATTTCAAAACAAATAAAAAGGTATACTTTAACCTATATTAAAAAATATGTTAAATTTGTTTTAAGAAAAAATAAACCAATGACCTTTAAACTTTTGACTATACTTATTATGACTTCCTTGTTCATAAGCTCATGTGCCCATGTTTTTGAACCTGCTTTTTATCATGAAGATGTAGCTTATCAACCTAAACCAGCTTCATTTGATAGTGTAAAAACTTCAAACTATGTTTCTATCGGTTATAAAGAATATTCAAATACAGAGTCAAATGATGACTTAACACTAGGAGAGTTTGATTTAAGCCGCGGACATGCCTTTAAATCAACTAATTTGGCTTATGGTGTATTTGGTGCAATCGGAAGTTATAATAATACAACTCAACATAGTAACGAAACGTTATTTAACAGTAAGTATTTTGGAGGGTTTGGAGCCAGGGCTTCATTTAATTTTTTTCAAAATAATGGAGACGCAGATTTTCGATTTCTTGGATTAGAAACTATTTATAGTCATGAATTTGGTGATTATGCCGTTTTTAGAAAAAGTTACTTTCAACAAGTTATTACAGGAGTGGATGCCAGAACTGATTTATTTACAGCAGGTTTAACCTCTGAAATTTTATTTGGACAAAAAAAAGATATAACACAAAACGGGTTTAGGCTTTTTTTGGGAAAAACCTTTGGAAATAGCTATTTAATAGGATCTAACACATTTAATTACCCAAATCAGGATAATAGGCTATTTTTCAGGTTTAGTTATTTTGTAAAGCGTAAAAATTACTTTGGAACTTTTGAAATTTCAAATGGCATTTTTTTAAGGCTTGGATATAAGTTTTAGCTAATTTGAATAAACACTACCTACCCTGTCTCGCAAATTATAACTCGAAGCCATTACTTCCCCGTAGGCACCCGTGGTTCGAATAGCAATTAAATCTCCCCTAAACGAGGTTGGCATTTCCACGTCTTTTCTAAAGCAATCTGTACTTTCACATATTGGGCCAACTATATCATATTGAATGGTATCAATTCCTACAGAAATTTGTTCATCATATTCACTTTTTCTTGAAATGTTTTCAATTTGATGATAAGCTTGGTATAACATCGGACGTATAAGTTCGGTCATGCCAGCATCCAAAACTAAAAAATTCTTTTTTATACCATTTTTAACATATAAAACTCTGGCAACTAGTGAGGAACATTGAGCTACCAAAGCACGACCTAATTCAAAATGAACTTCCTGATCAGCTCTTACATTTAAAAACTGTTTAAATACCTTAAAATAATTTTCGAAGTTGCTAATTTGATTTGTATCGGGATTATAATAATCAACACCTAAACCACCACCAACATTTAAAATCTTTACCTCAAAGCCTTTTTCAGTAAACCATTCCTGAATTTCGTTAATTCGTGTACATAAGTTTTTATATACTTCCATGTCAATAATTTGAGAGCCAATATGAAAATGTATTCCTAAAAATTGAAGGTTAGCGCAGTGATGTAAAGCTTCAACAACTGCATCAAGCTGCCAGGTATTGATACCAAACTTATTCTCGTCTAACCCAGTAGTTATAAAATGATGGGTATGGGCATCCACATTTGGGTTAATCCTGATGGCTATGTTAGCTATCTTGTTTTTTGCTTTTGCTAAATCATTAATTACCATAAGCTCCTGAACCGATTCGGCATTGAAACAAAAAATATCTGCATCCAGTGCCAGATTAATTTCTTTATCAGATTTCCCAACCCCGGCAAATACAATGTTTTCTTTTTCAAATCCATGCTCCAACGCTGCTTTTACTTCATTACCACTTACACAATCGGCTCCAAAACCAAATGATTGTATGGCGTTTAAAACCCTCTGATTAAAATTAGCTTTCATGGCATAATGCACATGGTATCCATATTTTGAAGATGATTCTTTGCAAGCAGAAAGGGTTTTATTTAAAATTCCTAAATCGTAATAATAAAATGGGGTTTCAAGTTCCTTAAAGCGATTGATGGTATGATTGTTAAACATGATTTTTCTATATAAACTTGCCATTAAAGAGGCTCATTCTGATTTTTTTATTTCTTTACTATTCTGTGCTATTAAAATAACCTATTGTGCAAACTTCTTAATATTTCAATTTTATCTTCTGCTTTTACCAATAATGACATGTTATGGTCACTTCCCCCGTATGATATCATTCTTATCGGAATATGCTTTACCGCTTCGAGTACTCTAGCAGCATAGCCATGTTGTTCGGCACCAAAATCGCCAACTACGCAAATGATGGTTTGGTTGGTATCAATATCAACAGTGCCAAAGCGGAGCAGTTCTTCTTTAATTTCTTTCAGATGGCTTGTATCGTCAATGGTAATTGATACCGCAACCTCCGAAGTGGTAATCATATCAATGGAAGTTTTATAACGTTCAAAAACCTCAAAAACCTTTCTTAAAAAACCATGGGCCAAAAGCATCCTGCTCGATTGTATTTTTATGGCGGTAATATCATCCTTGGCAGCAATTGATTTTATCTTGTTTTTTTCGCTCGATGTGGAGATAAGGGTACCTGCGGCCTTAGGATCCATGGTGTTTAACAAGCGCACCGGAACCTTATATTTCTGCGCCGGGAATACGCTTTGCGGATGTAATATTTTAGCGCCAAAGTAAGCTAGCTCGGCAGCTTCATCAAATGATAGTTGGGCAATTGGCTTGGTACCCTTTACTATCCGTGGGTCGTTATTGTGCATGCCATCAATATCGGTCCATATTTGCACCTCTTCACTTCTGATGCCTGCTCCAATTAATGATGCGGTATAATCGCTACCACCACGTCTTAAATTGTCAATTTCACCAAAACTATTGCGACAGATATAACCTTGGGTGATAAATAAATTATTTTCGGGATATTTATTAAGTAGTGGCAATAAATGCGCTGTCAGATAATCAATCATAGGCTCATTGTCTTCGTCAATTTTCATGAAATCCAAAGCAGGCAAAAGTACCGACGGAACACCAATTTGATGAAGGTACACGTGGTATAAGGTGGTTGATAATAATTCACCCTGGGCCAATACTATCTTTTCTTCGATGGTTGTAAAATGATCATTAGCCAGGTTTTTTAACAGCGTAAAGTGATAATCAATTACTTCTTTACCTTGATTTAGAAATTCTGAATTATTAAAAAGGTCAGCAATAAAAACTTCATATTTAGCCTTCAATGCCTCAATAAGCATGGCGGCTTTTTCTTTATCATTATGCAAATACGCGAACGAAATCTCAACCAAACTATTGGTAGTACCTGATACTGCAGATAAAACAACTATTTGACGTTGTGACGCATCAATAATATCAAGTAGTTTCTTCATCCTTTCCGGACTACCTACCGATGTACCGCCAAATTTTAAAACCTTCATCTCTTTAATTATTAAAAATACCTACAGACTAGAATTACTGCCAATATTGAGGCGTTAAAAATAGGATTTTAAAAAGGTTTTAGCTAAACTAAAAATTTTTAAGTGTTTTGTATAAGTGGAGAAAAAATTAGGTGGTTCAAAGAATGAGAAATGTTAAATATATTGAACAGTTATAATTGTAATGAAAGTTGTTAACTATTTACAATTATCTGCGCTCAAATATTGGCTTATTCATAACCACATAAAAGAACGAACCGCCCAAAATGTATAATAAAATATCCAACCAATCTGCCGTATAAGTTTTAGAAATTAATGGCAATAATCCTTCAAAAACAATGCTCACATAAATCACAATAAATATTACCTGACCTAACGATAGTATGTAATAGTTGTTTTTTATCAAGAACACTCTGTTAAACCATAATGCAAGGTTAGCAATCACGGGAATTGCAAAGGCATCAGTTAAATATCCGTTTATATAGGGTAGTGGATGCCCTGATTTTCGGGTTGTGAATACTATAATCCAAATTATTGAGCCAATTATAAACCATTTGTTCAGTAAAGTTTTCATTTATCCGGCCAATAAACTAACCAAAACCAGTATCAAGCTAACAAAGCAGAAAAACAGGATTTGCAGATAGTAAAATATCCAGCGAATTGAATTTAAGAATGATTTTAGCTCACGTTTAATAGGGCCATCAGTTGGTTTTATAAAAAAATAATCGTGCTCCAGTAATAGCTGTTTGTTTACCTTCTTCTCAACCTCGCGCGAAAACTTGCGAGGTTCTAAAAATCCGTTACAATAAAGGCACCTGTCGTCAATATGACCACTCCATAGGGTCCATTCATCACAATGCGGACATTTAATTTCCCTCACCTGGGCCATTTATTTTTTATTTAATCAATCCTAAAATTAATAAAATGGGAGCATTATTACTGCAATGTACTCCTATTTTATAAACGAGTAGTTTCCAAAATTCAGTGTTTTTTATGCAATTAAATGTTCTATGTTTAAATTTTACACTATGAAGGCTAATTTAAGCTGATTGTTTAATTTTCATCCGCTGTAAACAGTTATTTATCTATTTGTTTTTATTGCCGGTCTATTGTATTTATAACATTCTTAATTATATTTACTTTTAAATGTGTCAATACTACACATTACTAAATTCAATTAAAAACCAACTATAAATTATTATAAAACCTTTATATGAAAATTAAATTTTCCATGCCCTTTGTTGTAGGGTTTTCTGGTACCGTGGCGTTATTTGGGCTGATGGCAGCTACTACTTTGCCTAATAATCATTCCAAATTAAAATTGTGGTCGGTAGTATCAACAGATACCTCCGGGATTGTATTAGTAAAAAATCAGGGAGGAGCAACACTTGGCTACTCTACCAAATCGGGCGTAAAAATTTTAACGGTGGATGGGCTTGCCTTTAAAGATTTAAACAAAAACGGTTTACTGGATAAGTATGAGGATTGGCGCCTGCCGATTGATGTGAGGGCCAAAGATTTGGCATCAAAACTATCAATCGACCAAATTGCTGGATTGATGCTATATAGCGGTCATCAAGCCATACCGGCTATGCCCAGCCCTATGGGGAAAATGAGCTACAATGGAAAGCCGTTTAACGAAAGTGGTGCCAACCCATACGACCTGAGCGACCAGCAAAAGGATTTTTTAATTAAAGATAATTTAAGGCATGTGCTGGTAACATCGGTACAAAGTCCGGAAGTTGCCGCGCGTTGGAACAACAATGTACAAGCATTGGTAGAAGGAATAGGTTTGGGCATACCTGCAAATAACAGCACCGACCCAAGGCATAGTACCAACTCGGGAGTGGAATATACAGCGGGTGCTGGTGGTAAAATATCGCAATGGCCCGACCAATTGGGCTTAGCGGCCACCTTTGATCCAGCCGTGGTACAACAGTTTGGCAATATCGCCGCTAAGGAATACAGGGCATTAGGTATTGCTACGGCGCTTTCGCCACAAATCGACTTAGGTTCGGAGCCACGTTGGGTACGGATTAATGGCACTTTTGGTGAAGACCCCCAACTAGATGCCGATATGGCACGCGCCTATGTAGATGGTTTTCAAACTTCGGAAGGAAGCAGTGAAATTGCTGATGGTTGGGGTTACAACAGTGTAAATGCCATGATGAAGCATTGGCCAGGCGGTGGCCCGGAAGAGGGTGGCCGAGACGCGCATTTTGCCTATGGTAAATATGCCGTTTACCCCGGTAATAATTTTGATGAGCACCTAATCTCCTTCGTAGATGGTGCTTTAAAATTGAATGGTAAAACAAGCAAGGCCGCGGCTGTAATGCCTTACTATACCATATCGTACAATATGGATAAAAACGGCGAAAACGGTGGAAATAGCTATAGTAAATATTTAATAACTGATTTGTTAAGGGGTAAATACGGTTATGATGGTGTTATTTGTACCGATTGGCTGGTTACTGCCGACGAAGGTAAAACACCCGATACCTTTTGGGGAAAATCATGGGGGATGGAAACCAAAACTGTTGCCGAGCGCCATTATAAAGTTTTAATGGCTGGGGTCGACCAGTTTGGTGGGAACAATGCCTCCGGACCAGTTATTGAGGCTTATAACATGGGTATTAAAGAACATGGTGAAGCATTTATGCGTGCCAGGTTTGAGCAATCGGCTGTGAGGTTATTGCGTAATATTTTTAGGGTTGGCTTATTCGAGAACCCTTATTTGGATGTGGAGAACTCCAAGCAAACGGTAGGTAATCCAAGCTTTATGAAAGCCGGATACGATGCGCAGTTAAAATCTATTGTGATGTTGAAAAACCTTGCGAATGTTTTACCCTTACAAAAAGGCAAAACGGTTTATCTACCTAAAAAATACTCGCCATCAGTTAAAGGATTTTTTGGCCCACCTTCAAAAGAGAAATGGGAAGACGCCATGAATGCCGATTTATTAAAGCGGTATTTTAATGTAACTGACGACCCTGCCAAGGCCGATTATGCCATTGTGATGGTAAGCAGCCCAAGTGGTGGTGCCGGCTATGATGCTGATGATTTGAAAAATGGTGGCAATGGTTATGTGCCCATTACCTTGCAATATGGCGCTTATACGGCCAATAGCGCGCGTGAGCATAGTATTGCTGCCGGCGACCCTGTAGAGCCGGGTATTACCAACCGCTCGTACAAAGGAAAAAGCATCACCGCTGCCAATTATAACGACCTTAAAACCATTCAGGAAACTAAAAAAGCCATGAACGGCAAACCGGTTATAGTGGCCATTACTTTAAGCAAACCTGCAATTTTAGCTGAATTTGAAAAAGACGCGAATGCCATTGTAGCTACATTTGGTGTGCAAAATCAGGCTTTGTTGGATGTGTTGACTGGAAGCGTGGAACCTTCGGGTTTATTACCTTTCCAGATGCCAGCCAATATGGAAACGGTTGAATTGCAAAATGAAGACATTCCACACGATATGGTTTGCCATACCGATGCGGCAGGAAACACCTATGATTTTGGTTTTGGCTTAAACTGGAAAGGGGTTATACATGATGCCAGAACCGCAAAATATGTAAACCGAGTAGCAAAGCCAGAAATTACCATAAAAAATGGTTTGGCTACAATTACCTGTGCTACGCCGGGAGCCAAAATTTATTATACCACCAATAAGGCAACACCATCATTTACCGAGGCTAATGAATATACCCAGCCAATTAAAGTTGGTAAAGGAATTACTATTAAGGCCATCGCTAAAATTTATGGGGTTAACAATAGCTCATTAGTAGTGTACCCGAAGGAAAACTAGAATAAGGGCATCTAGATTATTAGATGGTAAAGGCAAGACCATTATATATTTAAAAAATATATGGTCTTGCTTTTTTGTTAACAGATTGAATACCTTTACAATAAAAAGTAATTACAGGAGGAATTAGGGCAATACGATTACGGTGCCAGGTTCTATGACCCTTTACTGGGAAGGTGGAACACCGTTGACCCTTTGGCAGAATTAAACAGGAGATGGACAACTTATAATTATGGTAATGATAATCCTATCAGATTTATTGACCCTGATGGAAGGTCGACTGAAGATTGGTTAAAAGCTAATGGTCTCACTCAAAATGATTTAACAACTGTTTATCAAGCTCCACCAGACCCTCCTCAAGAAGACCAAAACCAAGATGAAGGCAATGCGGGAGATCAGAACTCTTTAGAATCAAATAGTACAAGTGAAACACAATGCTGTATAGTAAAAGCAATAGGGCCTGCAAAGCATCAAAAGAAACCCGAGAAGGTAGATGAAGAGCAAGAGTCAAAAGAAAAGAAAGCAGAAGAATTGGCGGAAAAAGTTGACCAAATAGGTACATATGCAAGTGCAGCTGGCATTGCTTCAGATGTAACGCACGAAATAATGGAAGCCAAAAAATTTATAAAGGGTGCAACAACTGTATTTAGTTACGGAACTATTTTAGTTGGTACAGCTGCGGATATTTACTTATCAACACATAAAGACCCAAAAACAGGGAAGCCTTTTCAATCTTGGAAAATGACAGGTGCGAATGGTGCTGTTGCAGTTGTAGCAGTGGTGGTTGGTGGTGAAGGAGGTATTGCTGTTGAGGCTGTTTGGTTTGGAGGGAAAATGGTTTATCAATATGAAAAACAATTAGAAAAATTACCATTTAGAGAAGCAATACATATAATCAGCACAACCCAAATGTCAGGAAGCGGAGGAGCAGATATTCAGTATTATTTAAAGAAATGATAGGATTAATTTTTCACTCGTATTTAATAAAACAATATTTTAAATTTTTTTAAATCCCTTTCTTTAAAGCAATGGGATGAATAATTTATTCAACAGCCAATCACGAAATATAAATACTAATTTATAACAAAATTGATTTTTAATAATTTGTGTTGGAAAAAATTAAACAAAATGCCTTTACTAGTTTATAAATTCAATTTTTCAATTTAAAATAAATTTGGTTATAGAAAATTAGCAATTTAGTCTATTATTTATATGAAATATCTTTATTATACTCTATATAGGTTATTGTTAAAAGTAAAAACAAACAATACTCCAAAATTTAGCGCAATGCTTCTTATTACAATGTTTGAATTTGCAAATATTACTACCGCCTTAGCATTTGTTCCAAAAACACAGCAGGTAGTTTATGAAACTAGAAATCAGGTAGTTTGGGCAGCAACAATGATGAGTGTTACATTAATGGCAATAAACTATTTGGTATTAATAAAGAATACCGAGAAATTATGTAATAAATATAAGACAGAAACAAGTAGACAGAAAATTACAGGCGTCTTGCTTTTAGTAATTTATGTAATAATATCGGCGTTTACAGTTTATTACTTTAACAATTAAAATGTGCACCCCGCTGTAGGATGTACTTATGAATTAGCTAAGCAGGTAGTTTAAAACTACTGTAACCAAGCGCAAAGCAAAGCCTGCCCGTTAATAAATGGGTGGGCTTTGTTGTTTAATGGGCGTAAGCTTTTTTGGCTTTAAAATCCCTAATAAGAGCATCCACCACCATAAATACTTGTTTTCTATCTTCATCAGGCAAAGCAGTAACTTCACGCATTCTGTTAATTGTAGCGTTGTCCAGTTCAAGGTCAGTTTTACCAACGAGGAAGTCCAAAGAAACGCCAAGAGCATCGGCCAACCTAACCACTACTTCTATAGAGGGTTTAACTTCGTCTCTTTCGTAACGGCCAATAATATCGCCCGAAGTATCCACCTGCTTACCAAGGTCAGCCTGCGAAATACCTTTTTTCTTCCTTAATGCTGTTATTTGTTGTCCTAAAGTCATACTGAAAAGTAGTTAAACTGCTATGTAATTGAATACTAAAGCAAAAATAACTGATATAAATAGCATATCAAAGTAAAATAGGTCTTGCATTATTCTGATATATCTTTTAGTTTTGTGATAAATAAGTCGTAAAAACTTTTTTTCAACAAATGGAAATAACCGACATCAAAGCCCAATTGCCTATAAAAAACGTATTGCAACATTACCAGCTGTACCCTGATAAGCAAGGGCGGTTAAGCTGTCCGTTTCATGAAGACAAAACGCCAAGCCTGCAAGTGTATTATAAAACGCAGACGGCCTATTGTTTCAGCAGCAATTGCGCCACACATGGCAAGAGCATGGATGTGATAGACTTTATTATGCACATGGAAAAAACCGGCAAGCATGAAGCGATAGCGAAGGCCACGCAAATGGTAAACGGCAATAGCCCGGCACAGGCAGCGAAGAACCTCACCAAACAGGCGGTACTCACCAAAATGTACAGTTACTTTAAGAACGCGGTATATAACAGCAAGCCAGCCCAGGAATACCTGATAAGCCGCAAGCTAGACTACAGGCAAACGGAAGTAGGCTATAATGCGGGACAGTACCATCACGGCACGAGGAAAGACGAAGCATTGATAAAAAGCTGCCTGGAGATAGGACTGCTACAGGAAAGCGGTAACAAAAGCCGGATGGGAGAGGCAGCCTATAGCGTATTCGGCAAATACGGTATCGTATTCGCGTTAAAGGACAAGGAAAACCATATCAGCGGGCTTTACTTTAGAAGCACCCTCAATGATAAGGAGGCGAAGCACTTTTACTTAAAAGACAGAAGCGGACTATATCCCCATTACCCGAAACCCGAAACAAAGCAGCTCATCATTACGGAGGCGATAATAGATGCCGCGACCCTTCTGCAAATCCCGGAGCTTAAGGAAACGTACAGCGTACTGGCTTGTTATGGCAGCAACGGACTAACAGAGGAACATATCAAAGCCATCAAAGAACTAAAGGAACTGGCTGAAATTGTTTTCTTTTTTGACGGCGACCCGGCAGGCAGGACAGCGGTAAGCAAATACGGCAAAACCTTTTACGAACTATTACCCACTATCAAGATAACAGCGGTAACCACCCCGGAGGATGAAGACATAAACAGCCTGGCACAAGGACACGAACCCGAAATATTAACACACCTGATTAATCAAAGAACCGGACTTTCTTTTTCAACTGAAAAAGAAAATAAGACTTCAGATGAAAAAGAAAATAAAATCCCACCCTATAAGCTGGACACGAGCAACCCCCATCAAATCAGCTTCACGACAGCGACCGCGAACTATTACGTACAGGGCGGTTTGCGCAAAGAGGCGGACAGCCTAAAAGTAACGCTGGCCATCGCGAACCCGGCAACGCCCTACCTGAAAAGCCGTCTGAAATACGATTTGTACAATGATAAGGACGTAGAGCGCAACGCCAAAGAGGCAGCGGAAAAACTAAACCTGCGCGCGGATCTGCTGCAAACAGACATCAGCCTGTTAACCGACCTGTTGGAAGCGGAACGGGACAAAGGACCGCGTACAGCGGAAAACCCGGCAGGCGCGCCAACCTACCAAATAAGCGAGGCAAGCAAAAAAAAGTGTTTGGACTTTTTGGTAAAACCCGGACTTATCCAAAATATCAATACCCTGATAGGCAAGGCAGGCGTAACAGGCGAAGAAACGAACAGGATATTTCTGTACTGTATCGCGTCCAGCTATAAAATGAACGACACCCTGCATGCTTTGGTACAGGGCAGCAGCGGAAGCGGAAAAACCCACCTGATTATCAGGATAGCGGGACTAATGCCACCCGAAGACATGACCGCCTTGACCAGGGTAACGGAAAGCAGCTTTTATAATTACGGAGAATATGAACTTTCACATACCCTATTGTGCTTTGAAGACCTGGACGGGATGAAAGAAGAAGCTTTACTGGCCTTGCGTGAACTCATGAGCCGGGAGGTACTCACCAGCAGCACGAGCATCAAGGATGAAAGCGGAAACATACGGGCAGCGGTAAAAACAGTCCGCGGACCCATCGCCAGCCTGTCGGCCACTACCAAGGGCGAAATCTACGAGGATAATATGGGCAGGGCTTTTCTGATAGCCGTTGACGAAAGCAAGGAACAAACCCAAAGGATTATACAATACCAAAACGACAAGGCAGCAGGGATAACCGATACCCATAAGGAAAACGACATCAAAACTTTTCTGCAAAATTGTATCAGGCTGTTAAAGCCTTATGAGGTCATCAACCCCTATGCTGGTAAAATACGATTGCCCGAAGACGCCCATAAAATCAGGAGACTAAACGAATTGTATCAAGCCTTTGTAAAACAAGTAACCTTATTAAATCAATACCAGCGCAAGAAAGACGATAAAGGCAGGTTGATAGCGGAAAAGGAAGACCTTAAAATAGCTTGCGACATCATGTTTGAAAGCATCCTATTAAAAGTAGACGAACTGGACGGCAGTTTAAGACAATACTTTGAACAAGTAAAACACTATGTACAGGGCAAGGGCAAAGACCATGAGTTTACCCGAATAGAGTTAAGGCAACAGCTAAGAATGGGCAAGACCCTACAGCATAACTATATCAGCAAACTACTGTCATTGGAATACATCCGGCAAAGTGGCGGGCATATGAACCGGGGTTACCACTATAAAATAACCCATTGGGACGATATGGCCGCCTTAAGGGCAAAGATAAAAGCAGGCTTAAATCAGCAATTGCAAAACCTATAAAATTACTGGCGTTCACAAGCTTGTGAACGCTAAAGTGAACACTTAATACGCTGATAGTAAAAGCGTTTACCCCTGGCGTTCACTGTTCCTGAAAAACACCAACCAGCACATGAAAAAACACGTCATACACCAGCCGGACTATCATAGGCTATTAGCCGAATATAAAGCCAACCTACAGGCATTGGGCTACGGAAAAAGCAGCACCATTATTTACCCTACCTACCTAAAAGAGTTCCTGTACAATATGGAACAGCAGCAAACAGACAGCATAGCGAAAATAACACAAAGCCATATCATGGTCTACCATAGTTATTTGCAGCAGCGGCCAACCCTGTACCGGGGAGGCGCTTTGAGTAGCAGCAGCATCAGCCAGCATTTGTTTGCCATCAGGACATTTTTTGGCTGGCTGGAACGTACCGGGCAAATACAGGCCAGCCCGATGAGCGCGTTGGTATTTACCGCCCCTGTAAAAGCCGAAAGGACTATCCTGAGCCAAACAGAAATAAAGGGCTTGTACCAAGCTGCCGAAACGTTGAGAGACAAAGCCATACTGAACCTGTTTTATGGTTGCGGACTGCGCAGAGGGGAAGCGATAGCCCTTGATATAAATGATATCCATTTCGGAGCGCAGTTATTGTATGTAAGGGAGGGCAAGGGCAAGAAAAGACGTGCCATCCCCATGACAGCCAAAGTAAGCGGAGAACTTAAAAACTATTTGCTGTATGAACGAAACAGCTATGTAAACGCGAAACCCGGCGGCTTTGCTTTCATTCTAAACAATACAGGCACCAGGATGCAAGGGCTAGGTTATGATAAACTACTAAAAAGCTTACTTGAAAAATCAGCCTTGACCCATGTCAGAGGACAAATCAGCCTGCACCACTTAAGGCATAGCATCGCTTCCCATTTGCTAGAAAACGGGGTAAAGATGACCTATGTAAGGGACTTTTTAGGGCATAGCAGTCTGAACACCACACAGGTTTATACCCATATCCGGCAAAGACAATTAAAGCACCTGAAAGAATGTTGAGCAATACCCATAAAAAACAAAACAATACATTGCGAAATCCCGGCAACGTTCCGGGAAGACTAGAGGAATACTTACAGGAACGACACCCGGCCAGTACCGTCAGATATTATACAAGGGATATCGCCCTTTACCTACAGGAACACCCCAAAGCCAGCGAGTATGGTTATACAGCCATAACGGGCTATATAGGCGGGTTAAGGAAGCGTTACAGCAATGCCCGAACCGTTACCAGGATATTGCAAGCCATCAAAAAATACTACCAGTACCTGCATTACAGCGGTCAGCGTAAAGACAACCCGGCAAAGGCCATCAGACTAAGGGATAACAAAGCCAAACCCATACAATTACAAGACCTTTTCACCATTGCCGAACTGCAAATGCTGTTACAGCCCAAGAAAGAACGCTATCCCTTTTTAGCCATCAGGAATAAAACCATGATGAGCTTATTGGTATATCAGGGCTTAAAGATTGGGGAACTGATACAGGTAGAAATCCGGCATATCAGCCTGTCAGCAGCCAGCATCTTTGTACCCGGCACAGAAAAGACCAATAAACGGACATTGG
This sequence comes from uncultured Mucilaginibacter sp., assembly GCA_903891475.1. Taxonomy (GTDB): domain Bacteria; phylum Bacteroidota; class Bacteroidia; order Sphingobacteriales; family Sphingobacteriaceae; genus Mucilaginibacter. Next base: position 205,355 of record CAITEP010000005.1, read on the forward strand.
CACTAAAAGCCGAACAAGTGATGCTGCTGCACGATTATATAAGTGTTGCAAGACCAAAACTAATAACAGCAAATACAGGAAACAGTACCAGGCTACTACTATCAAAATTGGGTCAGCCCATTGGTATCGCGGAGGTGCAATACCTGATAGGAACGTACAGACACCTGTACCCCGGCAGGCATTTGACAGCGCAGAGCATCAGGATGAGCGTTATCAGAAACCTTTTGGATGCCGGAAACGATATACGGATAGTACAGGTATTTGCCGGACATAAACGGCCGGATGCTACCGAGCAATACAAGCAAAGCCATGTAGACACCCTGAAAACGGAAATACAGAAATATCATCCCTTGGGGTAATAAAAAAACAACAGGGGGGGGTAAATAGCAAACAAAGGGTAAATAAAAATAGTAAAATGCCCTTTTTGATAGTATAGGGCTATTTTTATTATAAAGAAGGCAGTAAAACAAAACGACAGAAAACTCACTTTGGGCATCTTTAACCCCCCTTTTAGCGGATAAAAACGCATAAAAGCCGCTAAAAACAACATGAAAACCGTAAAAAACCACCTAAAAACCACAAAAAATATCATTAAAACAGCAGAAATCTCAAAGAAATATAATACGGATAGGTATCGCTTTTAAAGTATAGACTTAAAATCTATTTTTACAAAATAAAAATCAGAGCTGGTCGCAAATTGCGACCAGCTTTATATGCAGTATGGCAAAAAAGGAAACAAGCGCAGCATTAGTTAAAGTACCCGACGAGGTAATTATTGACAGGATTATCATATTGCGAGATAAAAAAGTAATGATAGACCGGGATTTGGCAACACTTTACGGCGTAACAACCAAGCGTTTAAACGAGCAGGTAAAACGCAATATTAAACGGTTTCCTGATGACTTTATGTTTCAGGTTACAGCCGAAGAAAAGGAACAACTTATCCTTATGTTTGAACACTTGGACAGCTTAAAATATTCAACTGTTATGCCTTATGTATTCACAGAGCATGGCGCGGTAATGCTGGCAAGTGTACTGAACAGCGACCAAGCTATAGCAGTTAATATCCAAATTGTTAGGGTATTCACCCGCATCCGTGAAATGCTGTCAGACAATACCGAATTACGTTTAGAGGTAGAAAAAATCAAGAATAAGCTAGATAAACAGGATAAAAACATAGAATTGGTGTTTCAGTATTTGGACGAACTTTTAGAGAAGCAAGAAAAGCCCAATCCGCCAAGAAAACGTTTAGGGTATAAACCGGATACAGAGGAATAACCCCAGCCCACAAGTCCCCCGACGCACAAGCCCCGCCCACAGGAAATAAGGCATTCGTCATCAGTCGTCAGCAAAAAACACGCCAGCTCGTTCAGCCCATTTTTATGGGTTGTTTGTTTTTTAAGGCTATAAAAAAGAGCTTCCGCCCCACTGGTAGAAGTGGGGAAAACCTGTCATGCTTTTCGCGTTCCTCGTTCTTCCTCATGGCAGCTCTCTCCGTTCTTCCCGTAACCCACCGATAGAAGCGGGTAACGGTCAGCCCGGTCGCTGCCCGTGTTTATGCTCGCCTGCTGGTTCGGCAACCGCCCGCCTGGTAGAAGTCGGGACTGGCGGCCAGTCGTCCGCTTACCAGCGGACTTTTCCCGGCCGGGTTTGCCTCACACTCGCGGCGGCTCGCCAGAAAAATGCCAGCGCACATGGATGCCAACGCTTTTTTTCCCGATAGCCATCGGGATGGGGGCTATCTTCCAAAGCCCCCAAACCCCCATTGGAGCGTTTACGCAATTGTGGCAGGTACACACAGACCTACCAGCCACAACAGCGAAAACGTCCTGTATCCGCGCGATTATTGCACGCGGATACAGGGATATAGAACTACAAAGCTATATTGATACTTTTTGCCATCTTTCACTACAAGATGTGTTTTTGTCAAACAAAAATCCGCTTTGAAAGCGTTGGGAAAGACAGCCACGGGCAGACCTTCTACCGGGGATGCTTAACATAATGGCATTATGGGACGGCAAGGGCAAAGAAGTGGCACGGAGGGGTAAGTACCATAATAAGCTATTATGTTAAAGTGGTTGGCTTGGGGAAAGGC
>CAITEP010000006.1 GCA_903891475.1 uncultured Mucilaginibacter sp.
TACAGGCCCAACATGCCTTTTTTTAACACTTTTCATAAACAAAAAAAGTCAATTGAAATCACTTTCAATTGACCTATCACATCTCGCTTTTAATCAATAACTTATAAAGGTTTCACCAACCATTTTTGACCACTATATCTGCTTTTTAATGGTTTCAAGCATTTCTTCGGTTATCTTTCCATTTGTAGCTAATAGCTCACGCGAGTTTAATATTTCTTGTCCGCCATTAAAATTAACCACATCTCCACCAGCCTGACGAACAATTAAAATTCCTGCGGCCACATCCCATGGGTTTAAATTATATTCGTAATAGCCATCAAATCTACCGCAAGCAGTATAAGCCAAATCAACAGCTGCTGAGCCTAACCTGCGTAAGCCGTGGCAGCTCTTCATCAGTTCGGTAAACAAGGCAATGTAAGCAGATTGTTTGCTAAAATCGTAATAAGGAAAGCCAGTAGCTAACAAGCTGTTATTGATACTTGGCGATGAGCTTACTTTTATTTGCTCACCATTTAAAAAAGCGGGTGAATCCTTCCAAGCATAAAAACATTCATTCAAATTTATTTCATATACCACACCAACAACCAACTCGTCATACTCTTGAAGCGCGATACTTACCGAGTAAACAGGTAAGCCATGTATAAAATTGGTAGTTCCATCCAAAGGGTCAATTATCCAGTTATATCGCTCCCCTGTTTTATTGATGGTTTTTTCTTCGGTAATAAAACCGGCTTCGGGCAAAAGTTTGCTCAATTCTTCAACAATTATTTTTTCGGCAGTTTTATCAACAAATGATACCATGTCATTTAAACCTTTGAACTCAATCTTATCTTGGGTAAATGTTTTTCGTTCTTCCCTAATAAATGCTCCGGCAGTTTTGGCAATATCAATTACCTTTTGTGTTATTGTTTGCAATAGCATGATGACGTAATGATAAACTAAATGAAAAAAACTTATGTACAAAATAGCTGGCAAAAAACAAGCTTAAGGCGGCCGAAATCCGAGCTATTGGAGGATAGAGGTGAAAATGTTTTACAAATAACTCCAACAAGCCAAGGTTTGCAAAATAGCCTAATACAGCTACCGACATAAACCTTATGAATTGTTTTACTGAGGATGTCTTCGATTCTGTAAAAACAAAATATCGGGTTATTAAAAAGTTGATAACAACTCCCAAAAAAAAAGAAAGAGAGAAAGATAAAAAGTAATTGCTGATGATATAGTTAAAAATTAGGTATTCTTTTTCTTTGAATATATGCTTATAAAACAAATAAAAAGCCAACTGATCTGCAAGAAAACCAACACCTACCGAAAGAATAAACCTAATAACCTGGTTATTTAATAATTTATTAGCAAATGTATTTCTAGCCATTTGCAACTTCAGCCTCCTTTTTCTTAATGCCATTTATAACCAAAGCAACCCCTCCTAAAAACATAAAAATAGATATTAACTCCGCTTGTGTGAAATTAATGCCAGCTACATGATATTTTGTATTCACCCTAATTAATTCTATCAAAAAACGTTCAATACCATTCATAATTAAGTAGATACCAAACATGATACCCGGGAGCTTTATTTTCTCGCGAATACCCCACAATATAAAAAATAGTAAAATACATACTACAGATTCATAAAATGAAGTAGGGAAAACTCCTACGGGTAATTCATGACAGTATTTACCCAGGCAATTATTCATCAATATTCCTTCATCATTAATATTATGAGGGTATTTAAATGACCACATCCAATCTGGTGCCCAGCTAAGCCAATTAGGCTTAGGCGACAAGTTATTTATACCCCAATCACCATCGCCTGACATTTGGCAACCTATACGACCAACTCCGTAGGCAAGCATCATGCCTGGCCCACCAATATCAAGCATAGTCAATATTTTAATACCATTTTTATGGGCTATATATAAAACTGCTGCTCCACCACATATCAATCCACCATAAAACGTTAAGCCACTAAAGCCAACTAACATTCCAACTGGGTCTTTCATAAAATCTCCCCAGTTCTCGAGGGCATTAAATAGTTTAGCACCGGCAAATCCAAAAACGGCGGCCCATAATAAAATACTGCCCATCAACTCACTTGCCGGAACAATTACTTTTTCCGTTTTAGGTTCAGGAAGCTCCTGCTTTTTTGCATCTGCAAAAGCCCAGTAAGCAAAAATAGCTGTTCCTGCAATGCCACCTAACCAATTCCCCCTAAGCGATAAAATAAAATTTTGAGGGTTGTCAAGTAAAGTGTGAAAATTGAATATGGCATCAATTAATTTATAGCCTAATACAAATCCAAAAATGGCATTGCCTACTAATTCATTTATTGAAATTGGTTTACCTGTTGTAACTGTTTTTTCAATTGGTTTTACTAAGCCTAGACGTTGCTTACGGTCAAATTCCTTAACAAATGTTTGGTACGCGGCCACAAAAGCAAGGGCTACAAAAAAACCAAATGATTGTATTAACTGAAAAAATGTAATATTTAATCCTGTTAAATACTTTATTAGATAGGCTAAATTGGGGAACATGTTTATATAATTTTAATGCCAAAATAGTGTTAATGTGTTAACATTTCTTCTATCTCAGTAAATTCCACATCACCATTAGGTGAAATTTTTGTTAAGACAACTGTTTTTAATTCATTAATTAAAAGAGGATCGTATTTTGCGGCTACTTTTACGTAGTTACGTGTAAAGCCATGCATGTAGCCATCTTTTAAATCGGCCTCAAATAAAACTTCGTCTGTTTTATTTAACTGATTTTCATAAAATGCCCTACGCTTTTTGTCGGATAGAATATGCAGCATTTTACTTCTTTCGGCTCTGATATTTCCTGGAACAATACCTTTCATCTCAGCTGCTAGTGTATGCTCTCTTTCGGAATAGGTAAACACGTGCAGGTACGAAACAGGCAATTCGTTTAAAAAATTATAGGAATCAATAAAATCCTCATTTGTTTCGCCCGGAAATCCAACAATCATATCAACACCGATACAACAATTAGGCATAATTTGCTTAATTTTTTCAATCCTTTCGGTATATAATTCCCTTTTATACCTTCGACGCATCAGACTGAGTATTTTATTATTTCCGGATTGTAGAGGGATATGAAAATGAGGTACAAACCTGTTTGAACGGGCAACAAATTCTATAATTTCATCTGTCAATAAATTCGGTTCGATGGAGGATATTCTTATTCTGTTAATACCATCAACCTTATCTAATTCCTTAATCAAATCTATAAACTTATCTTTTCGTTCGCCGGCTCTAATTCCAAAATCACCAAGGTTTACACCTGTTAACACTATTTCTTTTACACCCGATTGAGCAATGGCTTCCGCTTGTTTAATTACATTTTCTATAGTTTCGCTTCTGCTTGCCCCCCTGGCCAAAGGTATAGTACAAAAGGTACAAGAGTAATCGCAACCATCCTGTACTTTTAAAAAGGTACGTGTTCGGTCACCAAATGACCAAGATGGTATAAATTGATTAGCTTCGGATACCGGTTGATTATAAATTTTGGTATTGGTATTTTTTGTTAAATCAGTAATGTAATCAACTATCTGAAATTTCTCGGCAGCTCCTAATACCACATCAACACCGGGTATGGTTGCAATTTCTGTAGGTTTTAGTTGCGCGTAACAACCAACAATTGCGATAAATGCGTTTGGCGAAATTTTAAGTGCCTCATTAACTACTTTTTTACATTTTTTATCAGCATTATCTGTAACTGAACAAGTATTTATTACAAAAATATCAGGAGTTTCGGTAAAATCAACGGTGTTAAAACCCGCCTTATTAAATTGGCGGCCAATGGTAGAAGTTTCAGAATAATTTAATTTACAACCTAAGGTGTAAAAGGCTACTTTCTTATTCATTTAAACTGCAAAGATAGTATTTTTTAGGACCTATATTGATTTTTAGACAGTGAGTTATAAGAATATAAATCCTTAATTATTTGTAAGCTATAAAGGGGTTTTTGGCCATAAATAATTTAAGGCAAAACAAAAATATTTCATCCATTCCAACGATAGCTTTCGTTTTCAAGTCCCATTAAATCAATTATTCTGTTTACAACTGTAAGGGCTACATCTTCAATGGTAGTAGGTTTGCTATAAAAGGAAGGAACAGCAGGACAAATAATACCACCCGCCTCGGTAACGGTTTGCATATTACGTATATGGATTAAGTTTAACGGAGTATCTCTGGCTACTAAAATCAATTTACGCCTTTCCTTTAAAATTACATCAGCAGCCCTTGTAATTAAATCATCGGAAGTGCCTGCGGCTATTCGGCCTAAAGTTCCCATTGAACATGGAACAATTACCATGATATTAAATTTGGCCGAACCAGAAGCAAATGGTGCCATGAAATTGTTTTTGGCGTAAATATTATAGGGTAATGAATTATAGTCTTCATCGCCAAGTTCAAATTTCCATACTTCTTTGGCATTATCAGACATTACAATGGCTACCTCATCAATTTGATTGTCTAATTGCTGCAATTTATTTAATAATAATTTAGCATAAATAGACCCACTGGCTCCGGTAATGGCTATTACAATTTTATTCTTCATAAAAAGCAAAGATAACACGTTGTTAAACCATTTAATTGTAAAATAAAAAAGGGCCGAATAACGAAGTACTCGACCCTACATCTACCTATGAAAAACATGCCCTTTGGGAGGGCATTACAAATGTATAAACAGTTTTCAAATAATTAAATTATTCTGTAAATAAATTTAACTTATTTATTGATTTTATTTTCAATCAAAGATTGTATCATCCCGTCAACCAAACCGTAAGTTGGGACAAATAAGTTTTTAATGTTTGCAATTCTCATTATGGTTAAAAAAATTTCGCAAGCTGGTATAATTACATCAGCTCTGTCTTGATTTAAGCCTAATAAATTGATTCTATCCCTTAGCGAATAAGAGTTTAAATGATTATAGATTGACTTTAATTTAACGAAGGTTAATGGGGCTTTATTAGGTTCTTCAGCTATTTTGTAAAGTTTATTGATGTTACCACCAGTGCCTATGCCTAAAATAACTTTAAATTGGCGCGTATTATCCTTAATGAAATTTTTCATGGCGTTCCAGTTTTCTTCAGAATCCTTGTTATCTAATATCCGAATAGTTCCAATGTTGAATGATTTAGAGGCTACCAGATTTCCAGCTGAGAATAGTGATAGCTCGGTACTACCTCCCCCTACATCAATATAAAGGTAGTTTTTTTCGCTATCAAGTATTTGCTCAATATGGGTAGCATAAATAATACTAGCCTCTTTCTGTCCGGTTATTATTTCAAGATTAATATTAGCTTCTTCCATAATCTTAGTAACAACCGCAGGTCCATTTGCAGCATCCCTCATTGCAGAAGTAGCAAAGGCCAAATATTTAGAAACCTTATAAACATCCATTAAATTACGGAAAGCAACCATGGTTTTTATAAGGTCGTTAGTTTTTTTATCGGATAAATATTGGTCTAAAAAGGCATCATCGCCCAAACGAAGTGGAACTCGGACTAATGTATTTTTTTTAAAATGAACTGAATTGTTTGATTCAATAATATCGGCAATAAGCAACCGTACTGCGTTGGAGCCTATATCTATAGCGGCGTATCTCAAATTTGGTGGTTATTTACTTTTTAATTTCAAATAATTATAAATATCGATTTGTGCACGGTGCGGCGCTGCCGATTTAACCCTCCGATATTTATTGGTATTGTGGCTGTTAATTTCCCTTGCCTTTGTATTATCCTCTAGCTGTATGTTTATTATATCCTTAATCTCTTTTTTCAATTGTTCATCATAAATAGGAAAACCTACCTCTACTCGGGTATCAATATTTCGGCTCATAAAATCAGCCGAAGTTAAATAAATAAGCTCCTCACCCCCATTATGATAAATATGTACGCGAGAATGTTCCAAGTATTTATCAACAATACTTATTACTTCAATGTTTTCGCTATAATCTTTTACACCAGGAACCAAGCAACACATGCCCCTAATTATCAATTTTACTTTAACCGCGGCGTTGCTTGCTTCGTATAGTTTTTCGACCATTTTTTCATCAGCCAAACTATTCATTTTTAAAATCATCGAAGCTTCTTTACCAGCCTTCGCGTTTTTAATTTCGTTATCAATCAATTTATAGTAAGCCGGACGTGAATCAATTGGGGAAACTATAAGATGCTTTAATCCCTTTGGCAGTAAACTCCTGCTTAGCGATTTAAAAATCTGAACTAAATCATCTGTTAATTTTTTATTCGATGTTAACAAGGTGTGGTCAGCATACATTCGCGCTGTTTTCTCATTATAATTACCGGTGGATAAAATAGCGAAATTTTGAACATGCCCAGTTGTAATTCGAGTAACTAAACAAATTTTTGAATGTACCTTATAGTTTTCAATTCCATAAAGAACATTTACCCCTTCCTCCTCTAGTCTTCTGCTCCACGAAATATTATTTTGTTCATCAAACCGTGCTCTTAATTCAACCAAACAATTAACCTTTTTTCCATTTTTTGCTGCATTAATTAAAGCATGCATAATGCTTGAGTTTTCCGCAACTCTATACAAAGCAATACTTATCTCCTTAACGTTTGGGTCGATGGCTGCTTCACGTAAAAAATGGATCACATAATCGTATGATTGATATGGGGTACTAATTAAATAATCTTTATTAGCTACCATACTCATTAAACTCTTACCAAATGATAAACCATCAACCGATAATGGAATGTTCTTTTCGTATTCTAATTCAGGTCTGCCAACATTAGGGAACGAAATAAAATTTTTAAAATTGTGGTAACGGTTACCCGGAATTAAATTTTCGGTGTGTAAACCCATTTTTGCAATTAAATACTTTAGCATTTCGGGAGGCATTTCCGAATCATACAATAAGCGCATTGGCTTACCCTTTTTGCGTCTTTGCAGGCTTTTTGATAAGGCATCAATAAACTTACCCGATACTTCCTTATCCAAATCAAGCTCGGCATCCCTTGTTAACTGTATGGAATAAGCCTCCATATAATCGTGTTCAAAAATGAAAAATATGTCCTCTAGGCTATATCTAATCACATCGTCTAATAAAATAATGAACTTGAGGTTATTTGTTTCTGGTAAAACAATAAATCTTGATAATGTATCAGGAAATTCAATCAATGCTAGTTGTGTTTTACCTTCTTTTACTAATCGTATAAAAAAGTAGACTGCCCTATCCCTCAATTCAGGGAAAGGCAAACTGTCATCTATCATAATGGGAACCAACGTGGGCAATAGTTTTTCTCTAAAATAGCGCTTTACAAATTCCCCTCTGCTTACATTTAATTGCTTGTCATTCAGAATGAATATTTTTTCTTCAGCAAGTTGCCTAACAATGGTATTTTCATACAAATTATTAAACTTACGCTCTTGCCTTATTACAATATTTTTTATCTGGGTTAACAATTTTTTAGGATTATATCCTAAAATCACTTTTGCTTTTTCATTTAAATTGGCAAGGCGACTTAAGGTAGCTACCCTAACCCGATAAAATTCATCCAAATTGGATGAAAAAATCGCTAAAAACTTAATTCTTTCAATCAATGGTACTGATGGGTCGGCGGCCTCTTGAAGTACCCTGTCATTAAAATATAACCAACTAATTTCCCGGTTTATTAAAGGAATCTTATTTTTATCCATAGAAAACAGGTTTTACACCTAGATTACAAATTTGCATATTTAGATGTTAATTTAGTATTAACTCAATGGTAAACGTAATATAAATATTGATATGCTAAATTTAACTAGTTTTTGAAGAAATGGGTTATTCATTCAAACAAATATTAAGCATAAACCTAATTAAATAATATATTATGCCGACCATAACCTTACATTTGCAATGTAACTTTAATAATTTAAATCATGCCTACTTTCGACATTGTTAGCAAAATAGACGGACAAACACTTGATAACGCCATCAATACAGCTAAAAAGGAAATTTTAAACCGCTATGACTTTAATGGCAGTAAAAGCAGCGTTGAGCTGGATAAAAAAACGAATATAATTACCATAGTTACAGAAGATGATATGCGCTTAAAAGCTATTCAAGATGCTATTATAAGCCGAATGGTTAAACAACACCTCGACCCTAATGCCCTTGATTTTGGAAAAGAGCAATATGCATCGGGGAACATGATTAGAAAGGAAATAAAAATTAAGGAAGGTATTGATAAAGAGGCGTCAAAAAAAATAGTTAAGAAAATTAAAGATAGCGGTTTAAAAGTTCAAGCCAGTATAATGGACGACCAAGTGCGTGTACAAGGTAAAAAAATTGATGACCTTCAAGCTGTTATCGGTCTTTGTAAAAGCGATAATTTCGGGCAACCGTTGCAGTATATAAATATGAGAGATTAGTTATAAACTAACCATTACCTTAAATTAAGCCTTGTATTAAAAAGAAAATACCTATAGCGGCAAAGCCTAAACTAGCAAACCATAAACCTTTGCGCTTGGTAACAATTGAAATGGCACCAATAGAAATGGCTATTTGGAACAAGGTAACACCTTTAGCTAAAATTCGATGACGGATGAGATGTTCGTCTGATTCCTTTTTAAAATCCTGTGCCTCCTTCATTATTTTAGCTTGCTCAATCTTATTCTCACGAATTTTTAATGTATCCTTGGCAGCAGGTGTTTTCCCTAAAGCAAGTAAAATTTTATTTGATGAATTTATGGTTTCAGATTTAATACTTTTAGCTTCATAAAAAGCCCATTGATCTGATGATTTTATTTGGGTAAGCATTGCTTCATCAGCATGGTCACTTGCCAGCAAGCCAGTTATTGCAGCTAAAACAGCAATTATTGCAGTAGATAAGGCTACAAAAAGTACCCATTTTTCTTTGCCTTCGTTTAATATGTGATGCGCATGTTCATCGCTATGTTCACGAACATTTTCTGAATAATCTTCTATTTCGCTCATTTTTAGTTTATTAACAGTATTCTTAAACTATTGTTTTATCACAATAATTACTATTCAAATTTAGTTGTAAATTTTAAAAATTAACAATCAAAATTATCAATTTGAATTAATATCAAACTTTATTTAATAATCAACCATTTTTACTGGATTTGTTAGGAAATTATTTATGACATAAGTTGGATGAAATTGAGCTTATCAGGTTTAAAGATTTTAAAATAATAATTTTAAATTTGTAGTCGGGCTAAAGGTTTTATACCGGAGAATGAATTTCATTGGTATAAGCTGTAAAACTTATTTAACCTATTGATAATTAGCCTCTACAAATGAAATTAACTATACATGGGGCAGCCCAGCAAGTTACTGGCAGCATGCACTTGCTAGAAACTGGTAACTACAAAATTCTAATAGATTGCGGTTTAGATTATGAAAAAGATCGCAGCATACTATCAAACGAAGATTTTCCATTTAACCCTGCTGAAATTGATGTGGTGATACTAACCCATGCACATATTGATCATTCAGGTAATTTACCAACACTGGTACGATTAGGGTTTAATGGACAAATTTTATGCACCGCACCTACTGCCGAATTGACCGAATTATTATTGCTTGATTCGGTAAGTATATTTATGAGAAAGGTTTCCAGCAGCAGAAAACATAAAAGAGGTAAGGGCAATCATAGTCAACAACCGTTGTATTTGCAAAAACATGTAATGGATACTGTGGAACGTTTTGTTACACTTGGTTATAATAAGCCCTTCCAAATTACCGAAAACATTACACTTACTTTTAGCCCTATTGGTCATTTATTAGGGGCAGCTGCGGTTATTTTAACAATAAAGGAGGAAGGAAAGGAAAAAACCATTGGATTTACAGGTGATATAGGCCGTAAAAATTATCCGGTACTTGAAGACCCTCAACCATTACCATCTGTAAACTACCTAGTTTGCGAATCAACCTATGGAGGAAGACTTCATAGCAACGATAAAACAGTTGAACAAACGCTTATTGAAATTATAGAAAAAGCTTGTATTAAGGAACAAGGAAGATTAATAGTACCTGCCTTTAGTATTGGTAGAACTCAATCATTAGTATATTCTTTAAATAAAATATTCAGTAGTAAGCTGCTCCCACCGGTCAAAGTATTTGTTGATAGTCCGCTTGCTTCCCGTTCTACAGAAATTTTCAGAAAATACCATAATTTGGTTAATCATGAGGCTAAAGAGTTTTATGAAAAATCCGGTGATGAATTTGAGTTTGATAATTTGACTTATGTTGAAAATTTAAAAGACAGCAGGCAGGTTTCAAATTATTTTGAACCATGCATTATCATTTCATCAGCTGGAATGCTGGATGGTGGACGGATACAAGATCATTTGTTTCACAACATTCAAAATTATTATTGTACTATACTTTTTATTGGATATTGTGCTAAAGGTACTTTAGGGTATAGATTATTAAGAGGAGACCCTATTGTACATATTAAAGACCGTGATTTAGCCGTATATGCAACCATAAAAAAAACAGATGTTTTGAGCGCGCACGGCGATCATAATGACTTGGTAAATACTGTACTGGAAATTGATAGAGACCCATTAAGCCAAGTTTTTCTGGTGCACGGTGAAACAGAAAGTATGAATGCTTTTGCCGAAGCATTAAAAAGCGAAGGTATTGAAGCCATTATACCTGAAAAGGGAAAGACCTATTTATTAAATTAATAGAATTTAATTAAGAATTATTGTTTAGCTCGATAATTTTAAAATATCTTTAATTAACCTTTATATCACAAAACTTTACTATTGATGTATCATTTCACCCATTTTCTTCGTCTTATCAATAATTAATAGTTGTTGTTCTTTTCTAAATATAACTGTTTGCTATTGTTTCTGCAATCAGCATATTTACATTTTATTAACGATTAAATAACATGTTTAAACTTACAATAGGCTTATATAACCACAGCAACACAAAATAGCTTATAGCTTAGTTTTTGATTATATTTGTACAATTTACTTCGATGAAGAATAGAATTTATAAGATAATTACCGACAAACCCTACCTTGTTTATATAATTTGGTTTAGCCTAAGCTTCTTTACAGTTGGTAAAAGTGTTATTCTTAACTACATTCCCAATAACTATCTTGTTTATAAGTACAATTTCATTAATTTAATAAATCAGCATAACCTATATTTACCTCAACCAAGTCATTATGCAGACTTGAATCATTATGGTCCAATATTCGCTTTAATTATTGCCCCATTTGCTCTATTACCAGATAGTTTAGGAATGGTTTTATGGGTAATGTTCAATGCCTTTATTTTAATGCAAGCCATACAGTTGCTCCCTTTTACTGATAATGCTAAATTAATTACTTTGTTAATTTGCGCACACGAGTTAATGACATCCTCTGCCAATGTTCAGGTAAACCCCTTGATTGTCGCATTGATATTATTCAGTTTTTATTTTATTAAAAAAGAAAAAGATTTTTGGGCAGCCTTGATGATCACTTTAGGATTATTCATAAAGCTTTACGGGATAGTTGGTTTGGCATTCTTTTTCTTTTCTGACAACAAGGTAAAGCTAATCGGTAGTTTAATTTTTTGGAGCATCATTCTTATTGTATTGCCAATGTTATTATCTTCTCCTAAGTTTATATTTCAAACCTATAATGACTGGTATGTCGATCTGATATCAAAAAATCAAAGTAACATTCAATCAACACGAGAAGACATATCTGTGATGGGTATGATAAGAAAAATTGCATTCCCTGAGTTAAAAAATCTATTCGTTATAATACCCGGCATACTGTTATTTGGCTTATCCTATATCCGAATAAACTATTTGGAAAATTTAAATTATCAACTGCTAATAGTGGCATCTACTTTAATTTTTCCGGTAATATTTAGCACTGGTTCCGAGTCGCCAACCTATATAATAGCCTTTGTTGGTGTAGCAATATGGTTTATCAATTCCGAAAAGCCAACAGATACTTTAACTTGGTTTTTATTGATTTTGGCATTAATTCTTACCAGTTTTTCACCCTCTGATTTATTTCCAAGATATCTCAAAATACATTTTGTTGAACCGTACGCGTTAAAAGCATTGCCTTGCTTTTTGATATGGTTAAAAATAATTTTTGATACATTATTTAGAAAATTCAATAGCTTTGTCCCAACCTTAACCACTACATGAAAAAGAAACTCTCCATAATAATACCTTCATTTAATGAAGAAAAAAACATACGTCCTCTAATATTGAAGGTAACGGAAATACTTGCTCCAACCAATTATGATTTTGAATTTATTTTTATTGATGATGGAAGCACCGATAATACACTGAACGAAATTAAGCTACAGGCTAAACTTTTCAGCAATGTTTTTTATCTACAATTATCGCGTAATTTTGGGAAAGACCATGCCTTAAAAGCAGGTATTGACCATGCAAACGGTAATGCCATCATAACTATGGATGCCGATTTACAGCACCCACCTGAACTATTACCTAAAATGCTGCATCTGTGGGAAAAAGGTAACAATATAGTTTATACTTACCGTGTAGACGCGAATCCACATGTAAAAAAGCGACAAAAAATCACCTCAAAGCTTTTTTATAAGGTAATCAATTTATTTTCGGACATCAAGCTTGAAAATGGAGCCTCCGATTTTCGCATCCTCGATGAAAGGGTAGTAAACGAATTAAAGAAAATTGACGAGTACGAAATTTTTTACCGAGGGATGGTAAAATGGGTTGGTTTTTCACAAATTGGCATACCCTATACCCCTGCTCAAAGGCATTCGGGAACACCTAATTATTCTTTTATTGCATTGGTAAAATTAGGTATAAGTAGTATAATGTCCTTTAGCGTTAGGCCACTGTATATTGCTACAGGAGTTGGGATATTTTTCTCTGTTGCATCGCTATTATATATCCCATATATTTTAATTAGCATATTTACTGGTCATGCGGTTTCTGGTTGGGCATCCATAATAGCAACTATTTCATTTTTTGGAGGCTTGCAACTTTTAGTTTTAGGAATTATAGGTATGTATGTTGGTAAAATCTTCCTACAAACTAAAAACAGACCAAATTATATCATCAATAATAAAAACATTGAACTTAAAAAAGACAGTATTATTAGGGTTTGATGTGGAGGAATTCGACCTACCGCTGGAATATGGAAAGAAACTGGATTTTGATGAACAGCTTGCTATTTCAACAAATGGCACTTTAAATGTATTGGCTTTATTAAAACAAACCGATATAAAAGCTACTTTTTATTGCACAGCAAATTATTCGATAAACAAACCTGATGTCATTAAAAAAATAGTAGATGATGGTCATGAAATTGCATCTCATGGGTATTATCATTCTGATTTTCAAATTGCACATTTAAGGCAATCAAAAGAAGTCTTGGAGCATATTTCAGAAAATTCAGTGGAAGGATATAGAATGGCCAGAATGATGAAAGTTAATGAAGTGGAAATTAAAAAAGCTGGGTATTTATATAATTCGTCAATCAACCCAACTATATTACCAGGCAGGTATAATAATTTCAACAAGCCTCGGTCGTATTTTTTTGAGGAAGATGTTTTACAAATACCTGCATCTGTAACTCCCATTATTCGGTTTCCGCTATTTTGGTTAACCTTTAATAATGTTGGCTTGCCCTTTATTAAGTGGATGGCAATATCTACAATTAATACTGATGGTTATCTAAATTTATATTTCCACCCTTGGGAATTTACTGACCTAATAGAAAATAAAAACTTGGGATTGCCGAAATACATCACTAAAATCTCTGGTCAGTTATTTATTGATAAAATTTGCGATTTTATTTTATGGGCTAAGCAAAAGGGCTATGAATTTGAAAGAACCAAAGATTTTGCAAATTCAATATACAACAAAAAGACCTGATTAATTTTGTCGTTAATCAGGTCTTTATAATATATCTAAGGAAATATTCTATCCTTATTTTTTAAAAGATATAGTGGTCAAAAATGGTTGGTGAAACCTTTATAAGTTATTGATTAAAAGCGAGATGTGATAGGTCAATTGAAAGTGATTTCAATTGACTTTTTTTGTTTATGAAAAGTGTTAAAAAAAGGCATGTTGGGCCTGTA
>CAITEP010000007.1 GCA_903891475.1 uncultured Mucilaginibacter sp.
ATCCAGCTCATGTTTATCGTCGCAAATATTATTGCTGGCAAGTTGCACTCCTGCAGAGCTTGTTTCTCCTTATATCTGCTTGGGCTAGTTAGCAATTTTTCTAATCATTTCCACCAACTATTTTTGTCATCATTACCGTTTTTAAAATACATATTTACAACTCCACAATACCATCACTGGCACCATTGCGAAGACCCTAAATATTATGGGCATAATTTTGCCTCCATATTTCCATTTATAGATATAATTTTTGGCACCTATTATTTACCTGGAAAAGAGTGGCCAGAAGGTACTGGCGTGCACGAAGCTCAATACCCAAAAGGTTTTATAAAACAAACCATCTATCCGTTTACAAAAAGTCCGTTTGATACCAATTTAAATATGGAAGATAGGAGTTTAAGGTAATTTGAGTGTTAAAAATATTGTAAAATCTTTTCCAAATCTGCTGGGGTGTCAATCGCGAAAGTTTCATGTTCGGTTTCGGCAACTTTAATGCGGTAACCATTTTCTATCCAACGTAACTGTTCCAGGCTTTCGGCCTTTTCTAATGATGATGGAGGTAATTTGGTAATTTGTTGCAATACAGCCACCCGATAACCGTAAATACCAATGTGTTTATAGTATTGATAATTTGATAGCCAGTTCTCTTGATCAACCCCTCTAATTGTTGGAATAGTAGCACGTGAAAAGTATATAGCCTCTCCTTTTACATTTATTAAAACCTTTGGAGTATTTTGGTTAAAAAGCTCCTCATTGGTGGTAATTTTTTTTACTAGGGTTGCAATATCCGCATCAGTTTCAAAGCAGCTTGCCAATTTATCAATTTGATTAGGGTCGATAAATGGCTCATCACCTTGTATATTAATTACTACATTATAGTTAGGATATGAGCGTGCCACCTCAGCGCACCTATCGGTTCCGCTTTGATGATTGGTAGAGGTCATGATAGCTAGTCCTCCAAAGCCTATAACATGGTCGTATATTCGAGAATCATCGGTAGCTACAATAACCTGATTTAATGAAGTACATTTCTTGGCTTGTTCATAAACCCTTTGTATCATAGTTTTGCCCTTAATGCTAACTAAAGGCTTACCAGGAAACCTTGTTGAAGCATAGCGGGCGGGAATAATACCAAGTATTTTCATGAATAAAACCGTTGAGCAAAATTAAAACAACCCATTAATCTCTCGTTCAACTAATTGAACAACTGTAGCCAAATCTTCAGTTTTGGTGGCAAAATCAATGGTATCCTTGTCTATAATCAACAGTTTACCTAAGTTATACCCACTTATCCATTTTTGATATTTATCGTTTAGTTTTGACAAATAATCAAGTCTAATCCCACTTTCATATTCCCTACCTCGGCGTTGTATATTGTTAACTAATGTAGGTACTGAAGCCTTAAGATATATAAGTAAATCGGGAGGCTTTATAAATTCGGTTATATTATCAAATATTGCTTGGTAGTTTTGAAAATCACGGGTAGTCATTAAACCCATATCGTGCAGGTTTTCGGCAAAAATATAGGCATCTTCATAAATGGTTCTATCCTGTATAATATTTTGCCCACCTTTTTGTATTTCAATTATCTGGCGATAACGAGTATTTAAAAAATATATTTGAAGGTTGAAGCTCCAACGTTTCATATCGCTGTAAAAATCTTCCAAATAGGGATTGTTGTCCACTGCTTCATATAATGGATCCCAATTATAGTTTTTAGCCAATAATTCTGTTAAGGTAGTTTTGCCAGCTCCTATGTTGCCTACTATTGCAATGTGCATCTTTATTAAATGTTGATAATTTTGATGGTGCGTGTTTTAAATATTCAGTCAGTAATAAATCCCGCTTTTATCAAAAAAAAATTCAAAGTTGTTTGATGCAGGTAATATCCGGACTAATATACAATTTGAAGTGTTAATTATCAACAACCCAGTAAACCTAGAATCGCCTAAACCCGATAATTTCTCTCACTTCACGAATTGTTTTCCCTGCACTTTCTCTAGCTTTTTCGGCACCTAAACCAGCAACTTTCCGTAAATAATCCACATCATTGGCAATATCATTAATCCTCTCTCTTATTGGAGTTGTGGCAATAATAATATCCTCTGCCAATTGCTTTTTCAAATCGCCATACCTAATTTGACAGTTATTATATAGATTGTCAAAATGTTTAAGGGTTTCTGTTGATGAAACCACCTTCATAATATCAAATAGATTTTGAATTTCAACAGGTTTTTCCTGATTTTCCGAAGTCGGTCCCCCATCTGTCACAGCACGCATTACTTTTTTCCGTATTGCCTCAGGCGAATCAGAAAGGTAAACCGCATTACCCTCCCCTTCTGATTTTCCCATTTTACCTTTTCCATCCAATCCAGGTATTTTAACCAAGTTCGCGCTAAAATTAAATGCAAATGCTTCAGGAAAGTATTCGTTTTTATACAATCTATTAAAACGGTTGGCAAAAGTCCTGGCCATTTCCAAGTGTTGTTCTTGATCTTTACCTACAGGTACTTTTGTAGCTTTGTGAATAATAATATCGGCAGCCATTAGTACCGGGTATGTTAATAAGCCAGCGTTTACATTTTCAGGATTAGCTCTTACTTTATCTTTAAAAGAAGTACTTCGCTCCAGCTCACCTAAATAGGCATTCATGTTTAGATACAAATACAATTCAGATATTTCCGGGACATCCGATTGAATGTAAATAGTTGCCTTTTCAGGATCAATACCAGCGGCCAAATACTCTACCAAAACCTGTTTTACGTTACCATGTAAATTTTCGGGTGTTGGGTGGGTAGTTAAAGAATGTAGGTCGGCAATAAAAAAGAAGCAGTTATACTCATACTGCATTTTAACAAAGTTTTGTATCGCTCCGTAGTAATTCCCTAAGTGCAAATTACCGGTTGAACGTATACCACTTACAACAGTTTCCATGTGTGCGAAAGTAAGTAATTTTTATATTTTTGATATGACCGAAATAAGGTTTCATTATTATTAATTTTTCAATCAAATAATCTTAAAAACACCAAATAGCCATTTTTAACCCTTTAAGCTTTGTAAAAAAGCTAGTTATTTTTTACTTTTGAAGATAATGATAAACCCCCTAAAAAGAATCCACACCAATTTTTATAAGGCCTCAGTGGTGTTTTTTTTCGTTCTTTTATGGCCAATAGCCATTTTTCTAAAGCAAAAAAAAGAGCGTTATCAACACATTAACCAATTGCGAAGGGTTATTTCATTTTTATCAACTGCTTTTTCTGGTATATTTTTCAAGGTTAAATATGAGGCATCCATAGATTGGAGCAAAACTTATATTATAGTTGGCAACCATACCTCGAACCTTGATATTTTGGCGATAAACCTTGCCACAAAAAACAACCATTGTTTTATTGGCAAGGAAGAGCTTAAATATAAAATTGTTCTTGGTTACTTTTTTAATACCATTGATATTACCGTAAACCGTGAAAGTAAAATTTCTTCATTCAAAGCCTTTAAAAAAGCTGCAGAAAGACTAGAAGAAGGCTTTAGTGTAGTAATATTCCCTGAAGCAACTATACCTTTGGTTTATCCACCACAATTAAATCCATTTAAAAACGGAGCATTTAGGTTAGCGATAGAATTGAAGGTGCCTATTATTCCAATAACTTCGCTCGATACTTGGAAGGTATTTTGGAATACAGGTAGCCAGTATGGTAGTCGACCGGGAATTAGCCATATATTTGTTCACAAACCAATTGAGACGGAGCACTTGACTTTGGATGATGCAGACACTTTACGCGACCAAGTGCATGATTTAATAAAAAACAAATTAGGAATTGTATGATAATAGATGAAGAAACCGTAGATAAAATAGCACATCTGGCTCGTTTGGAACTTAATTCGAGCGAAAAATCAGCAATGATTGATGATATGAACAAAATTTTAGGCTTTATGGACAAGCTAAATGAAATTGATACAACAGGTGTTGAGCCTCTTGTATATATGACTGATGAAGTAAATATTTTGCGTGAAGATACAGTAAAACAAGAAATCACCCATCAGGAAGCACTTTTAAACGCTCCCAAACATGATGATGACTACTTTTTAGTTTCCAAAGTCATTAACCTGAAATAATTTCACGCTTATTATTGAATTAATCTTTTGTATTAAAGTTCAATTTGTTGATAAAATGCAAATAGGTGTAACAAAATCACCAATTCTATTGTCAAATAAATAAAAAAATGGAACCACTCATTACCCTTAAACAAATAGGACGTCGGTATGTAATAGGCACCGAAATTATTCATGCTTTAAAATCGGTATCTCTTTCAATTAATAAAGGCGAGTTTGTGGCTTTGATGGGCCCTTCTGGTTCGGGCAAATCAACCTTAATGAATATATTAGGTTGTTTAGATACTCCTTCAAAAGGCGAATATTGGCTTAATGGAACCAATGTGAGTGGAATGACTGATAATGAACTAGCCGAAGTAAGAAACAAAGAAATTGGTTTCGTTTTTCAAACCTTTAACCTATTGCCCCGTAACACTGCGCTTGATAATGTGGCTCTACCATTAGTTTATGCAGGCGTTAGTAAGGAAAAAAGAATGGCTAGAGCCAAAGAAAATCTGGAAAATGTTGGTTTAGGTAATAGAATTACCCATAAGCCTAATGAATTATCTGGTGGTCAAAGACAGAGAGTTGCGGTTGCAAGAGCATTAATTAACAACCCATCTATAATTTTGGCCGATGAACCTACTGGTAACCTTGACACAAAGACTTCTATCGAAATTATGGGCTTAATTGAAGATATACACTCAAAAGGTAATACTATTATATTAGTTACCCACGAAGAGGATATTGCTTTACATGCTCACAGAATAGTACGCATGCGCGATGGACTTATTGAAAATGACTATGCTAATACCAATATTCAAAAAGTTGACCGCAAGGCAATTTTAGCCGACTAGCCTTAGTCATTTAGTTTGTAATATTCGGTAAGCTAAATATAAACTTGCTACCGTTTCCTGCCGTGCTTTCAATTTCTAAGGAACCACCATTTTTTTCAATAAAATCCTGACAAATAATTAATCCTAAACCTGAACCTTTTTCTCCGGAGGTACCGTTTTTAAAGAAATTCCCTTTACTGAAAATATTTTCTATTTCTTCTTTTGTAAGACCAGTACCCGTATCTTGAACAAAAGTTTTAATAAACCCATTTACCGTTTCGCATTCAATGGTAATTTTGCCATTTTCATTAGTAAACTTTACTGCATTTGCAATTAGGTTTCTTAAAACCAAGTTGATCATATCCCTATCTGCGTAAACCATTATGGTTTTATCAATTTGGTTCTCTATTTCAATTGATTTACTTTCTGCTCTAGCTTTAAATAAGTCGTAATTTTCAATTATTATTTCCTTCAAATCAAACCAAACTTGCCTTACTTGAATTCCATCTAATTGGCTTTTTGCCCAATAAAGTAGGTTATCAGCCAAATTTAATGTGGAGCCTATACTTAAATTTAGCATTGGCAGTAAAACTTGCAACTCCTCAATGCTAATATCTTCCGAATCAATTAAATCAAAGGTGCTTTTAAGTTGAGCTAAAGGCCCTTTTAAATCGTGAGAGATTATTGAGAACAACCTATCTTTAGTTACATTCAAGGCTTCTAACGCTTTTTTTTGGGCTAAAATCTCTTCGCTCTTATTAATTAATTCTCCTGTTTGTTGATCAACCATTTGTTTTAGTCGAGCTCTGATTCTTTTCAGCCGAATGGTATTTAGGGTATTTCCAAAATATAATAGTAATAGTCCGCCAATTAAATAAAATAGATGAGCAACCCATGTTTTGTACCAAGGTGGTTTAATGTAAAATGAAAAAACAGTGGGTTTACTTAACATTCCGTAAACATTTTTAGTTCGAACCGAAAAATTATAATATCCATCATCAAGATTGGTAAAATCAGCTTCCGACGATGAATTCCAATCAGACCATTTATTTTCAAATCCATCCAACTTGTATTGATATTTATTTTCGGACGCGGATTCTAAAAACGTTGACCGAAATGAAATTTTCAAGGTATTTAAATCGTACGGTATTTCACTGATAATGCTGGAAGAACCTTCCTTATAGAGCATTTTTTGTTTAGCCCAAACATTGCAAACTTTAGTTTCAAAGGTTTTATTGTAAATATAATGCTGGTTAGGATTAAAGGTTATTAAATTACCTTTGTAACCTAACAAAACTTCATTATTATCATCGGTAAACAATGGTGCATCCACATCAACTCTTAAATTATTGGTTTTAAGGGATATTTTACTAAAAGGGGTTGGCGATAATTTATAGTTTCCATTAGGTTGTTTAGCCAATAATCCAACTGTTTGTAAATCTTTTGTTGGTGCCCCCCAAAAATAAATATCACCATTAGCAGTTTCAGTTAAGGTATAAATGCACCAACCTTTTATATGTTGTGGGTCAAATGAAAGGTCAGGTTCAAATTTATTGCTATTAAACGTGTAAATCCCGTTTATGGTTGTGAAGATTAACCTTCCATTTCGTAATTTATAAATACGGTTATTAATATTTGAAGGTAAGCCATTTATCTTGCCATAATTAGTTAGGCTAATAACCGAATCTTGGCTTGCATTTAATTTAACCTTGATAATACCTTTATTTATCTGACTAATCCAAAAGTCCCCATCTAATTCATAAAGATTAAATACCCCGTCATCAAATCCAATAATTTTTTTTTGTTATCCATTTACCACCCACTTTCTTCAATAACCATAAACCAGTGTCCTCAGTTCCGAATATGTAGGTATATGGTGAATTTTTTAAATTACAAATTGAACGCACATATAAAATTGGAGAAATATTGATTAGTTTTTTATTTATCAATTGAAATACTCCATTTGCACCTATTAAAATTGTTTGATTATCAAAATTATATATCCCCCCAATTAGATAATGAATTTTACCTAATTTGGGGAAATACAATTTGTCATATCTAGAATATAAATCCACATCTGTTCCAATATAATATTGGTTTTTATCCTTACCAATTGCAATGATTGTTTTCTCTTCAGTTCCTAAACCATTGAATTGATTAGAATATGATAAAGGTGAATTTGTGTGAATTTGAATAATTGCATGATTAAATCCTAGCCAAAGGTTATTATCTTTATCTATAAAATTGGGGGAAAATGGAAAAGCACTACCAAGCAATTCTTTAATTATATAGTTTGTTATTTGTCCACTTTTATTGATAAAAATTATACCAAAGCCAGAAGTAATTGAGATAATACTATTTTTTAGATAATTTATTTGCGTTATATAAGGGTCAAATTTAAAATATGGTTTCGGTAATTGTTTAAATAAAGTAATACGATTATTTGGTTTTTCATCGCTATTAAAAACAAATACACTTCCTTTTTTTGTAAGTAATAAATATTTGTTATTCTGATATTCTGCTATAGATGCAATATCTAATAGTTTTAAATCCTTTCCAAATTTTACCTCGATAAAGTTCCCTTTCTCATATTTAAATAATCCATTTTCAGTTAGTACATATAATTTATTATAAAGTTTAAATAACCTTAAATGTTTTATTGGATATATTCTAAAATTTCCATCATAAAATTTGTATATTTTATTGGAATTGCAATAGAATATATCATCGTCAATTAAAATTGTTTGATCAATATATCCGATGCCCTGTTCACTTTTAGGAAGTAATGTTAATAAAGAATTATAGGTATAGTTTCCAAGGTTATTTTTTTTAAAAAAGCCAAATTCAAATGATGAGCCTGTAAAAATATCACCTTTTTGATTGAGAGCTAAGGAGGAGACAAAATCATGATTAGTGGTATTCAGCAATCCCCACTTAATTCCATCATAGGTTAAAACTCCGTCACTATTTGCGCAATAAATAATTCCATCCTTATCTTGGGCAAAATCATTATTTTGAAGTCCTGCATTATAAACGTTTTGTGAAAATTTTTCATAAAATAATTGCTGACCAACACTTATTTCAAAGTTGGTGAACAAATAGATGAAGATTATTAAAAAACGCATGAGGCAGGAGGTTTGATAGATTGATGAAAAATAGGCTTAGTTATTTTTTACATATAGTTATAAAATTTGTTTACATTGATTATTAGAATTGAGAAGCTACTTTTTTAACAAAATCAGCCAAGTATAATGCCTTTGTGTAATGCATGGACTTATTGTTTCCTATAATAAGCGTATGGTTTACTATTTCAATAATAAAATCATCATGTCTTAAATCCATCACCGCATTCCTAAAATCGCGGTTAATTGCCTTGCTTGCTTTATTAAAATCGTTCACCAAAACATAAAACGCGTCACTAAATGAACGGTCATCTTCAAAATCGAGTTCAATTGGGTGCAAAAGTTCCGATATTTTATCAATTAGGGTTTCTTTCCGAATTTTGACTCTACCAAAGTCTTGCTTTAAATAAGAGAGCGCCCAGGTTTGGTAATCGCATGTTGAAATGAAGCCACCATCCTCATGTTTAGTTTTGTTACTTACCTCCACAAATAAAATATAAGCGTCGTTATTATTTTCCTGCTTTATTGCATAGCTATTACGTAGGCTAAATCCAGGGAGGTTTTTAAAAACCTCAAAATCATGTAATTGAAAATCAATATGACCCGTAAACTGAATACTATGCTTATCCTTAAGTGCCTTATAAGTTTCGTGCATGCATTCTATTTCTTCCGCACAAAGCCCTAAAGTGTTAAAAGGTAAATTGTTCATTCGCTAAATATAGATATTGGCGAGTAAATTAAAAATTGTAAACTGTAATGTTTTGATTACGAAACAAATATCATCAATTTCTAAATTAGTTAAAATGGCTTCATATCACCACATGAGCAAGTGCAAGCCGGGTCGCTTACTCCAAGCTTTTTCAAAAAATAATTATAAAACCCTATCCGGTCGTTCATATTGTACATTTTATCCCCCTTCCCACATTCAACCATGCCATTAACAATATTGATAGTCATACCAAAACCCGGAGTTCTATGTGCCAAAACATCTGTTTTATTAGGTTGCCATTTACCTATCATTACATCATGAGCCGATGGTTTGTAAGCTTGGGGGGTCATCCAAAAATAAATGGCGGTCTTAAAAGCAATTACCGCATCCGTTTCAATTAAATCTGGATTTTTAAGCAAAACGTTCTTATCTCCAAAAATACAATCCGAGGCATATCCATAATTCCCATTATAACTTAATTGCATAGGTCCACGCCCGTAATATTTTTTACTATTTACAGCTGGATATATATCATTAGGAGCTACATAGGTAAGATTGGTGTTAATTTCGTGCACAAACATTAAGCCATCATTATATTTTTCGTTTTCGCCATGCCTGGTTTCATGGGCTATATGGGCAAAAAAAGCGGCTAATTCTCGTTTATTAATGGGCATTGATTTCTCGCTACAAAAATTTCCATAATCAATTACATAGGTACTGTCGGGCTTTTTTTTAGCCCAAGCTTCATCCCAATCCTCATCTTGTCTCACTAAAGTCGACTTGCCAGTGCTTTTTACTGTTCTAACAAATTGATAAACTGAAACGGCTCGTTTGGTTATTTTAATTTTTATATCTGCCATTTCACTTACCGCTTTCATAAAAGCAGTATAGGTATAAAATTTATTACGCAATGGGAAAAGTGTGTTAAATTCTTTCTCGGTTAACAAATTTATCTTTTTTATTTTGTTTTGATTTTGATTTACAGCACCGTATGTTTTGTTATTGATTTTTACATTTAACAATAGCATGGCACAAACAAGAATAAAATACTTCATTTTTATAACTTTAAAGCGTTAACCTTAATTTGGTTAATTGTTTACCGCTTATAGAAAAACGCTGTCGAATAATAATTATGCAAATTTAACCCTAAATCTGCATTCAAAATCATAAATTACGTAGATTAAGGATAAAATAAAAATGAAGATATATACTAAAACTGGCGACAAGGGCATTACTTCATTAATTGGTGGTACCAGGATACCTAAGCACCATATCCGTATTGAAAGCTATGGTACTGTGGATGAACTAAACTCGTACATAGGTTTAATAATTGACCAAGGAGTTGACTCACCTGTTAAAGATATCTTGAAGCAAATTCAAGATAGGCTATTTACAATAGGTTCCTCTTTAGCTTCTGACCCTGATAAATCAAAAATGACAATTCCTGATTTATGGACTGAGGATATTCAATTGTTGGAAGATGAAATAGATTTAATGAATGAAAGCTTACCCGAATTGAAACACTTTATTTTGCCCGGTGGCAACAATGTCATTTCATTTTGCCATATTGCACGATGCGTATGCAGAAGGGCTGAGCGGCTAGTAGTTCAATTGGCGGAAGAAAGTTATGTGGATGAAAAGGTAATTATGTACTTAAACCGATTAAGTGATTATTTGTTTGTTTTAGGCAGAAAAATTGGCAACGACCATCAAATTCCTGAGAATAAGTGGCTTCCTAGATTATAATTATTTGAAAAAAATATTGATAATGCAATAAAAAATAATATACTTTTGCGAAAAATTAAATTTACCTAACAATTTTATAAATATATAAAACATATGTATTGGACACTTGAACTAGCATCGCACCTTGAAGATGCACCATGGCCCGCAACAAAAGATGAATTAATTGATTACGCCATCCGTTCAGGAGCGCCTGTTGAGGTTATTGAAAACTTACAAGCTCTGGAAGATGATGGTGAGCCTTACGAAAATATAGAAGAAATTTGGCCTGACTATCCAACAAAAGACGATTTCTTTTTCAACGAGGACGAATATTAATTACAGCATTTAAACCCTTGCAACTGCAGGGGTTTTTTATTTACAAAACTTTTTATTGTTGTTCTGGTTATTGAACTAATTAAGTTTAATAAAATAAAACACCATGCGAAGTTTGTTATATTTATTTGCCGTTATTTTGGTTATTAGTTGGGCATTGGGGTTTTTCTTTTACTCAGTAGGCGGACTTATCCACATACTTTTGGTAATTGCCACTATTTCATTATTATTAGGAGTAATAAGAAGATCTTGAAGATTAATTAAGGTTTTTGTTTAAGTTTATTACTGTGTATTATATACCTTGTAATAGCAATTCAGCAATAGCGATATCTTCAGGAAAGGTTATTTTAATATTGGAGTAACTTCCTTCAATTAAATGTATTTTAAAACCAGCCTGCTCTACTACACTTGCATCATCGGTAAAGTTAGAATGAAATTCCTGATTGTACGCTTTTAGTAATTGCTCTGCCTTGAAAGTTTGAGGTGTTTGTATTAAATAAATTTCATCTCTAACCAAATGGGTTGAAGTTCCGTTTCTCAGCTGTCTGATTGAATCTCTGCTTTTAACTGCGGCTACACCATTTCCATTTTCGGCAGCATAATTGAATGATTGATCAATAATTTGTTTAGAGGTAATTGGTCTCACCGCATCATGAACAGCTATAATAGCATTTTCCAGATTTTTTATACTTTCCAAGCCATTTTTTACGGAGTGGAATCTGGTTTCGCCACCATTAATTACAAAATGAGGAATTGTAAAGTTATGCTCTTTACACAATTGCTCCCAATATATTTTTGAGGCTGATGGTAGTACTAATATAATTTGTGGTTGGCTGTCACTATTATAGAAGGCACTTAATGTATGCATTAAAACAGGTTTCCCGTTTAAAAGAAGGAATTGTTTAGGTATTGAAGATTGCATCCTTGAACCTGAACCACCGGCAACAATAATAACATAATTATGTACTGCCTTGTTATTGGTTGATGTTTGATTCAAATTACCCATCAAAAGCCTTTTAAACTATAAACTTAAATATCACTAAAGATAGTAATATTTGAATTTCGGCAAATCAAATTCCAAATTGAAACTGAATTGGCAGCTTAGATAATTAGCATGGCGTCGCCATAACTATAAAATCTGTATTTTTCCTTAACTGCAACTTCGTAAGCATTCATTACATTTTCATAACCACCAAAGGCGCAAACCATCATTAACAAGGTTGATTCTGGTGTATGAAAATTGGTAACCATAGAGTTGGCGATACTAAAATCGTATGGAGGGAAAATAAATTTACTAGTCCAGTCGTTGGCCGGTTTCAAAGTTCTATTTGCTGAAACAGATGATTCAATAGCACGCATAGAGGTAGTTCCAATAGCACATATGTTTTTACGACGCTCAATGCCACGGTTTACTATATTGGCTTGTTTCTCGTCAATAATAAACTGCTCGGAGTCCATTTTATGCTTCGTAAGGTCTTCTACCTCAACCGGGCGGAATGTACCTAAACCAACATGCAACGTAACCTCAGCAAATTCTACGCCTTTCAATTCAAGGCGTTTCATTAGCTCTCTGCTAAAGTGCAAACCAGCAGTTGGAGCTGCTACCGCGCCTTCATGTTTTGCAAAAATGGTTTGATAACGTTCCTTATCTTCGTTAGTTGCTTTACGTTTTATGTATTTAGGCAATGGGGTTTCGCCTAAAATCTCTACATTTTTTCTAAATTCTTCATCTGTACCATCAAACAAAAAACGAATGGTACGACCGCGTGAGGTTGTATTATCTACAACCTCGGCAATTAATAAATCGTCATCACCAAAATAAAGTTTGTTACCTACCCTAATTTTACGAGCTGGGTCAACCAATACATCCCATAATCTTAATTCTTTGTTGAGCTCACGCAATAAAAATACTTCAATGGTAGCACCGGTTTTTTCCTTATTACCATACATACGAGCAGGGAAAACTTTGGTATTATTCAGAATCATAACATCCTTATCATCAAAATAATCTAAAATATCCTTAAATACTTTATGTTCAATCGCTCCCGTTGCTTTGTTTAATACCATTAAACGAGATTCATCCCGTATATTTGCTGGTGTATGCGCGATAAGCGAATCGGGTAAATTGAATTTAAATTGAGATAATTTCATGCCTGTAGATGTGAATTTTCAAGGGCGCAAATGTAAGGATTATTTTTATATTTTAAGCCTTTCTATTTTACTTATTTACTTAACTATGAGGATTTGAATTTGTTACAGAAATAAAAAATTGTGTAACTTATCCCATGCAGGCTAGTCTAATAAATAAAATACCTCGTCTAGCTGAACTGGCGATGATCAATAGCTTAGACATAAATTTATGAGGTAACAAATAACCGGTAAAAATAAAATGATGATATTTTTCAAACTTTTAGGGGAAAGTGTTTTGTTTGCATATGATGCGCTTAGACAAAATAAACTCCGCACTTTCTTATCTTTATTGGGTGTTACCATTGGTATTTTTACCATTATAGCGGTGTTCTCTGCGGTTGATACACTAAAAAACAACCTTCATAAAAGCGTTGATAAATTAGGAAGTAACAGTATATATATCCAAAAATGGCAATGGGGAGGGGGTGAAGATTACCCTTGGTGGAAATTCCTTCAGAGGCCAGATCCAAAAATTAGAGAATTTGATGAAGTTGTAAAACGCAGCCAAACAGCCTATGCAGCTACTTACGAAATAAGCATTGATAACCGTATTGTTAAATACAAAAGCAATACGGTAGATGGTGCCCAAATTGATGCCACTACCCACGACCATGACAAAACTTGGAATTTTGACTTGGAACAAGGACGATATTTTACTGAGCTCGAATCTCGCTCTGGAAGCCCCGTTACAATTATAGGCTATGATATTGCTAAAGATTTATTTCCGGAAGGAGATGCCATTGGCAAAAAAATTAAAATTATAGGACATTACGTAAATATTATTGGCGTATTTAAAAAAGAAGGAAATGACATTTTAGGTATATCTGACGATAAGGAAATACTATTACCCATGAATTTTGCAAAAAGTTTATTAGATGTACAAAATGGTAAATATGGTCCACAAATTGTGGTTCGTGGTAAAAAAGGACTGACTGATATTGAAGTTGAAAGCGAATTAAGAGGTATTATGCGTTCCATTCGCCGATTAAAACCAAACCAAGACGATAACTTTGCCCTAAATAAAACCTCTATCCTATCAAATCAACTGGATCAGCTCTTTGGTGTGTTAAATATTGCTGGTATTATAATTGGCGGTTTTTCTATTTTAGTAGGTGGCTTTGGTATTGCTAACATCATGTTCGTTTCCGTAAAAGAACGAACCAATATCATCGGCATTCAAAAATCTTTGGGCGCTAAAAGCTATTTTATCCTGCTCCAGTTTTTAATTGAATCTGTAATTTTGTGTTTAATAGGCGGTATTATAGGGCTATTAATGGTATATGGAGGAACTTTCATTGTAAAGGCAGCGGCAGATGTTCAAGTGGTTTTGGATATTGATAATATTATTAAAGGCATTAGTATTTCGGTAAGTATTGGTATAATATCGGGCATAATACCAGCCTATTTTGCCTCTAGGATGGATCCTGTTGAAGCTATCAGAACAAATTAAAACTTCCTAAAATATCCATTTGAAAGTTCAAATCCTTTCAAATGGATATTTTCTTTTATAGCCTAATTTTTAGGCATTTTATTTCAACACAAAAACATTGTTTTTCCTATTAGCATCAGGTAATACAGCATCAGGGTCTGCGTTTATACTTATTACTTCGCCGGTGGTTGGTATAGTAATTATGATACTTTTCTGTTGTTGCCATGTTTCTATTGGCAGTTTTAGTCTTTGTTTGCTACCATCTTTCAATATTGCCTCTATGGTTACCGGGAATACCATTGGAGCTTTATTTAACACGGTTATGCTAATGCCTTTTTTAGGATCGTTGTCAACATAGGTTGCGTTGGTAATACTAACATCAAATGTCCAGTTTTTGTAGAACCAGCCCTTCCAAAACCATCCAAGATCCTCCCCTGCCCCATTCTCCATCGAACGGAAAAAATCATCCGGTTGTGGATGTTTAAATGCCCAGTTTTGGGTATAGTTTTTAAAGGCATAATCGAAGCGGTCGGCTCCTAAAATTTGTTCGCGTAATAAAATCAAACCCAATGCAGTTTTAAAATAGGTTATTGGGTGGCGATACTTCTCGGGCATCGCGTCGGCTGCGGTCATTATTAAAGGTGCATCTGGGTCGGCAATGATGGGTACTATCTCTTCTACCGGATTACCTTTTCCCGGCGCATATTCACCGTCTCGTTTTGGCGCATATTCGCCTTTATTAAATTCATCGGCGGCATAAATATCAATAAAAGTATTCAAGCCCTCATCCATCCAACCATACCTGCGTTCGTTACTGCCTACAATCATCGGGAACCAGTTATGCCCAATTTCGTGAGCGGTTACCCAATATAGTTCACCGCCTTTATCATCCATCCCATCAAAAACTATTCCTGGGTATTCCATACCCCCGGCAATGCCTGCCTCGTTAATAGCTACCGGATATGGATAAACATACCATTTAGCCGAAAAATACTCAATTGATTTTTTCAGGTATTCTGTTGCCCTTCCCCAGGCTCCATCACCCGCACTCTCTACCGGGTAAACAGACATGGCCAGACAGTTTTTACCATCAGGCAAGTTTACCCTTGCGGCATCCCATATATATGCTTTAGATGCACCAAAGGCAACATCACGCGTGTTTAGCATTTTAAAATGCCAAGTAAGATTTCCTTTATTGGTTGGGCGCGATGCAGGATTATTTACTTCTTCGGCTGTTCTAATCATAATGGTTTTATCGCTTTTTCTAGCTTGTTCTAACCTTGCAATTTGGGTTGGAGTTAATACTTCTTTCGGATTCTGCAGCTCGCCGGCACCAGCAATAATCATTTCGGCAGGAGCGCTAATGGTATAGTCAATATCGCCATATTCCAAATAAAACTCACCCGGGCCTAAAAAGGGCAAAGTATCCCAACCGTGACTATCATCATAAACACACATTCTTGGATACCATTCTGCAATTTCATATATCTTCCCGTTTTTGGTTCCGAAATAATCAGTTCGGTTACCAAAATTACCGGGTATGCTGTAGCTGTATTTTATTTGAATTTTAATAACGGCACCATTGGCAGCAACAGCTTTTGGTAAGCGTATCTGCATGCGGGTATCGGTAATAATATATTCAACTGGTTTTATGTTAGTTCCTTCCGAAATGCTAACCGAGGCAATTTGGTAACCATTAGTATGTTGTAAAGGGTTTGGTGAATTGGCGGTTGCGTAATTTGAGCGTGCATCTTTTTTATAGGTATTTTGGTCGAGTTGTAACCACAAAAACTGCAAAGCATCCGGACTATTATTGGTATAAGAAATCCATTCGGTTGCTGTTAAACTATTTGTAACTGTGTCCAGCACAGCATTTAATTGATAATCGGCACGATTTTGCCAGTATTTGGCACCTGGTGAACCATTTGCCGAATGGAAAAGCCCACCTTTTTGAGTATAAATATTGGGCGAAAACAAGGCTGAAGGATTATAAGAGGATGCAGTATCTGGCTTGATACTACTTACCAAATTTTGGGCATTTATTTTTGAAACCAATAAAAAAAGGAATAGGGCTGTAATAAATTTAAATTTCATCCGTCTGATAATTATAGCCGGCAATATACACATCAAAGCCTAAAAGGCTTGATGATGATTTAATTATTATTGTAACTTTAACAAACAATTATTTTAAGCCTTTGCATTTTCCTGTAAATATACCTTTAGGTAAATCATCCATCCCTATTCACTTTATTTGTGAAACACTTTCGTATTTTGTTGGCTACAAATACTATAGCTATTTACGAAAAAAAACACACGACCCAATTAGCACCGACAATAGAATAATCATTTTTATTGGTGCCGCGTTTGGAGCCTTTATTGGCTCGCACCTAATTGGCATTCTTGAAAACCCTAATCAGCTTAGCCATTTTAGTCTGCTATATTTTATGGGAAATAAAACCATTGTTGGTGGTTTTGTGGGTGGGTTAATTGGGGTTGAATTGGTTAAAAAGAGAATTGGCATCACAACTTCTTCTGGCGATTTAATGGTTTATCCGCTCATCCTAGCCATGATTATTGGTCGTACTGGCTGCTTTTTGGGAGGATTGGAAGATGGCACTTTTGGTATTGCCACAACTTTGCCTTGGGGAATTGACTTTGGCGACCATGTTTACCGCCATCCTACCAATTTGTACGAGATTATATTTTGGGCAGTTTTATGGCTTACACTAACCCTTACTGAGCGGAAATATACACTTGCCGATGGTGCAAGGTTCAAAATAATGATGGCTGCTTATTTAATTTTTAGACTTTTTATTGAATTTATTAAACCCGACTACTTTTTTAGCTTTGGCTTATCGGTAATACAACTGGTTTGCATCGCCGGAATTTTATATTATTATAAACTATTTATAAACCCTGCAAAACTTATTAAATCCCATGCCTGAACGTCCGTATATATATTATGATTTTACCTTGAGTATCTGCTCCACTTGCTTGCACCGTGTTGATGCCAAGATAGTGTTTGAAGACAGTAATGTTTACATGCTTAAAACCTGTAAAGAACATGGTTTTGAAAAAGTATTGATATCAACAGATATTCCGTATTATAAAAACTGTCGCAATTATGCCAAGCGAAGCGAAATGCCGCTAAAATTCAATACCAAAACGCATTTTGGCTGCCCTTATGATTGTGGCTTATGTCAAGACCATGAGCAACATTCCTGCCTTACAGTGGTAGAGGTAACGGATAGGTGCAACCTTAACTGCCCTACCTGTTATGCCATGTCATCGCCTACTTACGGCAGGCACCGAACTTTGGTGGAAATTGAACAAATGCTGGATAAGGTGGTCGAAAACGAAGGCACACCCGATGTAGTACAAATAAGTGGCGGCGAACCAACCGTACATCCGCAGTTTTTTGAGATTTTGGATATTGCCAAAACTAAACCCATTAGGCATTTAATGCTCAATACCAATGGTATACGCATAGCTAAAGACGAAAGCTTTGTGCAAAGGCTGGCCACCTACATGCCCGATTTTGAAATTTACCTGCAATTTGATTCCTTCAAAAAAGAGGCACTTGAACAGTTAAGGGGCGAAGATTTAAGAGAGGTTAGGATAAAAGCCATTGAAAACCTAAACAAGTATAATTTATCAACAACCTTGGTAGTTACGCTACAAAAAGGATTAAATACAGACGAGATAGGAGCTATAATTGATTATGCCCTTAAACAAAAATGTGTGAGGGGCGTAACCTTTCAGCCTACGCAACAGGCGGGTAGGTTAGAGAATTTTAACCCGGCTACTGATAGGTATACACTGACTGAAGTAAGAACAGCCATATTGGAGCAAACCAATATTTTTAACGAGCACGATTTAATACCTGTGCCTTGCAACCCCGATGCGCTGGTAATGGGCTATGCGCTAAAGTTAGGCGGACAAGTTTTCCCTTTAACCAGAATGATTAATCCGGATGACTTGCTGGATAATTCAAAAAATACCATTGTTTATGAGCAGGATGAGCAATTAAAGAGTCATTTGCTCAATATGTTTAGCACTGGCAACTCGGTGGAAAAAGCCCAAGAGCATTTAGCCTCCATTATGTGTTGCTTGCCGACCATTGACGCCCCGGGTTTAGGGTACGATAATTTGTTCCGAA
The DNA here is from genome assembly GCA_903891475.1 of uncultured Mucilaginibacter sp. Classification (GTDB taxonomy): domain Bacteria; phylum Bacteroidota; class Bacteroidia; order Sphingobacteriales; family Sphingobacteriaceae; genus Mucilaginibacter. The sequence continues at coordinate 18,593 of CAITEP010000007.1, forward strand.
TTATTATTATGCAATTTATTGACGCGCACAACTTTGATGTACGCGCCATCAAAAAATCGTGTGTACATATTGTAAACAAAGATTTACAGATTATCCCCTTCGAAACCATGAACCTATTTTATAGGGATGATAAAATTGAATATTTAAAACAGTTACAAAACGAGATGGCATTGAAGTAAATGTTATGTTGAAAAAATTAAATGGATTTAAAATAGTTGGCATTAACCTTTTGGCTTTTGTTATTTATGCAATTCCGATTTTAATTTTCGGCAGAGGCTTTGATGCCATTTCGAGCTTTGGCTTTTTATTTTTTATCCATTTTATATTTTGTCTGTGTGTAGCTTTAGATACTAAAAATTGGTATTGGGTACTAAGCGGTTTAATAATATTAATAATTGGATTCTCGGTTTGTGGTAATATTATAATAATACCCTCACACATCACCCCGAAATAAACAGATTTAGGTTATACGGAAATGGATAAAAAGTAAGTGACCGGAGTTATAAAAATCATTAAATAAAAATTATGGAAGAAGAGAATAAAAATTTAGTAGGTTTTAAAATAATTGGTCTCAACCTGTTGATATTTGTTGTTTATGTTCTATTGTTTCTGGTCGGCAAACTAGCTGAACTGGCACTCTTTTTATACTTTTTACATTTCTTTGCATGCATTATTGTAGGAGCAGTAAAAAAGAATTTGTATTGGATATTGAGTGGCGTTTTAATCATTTTAATTGGTTTTTCGACTTGTATTTTTTTACTAAACCTAAAAGGGATTTAATTTATGTAAAAGTGCGCATAGCCAAATAAACAATTAAACAAACATGGATAACTTAGAAAAACAACCCAATGAGAAAAAGCAAATGGATGGTTATAAAATTATCCTGCTTAATATCATGATATTGGCGATATATACCATAGTTTTTAAATTCAGTGGTGAAGATGGATTATTTGGAGACGCGATTTTTATTTTATTTCATAGCATTTTTTGCTTTGTATATTCAAATAAAAAACAATTAGTGAATTTTGGATACTTAGCGGCTTTTTAGTTTTGATTATTGGATTTTCGACCTGTGTAGCATCATTAGGGTTATAAATAAGTTTTTAGTTATGGAAGAACAAGAAGAAAAGCCATTAAGCGGCATGGCAATTGTTGGGTATAATTTATTAGGTCTAATAGCTTATACCATCATATTAAGCGCAATTGGAGGTCTGGCAATTATTTTCTATGGCTTAATATTTTTATGTCATTTTATAACATGCATTTTATTTGCTTTAGGTAATAAACAATACTTATTTTGGTTATTGAGTGCGTTGATAATAGTTATAGTTGGATTTTCAACTTGTTCAAAGGTTGGTAATATTTTAGGGTAAAACTATGTTTAACAAAAAACAACAAATTGTTATTGGAATAAATTTAGGCTTGGTGATTTTGTACACAATTGTTGTTAGAATTTTAGACGGATCTTATAATGCCATATATGTCCTAATATTACTTGAGTTAATTCACCTCTCAGTACTAATCATTATCTTCTTTTTTGGATTTAAACAAATTTATTTACTAACTGCTTTATTAGTACTATTAACAGGCTTATCAACCTGCTATATTGTTAATTGGGGCAAATTTTAATTTTATCCAACAAAAAATTTGTGAATTTTTAAAATTAGGTAAAATAGAAGTGGACAGAAAAACTTCTATCTAAGGGGTTTTCGGTCCCAGCATATCAAACAAAACACCTTCCTTCAAGGAGTTGGTAGTCATCTCCACATGTTTTATAGCTAGCTTATCCAATATATATCGGGTAATTAAAGCGGCTGATACCAGCATATCCACCCTAACGGGGATAATACCCTTGTTGTTAACTCGATCGGCGTGTGATGATTTGATAATTTCCCCTAACAGAGCAGAAAGACCGTTTATATCAAAACAATAGGTCTTTTGGGTTTTTATATCTAGGTCTCTACCCTCATGCTGTTCCAACAAAACCGCAAATGTCTCGAACGAACCTGATGAACCTATTAATTTTACTACCGGATATTTATCTATTTCAGTAAATAAGGTTGTTAAGCTGGCATCCAAATAATGATTTAAAGCCGCGATACTTGTATCAGGAATAGGGTCAATTTTATGGAAGGTATCCATTAATCTGGCGCAACCTACTTCGAAGCTTTGTTTCCATATTATGCCTTGTTTACTGCCGATAATAAACTCCACGCTGCCACCACCTATATCAATAATTAGGCTATTCTCATACGTCAAACATCCCGAGGCTAAAATACCTTTGTAAATGTATTGTGCTTCCTCTTCTCCGCTAATCAGTTCAATAGCTATCCCTGTTTTTGCCTGTACCGTGTTTATAAATACTTGTCCATTATCGGCATTGCGTAAAGCCGAAGTAGCTATTGCACGCACCGGGTTGGCTTTAAAAGCCTTTACCAAATCAGCAAATTTTTGCATAGAGGTAATACCACGTTCAAATGGCTCAGAGAGTATCATACCCTTGTTAATACCACCTTCGCCCAACTTAACGGGGTCTTGTTGTTCAAAAAGTATCTCCTGCCCATCCGGGTTAACTTTCGCAATCAAAAACTGAAAGGTGTTGGTACCCAAATCGGCTACTGCTATGATGTTTTCGTCCATTTTTAAACCTGTTTATTACCACTTGTAAAACGAATTTGTGCAATTATTGTTTTGAGGATAAAGTAAACAAAAATTGCAAATTAAAGTAAAGTGTCTGAGCCGATAGCTATCGGCTCAGGATTTTAGGATTAACAGGATTATTATTTTTTTTAAATTTTGATGCTAATTACTCGATACTAAATACTAGCTACTTGATTCTAGCTACTAAAAAACTACTCTTTATAAAAAAACCATTTAACCAACTCTTTATAGCTTGCTTTTTTGCCATACATCAACACCCCTACACGATAAATGCGTGCGGCAACATAAGTGGTAAATAAAAAACCTACTACCATTAAGCTCATGGAAAGGGCTATTTGCCAAGGGGCTGGATCGAACGGTATACGTACCATCATAGCTACAGGAGCAGTAAACGGTATAATGGATAGCCAAACTGCAAGCGGACTATCAGGAGCCTGAAAAAGAACACTAACTGCTAATATATAAGTAAATAATAAAGGTAAGGTAATAGGGAACATAAATTGTTGGGTTTCAGTCTCGCTATCAACTGCAGAGCCTACCGCAGCAAAAAGTGCACTGTATAATAAGTAGCCCGTTAAAAAGTAAAATAAAAAATAAAATAATATGGGGCCAAAGTGAATAGTTTGTAAAACTTGAATGGCACCAAATAAGGAACCTGGAGTAGTGGCTAACGTGTGCCCTGCAATTTTGGTTGACACCATGGATAGAATTATCCATGCGCTAAATTGAGTAAGCCCAACCAAGCCTACTCCAATAATTTTACCCATCATTAATTGAAAAGGTTTTACTGAGGAAATAATAACTTCAATAATCCGGCTGGTTTTTTCTTCAATTACCCCACGCATTACTTGCGCCCCATAAATAAACAAGGATAAGTAAATAAGGATGGCACACGATATACTGATGGCTATATTAGCCCCAATATTTGTTTTATTATCGCCAGTTTTGGTAATCTCAATAGCGTTGAGGGAAATATCACTGTTTATTGCTTTTAAAACTGCTGGATTAATATGGTGTTCGATTAAATTGCGGTTAGTCGCGATTTGATTTAGTTGCTTACTTACTTCGTTTAAAACAATAATGGATGGTTTTTTCTTGGATAATATTTCAACTGAATCCTTCATAGTGTACCCTTTATGGATAATCAAAATTGATAGGTTTTCATTATTTGAAGCCTCTTCCTTTAATGCAGATATTGGTGAATTTACAGATTCAAAGTTTAGATGTTTGATATTGGTAAACTTGTTGGCAAATATGGAAGTTTGATCAGATACCTTAATGGTTTGATCAACACTTAATTCCTGACTGTTTTTACCCACTAAGGTTAATACGTAGCCCATCAAGAAGATTAATGCAGGCACTACAAAAATCATTACAATAAATGATTTTTTCCTAACTCTGGTAATATATTCACGTAGTATGATGAGTAAAATTTTGTCCATCGCAGTATTTTTTTGATTTTGTTACCTGATTAAATTTACTTGTTCAATAAAAATCTCGTTCATGCTTGGTATTACCTCTTGCAATAAATTTATCCTTGCTTTTGGCAGCAGGTATTGCAGTACATCGTTAACACTTACATCCTCATTTAATTTTATTTTTATTCCATAGCTATCATCATCGCCATGGTTTTCTTCTAAAATAGTAAAAGGTAAAGTATCTTTTAAATTTACCTTTTCACCTTGATATTCAATTAAATAAGTAGAATTTCGATACGATTTGCGGATATCCTTTACCTTACCATCCAATATCTTATGCGACAAGTTTAACAAGGCAATTGAATGGCACAATTCCTCAACCGATTCCATCCGATGTGTAGAAAACAAAATAGTGGCACCCTTTTTATTAAGCTCCAAAATTTCATCCTTAATAATCTCGGCATTCACAGGGTCGAAACCACTAAAGGGTTCATCTAAAATTATCAAATCGGGCTCGTGCAAAACGGTAGCTACAAACTGTGCTTTTTGCTGCATACCTTTTGATAGTTCTTCAATCTTCAGTTTCCACCATGTCTCCATACCTAGTTTGGCAAACCAAACCTTTAATCTTTTAATAGCTTCGGCTCTGCTAAGTCCCTTTAATCTGGCGAGGTAGATCATTTGTTCGCCAATCTCCATTTTTTTGTATAGGCCTCGTTCTTCGGGTAAATAGCCAATACGTTCAATGTGCTGTTGGTTTAGCTTTACCCCATTAAAATATACTTCTCCCGAGTCGGGTGCGGTAATTTGGTTAATGATACGAATAAGGGAAGTCTTTCCAGCTCCGTTTGGTCCCAATAAACCAAATATTTGTCCGCTTTCAATTTCCAAACTCACCCCACTTAGGGCAGTATGTCCGGCATACTGTTTTACGATGTTACGGATGCTAAGCATAAAGGATTGATGAATAATGTTTGTACACAATTAGATAACATTTACAGAAAATGTTACAAATGATGAAAGGTTAATCTTAAGAAATTAAACCAAGGTAGCAAATTTAAAGTAAAATGGACTTTTTAAAAATCAATCTTGATGTTTCATTTTTTTCACCCACAAATAAACAGCCCAAATACTGGTAATTGCAAATAAAAGTAATATTGGAAAATACCATTTCTCTATAAAATAATGAAAATAGCTTCCAATACATACATAAGCCGATGCAATGCAGAGCTTTAAAATAATAAATTCTGCATTAGTCCAACTGGTTTTGGTTTTAAAGAAATTCATTTTCTTGTAATTATTAGGATCTGATAAACCAAATTTGGGGATAATTTGGGTTATAAAAAGTGAGGGAAATCATTAAAAAGTTAGGGTTTAAATTGAAAATGGCCTTGACTAACAAAGTCAAGACCATCTTGTGCGCCCACCTGGGCTCGAACCAGGGACCAAAAGATTATGAGTCTTCTACTCTAACCAACTGAGCTATAGGCGCTTAAAATTTAAAAATACTTAAACTATACAGAACTCAAAAACGAACTGCAAAGGTAAAAAAAAGTTGAACAGATAAAAATGAAATAATAAAAATATCTATTAAGCCTTTAATAATAAGCCATTTATAATTATTTACCCTTGCCCTGTACCATCACCTTTACGGTTTTAAGAATGATATTTAAATCAGATTTTAGGCTAATTTTATCCAAATAAATTAAGTCGTAACGTACTCTCGTACACATTTCATCAATATTTTCTGCATATCCATAGTGCACCTGACCTATTGAAGTTATTCCTGGCTTTAGCTTCAAAAGTTTCTTATAACTTGGTGTCTTTTCAATAATCTTTTCTATAAAATGCTGACGCTCAGGCCGTGGACCAACAACAGACATATCACCTTTTAATACATTCCAAAATTGCGGAAACTCATCAAACCTTGTTTTTCTTAGAAAAGCCCCCCACTTTGTGATTCTTGGATCATTATCTTTTGATAGCTGCGGCCCGTGTTTTTCGGCATTTACATACATACTCCTAAATTTGTAGATGTAAAATGGTTTTTCATTCCTTCCAATACGTTCCTGCCTGTAAAATGCTGGCCCTTGAGATGAAAACTTAGTAATTAAATAAATTATTAAAAATAAAGGGAAACCAATTACCATAATTATAAGTGAAAAACTTATATCAAAGCATCGCTTAAGTAATTTAATTTTAATACTAATTTCAGGTGTTGCTGTAATTTGCAATACCGGTACATTATCATAATTAACAAGTTGTGCATATTTGTTATTAAGAAATAAATCAGAAACAACTTTGATTTTTATTGAATTTTCGTCACCAATTAATATTAAATGCTTTAATAATTGAGTATCTAATTTCTTGTAGCAAATAAAAATTTCGTCTGGCTTTTTAGAAAGGATAATTAAATTTAGATCCTCTTCCTTAAGGCTGTTAATTTTCTCTTCAGAAACAAAATCTGTAAAATCATAACCATATTCAGGGTGTTGAGAAAATGATTTTATTAGTCTTTTTGCTATCATATCATCGCCTATAATTAAGATTTGTCGATGATTAAATCCTTTTTTTCGGTAATAATCTAGAGAAAAAAATAAAAGTGACCTATGAATAAAAATTAATATAAAAAATAATGAATAGCTAATTAATACTTCGGATCTTGAAATATCATGAATTTTAAAAAAGTAAATAATTCCAAACAATAACAACAGATGATATATAAGAGCTAATAAAAATCTATTGATGTTATCTTGTAATATTAATGGCCGATTTATAATAAAATTTTTTGATAATAAGGAAACAAAAATCCAAGTTGCATTAGCAAAAAAAGTAAAAATAAGATGCTCATTTAACGAGGTTTCATGAGTGAATAAAATTAAATGGGCATAATAAAATGAAAGATTCAGTATAACTAAATCAGATAAAAAAACAGATAAGGGAATATATTTCGAATAGCGAACTGACATATACTTTGGCTACAATAATAAATTGTTCATCAATATTATTAAAAGTATTTATTGAATGAACAAAATGAACATTATAAAATCCTATATTTTAAATAATTAACAGCTAAACATGTCAATTATTATCTTTTACAAGTTACGGAAAAATTTGTATAATCAATAAAAAAGCCATAAAATCTTAACAAGTTAAATTATGTACCTAGGTTAAGTAAATCTAATTTTAGTAAAAATAATAAGTAAAACTAATTCTAGCATGATTATTTTTTAAGTTTGATCTCATATAATCATAGTTATAGGTAACAATGGGGGCAAATTCAGCAGAAATCAAAAAGTCTCTTAATTTAATATTGGTATAAATTGTACTCGAAAGATCAACCCATTCAGCGTTAGAGTTACCGCTTGTATTAGCATATGCAAAATAGTAAAGATCGTTGTTATGAACCAGTCTTTCAAATTTTAACCCATATGAATTTATTTTATAAAGATAACTAATGTCAAAAATCAGGCTGTTACTTCCGGGTCCAATTCCAGCACCAACATACCTACCTTGATTAGTATACCCATCTTGAGGTGCATAACCAGAATGCACATACCACGATGGTTCATCCCTTAACAAAAATGTATCTGGTATTTGCAAGTGAGTTAATTCAAAATTAACCTTTATAAATTGATCCTTACTTATATCAAAATATCGGGTTGTCCCTAAGGTATAAGCAGTAGCATGTTCAGGCTGAAGTATAAAATCAGTAATAGTTGCGGCAGCATCATTTCTGGCGTATTCAAAATATATTTCTGATTTATACTTTGGAAATAATTGACGAATATTTATTGAATAAGCAAAATCTTGCCCATCTCCACCTACTTTCAAGGAATTTTGTTGAATGGATGAAGGCTTAAAAACAGGTATTATTCTTCGAATTAAATTATCCTTGTGATATAATGAATCAATGTTTAAATAATCATAACCAGATATCCCAATAAAAAAGCCATCAATCCATCTTGGATGCCAGTTAAACGTAAAGGCTGATAAATAACGATTTAAAGATGGTTTAGGCTTATATAAATCTACGTTATTAGATATATTTACTGGGCTGTATGGTAAATATCCTGATTGTTTCAATTTCCCACCTATTAATTGCCATTCAAATGTTCCCAAAAAAGTAATTAATGGCTTTGCTGAATTAAATGTCCAATGGAAAAAACCCGGTGCTGAGTTACTCATCATAATTGAATTATACACGCCCGGTCCCCACCATAAATTCTCTGTTGAAATTCCTAATTCTAAACCTTTATAAACAGTAGTTATTTTGGACTGTCCAAAACCAATATAATTTAAAGAATTAGAACCGAATCTTTCAGGAGCATCAATTCCATTAATAAAATGGAAATAATTTGTAATAAGATTTGAATTAATATTCCTATTGATATCCAAAAATGTATTAAATGCCTTATTTTGTGCTTTTACTAATTCAGGCTTGAATTGAAAATTTAATATTCCCAATTTTAAATAAAATCCTCCTGTTACAAATGTTTGATAGCCTACATTGGGATATAATGAACCATTATTATATCCAAAAGGTAACTTAGAGTTATAATCATTTAGTAATGTAAATGGTGATATTTTTAAAATTAATTGCTTTCCGAAAAAGTGGATATTTGGAAAAAGGTTTGAACTAGCAATCATTTTTTGAAAAGCCGAATCGTTTTTGCCAATTAATTCAGAATTTAAGGGGTGTTGGGTATAAGATTGTAAATTGCTTGAGACACCTAAAATTTGATTCATTCGAGAAACACTCTCTGAATAATCTTTCACGGGGATAGTTTGGGATAACGATTCTAAACTAATTATTGAAAAAAATAACATTAAGTATATTTGATTTTTCATAATTAAATTAAAAGTTATATTAGGTTATGAAATGTCATTATAAAATTACAAACGTATCTTTAAGATAATAGTAGCTTATTAAAATAAGCCTTTTTCATTGCCATCTTTATACCAGTCACGAAGTCCTTCATCTAGAGAAAATCTTATAGCATAATCAGATTTGGCTAACTTTTCACCTGAAACATTTGTTGAAATCATTAACTTTTTCACCCTATCTGGGTTAATTCCATTTAATTTTTTGCCAAATATTTTCGCTAATTGGTAAATCAAACCTGCAATAAATTTCAGAAAAAATGAGGGTAAAACTAAATTTGGAAATTTAGCACCTATAACTTTACACATTGAATTACAAATTAATTCAATTGATGGAGGCGGAAAATATGATAGATTTAAGGTTAAAACTCCTGGCTTTTCATTCATACTGGTTGAATAAAGTATTCGAACTAAGTCCTTAACGTAAATTGCTGCTTTTAATGTATCCTTTCTACCAGGATAAAAGAAAAAACCCTTTTTTAAAGATCTAAATAACCTAGTGAAATTGCCCTTTTCATTCTTTCCGAATACAACACCAGGTCGAACAATAATAAGCTTCCTATTAATGGGGTCTTCTGCTTGCCAAATTTTATGTATGTACTCGGCATTAAGCTTTGATATTCCGTAGGCAGTATTTGGTAAAGGTAAGGATTCTTCAGTTTTAATTTCTTCAGAGGTACCGTAAACTGAAATTGAACTAGTAAAAACAATTGTATTTATATTATTTAAACGAGCAAAATTGCATATATTAGATGCTCCCAAAACATTAGTCTCAAAATATTCAGAATCTAAATATCCAGGAGTAACATGGATTGCAGCTAAATTATAAATTATTGATTCATATTTATTATCAATTTTGTAATCAATTGATTTTCTTACATCAGTATATATTGATTCTACAAGAGTGATTTCGCTATTTACAATGTCAAAATTAAAAATAATAGAATTCTCATTTTTTTGAGTGCTTATATAATCAATTAAATGCCCCCCGATAAATCCACTGCTTCCAAAGATAAGATAATTCATCAAATATTATTTTAAGTGTTAATTAATTAAAGCTCCATTTTGACAAAAGAACCAACTCTATTTTTAAAAAAAAGAAAAACATTTTTCTAAAATAATGACCTCTTAATTTAAAAAATGTACATGGACTCGCTAACAATTTATGAGTAAATAAGAGATTTCTAATGAATTAATATTTAATTTGCAATCTAGGTGGATTCATAATATAGTCAAATACTTTATTTATAAAAACGCTGTCATCAAAATTCTCACTGTGCTTTCTTATAAATATTGGGTCAAAATCTAACTTTTCAAATGTATTTATTGCATTTATTAAACTTTCTTCTGTTTGATCATCAAAAAAAATAGCCGTTGCTTTTTTTGAATCATTCTTATATGGTATCATTGTTTCAACTACTCCTCCTTTTGAGTAGGCAATAACAGGACGTCCGGATGCATTTGCTTCTAAAGGGGTAATTCCATAATCCTCATGTTGAGGCATTAAAAAAGCCTTACATTTTGAATATAAATTTGCAATTTCAGTATCTGTTAAGGCTTTAAAAAAAGTTATATTTGGTTTAGCCAAGGCTTTTAATTCTTTTTCTTTCGACCCCTTCCCAACTATTATAAGCTTTTTGCCTAACTTGTTAAATACATTAATAACAAGATCAATTTTTTTATAATATTCTAACCTTGATAAAATAAAAAAGTAATCATCAGTTTGCTCTGAAAGGAAGAAATTATTTACATTTACTGATGGTGGAATTATTTTAATATCATTGTCAATATTATATGCCTCCCTTATTCTAATAGATGTTTCGTTTGTCATTGCTAAAAAATAGTTAGTTCTTTTTGCAGCTTTCTTATCTATTTTTTTTAGAATAGAGATAATTAAATTAAACCCAACTCTTTTTAACCCACTAGAATTCAAATATTCAGTATATGAATTTGGATTCCAAGCTAATCTAAATGGTGTATAGCAGTAGGTAAATACTATTGCATCTTTTCGAGTTTTAACATATTTTGAACAATGAGTTCCTGATTGAATTACAATATCATATTCAGTAAGGTCTAGCATTTTCATAGCTATAATACCAAATGGGAAAAAGAATTTTTTCAATTGAGATTCGTTCCTAACCATTTTATTAAACCAAGAACTCCTGATATCACAATCCTTAAATTCTGGGAATGTATCAAATTCCCTATAGGCACTGGTATAAATAGGTGCTCTAGGAAATGCGTAATGAAAACATAAAGCGACTCTTTCAGCACCACCTCTTCTTATTAGTTCGTCATTAACAAGGGCAATTCTCATCCTTTAAAATTTATTATTTCTTCCTCTATTAAAATATCCAATACATTATAAAACGATTTAGTGTATTCCCATTTTAATGAGACTCTAGCCTTAGTATTATCTCCATACATATCCTTAATTTCAGTAGGCCTGAATAAGGTTTTATCTACAAATAATTTATCATGGCTAATTCCCAAATAATCAAATACATATTTTATAATATCACGTAAATAAATGGATTCCCCAGAACAAATTAAATAATCATCCGGGATATCTTGTTGAAGTGATAGCCACATTGCCATAACATAATCAGGAGCATAACCAAAGTCGCGTTTTATGTCAATATTACCAACGTGAAGTATTTTATTTGATCCATTTTTTATTTCTAAAGATGTCCTGATTACCTTCTTTATAAAAAAATTTGGTCTTCTTAAATATGATTCATGATTAAAAAGTATACCATTTACGCAATAAAGATTGTAAGATTCACGGTAATTGATTCCAATCCAATAACCAGAAGCCTTTGAAATAGCATAAGGACTCAAAGGATGCAAGGGAGTAGTTTCATTCACAGGAAGAACTTTTACTTCACCAAACATTTCGCTACTTGATGCTTGATAAATTCGTGTATCAAGTTTTAAAAGTCGTACGCTTTCTAATATATTGAGGATTGATTGGGTATTAAAATTAATTGTTCCTATAGGTTGTTCGAAAGAACCACCTACCGAACTTTGACCAGCTAAATTATAAAATTCCGTTGGAGAATATTTGATTAGTATATTTATTATACTCGAAAAATCCAATAAATCACACTCCTCCAGTGTAATCTTATTATTTATTCCAAGGTATTTAAAATTTTCATAATTTAAATTGTTATAGCTTCTTACTAATCCTATTACCTTATAATTATTTTCAATCAATAATTTTGCAAGATATGATCCATCTTGCCCAGTTATTCCTGAAATACATGCTATTTTCATCATTGATTTTTACTATTAAGGTATTATACTTAAAACCTTAGGATTGCGACTAATAGGTTTTTCCAAAAATAATCATTTTTTCTGTTTCAGTAGCTCAAAAAAAAATATGACTAACAAAGTGGTAGCCTAACCTGTTAAATAACCTTTATTCATTTTCCAGTTTTATAATTACAAGTTCTCAATAAACACGCATGAGTATGTTAATTTATTATTTATTTTATTTTATAAATTTTAAATTATTGATTATAAATATCATAGTGTTTGGAGGCAATACTTTTCCATTCAAATTGATTTAGATATGATTTTATTTTAGCGCCTTTGTATTCTAAAATATTAGTCAATTCAATTAGAGTTGTATCTATTAAAAAATCATTTAGATTACATGGATCATTAACAATTAGTACTAAATCCATCATCTCCTGCGGAGTAAATTTCCCCTTTGTAGTAAATACTAATAAGTTACTTGAAAACATAGCCAATAAAGACGTACGACGTTCAGACGCCCCATCAGGAAATGGCAAATAGGCAAATAAATGTTTACTTATTTCCAATTCAACATCTTTTTCAGAAAGATTTATTAACCATTTTATGGGTAAATCGAGGGAAGATTTTCTTAATTTTTCGTAATAACTTGTATTATCCTTAAAAACTTTACCAATTATTTTTATACTATAATTTGAATTATGCTCTTTTAGAAGTTTTGCTAATTCTAATACTTTTTCAATGCCTTTTTTTGGACGTATTAAACCAAAACTAATAATTTCGGATGTGTTTCTGTTTTTAATAACAGGCAAATCTGTAGGTACTATATTAGAACCAATAGGTATTATAAAACTTTTATTTTTAAACCAAGGAAATATTTTTTTCAAGTAGTCCAATTCGTATTTTGTTGTAAAAATTAGGTTAGACCTTAAGGTAAAAGGTATTAACCATAATTTTCTGATTGGATGAAATTGACTCACTTCATGTATGGTGACTATAGTTTTAAACCTTAAACTTAAAATTTGGGGTAATATACCGTACCCAAAGCCTTGAGCAGGATACTGTATGTGAATAATATTCGGATTAATTTGCTTGATTCTTTTAATTATTTTAAAAGTTTGAGATAAAGAAAAATCAATGTTTGCCATTAATTCAATTTCTATATCAAAATTATTCATTGCATTAATCAATTTCTCTGTGTAGTCCCCAATTCCACAAGCAACTGGTGGAAAACTACCGCATATCATTAATAATTTCATACTTTATCAATTGAGTGAAAGCTGTAAACAAGCATTAGACCCGTTGCCAACCAGAAAAAACCAAAAACAAAACTAAAACCACTTATAGTATTACTAAAAATTAAAACAATAAATGAAACAATAATTGAGTATCTGTATTTACTACTTTTATAAATTGCATCTTGGGTTTTAATTTGATTTTTTAATACTAAATACAGAAATATTACAAGTGAAAGGAAGCCAATTATTCCAAGGTTTGATAATATTTTAATAAATAAATCATAAGAGGTAACCGAACCCCATCCAGCACCTAATATAGGGTGTCTTAAAAAAGTACCCCATGCCTCAATAATTGCACCGCTTCTTTCAAGAGCAGAGTAAGATTCTGTTTTATTGAATAAAGTTGACTCTACTATTTGAGGAAATTCAAAATAAATAAAAATTAAAGAAATAGGAATTATGAAAGCCAAAATTGTTAAGCTTTTTACTAAAGCCCTAAAACTTAGTTTTCTAAGAAATAAAAGTAAAACTAATATCGATATTAATATAAGACAAACAATACCAACAGAAGAGGTTGTTCTAAAAATAAAAAAATATAAATTTATAGTAAAAATAATATCAAAATATTTACTAAATATGTATTTTTTCTCAATTATACCAAAAAGCAAAAAAGGTAATAAAATTTCAATGCTTTGTACTAAAATTGAAGGCTCAACAGCTACCGATGAAATTCTTTTTATACCATCTTCAGAATCCAATATGCCTTGAAAGCCTCCTGCCGATTTACTTATACTATTGTTAAATATGGAAGATGGGTACGGTATATTTTTATAAAAACAAAATAATTCTAAATAACCCCATAAAACAACAAATATTATTGAATAGCAATATACGCGAATTGTATGTTTATAATTTTGTAAATCCCTATTATGAAAGCATATTGCAACAGCCATTAAAAACCCAAAAAACAAATAGACAAACTGTGTAATATTTCTAATACTAAAGCTAATTAAGCCAGTTGAATTAAGTTCGCCCGTTATATTTCCCTTTTCTGAACCATTAATAATAGCAGGCATTAGTAAAGAAATAAAAGCAATTAAAATAAATAAAAGCAAACTGGTTAAAGAATAAAACAAATATTTATCTATTTTAATATTAAAAATATTTTTATTTCTAGATAAATTACTAAATAACCATACACCCCCTAAAACCATGAAAGGCGTAACTGCACTTCCATTATCACCTGAACCAATATTAAATATTGCTGTAGCAGAAAAAGGTATAAAAAAAATGGTAATGTTATAAAGGAATTTATAGTTAAAGAAAAAACCATATAAACTCAATAATAATAAAATGATACCAGTTATGGTAAGTGCCATTTTCTAATAAAGTTAAATTTTTAATTTAAAAGAAAAAACCAATTACAGTTATTAAAGGTATAATTTTAATGTTTTTATGGCAGTTTGATGCCAAGAAAAATCCTTAAGCCTTTTATAACCATTGGTTTTCATTATGTTACTTAAATTTGGGTCACCTAATACCAATTTAATTTTATCGTGTAAATCATTAAAATCACTGAATAATAATCCAGAATTATCTAAAATTTCTGCGATACTTGAAACATCCCTAGCAATAATAGGTTTACCAAACTTCATAGCCTCTAAAAGTGGTAAACCAAATCCTTCATAATAACTGGGACATACAAACAGACTTGCACTTTTATACAGCTCAATCAAATCATCATTTTGTATATATCCTGTAATAATAACTGAACCATCCTTGATTCCCAAGGATTTAACTAGGTTTTTAAGTACACTTGCATAACTATTTGAATCATTACCAACCAAAACTAATTTATAGTTATCTAATAAAGGGTTCTTCAACAATAAATCAAAAGATTTTATTAAATCTGAATAACCCTTGCTAGGTAAAAGTGTTCCAACAGCTAGAATATAATTATTTTCAGTCAATTCAAATTTTTTGATTCTCCCTTCAATTTTGAAAGATTCGTCAAATTCAAGATCACTATTAAGTGCTTGGTAAATTAAATGAATCTTTCTTTCATCAATCTTTATATATTTTAAAACATCTAGCTTTGTTTGATTTGAAATAACAATAACAGAATCTGCAGCTTTGACAGCACGATCAGAAAACACTCTCCATATAATATTAAAAAGCCTATTTCTAAATTCAGGGATTGCCCAATGATACACGTCGTGTACTGTAATGATAATTTTAGTTTTATTACATAATAATTTAGAAATAGGTCCAAAAAAATAAGGATTATGATAAATATTTATTTTTTTAATTTTTAAAAAAATAGGGATAAAAAAACTTGAATATAAAATTTGTAATGGAAGTGGACTATATATTTTTATAATTTGATAATTTGAGTAACTTTTCAACTCATTAATCAAAAATTTAGTTTCAAATCTGCTATCAACCAAAATAAAATAATGATTTGTTTGGTCTATACTTAGAATACACTTTATTAAGTTGAAGAAATAAATGTCAACTCCTGTATATTGATTTCTTAAATAAGTGCAATCATATAAAATTTTCATAAGAATTATTATCTAATTGATCACTTTTAATTTAATAGATTTCATAAGTTACTTTTTCTTTATTAAAAATGTTTGGTTTTCAAAGCGGTGAAATATCGAAAAAAAGCGCATCATTAAATAGTACTTACTTGTACCGAAAACTTTATTAAATAGAATAAGCCCATTAAAAATTATTTTAAATATTGGTGGATTCTCACCGTATGTTTTTTTTAAAACTTTAAATTTCCCTCCTTTGTCATAAAGTTTGATGTGATTCTCTTCAAGGAGGCTGTAATAGGTTCCGGAGTTTGTAGAAAATTGATTATTAAATTTATAACCATCCTTAATTAAACCTCTATATAACCGTCGATGAAGTTTTAAAATTGGAATACCATTTTCAAATTGATTATATTTATATTCCATTTTCCTATAAACATCTAAACCATTCAAGTTTAAATCCCTTAAGTAGTTGTAATAAATTTCTTTATACTCGGGAATAGTAGACAAAGTAAATTTGTTTTGACGTCCAGCAACAGTATCAACATTATCAGGATTAAAGCTAGAAAAGTGGAAAATTGTCAAAGGGTATTTTATATCATCAACAAAATACTTTTCATCCTGTTTAAATAATTTTCGTTCATGAAAATTCCAAAATGCAATATTTATAGCTGGGTTATTTAAAATATAAACAGATCCCTGATATAAAGAAGGTAAAAAATCCATCCACTTCTGGTCAACGTGAAGCCCATCTTCTTTGTCGGCATAACATTGGTCTCTTAGCTTTTCCATCCACCAATCGGTAATTAAATTACCAGTTATTGAATTTTTTACGGCAAAAAAACCTAAATTAAATATACCCACCCACAATATAGTTTCTTCGGATGTTGCACCTTCAAATTTAATATATGGCTTAACTAAATGTGGGGTTAATAAAGCATCGAAGTTAATTAATTCATCAAATAAAAATTGTAATGAATTAAAAACCACCATATCTGGGTCTAAATAAATAACATTGGTATAAAATTCAAATAAATATTTAATAAAATACGGCTTAATAGCAGTACTAAACTCAATTACATCATATTTAAAGGCTAAGTCATAATAATTATCAATTCCTATTTCCTTTGCTTCAATAATTTTAAAATCATCGCAGTTTAAATTTTCATTATCAATTTCATCAGAAAGTACAATATAAAAATCACAATTTGGGTGATTTTTTTTTACAGAATAGCCTAAAACCCTTGCTTGTGCAAGGTAATTTTTTGCGCATATAGTAAAAATTACGTTTTTCATTTTAATATTTAAGTTATTAATTCTTAAAACTTATAAAATCCTTTTTTATTTGATAATCCATGAATTATACCAATTAGAATTGCTTTAATTTTTTTTATTTTATTTTTTTCAGCAATTATTACCTTAAATATTCTAAGAATAATATGTGATTTTATTAGTACATATTTATAATGGTTAGGAAAGAGCCTTGGGTATCTTTTCCAAATTATCAAATGATTACGTATTATATAATAGGTTCGAAAAGAAGAATAATTATTGGTATATAAACCAAAACAAATTTTTACTTTTTCTCCAACTTTATGATTCATAATAATTGAAGGGAAAACAACTGTACTTAAATTATTTAGACTTTTAATTCTAAAACAAAATTCATAATCAACAGCATCGATAAATAATTCATCCTCAAATAATCCGCAAGTTATAAAGATTTCTAAAGGAAATATCGAACCTGATGTAATGGCATCACTTACTTCAATGAATAACTCCTTTTGTTTATAAAGTAACTGTCCCCAATTATTTGGATTTATGCCAAATATTCCAGCATCTATCAATTTGCGATTAATTAATTCTTTATAATTTTTCAAAACTCCTTCATCAAAGTAACTATCTTGATCAAGTGTCAGTAAATGCGTATATCCATTTTCTAATGACCATTTTATTCCTTCGTTTAGAGCACTAGCAATACCTATGTTTACTCCCTTGCTTAAAAAAATAACTTTTTCAGTTTCATTAATAAAGGTAATTTCATTGTCTAATTTCAAATCAGGAGTGTTTTGCCAAATAATTAATTTATCAACATCATTTATTATCGAATTAATATTTAGTTTTAAATCATTTAAATCAGGAAAATAGGTGATTATTATTGCCGATAATTTCATTCAATCAATATATGTATTATTCATATTTCGTTTCAAAACTCCAATAAAATCTTTAAATTTAATATCTAAATCTTTAAAGACCACCAATGGCCATTTCCACCCTTGGTAACATAAGTCAATAACACCAGGAGCCATTGCCATTCCAACTAAACCCAAATTAGTGAACTTTGATAAAACAATTAATAATAGAATAGTACATATCCCAGAAATTAATGAAGGCTTCATAAATGGAATATAATTTTTAGTGGAAATAATTGCCCCACATAAACCAGAATTTAGACTTATAAATGAAGATATAGCCATAATTAATATAACATTTTGATTAAAAAATGTATTACTTTTTATTATGTGTAAAAAAAAATTACCATAACTAATAATTATAATTGACCCAATAATCAAAGTTAAATTTGCAATTAGTAAGCCTCTAACACATATAAATTTTATCATTTGATTATTCCCCAAAATTCTTAACCTCGAAATTTGGGGTAAGAATGTTATTAAAGCAATATTTGCAATTCCAACTGTTGAATCTAGTATTTGCTTTGCAATCCCAAATGATGCAATTGAAGATAAAGGTAAAAATAGAGAACCAATGAATATAGATGACTTCTGTATTAAAAAACCCCCTATTGAGGTAACTCCATACTTCATTGCATTAGGATATATGGCCTTCAGGATTTCTTTCTTGTTTGCTGAATTAACATTATCGAGCTTATTAATAATTTCCGGGGTAAAAAACTTTTTATTAGAAATTGTTCTTATAATAATTACTGATAAAAATTGTGCGCCAACTAATGCGGCTAAACCATAACCACAATAAATAAAAATTAATGCAACTAATAAATAAATTACATGACCTAAAATTGTTATTTTTTTAGAAATTCTTATTAACCCCTTTCCTTCAAGTAAAGCGTCATAGTATAAAGTATATAGATTGTAGGTGTTAATACTTATAAACAAGAACCAAGCTGTATAAATATTAATTTTATTACCTTGATAATGGCTTAAAATATTAACTAAATAAAGTGTTCCTATAATTGATAGAGCTACAAAAATCAATGCAGAAATTCGTGAGTAAAACCATCGCATAGCCTCTAAAAGACCCTTTAATAATTCAAAACTTATTTCTTTCTCATTTTCTAAAGAAATTTCATGACCATCTTTTTTTAATGTGCTTACGCCACTAAATATATAAGTTACATTTCTACTAAATGAAGAATTAAAACCAAAATCAACCAAAAAAACTAATGATGAAATTGAGGAAAATATAGTCCATATACCAACATCTTCGCTTGATAACTTATGTAAGATAAATGGAATTAATAATAAAGAAGAAGAAATCTTGAAAAATGTTGCAGTATAATTCCAGATTACATCAATTCTATTTATTTTCATATTTTTTAGATTGCTATATAAATATTATAATCAGGAATTTGCGGTTTTATTAACATTCATCATAATTGATAAGGTTAATATTACAACAACTAAAGCAGATAAAAAGCCGACAATTAATCCCTTTAGCTTATTTATATAGTTACATTTCAATGGCAAAATTGGATAATCAATTACCTGTATAAGCGGAGCCTCTTGCCTGTAGGAAATTTTTGCTAACTCCAAATTTTTTACAATTTCTCCGTATATTGCAGTAGCTGCTTGCACATCTATCTGCTTTTTTTGTGCGGAAACTTTAAGACTAATTAATTGTGGGTTAGCGTTAGGAGCCGCATCAATGGCTGATGCCACTCCATTTAAAGAAGCATTTAATGATTGTTTAACACTATCGGCTTGGTGTTGTAATATTTGTACGTTTTGAAAGGTTTTCTTTGTTTTAGTATAGATATAAAAGTCATTAACAGTTTGCACCAATTTTTCTGTAAAGTTTTTTGAAAAAAATTCGTTTTTTGTTTCTACTTGAACGCTTATAATATTTAATTTTTTATCAGGCTTTATAACCGTTAATAATTTTTTATTGAATAAATCTACAATATCTGTAATTAAGCTGTCTTGAACCCTAGTTAAATTTTGTTGATTAACAACAAAATCTATATTGGAACCTAAATTTTCACCAATCCATTTAGCTCTCAAATTGTAGGCTTCAATAAAAATATTAATAAGTGGTTCCTTTTTTCCATTGTTTATTGCATCACTAAGTAAAGCTTTTTCAATCATCGTTCTAGACTTATATAGCTCAATGATATTATCTCCCTCAAAAATACCTCCTCCGCTCCCACCAAGATTAATTCCAGCAAGTGAGGCCAATCCCGCATATTGGCCTAATCCTCCTCCGCCTTTAGCATCTTCCAAAACAAAAGTACAAACAGCTGTATAAGTAGGTTTTTTTAGAATGGAATATCCTAATCCCAATAATGCGCCTAATATGGAAAAAGAAAGGATAATAATCCATTTACTTTTTAGGTATTTCGTAATTTCCTTGACTTTACTAATTAAATCAACAATTGAAATCTCATCAGAAGGATTCGGCTTAATATTATTTGTATCTTCTATAATCATGAAAAATTAAATAATTACAATTTTATAATCGTTATTATTATTGAGGCTAATGATGCTAACGCGGTAGCATAACCAATTATTTGTGCACCTGTATCCCCTTTTGGCTCGGGCTTTTTAGGTACATAAATTTCACTTCCCGGTTTAACTTCAGGATGGCTTCTAAAAAACAAAAAATGCCGAGTGCCCTTTACAGTACCATTAGGATATACTATATAAGCTCCCGACTTGTAGGCTCGAGGTGAATATCCACCTGCATTAAGTACATATTCATTGAAATTTTTTCCATTATTAAATACCACAGCGCTAGGAAATAGTACATCACCATTTACTCTAACAACTTGCTGTTTTTTTGGTATCCGTATAACATCTCCATCTTCAATCAATAAATCTATATCTGTTCCAGGTTTATTTAAAATCTCCTTTAAATCAATTCCTACGAAATTATTCCGAGCAACAGTATCTTCTGTTTTCGTCGAATCCTTAAACGTTTTTTTCAAACGATTCAATCTTTCAATCCGCTCTCTTTGAAGTTCCAAAGTATCAGCTTTATTTTTTTCAACCCCCAATATTGCCAAATTACTTCTTTTTAAGGTTCCACCTTCAATGTCTGCCGAAGCTGTTAAGCCACCTGCTCTCAAAACAATATCCGAAATTTTTTCATTTTTCTGTTGGATAGCATAGTAACCTGGGTATAAAATTTCACCTTCAACCTTTACTGTTCGTTGTTTTTCGTAACCGGGTAATCCGTAAATTGATACAATATCATATGGTTTTAATTTAAAGTCACCTACTCCATTTTTTAGTGCTAGATCCACATTTACCGTATACACTTGTGCAACTTTACTATTTTTTGAATTTGGATCGCCATTGTCAATTCGTCTTGCAACTTCAATTCTTTTGGCACTAGCACCCTCCCCAAAGCCACCTGCTTCAATTATAAGATCTTGAACAGTCATGCTATCTTTATATGCGAATTTTCCCGGTTTTCTCACCTCACCCTGTATGGTTACCTTATACTTATCTCTCAAATCAAAAATGGAAACTATTCTAACACTATCCTCTCGCTGAAGAATTAGGTCCGGAGTTTTTTTGCTTGTTATATCTTTTAAATTAAATGATATTAGTTCCTTTGTATTATCAGGTTTTAAGCGAGTTATGCTACCTCTGCCGTCAAATGCATCTTCTTTTAAACCTGCAGCATTTGCAATCAATCCTGAAACTGTAAGTCCCTTTTGCAATTCATATTCTCCAGATCTAAATACTGCCCCCGATATAATTACCCTATTTTCATATCTATTGAGTATTTTTTCAATTATATATTTATCACCTCTAATTGGTGTGTAAGCAGCAAAATCATTTTCAAGCACATCAGTCAGCTTTTTTTGTTGGTCACTTATTTGTATTACTTTTATTTTAGCAGTGTAAGCCTGCTCATTAAAGCCGCCAGAAAATTTCAATAAGTCCGAAAGTGTTTCACCCGGTAAGGTTTCAAATAAGCCGGGTATTTTTACTTCTCCAAATAGCTCCACCCTGTTTCTATAAGTAGGTATTTGAATTACATCCTGGTCTTGCAAGGTGATATTATTCTTTTGCTCGCCTTTGGTTAAAAAATCATATAAATCTAAATGGCTAACAACCTTATTGTTCCTTATTACTTGAATTAAACGAAAAGAACCCGCTTCGTTAGGACCTCCTGCGGCGTAAAGTGCGTTAAAAACTGTGGCTACTGATGGTAATGTGTATGTTCCGGGTTTAAAAACCTGACCAATCATTATAACCTTTATACTTCTTATATTACCTAAACTAACTTGCACCGATGTACCACCCCCTATTGCATAATTACTTGCTCTCAGCCGTTCTTTTATTAAATTAGTTGCGCGATCGATTGTTTTCCCGCTTACATTTAATAAGCCCACTCCTGGAATATTTATATTTCCTTCAGTTGATACCTCTAGTTTCCAATTCGCAACGGACTTTCCATAAACATTTATTAAAAGCTGGTCTTCTGGTCCAACAATATAATTTATTGGGGTAGCAAGTTTTAAATTAGGTTCAAATTTTATATTCTTGTCCTTAAATAAATCTGATCCAAATATTTTAGGCTTTAAGCTCTCATAAATATCTTTAAGATTGCGCTGCCTCGTTAATAAAGTGGTGTCGGTATTATAATTTAATTTTCGGTTTGACGTATTGCCAGTTGATTTTAACGAAGTAGTGTCACTTCCATTTTGGTTATTATCCAAATTGTTTGAGCCATCTTTAGTCCTAATGTCAGTAATTCTTTTTTGCAAAGCTTGCACTTGATCATCTGTCATGCCTCTGCTTTGAGCTTGAGCCAAAACTTGGCTATCCGTTAACCCTGTAGCCTGGGCTTGTTGCAATAAATTACGGATTTGGGCATCGCTCAAATCGCTAACATTTATATTTGATAAATTTTGAGGTAAGCTTTGTGCTTTCACGTTTCCGGTAATTATTAAGCAAATTACTAGGACTGAGAAAAAAAACAAATGTTTAAGAAATTTCATAAGGTTAAAGACGTCTTGAAAATGGAATAATAAGCCATTCATGTTTTCTTATTAACATTGCAATAATAACGTTATTTTTCCAATTGAGTTAAAACTATTAAAAATTCGATAGCTCATAACATAAGCTTTTAGCAAAATTACAATTACTTTTAACGATTGATTCTTAAAATCACACCTTATGGATAATATAAAAAATATAATTTTTGATTACGGAAATGTGATTTTTACTTTGGATTTTGAAAAAAGCAAACATGCCTGGAAAAGCTTAGGTATTGAAAATACCGAAGCTTTTTACGGCCACAATGTACAGGATAACATTTTTGATAAATTTGAGAAAGGTGAAATAACTCCTAAAGAATTTAGAAGCTTTGTGAAAAATAAAGTTAAATCCAAAACGGTTACTGACGAGGAAATAAATAAAACTTGGAATAGTCTTTTAGTGGGTATAGCTCCAGGAAACCATGAATTATTACTTAAAATAAAACAAAAATATCGTACATTTTTATTGAGTAATATAAACGCCATTCATTATGACCATATCCATAGATATCTAAAGGATGAATTTGGATATGAAAATAACAATCATTTATTTGAAAAAACTTATTACTCACATCTGGTTGGAAAACGCAAACCAGACATTAATATTTTTCAACAGGTTATGGAAGAAAATAACCTGTTGCCTTCTGAAACATTATTCATTGATGATAGCCCACAGCACATTGAAAGCGCAAAAAAACTTGGTATCAATACTTATTTAATGACTGCTCCAGATAATATTCAAAAGTTATTTAGTACTTGGGACATTTAAGAACTTATTAATACTAGTCAATTTTTTGGTTGCCTTTTTCTTCTATTAATTTCCTTTGTTAATAAACCCAATTCTCTGCCCATTTGTCCAGCAATTGCTGTATTTTCTTCTGCTCTTCTGAACAAATAAGGTAATACTGCTTTTATGGGGCCATATGGAACATATTTTACAACGTTATATTTTGCATTAGCTAGGTTAAAGCTCAAATTATCACTCATGCCTAATAACTGTGAAAAATATACATGTTGATGATTCTGGTCAATTTTTAAATTATCTAATATCTCAACCATTTTCTTACAGCTTATCTCATTGTGAGTTCCAGCAACAAAAGCGATTTTATTAATATTTGAAATACAAAATTCAACAGCTTGGTCATAATCTTTATCGGTATCAATTTTGGAAGACTGAATTGGGGAATTATAACCCTTTTCAATGGCTCGTGCTCGTTCTTTCTCCATATAAGCCCCCCTAACTAGTTTTGCCGCTAAAATAAAGTCCTTTTCTTGAGCTATTTGGAAATCATTTTTCAATGATTGAAATTTATCATGTCGATAAAGTTGATAAGTATTATATACGACTGCCTTATGCTTATTAAATCTTTCCATCATCGACAGGGCGAGCAAGTCAATAGTATTTTGAATCCAACTTTCTTCGGCATCAATCATAACTGGTACGTTAGCATCATAAGCGTTTTGACAAATTGCTAAAACCCGACCTTTTGCCCTTTCCCATTCCTCTTGTTCTTGATTATTTAATGCTAAACATGCATCCAATTTTTCGAGCAACGCAAATCGGCATACACCAGTAGGTTTAAATACCGTTAAAGGTATTGAAGGATCATTTTGCGCTCGTTTTATCGTTTTAATAATTTCATTACGGGTATTATCAAACACTTTCTCATCATCCTCTCCTTCAACCGAGTAATCCAAAATAGTACCTACCCCGCCTTCATTTAATCTTTTGATGGTGTTGTCGCATTCTAAAATAGTTTCTCCACCGCAAAAGTGTTTGAAAATGGTTGCTTTAATAATTCCTTTTATAGGTAAGCCTAATTTCATAGCTAAATTGGTTATTGGAGGACCAATTTTTACCATAAAGTTTATATTGATTACCTTAAATAACCAGTAAGCTCTCTTAAGGTCGAAATCAGTAGAATGCTTAAAGGCTATTTCAGTATCTTCAAATGATAAATTTTCTTTGTTATACATATTTTTGAGATCAGGGGACGGTATTCAACTTTAGCTTTTAAGGGATAATAATTCTACCAAAATAAAAAGCTTTGTAATTGAACCCAGCATACAAAATTATAAAATGTACACTAATTATATCATAATTCGCAGAATAGTTTATTTTTGCCACCTGTGATTGAATTTAAAATAACCGGGGATTATATTCCAATGATCCAATTATTAAAAGCTGTAAACCTTGTTCAAACTGGCGGAGAAGCTCAAATAGCTGTTGTTAATGGCTTGGTAAAATATAACGGCCAAATTGATTACCGCAAACGCCTAAAAGTAAAAAAAGGCGATTTGGTTGAATTCAATAATCAAAAAATCTACTTAATTTAATTTATGAAGACTTTACAAAGCGATAATTATCTAATATATTTTGATAACACTATAGCCGAACTGGCAAAATTTGTTCTCAGTGGTAAGTACTCAAAGGTTTTTATTTTAACTGATGAAAATACTGAGAAATTTTGTTTACCCGTTGTAAAACAACAATTGGAGGCCGCTTGTCAATTCGAAATACTCCGGGTTGATGATGGCGAAGAAAGTAAAACCATAGCTTATTGTATTGATATTTGGAGAAACCTTATTGAATTAGGAGCCGACCGTAAAAGTTTGTTAATAAATTTAGGTGGTGGTGTTGTAAGTGATATGGGAGGATTTGCAGCTTCGACCTTTAAAAGAGGGATTGATTTTGTACATATACCCACTACCCTTCTTTCACAAGTAGATGCTTCTGTTGGTGGTAAAACCGGCATTGACATTGATGGTATTAAAAATATAATAGGAACTTTTACACAGCCAAAGGCAGTTTTTATTTGTTACGATTTCTTAAAGACATTGCCAGAACGCCAAATTTTATCCGGATTAGCGGAGATGCTAAAGCATGGGATTATCGCTGATGTAAAATATTGGAACGCTTTAAAAGAAAGTGATTTGAGCTTTCCTAACATTGAACTCATTTACCAATCGATAGAAATTAAGAATGAGGTAGTTTTAGAAGACCCTACCGAACAAGGATTGCGAAAATGCTTGAATTTTGGGCATACAATTGGTCATGCTGTTGAAACCTATTCATTGTTAAATGATGCAAATCCATTGTCGCACGGGGAAGCCATCGCAATAGGAATGATTTGTGAGGCATACATTTCAAAACAAAAAGTTGGTCTACCCGATAATCAATTAGCCGAAATTACCTCCGTTTTAAATGAACTATATCCTAAATATCAAATATCCGAGTCGATTTTTGATAATTTGTTCACTTTGATGCAGAAGGATAAGAAAAATCAAAACGGAAAAATAAACTGTACATTAATACCTGCAATTGGCAAATGTAGCATTGACCATATTTGTACTGTTAATGAACTTTATGAAAGTTTGAGATACTACATAAGCCTATAAATATCGATTTATATATTACTGGACACTTCGTTAAATAACAGTTTTCAAAAAAAATAAAATTTACTATTGACAAGTCCATTTTTACCTGTACATTTACAACGAATTAAAAACAATGAATTTAACAGGAGCATATTATTTTGGTTACTACTTTTACTTTAATAGTAAGAGCCGGGACTAATATGCTTTAAACAACATATAAAGAAATTGAAAAGTCCCGGTTATAAACCGGGACTTTTTGCATTTAATACGATTATGAAAATTGACAAGCCAAGAGTTGCCATACAAGGAATAAAAGCTTCTTTTCATGAAGAAGCTGCCTATAAATATTTTGGTGAAAACATTGAAACCATTGAATGCAACTCGTTTAAGCAAACTTTTGAATCGCTTAAAAATAAAAATGCTGATTATGTGGTAATGGCTATTGAAAATAGCATTGCAGGTAGCATTTTACCTAATTATTCTTTATTGCTTAATTATGCCTACCCAGTTGTTGGTGAAGTTTATTTACCCATACAACTACATTTAATGGCGCTACCAGGTGTTAAATTTGAGGATATTAAATATGTTACCTCCCACCCAATTGCTATTCGCCAATGTGTTGATTTTTTTGATGAATACCCTCATCTCAATATTATAGAAAGTAATGATACTGCGGCCTGTGCCAAACGTATTCGTGATGAGCAGCTAACTGATACGGTTGCTATCGCTAATACCATGGCGGCAAAACTTTATGGATTGGATGTTTTAGAACGTAGGATAGAATCAAACAAGAAAAACTTTACCCGTTTTCTAATTATTACCAATCATGAAAACGTTGAGAAAAAGACCATTAATAAGGCTTCATTATGTTTTCAAGTAACAAACACAGTTGGCGCACTTGCTAAAGTGCTTCATATTTTTGCTGAAGAAAATATTAACATGAGTAAAATTCAATCTATGCCCATATTAGGTAAAAGAAATGAATATAATTTTTATGTAGATATTGAATGGGAGGATTCCAAATACTATGATACTGCTATTAGGCAGATTCTTAAATATACTCAAAATTTTAACATTTTAGGCGAATATGAACGTTATAACGAAGAAACTAGTCAAGCACCAAAATCAATTAAAAATGAGAAAGTACCACGTGCATATATCAACATCAAAAAAATTGTCTAAACAAAATAATCCAAAACCAAAAATATAATTAACCAAATTCCATAATTGAATAAAAAACTCCCGAAGTGTGGTACCAACAATATTTCGGACAAATAAAAAAACCATGAAATTAAATTTAAACATTGAACCACTTAGTAACTGGATTACAGCAAAAAGCGAACCTTTATTAATAGCAGGCCCTTGCAGTGCCGAAACTGAAGAGCAATTGGTTGCTACAGCTCATTTACTAGCAAAAACTGGCCGCGTTTCTGCCCTACGTGCCGGCATTTGGAAACCACGTACTCGTCCCGGAGAATTTGAAGGCATAGGAAGCATTGGCCTGCAATGGTTAATGCGAGCAAAAGAAGAAACTGGTTTACCAGTTACCGTTGAGGTTGCAACCGGAAAACACGTTGAAGAAGCCTTGAAAGCAGGTGTTGATATACTATGGGTTGGTGCACGTTCAACTGTAAACCCATTCACAGTACAAGAAATTGCAGATGCTTTGCGTGGTGTTGATGTACCTGTAATGGTAAAAAATCCGGTAAATCCAGACCTTTCATTATGGATTGGTGCTTTAGAAAGAATAAATAATGCAGGTATTACCAAATTAGCAGCCATACACCGTGGTTTCTCATCTTACGAAAAAACCGCATTCCGTAATGAGCCAATGTGGGATATTGCCATCAATCTTAAAACCATTGCTCCTAACCTACCAATCATTTGCGACCCGAGCCATATTTCGGGTAACCGCGATTTAATAGGCTATATTTCTCAAAAGGCGCTTGACCTTGATATGCAAGGTTTGATGATTGAATCGCACATTGACCCAAGCGTAGCCTGGACTGATGCTAAGCAACAAGTTACCCCAGCAGCCCTTGACGAAATCATTCATCATTTAGCATTGCGCAAACCAGAAATTAAAAATGCCGATTTGAAAGATAAATTAGAAGATTTGCGTAATAATATCGATAAAATTGACGACCTAGTAATTCAAAAAATGGCCGAGCGCATGCAAATTGTTGAACAAATTGGTAACTACAAAAAAGATAATAATATTACCATTTTACAAGTAAACCGCTGGGACGAAATATTACAAAAACGCACCAACTACGCTAAAGCATTAAAATTAAGTACAGAGTTTACCGAAAGATTGCTTGAATTAATTCACAGCGAATCTATCCGTAAACAAACTGAAATTATGAATAAAGACGAAGCTGGACAAAAAGCAGAAAAACTTACCCATGCTTAATCTGGTTTCCCCTAATTTGTTATAGGAGAAATTTTAAAATCAACCCCTTTATTTAAATAAACTTAAATAAAGGGGTTATTCTTAATTGTTATTGCTACCAAAAAAATGAAACAAAACATTGTCCTTTCCAAGAAAAATAAATCAATTAGTGGAACTATTCATCTTACAGGGTCAAAAAGTGAATGCAACCGCGCCCTTATAATTGAGGCTTTGAGTAATGGTAAGGTTAAGGTTGAAAATATTTCGGACGCCGCTGATGCGGTTACTCTCTCATCAGTTTTGCAATCGGCTTTAAAATCAGATTTAGAAAATAATGTTTCTAACAAGGTACAACCCATTACCTACAACATAGGGCCTGCAGGCACCGCCATGCGCTTTCTAACCGCTTTTTTCACGTTACAACATGGAGAAATAATATTAACAGGTAGCGAGCGTATGAAGCAGCGCCCTATAGGTGTTTTGGTTGATGCGTTAAGAATGCTTGGTGCCAATATTGAATATGCTGAAAATGATGGTTTCCCACCATTATTAATCAAAGGAAAATTTGAACAACAGCAAAAACGTATTGCAATAAAAGGTAATATAAGTAGCCAATATATCACCGCTTTACTTTTAATTGCTCCTAGCTTACCCCTTGGTTTGGAATTAGAAATTGAAGGCGATTTAACATCAAAGCCTTATGTAGAAATGACTTTGGCCATGCTGCAAACTGCCGGGATAAAACATACTTGGGTTGATCAGATTATTAGTATTGAGAAACAAGAATTTATACAAACATCTATACATGTTGAACCAGATTGGAGTGCAGCCTCTTACTGGTACGCAATTGCGGCTTTAGCAAATGAGGCTGAACTATTTTTACCAGGATTAACCGCATATAGCCTGCAAGGCGATAGTGTTATTACCGAATTAATGGCAAATTTTGGCATCACATCTCAGTTTAAGGATGGTGGCGTTCATCTTAAAAAAGAACCGAAGCTAGTAATCAGGAAAATTTTTGATTTAAAAGAATGTCCAGACTTGGCTCAAACCATCATTGTTGTTTGCGCTGCATTAGGGGTTGAGGCAACCTTTACTGGTTTAGAAACATTGAAAATAAAAGAGACCGACCGTGTTAAAGCTTTGCAAAATGAGCTAGGCAAAATAGGTGTTAAATTAATAGAAAAAGGCTTGGTTTATAAATTAGATTGCAGTGAAAAATTTATCCCGGAGAAGCTATTTATAAATACTTACGATGACCACCGAATGGCTATGGCCTTTGCACCACTAGCACTTTTAATACCTGAAATTGAGATTGAAGACGCGCAGGTTGTTGAAAAATCATATCCCGCGTTTTGGAAAGACTTAGAAAAGGCAGGGTTTGCTTTAGCTCAACCTCAAACAGCTTAAAGAATTATTTTTAAACATAAAAATCAATCAAGATAATTTGCTTGACTAATATAATTAAGTTTTATGGCAGGAAATTCATTTGGACAAATATTCAGGATAACCACATTTGGCGAATCGCATGGTGAAGCAATTGGGGTAATTATTGATGGTTGTCCGGCTCAATTGGAGCTTGATTTAGATTATATTCAAGCGGAGCTAGATAAACGGAAGCCTGGTCAATCAAAAATCACTACCCAACGCAAAGAGAGTGATTCGGTAAAAATACTCTCTGGTGTTTTTGAGGGAAAGACCACAGGTACACCCATAGCCATGCTTATTCCAAATGAAGACCAGCGTTCGAAAGATTATACCCATAATGTGGATGTATTTAGACCATCACATGCTGATTACACCTACCAAACTAAATATGGTATTCGCGACCATAGAGGAGGCGGACGCTCCTCAGCTAGGGAAACTGCTGCTCGAGTTGCGGCTGGTGCTTTGGCAAAACTTTTGCTAAAAACACATGGTATTGAAATTGCTGCCCATGTATGTAGTGTTGGTAAAATAAAGGCTCCAAGTGTGAAAATTGACAACTTACAAGATTTTATAAACCAAAGGGAGAAAAACATTGTACGTTGTGCCGACCAGGGAGTTGCTGATGAAATGATATCTTATATAGATGGTATTCGCAAAAATGGCGATACGGTTGGTGGCAAAATAAGCTGTTACATAAAAAATTGTCCGGTTGGTCTTGGCGAACCTGTATTTGATAAACTGCATGCCGATTTGGGCAAAGCAATGCTAAGTATAAACGCTGTGCATGGCTTTGAGTATGGCTCTGGTTTTGATGGTAGCGAAATGCTTGGTTCTGAGCATAATGATATTTTTGTAAGCCATGCTCCTTCACAATTAGATATTGAATCAGGCAATAAGATTGAAACTTTAACAAATTTTTCGGGTGGAATACAGGGTGGTATAAGTAACGGTATGCCTATTGAATTTAAGGTTGCGTTTAAGCCAGTAGCCACCATAATGCATAACCAAGCAACCATTGATAGCGAAGGTAATGCTGCCGAAATATCAGGTAAAGGGAGGCATGACCCTTGTGTAGTACCTAGAGCGGTACCCATTGTAGAAGCAATGGCGGCATTGGTTTTGGCTGACCATTGGTTGAGAAATAAAAATTCAAGATTGAAATAAGGAGCATTCCCCACCTTATTTTAAAAAGCCAATTACACAGGATTATTAATTTAATAACAAGCCATTAATCTCAACTTTTTATATTTGGTATATGTTTTCCTCAATTGCCCAACTATATAAAGACGCCTTTAGCGGTCTTTCAAAAAATAGTTGGTATCTCTCCATAGTGATGTTGGTAAACCGTAGTGGCACTATGGTGATACCATTTATGAGCATTTATTGTATCAAACAACTGCATTTTTCAATTGTGCATGCGGGCATAATCATGGCACTGTTCAGCATAGGCTCTATAAGTGGTGCTTTTATTGGGGGTAAGCTTACTGATAAAATTGGTTTTTACGATTTACAGGTTGGCGCATTGCTGTCGGGTGGAACTTTATTTATTGCTGTTGGTTACTTGCATTCCTTTTCAACGCTTAGTATTGGCATATTTTTATTAGGGTTGTGTAATGACTCTTTCCGGCCAGCAAACGCTTCAGCAATCGCACATTATAGCAGTCCGGAAAATAAAACCCGTTCCTATTCATTAAATCGTTTAGCAGTTAACTTAGGCTGGGCAACTGGTGGAGCCTTGGGTGGCTTCTTGGCTTCCATAAATTACCATTTTCTTTTTTTGGTTGATGGTTTTACAAACATAATTGCCGCACTACTTTTACTTAAATTAATGCCACGTAGCAAGGTTATCCATACCATAAAAAAGTTAATTGAAAAAGCCGAAAAAAAATCAGCCTATAAAGACAAAGAATACTTGCTGTTTATTTTATTGGCCATGATGTTTGGCCTGAGCTTTTTTCAATACTTTATTATGCAACCTGTTTTTTTTAAGCTCGATTGGCACTTTAACGAGCGTTTTATAGGGTTCTTATTGGCCTTAAATGGCTTATTAATAGCACTATTTGAGATGGTTTTGATTAACTATTTGGATGGGAAAAAGCATACTTTAATTTATATAAGTATAGGTGTATTAATGGGAGGAATAGGCTTTGCCTTACTCAATTTATTACCACACTATAGTATTGCCGCCCTATTAATTGTAGTGTTAGTTACATTTGCCGAGATGTTCAGCATGCCGTTCATGAATTCTTTTTGGGTAAAACGTTCAAATGATAATAACAGGGGAGAATATGCTGCACTATATAGTATGGCATGGTCAACCGCGCAAATTGTAGCGCCGTTTGTTGGTGGATATATCATTTCTTTTGGCGGCTTCGCACTACTTTTTTGGGTGCTGGCATCTGTTAGTTTAATCACCTTTATAGGGTATTTATCATTATATTGGTTCAATTATCATCTAAAATCAACTGCGAACTCTTAGAAATACTCATTAATTTATCAGCATGAAAAAAGCATTATTCCTTGACCTTGACAATACCATCTATCCGGTTAGTTCCATATCCGACCAACTATTTAAGCCTTTGTATAATTTGATTGCTGAATTTGAAAACGAGATGGATCAGGTTGAGCTTAAAAATGCCCTATATCAAATATCAAGAAGACCATTTCATTATGTTGCGGATGAATATAATTTCCCGAAAGCTTTAAAAAGCAGAGGGATTGAGTTATTAAAGAATATGAGTTATGAGATGCCAATGCGCCCTTATGATGGTTATGACCTAATAAAAACAATACCTATTCATAAATTTCTAGTAACTACCGGATTTTCCAAACTGCAATGGAGTAAAGTTGATATGCTAGGCATTAATGATGATTTTAATGAGATACATATAGTAGATTTGGAAATATCAACCAAAACAAAAAAAGATATATTTAAGGATATAATGGAGAGATTTAATTATAAAATCGAAGATATTTTGGTTATTGGCGATGACCCGGAATCGGAAATAAAGGCTGCCAATGAATTAGGATTGGAGACTTTTCTTTACGATCCTGAAGATAAGCACCCTGATGCTCAAGTTACCCACAAGCATCCTCACCTTAAGGATGTGTTAAATTATATAAATTAAGCAACCACTAGGTTAAGTTTCTATCCTTAAACCAAACCTCGTCAGTTTTAATTTCGCTTTCGCCCATTATATTTATCAGTTCGGCAGGATTTTGGCTGGTGATAACTAATTGGCGGTTAATGGGTTTTAAAAATTTTTGTTCAACCATTACATCCAACTGTTTTAGCAAAAAATCGTAAAACCCATTTACATTTAATATTCCTACAGGATTTTTATGTAAGCCTAGCTGCAACCAAGTTAATACCTCAAAAAACTCTTCTAAAGTACCAAAGCCACCTGGTAGCATAATAATACCATCAGCTAGCTCGCTCATTAATTTTTTGCGCTCATGCATATTTTTAACTACGTGCAAGGCAGATAATTCGGTATGACCTACCTCTTTTCGTAATAAAAATTCGGGAATCACACCAACTGCTTTGCCACCCCTTCCTAAAACCGCATTCGCCAACAAGCCCATAACGCCCACTTTACCCCCACCAAAAACTAGGGTAATTTGTCGGGTTACCATCATTTCGGCTAATTCTTCTACCGCTTGCTTTAAAACCGGGTCGCCATTAAAATTGGCACCACAAAAAACACAAATTGCTTTCATTAGGTGTATAAATTAATTGTTGTAATATTATAGGTTTTATTGATATAAAACAACTAAGCTGGTTCGCCTTGAATCATCTTAACGATCGATAAAACCATTTTGCGAGGCGAAAACCTTACTGAATTTGCCATAATATAATTCATAAAACCATGAATAACAGTCATTTTGTTCTTAATCATAGCTTTGTAGCCAAAAAGCGCGACTTCGGCAGAACTAGGTATTTTTTTATTTTTAAATAAATTACTATGCTCCATATCTGCTGCCTGCTGGAAACCGCTTTCAGTTGCTCCCGGGCATAAGCAGGTTACATTTACCCCTGTTCCTTGCAATTCGCTATATAAGGCTTCGCTCAAAAATAAAACATAGCTTTTTGAGGCGAAATAAACAGCCATGGTAGGTCCCGGTTGAAATGCAGCTGTAGAAGCAACATTCAGTATTTTACCCGATTTTCTGGCCACCATATCAGGAATGAATAAACGGCAAAACTTAGTGAGGGATTTTATATTTAAATCTATCATTTGCTCGGTCTTCTTCCAATCACTTTGAGCAAAGTAGCCAAAATCGCCAAATCCTGCATTGTTAATCAGGTATTCAACTTCAATATTTTCAGCCTTGCAAGTATCATAAACCATTTGAACCTCTTCCATGTTGCTCAAATCGGCATTAATAACTTTTACCTGTACCGCATAATCTTTTCTAATATCACTGGCCAATTGTTCCAACTTATCCTTGCTACGGGCAACTAAAACAAGATTATTCTTTTCTTTCGCGAATACTTTCGCAAACTCCAAACCGATACCTGATGAAGCTCCTGTAATTAATGCTGTTTTCATGGTTTTATTTTTTTAGTATTTACAAAGCTAATCACATTAAATTATTTTAATGTTAAACTTTATCAAGTTCAACATACAATAATTAAAAATGGCTTGAATTCGCTAAGAATTCCAAGCCATTGTATTTACCACCATTTTAACGGAAATTCAATTTCCGAAACCGACCCAGCAATTAAGTCAGGCTTAAAAGCATAATGACTTAAATCTTCCTTTTTTGCTATGCCTGATAATACCAGAATAGTTTTATAACCCATTTGTACACCACCTTGTATATCCGTTTCCATGGTATCGCCAATTACGGTAGTTTCGGCTGTTTCCAAACCTAAAAACTTACGAGCCGAGCGCATCATTACCGGACTAGGCTTACCAGTTACAAACGCCTTCCTGCCCGATGCTTCCTCAATCATTGCGGTGGTAGCGGCAATACCCAAATTATTCCAACCAGGTTTTTGTGGAGATGGGTCGCGATTAGTGGTAATAAATTTGGCCCCAGCCAAAATCATATCCACTGCTTTTTGTACCATTTCTAAGGTAAAATTCCTACCCTCACCCAAAACAACAAATTCAGGGTCGGTATTTACCAAGGTTATGCCATTTTCGTGCAAACTGGTCAATAGCCCACCTTCGCCTAATACATAGGCAGTACCACCCGGCCCTTGCGAAGCTAAAAACTTACCGGTCGCCATGGCGCTTGTATACACATGGTCTTCTGTAACTTCTATGCCTAAGCCCTTTAATTTACGTACAACCTCTAAACTTGTGCGCTGGCTGTTGTTAGTCATAAAGGTAAATGGTATATCGTGTTTGAGTAAGTTGGCAATAAATTTATCGGCACCTTCAATAAGGGTTTCACCACTGTAAATAACCCCGTCCATATCAATTAAAAGTCCTTGTTTCATCGTTTTAAATATTTAATAATTCATACTTTTATATTTCATCAAGTAATTGTTACTTGCAAAATATATCAATACAAAGGTACATACAAAACGCATTATTTAAAATATAATAACAAAAATGAATTTTTGTTAGCATTTTAATACCAAAATAAACAAATTATTAAACTATTGTTAATATCATTGGAGATTAAATCTATCCAACTAATTTAAATAAAACAAATAAATCAACTTTTTGTTCCAATTATAAATTGAAACAATCATCTAAATGAAAATAAAAATAATCTGTCTTTTAATTATCAACTTATTTATGAAAACCATCAGCAATGCCCAAGAAGTAGCTACAGTACCACATGTTGATTTAAATAAATACGTAGGTAAGTGGTTTGAAATAGCCTCTTATCCGAATTTTTTTCAGAAACGGTGTCATTGTACTACCGCTACTTATACCATAAGCGAAAAGGGCTATATTGTGGTTGAAAACCGCTGTAACCGGGATAGTGCCAATGGTAAACTATCCTACATAAAGGGAAAGGCCTTTATTGTAGATAATTCGGGCAATGCGAAATTAAAAGTGCAGTTTTTTTGGCCTTTTAAAGGTGATTATTGGATTATTGACCTTGCGGATGATTATAGTTACGCGGTAGTATCAGACCCAACCATGAAGTATCTTTGGATTCTTTGTCGTACACCCAAAATGGATCCAGCCATTTACAATAAAATCATTGTCAGCTTAAAAGCTAAAGGCTATAATACAGACAAAATTTGCTTAACCGAACAATTAGTATGACGCAACACCTAACGCATATAGCTTTGGTAGTTGATGACTATGACCAAGCCATCAAATTTTATACAGAAAAACTAAACTTTGACCTTGTTGAAGATACCATTTTGAGCGAAACGAAGCGATGGGTTTTAGTGAGACCAAAAGGAGCTGCAGAATGTAGCATACTATTGGCAAAAGCGAGCAATGAGAAACAAAAAACAAGGATAGGTAATCAAACCGGTGGCAGGGTATTTTTATTTTTGCAAACCAATAATTTTTGGATTGATTATAAAGCTATGCTTGAAAAGGGAATTAATTTTGTGCGAGAACCTACAAAAGAGGATTATGGCACAGTTGCCGTATTTGAGGATTTATATGGCAATTTGTGGGATTTAATTGGGAAGGAATAGTATTAACTTTTCTCCATTTAGTATTTCAAACAAATAATAAATACAGAGACGCTTAAGGGTAATTATTGTCGCGAAATTACAATTCGCAAATTGTCGCGAGTTGTTCTCGATAAATATTAAAAGCTAATTATGTGAGCGTAAAAAAGAAAAAAAGCTAGCCTTTCAAAAGTTAATGATAGCTACAATCCTAATGTTTGGTCAAAGGCGTTCATACTTGAAACTGAATGAGAATGCCCTAATTTAAAAGTGGAACTATTATTTATTACCAAAAGATAAGCTAGAGGCAACACCTGCAGTAAAATAAGCATAACTATCTTGAAAAAAAATATTATACTCATCCTGTGCCCTGTACCCACCACCGATAAAAAATGCCACATTTTGCATAGCTGGAAACTGGTAAAAATATTTTAAAGATAAGTTTAATCTTTTTTTAAAGTCTAAACTACTGTAGTCATTATATTTATCAGCTATATATTGAAAGTTAAACTGAATGCGCTGCCAGTTTTGGAACCTCTTTTTATTCAAATCAATAGCATCATTGTATGCTTTCTGGATATTATAATTCCATTGTCCGTTAACCCTTACAAAGCCATATTTTCCAGCCAAAGCGGCAGAGTAACCCAGCCCTACCAAAGCTGAATGGAGCTCAAGACCAAATGCGTCATAACGGTTTATTATCAAATCTCCCTTATCAATACGCTTGCCAATATTATAAGTTAGGGTATAAAAATTGGTGGTAAATTTTCCACTATCAGTATTAAATGTTTTATTAGAGTTTAAAGTTGGCCCCCTAATTCCATTAGAATGGTGTGTATAGGATATCGAAAAAAACTCTGGATGATTATAATCTCTGTTAAACCTAAAAAACAACGTTCCACCTGGCATATAGCTGGGCGATTTTACCGGTGCACCATGCGCCGAAAATAACCTACCATTTACACGGGGTGTAAACACAAAAAAAAATGGTAATTTTGGGGTGCTAAGTAGTACAAAATTTGCAGCCAAGTCACCTACCAGCGATGTTTTATGAGGATCAAAATACTCGTTTCCAAAAGTAGCTATATGTAGGTTTTGTATGTAAACATCGTCAAAATTCTTATTAATTACACGGTTAGCCCTAATTTTGGCACTGTCCGATTGTTTCAAACATGAAGTATCAACGGAAGAATTAAAAATATTTGCTGCGGTTGTGCAATTTATATTGATAATGAAAAAAAGTAAGGCAAAAACTGAAGAGTTAAAATTAATTATTGAGTACATCCAATCTGATAAAGTTTAAAATTCAACCCTAAGGTCTTATACTATTTATAAAAATCCCAAAAAAATTCATGACATCTTATATACCATTGTTGAAAATTTCACCAACAATTAGGAAGGTTTTTAAGCAAAAATACAGTTGGTTATTAGGCTTTTCCAATTTGACAATAAAAGTTTAAGTAATTATAAAGATTTCTATATTTATATAACATCCTGTTTTATTGTTGTTGAGAATATTTGAATTATAGAGATAAGCAAAATAAAGATTTCGATTTGTATGATTAGTAAATTTCTAACTTGCGGTTAGAAGAAGTTAAAGATCTGTTAAATATTTGTAAATTAATAAGTTGAATAATTAAAGTGATATCAAAATTAAGGTAATGATGACAAAAATAGTTGGTGGAAATGATTAGAAAAATTGCTAACTAGCCCAAGCAGATATAAGGAGAAACAAGCTCTGCAGGAGTGCAACTTGCCAGCAATAATATTTGCGACGATAAACATGAGCTGGATTA
>CAITEP010000008.1 GCA_903891475.1 uncultured Mucilaginibacter sp.
ACAGTTCAAACACGCCTTTTTTTGACGATTTCATATAACAAAAAAAGCAAATTGAAATCAATTTCAATTTGCTCCTTATATCTTGTTGTAAAACAGATTATTACAAAGGTTTTACCAACTATTTTTGTCTATTAAATCAAATCTTTAATATCAGTTTTACCGTTCATATTCGTAAAATAAAAAAAGTCCTTTTCGATTACTCGAAAAGGACTTTAAAGGAAATAATTTATAAAAATTATGCTTCTTCTTCAGTAGCAGGTTTTTTAGTTGCTTTACGCGCTTTGCTTTCGGCACCTTCCATTTGCTCTTTCAATTGTGCTAGAACGCTCAAATCACCTAAGGTTGATTTTTCAACAGATTCTTTCACTTTCTTCACAGCATTGTTAGCGGCTTTAGCTTCTTTTTTACGGGTTTCAAATTCTTGAACCCTAGCTTCAGCACGTGCTTCTTCCCAAATACGTGAATGAGAAATAACAATACGTTTATTTTCTTTGTTAAACTCAATTATTTTAAACTCAACAGCATCGTCAGCTTTTAAAACTTTACCGTCTTCTCTCACCAAATGCTTGGTTGGAGCAAAACCTTCAACACCATAAGGAAGAGCAACAATGGCACCTTTTTCAGTTACTTTTAATACGGTACCTTCATGTACTGAATCAATAGTGAAAATGGTTTCAAAAGTATCCCAAGGGTTTTCTTCCAATTGTTTGTGACCTAAGCTTAGCTTGCGGTTTTCAACATCAAGTTCTAAAACAACCACGTTTAATTTTTCACCAACTTTGGTAAATTCATTAGGGTGGTTTACTTTTTTAGACCATGAAAGATCTGAAATATGTATCAAGCCATCAATTCCGTCTTCTAACTCAACAAACACACCAAAGTTGGTCATGTTTTTAACTGAAGCTATGTGTTGCGTACCTACTGCGTAACGAGTACCAGCATTTTGCCAAGGATCAGGCGTTAATTGTTTGATGCCTAATGACATTTTACGCTCGTCGCGGTCAAGTGTCAACACCTGTGCTTCAACCTCATCTCCTACCTTAAGGAATTCCTGAGGGTTACGTAGGTTTTGAGACCATGACATTTCCGAAACGTGTATTAAACCTTCAACACCCGGAATAATTTCAAGGAATGCGCCATAATCGGCAACGGTAACAATTTTACCTTTCACTTTCGAACCTACGATGATGGTATCATCAAGGCTTTGCCAAGGGTGAGATGTTAATTGTTTTAAACCTAAAGCTATACGTTTTTTCTCATCATCAAAATCAAGAACAACAACATTTATTTTTTGATCTAATGATAATACTTCGCGTGGGTGCTCAATACGTCCCCATGAAATATCGGTAATGTGTAGTAAACCATCAACACCGCCAAGGTCAATAAATACACCGAAGTCTGTAATGTTTTTAACAGTACCTTCGAGCACTTGACCTTTTTCAAGACGGGCAACAATTTCTGTTTTTTGGTTTTCTAAATCGTCTTCAATCAATACTTTATGCGATACTACCACGTTTTTAAATTCGTGATTGATTTTAACAACTTTGAATTCCATTGTTTTGCCCACATAAACGTCATAATCCCTGATAGGTTTAATGTCGATTTGTGAACCTGGTAAAAAGGCTTCAACGCCCATTATATCTACAATTAAACCACCTTTAGTTCTGCTCTTCACAAAACCAGTGATGATTTCATCATTATCCAATGCGGAATTAATACGCTCCCATGATTGTTGAGTTTTTGCACGTTTGCGCGAAAGCACTAACTGACCGTTTGCATCTTCTTGCGATTCAACAAAAACTTCCACGGTATCACCAATTTTTAAATCTGGTGTATCACGGAATTCAGACACTGAAACTAAACCATCCGATTTAAAACCGATGTTCAGCACAACGTCTTTAGAGTTTACGTTTACAACTGTACCAGTAATGATTTCGCCTTTGGTAATAGAGCTAAATGTACCATCGTACAATTTCTCCATTTTTTCGCGATCCGAATCACTGTAGTTGCCGAATTTTTTTTCATCAGCATCCCAGTCAAAATCTGATTGAGAGGATGTGATTTTTGATTTGATCTCTTCGATAGAGATTGAATCAGCTTCTGATTCAATAGTTTCTTTTTCTTGGGTTGCTGTAATTACATCTAATTCAGCTTCCTTAGCTTTAAGTTCTTTTTCTGCTTCCTGTTTTTTTGCCATTAAATAAATTTTCTCCTTTTCCCAATTTGTTAATTGGGACTGCAAAGGTAGGGATATAATTTTAATCCAAAAAAATTAATTTACTGTTAAACAGGTATTTTTATTATATTTTTTTCAAAAATTCTTAAATTAAAGGGTCGCAAAACCAAGTAAATGCCAAATTAAAGAAAATCGGATCAAAAAGGACTACAGCTATAACCCACTATCATCCAAGGCAAAAACGTTTTTACGGCTATTCCATTTACCTTTTGTAAAATCTGGGAATTGCTGGGGCATGTTACCTTCTGCTATTGATTTTTCGGATAATGGGGTGATAACGCTCATGGTTACAGAATCATAAACATCAATTGGGGTTTGTTTTTGCTGTTTAACTGCTTCCACAAAGGCATTAAATACAAACCAATCCATACCACCATGCCCTGCTCCTTCTGCCTTATTTTCATATTTTTTCCACAGCGGGTGATCGTATTTTTTAAACCAGTCATCTACCCCATCCCATTCATCTTCATTTTTTGATTGATGGTCGATATAAACACTTTTGTTTACATCCATCCATAAGCCTTTTGTGCCTTGTACCCTAAAACCTAATGAGTATGGTCGTGGTAAATGCGTATCATGCGATAGCATAACTGTTTCGCCATTGGCACAGTTAATCATGGTGGTTACCACATCGCCATTTTTATAGTTCAGCTTCGCGTTTTTATTACCCGGTGCCAGTTCTTCTACATAAGCTGCCAATCCACGTGCTTTTGAGCTAAACGAAACCAAATTGGTGAAGCGGTTACCTCTGTTTATGTTGGCATATTGCAAAACTGGACCAGCTCCATGTGTTGGGTAAATATCACCATCGCGGTCAATATTAAATTGTGTGCGCCATTGCGCTTCACTTAAGGCACCAGCCCCAAATTC
Source organism: uncultured Mucilaginibacter sp. (assembly GCA_903891475.1). GTDB lineage: Bacteria > Bacteroidota > Bacteroidia > Sphingobacteriales > Sphingobacteriaceae > Mucilaginibacter. The sequence continues at coordinate 3,107 of CAITEP010000008.1, forward strand.
CACCCCATGCCCATAAAAGTGTTGGCCATCATTAAACAAAACCCCACGTAAATTATGTTGGTAACCACCTTCAAAATGAATAAGCTCACCAAATAACCCTTGTCTGCTCATATTTAATACTGCCATTACATCACGGCGATAGCAAACATTTTCTAAAGTCATGTACGGCATCCCTGTCAACTCGCTGGTTTTAACTAAATCCCAATGCTCCTCTAAAGTTATACCTGCAATCACTTCGCAACCAACATATTTACCTGCATGCATGGCATCAATTGCTTGTTGATAATGAAATTGCCAGGGCGAAGCAATGATAATGGCATCAATTTCCTTTATATCAAGTAATTTTTTGTAAGCATCCAAACTACCTGTAAATTCCTTTGGTAAAGGCTTGCCGGCTTTTACAAACTGCTCTCTACAATATTTTAAAGAGCTTTCCTGAGGGTCGCATACGGCTACAATTTCAATATCATCTCTCATAAGCCCTTCACTTATGTGACTACGGCCTCTAAGGCCTACTCCTATATAACCTAGCTTAATTTTTTCCTTTTTTATAGCAAATAAGCTGGCGGTAGGTATCACGGTTAAGCTTGCCGCGGTAATTGTGCCCTGTTTTATAAACTCTCTTCGATGCATAATTTAAAATACGAATTGTTTATCAAAATTTTATAGCTATAAATCTATCATTTAAAATCATAAATATTTAGCCTATATAAAAAGAATTTGAAAGTTTATTTACTTCCTCATACAAGAAATTACAATGTAGCAATTCGAAATTTTCAAAATAATTATACCTTTACAGCAAATAAAATATTTATTGATTTTATACTTTTTAAAATGAAAATTACTAGCATCTTACTTTTTATTTCAGGTGTAATATTTACCATCTATTGCATAACTTATTTTAATCCAAGAATAAACGCCGCCGATTCTGACCCTATGACAGTAAGTCCAAGCGGTACAATGATAGCAGAATGGCCAATTTTTATTGGAATTATTTTAATTTTTGTAGGTGGGGTATTTTTTTATGTTAGCCAAACCGAAAAGAAATAGCCAAGTTAGGTTTGTTGATTTTGGTAAAATATTTCAGGCAATTATAATATTAATTACATTCGCGTGTTACATTTAGCTCAATTCGGAAAAAGCTATTAATACCAAATCTCCTATGTAATAGCGTTGTTATTTTTGTTTATTCAGAAAAATAAACAAAAACTTATTGTGATGTTTGCAACAAAAACTTGTAATTTTCAATAAGCTTTACGTAAATACATTTGGTAACTTTTTTTATAAGGCTTTTGAATAAATACTAATTTAGAACTTCAATTTATAAAATGCTTTGTAAGATTGATGAAATTTTATTCAAAGAATAATAAATTCAAAAAAATAAAGTTAACTAAAAATAACAATTTACGAATGAAAAAACATTACAATTTAACTAGATTAAATTTTCTTTTGATCGCTTTATCTATTACTGCTCTGGTTTCTTGTCACAAGGGTAATCAAGTTTTACCTACAAACGCAACACCAATTAAAATTGGACTCTATGAATATAGCGGACAAGGATCTGATTATACAAATTATACTTATTACGAATCTGATATTCCAATTGCTACTATTGGTAATCAAACTGTAAATTATCAAATAATATTTGATACAGGTTCGGGAGGTATGGTTATTGATGCTGCAAACCTTATTCCTGCGTCAATGATAACCACTAACGGATTTAATTTTACTGGCGATTCAACAGTAGTAAACGGAATAACTATAACCAATCAAACCGGTACTATAAAATATGGAGCGAATGATGCTACTGCAGATAAGGTTTACGGAAACCTTGCCTATGCACAGGTAACTATTGGCGATCAAAATGGATCAGTAGTGGTGAAACGACTTCCATTTTTATTATATTATAAAGCAGTAAATTCAAGTAATGTATCTTATCAAGCACATTTCTTTGATATTTTTGGTTCGTCAGAAATTTACGACTTAAATTTTGCAAACAATGTAAATTTAACATCGCCTTTTAGTTTTTGCACCTATGGTACGGGCTTAATAAATGGATTTAAACTCGCTGCTGTAGATGGATCGCAGTTTTCATCATCAGGTACTTACGTGGCTGGGGCAATTACTCTAGGATTGACCTCTAATGATCTTTCAGCAAGCTCCGGTTTTATATTGAATCCTATTTCATTTAATGCCACCTATGGGTATTTTCCATATATATCAGGAATCGTGAATTATAAATCCTCACCAATTTCAACACATCTACTTTTCGATACCGGGACTAATTTCAGCAGTATAATAGATGATCCAAACTTTACAGGAACTGGTTTTTCGCAAATAAGTCCAAATTCATCCGTTACTGTTTCTACTAATTCAGGGTTTAATTATAATTTCACAGTTACTAGTTCTACCAACCTGTCATTTGTTGAAGCGGCAACAAATGGTTTTAGCCAAAGTATAATGGGGATCGAGTATTTTTTCAAGAATGAGTTCTTGTGCGATTTAAAAAACCACCAAATAGGTTTAAAAAATAATTGATTTTGAGCTAAATTAAAATTTCAAAAAACGGTTATAATTTAATAATAATTCCGACCGTTTTTATTATTGTTTTTTATGATTTAGAAATTTATCCTCAAAATACCTCTCCCAAATTCACAAATACACCTCTCGAGCCATTGGTACCAATACCATAATCAATACCCAGATTTGTATTTGATTGTTTATTTATTTTTATGCGAATACCACTACCATAGCCAGGAATAAAGGAATTTAGGTTTTTGGTAATGCTATGCGGGTAACTTTCAAGATTGCCAAATACAACCCCACCAATTAAACCATTATTAGTTAATGTGAATCTGTACTCCCCTTCCAAATAAATCATATTACGTCCTCTAAATCGATCAATTGGATAGCCTCTGCCTGTATTGTTGTAGGTATCATTACCCACACTCGGTAAATCAAGATAAGGAGGAGTACCATTCAATATAAGCCAAGTATAGCTCCAGAACGCCAATACATTGCTGGAGTTTTCTGACAGTTTAAAATACTTGCGTACATCAAGCTGTAGGCTTGTCCATTTAGTATCGCTACCCAAAAATTTAAAATTATCGCGAAAGATTAAGTTAGTATATAAGCCCCCTAGAGGATTAATGGGGTTAACCCTGTTATCAAATAATAAACCTATATTAATACCTGATGAATGTGATTCAGGTTTTTTAATGTATTTATTAAAAGTAGATGCCGCTAATTGATTTGTTGAACCTGTTTTAATGATGTTGAAATGGTAATCCAAATCATAGCCTCCCCCTGCATAAAAGTTTTTTACTACCTTTTTTAAGAAAGTCTGATAAAATCTGATATAATTAAAATCGATACTATCTGCATTTGTACTTTTTGTTGCATTGCCTAAGCCATATGTTACATCGGGGTATTGATTAACCCTTAAATCGGTCACAATTTTCCATTGGTCGTTTTTAGTCCATATGTTCGATTGAGTGATAAAGGTTTGCTGACTATGCGAATCGTAAAAAGCTTGCAAATTAATTACTGATTCATTTCCCTTGTGCGAGGAATCAGTGTAAAATGTAGACACACTACTTGCCCCAATAGTGAAGCCAGTAGATAAAGTATAGCCTGCTGTTGGAACTAAGGAAATAATTAATTTTTTCTCGTGTTTTTTTGCGGGGTTTTTTCTTTTAAATAATCGGCTAATATAATCGCCTAAATCGCGCTGTTTGGATGAATCAATATTTGAGGTATCCTTAAAATTAAATAAATGTTCAAAATTTGTGGCTGTTTTGCTTGCCAATGAATGATTAGGTAAAATGCAAAACAAAATAAGAATACAAAATGGAGTAATGGGAAATAAATTAAATTTTAAAGACTTAGGTTGTAAATAGATTAAAGGTATCCCCATTGTTTGGTTAAAATTGGTTGAAAATAAATAAAACTGCTTCAAAATTTAGCTTGATTACGAAAAAAGCAGGTATTTTGTTTTATTTTTATTTGACTATAAAACCAAGTAATAGTTTAAATTGATTAAATCTGTTGGGATATTTGTTTTGTTCCATGCATCATGAATAACTAAGGCCGCTCCTAATGCGGATGCTTGTGCCATGGTAGCTGAAAAAACTTCCATTTCATTAAAAACTTGTGCCAACATATTCATGAATAAACTGTTTTTACTAAATCCACCATCTACAAAAATGCGCTTAACATTGCTGTTTTTAAGTATCAATTTGGTAGATATATATTGCTTGTTTACCAAGTAAATCATTAAACCATAGTAGGCCTCCTCGTAGGTTGAAAATGTAGTTAAATCCAGCTCTTCAAAACTCAAGTTTGATTTGTAATTTTTATTTATTTGGTTACATAATGCAAGACTAAACTTTACCTCTTGATAAGTTGTAACATCCTGATTAAAGTGTTTGGCAATACGGTCGCATTGTTGTTGGTGCATTTGTCCTAAAAACAAGCGGGAAGCTTTAACAGGTTTACCTTGATATTGAAAATAACTAAGACAATCTTCCTTCAATTCCTCAACCGTTAGCGTTGAATGATTGAATGGGTTTAAACTAATACTCCAGGTACCGGTAGATATTAAAATAAATGGCTCTTGAAAGTTCATTAAATAAGGCACCAATGCAGCCGAACTATCATGCATACCTATGCCAACATTTATTCTTTTGCTATTGTAATCAATTTTAGCAGTTTGTGTGGCATTTTCTATTGGCGCTAATTTCTCAAGTAAACCTTTATCTTCAGCCCATTGGTGGTATTGATGCTTTGAAAAATCCCATAATGCTGTATGGCAGCCAATGCTGGTAATTTCTGAACAGTATTTGCCAGTTAACAAAAAGCTCAGATATTGTGGCAAATGCAAAGCAAATTTCAGCTTATTAAAAACTTTGTGGTTTTCATTTTTTAACCTATATAGTTGTAGTCCTGAATTTAAGCTACCTAAAGCTGGCGAGGCTGTTTCGGTACTTAATGTTTCTTCGCCACCGTATTTATTATATAGCTCGCTACTTAGCTTTACAGGATAGGGCTTTAGGTAATTATATAATGGACTGATGGGTTTTTCTTTATCACCCATATTTACAAAACTGGCACCATATGCCGAGAAATTGATGGCCTTTATTTCAAATTCAGTATGCTTAATTGCCTCGTTTAATGAATCAAAAATAAAACTGTTTAAGCTTTGCAAGTTTTCGCATGGGAAGCCATCTTCATCAGTTATTTCATCTAAATGAACTGATTTTTCAAAAACAATATGGTAATTCTCATTAAACAGAAATAGCTTCTTATTTGTTTTTCCAATATCAAATATGGCTATCACCGGAATATGATTCATAAACCTAATATACAGTAATTATAAACCTGTGGCTATTGTTTTTAAGCCTCTTTCTTTTATTAAGGTTTCTCTCACCTTTAGTTTTCTAAATACTTCTAAAGGATTTAAGGCGCCACCGGCAATCAAACTGGCCTCGGCTATCAGTGGACGAACATCGATGCGGTAGGCTGCTTGTAAAATCTCTTGTGCCAATGCCACATCATTATTTTGCTGCGCTTCAACAAGGGCTGATTTATCGACCAATAATGCCTGCGCGTAGGCTATTTTTATTGCTTGTACCGATTGTATCAAATCTTCTATCGGGTCTTTTATATTGTGCGAGGCATCTATCATCCAGCCTATGGCAGTAGCATGGTTCATGCCTCGGGCATCCATGCCTTCTACCAATTCGTTAAATATTAGAAACAATTGGTAAGGATTGATACTACCAACTGTTAAATCATCGTCACCATACTTTGAATCGTTAAAATGGAAACCAGCAAGCTTGCCTTCCATCAGCAACAGCGAAACTATTTGCTCAATATTGGTGCCTTGCAGATGATGTCCTAAATCAACCAAGGTAGCCGCTTTAGGTCCCAATTTGGAAGCCAATAAATGTGATTGCCCCCAATCGGCAATGGTGGTTGAATAAAAGTTCGGTTCGTAGGGTTTATATTCTATCCAAATTTTCCAATCCTCTGGTAGTCGACTATAAATTTCTTGTAAGCTTTCCAAGGTATTTTGAAACGCTTTACGAAAGTTTAACTGCCCCGGGAAGTTCGACCCATCCGACAGCCAGACGGATAATGCTCTAGAGCCTAATTGCTTCCCATATTTTATTACCTCCAAATTATGGTCAATTGCCTGTTGCCTCACTGCTTTATCAACATGGTGCAAGGAGCCAAACTTATAACTTAAAGGCTGATTGGCTTGGTCTTGAAAAGTATTTGAGTTTACCGCGTCAAAATGTAACCCATGCTCCTTGGCAAGGGCTATTATTGCATTCGCGTTTTCGGGAATATCCCATGGGATATGTAAGGAGATTGAATTACTTGATTTATTGAGCGCGTGAATTATGCCTACATCTTCTATTTTTTCTTCCAAGCTACGAGGTTCCCCACCTCCCGAAAACCTACCAAAACGTGTACCACCAGTACCCAATGCCCAACTTGGAATGGTAACATTAAAATCCGAAATTTTATTTACAATGCTTTTTATATCAGGAATTTGAGATGATAAGTACTCAAACTGCTGTATATGTTTAGTCAAGTGTGGATGATTTAATTCATCAATTTCACTACCATTTAATTTCATATTTTAAATTGGTTTGTTATCCCGATAGTTTTAAAAATTATCTTACAAAAGCTGCCGCAACCCCGCCATCAACATTCAACACATTCCCTGTTGATTTATTTAGCAAGCCACCGGTTAAGGCAAAACATGCATTGGCTATGTCAATAGGTAATATGGTTTGGTTTAAAAGGGTGCGTTTGGCATAAAAGGCAGGTAATTCTTCTACTGTAATACCATAGGCTTTTGCGCGCCCTTCGGCCCAGCCGCCGGCCCAAATATTACTATCGCTTATTACCGCATCAGGGTTTACAATGTTTACCCTAATGTTATCGGCTCCTAACTCTGCCGCGTTTAAATGGCTTAAATGTAATTGGGCAGCTTTCGCACTGCCATATCCGGCATTATTCGGGCCGCTAACCAAGGCGTTTTTACTGACGATATTTATGAAATCCCCACCAATAGCTTGTTTTTTCATTACCTCAACAACTGCCTGGGTAGTAAAAAATTGCCCTTTTACCAATACATCGTACAACAAGTCCCAATCCTTTTCGGTATGGTCGGCTATGGATTTGGAGATGGATAGGCCGGCATTATTTACAACAAGGTCAACCCCTCCAAAATTCAGGATAGCTGTATCGATGGCTTGTTGTATGTCATCCATTTTGGTAACATCTAAAACAGCCGAGGTTACCGCATCATTACCGAATAGCTTTTTAAATTCCTCCACCGCCCCAGCTAACCTATCGGCATTCATATCATTTAATAAAACTACCGCGCCTTCTTCGGCAAATTTCTTGGCGATGGCTTTTCCTATGCCTCCTGCACTACCTGTAACCAAGGCAATTCTACCCGAAAGTGCCTTTGGTTTTGGCATGCGCTGCAATTTGGCTTCTTCTAAAAGCCAATATTCAATATCAAATGCTTCTTGGCGTGGCAAGGAGGTATATTCTGAAATGGCCTCCGCTCCTTTCATAACATTAATGGCATTGATATAAAATTCGGAGGCTACCCTGGCTGTTTGTTTATCCTTCGCGAAGGTGAACATGCCAACACCCGGATAAAGAATCACCACCGGATTGCTATCGCGAATAGCCGGACTATTCACATGTTTACATGCATTATAATAATCGGTATATAATTGTCTATAACCTTCAAAAGCTGGTAATAACTTTGCTTTAATGCTATCTACATCAGTTAAATCGGCATTGGGAGCTAAATCCAACACCAGCGGACTAATTTTGGTGCGTAAAAAATGGTCGGGGCAGCTGGTACCCATGGGTGCTAAACGCTCCAAATCGTTTGAATTTATAAACTCTAAAGCCCTTGGGTCGTCGGTAAAGTGCCCAATCATTTTGGTGTTTGATGAGCAAAAACCTCGTAAAATTGGTGCCAATGCAATCGCTTGTTTTTTACGCTCGGTTTCGGGCAAACTCTGCAGTTTCGCGCCTCCAAAAACAGGTGCTTTTTTTCCATAATTTTGCTCCAAAAATTCGGCGCACTTTTCAATTACTTCAAGTGTGTTTATATAACTCTCGTACGCGGTATCGCCCCAGGTAAACAAGCCGTGTGAGCCAAGCATAATACCACGAATGTTCGGATTATTATCCAAACAAGCTTTTAATTGCAGACCCAAGTCGAAACCAGGGCGTTGCCAATCAACCCAGCCTATGGTGCCTTTAAAAAGTTCCTGCGTAATGCGTTTACCATCCTTTGCTGCCGCAATGGCTATTGCCGCGTCGGGATGCAGATGGTCGATGTGTTTAAATGGTAAAAAGCCATGCAATGGTGTATCAATGGAGGGTGCTTTCGAGTTGAGGTCGTATATGCAATGGTTAAATAGTTCCACCATTTCATCTTCAAATGCTAAACCTTTATACACATTTTTTAGGCTTCGCAACCTATCAACATACAAAGCGGCTAAACCACTTTTCTTTAAGGTACCAATATCACCACCCGAACCTTTTATCCACATTACTTCAACAGGTTGCCCTGTTAATGGGTCGGCTGCTATGGCCTTGCAGGATGTATTACCACCACCGTAGTTGGTTAACCTTAAATCGGCACCTAACAAGTTCGAGCGGTATATTAATAGCGCTACCTCATCTCTAGCTAACTCCGCTGCCTTAGCATCGTCCCACAAATAACTTACGTGCTTATAGGTTTTATTGTTGTTTGACATGTTTAATAGATAAAAATACTTACTTAATAGAGTTGCCGTAGCCAACTATAACAACTGATAAAATGATGGTGACAATACCGCCAATCACTGTAAACTTTGCCTTGCGGCTCACACCCTTCCACTCGTTTAAAACCAGTCCCCAAGTATTGGCTATTAAAATTATGAAGGCCATGTGCAAAATCCAGGAGCTTGCGCCATTGCCTAGCCTGCTCTCGCCCATGCCATAAAAAAAGAATTGCAAAAACCATATGGTACCTGCCAAAGCCGAAAAAAGATAATTTTTTAATAAGGGCGTTTTTTTATCGGTATAGTTTGCAAAGGTTTTATTCCGGGCATTTAATATCATGCACCAAATAAAATTAGTGGTTAGGCCTCCCCATAAAATAACTACATATATCACATTATTTTGGTAAAGGAAGTTCCCCTGCCCATGATGGCTCAATTGCCAAATGGTATTGGCAGTATCGGCCATGCTTTTGCCAGCCTCAATTCCAAAATTAAAACAGGCGCTCAGCACACCCGAAACGATGGCTACAAAAATACCAAGACCAAATTTGTATTCCTTATTATCCTCTAAATCGGCCACTCCTGCTTTTAGTTCCTTTTCTTTCATGGTGCCCGCTAAACCACAAATAATGATGCCGATTACGCAAATCAAAATCCCGAACAATACGTATTGCCCCCACTGGCTAGTGAAAAAGATAACAATGGAATCTTTGCCTGTTTGCGGGAAGAAGTTGTAGTAAACAGATGGAATTAAAGCACCAAACACGGCGCATAATCCTAAAATAATGGTACTACCAAGCGAGACGCCCAAATACCTAACGCCAAGCCCGTAGGTAAGGCCTCCAATGCCCCAAAGTAAGCCAAAAATATAGGTAATTAATAAAATTTTGCCTTGGCTATGCGATATGATTTCGGTAAAGTTTGGAATAGTTAACCAGGCAGCCAAAGGCGGAACAATGAACCAGGAAAATACACCCCCAACTATCCAAAAGCTTTCCCAGGCCCAACCTTTTACTTTTTTGTAGGGAATATAAAAACTACCCGAAGCAAAGCCTCCAAAAAAATGGAATATAACGCCAAGAATTACTTGCATCATTTAGAAAATTTTTGATTTATAATTGTTATACAAAAGCAAATAAAAGTAGATAAATAACTTTCATCTATTGGTATGTATCTATCAAAACTATGAAAAAAATGATGTAAAGTATATAATGGAAAATTATTTTGGCTGGTTTAGTCTGTTTAAATTTATCGTATTTGTAATTAATTAGAGGAACTTTAAAATTTGATTTTTGTAATCAATAATCTGGTAAAATAAACCAAATTTGCACTCTTAATAACAATAAAAGGTAATGAAACGATTTTTTGAAGGATGGACGGGTCTCATTCAACCCTGGTTATGGAACATCATCATCATTGTAGCTGCTATCCTACTTGGATTGCTTATTAAAACCATTATCAAATTATTGCTGAGGCTTTCTAAAAATACGGGTGAGTATTCCTTATACCGTAGCCTTTTAGTGCACGTAGGGCAACCGATGAACCACTTAATACCTTTGGTAGTTATCAACATCATGCTTCCATTGGTCGATCTTGGTCACGATTATTATAACATCATGGCTCAATGCTTTTATATCGCCTTGATTATCTCGTTTTCCATCACACTTATACGGTCGATCAGGGTATTTGAAGATTTTGTATACCATACCTACGATTTAAATAAACCCGATAATTTTAAGGAGCGTAAAATCCGAACACAGCTTAAATTTATCCGTAAGGTAACCATCGGGCTCATCGTATTTATTACCATTGCGGTTATATTATTAAGTTTTGATAGTGTGCGTAAAATTGGCGCGGGTTTGCTTACCGGTGTTGGTATCAGTAGTATTTTGGTTGGTTTGGCAGCACAAAAATCGCTCTCAAATTTACTGGCCGGTTTTCAAATAGCGTTTACGCAACCTATTCGTATTGATGATGTTTTACTGGTGGAGGGAGAATGGGGCAGAGTGGAGGATATTACCTTTACTTATGTGGTATTGAAGATATGGGATGAGCGACGCCTGATATTGCCTATTAACTACTTTATTGAAAAGCCTTTTCAAAATTGGTCAAGGATATCGACGGAAATTTTGGGTACGGTATTTCTGTATCTTGATTATTCGGTACCAATTGAAGCCTTGAGAGCCGAGTTTACCAGATTGTTAGAACAAAGTGAACTTTGGGATGGAAGAAAAAATACCGTTCAAGTAACTAATTCAACCGATAAAGCCGTTGAAATAAGATTTTTATTGAGTTCTGATAATTCCTCGCATGCCTTTGATCTTCGTTGTTATGTGCGAGAGAATTTAATTAAGTTTATCAGAGAACAATATCCTAATAGCTTACCAATTAACCGCGTATCGATTGAAAATAAGGTAAACACGCCAACTTCTGAAAATTTAATTATTTAAACTTAGCATTACCTTCAACTATTGCTTATAGGCAACCGCGATTTTAGAATCCGCGGTACCATAATACAAATACCAATGTTTGTTAAAATTGATTAATCCTTCTACAAAACAAACTTGGTTTACTTGTCCGGTTATTTCATAAGGTTTGTCGGGTTTAATGAACGAACTTTCCGAACGTTGTAAAACTTTGGTAGGGTCATTTTTATCGAACAAAACCTGCCCGGCAGAATAGGTTCCGGTTTGCAATGTTTTATCACCTATTTTTTGGTCATTTCTACTATTATAAATCAGTAAAATACCATTATCAGTCAGCATTGCAGGGGGCCCCGACTCCACCAAATCGCTATCAAATTTACCATTTCGGGTATTCAAAATAACCTTTAAATCAGCCATTAGCGGGCTACCTAAATTTAATCTTGCATCATTTTTTTCGGTACCCGATAGCATTAATGGAGTCCAATTTATCAAATCAACCGAGGTAGCTGCCCAAATTTGTTTATCACCCCAATACATCCAATACTTGTTATTAATTTTTGTGGCTACAATTTTACCATTTACATAAGTACTTACTATGGAGCCCGATTTACTCCAAGCATTGGCATACTTACCATTAAAAGCTTTTGCGAAAACAGCTCCATACTTTTTCCAATGCAATAAATCGGTTGAAGTTGCTACCAATAAGCGAGCAGTTTTGCCATCAAAGGCAGTATAGGTCATATAATAAGTTCCATAGCTATCTTCCACTATCCTTGGGTCCTCACATCCCCCTTCCCATTCCAATTTTTTGAATTCATCATTAGCAGGATAAAATACCGGGTTAGGTAATCGGGTAAAATGGATGGCATCAGTACTTATTGCCAAACCCAATCTTGATGTCCCTGCTGGTTTACCTATTTTATCCTGCGCACGGTACAGCATATAAATTTTACCATCTTTATTTACTATTGCAGGATTAAATACATCCTTCTCTTCCCATAAAACACTTTTATGCAAAATTGGATCAAGGAAGGTTCCTTTTCCCGGTGTAAGGATTGGGTTAACACTATCAATTTTTACAAATGGTATTAATTGCCAATTATGAGTAACGTTTACCGATTGAATTGCTTTTGAAGCACCATTATTAGCAGAGTGGTTATTGCAACTAAACAGGCAAAAAGCAATTGCAATAATGAGGAGTGAAAATTTTAACATGTATGTTTTGTTATTAATTGTAAATAAAAAAGGCAGCCGGAAAACCAACTGCCCTACAACTATATTTATTGAATCTCACTACAACTAATAACTCATCTAATTCATTTACAATCATAAAGATACAAAGAGCATATTATTTAGGAGACAACATTTTTTTTTAGACTTCTTAATTTTAAGAGAAATATAAATAAATCAGGACCACGATAATTATAAAGACATATAAATCAAATATTTATATCATAGCCATGCTATTTTTTTATAAATATTTTTTAGCAATATGCTAATTCCTTTTCATTTTTAATTTTTTCACAATGGAGTCGCCAACAATTGTCCCCATTTTATTTGAAACAATACATGAATTATGAAAATGTACTCCGCCATAAAATCGAGCCCAAATGTTTTCTTTGGCTGCGTCTTTAAATGATTTAAATGACCTACTTTTTATTCCAAATTCAAGTTCTGATGTATCGGTATAAGCCAAATTTTCACCTAATACACTGGTTAATGCTTCCGCGGCGGCGGCAGATATAGTTGTATGCCCGCAAGTATACTCTGGAAATGGAGGAGTTTGTAAATGTGGTCTCCAATCCGGGTCAAAGTATTTGTTAATTACCGTTTCAGGACGAACAGTTTTAAAAGTATATTTGGCCGACCAACATTCAATAAATGCGTCGAACAAAGCGATTGAGGTTTTTGCATAGGCACAAACCGTTTTTCCAAAATCAGATTTTGTTTTCTCGGCACCTATACCTACAATACTCATCCAATGCCCGGGTGGGGAAAATTTTTTAGTAATAAACATTACATGTCCACTTATATTCAACTTTCCAGGGTTGTCATCCCAGAAATCGGCCATGTGGGTTTGTTCAGGATTTAAATAGTCAATGGCATTTTTGCTATATATAACATCTTTGTAATATAGGCTGGAAGTATCTTTTATATTAAATTCAGGCGGAGTCGGAACTTTATAATTCTTTAAATTATTTAAGACCATAGGTCTTATTTCAGCCCAATGTGGTTCAACAGCTTGAGCATATGCGGGTGGTGTGGGTATCCAACGTCCTATGGAATCTTTAACTGTAAATTTAGAGGAACTTCTGGTTTTTAAATAATTATCCTTTTTACTCCAACCAATAATTGATTTTACGAGCGCTTTTACATAATTTTCAGTTTCATTAATCATTTCAGCTGGCATTCCGTGTTCAACGGCTAAATTGTGAATGCTATCAGTATAGAGTTTCATACTCCCTTCCGGAAATGTTACCGCTTCTCCAACTTTGCAAAAAGCAAGCAGTGACGCATATTCAAAATCAATATTTTCCTTGTTTAATGGTTTTGCAACTGCTGAAAGTCCATTAAGTTGCCCAACAAGTGATTGATATTTCTCTGGATAACCCGCCGCTATTGCTTCGTAACCAGCAATACTTGCATATGCGTAATTTCTGGAGGCTACAACAGGAGTAAAGTTATTTCCCATTACTACCCCATTTAGTTCATGAACGGTACGACTGTATAAAAGAGGATCGTGCAGGATGTTTTTGTAATCATTTTTTTTACAGGATGTAAAAAAAAGCAATAACACACATGGTATAAAATATAAGTACTTCATCAAGAAAAAATTATAAACTATTTAATTGTAAAAGTCTTTTTATCAATCCCTACCCCAGTTATGGTTAGCGACTTCCAATTAGGCGGCAATTTACTTTTTACTTGGTTAATGCCCTCGGGAGTAATATCAAGTCCACCAAAACCCATCAATATACTTTGAATAATTCCACCTGCACCAGTAGCAAAATACGGGTTAGTTCCGCCTTTGGTTTCGGCAATTACCCTGAATGGAGGGTTCAGGTTAGGCTCGTAGGCATCTTTAAAAAAATGATAGGCTTTTTCACCGTTTCCTAACCTAGCATACAAAAGGGCGAATATCCCTTGAGTCATGGCTGGTGTACCTTCATTTGGCACCCTGGTTTCGTAGTAAGCCAAATCTTTCTTTATTTGATTTTCATCAGTTATGTTTTTAAGCGGGTAAGCCAATAAATTAACATCGGCTTGTTTAATCCCTTCACCTTTATAGCTATCAAATTCTTTTATCACGCCATCACTAAATTTTGATATAGGAATGTTTTGCGCAACCAATTCCCAATCCTCATTTGCTTTAAGCCCAAGTAATTTAGCAGCAGATATTGCGCTCCTCAAGTTCGCGATTGCAGCGGCATTGGTAAACGCGTCATTATCAACATTCTCGGCCCATTCGTCGGATGCTACTACATCCTTAATATCAAAATGACCTGCGCCATTACGCTCCACTCTACTTGCCCAAAAATCGGCAGTTGCCGATATAATTGGCCAACCTTTTTCGAGCAACCAATTTTTATCTTGTGTAACACAATAATAATTCCAAGCTGCCAAACCAACACAAGCTGTAATATGATGCTCAAACGGACCGCTTAATGCCCAAACCGGGGTTTCTTCTACGCCTGTTTCAGCACTTTCCCAAGGATACATGGCCCCTTTATAACCATGCGAAAACGCGTTTTGCTTAGCAACTGCCAAACGTTGATACCTATATTCAATAACCGATTTTGCAATTTCTGGATGCAATACCAATAAGGCAGGGTACATCCATAAATCGGAGTCCCAAAAAACGTGCCCGTTATAGCCTAAACCTGATAAGCCCATTGGTGATGGTGAGTAGGCAGTCCCTTCTCTCGAAAAAGAATATAAATGGTAAAGCATGCTGTGTATATCCTGTTGCGCTTGTGGGTCGCCTTCAATTTGTATATCACTTTTCCATAAATCTTCCCATACTTGCTGATGGAATTTCACCAACCGGTCACGACCTTCCAATTTAGCAAAAACAGTTAAACGCTCTGCCTGATTCAATGGGTCGGCATCATGCGCAGATGTAATAGACGACCCAGCAAGCGCGTAATTATAGGTTTGTCCGGCTTTAATTTGCCTGCTAAACTTCATTAAATGCATGTTATTATCCCACATTTCATGAATTACACGTGGTTCGGTGCCATGTTCCTCATTAAATAAAAAAGTATTTGAAGCGCATAATTGCAGTTTTCCGGTCGGGCTTTTTGCGGTTGATGTCAATAAACTTATGGTAACATGAGGCCTATCAATTTCGTTATAATAATTTTGAACATCCTTTAAAGCATCTGGTGCTTCCATTATACTGGCTGCAGTAATGTTAATTGGCTTTTTAGCCGAAACAGAAATATCCATTAAAACTGTAAAGGGCAATTGCCGCAATGAATAATAAGTGTATTTTATGGTAGCTTTATCACCATAGTCAAAAGTTGTAGTGAAGGCAGCTTTTTGCATATCCAACTCTTGCTTAAAATTGGTGATATTTTTAGCATCAATACGCCTACCATCAATTTCCATATACATGTTAAGCAAGTTAAAGCTATTCAAAAAATTGCTTACCCTACCTCTTCCATATAAATCATACGCGCCTGCAAGTACCACATTTTTTACCTTAAACGGTTCAGGAGATGATACGATACCTATCATTCCGTTTGCTACCGTAATGCCATAATAGTTTGATGGGTCAATTTTATCGGCCTTTATAATCCATTTATTGGCATCTTGAGCATATACACATTGGCTGATAGTTGCTACCAACGCTACATTAAAAAACCATTTAAGTTTCATAGCGATACTTATTTTAAATTCATTTTTAACTTTTTAATCACAATTTGGCCAATTTCTTGTCCTTCGGCGGTACCCACCTTACATGAGTTTTTATAATGAATACCCCCATACACCCTTGATATGGATGCCGAAGCGGCAGCTTCGCGGAAGGATTTAAACGACAATGAATCAATACCAAACTCTGATTCTGAATTATCGGTATAGTTGAATTTATCGCCATAAAAACTAGTCAAAACTTCTGCAGCAGCCGATGAAATCACAGCGTGTCCACTGGTATATTCAGGGAAAGGCGGTGTTTGTATATATGGCTTCCAATCAGCATTAAAATATTTCTTTATGACTGTTTCTGGCCTCACATAATTAAATTTATATTTTAAATACCAACAGTTAATAAAACCATCAAAAATACCTATTGCGGTTTTAGTATATACACAAACTGTTTTATTAAAGTCCGATTTGCTATTTCTGGTAGCAATCCCTGCAATATTCATCCAATGGCCTGCTGGCGAGAATTTTTTGGTAGCAAACATGGCATGACCAATAACGTTTAATTTAAAAGCGTTATCATCCCAAAAATCGGCAACATGTTTTTGTTCTACAGTAAGGCTATCCACAATGTTTTTAACTTGCATTAAAGCTTGATAAAACGTACTCTTTTTATCCTTTACATTAAAAACCGGAGGGTTAGCGGGAATTAATTGGGAGGCCGAATCTAAAACCATTGGTCTAATTTCGCCCCAATGTGGTTCAAGAGCCGAAGCATACATGGGAGGGGTTGGTATCCACCTACCATCTTCCTGCTTCACTGTATATTTGCTTGCTGAGCGGGTTTGAGGATAATGGTCTGCCTTACTCCATTTTAATATTCTTTTGGCAACAGTGTCAGCATATTCAACTGAACTATCAAAAACATCACTAGGTAACCCTGCTTCTTTTGCCCTTGTTTTTAATTCTGCTACATATTGATCCATACTACCTTCGGGGAAAGTTACCGCATTCCCTACCTGACAAAAAGCCAAAAGAGCTGCAAATTGATAATCCACTTCCTTTCCTTTAGCCACTGATGGAATAGCTTTCAAACCAGTTAACTGCCCGGCTAATGATTTATAATTTGCGGTATCTCCTTTTGCAATTACCTCATAAGCGGCAATATTTGCATATGTGTAGTTACGTGAGGCAACCACAGGTGGAAAATTATTTTCTAAAACAATGTCGTTCAATTTTTTAACAGTAGTTCGGTACAATTCGGGATCATGAAGTACTTTATCAAAATTCGGCTTTTTACAAGCAAAAAATAGTTGCATCAACAATAAAAACAGGAGTTGATTCTTTTTCATTTTTAATCTTTATTTAACAAAAAAATTCAGTGTTTTACCCATATTGGTGATGGGTTTTACTTGCTAAAGTAGGGTTTTTATTGTAATTTTGAAAGTTTTTAAAGTTTAATTACAAAGAAATTTTATTACTTAATAAATTTTTTAATAGTTGAATGCTTGTTCAACTTTAAAAAACAAAAAGCATAAACCATTAGTTTTTAAAAACTTATATTTTTACAATGAAAAGAGTTATAATTATTATTTCAGCATGTTTGATTATCTGTTTAGTTGCTATTTATTTAATTCAAATATCCAACAAAACAATAAGCCAAACTACCATAAACAATACCTCTGAAGGGAATGTGTCGAAATTTTTATTGTACGAAAACAATTGGTTAAAATGGTGGCCAGGCGAAAAAGATTTAAAAAACAGATCCTTTTCGTACAACGGTATTAAGTACACATTTGAGAAAAAGACAAATAGTGGATTATATTTAAATATTAATGATGGTAAGAGGACTTTAAAAGGCGAAATGTTGTTTTTTCCAATAGATATGGCTAAAACAAAATTAACTTTTAATATTGATTCAATTAATTGGAGCGGTACCATCAACCCTATTTCGCGTTACCTTGAATACCGTAAAATAAATTCAGAAGTTACCAAAATCCTTTATTCGTTCTATAATTATATGAATGATCCAAAGCAAGTTTATGGTTATGAAATTCATTTAAGCAAAGTAAAAGATTCTGTTATGTTGGTTAGTTTAACTACTATAAATCAATATCCATCGCCAATAATTATTGAAAAAATGGTTCTAGATATTAAACAACAAATAAAGGCACAAAATGGTATTGAAACTAATTATCCTATGTTAAATGTTACCCAGCTAGGTAAAGAAAATTATCAGGTAATGGTGGCAATACCTACAAATAAAGTTTTAAAACCTGGAAAAAACACCGTAGTTAACAAAATGATTTTAGGTAATATTTTAGAGGCCAAAATTATTGGGGGATCAAATACCATTCAAGATGCTTTTAATCAAATAAAAATTTTCATGAAAGATCATAGGTTATCATCCCCTGCTATTCCATTTGAATCAATGATTACTGATAGGTCAAAACAACCCGACAGCTCTAAATGGGTTACAAAAATTTATTATCCTATACTTTAACTATTTAGTTATTTTAACTATCCTGCCATCGTAGGTTAACGCTACATAAACATTTTTAAATCCTTTTAAGGGTTTGATATAGGATAATTCTTGAAAATTTAATGCTGAATTTACCCAATAATCAGGATTTGAAAAGTGTTTACTTTGCTTATCATAATGCAATTCGGCTAATCCTAAGGCATCATATTTACCTTCGTATGGCACAACACCCCAAAAATTCCCATTTATCAAGAAACTGTTTTTAGCATCGGAATTGGGTAATATCGACTTTATCGGTGCTTGTTGAAACAAATAAGGCAATTCAGTAAACGACTTTGCACGTAAAACATCACTAATAAATATACTGCTAAACTGGTTCGCGATTAATTTTTGACCTTCATCCAGCTTATCTTTAAAAATCTCGTTGGTAGTTTTGTCAGCCATTTTTTGGTAGCTCAACCATTCTTTTTTTAGGTATGGCAGTTCTTGTTCCAAATCATTCTTAGGTCTGAATGGATAATAATTTCCTTTAAAATAGTAAGATAGTATCAAATCATTCTTGCCATCGTTATCAACATCATTATTGTATGCGAACAAAGGTTGAGTGCTACTTACATTGTATTTATTATTTAAGCCCCAGTTTCCAAGAATCAAATCTTCTTTACCATCGTTGTCTAAATCAACAATTGCGGCAGATAGCCACCAACCTTTTTCATTATCGAGCACTTGACTTGAAAACTTATTGAATTTCTTACCGTCATTCAAAAAGATATAAACTGGTTGCCATTCTGCAGTAATCACCATATCTTGTTTGCCATTATGATCCAAATCTCCGAAAGCCATATTGGTAATGTAAGGTATACTGGTTAAATCTGTAAATTGATTTTCAGGCGCTACATCAAATTTTCCTTTCCCGGTATTTAAAAGAATAATTGATTTTGAAGGAGCAGTATAATTTTTAAAAGAAACCGCATTATTTAAAAAAATATCAACCAAACCATCGCCATTAAAATCAAAAAGATACATTTTTGAATACCTAGCAGTAATTTTAGGTAGTGGTTGATATTCAAAGGTATTATTGCCTTTATTTATAAATAACCGAGGTTGGGCAATATTTTCTTTGTCAATAAATGGGTGGTTTGAACTCAATACTACCAAATCAAGTAGTCCATCATTGTTTACATCGATCCATTGCGCATCAATATCACCTAAGTTTTGGAATTTTTGAAACTCCGGAACAATTATCTTTTTGTAGCTACCATCCTTATTACCTACTAATAAATACTTAGCCTCATCAGGCACACCACCAACATAAATATCATCAACACCATCATTGTTCATATCGGCAATGGCAATTGCTGGCGTGTGAGGAAGATAAGTATGTGGTAATAAGGCGTAATAATTAAAATCAGGGGTTTCAAATGTTTTGACTGATGCCAAATTTTTTACTTCAACTTTTTTGCTTTCAAATTGTTTTTTACTTTCAATAAATGAGCCTATGAAGTCTTGAAGATTGTCAGTATGTTGGGTATTTGATTTATTATAAACCAAGGTATTTTTTTGATTGTATTTAAAATTTTTAATAATCTGGTACGAATTATCCGGCCAAATCAATAATAACTCTTTGGCTTTATCATCAGGCAAAAAGGTAAAACACAAACTGGAACTCAAGTTACTCTCAAACGCGTTACTTGTTTGAATTTCTTGGTGGTCAACCTGTTTGTTCGATTTTAAGAAAAACCGGGTACCAATTCCATTCTTGTTTTGGTTGGTATATTTAACATCATATTTTAAAAATATTGGCTTTTTATTACCACTATGCTCAATAGTATTATTTCGGTATATATAGGCTGGCTCATTCATATTGTTGGTAACAATTTCCATGTCGCCATCGTTGTCAAGGTCTACTGCTACTGAACCAGCTGATATGGAAGGTTTTTCCATATCATTATACTTTGAAACATCATCAAATTTTAGATTATTTCCACCTGCATATAGGAAATTATGAACCGCACCATTGGGCATCATGTTAATTTTGCTTCTATCAAACTTACGGCTGGCCCGGTAGGCGTTAATTACATCCGGATCACCTAAATACTTAAGGTAATCCATATCGTTTAATCTTTTTTTAATGCCATTCGAAAAAAACAAGTCCTTTTTACCGTCCATGTCAAAATCCTGCACCAGCGGAGACCATGTCCAATCGGTAGCCGATACCCCGGAATAGAGACTTAAATCAACAAACTTATTCCCCTTGCCAACATTCAGTTGCAAAGAGTTTTTGGAATATTGATAGTAAAAACCGCTATTTACTTCCTGGTTATAAATGTCCAAAGGCTCATCATTTATGGTCGATCTTAATACTTTAATATCTTCAGGAAGCATATCAGTAGTTAATAAATCTAAATAACCATCTTTATTAATATCACTAATGGTATTCCCCATCGAAAATAAACTGGTATGCCCAAAAGCACTCTTTAATTGCTCCTTAAAAGTGCCGTCATGCTGGTTAACGTAGTAGTAATCTTGTTCAAAAAAATCATTACTTACATAAATATCATCCCACCCATCATTATTAAAATCGCCAACACTTACACCAAGTCCATAACCTATTGGCGCCGCGTATATGCCTGATTTGAGCGTAACATCAGTAAAATGTCCTTTATCGTTTCTAAATAAATGATCGCCAGCATCATGACTATATTTAAACCTTTGTGATGAGTCGCCATAAGTATCATTGCTATGAACAGATGAGGTTAATAAAAACATATCTAGGTCTCCATCTTTATCATAATCAAAAAATGAAGCTTGGGTTGAAAATCCTGCAAAATCAAGTCCATATTTGGCTGCACTTTCGGTAAAGGTTAAATCTCCGTTGTTGATATATAATTGATTTTTACCCTTAAAATTATTATATCCCGAAACAACTGTAACATAAATATCCAATAAGCCATCTCCATTTATATCAACAAGGGTAACACCGGTTTTCCAATCGCCAGTACCCGCTACACCCGCTTTTTTTGTAATATCCTCGAATTTAAAGTTTCCCTTATTTATATAAAGTTTGTTTTCGCCTTGGTTTGATACGAAATACAAGTCTTCAAGCCCATCGTTATTAAAGTCACCAGCAGCTACCCCAGCGCCATTGTAGTAGTACAGATAGTCGAGTATATTGCGGGTATCTGATTCCTTATTTTCATTAACAAAATTTACCCCTGTTTGCTTTGGATCAAGTAAGGTGAAAATTTTCTTATTATTGTTTTCGGTATTGTGCTTGCAAGAAAATAATAAGGTTAATAAAAATAAACTGTATAAGTTAGGTATAAATTTCTTTAAGAGTTTTACTTGCATATTTTTATCTTATTGTAATTGATATACCTTTAACGCGCTATCATTTATTCCAAAAAGAATATCTTTTTTACCTAAACTATTTTTAATTAAAATTGACGAGTTAACTTGTCCTTTTAAATTAATTCCACTTATTATTGATGGCAAGTAATTAAATTTACCGTTTTGGTAAGTATAAATTTGACCATAATTAGCATCTAGTCGTCCAACTTCTGGTTTAAACCCATAGAAGTTGCCCGCCAATATGATTTCGTTGCTTCCATTGCTAAAAATATCATCACAAATAATTGTATTTACACTCGAAAGTTGCGCATTAACAGGCAAGGCAATACACTTAAAATCTTTCCCCTTATTAAAAAACACCGCGGAATATAAGTAATTGATTTCATGCCTTTCCGCGCCTTGCAGCATATCATCGGTAAAAACCTCATTAAATGGTTTACCTGCATAGTCCTGATATTTTAGAAAGCGTTTTTTTAGGATAGGCAATTGCCCAACCAAATCGGGTTTCATATGGAAAACATAAGGAACATGATCGCTCTTATACATCTCGGTTACACATTCCTTGGTACCATTATTGTCAAAGTCTTTAATGTAAATACGCATAGGCTCAGTTTCTGAGGCTTTAAATTTTGTATTTAAACCAAGGTTGCCAGCTACAATATCCAATTTACCATCTCCATCTATATCAGCTACTTCTAAGCTACTCCACCAACCTTTATAATTATTCAATGATTTATCTTCAACAAATTTCCCTTTATAATTTTTAAAGATTCTTATGCCCATCCAATTTCCGGCAACAATCAAATCAGGATAGCCATCATTATCCAAATCAGCCCATTTGGCTGCCGTTACCATACCCAACCTTGTGCTATCACCTAATACCTGTTTTGATACATCGGTAAAATGACCATCACCGTTGTTATGCATAACGTATGATTTTGGTGACGATCCGTATACACCTGGAATGCTTCTACCTCCAATAAATAAATCTAAATGACCATCCTTATCATAATCGCAAGCAGTAATTACCGACGCGTTTACTGCTGCAGGGATGGTTTTATTTGGA
Organism: uncultured Mucilaginibacter sp.; assembly: GCA_903891475.1. Taxonomy (GTDB): domain Bacteria; phylum Bacteroidota; class Bacteroidia; order Sphingobacteriales; family Sphingobacteriaceae; genus Mucilaginibacter. The sequence continues at coordinate 26,108 of CAITEP010000008.1, forward strand.
TTACGTTTAAAATGTCCTTTCCCATCATTTTCGAAAAACCTAGGGAAATAAATTGGCGTTCCCGCTTCTTCGGCATTACCCCCAACTCCCATAATTAATTCCTGCTTGCCATCGCCATTAAAATCACCAAAAACAGCACCCGCAGTTTCAAGATAGGTCTGCTTTTCAAAATCTTCAGGTACAGACCTTGTAAATTTACCATCCTTTTGTTGCGTATAAATTGCCGATGGGCTACCTTTTGATCCTCCAAAATAAAAATCAGTTAAACCATCATTATTTACATCACCTTTAGCCATATATGGGTTTTCGGTTGACAGCATTTGGAGCATCAGTTTTTCATTGTCAAAATCAATAAAATCATCTTCTACATGTACCGGTACCTTATCAAAGGTTGATTTAGATGTTTCCGCAAACAAAGGTTTAATTGGTTTTGTGTTGAAGTTATATTTAAGCTTAGCATTTATTTGCTGAAAAGTATATGCTTTATTCGTTTTCAGGTTTTTTATAACCTCATAATTACCACCTGGCCATATTATTTGAACTGAATCTAATTGCGCGCATTTACCCAAGCCAATGGTTAATAAATTGGGTGAAGTGCAACTTTGAAAGCCTCGTGTTGGCTGGTTATAATAAATTAAATTATTACCCTTTGAATAAGTTTTAATGGTAGTACCCACACCAAATGTGTTTAAACCAATCCCTTTCAATTTAATTTGTATGTAATTGTTTTTATATTTTTCCGCGTTGTTTTTGTAAACAAAAACGGGCATATTTACATTGTTTACTACCAAATCATTATCCCCGTCATTATCCAAATCGCCATAAGCAGCACCATTACTAAATGATGGCGTTGCAAGTCCATATTCTTCGGCCTTATTAGTGAAGGTTAAATTGTGATTGTTTAAAAACGCGTAATTTGATTGCGGACTTGATTTCATTTTTTCGGTAAAATCTTTAAAATCAAATTTTTTGTGCCCTTGAGCAATAATGGCCATATTGTCGCGATTACCTAAAAACTCTATATAATCCTGATCGGTAAGGTCTTTATAAATACCGTTCGAAACAAAAATATCCTTCCAACCATCATTATCCATATCAAACATTAAGGCTCCCCAACTCCAGTCGGTAGCGGCAACACCCGAATAAAACGCGGTTTCAGAAAAAGTACCGTTTCCATTATTTACTTGCAAGCAGTTTTGCATATACTGGTTATAATAACCGTCCCTCAGTTTCATTTTCTTTACATCATAGTTTTCGAACGATGTCATTTGCTTTAAACGCTTATCACCTTCGGGAAGCATTTCGGTTGTAAAAACATCATATTGCCCATCATTATTGATATCTGCTATATCCGAACCCATTGAAGCGGTACTTAAATGCCCCATTTCATTTTGAATATCTTCCTTAAAAGTTCCGTTTTTTTGGTTGATATATAAATAATCGCGCTCAAAAAAATCGTTCGATACATATATATCTGGATAACCATCTTGATTAATATCAACAACCGATACCCCAAGACCAAAACCAATATCTGATGAATAAATACCTGATTCTTTGGTAACATTGGTAAAATGCCCATTATCATTCCTGTATAAACGTGCGCCACCTAATTTATCAGTTACTTCACGTAGATTTTGAGTAAAATCAAACGATTCAATTGGCCTGAATGAATTATTTAGCACAAAGCAATCCAAATCGCCGTCGTTGTCGTAATCAAAAAATATGGCTTGAGTAGATAAGCCTTTATCGCTCAACCCATATTTTTCTGCCTCCTCCTTAAACGTGCCGTCATGCTGATTAATATATAATTCATTTCCTCTGGTTTCATCGGGCCCATTGCCACTATGGCAAACATAAATATCCAGCCAACCATCTCCATTTATATCCACCAAAGTAACTCCGGTGCTCCAATACTTAGTACTTTTAATTTTTGCCTTTTCGGTTACATCCTCAAACTTCCAATTGCCTTTATTAATAAATAGTTTATTTTCACCTTGATTCGAAATCAGGAATACATCATTCAAGCCATCGTTATTTAAATCGCCAATAGCAACACCCCCTCCATTGTAATAATTACGAAAAGTAAAAACATTGGTTTGCTTAACATCTTTCAACTGGTTGGTAAAGTTTATACCAATTTGATCATTTTGTTGTAGCGTAAAAAGCGATTCTTTATTACCAAATTTATGACAAGAACTTAATCCTATCAAGATAATTAACCAACTAACAAAGGGAATTTTTATTTTATACATGACTTTAAAAAATAAACGTAGCGGGTAAACCCCGCTACGTTCAGAATATTAGAAAATATGGTATTATTAATTAAAATTAATAACCAGCATTTTGTTTTAAGTTAGGGTTGGTATCAATAGCCCTTTGTGGTATAGCATATACTTGATAAGTTAATGCAGAAGCTTGAGGTCTTTGGTCAACAGGAGCATTGAATGTACCAAACCTAATTTGGTCATTTCTTCTCCAACCTTCGTAAAACAACTCGTGTCCACGCTCAGTTAAAATATCAGCAGTAGCAATAGTTGATAAAGGAGCAATTCCACGACGAGTTCTGATATCATTGATAATGCTCAATGCAGTTTCGCCTTGTGAATCAGTTCCACCACGTGATAACGCTTCAGCCTTCATTAACCTAACATCAGCATAACGCAACAAAATATAAGTGTTACTGTAGTTACTTTCACCTATAAAGCCATCAGTAGTTGTAGGATGTGGCAAATATTTAATTACCCGAATACCTTGTGCTTCTGTAGAAAAGTTAAGGTTAACGTCAGGTGTATAAATTAATGGAGATCCATTACGTTGTGGCAAAGGACCTGCAACATATGGAGTACCTGATTTGTTGATAGGGCCATATTGTTGGCCTATTAAAAACCCAGCACGCAAACCTGTTTTATCAGTTAAACCTGGATATGCGCCTCCAAGACGTTCATCCTTAGGGTCAAATGAATTATAAAAAGCGGCTAAGGTGGTAAAGCCATTCCAACCACCAGTTGTTTGCAAATAATGGGTACCCATCATCCAAGTAAAACGAGGTGATGCAGGAGCCTGCGTAGTTGTATTAGTTAAGCCAAATATAATTTCAGTACTTCCTGTTTGGTTGTTCCAATCAAAATTAGCATAGTAACTACCTGCAGGTGCTAATTGATAGCCGCCATTTGCCTGAACAGCATTACAATAGTTAACTACTTTTGTCATATCTCCAGGGTCAAATGTATAAGTAGTGCTCGGAGCAGAAGCAGTATATACCGCTTTGTTTAAATAAACCTTAGCTAATAAAGCTTCGGCAGCAGCCTTACTTGCTTGATTTACGCCAGAAGCAGGCCCTAAATTTGCTTCTGCAAAAGTAAGGTCGGTTATTATTTGATTAACCGCATCAGAACGTTTTAGAACAGTAGGAATTGCATCAGGAGAAGCATTAGGATCCCTCATTGGAACCTGTCCAAACAAGTCTGTAATTTGGAACATGTAATATGCCCTAATAAAGCTAGCCTCGGCCTTAATTTGGTTATTAGTTGTATTTGCAATTACCTGTGAAGCCAAATATGAACCTGTGTTTAAAAAATCCCAAGTATCACTAATTTGCTGGTACGATGCATCCCAGGTATGGGTATGCAGTTTACGCCAGGTTCCAAAATCTCCCCAGTCAGTACCGCGGGTTGGACCCATCATTTCATCAGTTGAGTGTTCCTGCAATGCATAGGTATTACTTTGAGTGGCAAAGCCATTCAATGAAGAATAAACACCAGCAAGATTTGATGATGAGGATGTTGAAGAAGCTAGAATCTTTGATCCATAAAGCTGCTCGTTTAAATTGCAACTTGTCCCTAGCAAGACAGTTATTGCACCAAGCATTAAAATTTTTATTTTCATATTTTAATTTTTTTGATATTTAATTTTTAAAATCCTGCATTAACGCTGAAGCTGAAAGTTCTGGCTTTAGGATACCCAGCATAATCAAAACCTCTAGAACTAATACCATTAATCGCTTTATTTACGTTAACCTCAGGATCTAAACCTGAATAGCCCGTAATTAATAAAAGGTTTTGACCACTTAATCCAGCCCTAAGGGTTTTAATTACCTTTGAACCATTTAAATTAAAATCATACCCAAATGTCGCGTTCGACAAACGGGCAAAATCGCCTTTTTCGAGGAACCTGGTTGATAATTGACCCGAGTTTAAAACATTCTCAGAAGAATTACCAACAGAAACCAATGTATTATGCGCTGAAAGTAAAACTCCACGATAAAAATAAGCATTTGCCGTGTTATTATATACATAAAAACCAGTTTCAGCATTTATGAAGAAGCTTAAATTAAACCTTCCGTAAGAGAAGCTATTTGATAAACCTGCAGTAAATGTTGGTAGGGGACTACCCAATAATTTTGAATCGTCAATGCCTTTACCCGCATAAACACCATATCCTTGGCTGTCAAAACCTTGGAAAACAGGTAGTTTGTAGGTAAATAATGGATAATTATTTTCAATAACTTGTCCATAAGCACCTGATAAACCTTGACCACTAACAGCACCTGTATTTACAACGTGGGTACCAAAATTCTCAACTTTATTGTTCAAAAATTGCATGTTATAAGCAATGTTCCACCTGAATTCTTTACTTTTTACAGCTTCAAAATTTAAGGAAACTTCAACACCCTTATTTACAACGCTACCTGGCAGGTTTACCCATGTATAAGGAGAAGCTGCTGGCTGAGGATATGATTGTAGTAGCAGGGTATTTGTAGTGCTTTTGTTGTACACATCAATAGTACCTGTTAACCTACCTGATAAAACCGAAAAGTCAATACCGGCACCATATTGTGTATCAGTTTCCCATTTTAGGTTGGGATTAGCTGAACTATTAATTTGTGTACCACCTCCATATTGTATTTGAGCGGTTTGTTGAAATGCGTAAGAAGGGAAATCCTGGTTACCAGTTTGTCCCCAATTTAAGCGTAAACTTAAATCGTCAAATACAGATTTAGGAGCAAAACTTTCGTTCATAATTTTCCATTTAGCTGCTACCGCGGGGAAATTACCGTATTGATTGTTTGGCCCAAATCTTGAAGATCCGTCACGACGTAAAGTACCAGTTATTAAATATTTATCCTGGATAGAATAATTAATTCTACCAAAAAACGACTGTATTTTATAACCACTGGTATCACCAAATATCCAAGTATGTTTTGAGAAATTATTGATATCTTTCACTAAAACATTTTTTGTTTGGGTATCAAAGCCAATTTGCCCATATTGGTTATTGGTAGTTTGTTGATATGAATAGCCAGCCAATATATTTAATGAACTGTTGTCTTTAAATTTAGCATCATAGGTTAAAGTATGTTCGGTAATGATACTGCTCGCATCAATGTTTTGAACTTGTCCTAATCCGTTACCGCTAATTTGATCGATACTAAAATTCCTTAAAGTACTTCCAGAAGTAAAGCCACTCAATCTAGGATCATACCAAGTTGACCTTTTGCCTGATGAATTATCATCACCAAATGTTGCTTTGTAGCTTAAGTTTTTAACAATTTTTAGCGTTGCGCTAAAATTGGTTAAAAAGCGGTTTATATTGTCGCTATCGTCAATATAATTCAGCATTTGTACCGGGTTAAGGTTAGTTCCGTCAAAATAATAAGAACCATCAGGATTAGTGATGGGGTAAGTTGGGTTTAAAATAATTGCAGCCCCTATTAAACTTCCTTGAAAACCAGAGTTATCAGCAATTGGAGCGTATGTATTTTGAACATTGGATGCCAAAAATTGCAAATCTAATTTTAACCTGTCTCCAAATAAAGCCTGTGAAGCATTTAACCTGCCTGTTATTCTTTGCAAGCCAGAATTTTTTACGATACCATTTTGATCATCGAAGCTACCAGAAGCACGGTAAGTGAAACCACCAGCAGCGCCACCAAAACCTAGTGTGTTACTTTGAGAAACCCCTGTACGTAAAATTTGGCTTTGCCAATCAGTACTAGCATTGTTTAGAGGCTGATATGCAGCTGAGGCTGGATTTAAGTTTTGAAGAGCAGATGATACAGCTGTAACAAATTGCGATGCATTTAACAAATCATACTTTTTAGCTACTGTACTAATGGAGGTATTTGAGGTAAACTGAATTCCTTGACCTTTAGTTCCCTTTTTAGTAGTAATTAATACTACACCGTTTGCACCACGAGCACCATAAATAGCGGCAGCGGAGGCATCCTTTAATACTGAAATATTCTCGATATCATTTGGGTTAAGAAATTCTAGCGGGTTGCGCGCGGTTGATGATCCTAATTGACCATTTAGCGCGCCAGAAGCAGTTTGTCCACCATCTAAAGGAACACCATCAACTACATATAACGGACCAGTACCTGCTTGAATAGAAGCAGTACCACGTATATTAATTGTTGCACTGCTACCTGGCTCACCACTTGCGGCTGAAACTGTTACGCCAGAAATACGGCCTTGTAATAGTTGATCAGGCGTAGAAATAACACCTTTATTGAAATCTTTGGTACTTAGAGAAGCTACTGAACCAGTTGCATCTTTTACTTTTTGAGTACCATAACCCACAACAACAACTTCACTTAAGCTACTTGAATTGGCTTCGAGAGCAGCATTGATAACAGATTTACCATCTATTGCCACAGTTAATTTAGTGTATCCTAGGTATGAAAAGGATAAACTGGTGGCTCCAGTTGTTACTGTAATTTTATAGTCGCCGTTAACATCTGTAACGGTACCACCTGAACCAGCAGGAATTGAAACAACAGATGCACCTATAATAGGCGATCCGTCTTTTGCGTCGGTTACCTTACCTGTAATAGTTTTGTTTTGGGCCATTGCCGGTATCACAAAAAAACACATTAAGATAAAACCACATACTTTGAGTAAATTTTTAAAATACATAAAATTTAGTTTGAACGGTTTAATTATTAATTGGTATTGTTTAGTTGAAAAATTTATTTTCTCACAAATTTAATTAAAAAATGATTTAAAATTTTTTAACATTTAATTCTTAATTTTTGCTTACTCCCCTAAGGGTTTAATTCATAGGCGCTATTAGTTTTAATTAGTTAAATTAATATTAAACTGAAATTTTTTGATTTAAGAACAACCATGTGGCAATTAAACAGCCATTAATTTGTTCGTTAATCAAGATAATACTTCAGAAATTGGTTATTTACTAAAAATTATAATTGGTATACATTTTTACTTTGGAATCTCTAAAACTTTATAAACTCCATTATTTGTGCAAAGTAATATATATGCTACAATATTGCCTATTTGTTTACATAAAATTTACAAAAATATTATACTTTTTTTTGTTAAATATCTAAATATAAGCAAGTTATTCAAAAAAAAACAACATAAAATTTAAGCCTTTTTTAATGATTATGTTGCTTTTTATTGCTCATTTGTTATTATAAACTTTTTTAATAAATTTAAAAAGATCAAATCTGCTAATGCTTAAAATATATACAAAATAACACTTTTATAACAGCTTATTTGAAACATCAATTGATTTAATTGACATAATTTTTTGATCAAATAACTCCCCTTGAACCAAGGCTTTTGCTTTAATCCTCATTTTATAAACATATATGGTACTAACAGAGTATTCAAGTATATTTGCAATGCTTTGATTCTCGTCAATTCCTAATCGCTTTAAAGCAAAAATCCTTAAATCGGTATTCAATACTTCATTGTCTTTAGGCCAAATTTGGTCCTCTTTTTTGAAAAGGGAATTAAATTCAACGATGAAATTCGGGAATATTTTAAGGAATACATGATCAAAAGTATAAAACAGATTCTCCCTTTCTTTTTTTATATTTATTTCATTTATGGTAATTAAAATGTCGTCATATTTTTTGGTAGTAATTTTCCTTTCAATATTTCGCTTTAGTTTTTCCAATTTTGAAATATATCCTGATATATTATTGAAAAAATATCCTATATATTCTTCCTTTATATGAGCATCTTCAGATAATTGATCATTAATTTTACTTAATTGAATATTTTTTTGTTCTATAATACCTTCTTTAACTTTTAATCTTTTTAATTGTATAAACACAATAAATGAAATTGCCACAATTAGCAACGCAATTGCAATGATTGATAACAAATAAATTTGCAATCTGTTTTTTTCATTTTCAGTATTAATATTTTTTGCCGCTGCAATTACTGGTAAAACGGCAGCAATTTTAAGTTTGCGTAATCTTGCTCCGTAATATTGGGCATCGTCAAGCGCTTGTTCAACTAAGATGTAAGCATCATTCACCTTACCTTCTTTAAAAAGTTCTTCACCCAATTTAAAAGCCGCTAATGTTTCTTTAGTTGATGAACGTACATCATTAATCACTCCAACCTCTAACCAAAACAATTTTTCATTAATATTACTTGGTTTATTGTAAAAAAAACTTAAACCTGTTGCCGCCATTGCCCTTTGGTGGTCAGTAATAGGAAAATTTGTTAATAAATTAGTAAGATAAATAGAAGGATGCTGTAATTCCTGGATAATTATTTGTTTGTTCCCACTTAACATTAATTGTTGATAGGAGTTAGACTTGCATATTTTCAAAGCTGAATCAAGGTATTTAATTGCTAAGGCATTATCATAAGGCGTAAAATTTATATTGTTGTTATAATCGGCTAAATCAGAATAGGATCTTGATTTTAACGAATAATACTCAATTTTAACACTATCAGTCAAAAATTTGGTGTCAATTTGATTCAAGCATTCAAAACATTCTTTAAACATACCAGCCGATAGCAAAATAAATCCTTGCTTTATTTTGCTATCATAATATTTTGACTTATCATTCTGCGTTTTACTTATTCGTTCTATTTTTTGATTATAGATGTATGCTGAATCAAACTGATAAACCTTATATTCCTCGTATAATTTTGTATAAATTGAGTAAAGTTCCTGTAACTGGTTTGCAGGAATTTTCGTAGCTGATAATTTTAGTGCCTGTATTCTTACTTCTTTTTTATTATCGTACCTGTTTTTTTTAGCCAATTCAGATTTTAATTCCCTCAATAAGCTATCAGTATTCTTTGCACAGTAGCAAAAATTACAAAAAATTAATGAAAAAAATAAAATCAGAAAATATCTCATTCCTTTTTGGTTTAAACCGACGTAATATTAATCACATTAATTACAATAAATCAAGCAAACCGGATTAACGGGTTTTTGAGTTTATATTTGGCTTTATAAAAATATGTTTTTTGATTTGATGTATTTGTAATATTATGGAATAAAATTATTGCAAACGATTGCGAAAATGTTTGATGTTGAAAATTTTATTACTTTTACTAATTACAATTATACTTTTTATTTAAAAACAGGTACAAATGCAAGGTAACTGACTGTTATTATAAAAACAATTATCAATTTTTTAATGATACAATTATCACCTTAAAATATATTTTATGGCCGATGTTACCCTAAAAAAGCTTGCCGAAATGCTTAACCTAAGCATTTCAACTGTGTCAAGAGCTTTAAAAAATCATCCTGATATATCCGATGAAACTAAGGTAAAAGTGAAAGAACTTGCTGCTGTGCTCGATTACGAGCCAAATACTTATGCCATTAATTTACGAACAAATCACAGTAGGGAATTTGGAATAATCATACCTTCAATCTCAAACGATTTTTACCAATCCTTCATCAGTTCGTTAGAAGAAGAGGCAAGAATTTATGGTTACGCTTTGATCATATTACAATCAGGAAACAACCAAGTTACAGAGCTCGAAAATTTAAAACGTTGTAAACAAAACCGCATGGCAGGCGTATTTGTTTCAATAACTTCTAATACCTCTGATATTTCAAATTTTTTAAAACTTGGCGAACAACATATACCCATCATATTTTTTGATAAGGTACCTGCTTTTGAGGCTTGTAATAAAGTTTGTGTTGATGATTACAATGCCGCTACACTTGCTGCCGAAGCTTTGATTGCCAAAAAGAAGAAACATATCCTTTCTATATTTGGGAATCCTCAAATGTCAATCACTAAGAAAAGACTTTCTGCATATGAGGAGACATTTAAAAAATACGGTTCGAATGCAAATGTGGTTATACAAACAACCAACTCAACAGAGGAGGCCTTTCAAATGGTACAATACTATTTAAACGAAAAGGATAGGATTGACGCTATTTTTTGCATGAGTGATGAAATTTTAATTGGCACCATGAAAGCAATTCAAATTATGGGATTAAAACCACCTGCCGATGTTGGTGTAATTGCCATTAGTGAGGGTATTATACCTACATTTTATTACCCACACATTACTTATATTGAAACTAGTGGTTTTAAATTGGCAAAAATGGCATTTTTAAGAATGCTTGCTTGTGTTGCAGGTAGCTCTTATGTGCAGGAACTTAAAATAGAATCTGTATTGATAGAGGGTGGTTCACTATAATGATTAATAAAAAAATGCGTTACGTATCTCATCCCGTAACGCATGTTTCAAACACATCAAATGCAATTGAATCAACTAAATTTCAGAACCAAATACGTTCTAAAATATTTTTTATATTATTCTGTAATTATGAAGACTAGAAATTTTATTGCTAAAACGTTTAAAAAAAATTGTCAAGTAATTATTTTATAAATAATTAAACAAAGATAATTACCAAGTTTAGCTAAATACTTTGTTTTGAGCACAAACATGATTACAAGGTTTGCGAAAACGTTTGCGAAAACATTTGTTGTTGAAAATTATAAAAAAGACCCATTATTTTTGCCTCTTTTTTGATTAAATATTAATTTTACATTGCGGGCATTTATAAATCATAAATTCACATTCTTAGTGGATGTTTAACCTTTATAATTACGAGAATTTATCTAATTAAAATGAGAAGAATTTTACTTACCATATTTATTTGCGTTACTTTTAATGCAGCTTTTAGTCAATCACTTAGCCCACGTCAATTGTTTCCTGGTTTATTTGAAGCAGTTCAATTGTCGGATATATTTCCTGATAACAAAACATTTGTGGATTCGGCACCAAACCGCGACCCTAAGTTAATATTGAACGATTATAACGAACAAAAGGATAAAGCTGGCTTTGATCTAAAAGCTTTCGTGTATGCCAATTTTATAGTTCCTACAGCAAGCACTGCCTTATTTAAAACCGATATATCATTAGGTGTTCGTAAGCATATTGATACACTTTGGAAGGTGCTATACCGCAAGCACGATACCGTTTCAAAATATTCCTCGTTAATTCAGTTGCCAAATGATTTCATCATACCGGGTGGTAGGTTCAGGGAAACTTATTATTGGGATTCTTATTTCACCATGTTGGGTCTGATTGAAAGTCATCAAACCCAAACCATAAAAAACATGATAGCCAATTTTGCTTTTATGATTGATAAATACGGTTTTATTCCTAATGGTACCCGAACTTATTATCTGACACGCTCACAGCCTCCATTTTTTAGCTTGATGGTTGATTTATTGGCAAAAATTGAAGGCGAGCAGGTTTATGTTAAATATCAATCGCAAATTATTAAAGAATATAATTTTTGGATGCTTGGATCTGAAAAATTAAAACCTAATCAGGCTTTCCGTAATTCAGTTAGGTTGGCCGATGGCGAAATTCTGAATCGTTATTGGGATGAATCAGACCAACCGCGCGAAGAATCCTACAAACAGGATGTAGAGTCAGCTAAAAAAACCAAAAAAAAACCAGCCGATTTTTATCGCAATATCCGCGCAGCAGCTGAATCAGGTTGGGATTTTAGTACCCGCTGGATTGATACTACCGGAAGATTGGAAAACATCCAGACAACTTTTATTATCCCGGTTGATTTAAATTGCCTGATGTATCATTTAGAACTTACCGTTGCCAAAACTTACCAAATTCAAGGAAATAATACACAATATGCCTTGTTTGCCAATAAGGCCGAAACCCGTAAAAAAGCCATTTTAAAATATAGCTGGAGCGAAAAAAATGGCTGGTTTATGGACTACAACTGGCAACTAAAACAACAAACTCCAGTTGAAACGCTTGCTGGCTCCTACCCACTAGAATTTAAAATCGCTACTGCCAAACAAGCCGCAAAAGTTGCGGACAGACTAAAAAATAAATTTTTAAAATCTGGTGGTTTGGTTACCACCTTAAACCGTAGCGGGCAGCAATGGGATAGTCCGAATGCATGGGCTCCATTACAATACATGGCTATTGATGGCTTAAATAATTATAATTTTAATAATTTAGCCAAAACCATTGCTCAAGATTGGGCGAGCAGTAACATTCAGGTATTTAATAGCACCGGTAAACTAATGGAGAAATACAACGTGATTGATACCGACGTTAAAGCAGGTGGTGGAGAATACCCATTGCAGGATGGTTTTGGTTGGACAAACGGTGTTTTGCTAAACTTGCTAAACAAATACCAAATGGATAATTTATAGGGTCATTATTATTTTGCAGCTTAGCCAGCATTATTTTAGGGGAATAAAATTTTAGTTTTTTGTATTTTTACAAAAAATAAAAGCATGTTAATTTACAAACAATTTACGTTTGATGCAGCGCATTTACTACCCAACGTTCCCGAAGGGCATAAATGTAAAAACCTGCATGGCCATACCTATCACCTTACTGTTTTTGTAGAGGGTAGTTTGTTAGAGAAAGAAGGTTGGGTGATTGATTTTAGCGATTTAAAAGCCATTGTAAACCCCATTATTAAAATGGTTGACCATGCTTATTTAAACAATATACCCGGTTTAGAGAACCCTACTGCCGAAATTATTGCTATTTGGCTTTGGGATAAAATAAAACCAAGTTTGCCAAGCCTTAAGCGTGTAGAACTAAAAGAAACCCCAAGTTGTGGCGTAATTTATGAAGGTGTTTAAACTTAATAATTATAAAAATATAGGTTTAAGCTTTTAACTTTACATTTGTAAATTAACAGGATAACATTAGGATGGCGGTAAAAGGAAATCAATTTAAATCAAATAGCTTTAAGGAAGAAACTACCCCGCAGCAACCCAAAACTAAAACGGATAAGGGAGCTGGTTTTTTTGATAAGTTGGCCTCTTTTAGTCCTACCGAATTTGCGAATAGCCGTTATATCAAGATTTTAGGATTAACCTTTCTGCTTTTATCCATTTATTTTTTCATCGCCTTTACTTCATACCTATTCACTTGGCAAGAAGACCAAAGTTATGTTTCAACAATAAATGGTGGTTGGGGCAACCTATTTAAAACCAACAAGGAATTACTTGAAAACGGGTTAAAATCGCCTATAGTAGAGAATTGGCTTGGTAAATTTGGCGCCTTGCTTTCTAACCAGTTTATATATGAATGGTTTGGCATTGCTTCCTTTATTTTTATTTTTATCCTGTTTATTGTCGGGTACCGATTATTGTTCAAAATCCGTCTAATCTCCATCAGTAAAACACTTGGCTACTCGTTTTTCGCCATCATATTTTGCTCCATTACTTTCGGATTTTTTCATGGCCTGGTAAAAGATACCCCAAATTTTTTGGAGGGCGAGTTTGGTTATTGGACGAATCAATTGCTTGCCGCCGAAATTGGTAAAGCGGGTACAGGCTTTATCCTTCTCTTTGCCTTATTAGCCATGCTGGTAGTGGCTTATAACATTGATTTTAAAATTCCTACCAAAAAACAAATAATTGAGCCAATTAATAACACTTTTGAGGATGATGGGTTAATGGAAGAAATGGAAGACGAGGAAGAAGATATAGATGAAGAGGTTGAACTTTCATTAATTGTAACCGAGCTGCCTTTAGAGGAAACCATAAAGCCCATCAACAAACCGCTTCATTTCAACGATAAACCTTTGGAGCAAAATCCAATTTTTCATGAGCCGGTGGTGCTTTCGCCCGATCCGAAAAGTGATGATTATGACAACAAAGATGATAATACCTTACCGCTTACCATAGGTTTAACCCGCCCAATGGCCGAACTTAGTATAGAGCAAGCCGATGAGGAAAAAGCAAAGAGCCTTTTAGAGCAATTTGGCGCGTACGACCATACGCTTGAACTTGCTTCGTACAAATACCCTACGCTTGATTTGTTGGAGAATTATGGCTCCAATAAAATCAATGTAAATGCGGATGAACTGGAGGCCAACAAAAACAAAATTGTTGAAACCCTGAACCATTACAACATTGAGATTGACAAAATAAAAGCTACCATTGGGCCAACGGTAACTTTATATGAGATTATTCCGGCTCCGGGTGTGCGTATATCAAAAATTAAAAACCTGGAAGATGATATTGCCTTAAGTTTAGCTGCTTTGGGCATACGCATTATAGCCCCTATGCCAGGTAAAGGAACTATTGGGATTGAGGTTCCTAACCAACACCCCGAAATGGTTTCTATGCGCTCGGTTTTGGCTACCGAGAAGTATCAAAATACCACCATGGATTTACCTATTGCCCTTGGTAAAACCATCAGTAACGAAGTATTTATTGCCGATTTGGCTAAAATGCCTCACTTATTGGTTGCTGGTGCAACTGGGCAGGGTAAATCGGTAGGCATCAATGCCATATTGGTCTCCCTCCTATTCAAAAAACATCCGTCCGAATTAAAGTTTGTATTGGTTGACCCTAAAAAGGTAGAGCTTACACTTTTTAGAAAGATTGAAAGACACTTCCTCGCAAAATTACCTGATGAAGCCGATGCTATCATTACCGATACCAAAAAAGTAGTGAACACCTTGAATTCATTATGTATTGAAATGGATGAGCGTTATGATTTGTTAAAGGACGCGCAGGTAAGAAACATTAAGGAATACAATCAAAAATTTACCAGTCGTAAAATAAGCGACCCTGAGAAACACCGTTACTTGCCTTATATCGTTTTGGTTATTGATGAATTTGCGGATTTAATGATGACGGCGGGTAAAGAAGTAGAAGTACCGATTGCCCGTATAGCGCAGCTGGCCCGTGCGGTGGGTATACATTTGGTGATAGCTACACAAAGGCCATCTGTTAATATCATTACTGGTACCATTAAGGCCAACTTCCCATCTAGGTTAGCGTTTAGGGTACTATCAAAAATTGACTCACGTACTATTTTAGATACTGGTGGTGCCGACCAGCTGATTGGTCGTGGTGATATGCTGCTATCTACAGGAAGCGACCTCATCCGCCTGCAATGCGCTTTTGTTGATACGCCGGAAGTGGAGCGCATATCCGATTTTATAGGTAACCAACGTGGTTATCCATCAGCCATGTACTTGCCCGAATATGTAGGCGAAGGCGAAGCTGCCAGTACCAAAGAGTACGACCCTGATAACCGTGACCCTATGTTTGAGGAAGCTGCTAGGTTGATTGTTTTACACCAACAAGGTTCCACCTCGCTTATCCAACGAAAAATGAAACTAGGCTATAACCGCGCAGGCCGCATTATTGACCAATTGGAAGCGGCAGGTATAGTTGGCCCCTTTGAAGGTAGCAAAGCACGTGATGTATTATACCCCGATGAATACAGTTTAGAACGCTATTTGGAGACTTTGCAAAAGTAAAGGCAATTTAAGCATTTTTACGTTCGTTAACCTGTAACAAATTAATGTTTTTATCCTTCTAAATTACTTATGAAAACAATGAAAAAACTAATCCTATTCAGTTTACTATTTTTAGGTTCAATATCAACCCTATTCGCGCAAAAAGATACTGAAGCAGCCGAAATCCTCAAAAAAATAAGCACGAAGTACAAATCGTTTGAGGTAATAAGGTCAGATTTTTATTTTACTATTGAGAATCAACAAGCTAGTATCCGGGTTACTCAAACAGGTACCTTATATACAAAATCAAAAACTAATAAGTTTCGGGTTACCTTATATGGGCCTGAAAATGCTGCCAAACCAATTATTGAACAGGAAATAATAAGTGATGGCAAAACACAATGGACTTATCTTAAAAAAAACAATGAGGTACAGGTAACCAATGCCGACAATACCGAGGAAGCCATGAACCCTGCAAAAATATTCACCATATATGAGCAGGGTTATAAATACATATACAATGGCGAAAAAAAGGAAAATGGAGTTGTTTACCAAGAAATTGACCTAACGCCCGAGAATGCTGATAAGGAGTTTTTTAAAGTTCGCCTAACAATTGATAAATTGAAGAAGCAAATTTATAGCGCACTTATTTTTGACAAGAATGGCAATAAATATACAATTACTATACGCAACCTAACAGGTAACCCACCCATAGCCGAAAACATTTTCACCTTTGATGTAAAAGAACACAAGGGTGTTGAAGTGGTAGATTTAAAGTAATGACAATTCAACGATGAGGTAAAGTGGGAAATTTTATTTATGTAATAAATAGCCATTCCATTTATAAACTTTAATAAATAAAAAACATCTTTTTTTTACAATCATTTTAAACCATTCTATCTTTTTTTGGTCTATGAAGTATTACAAAAAATACTCAAAATTTAAATTAACCAAAAAATGAAAAAAACAGTATTTCTATTTGCCATTTTGATGCTAAGTGGTAGGTTGTTATTTGCGCAAACTATTACAATCAATTTTGATGTTATAAGCGGAAAAAGACCACCAGCCCCAAATGAGGCCTTACTAATGAGGGCAGAAGAAGCCACTCATCCAAAAATTACCAAAGCTATGCATGATATTGAAGATTCAATCAGGCAATTACAATCTGCACCTGATGATTTTGGTGGCAATAAAGGACAGGCCATTAACGATTTAAAACAAGCTTTAACCTCATTACGTAGGGCTTTGTATTTTAGAATATATCAAGACACCCACTAATAATGCCTCTATAATTTCAACAAGAAGCGCGGATCTTTCATTAGTTCCGTGCTTTTTAATTTTTAAGGGCATGTTTTATAAATACATTTTAGCCTTCACTTTCCTATTTTTTATTTGCCTCATTTTTAAAAAACTTTTTTGATTTATTCCTGTTTTACCAAGGTACTTAATAATTAATTAAGGTATAAACAATCAAAAAAAATGAAAAAAAAGACAATTCTATTTGTTATTTTAATGTTGAGTGGTGCTACATTATTTGCTCAAGGCATACATATTAATTTTGATGTATTAAGCGGAAGAAGACATCCCGACCGTGATGAAGCCTTTATGATGAGAAGGGAAGAAAACAATCATCCACGTATTACGCAATCCATGCATAATATAGAAAATGTAATAAGCACATTAAATAGTACACCGGATGACTTTGGAGGTCATAAAGCCCAAGCAATTGCCGATTTACAACAAGCTTTAAATTCTTTACGAAGAGCCTTGTATTATAAAATTTACCAGGATAATCGCTAAGCAATTAATTATTATAAAAAGGAGCACAATACCTAATAGGGCATTGTGCTCCTTTTTTTTGGATACCTATTAATTTAATTTTAATGCTATGAATGCTTATATGCTATTCAATAAATCAAACTATTGGCATAAACCTATGGTTGTTAAATAGTGTTAAATGAATATAATTTCACATTAAAATCAGATTTGGCAGATAATATTGTCTCAAATTTACGCTTAAACACGTATATAAAACAATTTGTTATTACTCATGAAGTTTTTATTAATTACAATTTTTTCCGCATTTATTTATACCGCAACCTGGCTAGGCGATTTTAACGAAGCTACCGCTACTGCAGCCAAAGAACATAAGCTTATATTGATTAACTTCTCCGGTTCCGATTGGTGCGGTCCTTGTATCCGTGAGCGAAAAGAAATTTTAGAAACCGCCACCTTTGAAGGTTATGCGGCAAGTCATTTAGTTTTGGTACGTGCCGATTTTCCTCGAAAAAGCAAAAACCAACTAAGTAAAGAACAAACTAAAAAAAATGAGGCACTAGCCGATAAATATAACCCTGAAGGTAAATTCCCTTATACCTTATTGGTTGATGAGCATGGCAAAGTACTAAAAGAATGGGATGGTTTCCCGAATGTATCGCCCGAAAAGTTTGTAGAGCAAATATCAGAATTCGCCGGAAATGGTAATTAATCCGCCTAAAAGCAAACTCGAGGTTTTTAAAAAATCATTAATCCTAATGGGTAACCGTTTTGAGCTAAGCGCGGTTGCCGCCGAACAACAAATTGCTGATGCGCAAATTGAAAGCGGTATTATTGAAATTCAACGTATTGAAAAGCTATTAACCACCTATAGCGATGATAGTCAAACTAATGACATAAACAGAAATGCAGGTATAAAGCCGGTAAAAGTTGACCAAGAGGTTTTTAATCTGATTGAGCGTTCAATCAAAATATCAGACCTAACTCAAGGAGCTTTTGATATTACTTATGGCTCGATTGATAAGAGCCTATGGAATTTTGATGTCAACATGAAAAAACTACCTGATGCCGAGACTGCTAAAAAAGCGGTTAGGTTAATAAATTATAAAAACATCATTCTTGATAACACCAATAGAACCGTTTTTTTGAAGGAAGAAGGAATGCGCATAGGCTTTGGTGGTATAGGTAAAGGTTATGCTGCCGATAGGGCCAAAATGGTGATGAAAGATAATGGTTGTGAAAGCGGCATCGTCAATGCATCAGGCGATTTAACGGTATGGGGTAGCCAACCAGATGGTAGCGACTGGACAGTTGGGGTAGTAAACCCGAATGTAAAAGGTGAAGCGTTTTCTTATATGAGTGTAACCGGTTTAGCAATAGCAACTTCCGGAAATTATGAAAAATATGCGGTAATTGATGGTAAAAAATATTCGCATACCATTAGCCCTAAAACTGGCTTGCCTGTTTCGGGTATAAAAAGTGTAACCATCATTACTAAAAGTGCGGAAGTTGCTGACGCCATGGCTACCCCTGTTATGATAATGGGTATTAATACAGGAATGGATTTAATTAATCAACTCAAAGATATTGAAGCTATTATAATTGACGACGATAATAACTTATACACAACTAGAAATATTAATTTAAGATAAAGAAAAAATGATAAATCGATTTTTAAAAATATCGGCCTTGGCGCTGCTCGTTTTTGGCACAACCTCGTGTGTACACCTTAAAGAGTATCAGAAAAACAAAATTAATGATTCGGAAATGGCACTTAGTAACCGAAAAGTTGAAAAAAACGAACTGAATTTCCAATCATACCGCGAAGCGGCATCTGGAGCAAATGCTGGCAAAACAGGTGGTGGATGTGGCTGTAATTAATAAAATTTAAGTATAAATATAATACATGAAAAAAGTATTTCTATCTATAGTCGGCTTTTCTATGTTATGCCGTTTAAGTGCCTATTCTCAAGTTAAGCATGACAGTACCATAAAAAAACCGAACTTTAGTTTATATACCCCTGTTGGTTATGATACGAGCGACTACAGGCCAAGACGCCTTCGGGTGGATGAAATTGATTTATTTTCGAGCTATTATAACCAAGATGGTCAACATTCTGCCGTTACAGGTGGTATTGGAACAGAAAAAGTAACTGATATTTCTACTGGAGTTAACTTAAACTTGGTTTGGTTTGACCAAGCAATGAGGAAAAACACATTAGCACTTGGTTTAGGTATTGATCATCATACGTCTGCTTCTTCCTATTATGTAGCTTATTCAGGTGGAGCAAGTAAAGATGGGTCAAGAATTTATCCATCCCTGGAGTGGTCGATTGAAAACACAAAAACTGGTTCAACCTATGGCATAGGTTCCTATTTTTCGCATGAGTATAATTACCAATCAATTGGATTTGATGCTAATTGGTCGCAAAAAACGGAGGATAAAAATGGAGAATTAGGGATAAAGCTACAAGGTTATTTTGATCAGGTAACTCAAATATTGCCATCAGAATTTGTTCCACCCCCTACCTATGTTCCGCCTGGGTCTACAACTTATACAACTCCAAGTGGAAGAACTGTTATTACAAGCACAACCGGACAAACAATTACTGCACCGTTAACCTATAAGCCACGAACAACCCTGACAGCCGCCTTATCTTATTCGCAGGTAATAAATTCAAAGTTACAGGTTATGTTTTTGGGCGATTTAGTGTACCAAGAGGGTGATTTAGGCTTACCATTTCACCGGGTGTATGGGCCTTCTTTTACCAATATTGCTACCATTAATGGTGTAAGTACTAATACACATGATGCAGTTGAAAAACTCCCATCAACCAGAATAAAACTACCAATTGGTGTTAGAGCTAATTACTTCCTGGGTGATAATATTATCCTCCGCTCCTACTATCGGTATTTTGTTGACGATTGGGGAATAAAAGCACATACTATTAATTTAGAAGCAGTTTATAAAATATCTCCATTTTTTTCAATATCGCCATTTTATAGATTTTATACCCAAACTGCAGCTAAATACTTTGCTGGATATAACGAGCACTCGGTTACAGAGCAATACTATACCAGTAACTATGAATATTCAAATTTTAACAGCCAATTTGTTGGTGCGGGTTTAAGGCTTGCTCCACCTAAAGGTGTATTCGGTATCCAAAATCTACATGAGCTTGAGTTAAGATATGGTCATTATTTAACTACCGAACAGCTAAGCTCTAATGTTATATCTTTAAGCTTAGGATTCAAATAATTTATTTACATTGCAATTCATTAGCCCGGTACTATCAAATACCGGGCTTTTTTTGTTTAATTTTTATAAATGCTAACAATTGAACACTTTAAAACATCAAATAACAAAAAATAAGATTTTTTAAAATGTTTGTATTTTACAATCGTCTCTACATATATAAATAATTAATATAGTGATAGTAGCCGTAATGCCAGAAGAAAGAAACAACACCATCATACAAGCGATAGGAGCTTATGGGAAAAATCTGCTTGGCTTTATAAGGCGAAGGGTGAAAAACGATGCCGATGCGGAGGATATCCTACAGGATGTTTGGTATCAATTTAGTTCGGTTATAAACGCGGGACCAATAGAACAAACAGGCGCCTGGTTGTATAAGGTGGCTCGCAATAAAATATTGGATAAGCATAAAAAACATACCGAAACGCTGATAGATGATATGTTGCCTGATGATGACGATGATGATTTATCGGATTTTAAGGCCATATTATTAATGGAAACCAATACGCCCGAAACAGAATATGTTCGAAATCTTTTTTGGGAACAACTATTTAATGCCTTGAATGAGCTGCCCGAAGTACAAAGGCAAGTTTTTATTTGGCAAGAATTAGAAGACATCCCATTTAAAGAAATAGCGGAGCGTACTGGCGAGCCTATACAAACATTGGTATCAAGAAAGCGTTATGCGGTTTTACACCTGCGCGATAGGTTGAAGGAACTATATGAGGAAATTACATCAATTTAAAAATTAAAAAAATGAAACAAAAATTTTATAAAGGTCGGTTTATTTTCATCCCGTTTGGAGTAGCCGCATTTCTGTCGCTCATTAGCTACGTGGTAATGCTATTATGGAATAATTTATTACCCGGAATTTTACATGTAGGCATCATTACTTTTTGGCAGGCCATGGGCATATTTATTTTGTGCAAAATATTGTTTGGCTTTGGCAAAGGTGGGCCACGCATGGGTGGTGCCCCTTGGATGCGTAAACGCTGGGAAGACAAGATAAAAAATATGAGCCCCGAAGAACGCGAGCTTTTTAAAGAGAAAATGAAACAAAGGTGCGGTGGAGGCCGATGGGGGCAAAAGGATAATTGGGGAAACTTTCAATCTGAAAATGTGAGAGCAACTGAATAATTTCATTAAGGGTGAATGATTACTATCTCATTCACCCTTTTACTCTTCAATAATCTATAATTCTAATAAAAACTCTATATCAAGCATATGGAAGTATTAATTTTCACAACCAGCATTGAAAAACCTGAGCAAATAAGTATGGTAAGGCCATTATTAAGCAACAATAAGGCAATTCATGATTGGAGTTTTGATTTAGATGATTGCGATAATATTTTAAGAATAGAAGCTAATAATATTTCCCCACGATATATTGAAACTATGGTACGAACAGCTGGATTTGAATGTCAAGAACTTGATTAGCAATTATTTAAATAAATCGATTCAGAATTTGTTCTAGTTCTTTGGCGGCCACTACCCCACTTTGCCGCCATTTAGTTTCACTATTTTTAAATACCATTAAGGTAGGTACACTTTGAACCTTGTAGGCATTGGCAGCACTCGGGTTTTTATCGATATCGATTTTTATTATGGTTACCTTATCGCCCAAAGCCTCTTTTACCTGTTTTAAAATTGGTGGCATCATTTTACAAGGCCCGCACCACTCAGCCGAAAAGTCAACTAATATTGGTTTATCAGCAGCAATCATCTCTTTGAAACTTGCCATAATTATGTTTTTTTAATAAACATAAAAAATGCTATGATGTTTGCTCCTCATACGCAAAAGTTAAACCATATTGAATACCATCACCTTGCCAATCAGTAATTCCAGGTATAGCGGTAACTTTTAAAATATCTTCTTTTGATTTTCCTGCTTTTATACTTCGGGCAACAAATTCATCCAATCGTTCCATATAAGTTTGCATAGCTTTTAAATCATCCAAATTACCTATTACTTTCTCTGGGTCATGCGAATGTCCAAAAATAAAAATAGTATTCTTATCAAATTTTTTATGCGCTTTATCAAGTACCGTGATCCAATGTTTAACGGAAGCACCGGCATTTCTATCTAAAAAAGGATACTTGCGGTTAAATACCAGATCGCCAACATGTACCACATTGTCATTCTCAAAATGAACTATGGTGTCGCCATTGGTGTGGGCATTTCCAAAATAATAGGCAGTAATGTGCTCATCACCAACTTTTCGCTTCCATTTATCCTTAAAAGTAATATCAGGATAAAGTTGTTTATCTTCATTTTTATTTTTTTCGGCTACCGCTTTTTGGTTGAATAAAGAATTTTCATGGGCAACCACATTTTTTACTATCCCAAAAAATGAAATATTGCCAGCTGTATGGTCACCATGATGATGTGTATTTATCAGTAATTCAAACGGAAGGTCTGTTTTCTTTTTTAATAGGTCAATTAATTGTGTTGCTTGTTGCGGAAATTCCGCATCTACTACTACTATACCTTCTTTATTAATCATCCAGGCAATGGTACCTCCGGTTTCGGCAAACATGCCCACATTATTTCTCAAGGTTTTAAATTGATAACTTTCTTCTGGTTTAATAGCAGAAAATCCTTTTTTGTTTAAAAGCAATATTGAGGCTGCTGAAATACCTGCATTAAATAAAAACTGTCTACGCTCCATTTGTTTTTCTAAGTGTGAACGAATATAAGATTTTACTTTTAATGATTTTACAAAAAAAATAAAAATGTAGCCCTTTGCAAGTTTATAAAGTGATTACCTTTACACTTGTAATAAATATATGATTTTAACCAATATCCGCCTAAGCAACTATTGGCTTTACGTTTTAATTGCGATAGCGGCCTTAGTAAATTTTAGTGGTTTGTTTATTACCATAATTGGTCCTGATGGCACATTATATGCATCTATTGCCAAAACAATGGTGCTTAAAAACAATTATATTGAATTATTTGACCATGGTACCGATTGGCTCGATAAACCACATTTTCCTTTTTGGGTAACCGCATTTTCATTTAAACTTTTTGGCTTTAGTACTTGGGCATATAAGCTGCCCGGCATACTTTTTTTAATGATGGGTGCTGTTTATACTTACTTATTTGCTAAAAACCTATACAGCAAACAAACCGCGCTTTGGAGCGTACTCATTTTATTAACCGCGCAACACATCGTATTATCAAATACCGATGTGAGGGCCGAACCTTATTTAACCGGATTAATTATTGCCGCAGTATTCCATCTATATTTAGCAAATAAAAAAAATAGTTACTTACAGCTAATAGTTGGTTGTTTGTTTACGGCTTGCGCCATCATGACCAAAGGTATGTTTGCTTTAGTTCCTATTGCGGGCGCAATAGCCGGGCATTTTGTTATTACCAGAGAATGGCGACAATTATTAAATATTAAATGGCTTTTAGGCTTTGTATTAATTCTAATTTTTATTGTACCCGAACTGTATTGCCTCTATTATCAATTCGATGCGCATCCGGAGAAAGTGGCTTTTGGCACTCATGGTGTTTCGGGCATTAAATTTTTCTTTTGGGATAGCCAGTTTGGCCGGTTTTTTAATACCGGTCCAATAAAAGGGCATGGCGACCCTACCTTTTTTGTCCATACTTTGCTTTGGGCCTTCCTGCCTTGGTCGCTGCTATTATTTTGCGCTATTTATCATTATATAAAAAGTGGCGTAAAATCAGTTAAAACTTACGAATGGTATTGTATAAGCGCTTCGTTGTTAACATTTTTACTATTCTCTGCATCCAAATTTCAGCTTCCCCATTACCTTAATATTGTGTTCCCGTTTTTTGCCATTCTAACCGCGCAATATTTAAACAAAAATTGGCTGCCAAAATCAATAAGAATAATCAGAATTTTTCAAATTGTAGTCATCTCATTGCTGTTGTTGGTAATTGGCTTAGTAACCTACTTCTTTCAACCCGATGAGCTAAATTGGTCAATAGGCATGCTACTCACTGTTTTATTCTTGGTTCTTATTATTTTACCAAATAAGTTAACTTCCATTCCTATCGAAAAAATATTCATAGCCAGCATTATAGCCTCTTTTATAGTAAACTTATTTCTTAACCTCGCCTTTTATCCCTCCTTAATGAAATACCAAGCAGCAAGTGAGGCGGCCGTGTGGATAAATAATAACAACCCAAACAATTTACCTGTAGCCGAATTTGAGGAACAATACACCTCGGCATTTGATTTTTACATGGATAAACAGGCTATTAAAATTGATTCACACGCAAACAATTTTCCAACTCAACCTTTTATATTATATGCGGATGAAAGTGCTGTAAATCAGTTAAAAAACAAGGGCTATAAAGTTAAAAACCTAAAATTTTTTAGCCGCTATTGGGTTAGTAGGCTTAAACCTGTATTTTTAAACAAGCAAACTCGCAAAAAAGAATTGAGCATAACCCAGGTTGTTTTAGTAAATTAATTGTTACAAATGCTGTATCATTTAAAATAGCAATTCCGTAAAGCTTATTAAACCGTTTAATTTAATAAGTTATGAAATCAAAATTGAGCAGAACCCAATTATCCTTATTGTATGTAACCATTTTAGTTATATTATTCACCATTTTTTTGGCATCGTGCAAAAAAACAGATAACAACCCTAACTATAAAACAGGTGGTAAAAATTTAACACTTGCCGCTTATCAACAGCAGCAAATTCTTGCTGATAATTCATTTACCTTAAAACTTTTTAAAAACCTGGATGCCAACAATCCAGCTACTACCAACCTTTTTGTTTCGCCATTAAGTGTAAGCTTTGCTTTAGGAATGACTAGTAATGGTGCCAACGGAGCAACGCTTGATGCTTTTAAAAAAGTATTGAATTTTAATGGCCTTACCCAAGACCAAATAAATACCTATTACAATAATTTAATTACCAATTTGCCCCAGCTTGACCCAAATACAACGCTCGATATCGCGAATTCTATTTGGTATCGTAAAGAATTTAGTGTTTTACAGCCTTTTTTTAAAGCCGACAGTAGCTATTTTAATGCCGCGGTAACACCGCTCGATTTTAATAATCCTTCATCGGTAAATACCATCAATAACTGGGTTAGTAGTAAAACTGCTGGTAATATCCCTACTATTTTAAGCAGTATCGACCCTAATGATGTTATGTACCTCATCAATACCATATATTTTAAAAGCGTTTGGAAAGAAAAGTTTAACCCCAATGATACCAAGCCTATGCCATTTTATTTAAGCGGAGGCAGTCAGGTTCAAACCGATTTCATGTCGGCAGATATTGATTATAATTATACTTACGATAACGGTACCCAAATTTATGAATTGCCCTACTCTAATAGTAAATTCAGCATGGTAATTGCCATGCCAGCCAATGGAACAAGTGTAAAAGATTTAGTGAGCAATATTGATTCGGCAAAATGGCAATCATGGATGAACGCTTTACATGCAAATAAAAACCAATTACTATTGCCTAAGTTTAAATACTCGTTTACAACAAGTCTTAAAAACTCATTGATAGACCTAGGTCTAGGTGTAGCCTTTTCAGACAAGGCCGATTTTTCGTTCATCAACGCGACAGCACCCTTAACCATTACCGATGTAAAACACAAGGCTTATGTAGCGGTTGATGAGAATGGTACCACCGCCGCAGCCGCTACCTCCATAGGTATAGGTTTAACTTTAGCACCTTTAAACCCACCTGCAATTGACCATCCCTTCTTTTTTGTGATTAGAGATATGAATAGCGGAATTATTTTATTTGCCGGCGAAGTGAATAATCCAACATTAAGTGGTGAATAATTAATTTATTTGACCGGGAAGATTAAATAATATTTTATCCTATTTTATTTGATGTTTTACAATTTACTTATTGAAAAAAGAGCGCTAAATATGATCTTTAAATCCATTTAAATTGTAGATTTGAATAAACAAAAACATAAAAATGGAGAATTATTTATCAGAACTATTTGTTCGCGACTTAATAAAATTGAAAGATGAATTGTTAAAATTTAATGATGAGGCCAACATCTGGAAAACAACCAATGGAATAACTAACCCTGCAGGCGTTTTAACTAAGCATTTATTAGGAAACCTGAACCACACCATAGGAACTATTATTGCTAAAAATGAATATGTAAGAAACCGAGAATATGAATTTACCATTGAGCCTATACTAAGAGAAAAATTAATAGCAGAGATTGAAGCAACTATAACGGTTGTAAAAAATACTTTGAACAATATTGACCAGGCTATTTTGGATGATACGTATGCACTTGAGATGATTGGTAAAAACACAACTACTTTTTATCTTACTTTCTTTTATGGCCATTTTACCTACCATTTAGGGCAGATAAATTATTTAAGAAGGATATTAGAGGCGTAGTTTTTAATAATCGAGTTTATTTTAAAATGAAAAGGTTCCAAAGTATTATTTGGAACCTTCTTTTTTTGATGTATTCTTAACTCAATTAATTTCTCCCTGCTATGTACTGCTCGCATAGTCCGAACGACAAGGTCATTCCATTACCACCTAGGCCATTTATAAGGGTAACTCCGGGTGCAATTTCAATAATCAATTCTGTTTCTCCGTTTGTCATTTTTGGGTAAATGCCATGCCATGATTGTATCAGCTTCCAACTCTTAAAATTCGCGAAGGTTTTAAGATAGTTATTTATCATATCGTTGATAAAAACTTTATCAAAAGGGTCGTGTACCAAGCCATATTCATGCGAATCGCCAATCGTCAGTTCACCATTTCCATTTTGCGATACCATTACATGTATGCCCCACTTTAAATAATCGGCATACTGTTCCTCATACCTCTTTCTCAGTGCAGGCAATGATTTTGCTGCTTGAAAACCCGGGTAATGAATCATGGATAAGCCGCCACAAAGCGCTGGTCCGATTCGCCAATTGTCTTCTTGGCTCTCAATCCGCATCATTTGTAGTTTACACTTAGTAATTTCGGTTTTTAAAAAAAGCTCAGGGTATAAGGTTTCAAAATCGGCACCGCTGCAAACAAATATTTCATCGGCTGCATAACTTTCACCACCAGCGGTAACATGTGGGTGTTCAACTTTTGTTACAGTGGTGTTCCAATAAAACTGAACCTTATATTTATCAGCAAGATATTGAGCCACCTGTCCTATTGCTACCCTCGATTCTACAATAATTTCTTCCTCGCTCCATAAGGCACCTTTTAAATTATGGGGGTTTACAGCGGGCGATTTCTCAATGGTTTCTTGAGGTGTTAGTATCTTGCAATTTCGATATTGCTCATTAACGGCTACATATTCACCTATCACCTGCAATTCATCTTCCTCGTAAGCCATATGTAATGAGCCAACTTGATCGTGCCATATCTTTGCCTCGGTACATATTTGTTTCCATATGCTACGAGATAGCATTGCCCGCTCAAATAATGACCCGGTTGGCTGACCAATAGGCCAAACCATACCAAAATTACGGATGGAGGCTCCCACCGCACGCTCATTGCGTTCAAATATGCTTACTTTGTAGCCACGTAATGACAAAGCCCTAGCTGTTGCCAAACCAACTATGCCGGCTCCAATAATTATTGCAGATTTATTACTCATACTGCTTGAATATTTAATACCTGCTCACTACTCTCAGCATCCCTATCTTTTTTACGAGCGGTTTGCATAAAGTAAATTAATGATAAGGTGGCGCATATGCCACCAATTATTCCAACTACCATTATTCCATCCCTAAAAAAGGTTGCCCAACTAATACTTGGCCTTCCAAATTCTTTTACTAAAAGTATGGTAACACTACCCAGGTAACCCAATGAATCGGCCACATATATTAAAAAACCTACATTGCTTTTATAGTGGTATGAAGCTATCATGCGTTCAAAAAATATAGCGTTATAAGGTACATATCCTAAATATAAACCTAAACCAGCCATGGTCATCCAAACCATCGGACTAATCAAATGCAAATTAAAAAGGATAGTTCCGAAGCCAATTAAGGCACAACCACCAATAATCATTAAGTGAATAATGCCAAAAGCTTTTAAGTTGTTTTTGACCAAAATAAGTAAGCTCATGGCAACCAACACAATTATGGAGATAATGGTATCAATTTTTGTATAGATGCTATTGTCTTTATTCCCTAAGCTAGCCCAAATCTCCACTTCAAAATTATCCCGAACATCACGGGTAATGGTTAATAAAACGTAAATGATTATAGTGAGTATAATGCCTGGTAAAAATGATTTCAAAAAATGAGCCCTTTCTTCGGCATTCATAGGTAACCTTTTGGTTCTGAGCTTTACATCTTCGGGGGTTGGTGCAGGCATCAATTCCAAACAAAAAACAAAAAATAATAATGGAATTACAAATACGGCCCCGGTAACAAAAGGCATAGTATATTCGCTGATATGTAAAGAACCTCTTAAATTACGAGCTATTGTTTTTATAAAGCCGGAGGCAAAAATTAAACTAATAGAAAGCACCGCCGCCATAAACTCGGTTGATTTACGACCTTCCAAATAACTAAATACCAAACCCCATATCATACCTAGTGGAAAGCCATTTAGCAACATACAAATAATGTTAAAAGGTGCCGGAATAATTGCGAACAATAAAAGTGCCCCCCATGCCACGCCAATTAAAACCAATATACTGACGGCACGCTGCGATGATTTTAGTTCAGATATAAACTTGATGCCATAAAACTTACTCAGTGTATAACCAATAACTTGGGCAATCACTAGCCAAACCTTATAATCAACATGTAAGTATTGCTCGCCGGGATAAGTGCCAGCCGCAAAACCTTTACGGAATGAATACATAGAAGTATAGGTACCAAAGGCTGCCACAGCTGCCAACACTGAAATTACATTGTAGGGCCAATTGGCCACCTTTGCACGTAAAACTTCTATGGTTTTCATGGTTATTGTTTTATAATGTCTATGATTTCGGCAATGTTATCAATAATATGGGTCGGGTTATATTTCTCAAGACCTTCACGAGTAAAAGTTCCGGTAGTAACACCTATTACATATTTGCAATTGGCATTTTGCCCTTCACGCACATCAACTTCGGTATCGCCAACCTTGGCTACTTCATCCGCATGTTCAACACCACACAATTCCATTAGTTTTTGTATCATATATGGATACGGTCGTCCAAGTTCTACCTCATCCGAGCCAATAAAAAAGTCAATTAAGCCTTTCTCCACCCATTGTAGTCTGTTGGTAATGGTTTCGGCAATATCTCTGGAAAAACCTGTGTTGATACCAATTTTAACACCCATTTCTTTTAATGACGAAAATGTTTCTTCAACATTTGGTAATGGTACAATGCCGGGTGATGTTTGGTAATACAATATCATTTGTTTTACAAATTCCTTGTGTATTTTATCAACCAATTCGTTGGTGATTTTTGCATCGTTATGCTCATGCAGGCGAAGTATCTGCCTGATTGCCAAAGTTTTTTCATAACCCATTAATGGGTCAATCAATTCCAACGGAACTTCATAATGCGATTTGCGCAACGCGCTTTGGAAAGCTTTGGTAACATCTTGATCATCTTTTACAGTGGTACCAGCTATATCGAAAACTACTAATTTAATTGCCATAATATATGCGAGGGGGTATTGTTCAGCAATACTAAACTAAGTTTATTAATATCAAACTAATTTAATGTTAAGGTTTGGTTAAGGGTGGTTGATTGGGTGAGCGGTTTATTGGGTGAGTGGTTTATTGGGTGAATGGTGAGTGGTGAATAGTGAGTCAGGGAATTAGTTTCTTCATCAAATTGTAAAAAAGCATATTGCAAAAAACCACTCACTATTAAACCATTCACTGGCTCACCACTCATTATTAAACCACTCACTAACTCACCACTCACTAACCTCATTTCTTTTCTTCAAAAAAATAAACTACCAACATAGCTGCGGTTTGGCTTCCCAA
Source organism: uncultured Mucilaginibacter sp. (assembly GCA_903891475.1). GTDB lineage: Bacteria > Bacteroidota > Bacteroidia > Sphingobacteriales > Sphingobacteriaceae > Mucilaginibacter. The sequence continues at coordinate 56,568 of CAITEP010000008.1, forward strand.
GTTTTTTGGGGTATGTGGCACTCTGCCATCAAATAACATGGAGTCGCCTTGGTTTAATACAATTTTGTCTTCATTAAACTGATACTCAACATCCCCATATAAAACATACTTGTATTCATAGGCTTCTGTCTCCACCAATGGGCGAGAAGCATTAGGCCCCAATTCCAAAATAACAATATCAACAGTTGATTGAAAAATAGATTGAGTAAAAATTCGTTGATAATGAAAATCAATGGCATGTTCCTTCTCAAAATGTTCGTATTCACTTTTACGTTTTATAAGTAATGGAAGCCCGGTGTTTTTAGGACCTATATCTTTAAAAAACTCATTAAGGTCAATTTCGAGTGCTTTTATAATTTCAATCAGTACAATTAATGATGGTATAGAACGGCTATTTTCAATTTGCGATATCAAACCTTTGCTAACATTGGCGCGTGTTGCCAATTCATGAACGGTAATATTCTTTTCGCGCCTGCGCTCCTTTATCCTGTTACTTATTTGAATGAGGATGTTTTCTTCCATTATATTAGGTAAAAATTTGCCGAAAATAGCTATATTATTAAAAGTGATATAATAAAATTTTGTTAACAAAAGTTAAAACATTCAGATAAATATAAGTGTTTTTGGTTTGGTTTAACTTTCATTTTACAATTCGATAACGATTCTTTTTTTATAATAAATTCTCAACTTGATGTATTATTAGAGTTTAAACAATTTTGTATCAAAATTTCAAAAAAGGTTTATTTCCATAACTTGTTTTATAAAAGATTTAAGACTTAAAAATTAATTAGCATTTACACAGTATTTTTTATAAAAAACAATCCTTAAAAATGGTTTATATAAATTATTTATAATAATTTAATAATCAATTACTTGAAAAATCAATCACCATTATTGATTTTCTATTGTTACAAAATCATTAAAACCAAGTCATCAATCTGTTACAAAAGTCTGCTTTGTTAACCGTTTCTAAATGTATTCTTAAATAAGGCTTAATTTTAAATTCGTTTAGTGGTAATAAACAAAGTTTAGTATTGCTGTATGAAAAATTCATTTCTTACACTATTAAACTTTAACAGATGAAACAGATTTACATCCACATGAAAACCGTTATTACGGTTATGTTATTCTGTATTGCTCCAATTTTATTATTAGGGCAAACAAAGATCGGTGGTACAGTTACCGATGAGAACAAACAACCTTTACCAGGAGTTAGTGTGCAAATTAAAGGCACATCAAAAGGTACCGTTACTGACATAAACGGTAAATTTTCTATTGAAGCTGAAAAAGGCCAAGTACTTTCAGTTAAATTTCTTGGTTATGTAACCAAAGAAGTTGCTGTTGGCGACGCTTCATTTTATACCATTATATTGGTAACAGACACTAAAACGTTAAATGAGGTTGTTGTTACCGCCTTAGGTGTTAAAAAGGAAACCAGGGTAATTGGATATTCAACTCAATCAGTAAATGGTGAGGATTTAATTACCGCACGCGACCCAAACCCTATCAACGGTTTGATAGGTAAAGTTGCAGGTTTACAAATTGGTGCCACTTCCGAGATTTTAGGTGTTCCAAACGTAACTATCAGGGGTAATACGGTTTCACTTTATGTAGTTGACGGTTTACCAATTAACTCTGATACTTTTGATTTAAGCCCAGACGATATTGAAACTTATACCGTACTAAAAGGCCCAGCTGCAGCCGCGTTATATGGTAGCCGTGCGCAGTTTGGCGCAATTGTAATTACCACTAAAAAAGGTGAAAAAAACAAAAAAGGTATTAGTGTTGATATTAACAGCAGTACCGTTTTAAATTCAGGATTTGTTGCCTTCCTCGTGTTCAAAATTCGTTTGGACCAGGAGAAAATACTTTTTATGAATTTGTTGACGGACGTGGTGGTGCACCAGGCGGTGTTGATAGCGATTATGATGTTTGGGGACCCTATTTTGCAGGACAATTAATCCCACAATATGATAGCCCAGTTGTTAATGGTGTTCGCCAAGGAACTCCTTGGGTTGCTAGAGGTGCCAATAACCTAGCTAATTTTTTAACCACTGGTTATCAAACAAATAATAATATCGCGGTAACTTCAACTGGCGATAATTATACACTCAGGATGTCAGCTTCTCAAGAGCATCAAAAAAGCTATATTCCTTCACAATATTTGGATATTGCTAACGTGAACGTTTATGGTTCATTCAATGCAACCTCAAAATTAAAATTTGAAGCTAGTTTGGATTTTAACAGACAAAGTACTGATGATTTCCCGGATGTTCAATACGGCCCTAACTCAATCATCTACAACCTTGCTATATGGACAGGTGCAGACTGGAGCGTAAACTCACCGGATATCAAAGCAATTTGGCAGCCTGGTAAAGTAGGTGTAGCTTCGGAATTTGAAGAATACACCCGCTACCATAACCCATACTTCTTAACATCAGTTTGGACACGCGGTCATTATAAAAATGATATTTATGGCTATTTATCAGGTAATTATAAATTTGATAACCATTTAAACTTAAGCTATAAGTCACAAATTACCACTTATGGTTTATTACGTACTGAAGATTTACCTTATTCGGCTCACCCTTATGGTCGTGAAGGTAATCAAGGTGATTACAGGGAAGACAGAAGAGACCTTTTTGAAAGCAATAACTTATTAACCTTAAACTATAACTACACGGTTGATAATTTCTTTAACCTTTCGGGCTTAGCTGGTGCAAACTTTCGTAATTTTAAATATAATTCAAGTTGGGTATCAACCAACTATTTAAATGTACCGGGAGTTTATTCATTTAGTAACTCTGAAAATGCTTTACAGGCAACAAGCTTTGTGGCAAATCAAGTGCAGTTAAGTGAATTCGCTTCAATGGATGCTTCATTTGGTAAATATGCTACCTTATCAGGCACCATCCGAAATGAATATTCATCAGCTTTCCAACAAGCTACCTCTTACTTATATCCAAGTGTTTCGGCAGCTACAGTTATATCTGATTATATTAAGTTACCTACTTTTATTTCCTTTTTAAAAGCAAGGTTTTCTTATGCTAATATCCGTAGCGACGCGACTAGTTCAACAATTGGCCCTGCTCCTTTCAGTACAATAACCGCGTTTGGTGGCAGCACAGGACCATCATTGTTTGATAACCCATTAGGTTATGGCACTACTTATAATTCGCCATACAATGGCCCTACTTACGCATTGAACACTTCTTATTCAACCTCTAAGCCGTACAATAGCCAAACTGCAGGTGCTGGTCCGGATAATTTATATGCCAGTGGTATCAAAACCTCAACTCGTGTAAATTATGAAGAAGGTTTTGACATCAAATTTTTGCAAAATCGCTTAGGATTTAGCGCGACTACTTTCCAGTATATTGACGGACCGCAGATTTTACAAAATCCTATTTCAACAGCAACAGGTTATACAAACGAATACATCAATGCCTTAAAAACAAAAACAACCGGATATGAGTTTTCTGTAACTGGTACACCTATTAAAAGCAGAGACTTTGGTTGGGATGTTTTAGGAAACCTTGCAACTTATAAGCAAGTTTATGCAGAATTGCCTCCAGGTCAGTCTGTTTATAATACATATTACCATGTTGGAGACCGTACCGACACCTATTATGGTTCGGCATTTGCCAGAAACGCGCAAGGAACTATTATTTTTGGTTCAAATGGAGAAGCTTTGGTTAACCCAGTTAATCAAAATTTAGGTCACGTTACACCAGATTTCAACTGGTCTATATATAACAAATTCCACTACAAAAACTTAAGCCTAAGTTTCCAATTTGATGGTGCTGTTGGTGGTGTACTTTATGATTATGTACATGCTAAAACAGTTCGTGGTGGTAGTAACGCTATAACAGCTGAAGGTGCATTAGGCGCGGCACGTTACCAAGATTGGTTGGCGTTTCCTTATAATAACCAAAAACCAGATCCGAATTATACTGGAAGTTATATTGCTCCTGGTGTTCAAATTTCAAATGGTGTAGCTCCAAACTTTGATTCAAATACGGGTGCGATAACCAATTTAAACGCTTTACAATTTGCACCAAACAATACCAAAGTATTTGTTCAAGAATTTGCGAGTGAGTATTATGGAGTAAATGAGGCAAACATCATGAGCAAAACTTATGCAAAATTACGTGAAGTTACCTTAAACTTCGATGCTCCTAAAAATTGGCTCGCTGGTACTTTCATTTCTAAAGCCTCTGCCTCCATTTATGGAAGAAACCTGTTATATTTTTATAAGAATGCTGAATTTAAAGATGTGGACCTTGACCAATACGCGAATTCTACCGCAGGTAGCACTGGTTTACAATCGCCATCGGTACGTAGCTATGGCTTAAACATAAAACTTTCATTCTAATTAAAATTGGATAATGATCATGAAAAAAACATTAAAATTTTGTTTATTACCAATGTTATTGGTACTAATTGCAAGTGGTTGTAAAAAGACCTTTCAGAATGATGCTATTAACACTAACGTTCCTACAAGTGTTCCCGCTTCTTTATTGTTAAACGGCATCTTATATAATATGGTTGATTTTCCGGATAATTCTCCCGAAATATATAGCCAGTATTATATTTATAACTATAATTATTATGGCAATAACCAATATAATTTTGGATCAGGCGATAATTATTATACTACCCTTAAAAACGTAGTGTTGATGGAACAACAAGCTATTGCCGCGGGTTCGCCAACGGTAAACCAATACGAGGCTATTGGTAAATTTTTTAGGGCTTATTTTTTTAGCAAAATGAGTTTAGAAATGGGTGATATCCCAATGACGCAAGCTTTACAAGGATTAAATAACCTAACTCCGGTTTATGATAAGCAAGAGGCGGTTATGCAACAATGTTTGGCTTGGTTAGAAAGTGCTAACGCTGATCTTTCTTCACTTATTTCTACTGGTGGTTATACTTTAAACGGTGATTTCTTTTTTAATGGAGATTTAGCTGCATGGCAAAAAGTGGTTAATACCTTTAAAATTAGGCTATTAATTGAATTGAGCAAAAAAACATCTGATGTGAATTTAAATGTTGGTGCTCAATTTGCCAATATCATTGGTAATTCTACCAAATATCCTATCATGACAAGCTCGGCTGATAATTTACAATTCGTATTTATTTCTCCTACAAATTATTATCCGCAAACTCCCGATAACTTTGGTCAAAATGGTTCAAGACAAAATATGTCGCAAACTTATGTTAGCCTATTAACTTCATTACAAGATCCTAGAATATTTGCAGTGGCTGAACCTGCTCGCCATTTAGTGGATGATTTACATCAAAGTCCAACCGCATTTTCTTCATTTGTTGGTGCCGATCCGGGTTTAGACCTTGGGATCATGTATGCCAACGCGAATGCTCAGGATTATTCATTCTTAAACCGTCACCGTTATTATTCAACTTATACTGGCGAACCAAGCATACAAATTGGTTACCCTGAATTGATGTTTAACATTGCTGAGGGAATAAACAGGGGTTGGGTATCAGGTAATGCTGAAACCTATTATATTGCAGGTATTCAAGCTTCTATGGCTTCTTATGGAATACCGGCTACCGGTTCATTTACGGCTTATTTTTACAGGCCAGGTTCAACAAGTGTTGCAAACTTAAGTAATTATGATACTTATTTAATCAACACAAACTGGACTACCTATTATTCACAACCTGCCGTTCAATATGCGGCTGGAGCTACTGGTTTAACTCAAATATTGCAACAAAAATATTTGGCCTTATTCCGTCACTCAGGTTTAGAAGGTTATTTCCAAAACCGCAGAACTGGCGTACCTACCTTTACCACAGGCCCAGGTACTGGTAATGGTCAGCGTATAGCAAAACGTTTTCAATATCCTACCTCAGAGCGCTCAGCAAATACAGCAAATTATACTGCTGCTTTAGCTAGCCAATTTGGTGGGCAAGATGACATCAACGCTACTATGTGGATTTTACAATAATCCCATTATAAACATCCTATTAAGGATAAATTAATTTTAAGTAAAGGCGGGGGTAATATCCCGCCTTTACTTTTGTATAATTATTTTACGGTAAATAATTGAATCATCAATTATTATTTATTTCAGTACATTAAGCTAATTAAATTATATGGGCAATAAGTTCTATTTAACACTACTCCTCATTTCAGGAATGAGCCTTACCTTAAGCGCGCAGCAAAAAGCTACGGTGATGGAGGTTCCGGGCGTCGACCAATTTAGTAAAATCGATATTCAAGGTGCTTCGGTTATCCCAAGTGGCAGGTTAATTACACCTGCCGGTCAGTTTGCGCGTATTACCAGTAAACCATTTGGTTTGGCAATTTCGCCTGATGGTAAAAAAGCGGTTAGTCTGCACAATGGGGTAATATCAATCATTGATTTAACCAGCATGGACGCAACCCGGGTACCATCCTACGACCGGAAAATAGCTTCTCCGCTTAAAAACGGATCTTTCATAGGAGTTGCTTTCGCGCCTGATTCAAAAACCGTTTACTTAAGCGGAGGCGATAATGGCAAATTGATTATTTATGATACCGAAACCAAAACTACCATCTCCGAGATTTCATTGAATGGAACCGTTAATGGCGTAGAATATAAAGATAGTTTTACTTCTGATTTAGTATTGAACGAATCTAAAAATGAAATTTTGGCGCTAGATAGGGGCAACTTCCGTTTGGTAAGGATCGACCTGACTACCAAAAAAGTAACCGCCTCTATTCCTGCTGGTCGCCAGCCTTTTGGTTTGGCTTTAAGTCCTGATAAAAAAACGGCTTTTGTGGCCAATGTGGGTTTATATGCTTACCCGCTAATAACAGGTACTACCAAGAAAAACCAAGATTCCATCATGATTTCTCGTCACCCTTATGGTAACAATACCAAGGAATCGATAGAAGGTACCGAGGTGGAAGGTCGTAAAATACCTGGTGTCGGTAGCCCCCTTTCACCGGAGGCCATGAGTGTTTTCACCATCGACCTAACCAACAATACCATCATCAATAAATTTAAAACCGGTTACCAAATCGGTCAGATGATTGAAGGTGCCGAGGTGGTTGGTGGCGCGAGCCCAAATTCAATAGCGGTTGGTAGTCAGTTCGCTTACGTTACCAATGCTACTAACGATAATATCTCAATCATCGATTATAAAAACAACCAATTGGCAGGCGAAATTAAAATTACTGCCGATAAGCGCATTGACCAATACCGTGGTCTGCTACCATTTGGTGTAACTTTAAGTAAGGATGAAAAAACGCTTTACGTAGCGCTATTGGGTTTAAATTCGGTAGCGGTGATTGATGTTCCAAGTAAAACCACCATTGGTTTGATTCCGACAGGATGGGGAACCAGCCGGGTAAAACTATCGCCCGATGAAAAGGACATGTACATTATTTCATGCCGTGGCTTTGGTGCCGGCCCTAATGGTGGTTTTGGCTTTAAGGCGCCACCACAGGGTACTTATATTGGCGATATCCAATTAGGATTGTTCCAAAAAGTAAGTGTACCAAATGCCGACCAATTGGCAAAATATACCAATCAGGTAATCAGCAATACTTTCGCCACCAAAGAAGTAACAGCCGACCCTAAAAACCCACTGCCGGTATTGCCAGGCATTACCCCTACCCCCATTAAATATATTGTTTACATCACCAAAGAAAACCGTACCTACGATGAAGTTTTCGGTCAGCTAAAACAAGCCAAAGGCGATAGTACTTTAGCCAGGTTTGGTGTAAATTGTGAATATACCTTGCCTGATGCTACAAGGGTTAAATTTCCGGGCTTAAAAGTTGCTCCTAACCATTTAAAGGCTGCGCAGCAATTCGCGTTCTCTGATAATTATTATTGCGATAGCGATGCCTCTATACATGGTCACCACTGGATGTTGGGTGTAATACCTAACGAATGGGTGGAAGCGAATTCAAATACTTCCTCAAGCGCTAATTTCTTTTCAAACGCTCCCGGTCGCAGGCCTCCCGGCTCTACCGGCAGTATGGATCCGGAGGATTATGCCGAAAGAGGCGGACTATGGGAAGCCCTTGAACGTAAAGGTGTAGAATTCTATAACTTTGGCGAAGCCAATGAAACGGCGCATAACCGTGAAATTTGGACCGATACACTTACTGGCTCTGGTCACGTGGTAATGGTGCCTATGCAAAAGGCATTGTTCACCCGCACCAGTCATAATTACGCTGGTTTCAATACCAATATTCCTGACCAGTTCCGAATGGATCAGTTTGAAACCGAGTTTACCAATAAATGGATAAAAGGTAAAGAAACCTTGCCACCATTGATTACCATGCAAGTACCAAATGATCATGGTGCCGATATCCGTTCGAAAGATGGTTATCCATACTATCAATCGTACATGGCTGATAATGATTTGGCGGTTGGTAGGATATTGCATTTCTTATCAAGAACCTCTTATTGGAAAAACATGTTGGTGATTATTACAGAAGATGACCCGCAAGGTGGTGTTGACCATATCGACGCGCACCGTTCTGTTTTGATGATGGCCGGCCCTTATGTTAAAAAAGGATATGTGAGCCATACCCATGCAAACTTCGGTTCATTACTTAAAACCATTTATAATATTTTAAATGTGCCTTATGTAAACCAATATGACGCGACCGCTTCATTATTGACTGATTTCTTTACCGACCAACCTGATTTTACCCCTTATACACTCGAAAAAAGCGATGTAAGGATATTCGACCCATCAAAGGCTATGTCGAGGTATAAAAAGGATATCGACTGGCGCAAAATTGAAAAAGGCCCCGACATGGACGATGAAGACCATGAACGGAACGAGCGCAACAAGCTTGATAAAAAAGAAAAAGGCGGTAATTAAAAAATTAATTACGGCAGAATCATGATTAATAAATCAAATATCTCCAAAAGCAAGTCATCTAAAGTCCTTCCGTTAGCTAACGGAAGGATTTAGGTGAGGCTTAACCACAATTCAATCCATGAAACTCCTCCCATACACCCTACTAATAGGTGTTTTATTTTTAAAAGATGGACACCAACCAAACCCCGTACCCCCATTAAAACATAAATTTATTGTTGTTTGCCATCGTGGTGACCATACCGTATTCCCAGAAAATACCTTGAAAGGTTACGAAATGGCCATTAATGATGGAGCGGATTATGTGGAGATTGACCTGCGCACCACCAAAGACGGCAAATTGGTGAGCATGCACGACGGCACCGTAAACCGCATGACCGACGGTAAAGGCAATGTACGCGACCTTAACCTTGCCGAGATTGAAAACCTAAAGGTAAAACCCAGAACAAAGGAAGATACCGCAACCTACAGGGTGCCGACGTTTGAGGAAATTTTGAGGCTTTGCAAGGATAGGATTTATATTTATATCGACTTTAAAGAAGCCAGTGCAGGTCAGACCCTCGAGATGCTTCAAAAATTTGGTATGGAGAAGCAAGTCTTGGTGTACATTAACCAGCCTTCGCAAGTAATTGATTGGCATAAAACGTATCCAACCATGCCCTTGATGTTTAGTTTGCCCGATAATGTGAAAGATACGGTTGCCATGAAGAAGGTGATAGACCAATATCAGGTAGATGTTTTGGATGGCGACTATAGCGACTATACACCCGAAATGGTAAAATACGGACAAAGTCTGGGTATAACCGTTTGGCCCGATGCCCAAAGCGGTAATGAGAATACCCAAGTATGGGATAAGGTAATTGCCCTAGGTTTTAAAGGTATGCAAACCGACCACCCCCTACAAGCCATAAAATATTTAGAGGAAAAAGGGTTTCGATAAGCCCTTTTTTTATGCCAAAAGTTTATTTTTATACAAAATTGAAATCATGAGCAATAGAAGGAACTTTATAAAATCAACTGTTACCGGAATAGCCGGCATAGCCATGCTGCCGGCACTCCACACCTTTGCCGAAGAAGGCAATCATTATGCGCCCGATAAAAAATTAAAGTTAAGATTTGCCCTGATTTCCGATTTGCATTACGGGCAGGATGGTACCGATTTTGCGCAAAATGCCAGCAACGCGGTAAAATGGTTAACAGATGAGCATACCAAAAACCACCTCGACCTGATTATTTTTAATGGCGATTTGGTGCATAACCGACCTGATTTATTGCCCGAACTGAAAACAAAATACCTAGATAAGTTCCCGGTGCGGTATTGCACCATACCCGGTAACCATGATTATGCCGACGCCGCCATTTGGAAAGGCGCCTTTGGCTATGATGATAATTTTGTGGTTGAGCTTGGCGATATAGCCTTTGTACTTGCCAACACGGCTGATGTTAAAGGCAATTACATAGCACCCGACAGTACCTTCCTCAAAACATCCTTGGATAAATTTGCTGATAAAAAAATCGTGTTCGTTATCCTGCATATAGCGCCTGTACAATGGCTCAAGAGCGAGGCTAGCACTTTTATTGATAGTCCGGCAACGGTGAGCTTATTACACACTTATCCTAACGTAAAGGCGGTATTCCACGGGCACGACCATAATTTAGATGGTGTAAGATATACCGACAAGCTCCCCCACTTTTTCGATTCGCACATTGGTGGCAACTGGGGTACCGATTACAAAGGTTACCGTATAGTAGAAGTAGATGAAAATAACCAAATTACCACCTACCAGGTAAACGCAAGTAAAAATCCGGTGTTGAATCAGAATAAAATTTAGGGGGATTACAAAGGATTAAATTACAATAATTCTTTTCTGTTAAGGAAACTTCAAATTTGAATCAGCCTAATGCATCATTGATTTATTTAGTAGCCAAATATTAAAAACTATTTTTGGTCAATATCATGTCAAAAGCCGAATCCAAAAATGTTTACAAAACTTACAACAAAATTGCCGACTGGTACGCCAAAAATAGGACCACCAAGCTTTTAGAGAAAGACTATTTAGACCAACTAATTGAACTTATTCCAGATAACGGCAATGTTTTAGATATAGGCTGCGGCACCGGGAAACCCATATTGGAATATCTGCAAAGCAAAAAATTGCGAGTTACAGGCCTTGATGCCAGCACTAAAATGTTGGATATTGCCAAAGCAAACTTTCTTGAAACTGATTTTATTTTGCAGGATATGCGGATGTTAAATTTGGAAATGAAGTTTGATGCCATTGTAGCCTGGAACAGTTTCTTTCATCTACCAGCTGATGACCAACCACCCATTTTCTCGCTTTTTGAAAAACACCTTCACCCCAAGGGCGTTTTGTTATTTACCACCGGGACAGAACGCGGGGAAGCTTGGGGAATAAATGGCGGAGAAAATATATTTCACGCCTCATTAAATTTAGATGATTATAGGAACCTGCTAAACAAGCACCATTTTAAAATTATTGAAAATAAAGTAAACGACCCCGATTGTGGTGGACTAACCGTTTGGTTGACACAACACTTTTTTAATGCCTAAAAATCGGTAATCCCTACCTAATTTTCAATAAAACCAAATTTTCCATGTCCCATAGGGACATCGCGTGGGTAGAAAAAAAAATAAAGAATTTCAGCGTTCCGTAGGTACGCCGTGTGAATTAGCCTATTGATAGGTAAGCAAAACAGGGTAGGAAATCATAAAATAAAATCTCCTACCCTGTATGTTTACAAGTGGTAAATAACCACCTATTTAAAATTTACCATTATTGTTTTGCCAATTTTCCTTTGATGGAATTTCTTCAATTACATCCCAATGTTCGGCAATTTTGCCATTTTGTACCCTGAATAAATCATAAAACGAAGAATGCTTTCCGGCCAACTTGCCTTCACTGGCTGCCAATACAAAATTCCCCTCACCTAAAACCATATGGATTTTATCATATTTCATGGTGATGCCTTGCTGCGCCCATTCGGCAAGGGTTTTGCCTAATCCCGAAAGCTTGTCGGGTACCAATGGGTTATGCTGAATATAGTTATCACCATCAAAATAGCCTGCCAATTTACCCATGTCGCCATTTACTAAAATATCGGTAATAAAATTTTCAACCAAGGTTTTGTTTGCGGCTGTATTTTCTAATTCTGTCAAGGCTAGTTCACCATCTATCATGGTATGCCCGCTTGGGTTTGGCGAGGTGGGGGTTTCCTGCAAATTATCCCAATGTTCCACTATTTTACCATCCTCAAACTTAAAAATATCAAACCCTATTTTAGGACCGAAAAAATTGTAATCGGTATGGGCAAATACATAATCCCCATCCTGAAATACCCTTACCGTATTTACCCTGGCCGAGTTTGGCGGCAATGCGCTTAAAGCGGCTCCAAAACCAGCCAAGCCGTCGGCTACAGCCAAGTTATGCTGTTTGTACTTAGTTGGGTTTATATCCGCTATGGGTGCGGTATCGCCCGTTTCAATTGATTTAAGTAAGGCTACTACTTTTTGTTTGTTGCTCATTTCCATTGTCTTTACTAATTAAATTTTTGTTTGCTTTTATTGGTTCCGTAATAAATTAAACCATACAAAAATGCGATGAAGACGGTTGCCGGTAGCGATACAAAAAGGACTTTAAATGGTAAATTTGTTCTGTTATAGGTGGTTTTTATCCCTAAATTCAACGGGCGTTATAAGGGCATGCTTGCGGAAATATTTTATAAAATTGGTTGGCTCATCAAAACCCAATTCAAAACCAATTTGTTTAAAACTATCATTGGTATGTGCCAGCAAGCGTTTGGCTTCCAGCATTACCCTTTCATCAATCATGCCTTTTGGCGATTTACCCAGTATTTTGGAGGTAGCCTGATTCAATCGTTTTTCGGTAATGCCTAAATGCTCGGCAAAGTAGCTTACTGTTTTTTCTTGCTTATATTTTAATTCCAGCTTAGTTTTAAAAGCTAATAGATAGTCAAGGTCAATTCCTTTTTTAATTTCTAAAATAGCCTTCGCTTTATTTTCACGCTCGGCAAGCAACATTAAATTATGCAGGTAATTTTGTAGGATGTCGCCATGCTGCTGGTCGTTATTCATCAAAAGTTCCTGCTCCATTTGCCTAAACAAAACAGCAAATGGAGAATCGTTACCTGTAATTTGCAATTTAAAAACGGGCAATAAATCGCTAAACAAGTAGGTGCTCCTTAAAAATTTGGCATCGGCTTCCGTTTTACAAAAAAAGTTATCGGTAAATAAGATGGCCTTGCCTTCAAAACTACCTGTTTCGCTGAAACGCTGAACGGTATCCTTATTTAAAAATAGTAAGGTATTGGGTACTATATCAATGGGTTTAAAATCAACCAGATGGGTAAAATTGCCGTTGGTAAACCAGAATATATGGTAAAAGCCGGCACGATGCGGGGTAGTAAGTATTTTGGGATGGTTTGAATGAGCCGTTGATAAATCAATGATTTCGAACTCTTGATCAAGTCCCTTTTTAAAATCGTAATTTTTAATTTTCTGTTTCACACTATCCAATTAGCGAATATCAGGTGAAAATATGCTTAAAAATTCATTCCAACATTATGTTTTTTTCAAACCATCAATAGTTCAAATAACAATCAATTTTGTCGAAAAAAAATCCAAAAAAACTGAAAAAAGTGGCAGTTTTTTCATCCGAAATTATAATTTGATTATAATTTGATAGGCTTCGATTATAATTTCGAAGGTTTCAATTATAGTTTCTTATAGTTTAATTATAATTTCAGGGGTCAAAATTATAGTTTGAAAAGCAGCAAAATCTTAAAAAGTCTGAATTTACTCCCCACCATTAATCATATCAGATACTATACCCTTGCCATCTTTACGGTGTTCGGCCAAAAATACGCCTATCAAATGTGCTGCTGTAAAGGCCAAAATCAGGTACATCACAAACCCATGTACTTCCTTTACATCATGCCTGATGGCTTTGTAAGGCTCCATAGCGTCTTCAAAAGCCAAAAACAAGCCAGTTAGCACCATAATGAGTAATAAAATGTAAAACCCTATGTATATCAAATTTACAGTTAAGCTGTGCAAAGCGGCTTGGCGTTGCTCCTTTACTGTTTTAAAATTGGCATAAGCGCTTTTTATTTTTCTAATCAGCTTTTGATCAGCCAGTTGAAAAAATTCCAACAAAATTCTGAATAAAAATAAACCAGCCAAAAAATACCCAAAATAGGTATGTATATCCCAAATTCTGTCGCTAAAATCATGCGCCAATTGCTTTATTTGGTCTTCAGTAGCTTTAGCTCCAGACTTCTCTAATGTTTCCTTAAAAAAAGGTCTTGTGCTATGCCCACCTGTTATGGTTCTATTCAACAAAACCGTTAATAATGAGCCCGTTATTACAATAAAATTAGCCCAATGCCAAAACCGCAGTGCGGCCGAATTCTTTTTTATAACCTTTGGATTTTCAATTTGAGTATTAATTTCTTCTGTTGCAGCCATTTGTCTAATATATTTTTTACTTCTAAATCAGGTTTTAATAATAAACAATGTGATAATTGTTTTATAATGCATAAAATTAATAAATGATGTTGAAGTAATTCTGTAGAAATGGTACTTTCTTCAAAATTACTTCAACATCATAGCCTATATTTGATAAAAAATGCCTTGAAATTACTCATTATAGAAGACGAACCCGGCTTGCGCGAAAATATGATTAACTATTTTAGTGGGGAAGGTAATATATGTGAGGGCTGTGGTAGCCTCTATGCTGCTATAGACAAATTATCCAATTATGAATACGATTGTATTTTGTTAGATATTGGACTACCTGATGGTGAGGGTTTTACCATTTTAGATTTATTAAGGTTAAAATTGCGAAATGAAGCCGTATTAATTATCTCGGCAAAAAACTCATTGGAAGATAAGTTGAAAGGCTTAAACCTAGGAGCTGATGATTATTTGATTAAACCCTTTCACCTTGCCGAATTAAAAGCCAGGGTTGACGCTATTTATCGCCGTAAAGCTTTTAACAGCCCTAATAAATTGATTTTTAAGGAGATATGTATTAACCTACATGGGCGTTCGGTAGAGGTAAATCAAATACCAATTATCCTAACCAAAAAAGAATATGATATGCTGCTTTATTTTATCGCAAATAAAGGAAAGGTAATATCGAAAAATGCGATAGCGGAACATTTATGGGGTGATGAAATGGATATGCATGATAATTTCGACTTTATTTATACCCATATCAAAAACCTCCGCAAAAAATTACTCGACCATTCAGAAATCGATTACCTAAAATCAGTTTATGGCATTGGTTATAAATTTGTGGATGAATGAAGTTATCAACCCATTATAACAAGGCAATCATCATTATTACGCTATTGGTACTGCTTACCGGTGGAATTATCTATTATTTTGCCATCAACTATATTGCAACCGACCAACTCGATAAAAACTTGACTGAAGAATCTGAGGAAGTTTACGATTATGTAAATACCAATCAAAAATTACCAAAACAGGTTGATTTTGATGAGGATATCACCGTTTTTGCGAAAACTAATAAGCAAAAGCAGGCACTTCGGTTTTTTGATACGGTTTATTCAAATCCTAGAGAAAAAAAAGTGGAATCTGGAAGGGCAGTCTCAGGTATTATTGGTCTAAAAGGGCAGCATTACCAATTTACAATTACGGTTTCAAAGGAAGATACAGAGTTTTTAATTCAAATAATCGCGTTAATTACCTTATCACTCGCTATTGGCTTATTGTTGATTCTTTTTTTAACCAATAAATACATATTAAATGGCTTATGGCAACCTTTTTATGATACCTTAAATCAGTTAAAGTCAGTAAACGTATTGGATAAAACAAATCTGAATCTTCAAAAAAACAAGGTGGATGAGTTTAATGCTTTGAACGAGGCGGTATATAGCATGACAGCCAGGGTAAAAACCGATTACGAACAATTAAAGGAATTTACAGAAAACGCTTCTCATGAGATGATGACGCCTTTGGCTGTAATCACCTCCAAATTAGATACGCTTATTCAGGATGAATCATTGAAACCTGCTCAATTAGAGCAAATTAATGATGTTTATTTGGCTACCAATAAGCTTTCCCGCTTAAACCAAACCCTGCTTCTGCTGGTAAAAATTGAGAATAATATATTAGATGATAAGGAGACTGTTCAACTTGACGAATGCATCCGCCAGAAAATAAAATTATTTAATGAGCTAATACAGGCAAAAGGTATTGTAGTCAACTTAAACTTAGACCCAACCAACATTTTTGCCAATGCCTACTTAATTTATTTGTTGTTGAATAACCTTCTGAGTAATGCCATTAGGCACAATATAGATAATGGCACAATAAGTATTACCCTGAATAGCAACCATTTAATAGTTGAAAACAGTGGTAGTGAACCTGTTTTAGATATGGAGACTATGTTTAATCGGTTTCAAAAAGGGAAACAGTCAGAAGGAATGGGTTTGGGGTTAACCATTGTAAAAAATATCTGCAAGCTTTACCATTGGGATATTACTTATGAATACCAAAACGTACTACACAGGTTTAGTATTGCCCTTAAACCATAATAATTTAATAAACTCAATAATTAGTTGTTACATAAACGACAATGAATTACCACTTGGAATATGGGTGGCCATTATGGAAGGCACATTTTTAGCGAGCCAGCTTAAAACAAAATCCGAACCTGGTTCTTCACTTGCTATATGACCTAACACAATCAGCGAAATATTCTGTCCCGAAGCTTCCGCGTCGCGAACATATTCTGCAGTTTCCCATTCCGATAGTTCGCCACATATCAATACATCGGGTTTATATTTCGCGATTCCGGATAAATGGTCCCTCACCCCTACTGCTCCGGGTAATAATAACAACTTGGAGCATAATTGGTCAGCTTTACCTATATACCTTACCATTTGAATGTTCAATTTTGTTTTTAGTTCAGCTATCAGGTTACTTAAAGTAATTTTAGAAACATTCAGTACATTACTCCCCGCTTCATAATTTTTCCAACCTAATTTATCTAAAACGCCCATTCTTACGCCATCGGGTACAAGGCGGTGTATATAGTCGTGATTGCGCCAAACAGCTATGTTATGTTTCTTTAGTAATTCAGCTTTATAATTATATACCTCATCATTCGCTAACCATTTTGTATCATCCTGATGGTTATAAAAGGTAGGTTCATGGCAAATAATAAAATTAGCACCTAAATCAATGGTTTTTCTAATTACCTCAATCGTTGCAAAGCTAGTAACCACTATCCCGGTAACTACCATATCTGGTTTACCCGATTTTAAGGTATCTACTGTTTCTGCTAAAGCACCACCAGGCACTTGGCTAATAAACAAATCCATAATCTCCTTAACAGTATAGGTATCCTTCATCAATAAAGTCGAAGCATGGTTAAGCATCGGCGTTGCTAATAACACACCCGCTGCGGCTACAGATTTTTTTAAAAATCCCCTACGGTCGGGGGAAAAGGAATTTAAATTTTTATCTATTTTCATGTTGATACCAAAATAATGAATCTAGTTATATGATTTTCGAGGTCTACAGCTTGTAAAGCTCTAAATTACATTTAATAAATAAAACAACAATTGTATAAGTTCTAAAATTGGTATCAGTATGCCAATATTTATTTCATTATTACTATCCTGCCAATAATTAAGAAAAATTGCAATTAATGGAGCATAAATTATGAATACTTTAAAAAAATAGCATTTATATAACAATTACTTTATTTTTTTGGCATAGCGGTAAAAAGTAGCATTTATGTTACTAAAATAGACTTTTACCCCAAATATTAGACTTTTGGCAGTTATTTTTAAGCCATTTTGTCATAAAAACTGTCATTGTCATGTTTTATGCCAAATTGGCAAAATATTTTTTTGTGACCAAAATCATTATTCAAAGCCTCAATCTAGTGGTGTTTTTAGGTCGACTTCCAAATTCCGGGAATTTATTTTGTCCATTCAATTCCGATTCCGGAATTACAAAAAATCTAATCTACATAACAGTGAAAAATTTTCACAAAAATTGATTTTGGTTGCCAAATAACAGTAAATAAAAAAAAATTAGCTGTTTTAATGCCCGTTTTTTCGATTTTTTTGTTCCTGAAACCAAAAAAGGCTTAATTTTTTTGAAAAATCTATCATTTTATCCTGTTTTTTCAAATTACACCGTTTACCAAAATCACGCTAATACACCACAAAAAAGGTGGCATATTTTGTGAGTAAATGCTTATCAGAATAGCGTTATTATTTATGGTAGCCTAGTCTAAAAAATTCAAATAAATAATTAATTTAAAAAATAAAAGTCATGTTAGTTGTATTAGAAGTTGCCGCATTATTAGCAATCATCGTATTACCTCTTTTTGCTCCGCAAAAAAGCGTAAAATAAGTTAAGAAATTATATTCAGTTAATTTTGTAAGATGGATAGCAATGCTACCCATCTTTTTTTTGCAAAAATTTTTGATTCTTACATTCCCATCTAATTCATTTTATTTAAGCTCTCCAATTTTTTTACATACTATACAAATAACTATGCTTATTTTAGGATATGAAATCAGTAAGTGTAGATTTACTCAAAAACTTTGATCAATTAAAAAATATACCGGAGCAAGAACTTCAATGGTTAATTGATACTAGTAGCATTATTGAGCTGCAGGATGGCGATTTTTTAACCATTCAGGGTAAACCATTAGAAGGCCCTCATTTTATTTTGGATGGAAAATTATACTTATTCTTCGATCAAAATGGCGTTCGTAGAGAGATTACCACCTTTAAAGCCGGCGATATTTCCGGCTATCTTCCTTATTCAAGGGGTGTGATTGCCTCGGCTAACAGTCAGGCGGTAGGCTCTACCACTATTTTGTCATTCCCAACCCATCGTATAAAAGAATTGATTAAAGATCATTTCGAAATTACACAAGCCTTGGTGCATGTAATGAGCAACCGAGTGCGCGAGTTTACCACATTACAGCAACAAAACGAAAAGATGATGGCCCTGGGTAAGCTTTCTGCTGGTTTAGCCCATGAGTTAAATAACCCTGCTTCGGCTATTGTACGTGATTCTGTTTCGTTGCTCGAGCATTTAAAATTGGAGCCTACCGCGTTTAAAAATGTAATTTCCATCCGTATGGAACCCAAAGAAGTGGATGCAGTAAATGCTGAGCTTTTTAAAGTACTGGCAATTAAAGAAAGACCGCGCCTATCATTAAAAGAAAGAACAAAGCTGGAAGATGAAATTACGGATTGGCTAGATAACCATAGTATTGAAAACGGTTATGAAATGGCCGATAATTTTGTGGATTTTAATTTTTACTTGGAAAATCTGGAATCAATAGCTAAACAAATACCACCAGCTTATTTATCTCCTGTACTAAATTGGGTAAATAATTTACTGATCACCGAAAAAATGGTTGAAGATATTCAAGAATCAAGTAAAAGAATTGCTGATTTGGTGAATTCGGTAAAGATATTTACCCATATGGATCGTGGTACCGACAAGCAATATGCCGATATTCATATAGGCATCACCAATACCTTAACCATGTTGGCGCATAAAATAAAAAAAGGAAACATTACCTTAGTTAAAGCCTTTGACGATACCTTACCACCAGTTAAAGCATTAATTGGCGAGCTTAATCAGGTTTGGACCAACCTGATAGATAATGCCATTGACGCGATGGAAGCTAATAGTAAAGGTACCTTAAAAATTATAACCGAACGCGACAGGGAATTTGTGCAAGTTTCAATTATGGATGATGGCCCCGGAATTAACGAGGATATTAAAAGCAGAATTTTTGATCCTTTTTTCACCACTAAGGAGATTGGAAAAGGTACAGGGCTGGGACTCGAAGTGGTGCAACGTATTGTAAAACAGCACAATGGCTCCATAAAAGTAAATTCAACTCCGGGCAATACTGCATTTGTAGTATGTTTCCCGATAAATGGTTAATATAAAATTCAATAAATAGATTTCCCCTACTCAAAAAATAAGCTTTAAATGGATAAACCGATTATTTTTTCGATAGATGACGACCCTCAGGTACTGAGGGCGATTAGCAGAGATTTGAAATCAAAGTATGGCAAAGAGTACAAGATCATAAATACAGAATCGGCTTTGGAAGCGTTGGATAGCCTTACTGATTTAAAAAATAGTTCGTCGGTAGTTGCCATGTTTGTATGCGACCAGCGTATGCCCGAAATGGAAGGGGTTGCATTTCTTGAAAAAGCCATCAAGATTTTTCCGAAGGCTAAGCGCATTTTGCTCACCGCTTATTCCGATACCGAGGCCGCTATAAAAGCCATTAATGAGGTGCAGCTGGATTATTATTTGATGAAGCCTTGGGATCCGCCGGAGGAAAAGTTATACCCTGTAATAAACGATTTATTGGATGATTGGCAAAATAATTATATCCCCGATTTTAAAGGCATTAAATTAATTGGCTATCAATTCTCACCAGAATCACATACCTTGAAAGATTATCTAGCAAGTAACCTGATTCCTTATAAATGGTTTGATTACGATAAGAATCCCGATGCTAAAGATATCCTTAGCATTAATAAGATAACCCAAAGCCAACTTCCAATGATTGTATTTGAAGATGGTGCCTATTTATGTAAACCCAGCATTAAAGGCATTGCCGAAAAAATAGGCTCCAACCCTCAAATTACCAATCAAATTTATGATGTGGTAATTATAGGTGCTGGGCCAGCCGGATTGGCGGCGGCAGTGTACGGCTCATCGGAAGGATTAAAGACCTTATTGATTGAGAAAAGAGCCCCCGGAGGTCAGGCTGGTTCCAGTTCTCGGATTGAAAATTACCTAGGTTTCCCGGCAGGTTTAAGTGGAGCCGACCTTACCCGCAGAGCCATAAGTCAAGCCATGCGTCTGGGCGCGGAGTTTTTGTCGCCCATGGAAGTAAATGAGATAAAACAAAAAGATGGATACAAAACCATTGTTTTGGATGATGCCGCCGAAATTGTGACCCGTGCGGTAATTATTACTACCGGGGTTGATTATAGAAAATTGGAAGTACCAGGTATAGAAAAGTTTACAGGCGCAGGCGTTTATTATGGTGCGGCTATAACCGAAGCGGCAGCCTGTAAAGACAAAGAAGTGTATGTTATTGGCGGCGGGAATTCGGCAGGACAAGGAGCTGTTTATCTATCAAAATTTGCTAAAAATGTGTATATCATTATCCGTAAAGATAGCTTGAGCTATACCATGTCGGCCTATCTCATCCAACAAATTGAAAACACACCCAATATCAAAGTTCTTACCGATACCGAAATTTTGGAAGCGCAGGGTAATAATTGCCTCGAAAGGCTAAAACTAATCAATTTAAAAACTAAACTTGAGACCATAAATGAAGCCGCCGCTCTCTATATATTTATAGGTGCAAAACCATTTACCGATTGGGTAAAACTTGATATTATTAAAGACGATAAAGGTTTTATAGAGACAGGAAGAGAGTTAAGACGGTACCCTGAATTCGCGAAAATTTGGAAATTAAACCGTGATCCTTTTTTACTGGAAACCAGTTGTAGTGGAATTTTCGCCGCAGGGGATGTTCGGTCGGGTGCCATGAACAGGGTAGCATCAGCTGTTGGCGAAGGATCTATGGCAATCAGCTTTGTTCATAAATATTTAGCAGAAGTATAAAAATCAAAATCATGGAAAATAAAGTGTGCAGCCACTTATCGGCCATTAAAACATTAAAAAAAGCAAAAGATTATGTTTGCGAAGAATGCGTAAAAACACATGGCAGATGGATGCATTTGCGTACTTGTCAGGAATGTGGCATTACGCTCTGCTGCGATAGTTCACCAAACCAACATGCAAGCAAACATGCTTATGAAACTGGTCACCCGGTAGTTATTTCTGCTGAACCGGGCGAAAGATGGTTATGGTGCTATATAGATGAGGAAATGGCTGAATATTAGGTTCAAAGTGTATAGATTATTTTCCCGGATGATAGATGCGTTCAACATGCTTTAAAACATCATCCTTATAAAAGTAAACATCTTTTAAACGCCCATTGAGGTACATTTTTGCCTGATCAGTAAAATGTTCGGAGTTCTGGTCAAAAGACAAGCCTCCGGTTACTATTGATTTTGCTTTTATTTGTGTACCAAATTCAACAGCCGCGATAAAACTATTACCACTATAGCCATATAGGTTTTTGGTGTTCATTGCTTTGCTTTGAAATGATGGTAATTGCCCGAAGGTGGAGGATGCTAACCCAACCGGAAAGCTCGGTTTGCTGTCATCAAATGTAACGCCATCTTTTGGTCGTTGGTAACGGTTAATATCCCCCCATTTTATTTCCCAGGTGCCATATCGCTTCGTTAAATTAGCTATTGCCTCACTGAAAAAATTAAGGCAACGTTCATTACTTAAATTGCTTAAAAAATTATTTACTCTTTCAGTTTGAAAGGTGCTTTCTTCATCGGTAACTGCCGGACGAAGTGCTCCCATCATTGAATTACCCCAGGCAATCGCTAAAGTGGTTGCCACCGAACCAGTATCTGTTTTTTTATCCCATTGCTTCAATAATTGTATTTGTTTTGCGAGTACTTGCTTTACCGAATCATTTGCTGCCTCATAGGCAGTAAACAGTGGAGGCAGTAACATATCAAAAGCTGCCAAATAATGGTCGTAACCAATATCAATCAACTGATCGAGCGTTATTGATTTGGCATTGCTGAGCAATTTTATAGCATTAACAGCCCTAAAGTTTTGCCCGTTAGGTGCCATATAGCTAGGATACTTTTCCTTTTTCGGACTACTTGCCCCTGACGAGGCGAAAGGTGTTGAATTACAATTTTGTATCCACCCGGTGCTAGGGTTATAAACATGCACAATCTCGTTTAATGAATGCACCCCCTTCCATTCTGTAGTTTTTATGGAGCCATCAACAGGTAAGGCCCAATCAAAGTTCGGGTTGCGCTTAGGCATAAAATTACCATACCAAAAAGCGATATTCCCTTGATCATCCGCATAAACCGTATTATTAGTTGCGTTTGATAGCAGCTCCCCCATCACATGTTTAAATTCCGAAAAGGTATTGGCCTTGGTAATCAGCCAAGATTCGAGCAGGGCGTTTAATGAGCGGTTATTAGCCTTTAATGCCAACCATTTGCCATCCATACCGCCCAAAATTGGCCCATGATGGGTATAAAAACCTATTATGGTCTTTTTTTCTATCCTGTTTTCTTTCTTTACCCCTATTACAATTTTGCGCGATGTTACCTCTCTATTTTCGCCTTCGTATTCATAAAACCATTTACCACCGGCTTTAATTACTTTTTCGGCATACAAATCGCCAACATCAGCATAACTACTTGTATGCATCCAACCACAATGGCTATTAAAACCCTGATAAACGAAAAATTGCCCCCAAGTTACTGCTCCATACACCTGTAAACCTTCTTCACTTTCCAACTCCACTTCATCTCTAAAATAAAATGGCACATGTGGGTTTATATATAACATGGCATTCCCAGATGCTGATAAGGATGGTGCAATGGCAAAACCATTTGAGCCAAGTTGTTTATCGGTTATTTCGGGTTTGTAACTACTTACATAGTCGCCCATACCATTGCCATAAAAGTTTCGGGTATCGTTAATTTTTAAACCTCCGGTTACCGTTGCTGCAACACTACCATCGGTAAACATAAGCGCGTACCAAGGTTCATAATGCTTAAAAACTCTTGGTTTTACTTCGGGATGCTTATAGATATAAAAATTAATGCCATCGGCAAAGGCATTCAATAGTTTTTTAAAATAGGTGGGCGCTTTTTTATAATCCTTAATTGCATCTAAAGTATCCGCTATTAATTGCAGTTGAAGGTCGGAAAACAAACTTGCTTCCCCTTCCACCTGCGAAAGTTTGCCAAATTGGTATAAATAATTATGCTCTAGGCCCCTAAAATTGTCCTCACATTGGGCAAACATTAAACCAAAAACTACATCGGCATCTGTTTCGCCGTAAATATGTGGTACTCCCCATTGATCTCTGGCTATTTTTACCGATGCTGCTTCCTTTTTATATCGTTCAATTTCAACTTTCGAAAACTTTTGTGCTAATAAACACGAAGGGGAAATAATTATTAAAAATAAGAGTAAACTTTTCACCATAGTTTTCTTTTACCAATGTTATAAAATATTGAAATTACCTCGCAAAGCTAATATTGTAAAAAGGGTCTAGATTCTTCGAAATTGGCCGTTTATTAAATTTCCAAATTTTCACTCCTAAATTAGTTAAAAAAGAATATAAAAATATGCAAGTACTACCGTTTAAAAATTAAATCCGTACTTAACTTTTTATTGCACCTTTTACAGTATTAATCCTTTTTAGCCTTATGCATAGCCATCACCAAAACAACCATCTTATTATAGGTATCAATTCCTTGGGGTTGTTTGTTGGCTTTTAAAAAGCCATCATAAAAAATACCACTTATTTTATTCAATTTGCCTTGGTAATAGCGCCAATAATTCCTTTCGGCAATAAAATCTTCATGCACTTTTTTGTTAAGGCGTGGTTTCAATGCCTTATTAATTAGGCTATCTTTCAAATAAAGCGCGTGCATAAATTCGCCAACCGCTAGTTGATAGGCAGAGTAGCGTAATAAATGGTCGTTTGAGCCTATGCCCGCCAAATAACCAACAAAATTGGCTTCATCCTCGGCAGCAAAGCCTATTTGGTGCGACATTTCATGACAAGCTACTACCGGCCGGGTAAATACAGGCATCTGGCTGTTTATTTGCGCCTCGCCTGTTAGTGGGTTAAAATAGCCTGCTGTGCCCATATAGTTTATTAAAGGTGTTATGATGGATGATTTTACACCCGGACTATAGGTTTTAAAAATCGAATTCTTAGCCGATAATGAATGAATTGCCTTGCATGCGTTGGTATAAATTACTTTGTTGTTTTGTAATAAATCCGCTTGGGTAAGCCTATCTCTACAAGCATTGGCACTGTCAATTAATTGCGCGGTAACATTTTTTAATTCAACTGTTGTAAAGGTACTATCTCGTAAACCCAATAATTCACTTGCCGATGGCCTGGAATAATTTAGTCCCCATAACATATAAAAAAGTACTATAAAAATTTCAATGCCCAAAATCAATCTTAACCCCAAAATGCCAGCCGACAAAAATCTCTTTTTTATAAAAGCATATATCACTATTATAATTACATAAACCATGAGTATTATAATCAGCATATAAATTACATCGCCCAAACTAAATGGAATCAGCTTAATTATGGGATGCCCAATTAGAGAAAGTATCCTATAAAATCCATTGGTATAATATTGCTCTACAAGCTTCGGATAATCTCCAAAAGTAGAAAGCAAAAAAATAGCGAAACTTAAGGATGTAATTAAAATAAGGTAGACCTTAAAAGGTTTTTTTATTTTGTGGTAGATGCCTGGCATGTTTAGGATAAATATAATACTTAAAGTTTTAATTACAGATAATGATGCATTTTTAATAAAAGACCAATAATACCGACAAATAAGGTTATATAAATTGAAAATAGATATTATTTAAAAAAGAATAATTAAGGAGTTTTAATTATAAAATCAGCTAGTTTGTTATATGATTTAGTTAGGTCTTTACATTATGAATTTTTAAACCGTTTAAATACCGTTTAAACGCTTCTTAAATTAATTTTAATCCCCGCATGCTAATAAGTGTAGTTCTTAATAAAAACTATACGGCCAAAGGCTTAATTTCAATTTTCGGAAAGTGTTTTTTATGGATGCAAATACTTTAATAAGGTATACCTTACATGGTTGCTTGCATTTGGGCGTAGGTTTTAAACTAAAATATACCTCATTAGGTTTATATTTGCCCATCAATTACTGGCTATAAGGTGAAAGAAACAAACAGATATATATACCTATTACTTTTTGCATTAGCCATTGCAGTTAACTTTTCGGGCATATTTACACCTTTTTTCTCTGACGACCCGGGATTGTACGCTTCCATTTCAAAAAACCTATTGCATAGCCATTCATTTTTTGAGTTAATCACCTATAATCAGGATTGGCTGGATAAGCCGCACTTCCCATTTTGGTGCGTTTTGTTAAGCTTTAAACTTTTTGGTGTTTCAGAATGGGCCTATAGGTTACCGGCCTTGCTATTTTATTTAATAAGTGTTTGGTACACCTACAAATTTACCAAAAAATTCTATACAGAAGAAGTAGCTATATGTGCTGTATTAATTTTAAGTACTGCCCTGCACTTAATAATTTCAAATACCGATGTACGTGCCGAGCCTTATTTAATGGCACTCATTATTGGCGGGATATACCATATCTCTAACCTCGAAATCAAGTTCAGTTGGTTTAGCTTGTTTATGGCAGCTCTGTTTACCGCTTGCGCCATCATGACCAAAGGCATTTTTGTAATTGTGGCTATTTATGGAAGTTTGTTTGGTCAGCTGCTGATCCAAAATAAGCTCAGGCAATTATTCAACCCGAAATTTATAGCGCTTTATCTTTTAACCATCCTTTTTGTCCTTCCCGAAATTTATGCCCTCTACATGCAATTCGACCTGCATCCCGAAAAACTGGTATTTGGCAGGCACAATGTTTCCGGCATTAAATGGTTTTTGTGGGATAGTCAGTTTGGTAGGTTTGTTAATTCGGGGCCAATAATCCGTAAATCAGGTGGCAGTATCTTCTTCTTCCTGCACACTTTATTATGGGCCTTTGCTCCTTGGGGCTTGCTTTTTTATCTGGCTCTAAGCCAACAAATAAAGAGTCTGATAACTAAAATCCGATTACCAGCATATTATGCGCTTTCTGGTGGCTTATTATTTTTGGTACTATTTTCTGTTTCTGGTTTTCAATTACCGTTTTATACAAATGCTGTTTTTCCACTGTTTGCAATTATAACGGCACCAGTTTGTTTGGCTCAACTCAATCAACTAAGCTCAAAACTGAGGGCAGTTTTTCAATGGGTATTCATTATTGTTATCCCTTTGTTGGTATTGGCGGTCAATTACTTTCTTCAACCTGCAAATAACCTATTTTTCATTATTGGCTGTATTGCTTTTTTGGGTTTAATAATGCTAATTTATTTCACTGTAAGTAATGTGCTTAGCAAAACATTCATGCTCACAGTATCGGCAGCTTTGTTTTTAGGTTTTTACCTGAACCTCTTTTTTTTTAAAGAGGTTGCCAAATATAACGGACAAATGGCAGCGGCAAATTATGCTAATTTAAAACCTTTCGAGGGCTTCAATATTTATTCGCTTAATGCCGAAAATAACATGTTTCAGTTTTATTGCCATCAACCGGTTCAAATACTTTCGGTTAATGATTTTAAAAATGCCAAAACGTATTCCAATAGTATGATATATGTAAATCAAAGGTCTTTGAATGCCTTGAAGGAGCAAGATGTTCATTTTAAAATCATCCGTTCATTTTTAAATTATCCTCAGGAAAATATTTTACTCAAATTTATCAATAAGGCAACCCGCGAACAGGTATTAGACCATGTTTATTTGATTTATAAAACCAAATAAGCCCAGATTTGGCTTTCATTATTTCATATAAAATTCAAAATGTACATTTAAAAGGTTTAATACAGCATATTTACAGATTTTGGCATTACTTTTATTCCGTTTAAGAAGTTATTATGATTAAGAATTTATTCGTTTGTATTTTATTTTGCTTTGTTGTCAATTGCCTATTAGCACAAGACAATTACGAGATACAGGTTTATGGTTCCGAAACAATAAAGGCTAAGCATACCATGCTGGAGCTGCATACTAATTTCACCTCCGATGGCACAAAGCAAATTACCGATGGCGAACTACCTACCAACCATGTTTTTCATGAAACCATCGAAATTACACACGGCTGGAACGATTGGTTTGAGACTGGTTTCTATATTTTTAATACCATTGGTGATGGAGGCCGCACAGCTTATGTTGGTTCGCATATACGCCCACGGGTAGCTGTACCCGAAAGCTGGCATTGGCCCATAGGTTTAAGCCTTTCGGCAGAGTTTGGCTTTCAAAAAGCGGCTTATTCTGCTAATACCGCAACTCTAGAAATTAGACCAATAATTGATAAAAAATTTGGCGGGTTATACCTGGCCTTAAACCCTGTTTTAGACCAAAGTTTTGCAGGACCAGATGCTAACCGTGGCATGATTTTTTCACCTAATATTAAAGGAAGCTATGACATCACTAAAAAAGTGTCACTTGGTCTGGAATATTATGGTAGCACCGGGCCATTTTTTAAATATGACCCTTATCAGCAGCAACAACACCAATTATTTGTAGCCACCGACCTTGATTTAGCTCCTAACTGGGAGTTTAACGCGGGCTATGGCTTTGGCTTTACCAACAGTACTGATAAAGGCATTTTTAAAATAATTTTAGGCCGATTGTTTTAACTAATTAACCACTTTATATCTATAAATTATTCTGCCCAAATTTCCGGCATTATCTATACCCTCAATTACTACCCTGTAATTACCCACACCGTCGGAATTGAAGAAGTTAAAACTTGCCTTACCATTATCGTCGGTAACTAAATTTGGTTGCCAAAAAATAGTGGTACGTAAATCAAGTTCAGAACTCTGTTGCGTGTTCCGATCGTATTTAGGAGCATAAAAAGACTTCGCCTTATATATTCCTTTAGGTGAAATTGAAAAAATACCTGGCGATAGTTCAAATCCTTTAAAAGAAACCGTATTTCCATAATTGGCGCCTTGCTTAGTATTAATAACCATTACCCCATCGCCTCCACTCATTCCATAAATACTGGTATTAGCACTTTTTAAAATTTCAACTGACTCAACCTGATCTGGTGGAATATTATCAATGCTTCCCCCAGGCGAACCATCTATTACAACTAGCATTGGGGTTATAACATCTTCATTGTTAGCTATTTTATGATTTCCAGATAAATATGCATTCCCATTTATAAAATATACTCCTCTAACTATACCATTTAAACTAGCTGATAAAGTTGAACTTGGTAAAATTTGGCTATCCATTATAACTTGATCTGCACCGCCTGATCCACCTAATTTTGATGACCGTACTTCATTTTTATCTGATGGGATTTTTTTCGGGATATTGGCCTCACTAGATAAGTTTTGGTTCTTATTACTAATTAAAGAACTACCTGCTGGTTGACTAATTAAAGTTGGTGCTAAAATATCAGCACTTAAATCATATGCTGATCCTAAACTTGAAATAGGAGATTTGCCAGGCCCATAATAAGCAGTATCTAACTTAAGAATTACTTGGTTTTTTCCATTGGAGGAAGTAGTTTTTAAAATAAATTTGTCTCCGGTATAAAATGCAATATCATTAAAATTGAAAGCTCCTTTATTATCTGTTATTTGCTCCTGAGGTGTTCCGCCCGATTTATTTATTAGTATTACCTTATTGTTTGCAATCGGCTCCCCTACTTTGTTTTTTAAAAATCCGGCAATATTAACAGATTTTTCAGGGTTAAATAATTGCATCCGGCTAGGTTTTGCGTTTAATATTTCTTTCCAAACAAACTGCCTATACCCTTGGGTAAGCATTAAAGCGTCTAAATCTGCCCTTGCATTTTTGTCATTATTAGCAAAATAATAGTTTGGTTTTTCTATATAACCCTTTAAATCAGACGATAATAATAAATATGACTGATTGGTTATTTCTGAATTTTCGTCCACTAAAACTTTGCTTTCATCAATAACAGAAACTGAGTAAGAACCTTTTGCCGAATTTCCTTCTTTATTTTTCGCATCAAAATCAAAAAAAACTTTCTCACGCTTTTTATAAACTTGTTTATCACTGATTAATGAAAGTTTTAATTGATTGTTGTTTTTTACAAACACCAATCGTTCGCATAACGGCTCTCCTGATTCAGCAAATAACGTTACCTGAACAACACCTGTTTTAAGATTATTGGTGGGTAAGTCCAAACCCAATATTGAATTATCAAGCTTGGTATTTACTGTTTTAATAACGCCAGCATTATAAATAACTAAACTTAATCCCTTATTTAAATTTTGTTTATAAAATGTCCTATTGGCCTTAATTTCAATAGAAAGTTTATTGGTATCGTTTGTATTTATCGCTAAAGTAATCCCTTCGTTTTCAACCCGCGGAAGCTCAATAACATCTTTATAGCCGTTTTCAAATATAACATTAGCGCTATATGATTTTCCATTCTCCGGGGTTAGCTTTACCATACCCATTCCTAGGTGTGAAGATGAAATTTGGGCAATTTCTTTATTAGTATTGTCTAAAATAACACCTTTAAAATTTATACCCAAGCCATTGTTCCCAATTGCCTTGAAGCCAACACGTGATTCGAGGTCTGTAACCAGGTTTCCCCCTTCTGGAAAAAATTGCAAGCTTGGTTTCCCAGCCTTATCAACAACGCTGTTTACAAATGCTGAGCTATGCGTAGAAGTTACAGATAAATATTTTTCAAAATAAACAGGCTCCTTATCATTCCTCATCCAGTTAGTGTAAGCACGAATTCTATACGAACCTCTTGGTAAATTATCAGGAAGTAAAAAGTCGCCCCATCCAATGCCATTAATCAATTGTAATTTTATTATCTGCAATAAACTGTCCTTTTTATCTAATAACTCAACATTTAAAATGCTACTAATATTTGTTGGCAAATTCAATTGCCCCATAGTTACGTATGCTTTAAAAAAAACAGTTTCACCAGCTAAATAATATGCATAAGGATGGTCAAAATGCAAATACGCCTTTTCAATTGTATGTTCTGAAGCATAATTTTTCAACATTGCAACAGCATTACTCGCTGAGAATTGATTGTTTTGAGCAAATGTCCGAAAGTTTATCCCCAACAATATTAAGGTGTAAACTATATACGATTTTTTCATAATATGAACGGTTTAATTTATAGGTGAAGGTGATCATTATTAAAATAATACGTAACTAAAAGAAGTTCACAACACTTGAGTAAATGAAGCATGAAGTCCCGCTTTTTGTTATTTATAATTTGGCTTAATAAAGTTAACTACAAATTTCAGAAAAAGCAAAGTTTTAGATTTATTTTTTGAATTTACTTATATATATCAAACTTTTTATAAAACCTGTGGTCTGAAATTTTTGGCTACCTCAGTTAAGACATGATCAGTTATTAATTCGGGCGAATTAAACTGATTCATCACCAATGATTCTGAAAAATCTATACTGCCACCACTTGTTTTGACCATTACTCCATCACCATAAATGGTATGGTTTTTATAATTACCAATAAGGCTATTAAATGGCGCTAATCTAATCAGTAATTCAACAATAACGTAGGTTGGCAAGTTGTTTTTAAACATCCAGACAAACATACATTAAGGAATTAATAATTTTAGATTATCTTTTTGTTAACAAACTACAAAAATTACAGTTAGTTAACATTAATTATACAAAGTTTAAGCAATGATTATTTACTGAGGATCTTTTATTTTTGATACCAAACTTACAATTACAATCCCGAAAAAAGCGATTATTCCGAAGGAGAACCTTAAACTTGCCATTTGAGATATATAACCTACAAAAGGTGGAACTAAAACAAAACCCAAATAGCCAATGGTTGAAATAGATGCCAGTGCCGAAGAACTATTCATGGTTTTTGATTTTCCGGCCAGGCTAAACACCATTGGCACTATACATGATACTCCTAAACCAACCAAAATAAAACCTAATATAACTGATTGGCTATAAGGAAACAAAACAGCTAATATTAAACCTGAAAAAATAAACAAACCGCTAAATTTCAAAACCGTTTTTATGCCTATTCGGGTTACCAGCTTATCACCAAAAAAACGCCCGCTGGTCATGGCTATTAGATAAATAACGAACGAGGCTGTAGCCATGGTTTTATCCGGATTAACCACTTTTTGAAAATACAGGGCACTCCAATCATACATGGTATTTTCGCAAGCCATACATGCAAAGCATATGAACGAAAATTTTATCAAATACTTATCTGGCAAAGTAAAAACTGGTTTCCGGCTTTCTGGAATTGGCTGTTGATAATAAGTATAGTTGATGGTTAAGAACGTAACAATGGTTAATACAATACCCACTACCAAAAAATGCCAGATTGGGGCTACATTAAAATAAACCATTAATAAGCCAAAAGCTGCACCCGCGAATCCGGCCAAACTCCATATACCATGAAAAGTGGCCATAATTGATTTTGTATATAAGTTTTGTACCGCGACACCCTGTGTATTAATTGAAAGCGTAAGCAGGTTACGTGCCGAACCAAAACAAAAAAGCATTAAAATAAGCTGATAAATATTATTAGTTAGGCCAATTATTACCAATACCACGGTAAGTACTATAGAGCCAATGAGCATAATAACTCTACTGCTATAATGGGTAAGCAATTTACTGGTTATTGGCATGGTGAACATTAAGCCAATAGGTAGGGCAAAAAGTACAGTACCCAATTGGGCATCGTTTAAATGGAGTTGTTGTTTGATGGTTGGTATGCGTGATGCCCAGGTAGCATATCCAAAACCCGATATGAAATAAAATATGGCGCAGGCTATCCTATATTGTACGGCACTTTTTATGTTGGTAGAAGGATTATGCACAGTATTAATTTCGGCACAATTTACATCTTTATGTTTATTTTAAAATGATTTTAACTAACTAAAACACGCTTAAGTGATGATAGATTATTTACCACCACCTTCGTCCGGAACATTGTTATCTTGTTTTTCCCGCTCTTTTTTAAATTCGAGCTTACCAAACTTGTAATTTAAATTAATACCAAATGATCGACGTGGTATTTGCCTTAAGCTAGTTTGGTAAAAGTTAGGTCCACTGGCAGTTGAGTTAAAATTTATGTACTCGTTAAATAAACTGGAAGTGGTTAAGCCCAAACTAAGCTTTTTATTCATAAACTGCTTACGTACAGCTAAATCATAAAAATAAAATGCCGGGTTGGTACCTTGAATAGTTCTTTGTGATGAACGATAGTTTATAAAAAATTCGGCAGCTAAATCTTTGGTAA
Organism: uncultured Mucilaginibacter sp.; assembly: GCA_903891475.1. Classification (GTDB taxonomy): domain Bacteria; phylum Bacteroidota; class Bacteroidia; order Sphingobacteriales; family Sphingobacteriaceae; genus Mucilaginibacter. The sequence goes on from CAITEP010000008.1 coordinate 89,491, forward strand.
ATTCGTAAGCGGTATTTAGGTTTATTCTATAAACAATACCACTAGTTTGCGGGCTACCGGGGTTGGTAGTAATCCTATTGGCAAAAAACATGTTCGACCTAAAACTTAACTTTCCCCCTACCGGTAATGACCCATATAAATTAACGCCTTCATTTATCTCTTGCCCAATATTCGCGCTTTTATTTAAGTAACCATTAGTATATACCGTGTTGCCAATCTTCAAGGTATCAAAAGGAGTAATGATGGATTGCAAATCATTCGTATTATATCTATAAAAAACTGCCATATAAATATTAGCTCCTTTATCAAACGAACGGTTATAACCGAGCTCATAATTATGACCTAATTCAGGTTTCAGGTTTGGATTGCCGGTAGATATATTATGCGGATCACTTATGTTGTAGAAAGGATTCAATTGCCTGTATTCTGGCCTCTGTAGTCTGAATGAATAACTAAACTTAATGCTTTGGGTTTTACTCAATTTATGGGATAAAACATACGAAGGCGCAAATATACCATAGGATGGAATGGTGGTATTTTGATAATCAGTTGTTGAACTGGTATATTCATAACGTAAACCCGCCTTACCATCTATAAAATCATGAAAAGTGGTAAAAGAGGTAGATAAATAATAAGCAAAAATATTCCTTTTAAAGTTGAATGAATAACTTTGAGATGGGTTAGGAATAAAGGTGATATTTTCCAAGGTTTGGGTTATAACCGAGTTGTTTAAATTCTCGACACCTAGTTTGGTACCAGTTTCAATACTAAAGCTCTCAGTAATAGGTTGCGAATAGTCTATTGAAATATCCGTTTCCTTATCGGTACCCGGGTTGTTTCCATTCGAGCCAATAGGAGTTTGTATTACATTGGTAAAATTCTGTATTTGCGAATAATCGTTTGTACTATTGCCGGCACTGTAATTCAATAAAATATCCAATTCCTGGTCTTTTTTATCAAAAGTCTTTTTGTATGCCAAACTCAAATCAACTGTATTATCGCTAAACTTGTTGTTTGATTTATTGGTGCTGATGGTATCGGTTACGATACTTTTTTGTGTATATTTAATTATTTGATCCTGGTTAGTACTTCCATCATTTTGGAAACCAAAATGATTAAAATTGAAGGATAAGGTTAATTGGTCTTTTTTTGTAACATCCCAATTAAAACTAATACCCGATTGATAACCACTACGGCTAAAAGTACTATTGCCAAATTGTGATAAATTCTTCAAAGTATCACGGGCATTATTGAATGTTTGGTTATTGCTGGTATTTATAGTAGTACTAGGCAACTGCCCGCGGCCATTAAAAAAGGCGTTTACACCAAAATTACCTTTGCGTGCATTCAAATTCAGCGAACCGTTTTCTAAACGTGTGCCAGCAGTAAGGTTAACATTGCCGTTTACTCCTTGTATGTTGCTATCTTTTAATATGATGTTAATGATACCTCCCGTACCCTCAGCATCATATTTTGCTCCCGGACTGGTAATTACCTCAATGCTTTTTATCTGACTGGCAGGAATAGCCGCCAATGCATCCGTTATACTGGCTCCAAAAACGGTTGAGGGTTTGCCATTTATTAGAAAGCGAATATTTGAATTCCCCATCAAATCAACATTGCCATCTAAATCTACCGAGACCATTGGTACTTTTTTCAATAAATCTGTGGCTGTACCACCTTGAGCTGTCAAATCATTGGCCGGATTATATACCAATTTATCTACCTTGTTCTCTACCGAGGCCGCATGTGCCGTAATAGCCACTTCCTTCAACTGATTTTGTGAGGGACTTAACAGAATAGTACCCAAGGCAACACTTCCGGTAGCTCCAACTACTACATGCAATAATTTTTGTTGTTTATACCCTATAAAATCAATTGTAAGTACATAATCACCTGAATTTATATTTTCAATTTTGAAATTCCCGTTAGGGTCGGTAATTGCCCCATTAAATGGAGAGGCTACACCTTGCTTGTAGATACTTACTGTTGCGTAATCAACGGGCTTTTTTGTTTCAGCATCTACTACTTTTCCGGTAATTTTTCCCTTTTCTTCGGGCGATGCTATGAGGCTGCTAAATAAGGCTATTAATAAGATAGGGGTTATTAAAAATTTCATCAGTTTTTGCACGAGCCAAAATTGTCTCCTAATTTTGGATTAATCTTGAATTTTTATTTAGGTAATATTAATGTTACATTAAAATGATTATAAAATAAGCACCAAACTGCCACCCAAAATTAACAAAGCCCCTATGGCCGTCTTTAAAGTAAGTGGTTCGCCCAAAAAAACAACCGCCAAAACGATGGCAATAGCCACACTTAACTTGTCGACAGGTGCCACTTGCGATACCTCGCCTAATTGCAAAGCCTTGAAATAGCAAATCCATGACAGCCCAGTTGCACAGCCCGATAAAACGAGAAAAATCCAATTGGTTTTAGTAAGGGTTGCTATGGTTCCGGCTCCGCCCCTCACCAAAACAATAGCCCAAGCTATTACTAAAATCACGACTGTACGTATGGCAGTAGCCATATCTGTATTTACGCCCTTAATTCCAATTTTTGCAAAAATAGCCGTTAGTGCCGCAAAAAAAGCTGATAATAAAGCATATATCCACCACATAATTTATTTTATTAATTAAAGTAAATATCAGTTAATAAAACGCTGAAGTCATAAATTTTAATCAATAAATATTGCGTTTAATTGAATAATCCAAAATATCTCCAACAATCCGTTCGTACATTTGAACATTCTGTTATGAAAATATTGATTATTGAAGACGAAGCCGGCCTGAGGGAGAGTATTGAAGAATACTTTACCGATGAAGGTAATATTTGCGAGATTGCCGATAATTACACAACAGCATTATCAAAAATAAGTTTGTATAGGTACGATTGTATTTTGTTGGATATTACTTTACCTGATGGTAATGGCATCAATATCCTAAAAAAACTAAAAGAAAGTAACCATACCGATGGGGTACTTATTATTTCGGCCAGAAACTCGTTAGACGACCGCTTGGATGGCCTGAATTTAGGAGCAGATGATTATTTGGTAAAACCTTTTCATTTATCTGAATTAAAAGCAAGAGTATCAGCAATTATACGCCGAAAATCATTTAACGGTAGTAATTTATTAATATTCAATGAAATTACCATTGATTTACTTGCGAAGGAGGTAAAAGTGGCTAATGTTCCTATCAAATTCACCCGTAAAGAATATGCTTTGCTTCTTTATTTTATTGCCAATAAAGGTAAAGTGGTATCAAAAAATGCCATTGCCGAACATTTATGGGGCGATGGGATTGATATGGCCAATAATTTCGATTTTATTTATTCGCACATAAAAAATATCCGCAAAAAGTTAATAGAAGCTGGCAGTGCCGATTATATACAGGCTGCTTATGGTATGGGGTATAAATTTTCTGAATCATGAAACTGTTAACCCGCTATAACCAGGTAAACATAATAAGCACAACAGTAATTTTCATTATTACTGGGCTCATTTACTACCAAACAATTAGTTGGATTTTAACCAATCAAAAAGATAAAAGCCTGGCGGTTGAGGAGGATGAAATATTTGAATATGTGCATTTAAACAACAAACTACCGCACATTTTCCAGTCGGAAGACCAGCAAATTACGTTCAAAGAGGTTAAAAATGATTCGGTAAAACGGCAATTTATAGATACCGAATACCTTAAAAAGTGGGATAATAATAATTTCCATAAACACCATCATAAACATAAAAATCGGGATGAAAAAGAACCTGGCCGGGAATTAATTTCATTTATAAAAGTTGGAGACAAGCTGTATCAGATTCAAATTATTGAGTCGAAAGTGGAGACAGAGGATTTGATAAGGATTATCTTCATCATCACTTTTGTAGTTACGCTACTTTTAATTTTAGTATTACTGCTCACAAACCGCCTTATTTTAGGTAGAATTTGGAGGCCCTTTTACAATATTGTAAACCAAATAAAGCAATTTAGCATAGCCGAGCCAAAAGAGATACAACAGCCCGATACAGATATTGAAGAATTCTCTGAACTGGGTACAGCAGTTACGTTAATGGCAACAAAAGCCAAAAACGACTATACCAACCTAAAAACGTTCACTGAAAATGCCTCGCACGAACTGCTGACCCCAATAGCGGTAATAAATTCGAAACTCGATACATTGTTACAAACTGAAAACTTTAGCGAGGTGCAAAGCAAAATATTGAATGATTTATATGGAGCAGTTTCACGTTTAAATAAACTGAATAACTCCCTGTTACTACTGGTAAAAATTGAGAACCACCTACTAAATAAATCGCAAAGAATAAACTTAAAGGCTCTAATTGAAGAAACCGCAATTCAATTTGAAGAAATTATAGCCGATAAAGCCCTAAAATTGAATCAAACTTTAAAAGAGAAAGAAATTGTAGCCAACCACTACCTGATTGAAATTTTGTTGAATAACCTATTTACCAATGCTATTAGGCATAATTATAAGGGTGGCGAAATTCAAATTACACTTAATGCAGAAAATTTAATTATTAAAAATACAGGCATTGATGAACCTTTGGATGATAGTGTTTTTGTAAGATTCAATAAATCTGCGAACTCAGAAGGTAGCGGTTTAGGTTTAACCATATCCAGACAAATATGCGAAAATTTTAAATTTACCTTAAATTATGGCTTTGAAAATGGTTTCCATTGCTTTATCATCAATTTTTAGCTTTAAAGGGCTACCAAAAATTGTACATCCAAAAATAATCCAGATTTTAATTTTAATTTGCTTTCAAATTCTATCCAATTGATATTTGAATGAAATTTTTTCTAAGCATAATATTCTTAACCCTAACGGCTACTGTTTCATTTGCGCAAACAAATACGCTTGAACATTATCTGGAGATTAGCAAAAAAAACAGTCCTTTGTTAAGCGACCTTAAAAACCAGGTTCAATCCAGTCAATTGGATAGTTTAAGGTTGAGAGCAGCATTAAAACCACAAGTAAACGGAATTGGTGCCGGGCTTTTTGCACCGTCTTACAATGGCTTTGGTTATGCGGGAGCCATTACAAACTTACATACCATCAGTGCCTTGGTGAGTGCCAGTAAAACGCTTATTAGTAAACAATATATCAATTCGCAGCTAACCGCGATTAGTTTACAAAGAGATTCTATTTTAAATATTTCAAAAATATCGGAGCGCGATTTAAAAAAGGCTATCATAGCACAATATATTACCGCCTATGGTAGCCTGTTGCAAGTAAAATTCACCAACGAGGTAGTTGATTTGTTAACACGTGAAGAAGGTTTATTAAAAACCCTTACCCAATCAAATATTTACCATCAGAGCGATTATCTAACATTTCTTGTTACCCTGAAACAGCAAAAACTACAGGCATTGCAAGCAAGCTTACAGTATAAAAATGATTTTGCTACGCTAAATTATTTAGCCGGGATTACGGATACTACGGCCATCGAATTATCCTACCCTACCCTCGAAAAAACGGCATTGCCCGAACCTGCGAGTAGTATTTTCTTTAAAAAGTATCAACTGGATAGCTTAAGGCTTATTAACAGTCGTAAATTGGTTGATTTTGCCTACAAGCCTAAAGGAAGTGTTTTTGCCGATGGTGGTTTTAATTCCGACTTTTCTGATCAACCTTATAAAAACTTTGGTACCAGCGTTGGTTTTAGTTTCACGGTCCCAATTTTTGATGGAGGTGTGCGCAAATTGCAACATAAAAGGCTATCGTTGCAGGAAGAAACCCGATTAAATTACAAGGCGTTTTTCAATATTCAATACAAACAACAAATAGACCAGTTAAATCAACAAATAAACCAAAGCGACCAGCTATTAAAAGAAATTGAGGAGCAAATAAAGTACTCAGATACTTTAATTCAGGTTGATTTAAAACTATTACAAACCGGAGATTTAAAAATAGCCGACTTGGTATTAGCTATCAACAATTATCTGGTAATCAAAAACCTCAAAACCACCACCAACATCAATAAACTGCAACTCATCAACCAGTTAAATTATTGGAATAAATAACATGAAAAAAATCAAAATTAGCTTTAATAGCCTTATATACTTTTGTTTGATAATTTGCCCCATCTTCCTGTTTTCATGCAATAGCAATGATAAACCTGAAGATGAGGATGCCAAAGTAGTTTCGCAAACACCCATTACAGTAACCCAAATTAGCGATACCACCCTTGCCGATTATATTGAGTTGAATGCAACCTCAACAACTTTACAAAAAAACTATGTAAAATCAAACGCGAACGGCTATTTACAAGAAACTAACCTAATGCCGGGACAAAATGTAACCAAAGGCGAACTCTTATTTACCATTAAAACCAAAGAGGCCCAAAGCATCGGTAACTCCATCGCCAAATTGGATACCTCTTTCAAATTTTCCGGTCTTAACAAAATTAAAGCCCCTCAATCGGGATATATTTCACAATTAAGTCACCATGCCGGCGATTATATTGCTGATGGCGACCCCTTGGCGGTAATAAGCGACCGCTCCAGCTTTGTTTTCATTATGCAACTACCTTATGAATTAAAGAGATATGTAAAAACAGGTCAAAATATTAACTTGACCTTACCTGGTGGAAAATTGGTGAATGGCTTGGTAAAGTCATTTATGCCTACAGTTGATACCGTTGCACAAACTCAGGGAGTAGTAATAAAACTTAACAATAGTGACCAAATTCCTGAAAATTTGGTTGCCAAGGCGAGAATTATAAAAGCATCAAAAGGACATGCCTTCACGTTGCCAAAGTCGGCCATATTAGCTAACGAAACCCAAACCGAATTTTGGGTAATGAAATTGATTAATCCTACAACCGCTGTAAAAGTACCGGTAAAAGAAGGCATCATTTCGGGTGAACAGGTAGAAATATTGACACCTAAATTCACCGCTACCGATAAAATTATTTTGACCGGAAACTATGGCCTGCCAGATACTGCCAAGATTAAAATTGTAGCACCATGAGCCCAATAAAAGACTACTTTATTACGCATAAAAAACCAATTAGCTTGGTATTGGTGCTTATAGTGATGGGCGGATTGTTTGCCTATTCAAAGCTTCAAACCTCCTTATTCCCCGAAATTACCTTCCCTAAAATAAAGGTAATTGCCGAGGAAGGGCTGCAACCTGTTAATAAAATGATGGTTACGGTTACCAAACCATTGGAAAATGCCATTAAACAAGTTCCCGGCTTACAAATGGTACGTAGCCGAACTGGTAGGGGAAGTTGTGAAATATCGGCTTTTATGGATTGGAACGTGGATATAGATGTAAGTCTCCAAAAGTTACAAGCCCAAATAGACCAAATAAAGGTTGACTTGCCGCCCGATGTAACCTTTACAGTAGAGAAGATGAACCCATCCATCCTACCTGTAAGTGGTTATACCCTCGAAAGCCATAGCCGCAACCCTATTGAACTTCGCCAATTGGCAACCTATACGGTTAAACCCTTCCTTTCACAAGTGGATGGGATATCAGAAATCAGGGTAATTGGTGGTAAGGCAAAAGAGTATTGGCTTACGCTCAACAAGCAAAAAATGAGCTCATTGGGTTTAACACCCGATATTATAAGCACCGCGCTGGCACAAACCAACTTTGTAAAGTCGGAAGGGTATTTGTCCGACTATAAAATGCTTTACCTCACGGTTACCGACGCAACCATAAACGCCAAGGATGAGTTGGAAAACCTGGTAATAAGTAATAACCGTAAAAGAGTAATCCTTTTAAAAGACTTTGCCGATATAGCGGTACAAGAGAGCATAGAATATACCCGTATCAACGCTAATGGGCATGATGGAGTGTTAATTGCCGTGATTAAACAGCCATCCGCCAATTTGGTGTCGCTTTCCGCGGATATGGACGATAAGGTTGCAGCCCTTCAAAAGCTATTACCGCACGATGTAACCATAAAACCATACTATGTTCAGGCCGATTTTGTAAAGGATGCCATAAAAAGCGTAAGTGATAGCCTTTGGATTGGTCTGTTGCTAGCTATTATAGTCGCTATCATATTCCTTCACTCCTTAAAAGCTAGCGCGACCATCCTCATTACCATACCTATAACCCTTAGCTTAAGCTTAATTATCTTATATGCATTAGGCTACACTTTTAACATCATGACGTTGGGCGCTATAGCGGCAGCCCTAGGCTTAATTATTGACGATGCTATTGTGGTGGTAGAACAAATACATCGTACCCACGAAGAACATCCACGAGAACATCCATTGTTATTGGTAAAAAAAGCGATTGATTACCTTTTCCCGGCTATGGTGGGCTCATCCATCAGCACCATTGTTATTTTTATACCATTTGTAATGATGAGTGGCGTTGCTGGCGCATATTTTAAAGTGCTTACCAATACCATGATTATTACCTTGGTTTGTTCCTTCTTTGTAACCTGGGTAGGATTGCCGGTAGTATATATTTTATTGAGTAAGCATAAAAAAAATTATACGGATGATGTAAAACAACCTATTGAGCATGAGGTAAAAAAACAAAGATGGGTTCGCTGGTTTATTCTAAGACCCTACGTAGCCTTGGTAATAATTGCCGGATTAATGGTTACCGTTTATGTGGTAAGCCCTAAGCTAAAAACAGGCTTTTTACCTGAGATGGATGAAGGTAGTATTGTACTCGATTATACTTCGCCCCCTGGTACCTCGCTCGATGAAACCGATAGAATGTTACGCCATGTCGAGAAAATTATCACGGCACAGCCCGAAGTTGAAGCTTATTCAAGGCGCACAGGTACCGAAATGGGCTTTTTTATAACCGAACCCAATAAAGGTGATTATTTGATTCACCTTAAAAAAAGCAGAAAAAAAACAACCGAACAAGTAATTAGGGAGCTAAATGAAAAAGTTGCCATCAACCAACCCGCTTTAAGAATAGATTTTGGACAAGTAATTACCGACATGCTGGGCGATTTGATGACCTCGGTTCAGCCAATAGAAATAAAGATTTTTGGCGAAAATCAGGAAAAATTAAAAGCCCTTTCAAAACAAGTGGCTGATGTAGTAAGTGGCGTTAAAGGCACTGCCGATGTTTTTGACGGAATAGTAATAGCTGGTCCATCGGTAAGTATTGAGCCCAATTTTAGCAAACTGGCGCAGTATAACATCACCCCGGTTAGTTTACAATACCAAGTTCAAACATCATTAGAGGGCAATGTGATAGGCACCATGTTGGAACGCGAACAACTATCGCCTATCCGAATGGTATATCCGGCCAACCGTAGCCTTAATGTGGAGGGTATAAAAAACCAATCCATTTTTGTACCTAGCGGTAAATTAATACCAATTACCGAACTAGCCAAAGTAGCATTAAGACCAGGGGATGCCGAAATAAACCGTGAAAACCTGCAGGCAATGGGGGTTGTAAGTGCCCGTAAAGACAGTTTGGATATTGGTACCATTATGACAGGTATTAAAAAACAAATAAAGGAAAAGGTTAGCCTTCCCGAAGGTTATCATATTGAATACGGCGGAGATTACGCCCAACAACAACAATCGTTCAAAGAATTATTGATGATTTTAATAGCCTCAAGCTTATTGGTTTTTGCCGTAATATTATTTGTATTTAAACAATTCAGAATTGCTTTGATTATCATTTTTGTAGCGGTGTTGGGTATTGCCGGCAGCTTACTAGCTTTATATCTTACCAAAACCCAACTAAACGTTGGCAGCTATACTGGTCTTATCATGATTGTGGGTATAATTGGCGAAAATGCCATTTTCACCTTTTTACAATTTAAGCAAAGGGCTATTGAAAACCAAACCAATAATATGGATAACAGCATAAACGAGGCTATTATTTATTCCATATCTACCAGGTTGCGACCTAAACTGATGACTGCCCTTGGAGCTATCATTGCATTAATGCCTTTAGCTTTAGGCATAGGTGCTGGTTCTCAATTACACCAACCATTAGCAATTGCCGTAATCGGCGGTTTTATAATAGCATTACCCCTTTTATTGGTAGTTTTGCCAAGTTTGATGGCTGTATTTTACCGCAATTATAATTTTATGTTATCAAATCATTTAAATCATGACAATAATGTTTAATACCATATTTATCCAGAATTGTACTGCACATTTATGCTATAAACAATTAAGAAAATGAAAAAAGTAATTTTATTTATTTGCCTGGCTTTATTATTTGGCACTTCATTCATTTTGAAGGCACAAACCTATGTTTTTGACAAAGCGATTGCGCTTCCCGGTGCAGGTGGTTATGATTATTTATCAATCGATAAAATAAACAGGCGTCTATATGTATCGCATGGTACGGCTGTTAATGTAATTGATTTGGATACAGAACAACCTGTTGGTGTTATCAGTGGTATGAAAGGCGTTCATGGCATCGCGATAGTAAACAAAAGTAACCTCGGCTTTATAAGCGATGGCCGGGCAAACGCGGTGGTAGCCTTTGATTTAAAAACACTAGCCATTGTAAAAACCATTCCTGTAGATGCTAAAGGCCCTGATGGCATAATATACGACCCTTTTTCGGACAGGGTATTCAGTTTTAATGGCGAAAGCAATAATACCTCAGTAGTTGATCCTAATACATTGGCCCAAGTTGGAACAATTGCCCTAGGAGGCGGCCCGGAGTTTGCTGTAAGCGACGGTAAAGGTTTAATTTACAATAACCTGGAGGATAAAAACAGTATGGTGGTTATTGATACTAAAGCATTGAAGGTTTTAAACACCTACCCATTAGCCCCATGCGGTGGCCCTACCGGTATTGCTCTGGATGCCGTAAATAACCGGATTTTCACAGTTTGCCGTCAGAACAAAGGCATGAGCGTGGTTGATATTGCTACCGGAAAAGTAACAGCCACGGTACCAATTGGTGCCGGGGTTGACGCGGTAATTTATGATGAGGCGCGAAAACTTGTATTTTGCTCCAATGGCGACGGCACTACCACCATTATTAAACAAGAATCAGCAGACCAATACAATGTTTTGCAAACTTTGCAAACACAAAATAGAGCCAAAACAATGGCATTTGACAACAAAACCAATAAAATATACCTAAGCGTGCAAGATTTTGAAAAAGGCACTCGTACCGCTATACCTAATACATTCAGGGTTTTGGTTTATAAAGTGCAATAAGGTGAAAGCATACTAATATCTGTTTTAGTTTAAATTATTCAAAAGCTACTTGGAAATTTTTCAAGTAGCTTTTTTACTAAAGGAACATTTATATAAAGAAATTAACAAACTTCTTTATATCATTGCATTTAGTTGAAATACAACATTAGCATAAAGACTTGAAATGAAAATTTGGCAAAAATCGGTAACTGTAAATGAATTGGTAGAGCATTTTACTGTGGGAAACGACCGTGTTTTTGATTTGCAAATGGCCGCTTTTGATGTTTTAGGCTCATTAGCCCATACCAAAATGCTCCATAGCATTGGTTTAATGGATGATGAAGACTTGAATAAAGTTCAAATTGAACTAAAAAAAATTTACCGGGATATTGAAAATGGGCAATTTACCATTATCCCCGAAGTAGAGGATGTACACTCTCAAGTTGAGTTATTATTAACCCAGCGTATTGGAGAAGCCGGGAAAAAAATACATAGCGGTCGCTCTCGCAACGACCAGGTTTTGGTTGATTTAAAACTATTCTTCAGGCACGAAATTCAACAAATTGTTGAAAACACTACCAAACTTTTTAACCAATTAATAGAACTGAGCGAAAAACATAAAGATGTTTTATTGCCTGGCTATACACATTTACAGGTAGCCATGCCTTCATCATTCGGTTTATGGTTTGGTGCCTATGCCGAAAGCCTTGCGGATGACTTGGAAATGGTATTGGCGGCCTATAAAATCACCAATAAAAATCCATTAGGCTCTGCAGCGGGCTATGGTTCTTCCTTCCCTTTAAACCGAACCTTGACCACCGAGCTTTTAGGTTTTGATAGCCTTAACTACAATGTAGTTTATGCCCAAATGGGACGCGGAAAAACAGAAAGGGTAATCGCGCAAGCTCTATCATCCCTAGCGGCTACTTTAGCTAAAATGGCGATGGACCAGGCTTTGTATTTGAGTCAGAATTTTGCTTTTGTTAGCTACCCAGATACTTTAACTACTGGTAGCAGTATTATGCCGCATAAAAAAAATCCGGATGTTTGGGAGATTATGCGTGGCAAATGCAATAGATTACAAGCATTACCCAATGATGTTGCCATGATGACCGTGAACTTGCCATCAGGCTACCACCGCGAATTGCAATTGCTAAAGGAACTTTTGTTCCCAGCTTTTACCGAATTGAATGATTGTTTGCACATGGCTACCTTTATGCTACAAAATATTACGGTAAATACCGAAATTTTAAACGACCCTAAATACGCTTATTTATTTAGTGTTGAAGAAGTAAACCGACTGGTGCTCAATGGAACTCCATTCCGTGACGCGTACAAACAAGTAGGTTATGATATAGAAAATGGCAGTTTTAAGCCAAAACATGAAGTTAACCATACCCACGAAGGTAGTATAGGCAACCTGATGAATACTGAAATTACAAAGGTATTCAATCAAATCATAAACAGTTTCAACTTTGTAAAGGTTGATAATGCTATTGATGAATTATTGAAAGCATAAGAAAAATTATTAGGACAGGAAAAAACCATGAATGGACAAAACAGATCTGATATTTATACCGGACTTGAAGTTGATATCATTTTAAAAAAAGACCAACGCACAGGTAAACGTACAAGGGGCTTTGTAAAAGACTTGCTTACCAGCTCAGCCTTCCATTCGAGAGGGATAAAGGTAAGGCTGGAAGATGGGCAAGTAGGTAGAGTGATTGAAATAATTGAAGAGTAATTTTTTGAACAATATTTATTAAACTCATTTAGCATGACAACCAATATTAAACCAGATAAAAGATTTTTTTTTAGGTTAGATGCTCATTATAGGTTATACATAGCACTAACGCTAAGTTTCTTTACCTTTCTTTTTCTAAATGGCAAAATAACTACCCCAGCTTTAATCTTAGCAGTTTGGATAACCTGTGCTTTAACCATCATCATATTAAACTGGATCATTATTTTCTCCACACATCCCCGCGAAGTACGTAAGATAGCAAAACTTCAAGACTCAAGTTTAACCCTCATTTTTGCTTTTATAGCAGCTGCTTCTGTAGCAAGTTTAGGGGCAATTATCTACCTTTTAAAATCATCCAAAGGACTTTCGGATGGAAGTAAAGACCAACATATCCTTTTATCAATAGCGGCGGTTATCATATCTTGGTTTTTATTGCATACTATCTATACCCTTCGGTATGCGCGCTTATTTTACGACCAAAAAGTTGATATTGATGGGGTTACCAGCGATGTTGGCGGATTACAGTTCCCCGGAAGAGACGAACCTGATTACCTTGATTTTGTTTATTTCTCCTTTATTATCGGGATGACTTTTCAAGTATCGGATGTAAACATTACTTCTAGAAGAATTAGAAGAGCCTGTGTTTTACATGCGCTCATGTCATTCGCTTTCAATACCGTAATAGTAGCGCTTAGTATCAATGTTATTTCGGGAATGGTATCGCAATAGCATATGCCAATAAACCACTTATTTACATACTGAATAAATCACGATCAAGAAATACCGGGCGTTTTAGGTTGATGCTTAACGCGTTGTTTAATTTCTCCACCACATAATCTGCCAATTTAGGAGAATATTGCTCATCGTGCTGGTGCATAAAAAACCATAAAGATTGCAAACCCATTTGTTGCCAGCTTTTTATCCTTTCCACCCAGTCATCAATCCTTTTATAATCAGTTGGGTGCAAGCCATTACCCACAAAACGAATAAAGGCATGCGGAGTTGGTAGTTCCATATGCACCACGTCTCGGCGTCCGGTAGCGTCGGTAATTACTGCGCCTATATTCAATTCTTTTAAAAGAGAAAATAGTTCATTACGTGTTTCAGCAACCGCAAACCAATCCTTATGCCTTAGCTCCAAAAAAACTGGTACATCCGTTGGTAATGCCTTCAAATACTGTTTTAAATCGGATAAGCTTTTAGGAGTGTAATTATCACCTAATTGCAAAAATAACGACCCAAGCTTATCGCCAAAAGCCATGATGCCATTATAGTATTGCGTGGTTATTTCTTCGGCGTTTTTTAGTCGGCGTATATGGCTAATGTTTTGCGAAAATTTGGGACAAAACTTAAAATCGGGATTGCTATTGGCTTTCTCCTTCCATTTACTAATAATTTCAGGGCCATAAATATTGTAAAAAGTGGCGTTTAGTTCAATGCAATTAAAATGCTTTACATATTCATCCAAAAAATTGGCATCCTTGGTTTTAGGCGGGTAAATTTGACCTAGCCATTCTTTTCTTCCCCATTTTGCACAACCCACATAAACCTGCAATTGGTTTTTACCTTTATATGCTCCCAAGGTGTTTTTAGTTAAAAGAGTATCAGGTGGTAAAGTAAAATCTACCGCTAACAATTCCTCAGGAGTTACTCTGCCAAATTCCATTTTAAAAGTTTTTATGCTAAAACTCTAAAGTTCCTAACCTTCGCATGTTTTTCTTAATCAAATACTGCCTGTGCCTTAAGTATTTGGTTGGGTGCACTGCCGACCACTTTAATGGGCTAGGGAAAATGACAGCAATTGCTGCTGCCTCCTGGGTATTTAGCTTTGAAGCCGATTTATGGAAATAAGCTTGCGATGCCGCTTCTACTCCATAAATACCATCCCCCATTTCAATCTCGTTCAGGTAAACTTCCATAATGCGTTGCTTACTCCAAAATATCTCTATCAATACAGTAAAGTATGCCTCAAAACCTTTACGGATCAATGACCTTCCCGGCCATAAAAAAACATTCTTTGCCGTTTGTTGTGAAATGGTACTACCACCAATCAGCTTTTTACTTTTGGCATTTTTTTGAATAGCCTTTTCAATCGCGTTAAAATCAAAACCATGATTTTCCAAAAAAGTTTGGTCTTCTGCAGCTACAGCAGCACGCTTCATCTCATCCGATATATCGTCGAAATCTCTCCAACGCTTATCAATTTTCCAATCTTTTCCGGCAGCTTTACGTTCAAAACCACGCTGTACCATTAACCAAGTAAAGGGCGGATTTACAAACCTGTAAAGTATTACCCCAAAAATACTAGCCGCAAAAAATACGATTACAAGAATTTTTAAAGTCTTGTAAATTACCCTGAAATAACCCTTATTATACCATTTATGGCTATCAAAGGCATTATTATTTGCGGCTTTATTTCTATTGAAAAATGGCATGTTAAAATGACATAAAAATAAAATTTTTCAACAAAAAAGGTGTTTTGACTAGCAAAACACCTTTTAATTTTAAGTTTTTTGAATTTGTATAGCTTATTCGGCTACTACAATAAACGGAACTTGTACTTTAACTTCTTTGTGTAAGTTAAGGTTAGCAACATACTCGCCAACAAATTTTGGTTCCTGATCAAATGTAATACGACGACGGTCGACCTCAAAGCCTTCTTTTTTCAAAGCATCGGCAATTTGAATAGTGTTGATAGCGCCAAATATTTTGCCCGATTCGCCAGCTTTTGCACCTATTGTAAGTGTAACACCTTCAAGGCGAGCAGCTATGGCATCGGCATCCTTACGGATTTTTTCTTGTTTAAATTGAGCCTGTTTTAGGTTTTCGGCTAAAACTTTGCGGGCCGATTCAGTAGCAAGTATGGCGAAACCTTTAGGAATAAGGTAATTTCGGCCATAACCTGGTTTTACATTTACTACATCGTCTTTATCCCCGAGGCTTTTTACGTCTTGTTTTAAAATAACTTCCATTGCTTAACCTCCTGATTATTTTAATGAGTCTGTAACATAAGGTAATAAACCAATATGGCGGGCACGTTTAACAGCCTGCGCCACCTTGCGCTGAAATTTTAACGAAGTTCCGGTTAAACGGCGAGGTAATACTTTACCTTGGTCGTTAATAAACTTCAATAAAAAGTTAGCGTCTTTATAATCAATATACTTGATTCCGTTCTTTTTAAAACGGCAGTATTTTTTACGTACATCCTCAACTTTTGGGGCGGTAACGTATTTAATTTGTTCGTTTGCCATTAGCGTGCAGCCTCCTCTGTTTTAACTGGTTTCTTTTGGTTAAATGCGCCGCTACGTTTTTTCTCATTATAGGCAATGGCATGTTTGTCCAAAGCTATCGTAAGGAAACGCAAAACACGCTCATCGCGCCTTAATTCAATCTCCAATTTGTTAATTAATTCACCCGGAGCCCTGAATTCAGTTAAGTGATAGTATCCTGTAGTCTTTTTTTGAATAGGATACGCAAGTTTTCTCAAACCCCAATTATCCTCTTGGACAATTTCGGCTCCGCCATCAGCAATCAACTTATTAAATTTGGCAATAGCCTCCTTTGAAGTTTCCTCTGATAACAACGGGGTTAGAACGATCACGATTTCGTACTGTTGCATTATTATTCTTTGATTTTTAATTATTTACCCGCTATTACGGGGCTGCAAAGATAGGATTTTTTGTGAAAATTGCAGAATTTTTTGAATAAATATCTATTAAACGAAGAATTTATTTTGACCTTTGGACGCTATAAGTGAAAATGAGTGAAATATTCCTTTTAATTGAAAGACTAATTCTCTTTTGTAATCGCTTATTTACTTTAATGGTTTTTTCTTAACAACAAAAAAAAGAAAATTTTTATAAAAAATAAATTCTGGATAGGTTTGTATTACTATTAATCATTGGAGACAAAAATTGAATTTTAATGCCTCCGATATCCATACAAATTATTTTGACACCGAACAAACTATCCACTAATACTATGCAAGCCTTAGCCATTAGGCCGATATCAGCTACTATGTCTAGCTTAAAATCTGATATAATTTTAACAAAACTCTTATCTCAAGTAAATTAACATACTCATAACCAAAAAACGCTATATTTAATTTTAATTTTGACGTTAAAATACATTTTGCATCCAATTTACAATATGATGAGTTTTTTTAAAAAGCTATTTGAAAAGAAAAAAGAAAAAGAAATAATTTCGGATGACGATTTTACACAGGATCAATATGACAGAGATTATGAGCTAAAGCAACAAGGTCTTGAAAACGTACTAGGAAAAATGCATAATACTGTTGGTCATGCAGTTGTACCATTTTATTTAGGCGGGTCTGTTGATTTGTATTATTTCTCCAACCATATAGATGGAACTGGGATTGCGACAATGGAACTTTTAGATCCTAATGGAAATGGACCCAAACCTAACCGATTAGGTACTTATGAATTAGTCGCCTTCACAAGAGAACCTTATAATACCGAAGAAGATTCAAATACGGCTTTTAAATTAATGGAAAGCCGAATTTGTAATATTTTCACAGCTATAGGTAATTATTCATTTAATACCGTTTTAAATCCCAATTCAACCTATCAAGCCTCTACAGAACAAGGAGATAGAAGATATATTATTTTCGACAATTATACCCCAGAGAACAAAATATTCAAAATAGGCGAACGAAATCACCATCTACTGTTATGTATGGATATATTTTCGAGTGAATTAGACTTTGCTAAATTAAATGGAAGCAATCAATTATTTACTTTATTGAAAAAAGCAGGTCATTATCCTTATAGCGACCTTAATCGGGAATCCGTTGCATAAACAAAAATGTAATTTTGATTTTATATGAGCTCCTTTAAATTTGTTAAGGGAACAATACATATAATTGCCCATTCAAATAATTTATCTACATGAGTATCCCCAAAACTATCACCATCGCTCCAAACAGCAAACATCCCCTAACCATTAACCGTTTAGGCTATGGCACCATGCGCCTAACAGGCGAGGGAATTTATGGCGAACCACCTAACAGACCGGAAGCTATCCAAATATTAAAAAAAGCGCTAGAAAGTGGTGTGAATTTTATAGACACTGCCGATTATTATGGCGAGGATGTAACCAACCGATTGATTGCAGAAGCACTTTACCCCTACCCAGCCAATTTGGTAATTTGTACCAAAGTGGGTGCCACCCGTAGGCCTGATAAAAGCTGGATACCATTTAATACACCTGACAATTTGCGTACCGCTATTGAAAACAACCTGCGTACTTTAAAAATTGAACAAGTTACCATGGTGCATTACAGGGTAATGCCCGGTGTTGGAAATTTTGAAGAAGGTATGGAGGCCATGTTTAAAATGCAGGAAGAAGGCAAAATTTTACATGTTGGCGTAAGCAATGTGAGTTTGGGAGAACTGGAAACTTCCATTAAAATGGGTAATATAGTCAGTGTTGAGAATATGTATGGCCATGCCCAGCGTAAAACCTTAAAAACCCCGCATGGCGAAAACCGTGGCGGTGAAGAGGTGCTTGCCAAATGCGAAGAAAATGGCATCGTATTAATTCCTTATTTTTCGCTAATTAATGCTTTAGGTAAAAATGATACCAGAATTGCTGAGGTAGCAGCTAAGTATAATGCTACGGAAGCACAGGTTAATATTGCTTGGTTGTTGCACAAATCGCCCACTATATTGCCAATACCGGGTACATCTTCCTTAAATCATTTTGTTGAAAACATGAAAGCTGCCGATTTAAAGCTTAGCGTTGACGATATGAATTTTTTAGCATAATTTTATATTTAAATTAATACCTCAAAAAAACATGGCTGCAAAAAATAAAGACTTGAATACACCACTGGCACCTAAACCTACTATTTTACCATCCGATGTAGAAGAAGTTGAATTTGAATTAGAGGACGAATATGAGGAGGCCGAGGACGAAGAAGATGAATATGAAGACGATGATGACGATGAAGCCTTTGATGATTTTATGGAAGATTTAGAAGACCTAAGCGAAATAGATGAAGAAGAAAACTACGATGACCCTGAAAATGCTGACCATTTCCCGGAAGATGAAATTAGTTAAATTGTCGGCTTTTTTATAGTGATTTACGAAGCTTTTATAGTTTCGTAAATCATATTTTCAAGTTTTTACCTGTCAGCATAATATGCCAATATAAATATGAGGTAGCGTTTTATCATTTTGCCTTTTAACCTATCAATTTTCTCATTACCTTAGTTGCTGTGGATAATTTTATTGTTTCGGCTCGTAAATACCGCCCGGCAACTTTCGAAAGTGTTGTTGGTCAGCGGCATATTACAAACACATTAAAAAATGCCATTAAAAATAATCAGCTGGCTCAGGCATTTTTGTTTTGCGGTCCGCGTGGGGTAGGCAAAACAACCTGCGCGCGTATACTGGCAAAAACCATTAACTGTGAAAATTTGCAACCCAATGGTGAAGCTTGTGGCACCTGTGCCTCCTGTGTTTCCTTTCAAAATGGTAATTCATTTAATGTTCATGAATTAGACGCGGCCTCCAACAACTCGGTTGACGATATCAGGAGTTTAATTGAGCAAGTTCGCATACCACCCCAAGCAGTGCGATATAAGATTTATATCATTGATGAGGTGCACATGCTATCGCAACAAGCTTTCAACGCGTTTTTAAAAACGCTGGAAGAACCACCGCATTACGCTATATTTATCTTAGCCACTACCGAGAAACATAAAATATTACCTACCATACTTTCGCGTTGCCAAATTTTTGATTTCAACCGAATTAAGGTAGAAGATATGGCATCGCACTTGGCATCCATCGCCAAAAAAGAAAATATAGGCTATGAAGACGATGGCTTGCACATTATCGCCCAAAAAGCGGATGGTGGCTTGCGCGACGCGCTTTCCATGTTCGACCAGATTGTGAGCTTTTCCGGCGGCAACATTACCTATCGCTCGGTAATTGATAACCTTAATATTTTAGATTACGATTATTATTTTAATGTTACCAGTAGTTTACTTTCAGAAGATAATGCCCAAACACTCTTATTATTTGATGAAATTTTGAGCCGTGGTTTTGATGGCGCGCATTTTATCTCTGGTCTTTCCGACCACTTCCGTAATCTTTTGGTGAGCAAAGACCAATCGACCCTAAAATTATTGGAAGTCAGCGAGGGGATTAAAGCGAAATATTTACAGCAATCGCAAATAGCAACCGTATCGTTCTTATTATCGGCATTAAACATTGCCAACCAATGCGATTTAAGCTATAAATTGAGCAAAAATCAACGCCTGCAGGTTGAACTTGCCTTACTCAAAATTTGCCATTTGCCCTCGGTTTTTAATTTGGCCAACCTACCAGCATCTCAGCAAACCAGCGTGGAACTAAAAAAAAAACCTGAAACCGTAGCAACGAAGGCTGAAAGTACTGAAGTAACAAATAGTGTTACAACCCCTACTATCAACAATCATACGGATACAGCATCAAATAAAGCTGTACAACCTGAGCCACAAAATGTTAAAATAGATACCCCGAGTATTGAAAAACCCCGTGTATTTATTCCTAACACCCTTGCTTCGAGTACCTCTATTAAAATCCCATCACTAAAGGATGTTACAAAAACAGCGGAGGCGCTACTTGAAGAAGATCCTTATATAAAAGGTACAGCGAAAGAAGATTACACTCCGGAAGATTTTGCCAATTGCATGAATGACTATGTAGCTAAATTAAAATTGGAGGGAAAAAAGAACTTGCTAACTATTTTCACTATCAATCCGCCTAAACCATTAAGCACTAATAATTATGAGATTATTGTTGAAAACAAGGTTCAGGAAAACTTATTCCGTGATGAGCGCCCTAACCTGCATAACTTTTTACGTACCAAATTAAAGAATTTTGATATTGAAATTAGCGCGCGAATTGATGAGAAAGAAGTGGTAAAACGCCCTTACACCGCTTCGGAGAAATTCCATTACATGGCCAATAAAAACCCTGCTATTTTAGATTTAAAGAATAAATTTAATTTAGATTTTGATTAAGACACTGACTCTACAATTCAAATAATCAAGACTTCTAAATAAACATATTCAAAATCAGTACCCCTGCTAATCCAATAAATGAAACTAGGGTTTCCATAACAGTCCATGACCGTATGGTATCTTTAATAGATAGGTTAAAATACTCCTTATAAAGCCAAAAACCACCATCATTTACATGCGAAAAGGCCAAACTACCTGCACCAATGGATAGTACCATTAAATTGGGATTGATGCTATGGTTATTTA
The DNA here is from genome assembly GCA_903891475.1 of uncultured Mucilaginibacter sp. Lineage (GTDB taxonomy): Bacteria > Bacteroidota > Bacteroidia > Sphingobacteriales > Sphingobacteriaceae > Mucilaginibacter. Next base: position 110,640 of record CAITEP010000008.1, read on the forward strand.
AAACCATACCTGCCAATATACCTGCTGCAGTTAAACCTGCCACAGTTGCAGAGCCCAAACTCACCCTGATAATCGCTGCAATTAGCCATCCCAAAATAAGAGGCTGAATAGGAATATTTTGAAGTGAATGGCTTATTTGGTTGCTAATGCCACTATCAACCAAAACCTGTTTAAACGCTCCGGAGCCGGCAATAATTAGTAAAATAACCGAGATGTCTTTTACCGCATCCCCATAAATTCTCCCTAAATACTGCATGGTCTTTCCTTGCCAAACCCCTAAACTAAAATTAGCGAATATGATGGATAGGAGCATTACAATTGGAGCATCGCCAAGAAAAGCTATAATTTTATGTAAGGCACCATTACTGTGGTCAATATTTAAATAAACGGTACTCGCCATCATTAAAATTACTGGCATCAGTGCCGTAATAAAACTATTGAAGGCTCCAGGCAATTTTTCGGTAGGCAAATCGACCGCCTTAAAAGTTTCTAGTGGATTTGAAATTATATTTCTTAATGTTCTCGCGTACAATGGACCGGCTATGATAATTGCTGGAATAGCTACAATTAGCCCATAAATTAAAGTCTTACTCATATCGGTATGAAATACTTGTACCAATGCCGATGGTGAGGGATGTGGTGGTAAAAACCCATGAGTTACTGATAAAGCGGCCAGCATGGGCAAGCCAATATAAACGGCAGGTAATTTATACTTATAAACAACCGAAAATATGAGTGGCACCGCAAGCACGAAGCCTGTATTATAAAAAAGAGGAATACCGATAATAAAACCAACCAAAACCAAAGCCCATTGTATATGTTTTACACCAAAAAAACCAACCAACACCTCTGCTATTTTTTGTGCCGCGCCACTATCGGCCACTAATTTACCCAGCATGGCACCCGTGCAAATAATAATTGTAATGGAGCTCAAGGTATCGCCCAATCCTTTTTGAACGGAGGAAGTTATCTTATCTAAAGGAATTCCTAAAAAAAGACCTGTGAATATAGCAACCAATAAAAAAGCGATAAAGGTGTTCACCTTAGCCCAACTTACCAGTAAAACCAGTAAGATAATAGATAGCAGGATAATGATAATTGACATTGGTTGATATAATTTGTTATCCTGCTAAAGATAGCAACCTAATTTTCATTGCCAAAAAGGGATGAAGACTTTTCGAAAATAATTGTAGTTAATTCATGAAAAATAGACTTTTTACAATCCACAATATGGAATTAATACATTATTAGGAAAGTGATAAAATATTTTTGATTTTTATTGCATTGATAATCAATAATTTAAAAATTATTTTATTTTGGTCGCCAACTTGTTACATGGGATAAAACTATAAACATTAAATAAAACCATGAAACAACAATTACTACTTACAATAGCTGGTTTGTTAATCCTTTTTTCATGTAAAAAGGAAATAGCAAATACAAAAGCCAACCAGCCCAATGTTAATTTGGGTAATAAAATTGCTCCAGACGGATTTAATTTTAACACAACCAAAACAGTTAAATTAAACATTAGCTTGCTAACCAACAATAATGAACCCATCGCTAGCGTTATTGTAAACCTTTATGGGCCTGATAGCCTTGCTGGTTCTTCTCCTATTTTTAGAGGTGTTACCGATAAAAACGGCAATCTAACTGGTAATGTAACAGTACCTGCTTATTATAATCAATTAGTAATTGACCCGGCCTATGTTGGCTTAATTCGTTTTGCTACAGCAAATATCGCTACTAATAATAGTATTACAGCAACAATAGGTGGTAAAGCAGGTGCCTCAGGAGATATTGTGGCAACTACAAATAGGCTAAATAAAACATTATCAAGTCGCACGTTAAATATGAGAAGCTTAGGTTTAAATACAACTGATTTTGTTTACCCTTTTGGTTATACTGCAGCCAATGCTTTTACAAACCCAACCTCACTGGGTGTGCCCGTATATTTAGAGCCAACTAGGGATATTATTAGTGCAACCATGCTTTCGTATATCAACACTACCCTACCCGAAACAGTATCTATATTAAATACGCATCCGGAGTTTTTACAAAACAATGTGGTTCATGATATAAATATTGTAGAGAATTCGGATGTTTACATCACCTTTGTTTCGGAAGGTGCAGGATATAGGAACGCCTTGGCCTATTTCACTTATCCAACCAATAATCCACCAACTAAGGCTTCTGGCGGTACTTCTGTTGGAGGTATTGATAAAATAACCTACGTGTTTCCAAACTCTTCTGCTTTAAATTCAGGTGGTGGTTTATTATCAGGTCAGAAAGTACATTTGGGTACTTTTACCGCAGGCACCACCATTGGGTTTTGTTTAGTTCAAAATGCGTGGACAGGTAGTGATGTAGATTATTTAAATCACGAAAAATTGTTTACCATCAATAGCTTTAATCCAGAAACTGTTAGTTCGTTACAACAACATGCATTGGTATTGAACGACCCATACGATCAGGTTGATTTGATTACTTTTGAGGATATGGACAGGCAGCATGGATCTGATAATGATTTTAATGATGTTGTATTTCATGTAACTTCAAATCCGGTTACAGCTATTTCACAAACTGGCATTCCTTTAGTTAGCGTAGGAAAAGATTCAGACGGAGATGGTGTGCCTGATAATTTGGATGCTTTTCCAAATGATCCAACCAAAGCTTATATTACTTATTATCCTTCACAAACTACTTATGCCAACATTGCTTTCGAAGACAACTGGCCTGCAAAAGGTGATTATGATATGAACGACTTAGTAGTAAGTTACCGCTACACCTTTGTAAGCAATGCCCAAAACCAAATAGTAAGTATGACAGGCGATTATAATGTTAATGCTGCCGGGGCCTCATTCAAAAACGGGTTTGGTGTGCAATTACCCGTTTTACCATCCGATGTACAATCGGTAACGGGTTATAAGTTATCGTCAGGAACCTATATAAATCTAGCAAGCAATGGAGTGGAAGCAGGACAAAGTAAAGCGGTTATTATTCCATTTGATACGCATGATATGGCGATTCAAAACCCTGATTTTTCTTATTTTGTAAATACGCTGCTCTCAAAATCTAAGGTAAGTCCCAATACTATTTCGGTTAATGTGGTATTTAATAATCCAATTGATGCAAGCGTTTTATCGCCATCTACCTTAAATCCATTCTTAATTAGCAATATGCGCAGAGGATATGAAATACATTTGCCGGGCTATCACCCAACTGATTTGGCAGATACAAAACTATTTGGCGCGCTCGATGATAATTCAAATCCGGCTACTGGCAAATATTACCTATCGGCACAGAACTGGCCTTGGGCTATAAATTACAGTAATACTTTTAACTACCCTATTGAGGGCGTAAATATTACAAATGCATTCCTTCATTTTGTTGATTGGGCAAATTCAGGAGGTACAATTTATCCTGATTGGTACAGCAATACATCAACCGGGTATAGAAATAACTCGAATATTTATTCAAAATAAACATCTTTAATTATTATATCTTAAGAAAGGGGCTTTTGTAAAATTGCCCCTTTTTTATTAAGATGCAGTTACTCTTAATGCTAAAAATACCCTTATTTTGATTTTTTATTTTAGTATAACCCCAAAATAAAGATGCTTTTTAATCTCATAAATCCTACTTTCGTCGCGATTTTAAGATTTATACTATATCACACACGAATTGGGCATTGGCAAATCTTCATCTTAAACAAAAAAAACAATGACAAAAAAACGCTATATACTATCAGTTCTCATATTAGGTTCACTAACGGCAATTGGACCATTTTCAATCGATATGTATTTACCAGGGTTTGCTGCCATAGCCAAATCATTTCATACCACTACAGCTCAAGTATCCCTTTCGCTATCTAGCTTCTTTATAGGAATCTCACTTGGCCAATTATTATACGGCCCTTTACTTGATAGGTTTGGTAGAAAAAAGCCACTTTATGTGGGACTTTTACTATATATCGCTACTTCAATTGGTTGCTACTTTTCAAACTCGATAGAAAATTTAATCATTTTACGATTTATACAAGCTATTGGTAGTTGTGCGGCAGGGGTAGCCTCTATGGCCATGGTTCGTGATATTTTTCCGCTAAAAGATAATGCTAAAATTTTTGCCTTACTTATTCTTATTCTTGGTGTATCGCCTATGGTTGCGCCTACAGTTGGTGGCTATGTTACCGCTGCCTTTGGTTGGCAATTAATATTTTTAATATTGGCCTCCATTGCTATCATTGTACTTTTAGCTGTAATTTTTGGACTGCCTGAAAGTTATCAACCCGACCCTAATTTTTCTTTAAAACCTAAGCCTATATTAAACAATTTTTTGTTGGTTGTTAAACATCCGTCATTTTATACCTTTTCAATTTGCGGTGCCTTGGCTTTTTCTGGTTTATTTGCCTATCTGGCAGCATCACCCTTTGTTTTCATGACGGTTTTTGGCTTGAGTGCCAAGGTTTATGGTTGGATATTTGCTTTTCTATCTGTTGGCTTTATAGGTTCCAGCCAGCTAAATACTTTTTTGATAAAAAATTTCAGCAGTATACAAATAATAAGAGGTGCCTTAACTGCCATGTTAATAATTTCCGGAACGTTTTTAATAGGTTCTTTAAATGGATGGATCAATGTTTACACCACCATCCTATCGGTATTTTTATTATTGTGTTGCGTTGGTATAGCCAACCCCAATACTTCGGCCTTATCATTAGCTCCATTTGCAAAAAACGCCGGAACTGCTGCCTCATTATTAGGGGCTTTTCAAATGGCAGCAGGCTCCATAAGTTCGTTAATGGTTGGTTTATTTAAAAGTCAAAGCACTATACCAATGGCTGGAATTATGTTTGTTTCAGCCTTATCCTCATTCCTTATTTTTCTATATGGAAGTAAAGTAGCACTCAAGCAGGAAAGTAAAAATGAATTGCAGGCATAATCAAAAATTACAAACCATAAAAAAACCCGGCATTTCTGCCGGGTTCTCCAATAAACATTTATTCAATCAAAAAATTATCTAAGCTCAATCGCGCTTTTTAATTTGCTGCCATCTGGGTAGAATCCTGAAATTGTTAAAACCCCATTTTTCAAATTACTCAATGCTTGGTCAATATCATTGGTATTTCTGATTGGTTGCTTATTTATTTCGGTTATTATTGAACCTACAGGCACCTCGGTGTAATCAAATAAACCGCCTTCGCGAACTTGGGTAACCAAAACACCACCATTTATGTGGAACTTTTCTTTTTGCGCATTATTTACAGGAACAAAGCTTGCGCCTATTTTATTATACAGTTCTTCGGCCGATTTTGAATTAGCAGTGCTAACTGATGGGTTGTCAGCCTTTAATGTCACAGTAAAAGTCTTTTCTTGATTACCACGTAAAACTGTCAATTTAATCTCATCACCTGGGTGTAAGCGACCTACTCTTTCTTGTAAATCAGACGAAGCATAAGCCGTATTACCATCAACCTTGGTAATAATATCGCCTTCTTTAATACCAGCACTGGCTGCTCCACCACCTGGCACCACTTGATCTACATATAAACCGGCAGATTTATCAGTATTTTTCTTTTCTGCTTCATCTTCATTTAATTCGGTAAAGGCAATACCTACAAAACCACGTTTTACAGCTCCAAATTTTTGAATATCATTCAAAACCTTTTTAGCAAGGTTAATTGGTATGGCAAAACCATAACCTTCGTATGATCCAGTATGTGAAGCGATAGCCGAATTGATACCAATCAACTCACCATTGGTATTAACCAAAGCTCCGCCACTATTGCCAGGGTTTATAGCCGCATCAGTTTGAATAAATGATTCAATTGCCTGATTTAATCTCGGTTTATTTGAATTTTGGGTACGGCCGAACGGGTTTTGATTTTCATCCTCATTTTCATTGCTTCCAATAATACCTATTCCGCGACCTTTTGCGCTCACAATACCTGCTGTTACTGTAGAGGTAAGTTTAAAAGGATTACCAACAGCCAAAACCCACTCCCCTACTTTTACAGCATCAGAGTTACCTAGTTTTACAATTGGTAAATCGGATGCTTCAATTTTAATCAAAGCCAAATCAGTATTTGGGTCGGTGCCTATTACTTTGGCTTTAAAATTCCGGTGGTCATTGGTTGTAATTTCTATTTTCTCGGCTTTATCAACAACGTGATTATTAGTTACGATGTACCCATCTGTCGAAATAATTACGCCTGAACCTGAAGCCATTTGTGGCCCTTGAGGTACAACACGCTGACCAAACATATCGCCAAAAAACTGTTGGAATTGCCCATTTTGAGGCTGATTATTGTAAGTAGTACGAATGTAAACCACTGCAGGTGTTACCGCGGCGGCAGCCTCAGTGAAATCAACCTGGCCTGCTGAAGAAGCAACCTTATTAGTGGTTAAAGGGTTATTTGTGAAAAATACTTTCTGACGGTCTTCAAAACTCATTGAATTTGAATGCCTGTTCTCAATTAATTTGTAGGTACCCAGTGCCAAGGCACCACCTGCAAATGCCGTTATTAATGTTAAACCAAACTTTTTCATATTCTTTTTTTGTCTCCTTTTAAGTTTAATTAATTATCAAATTTAATACCATATAGACGGTAAAATCAAGGTTTCGTTATACAGTTTTTTGTTAAATATTGTTAAAACAAATATTCCTTACTTTTTGAATACAAAAACCTAGCACGCTAATATCACATATTGCCTAAATCAATATCAAAACCAGCTATAACCTTTTATATTTGCCAAAGCAAAATTAAAATTGACTCAATATCTTTAATAATTATATAAACTTACCTATATCTAGTTCAAATAAGCGATTAAGAATTTAAAAATTACATTCGGATAGATAAGAATAACACAAAATCAAACAAAATGCACTTTTATAAATATCAGGGAGCCGGAAATGATTTTATTTTGATTGATAACCGTTTAAACGCGATTAATCATCATAACCCCGCATTTATTTCAAAAATATGCGACCGTCGTTTTGGAATTGGGGGCGATGGCATGATGTTTTTGCAAAATAAACCTGGTTTTGATTTTGAGATGGTTTATTACAATGCCGACGGCCAGCCAAGTAGCATGTGCGGCAATGGCGGCAGGTGCATAGTCGCGTTCGCTAAATTTTTAGGAATTATTAATAATAAGACAAATTTTCAGGCTGTTGATGGAGCACACTATGCCAAAATTTCAGATAGTGGCGATTGGGTTAGTTTGCAGATGATTGATGTAGATAACGTTACCAATGACGGCGAAGCCTACGTTTTAAATACTGGCTCCCCTCATTATGTAAAACAGGTTACAGGCCTTGCAGAAAAAGATGTTTATCAAGATGGTTACGAAATCCGAAATAACCAAACTTATAAAAAAGACGGTATCAATATAAACTTTGTTGAACCAATGGCCGAAGGTTATTTTGTCCGTACTTATGAGCGCGGTGTTGAAGACGAGACTTTTGCTTGCGGAACAGGCGTAACAGCAGTAGCTTTGGCTATGGCAAAACACAATAACCAAACCGGGCATATTGATACGCCTGTGAAAGTTTTAGGAGGTAACTTGAACATCAAATTTGATTATGACGGTGTTAAGTTTACCAATATCTTTTTGGAAGGGCCAGCCGTTAAAGTTTTTGAAGGTGAAATAATTCTATAATAAATTCTTTACTAAAAAAACAGTTATAGCATTATTTTAGCCATGCAAAGGCTTATACAATTGTTCATAACTTTTTTAATTAATTGCCCTAAAATATTTTCTAATCCCCGAAATTCTGTTTACGTTTGAATTTTTTGTTGATGTAACTTCTATAAATTTTTTATAGAAAAATATGTTACGAGTAGACAGTAGTAAGCCTTGCCAAATAATTTATGCGATTGCCCGGCACGAATACCTCTCGTACGTTATTGAACCTCATATAATTCAGCTTAATCCTAATGGAGAATTTTCCTTCACTTATCAACGTCTGTTTTCAAACACAGCAAAAGAATTTGAACAATATTTGGATGAAACCGATTTAAAGCTGATAAAAATATTGGAGGAACTGGAGCAAGGAAACATCATAAAACGCTACCATAAAAAACCTATTCGCCCTTTCGAGTTTTTTACAAAAATATTTAACGACCAGTTTTTTGATACCATAAGGCCAAAGATGGAGAAACGCATGGCTGAAGCTTTGAGTTTATTAGGCAATAAGAATATTTATCAAATGATAAAGGAAGGTTATCCTGCTGGACGAAAACTTCAAATTGCTCTTGAACCCGCCAGTGTTTTATTTCATTTTAGACGAGATGACGAAGAAATAAGATATTTCCCAACCATCAAATATCTAGGCTTGCGCATTGAGTTTATGTTTAAAAATGCGGAAATTATTTGCAACCATCCTGCATGGATGCTACTTGATGATACTTTATATTACTTTGAAAAAGAAATTGAAGGTAAAAAACTGGTTCCTTTTCTTAATAAAAGATATATAGCTATCCCCCGAACATCAGAACAATCATATTTCGAAAAATTTGTAGCCCCTTTAATAGAAAAGCACCATGTATATGCGGAGGGCTTTACCATTAATACCGAAAAATATGATGCACACCCCATCCTGAAAATTATTCATGTGGAAGGTGGCACATCGCAGTTGCAACTTTGTTTTAAATATGCTGGTTATGTTTTTCCTTACGGGGATGAAAGGCATATTTCGGTGCGAATGGAAAAAAAAGGTGATGATTATACCTTTCACCGCATCAAGCGCTCTGTTCAGTGGGAAAAAAACAAACTGAATGAACTAGAAGCCCTAGGCTTAAAAACTATTTCTACATTATTTCATAATTTGGAGGTTAAAATTATTGATGAAGAGGCGGGTCAAGCATTCTCGGTATTTGAATGGATTAATCAACATTATGACGCTTTAATTGAACAAGGTTATGAAATTGAGCAACCAATTAATACAGGGCAAAAAAGGTATGTTTTTGGCAATACCAAAATAGACCTGGAAGTTACCGAAAACAACGATTGGTTTGATATTAACGCTGTGGTGTATTTTGGTAATTACCGTATTCCATTTATCCAGCTAAAAAATCATATCCTTAACCGAATTAAGGAATTTATTTTGCCTAGCGGAGAAATTGCAGTAATCCCCGAAAAATGGTTTTCGCAATATGGTAATTTACTTCATTTTAGCGAGGGAGGCGACCAGTTAAAGCTTAAACAACACCATATTGGCTTGGTACATGAATTGGCAGAAGGAGAAATGGCTAATATTACCATGAACCGAAAATTACAAAAGCTGGCCAATTATGAGGAAGTGGAAGATACTGCCTTACCTCAAAATTTTGAAGGTAATTTACGCCCTTATCAAAAAGCTGGCTATAATTGGTTTCATTTTTTAAAAGATTACCATTTTGGTGGTTGCCTTGCAGATGATATGGGTTTGGGTAAAACCATCCAAACGCTATCCTTACTTCAAAAGCATAAAGAAGACACCGAATCTGCTGGCAATAAAGGTGTATCACTAGTTATTATGCCAACTTCGTTAATATATAACTGGTTAAACGAGGCAAAAAAATTCACCCCCGAACTCAAACTGATGGTGCATACTGGCACCTTGCGTAATAAGGATGTGGGCACTTTTCAAAACTTTGATGTAGTAATTACTACTTATGGAATAAGCCGCATTGATATTGATTTTTTAAGCTCCTTTTATTTTGATTATGTTATTTTAGATGAAAGTCAGAATATTAAAAATCCGTCCTCAAAATCCTACCAGGCGGTCAAACAATTAAAATCGAGGTTTAAATTGATATTGAGTGGTACGCCTGTAGAAAACTCGGTAAACGACTTATGGTCACAAATGTCGTTCCTGAACCCGGGCTTGTTAGGCAGTCAAGCATTTTTTCAAAATGAATTTGTTACCCCTATCGAAAAGAAAAAAGATGAGGATAAAGCCAAAAAGCTGCAGGCCTTAATAAAACCATTTGTACTTAGGCGAACCAAAGAGCAAGTGGCGACCGAATTACCACCTAAAACCGAAAACCTGTTTTACTGTAAAATGAGCGAAGAACAGGCTAATGTATACGAAAAGGTAAAATCAGAATATCGCAACGAATTATTGAAAAGCTTGGATGATGGCACCTTCGGAAAAACTCAATTACATGTATTACAGGGACTTATTAAACTTAGGCAAATAGCAAACCACCCCTTAATGGTTGATGGAGATTATGAAGGTGATTCGGGTAAGTTTGAAAACGTGGTACATACGCTTGCAAACGTTTTAGAAGGTGGTCATAAAGTGCTTATTTTTTCACAATTTGTAAAACAACTGAATATTTACCGGGAATATTTTGAGGCGGAAAGTATACCTTATGTTTACTTGGATGGAAGTACCCAAAACCGTGGAGATGTGGTAAAACAATTTCAGGAGGATGAAAAAACCAGGGTCTTTCTGATTTCTATCAAGGCAGGCGGCGTTGGTCTTAACCTTACCGAAGCTGATTATGTATTTATACTCGACCCTTGGTGGAACCCTGCTGTTGAGCAACAAGCAATTGACCGGACACATAGAATTGGACAAACCAAAAATGTGTTTATTTATAAATTTATCACAAAAGATTCGGTTGAAGAAAAGATACTGGCCCTGCAACAGCGTAAACTAAATGTAGCAAAATCATTAATCACTACCGAAGAAAGTTTTATAAAGTCTCTTTCGGTAGAGGATATTAAGGAAATTTTAGGGTAGGAAAATAAAGGAACTATAAATTCTTATAATCTAGATAAAATTAAGATTTAAATACACCTAGAAGTTTAAAGATAATATACGCGCCCCACACAATTGAACTTATATAAAAAATAACTCGACCGTGCTTTCTATCTGTTTCACTGTAATCATATACACGATCTCCATTGGGTAAGGTTTTTTTATGATTAAATAAATGCCAACCAATAAAAATCCCTAATACACCTCCTAAAAGAGCACATATATAGCCGATTATAACCCATAATGTTTGTGAAGCTTCTGGCTTTTTTAGCTCATTTAATCTTTCTTCCTTTAAATAATTTACTTCTGCTTTCGATAATATATTTCCTCTTTGAGCCAAAATTTTCTGAGCCAACATAAAATCAAAAGGGCTCCATTCATCTGCTTTCGAAATTAAATCGAGTAACTCCGCGTCAGTAAAAGAAAACAAATAATAATCCTTATCAACTTGTTCTATTTCAACCTGAGCTTCATTTTGCAATATTTGGTTTACCTTCTCAAAATCGTTACTTTTTAATTTTACAGCGAATTCCTTAGTTAACGGGTTATTTAACACCATTGTAGCTTCAATACTAAACGATTCCTCTTCCACCAAATATGGGATATCATGTTTAGCTAGTATATTTGTTAAATCATCCGCCAATATAGGGTCGTTAAATTTTTGGTAGGTTATAAACGCATCTTCCATTTTATAAAGTTATGATTTTGGTTTTAATTGATAATGACTTTTACATTATAAACTTTAATCCAAAAATAACCTAATATTGCTTCATTAAATCCAATAACATTTTATTAAAACCAATAATATTATTTAAACATGAAAAAAAATTTATTCCTACTGTTTTTTGTTTTTTGCAACGCGTTTGCTTTTGGTCAAAGTAAATTAGTATGCTGCAATAACCCTTCAGCAACGCAACAATTTGCTATGCTTGCATCCAATAAAGATTTCAGAATGGCTCATAAAAATCCCTTGAAATCACATTATCATTCAACTGCAGGCAGCGCGATTACTTACAAAACTTCTGATGGTCAAACTGCAAATGCATTTGAATTTAAGGCAAAAAATAAAACCAATAACTATCTTTTTGTAATACACGAATGGTGGGGTTTAAACGATTTTGTAAAACAAGAATCAGAAAAATTATATAATGATTTGGGTAATGTGAATGTAATTGACCTGGATTTATATGATGGTAAAACAGCTACTACCCGCGAGGATGCAGGCAAATTAATGCAGGCCGTAAAAGAAGATCGTGCAAAAGCTATTATAAATGGTGCCATAGAGTATGTTGGTGCAAAAGCACAAATAGCCACTATTGGCTGGTGCTTTGGTGGTGGCTGGAGCTTGCAAACAAGCATTATTGCGGGTAAACAAGCAATTGGTTGCGTTATGTATTACGGAATGCCCGAACAAGATGTAAACAAGTTGAAAACCTTACATGCGGATGTTTTAGGCAATTTTGCTAATAAAGATCAATGGATTAACCCAAAAGTTGTTGACAAATTTAAAGAAAACATGGCCGCTGCCGGTAAAAAATTAAGTTTAAACCAATACGATGCCGACCATGGATTTGCCAACCCAAGTAACCCAATTTACAATAGCGATGCAACAAAGGATGCTTACGACCATACACTTGCATTTTTGAAACAACACCTAAAATAACCACTTAGAGTTTTTAAGTTTTAAAAACATATTAAACATCCCATATAATATTTAAGTCGTAAGGTTTAAATATTATATGGGTTATTTATTTTCCTGATAGCTTTCCGATCCATATTATAAACTTTCAAGTTCAATTCGTAACATTGCACCAAATAATCTGCCATTGTTAACTAATAAAGCTAAAAAAACACTTTCCTATGCATTCAAAATTGCCATTTTAGCTTTGGCCTTTTTTTTTATCTATCAACGTATTGAAAAAAACAAAGACAATCTTCATAATTTTTTACAGCTAATTGCCACTATTACATCAGCAAAAGTGATATTTACTTTGACCATCATCATAATACTAATGCTTGTTAACTATGTGCTCGAATCGTTTAAATGGTGGAAATTAACCCGTCTGCTTTATCCAATTACAATTTGGCAAGCAATTGAGTCTGTTTTTTGCGGTTTAACCTGGGCTGTTTTTACACCCAATCGAATTGGTCAATATGGTGGAAGGGTAATGTTTCTACCGGTTCATAAGCGGATACATGGAGTTTTTTCAATGATTGTTGGTGAACTTGGTCAAAGTGTAATTACCAATGTTTTAGGTGCTAGTTCATTATTATGGTTTTTGTTTACTTTTTTAAATTTGAATAAGTGGCTCATGGCTTTAATAAGCATTTTAGCCTTATCACTTATTTTAGCCATGATTGTTTTTTATTTTAACATAAAGTGGTTTGTTTCATTATTAAACCGAATTAAATTCTTAAAAAAATATCATCGTTTTTTTGATACAATGGGTAGATACAATACGGCTGAACTTACCAATATCATGCTGTTTTGTTTGGCGCGTTTTTTTGTATTCTCATTTCAATATTATCTAATCATTCACCTACTTGTACCCGAACTCCCCATGGTTACGATTTTGTTAATACTGTTTATATTTCTATTTATACAATCGGCATTACCATCACTGGATATATTAGATATTGGTGTACGGGCAATTACCGCAAGTACTTTATTCTCATTAGTTACCACCAAGACTATGGCAATTGTGGTGGCTGTATCTATAATTTACATCGTTAATTTAATTGTACCTGCCATAATTGGTTCTATCTTCGTATTTAAATTAAAATTCTTTGATCGCGCTTATTAGTGTAATTTCTCTGTTATTATTGGCAATTTATTTAGGATTGCTTGTTTACCTTATAATTGGTTGGGCAAAATTAAAACAACCTCTTATTAAAAAAACAGATTTTAAAACTAAGGTTACTATATTGATTGCTGCAAGAAATGAAGAAGAAAAAATTCATCTTACTATAGAAGATATTTTAAACCAAACCTACCCAAAACATCTTACTGAAATAATAATAGTTGATGATCATTCAACCGACAAAACCTCCGATATCATAAAAAGTTATGAATCTAAAGGGGTAAAATTGTTGCAACTAAAAGAAGATAAGCCATTAAATTCCTATAAGAAAAAAGCCATTAGCGAGGCAATAAAGCTTTCAACCGGGGAGTTAATGGTGGCTACCGATGCTGATTGCAGAATGGGTAGTAAATGGCTTGAATCAATAGTCGGTTATTACGAACAGGAAAACCTTGTTTTTATTTCGGCTCCGGTTACTTATTTCGAAGAAAAATCATTGTTCGAACGTTTGCAGACTTTAGAATTTGGTTATTTAATTGGTATTGGAGCTGCTTTTATTGGTCAGGGAAGAGCATCAAATTGCAATGGAGCCAACTTGGCATACCGCAAAGATGTTTTTTACGAAGTAGGCGGCTTTGCAGGAATTGATGACATTGCATCTGGCGATGACGAACTATTGCTTCAAAAAGTAGCAAAACGTTATCCAAATAGCATAGGTTTTTTAAAGCATTTTGATTCGGTAGTTTTTACCCACGCTAAACACACGGTAAATGAATTTCTCGAACAACGCCATCGCTGGGCATCAAAATCAGTAAAATATAAAAACAAATTAATAGTAGCCATGGCTGTGGCAATTTGGCTATTTAATGTTTCTTTAATAACTAATTTATTGGTGGGTATTTTTATTTCTCAATTTTTTCAAATATTCGCGATTCAGTTCCTACTAAAATATCTTTTTGAATTGGTGTTTCTTTTTCCCATTTCCTCATTTTTTAAAAGCCCAAGTCTTCCATTGCTTCTTATTGTCCTGATACCAATCCATGTAGTTTACTTTGTATATATTGGAATAAAGGGCTACAATAATTCCTATATTTGGAAAGGGCGAATGGTTAGGTAATATAATTTTTATAAATTATGATATAAGTAATTGAAGTTGACCCGCATATAGTAACTAACTTTATCGAGCTTAATTATTCAAATAAAAAATATAAATCTTTTTTCTATCTTTCAACTTATTAAAATTCTTATAAAAGTTTTATAAAAATTGGATAGTTATAAAAGGCATAATACCTGGCAAATCTTTAAGCGAAATAAACTTGCCTTTTTAGGTTTGATTGTAGTTATCTTGATTTCCATCACTACAACTCTAGGATATTTAATTATGCCTGATTCAACACCTATGGCTAATAGCATGTTTATACAACTTAGCCTTCAAAAACCAGGCGCTAGATTTATAATGCTAAAACTTCCTAATGAAACACCTCATAAAAGCGCAGGAATTTTAAATAAAATATTTGTTGGTGAGCCAAATAATTTCAAAGAAGTCCCTATTACTAGTTATAAAATTATAAATGAAAAATTAATAGTGAACGAATATATAGGGGCGGAAGATAAACCTGAAAGGAAAGTTTATAACAATAAAAATTTTCAAATTATTGAAAAAACATTTTGGTTGGGGACTGATATCTATGGACGTGATTTGTTAAGCCGACTTATTCTTGGGGCAAGAGTTTCACTTTCAGTGGGATTGATGGCGGTTTTAATTAGCATGATTTTAGGCATTATTATTGGAGCCGTAGCTGGATATTATGGAGGATTTGTAGATGCCTGCTTAAGTTGGTTAATGAATATTTTATGGGCTTTACCTGCCCTATTACTAGTAATTGCATTTTCATTTGCTTTAGGCAAAGGTCTGTGGCAAATATTTTTTGCGGTAGGCTTGTCAATGTGGGTAGAAGTGGCACGATTGGTGCGTGGACAAGTTATAGGTATTAAACAAGCTGAATTTATAGAAGCAGCACGCTCATTAGGTTTTAACAATTGGCGAATAATTAGTAAACATATTCTGCCTAACATAATTGGTCCAATTTTGGTACTTGCCTCATCAAATTTTGCGGCAGCAATTTTATTAGAAGCAGGGTTAAGCTTTCTGGGATTTGGTGCTCAACCTCCTATGCCAACATGGGGTGGTATGATAAAAGAGCACTATGGTTATATAGTGATGGATGCGGCCTATTTGGCTATATTTCCTGGTCTTGCTATCATGATTTTAGTTTATTCTTTTAATCTTGTAACTATTGGTTTAAGAGATGCGTATGATACCAAACAACAAAGTATAAATTTATAAATGAGCCTTTATATTTAATAGCTTTTCAATTAAAAAATGCAAAATATTGAAGGAATCCCGGCAGAGGATGAATTAATTAGATTATTACTAAAAAGGCAAACAGAGCTTAATGCACTTTTAGAAGTTACTCAGGCAATTAACAGAAATGCCGGTACAACTGTATTGATACAAATGCTACAGGTAATTTTAAAAAGTTACTTACAAGTTGGTCGTTTTAGGTTTTTAATTGAGCAAGGTGGAGCATTTCATTTAATTTCAAAATATGGAGGCGAAATTGAGTCCTTAACCGCTTTAAATAATGCCTGCTCAAAACTAAAAAAATCAAAAACGGCTCTGCCTCTGGCAAATCACGAAGATACACTACTTAAAAAATATGATTATTTTATTCCAATATACCATAAAAAGCAAGCCCTTGCATTTGTACTCATAGCTAACTTTAATACCAGTGGCGAGCTTTTGAATAATGATTTAAGCTTTATCCAAACCTTGGTAAACGTAATTGTAGTAGCACTCGAAAACAAAAAGTTATTTAAAGAGCGGATAAAATCGGAAAGATTTTTACGAGAAATGGAATTGGCTGGCGAAGTTCAAAACATGCTCATGCCTTTAAAAACTTATAAAGACGATTATGTTGAAATAGCAGCCAAATATATTCCGCACCAAACTATTGGAGGCGATTATTTTGATTTTAAAAAGTTAAATAGCACTGAATACTTAATGTGTATAGCTGATGTTTCAGGGAAAGGAATTTCGGCAGCATTATTAATGTCAAATTTTCAAGCAAGCTTATTCGCATGGTCATCGGTTGAAAACGATTTAACAACCATCATTAAAAAACTCAACAAAATAGTACTCGATAATACCAAAGGCGAAAAATTTATCACCTTGTTTTTGGGCAAATACAATACAGAAAATCGCAAACTAAGTTACATAAATGCAGGGCATAATGCACCAATTTTGTTTTCAGAAGGTAGTACTATTACCTTAAAATCAGGCACTACCATGATTGGTGCACTTGATGATTTACCGTTTGTAAATCAGGGCGAAATTTACATACCACCAGGCAGCTTATTGGTAAATTATACGGATGGCTTACTAGACCATGAAACACCAGGTCTAAAAGATTGGGAAGAGACTGACCTTATTAACTTTATAAGGCTTAATGGAACTAAAAAACCTGATAAATTTAACAAACTGTTGTTTGACTATATTAACAATGATGTTAAAGGAACTCCTATTGATGATGTTACCTTATTAACATTGTTGTTTTACTAATTTTTTTCAGCGAATCATTAACAATAAATATTTAAAATCAAAATAATTAAGTGCTATTGTCGAGGTATCAACATTCCTTAATTGAAGCAGGTTGCGACGAAGCCGGAAGAGGTTGCCTTGCTGGTCCGGTATTTGCAGCTGCAGTTATTTTACCTAATGATTTTACTCATCCAATATTAAACGACTCCAAGCAAATAACTGAAAAATTAAGATACCAATTACGTGATGAAATTGAGCTGAAAGCTGTAGCATTTGCCGTTGCTAGGGTTGATAATAATGAAATCGATAAAATTAATATCCTGAACGCCTCATTTTTAGCAATGCATAGAGCCATCCACCAGCTAACAACAATCCCTGAGTTTATTATTGTTGACGGTAACCGATTTAACAAATACAATAATATTCCACATAAATGCATAGTAAAAGGCGATAGTAAATTTTTTAGTATTGCTGCAGCATCCATTCTCGCCAAAACCTATCGCGATGATTATATGAATACAATCGCCCTTGAATATCCTGAATACGATTGGTTAAGCAATAAAGGTTATCCAACAATTAAGCATAGGCAAGCAGTTATAAAATTGGGACACACCCCTTACCACCGACTTACCTTCAGAGTAAAAGATACCCAACTAAAAATATTTTAACGAATAATTTGTACTGCAACCGTAATTGTGAGTATTTTAACTGCGCAATTCATCCTGATAAATTATATAACCTCTTTAGTGTTGAAAATTCTTATTCTAACCCATCGCGTTCCGTTTCCGCAAAATGGCGGATACCCTATTGTTGTTTGTAATACAGCAAGGGGCTTGGTTAACCTTGGGCACGAAGTTTCATTAATTGCGTTGAATGCTAAAAGAACCTATAGCAGAAACGAATTGACCCCTTACGATGAAGAGCTAATCTCAAAAATAAATTATAAGGTCTTTAACATCAATACCAGAGTAACCGTTTTGGATGTGGCTATAAATTTGTTTAGTAAATCCTCCTTTAATATTGATAGATATTACGACAGTGACTTTGAAAAACAACTCATAAAGGAGCTTAAAAATACAGATTACGACATCATCCAGTTTGAGGGGTTATTGGTATCTCTTTATTTAAACGCAGTTCGTAAAAATTCAAAAGCTAAACTTATTTACAGGGCGCATAATATCGAAAACCAAATTTGGGAGCGCCTATCGCAACAAAAAACAGACCCATTTAAAAAATCGTATTTAAGGTTGCATGCCCGACGCATTAAAACCTATGAATTTAAGCAGTTAAATAATTTTGATGGCATAGCAGTATTTACCGAGCAAGATAAAAACACCTTAATAGGGTATGGAACCAAAATACCAATTGAAACAGTTCCTGTAGGTATTAATTTAGAGCAATACAAACCAGATTTTAGTAAAACAGAATTCCCTAGCCTTTTCTTTTTGGGCTCATTAGATTGGTTGCCAAACCGAGAAGGAATTGAATGGTTTTTGGATAATTTTTATAATGATTTGGTTGATGGTGATTTAAGAGTTCGTTTTTATGTGGCCGGCAATGATATTCCTGAAAGATTTGATGATTACGATGTAATGGGTAAAATATTTATCCAAGGCGAAGTGGATGATGCGCTTGAATTTGTAAATAGTAAATCTATCATGATTGTTCCTTTACTGTCAAGCGGGGGTATGCGAGTAAAAATTGTGGAAGGAATGGCCATGCAAAAATGTATTATTTCTACCTCATTAGGAGCTGAAGGAATAAATTATGAAAACGAAGTAAACATTATCATTGCAAACAATCAAGAAGAGTTTTATGAAGCCATTAAACAATGTATCTCGGATGAAGATTATTGTAAATCTATCGGACTTAACGCCCGAAGATTGGTGCAAGAACAACATGATGTAACCAATGTTACCATTAAACTGGTTGATTTTTATAAAATAATTATTGTTGCGCAATTTATTGCTCCATTAAAACCCGACACTTCCTCATAAAATACGTCTGCAACAGTATTTAATCAATTTCTACCAAAAAAATCCCTAAATCATGCTATTTTTGCGGGCATGAAAAATACCGCTTTAACCAATGTACATATAAAAGCAGGTGCCAAAATGGTACCTTTTGCAGGCTATAATATGCCAGTTCAATATGAAGGTATCAATGCCGAACATGAAACCGTACGCAATAAAGTTGGTGTTTTTGATGTAAGCCACATGGGCGAATTCATTTTAAAAGGCGACCATGCCCTTGCTTTGATCCAAAAAGTAACCAGTAATGATGCAAGCAAGCTGCATGATGGAAAAGTGCAATACTCGTGCCTTCCCAATGAAGAAGGTGGCATTGTAGATGATTTGTTGGTTTATCGGATTGATGAAAAAACCTATATGTTGGTGGTAAACGCGTCAAACATTGATAAAGACTGGAATTGGATTTCAAAATATAACAGCTTTGGTGTTGATATGAAAAACATCTCCGACCGTACCAGTCTCCTTGCTGTTCAAGGCCCAAAAGCCGCCGAGGCTTTACAAAGTCTTACTGATATTCCGTTGGCCGCAATGGAATACTATACCTTTAAAAAAGGCAAATTTGCTGGTATTGATAATGTATTGATATCAGCCACAGGATATACCGGGGCTGGTGGTTTTGAAATTTATTTTGATAATGAGCATGCCGAACTTATTTGGGATGAAATATTTAAGGCAGGTGCACACTTAGGCATTAAACCAATTGGTTTAGGTGCCAGGGATACCTTAAGGCTCGAGATGGGTTTTTGCCTTTACGGAAATGACATTGATGATACCACCTCGCCACTGGAAGCTGGTTTAGGCTGGGTTACCAAGTTTAGTAAAGAATTTACCAACAGTAAGGCTTTATTACAACAAAAAACGATGGGCGTAGCCCGAAAGTTGGTTGGTTTTGAAATGATTGACCGCGGGATTGCCCGTCATGATTATCCTATTGTTGACGCTGAAGGAAATATTATTGGCAAGGTGACCTCCGGTACACAATCTCCAACATTACAAAAAGCCATTGGTATGGGTTATGTTAAAACCGAATTTGCAAAAGAAGGAACCGAAATATACATCAGCATACGCGATAATAGAGTAAAAGCCAAGGTTGTAAAACCTCCTTTTAATAAGTGAGGTGTTGGTGATTAAGAGAGTGGTGAATGGTTAGTAGTGAGTATTAGTTTAAATTCACTTTTAAAAATAAAATACATACTGTTATAAAATATTGACCACACACAATGACTACTGACTACTCACCGCTCACTAAATCACCACTGACTACTCACTAATATAATAAATGACAAAAGAACTTTCCGTTTGCCTATCCCCTGCTCTTATTAATTTATTTAATGTAGAGGATTATATAGTGGTGATTATCGACATTTTTAGGGCAACTTCTTCAATTTGTTTTGGTATTGAAAATGAAGCGGAAGCTATCATTCCGGTTTCCTTGGTAGAAGAATGTGCTGCTTTTAAAAATAAAGGAAATAATTATCTGTTAGCTGCCGAACGTGATGGCAAAGTGGTAGAAGGTTTTGATTTTGGGAATTCTCCATTTTCGTACGCTAAAGATAAAGTTTTTGGCAAAACCATTGTTTTGACAACCACCAACGGAACACACGCCTTACACCTATCGCGCAAAGCAAAAAAAGTAGTGATTGGCTCATTCCTTAACCTTACCTCCTTATGCTATTGGCTCAAAACTCAAAACCAACCTGTTTTATTGGTTTGCGCCGGATGGAAAAACAACTTCAATTTGGAAGATACACTGTTTGCCGGTGCGGTTGTCGACCAACTAAAAGACGCGGATTTTAAATTGGATGATGCAGCAATTGCAGCCAATGATTTATTCGAAATCGGTAAAAGCGATATCAACCAATACCTTAAAAAAACATCGCATGGTGAACGCTTAAAAAAATTAGGCATCGAAAAAGATATAAAATTTTGCCTGCAAGTCGACCTAACAACCGCTATTCCTATATTAGAAGGAGATAGGCTGGTTAAAATTTTAGATTAACCTTTTTTAATTTTATCAATATTCCAGGGTTTTAGCTTCTCATTGTTCCTGTGCCTTTCGGTATCTCGGATGGTTTTCTTTTCCATATTTTTTTCGAGTGCTGTTGTAAGGTCAATTCCAGTTTGGTTGGCCAAACAAATTAAAACAAATAGCACGTCCGCCATCTCATCGGCTAAATTAACCTCCAAATCCGACTTTTTGAACGATTGCTCTCCATATTGCCTCGCCATTATCCTGGCTACTTCCCCTACTTCTTCCATTAAAATAGCAGTATTTGTGAGTTCATTAAAATAACGTATACCAGTAGTTTTAATCCAGTTATCAACAAGATGCTGTGCTTCGACTAATTCCATAAAAAATTTAAAAAAACATTAATGATTGTCTTTATCCCTGGTATCCATTATAATGGTAACAGGTCCGTCATTTACTAAACTAATTTTCATATCGGCACCAAAAATGCCTGTCTCCACTTTTTTACCAGTTAAAGTCTGCAATTCAACCTGCATTTGTTCATATAGTGGTATCGCCTTATCAGGTTTGGCAGCTCTTAAAAACGACGGTCGGTTACCTTTTTTAGTTTGAGCGTACAAAGTAAACTGAGATATCAGCAGAATATTTCCATCTATTTCCCCTAAAGCTTTGTTCATTAGTCCGTTTTCATCACCAAAAACCCTTAATCCGGTTATTTTTTGTGCCAACCATTTTAAATCCTCGGATATATCAACATCTTCAATGCCTAATAACACCAAAAAACCATGTTTTATTTCTCCTGTAATTTTACCTTCTACCATACAGCTTGCCTGGGTAACTCGTTGTATAACAGCTCTCATTTTTAGCTTTTAATGTAAATATTCCACAGGCAATATACCCGATTTGGCTCATTAAAACTTTAATTTTTCAAAAATATTTCATGCAAAACATTTAGTTTCGCAACTTATATATTCAATTTTTCTAAAAGAATAACAATGACAGCTCATAAAGGGTTTACTACCAATATTTTACACGCCGACCGCCTTGATAAGCCTGAACATGGTGCTTTACATAAACCAATACATACCTCTGTTACTTATGGTTATGAGGATGTACAAGATTTGGTTGATATTTTTCAAAACAAGAAAAAAGGTTATGCCTATTCGCGCCAAGGAAACCCCACTGTATCGGCTTTAGAGAATAAAATCACCATTATGGAAAATGGCTTAGGCTCCATTGCTTTTTCAACGGGCATGGCAGCCATTTCGGCAACTGTAATGGCATTAATAAAAAAAGGCGACCATATTTTGGCAAGCTCCTTCTTGTTTGGCAATACCCGCAGTGTTTTTCAAACCTTTATTGATTTAGGGCTCGATATTACTTTTGTTGACGCTACTGATTTAAATAATGTAAAAAATGGAATTACAGCAAACACTAAAATGGTTTTTGTAGAGACCATAGCCAACCCTGCCACGCAAATTGTTGATTTAGCGGGTATTGGCGAGCTTTGCGAACAAAAGGGAATCATCTATATGGTTGATAATACCATGACATCACCCTTCTTATTTAATCCCAAAAAAGTAAAGGCAAGTTTGGTAATTAACTCGTTAACAAAGTATATAGGTGGTCACGGTAACGCTTTAGGTGGTAGTGTTACCGATACCGGATTATTCAATTGGGAAAACTATCCTAATATTTTCGAAGGTTTTAAAAAACAGGTAAAACCGGCGGTTTTAGGTCTTACCCAAATACGCAAAAAAGGGCTGAGAGATGCGGGTGGTACCCTATCACCCGAAGCGGCGCATTCCTTAGCCGTTGGGGCTGAAACATTGGCGCTACGTTTAGAACGTGCCTGTGCAAATGCGCTTAGTTTGGCTAAGTTCTTTGAAGCACATCCATTAATAAAAAAAGTATACTATCCCGGGGTTACCAGTCATGCACAACATGAGAGAGCCAAAAATCTGTTTTTTAACTTTGGCGGGTTGATGAGTATTGAACTGGATGTGACCGTTGATTGTTTCGCGTTTTTGAATAAGTTGCAATTGGTAGTAAAATCGAGTAACCTTGGCGATACACGAACTTTGGCGATTCCAGTTGCTCATACTATTTTTAATGAGCTGGGACCAGTAAAAAGGGCAGAAATGGGCATACCTGAATCAATGATTAGGCTTTCTGTTGGCATTGAGGACATTGATGATTTATTAGCTGATTTTAATAGCGCTTTGGCCAAGTAATTTTATTGTTATACAAGATATTTTTTAACCATTATCATATTTTTAATAAACTATAATTTTGATATTTACCACAGATATATTGTTTTTTAAATAGGTTACAACAAATTAATCCATTAAATCATGAACAAAATGCGTTTTTTACTGATTTTCTTATTGATTTTCATCAATAAATTATGGGCTCAACAGGCATTTACAGTTACTGATACCCAACCTTTATTAATGAACGGATTAACAATTGGGTATAACATTAAATCGCAGGAGGTAAAAACTGTTGGCGACAAGGGCGACTTTAGCCGATATGTAATTAATTTTTATGTTACCAATAATGATAATGTAGCTAAAATGATTCGCTTTCGCGAAGGTTTTAATGATATGGGTATCGTATCTGATCAATTAGTTCAATTCAATATCATCAATGCAACCGGGGCAAGGTTAACTTCTACTTCTGCAACCATCAGTGCGGCACCCTATATTATTACCATACCAATTGACAGAGATAGGCGAAATGACCCGAACAATCAACCTAAAACAAAACAAATTGGTTATTGGATACAAGCGGGACAAACCATTGCCGTTGATGAAATTGTAATTGTGCCATTAAACCAATTGCCGAATGTACAAGCTATTTTTAAGGCGACTACTTTACAACCCGTACCTAATATCCCGATTGAACCAAGACATTTTGAGGAACAAACACGCCAGGATTTCCCGGATAGGACACCAAGAGCGGCTGATTTTAGGGCATTTGTGGAATTTAAAAATAAATATAACGGCTCATTCATCAATATAGAAAGAGGGCCAATAGTAAGCACAGAAATTTTACCTGGTTGGTATAGTGCACAATGGCAATTAGTACCTGCTCAAGGACCAAATTTATTTGCAATTAGAAACAGGTGGAAACAAACCTATTTAGATATTGATTTGCGTAATAACCTTCAATTATCATTCTCTAATTTTTCTATGAACGCAACCTGGCAATTAGAGCAAACTCCCGAACCTAATGTATATCGCTTACGAAATAATCGCACGGGCTTATATCTGTGCATTAATAATAGCCAGTTAATTTTGTCGAATGATTTTAATGATGAATTTAGCTCGACTTGGTATGTTATAAATCCTTAAACATAAGCTATAGTTTATTAAGCTCAATATTTAACATCTTACTTAATTCGTTAAAATAACGTTTTATACCAAAGCCCATTACACTTTGGATACCTCGGCTTGCATTGGTAATAAATACTTCATCAGCTTCGTATAATATGTTGGGGTTAATTTGTGCCTCGGTAATAGGGATGTTCATTTTTCGAGCCAGATCTATAACTACTTGTCGCATTACCCCTTCAACACATGCTTCGCTTAATGCCGGGGTGAATAGTTGCTTTTGATAATATACAAAAATATTAGAGCTACTAGCCTCACATAAAAAACCATTTTGGTTTAATAAAATAACCTCATCCAATTTATTCTGACTTTTATAAATACCTGCCATTATATAAATTAAAGAATTACAGGTTTTAATATTCGATAAAAAATTATTTGGTTTGGTTAATTCACTATATATGTCAACAATTAGTCCTTTTGTGTTTAATTTGTATTGATTTTCATCGTTTGGTTTTAATTCCAGGCACCATGCCATTTTATTTTCGAGTGGCGTATACAAGCCATCAGCATCCCTAAATACAGTAAGCCTTAATCTTCCATTTTTTATCTTGTTTCGTCGGGCAAGCTCTTCGGCTTTTTCTTTCAAAAAATAAGTGTCCATTTCAGAATGCCCATCCATTTTAAGTGCTTTCATCCCTTTTTGCAACCTGTTGGCGTGCAATTCGGCAAATTTTAACTCTCCTTTTAACATGCTCATGCTCTCAAATAAGCCATCGCCATATTTAAAAGCCCTATTACTAACCGTCAGAATTTGGGTATCCTCTGGAATAATATTGCCATTAAAATTTATAAAAACTGGTAGCATATAAAATATCTTGGTTCAGGTTATTTGGTTCATAGTGAACTAACACTCTTTATTTTTTTAATTTATTGGGAATAATTTGAATTTTAAAATAAGCATTTCATAACTCCGATTCCTTCAAACCCAAATTAGTATTAATATAACCACGCCATTTTTTTAACACCGAGGCGAAATCATCAGGCAGTTCCGTTTCAAAATAAACCTCTTTTTTTAAGGTTGGGTGCAGAAAACCTAATGACTGCGCATGCAATGCTTGCCTTGGCATCAATTCAAAACAGTTTTCAACAAACTGCTTGTATTTACCAAACATGGTTCCTTTCAAAATCTTATCGCCTCCATAAACTGAATCGCTAAACAAAGTATGGCCAATATGTTTCATATGCGCCCTTATTTGATGGGTTCTGCCTGTTTCAAGTCGGCACTCAATTAAGGTCACATAGTTTAATCGTTCTAAAACTTTATAATGAGTAACCGACCATTTTCCCTTCTCGGGGTCGTCATATAATGCCATTACCCGCCTATCATTCAAACTACGACCAATATAACCGGTAACAGTACCATCTTCGGCCAAATCGCCCCAAACTAATGCCAAATAACGTCTTGCTATAGTATGTTCATAAAACTGTTTCGCAAGCAAGGTCATGGCTCTTTCGTTTTTACTGATCAATAATAAACCTGATGTATCCTTATCTATCCGATGTACCAGTCCTGGTCTACCATCATTACCCGGTAAAGTAGGCAGTTGCTGAAAATGAAAAACCAAACCATTAACAAGTGTACCAGTATAATTATTATAACCAGGATGTACTACCATACCTGCAGGTTTGTTCACCATCAATACATCGTCGTCTTCGTATACAATATCCAAAGCTATATTTTCGGGATATACCTCCGTATCCCTTGGCGGATGAGGTAAAACAACCGAGATTACGTCAAAAGGTTTTACTTTATAACTTGTCTTTATGGTTTTTTCATTAACCAGAACGTTCCCAAGTTCTATGGCATTTTGAATACGGTTTCGGGAAGCGTTTTCAACACGGTGCATCAAAAACTTATCAATCCGCAATAATGACTGCCCCTTATCAACAATAATACGCAGGTGTTCATATAAATCCTGCTCCTCTAAATCTATTATTGTTGTTTCATCAATCATTTAAGGCAAAAGTAACCGTTTTTTCAGATTATTATTGATTGGGTTTTTGTTTCCAATAAAACAATTTCAATTTTTTACCTATAAAAACCTTAGTAAAGACTTTTAAACGTTATTTTTATGATACTTATAACAACAATCTTATTTAGCTTTATAAAAGATTTGTTACAAATATTTTAGACAACATATTTTATTTTACTTTTATGGCAATAAACAATCTCCAATTCAAACTAAACAACTAAACCTAATGAAAAAATTTTACCTTGTTTCAATTTGTGCCTTAATTTTTATTAGTAAATCAAATGCACAGTATAATTCATTTGATCAACTTGTTAAATCAGGAACTCAGGATGCTACCAAACTACTACAAAATTATAGTGAACCCATTTTTAAAGGATTTGGTACCGGATTAAATAGTGGCTGGAACAATACAGCAAAAACAAAGGATTTTTTACACTTAGAGTTACGTATTTCAGGAACAGTGGCTCAGATACCTGTACAGGATCAATATTTTGATGTTACCAAAATTGGATTGTCAAACCATATCCAGGTAGATCCATCATCTCCCTCAATAGTTGCTCCTACATTTGGTGGCAGCACATCGTCATCATTGCCAATTATGGATGTTAAAGACGATTATGGCAATAAAATTAGTACGTTTACTATGCCGCAAGGTATATCTCAATTTGTTCCGGCTCCAAATGTGCAACTCTCTGTTGGTTTAGGGTTAAATACTGATGTAACAATTCGTACTACTCCTAGTATTAATTTACCTTTTGATATAGGATCAATTAATATTATTGGTTTTGGCATAAAGCACGATATTATGAAGGATATTTTTAGTGGTGATGATAATTATGGATTAGAAGAATATGTACCATTTGACCTAGCAATAGCTGCTAATTATAATCAGATTAATTTTTCCCGGCATATGGATGTTCAACCTGAAAGTAACACCTATCCAACACCGGGCAGTATGCAGGATTTTACAACCCAAAAGTTCAGCGGCTCCTTTACAGGAAAAAATTTAGAATTAATAGTTTCCAAACAATTCTGGATTTTCACCTCGTTTATTTCTGTAGGCTATCAAACTTCAAGTACTAATGTTAATCTTTATGGTAACTATCCTATCACAGTAGCTCCCGGTTATTATCAGAATTTCCCTGCTCCTGTGCATATTTCTGAGACTTCCATAAGTGGTTTCAGAGCCGACGTAGGTTTCCAACTCGATTTATGGATTTTAAAAGTGTATGGCTCAGTTAGTCAGGGTCAATACCTATCCGCAAATGCTGGAATAGGACTTGGATTTTAAGTCAATGAGTATTGAACTTAATTTTTTTAGCCCGGTTCAACCCATTAAAAACAAGCTTTTTGATGCTATTGGTATAAATGTATTTATTAAACGTGATGACCTGATACACCCTATTATCTCGGGTAACAAATGGCGCAAATTAAAATACACTTTAAAAAAGGCAGTTACCCAAAATAAAACTCATTTAGTAACCTTTGGCGGAGCGTACTCAAACCATCTACTGGCTACCTCGGCTGCGGCGGCACAATTTGGTTTTAAGTCAACTGGTATAGTTCGGGGAGAACAGGTTGAGAATGACACGATTTTTCTTTGCAAACTGCATGGTATGAAATTAATTTTTGTGGATAGGGAAAAGTATCGGGATAAACAGACCTTATTCAACCAGTATTTTGAAAATAATCAGGAAGCTTTTTTTGTTGACGAAGGGGGGGCATCACCAGAAGGGGCTAAAGGCTGTAGCGAAATAATGGCAGAACTGCCAGAAATATACGACCATATTTTTAGTGCATGTGGTACCGGAACAACGGCAGCAGGTATCATAAATGGAATATACAACTTAAATTTACCAACCTTATTTAACGGTATACCAGTTTTAAAAAATGGTAGTTTTTTGCAGACGGAAATTGAGCTTTATTTAAATACTTATCATCCTTTTAAACTACATACTGATTATCATTTTGGTGGCTATGGCAAAACCACTCCAGAATTACTAGCTTTCATAAAGCAATTTGTGGCCGATACAGGTATTCTCATTGACCCGGTTTATACTGGCAAAATGCTTTTTGCTATTTATGATTTAGCTGCTAAAAATTACTTTAAACCAGGAACTTCTGTTCTCGCCATCCATAGCGGGGGCATGTGGGGAATTCTAGGCATGAAGGATAAGTTCTAAATAAATCCTGTTTCCTTGTTAGAATTAAAAAGCATATTCCTTAAATATTATTGTCCTTAATATCCTAAATCATTCCTTTTATCAGCTCCCAAATAATGCTTTAAGAAAATTTAATCAGAAACCAAAATCAATTTCAGTACAAAAACTAGGTTTAAACAATTTAAAGTTACTTTTTTTCATTTCGGTTCAAAAACCCCCAAATTTTTGTTTTTTTGACGTTTTTTGTATATTTGAACAAACTAAATTGTTATGCAAAACAAGCTAATTTCTCCCCAAGATGTTCATGCTACTTTAAACAAGCATTTACTAGCCGATGGTTTCGACCTTATTTTTGATATGGAAAAAAGCAAGGGTGTTTATATTCATGATGCTAAACATAACCGTAAGCTTTTAGACTTTTTTACCTGTTTTGCATCTGTGCCTTTAGGATATAATCACCCTAAAATGGTAAACGATGAAGAATTTAAAAATAATTTATTACAAGCCGCATTAACCAACCCATCCAACTCTGATATTTACACCACACAATATGCCCATTTTGTTGAAACTTTTAGTAAAATAGGCATTCCAGACTATTTGCCTCACGCTTTTTTTATTGCAGGCGGATCATTGGCTATTGAAAACGCACTTAAGGTAGCTATGGACTGGAAAGTACAAAAAAACTTCGCTAAAGGCTATACCAAAGAGATAGGTTTTAAAGTAATCCATTTTGAACACGCGTTTCATGGCAGGTCTGGCTATACTATGAGCCTAACCAATACCATACCAAACAAAACAAAATGGTTCGCTAAATTTGATTGGCCTAGGGTCTCACATCCTCAAATCAATTTCCCTTATACCGATGCCGATCATGAGGATTTATTAAGAAGAGAAGCACTTTCAATTGTACAAATTAAAAAGGCTTTTGAATTAAACAAGGATGATATTTGTGCAATTATTATTGAACCTATTCAATCAGAAGGTGGCGATAACCACGTGCGTACCGAATTTTTGGAACAATTAAGGGTACTTGCTGATGAAAATGAAGCCATGTTGATATATGATGAAGTACAAACTGGTGTTGGTCTTTCGGGTAAATTTTGGGCTCATCAGCATTTTGGAGAGAAGGCACGACCAGATATTTTGGCTTTTGGAAAAAAAATGCAGGTGTGTGGCATATTAGCTAGCACTAGGGTTGATGAAATTGAAAATAACGTATTCAATGTTTCATCTCGTATTAATTCAACTTGGGGCGGAAGTTTGGTAGATATGGTACGTTCAGCAAAAATTATGGAAATAATTGATGAGGATAAGCTATGCGATAAAGCGGCTCATACCGGCGAGTACTTGCAAAATCAACTTATTGCCATTGCTCAAAAAAATAGTTTGGTAAGTAATGTGCGTGGTAAAGGTCTTTTAACCGCGTTCGATTTCCCGGATAAAGCAAAACGTGATAAGTTTATAAGCCTTGGCATGGAAAAAAATATAATGTTTTTAGGCTGCGGTGATCGTACCATACGCTTTAGACCAGCTTTGATTATGGAAAGCAACGATATTGACGATGGGTTAACTATTTTGTCGCAAATATTAAATAATATATAATACTGTAAAACTTTTGCTACATCTCCCCGTATTAATTTATATAATGGTAACTTTATTTTGATTTTTACGTTAAGACAGAATATTTCTTATTGTTAAAAATCAAAGAGTTAATAAATGATAATATTTTAAAACAATATTATCATTTTAGAATTATAAATATGGTTAGTTTCTACAAATTGAAACAATAGGGCACAAGATGAGCAAACAACAAATTGATGAATTAAAAAAGCAACTCGTTGAGATTTCCGATGTTGTAAATTCGTTTAAATCAGAAGCGGTACAAGTTAGAGTAGTTGATCGTTTACTTGATGCAATTATTGAAAACGAAAGGTCTGAAAATACTTATAGCGGTACAGCTAGCAAAAGATTCAATGCAAGCAATCCAGCCATTAGTAATAAATATGACAGTGGAGGCACTGAAAAAAAACTAGGTGCTACAAAAATTTTGAACCAAATTTTGCATACAGATTATTTCAATACTCCTCATAGTATTGCTGCTATTGCCGAATATTGTAAAGAATTTTATTCTTCCGACTTTAAAACTTCCGAATTATCTGGGATATTGTTAAAAATGGCAAATGAACATAAACTTGTGAGACAAAGGAATGTTGATAATAACAGATTTGAATATATTAGAGCTAGTAAGCACTAATTTATCCAATGATAATAATTTCAAATATTGTAATATTCAACCATAGCTTTATATATGTATATCAAAATAGATTTTTTGTTGAAGATTCTAAATAATTAGCTTTACAGGTCATTCAAAAATCATTTTTATTCAATCTTATTGCTTAAACCTCTATAATTTCATCAGTTATTGCAATTAGCGCTATACAAAACCAAGAAATATAGATAATTGCATGCATACTCACTATCTATCATTTTGTTATATAAATACTTGCTAGGGATACCCTTAAATCAATTCAATTTTTCTTTTTTTTGGACCAAATACGGTTATTTAAAATCCCAACTCCACTTTACAAAATTATAGTAAACAAATTCAATAATTTAGTTAGACGTTTTTCTCTGTGATTATTTTTTGTTTTTGAATATAATTATTTCTAAATTTAGCTAAATAAATAAACCTGTTATTTAACCTTTAACAACAATAAAAATACACAAAGCTTATTTACGGTCTTGGCTAATTCACTTTAGCTGTGGTTCTTTTTTATCATAAATTTTATTTTTTGACTTTATGGTTTTTAAAATTAATAGCGTTTTAGCCTGTTTTTTATTATTTGGCATTACAATTAACGCCCAAAATAATAAGCCCCATTTAGATACATCTAATACCAAACCATGGTCTTTTTTTTATAATCATGTTTTTGAAAAAGCTTATCTGCATTTTGATAAACCCTATTACGCGGCCGGAGATACCGTTTACTTTAGGGCATATGTTAGTGCAGGTAAAAACCATAGTTTAAACAAAGTAAGTGGCGTTTTATTTGTTGATTTAATTAATACTAATAATAAAATTGACCAATCCATAAAACTTCAACTGAATGGTGGAATTGCAAATGGCGATTTTTCTCTGCCTGATTCCTTACCATTTGGTAATTATCGCATTAGAGCCTATACCCGCTGGATGCAGAACAATGAAGGATACGGCGTTTTTGAAAAAACAATACCTATAGGTTCTTTGTCGAGTAATAAAGCTGTTCAAACAAGTGCTAAAAAAAACATCCAAAACCCAAAAGCAGATGTGCAATTTTTTCCTGAAGGTGGAAACCTGATCATCGGTATAACCTCAAAAGTTGCTTTTAAAGCTGTTGGCTTAAATGGCAACGGGATGGATATAACGGGTACTATTTATAACCAAGACAATAAAATTATTACCAGCTTTCATTCGGAACATTTGGGGATGGGCTATTTTTATTTTGAACCCAAAGAGGGCGAAAGCTACAATGCAAAATATATTGTTAAGGGGGTGGAGGATGAAGTCGGATTACCAAAGGCAATAATAAGCGGTATAACTTTAAGGATTAATAATGAAGCCAGCCTTAAAACCTCCATCAGTATTTTAACTAATCAACCATATTACCAGGCTAACAAGGGTAAAGATTACCAACTTTTAATTTATTCGGGCAACAGCTTAACTAAGTTAAATTGTAAGCTTGATAGTTCAATAATTAACCTTGATATTTTAAAAAGAAACCTTTCAACCGGGGTTGCTACTGTAACCCTCATTACAAATCATAACGAACCTTTATGCGAGCGCCTATTTTTTGTACAAAACAATGATCAACTAACTTTAAACATCAATAGCGATAAAAAGATATACGGTAAAAGAGAAAAAGTAAAAATAAATCTGACTGCAAAAAATAGAGCAGATTCAGCAGTAAGCGGGCACTTCTCCGTTTCGGTAATTAATGAGGATAAGGTACCTTTTGATGATAATAACGAAAACACCATACTAACAAATATGCTTTTAACTTCTGATTTGAAAGGTTACATAGAAGCGCCCAATTATTATTTTAACGATACCAGTCAAACAGCACGTAAAAAGCTGGATATTTTGATGCTTACACAAGGCTATCGCAAGTTTGAATGGAAAAAAGTAATAAACAATAACTATGTAACTCAAGCTTATCAACCGGAAAAAGGATTAGGTATAACTGGCAAGGTAACCAACCTATTAAACAAGCCAATAAGTAATGGAACTATTACCTTGATTCCTTCAGGAGGGGGTTCAATTTTAAGTACCACATCAGATGAAAAAGGAATATTCCATTTTGAAAACCTGATTTTTGCAGACACCACTCATTTCGTATTAAGCGCGGTAAAAGCAAATGGCAAAAATTCTACAAGAATAACCTGGTTACAAGATAAAGGCCTGCCTGTTTTAGATAATTTGAATGCTTTCCGTCAAATAAGCGATACGGCCATGTCTGTTTATTTAAGTTATACCGAAAAAAACCGAAACGAAGGAATTAATTATGGAAAGAATAAAGGAATATTATTGAAGGAAGTTAAAATAAAAGCTAAAAAAATTGATAACCAATACCACACAGAAAGTCTTGCTGGTGCCGGCAATGCCACCCAGGTGGTTCATGCGGATGAAATTGAACAAATAGGTGGGACATTATCAGCAAGTCTAAATGGACGATTACGAGGTGTTGGCTTTGTTCAAGGAATTGCTTACTTAAAATCACCACCTAGTAATGGACCAATGGTTGTAATAGTTGATGGGCAGGAATTTAGTGGAGGAGAAACTAAAAATGGAGGATTACCATTTAAAATTGACGATATACCTGTTTCACAAATTGAAACTATAGAAGTATTACGATATGGAGGTGCTAGTATTTACGGTATGGATAGTGGCAATGGGGTATTAATAATTACAACTAAGCGTGGTGGCGAAAGTAACGCAAAAAACTTAGCATCAATTGGTATTTTGCCCATTACACCCGGAGGTTTTTACAAAGCCCGTGAGTTTTATGGGCCAAAGTATGAGCATATTGATACTGGAAGTAAATATAAAGACCTACGTTCTATTGTATATTGGAATCCGATTGTAAAAACAGATAAAAATGGGAACGCCGATTTTGAATATTACAATACCGACGCTCCCGGTACCTACAAACTAATAATTGAAGGCATGGACGAAAACGGCAATATTGGTAGACAAGTTTTACGTTATAGGGTTAACAATGCCTTTCCGTTTGCCCAAATTAATAAAACAGGCAACTCCTTATTAAAACTGACTACCCTTGCCGATAGTGTCACCAAATTAAACAACATCGAAAAACCTTATCTCCAATTTGATAAGCCTTACTATACTCAAGGCGATACCATTTGGTTTAAAGCCTACCTGTTTAATACGTATATGGCTGCCTCCAACAAAAGCAATTTGCTCAATATTGATATTGCTAATGATAGTAATAAAATTGTTAAGCAATTACGCATACCTTTAATCAACGGACTTGGTTGGGGCAGTATCAATTTGGATGAAAAGGATTTTGCCAGCGGTACCTATACCTTATGCGCTTATACCAACTGGATGCGAAACTTTGGCGATGATTACTTTTTTTATAAAAACTTTTACATCACAAGTCCGCTCGAAAATAAATGGTTGGTGAACAGGCAAATAAACCTAGTTACCGAAAGCGGCATAAAAAAAGCTTTCATAAAACTACAATTAACGGATATGGCCAAAAAGCTATACCAGGTTAAGGACGTCAACCTGCAGGTATTGAATGGTGACAAACACCTATATCATCATAAATTCCTGACTGATTTAAATGGCTCAGTGGACTTGAATTTTGCTTTGCCTCAAAAAAATAACGGTTTGGCAATTGTTGTAGAAGACCCATTGAAAGATAAAAAGGCGGTTATACCCATACCCTTAAATCGACCAGAAAATACAGACTTACAGTTTTTACCCGAAGGTGGCAGCATGGTAGCAGGTTTGCCTGCCTATATAGGTTTTAAAGCCATTGGCGAGGATGGTAAAGGTCAAAATATTTCGGGGATTATTACCGATAATGAAAACAATACGATTGCCGAATTTAGTTCGTTGCATAATGGTATGGGCAATGTTTATATCGCTCCGAAGGCAGGTGAAACTTATACTGCAAAGGTTAATCTTCCCGGCGGTTTGGTAAAAAATTATCCATTGCCTGCCATAAAAAATTCGGGTATGGTTTTGCATATAAAGAACCGGATAGAAAGCGATTCGTTGGATGTATTGGTAGCCTCAACTCCTGATATTGGTGCCTTAGGCGATAATTATTACCTGATAGGCAGGGCAAGGGGTATTGTGTGTTATGCCGCTGTTTTTAATCTAAAAAATCTCGATTTTATCAAACAAAAAATCCCTAAAAGTTTGTTTCCAACCGGGGTTGCCCATTTTACAGTGATGACCGCTAATAACCAACCCATTAACGATAGGCTGGTTTATATTGACAGGCATGACAGGCTGAATGTTCAAATTATTACAGATAAGCCAACTTATGCGGCAAGAGATAGTGTTTCGGTAAAAATAAAAGTGACCAACAAAAATGGTAATCCGATAGTCGGTAGTTTTTCAATGGCCGTTACGGATGATAAGCAGGTAAACCAGGATACCCTAAACCGTGAGAATATTTTAACCCGTATGCTGTTCACCGCCGATTTGAAAGGCTTTATTGAAGAACCCGGATATTACCTGAACAATAAAAGCGATACCGCTTGGCACGCGCTTGATAATTTGCTGCTTACCCAAGGTTGGGTTAATTATAGTTGGAAACAAGTTTTTAACCCGCCAACTATTACCTACCAGCCCGAAAATGAGTTGAAGGTAAATGGTACGGTAAAAAATGTGTTTAATATACCAGTAAAAGGCAGCAATGTGTTGTTATTCTCCATAAAGCCAAAAATGTTGATGGATACCATTACCGATCAAAACGGCAAATTTGTTTTTGACCGTTTGCCTAAAATTGATACCCCCGTATTTTTTTTAAAGGCGGTAAATAGAAACGGTAAAAGTTTTAATGTAAACATTGGGATAGACGAAACAAAAACACCCGATTTTATGAAGCCCTTTGGTATAAAAACACCCCCCTGGTATATTGAAGGAGATAGTATATTGCTTAACTATACCAAAACCCGTGCCTCGTTAAGCGAGACGGAAAACCTAGCAAAGGGCAGCCATTTATTAAAGGAAGTAAAAATAAAAGCCACGAAAGTAATCAGAGGCTCACAAAACCTAAACGGCCCCGGTGAAGCCGACCAAGTAATTGATGAAAAGGATTTGGAGAAGACCGGTAAGAAAACCCTATTGCAATTATTACAAGAAAGCGTTAAAGGTTTTGGAGAAAGATTCTTTAATCCATATAGTGCTTCTGATAATATTTTATCGAAAAATGTAAGTGATGGACATAAGCCGAACGAATGGTACTCAATCAATCGTAAACCTATAAAATTCATTATCGACGGTATTTCAGCGGCTCAAGTCATATCCTCGGAGGAGTCTGCAACCAGTTTTATTGATATTAGGAATTTTCTTACTGGTCTATTAGCGGAAGATATTAAGGGAATTGAAGTAAATTTTACGCCCAAATATACTTCAACTTATGAATTGCGTTATAATTTAAACTATGATTATGCAATTATAGAAATAACAACCCGCTCCGGTAATGGCCCCTACTTTAATAATACTCCCGGCAGGTACTTATATAAACCTTTACCAATAAGCTCACCTGTAGCTTTTTATAAGCCTAAGTATACGGTAAAGGACCAAACAAAGCACATAACTGATTTACGCTCAACCATTAGTTGGGAGCCAAATATTATTACTGATAAAAATGGAGAGGCCAACCTTTGGTTTTATACAACAGACGCGTCATCAACTTATACCTTAACCTTAGAAGGTTCGGACTTTAATGGGAACATTGGATTTAAAATTGATAATATAAATAATATTAAGCTTGAGAATAAAACTAAATAAAGATATTTTATATACGATACAATTTTGTTTAGTAAGAAATAAACCATTGGTAGCTTTTCTATACCAAATCAAATAGGCTATCAACCCCTAAAATTTTTCTGGAGGTAAAACCTTCGGCAAATTTTACATTAATACTTTTGCCAAACTCTCTTGCCCTTGCTTCAACAACTTGTATAAATTCCGGCGATGATATATAGGTTTGCGGTTCGTCCTCCCAATCGGGGTTATGAAACTGCGATTTATAGGCCAATACACTTTCTATCTTCTTATCCCAATAAGGGGTAATATCCACCAAAATATCAGGTTTTATATAGCGGTCTTGTATAAAGTGTAATACTTGTTTTGGTCGCCATTCCATTTGAGGTTTACCATCTTGAGTGGTTTCAATTTTACGCAATCCGGATAAAAAGGCGGCTGCTTCTACCAACTCATTCGCACGACCATGGTCCGGATGCCTGTCGTGATAGGCGTTGGCTATTATTATTTCAGGCTGATATTTACGTATAGCCGAAATTATTTTGAGTTGATAGGTCTCGGTATTTTCAAAAAAACCATCCGGAATACCTAAATTCTCTCTAACTACCACACCCAAAATTGCCGCGGCGGCATTTGCTTCCTGTTCCCTTATTTCGGGTGTGCCACGGGTACCTAATTCACCTTTGGTAAGGTCAATAATACCTACTTTTTTTCCTTGGGCATTATGTTTTAAAATAACACCGGCGCAACCCAACTCGGCATCATCAGGATGTACCGCTAAAACTAAAATATCTAATTTAAGCATAAAATGAATCTAATTATTTAGCCGAACCCAACAATCGGGTAATCTGCTTTTTAATACGTGAGGTGGTAGGTTTTGTAAACGGGAAAAAGAAATCATTCACTACACCTGATCTGTTTATTAAAAATTTATGGAAGTTCCATCTTGGGGTTGAGCTAAACTTTCCATTTTCCTTTTTATCGGCAAAATATTTATACAAAGGATGCGCATAGGGGCCGCGTACTCTTATTTTATCAAAAACCGGAAAATTCACATGCTGTATTTCACAATAACTTACCAATTCTTCACCACTCAAGGGCTCTTGTCCGCCAAAGTCGTTGGATGGAAAATCAAGAATCTCAAAATCCTGACCTTGAAATATCTTTTTTAATTCTACCAAATCGGCCAATTGCGGGGCAAATCCACATTGTGAGGCTGTATTTACAATTAAAAGTACTTTATCTTTATAATCAGATAAACTAACTTCTTCCCCATTTAATTTATTAACCTTAAACTGATAGATGCTAGAATTATTCATGATTAGTTTGGTATTGAATTGTAGCCAGCCTCTGCTAAAATGGCTTCTATATCTTTTTGTTGGTCCGGATCATAAGTCTCTTTTAAATCGTGCCCAAAAATTCTGGCTGCCGATTGAAGTATAAAAGCATTAAAACCGCCTTTTAAATCCTTTACCATTGCGTAGCTTGTGTTACCGGTTTCACGGTCAATTAGCTTTATTAGAACCTCACCCTGACTTATTGTCATTTCCTTTATTTCCCGATTAAACAAATCTTTAATTTGGCTTTCGCAAGCATCAACCAATTTCTTTTGTTTTTGTTTATCGGCAGTCAATGCCAAATCACGTTGCAATTGCCTGTATCTGGCTCCTGCAAACCGCGCATAAGGTAGTACCTTGAGCACATTATATTTCAGTCGGCGGTAATTATCTCTGTCGGCTTGGCTTTTAAAAATTCGAGAATCCCAAATTTTTACTTCATGCAATACATACCAAGGAATCATATGTTCACTGTAAAGCGTGGCATAAGTTTTTATGGTATCATTTTTGCCTAATATTGATTGAATAGGTGGTTTGGCCTGTGCCAAAACCTCCAAATTCATTCCACAAAACAGCAAAAAAAACCCAATTATTTTCATAATTTTACTTAGTACAAAAATAATGCATTTTTTTGTGGTATTTAGATATAACATCCATTAATATATTTTTTGGATGTAATCTTCGTTAATTGTTTTGATGCCATATGATAAAAGAAATTGTAATTGATCCTGAAGCCGAAAAGACCGAAATATTAAAAAGATATCGGGCTTTGCTAAGCGCTAGTAAATCGACCTTGCAAAAAGGCGATAAGCGCATGATTCGCAAAGCTTTTGATATGGCCTTGGAAAGTCATAAAGATATGCGCCGCAAATCGGGCGAACCTTATATTTATCACCCTATTGCCGTAGCGCAAATTGCCGCCGAAGAAATTGGATTAGGCACCACCTCCATTGTTTGCGCCTTACTGCACGATGTGGTGGAAGATACCAACATGACACTGGAGGATATTGAAAGGGAGTTTGGAAAAAAGGTAGCCATGATTATTGACGGGCTCACCAAAATATCAGGTGTATTTGATACCAATAGCTCATTACAGGCCGAGAATTTCAGAAAAATGTTACTTACCCTGGCGGATGATGTAAGGGTGATTTTGATAAAACTGGCGGATAGGCTCCATAATATGCGTACCATGGAGTTTATGCCACGCGACAAGCAACTGAAACTATCATCAGAAACCATCTACTTGTATGCACCTTTAGCGCATCGATTAGGGCTCTATTCCATTAAATCGGAAATGGAAGACCTTTCTATGAAGTACATGGAGCGGGAAACCTATCAGTTCATCAAAAACAAACTGAACGAGAAAAAAGCTGAGCGCGAAAAGTTTATAAAAGATTTTATTGAACCGGTAAACAAAGTGGTACAAGAACAAGGTTTAACAGCCGATATTTTTGGCCGACCGAAATCAATCCACTCTATTTGGAACAAGATGCGGAAAAAGGCAATTCCTTTTGAGGAAGTATATGATCTTTTTGCCATCCGGATTATTTTGGATAGTACGCTTGAAAATGAAAAAGCCGACTGCTGGAAGGCTTATTCCATCATTACTGATTTGTACAGACCCAACCCAGATAGGTTGCGCGATTGGATATCATCGCCCAAAGCAAATGGCTATGAATCATTACATACTACTGTAATGGGACCACGCGGGCAATGGGTGGAGGTGCAAATTCGTACCAAAAGGATGAACGAAATTGCCGAAAAAGGCTTTGCCGCGCATTGGAAATACAAGGAATCATCAACTGATAGCGGGCTTGACCAATGGGTGCAAAAAGTAAGGGAAATGCTTAAAAACCCCGACTCTAACGCGCTCGACTTTTTGGACGATTTTAAAATGAACCTCTTTAGCGATGAGATTTTCATCTTTACGCCAAAAGGTGCCCTTATTCAACTTCCTTTAAATGCTACCGCACTTGATTTTGCCTTCGAGATACACTCTGATGTGGGTGCAAGTTGTATAGGTGCCAAGGTAAATCATAAACTGGTGCCATTGAGCCATAAACTGCAAAACGGTGATCAGGTTGAAATCATCACCTCCAGCAAACAAACACCAAAAGAAGATTGGCTGAATATTGTTGTTACCGCAAAGGCCAAAGCCAAAATAAAATCGGCCTTAAAG
Organism: uncultured Mucilaginibacter sp.; assembly: GCA_903891475.1. Classification (GTDB taxonomy): domain Bacteria; phylum Bacteroidota; class Bacteroidia; order Sphingobacteriales; family Sphingobacteriaceae; genus Mucilaginibacter. The sequence continues at coordinate 150,844 of CAITEP010000008.1, forward strand.
GAAGAAAAACGTAAAGTTGCCGATGATGGTAAGGAAATATTGGAGCGCAAACTTAAATCGCTTAAAATAACTTACAACTCCGAAAATATTCATAAGCTGAGCTATTATTTTAAACTAGCATCTACACAGGATCTGTTTTTTAATGTAGCCAAAGGCTTGATTGACATTAAGGATTTGAAAGAATATCTTGCCTCCGAAAAGGTTATTGAAAATAAGCCGCAGGATAAAATTGAGCAAGAGCAGGTGCAAAGCCTGATCCGCAACATCAAGGCAAAAGACAGCGATATATTATTGATTGGTGAGGATATGCAAAAAATTGACTATAAACTAGCCAATTGTTGTAACCCTATACCTGGCGATGACGTTTTTGGCTTTATTACCGTAGCAGATGGCATAAAAATACACCGAACCAATTGCCCCAATGCCACTAAACTCATGAGTAATTATGGTTATCGCATAGTAAAGGCAAAGTGGACCAACCAACACGAACTCGCGTTTTTAACAGGTTTGAGGATTACTGGTATTGATGATGTTGGACTTATTAACCAACTCACCACTGTCATATCGCACGATTTTAAAGTGAATATGCGCTCCATAACGGTCGACAGCGATAACGGCATTTTTGAAGGCAGCATTATGGTATATGTAAATGATACCCATCACCTCGAAAATTTGATTAAAAAACTAAAAACGGTAAAAGGGGTTACCGGTGTTGAGAGGTTTGATTCGGCTATTGAAAAAGCGTCTTAAACTGATTATCAACATTAAACTTATTTAATAACTTTGTTCCTTATTAAAGGATATGTCACAACAGGAAACAATTGATATGGTAAAAAAAATTTTCGAGGCTTATCTCGAGAATAAAAGCCTTAGGAAAACTCCGGAGCGTTTTGCCATATTGGAAGAAATTTATTCGCGTACGGATCATTTTGATGTGGAATTGCTATATATCCACATGAAAAATAAGAAATATCGGGTGAGCCGTGCCACCGTATACAATACTTTGGAATTGCTAGTCTCCTGCGATTTGGTTACTAAGCATCAGTTTGGCAAAAACATGGCGCAGTTCGAAAAATCGTACGGCTATAAGCAACACGATCATATCATATGTTTGGATTGCGGTAAGGTGGTTGAATTTTGCGACCCACGAATTGAACAAATACAAAGCATGATGGGTAGTTTACTGAAATTCGAAATAAAGCACCACTCCTTAAACTTATATGGCAATTGCGAGAAATTAAAAGCAGGTGCCTGTGATAGAAGACTTTAACCAAAAATAAACCGTTTAATAACTAGGGATTAGCTTTCATTTATCCACATTAAAACCAAAAAATTGTTGGTCATTTTATTTTAAAAATAAATGCCTTAACGGATAATTTTCAGATATTTGACCCTTCATCTACAAATTAGTTCAAATTAAATCATTTACTGAAATAACGTATATAAATTAATGGCTGTCGACGTGTTATTAGGGCTCCAATGGGGCGATGAAGGTAAAGGTAAAATTGTGGACGTGTTGAGCGCAGGCTATGACTTGATTGCCCGTTTTCAAGGTGGGCCAAACGCTGGCCATACCCTTGAGTTTGATGGTAAAAAATATGTATTAAACACCATCCCATCGGGTATATTTTTTGACAATACGCTTAACCTGATAGGTAATGGCGTAATCATTGACCCAATTACTCTAAAAAAAGAAATTGATAAACTTAAAGCGGCAGGGCATGATCTTTTGGCCAAAAAGAACCTGATGATTTCTAAAAAGGCTCATTTAATTCTACCAACTCACCAATTGCTTGATGCAGCTTCTGAGAAAAAAATGGGTGATGGTAAAATTGGCTCCACGCTAAAAGGAATTGGTCCGACTTATATGGATAAAACCGGCCGTAATGGTTTGCGTGTGGGTGATATTTCACAACCCGATTTTAAAGAACGCTACCGCAAACTGGCCGATAAGCATACCTTTATGCTGAAATCAATGTACGGTGAGGTAGGTGACTTCTCCGACCGTGAAGCAGCCTTTTTTGAGGCCGTTGAATTGATTAAACAATTTCCATTGGTTGATTCAGAGCATTTGGTAAACAACTACCTAAAAGAAGGTAAAAAGATTTTGGCCGAGGGTGCACAAGGCACCATGCTGGATATTGATTTTGGCTCCTACCCCTTTGTTACCTCATCAAACACCACTACCGCTGGTGCCTGCACTGGTTTGGGTATAGCACCTAATAAAATTGGCGAGGTAATCGGTATTTTTAAAGCTTATTGTACCCGTGTAGGCGGCGGCCCATTCCCTACCGAGTTGGATAACGAAACTGGTGAAGAACTGCGCAGAATTGGTCATGAATTTGGTGCTACTACCGGCCGTCCACGCCGTACGGGTTGGATTGATTTACCTGCACTTAAATATGCCATTATGCTCAACGGTGTTACCCAGCTGGTAATGACCAAGGCCGACGTATTAAGCGGTTTTGATAAAATATATGCTTGCACACATTACAACTATGAAGGCAAAGTAATTGATTACATGCCTTATGATATTTGCGGAACTGAAGCTACCCCAATATTTAAGGAAATAGACGGATGGCATGAAGATTTAACAGGAATTACCGAAGTAGACCAAATACCAGCAAAGCTAAAAGCTTACATAGATTATTTGGAAGCAGAATTACAAGTACCCGTAAAATACCTGTCGGTAGGACCTGATAGGTTGCAAACTTTGGTGCTTAGCTAGGCATAAATTTTTTACTCATTAAATTGAGAAATCTCAAAATAAATAAAGGCTCCATTATTGGGGCCTTTAAGTTTTAGGTACTTTTTTTATATGGAATTTAAAGTTGAAAACTTGGAGGAATTCAAAATAAAGGCATTATACTTTGCCCAAACTTTTGAGGTGTTTTGTTATCTTGATTCAAATAATATTAAAGAGGCCTATTCCAAATTTGATGCTTTATTAGCGATTGGTGTACGTAATGAGGTTTCGGCAACGGAAGTAAATGCTTTCGGGAAATTAGAAGCTTTTAAAACCAATAACCCGGGTTGGCTTGCCGGATATTTATCGTACGATTTGAAAAACGAAATCGAAGACCTTGTTTCAAATAATGCCGATGGTCTCGGTTTCCCGGATTTATATTTTTTCTCCCCGCAAATTACCATCATTATCAAAGGTAACCTGGTTGAAATTAACGGAGATAATGAGCAGGAAATTTATCATACCATACTTGGCCAAAAAGCCCAAATACCACCTATCAAACCTAATATAACCCTAAAGGAAAAATTTACTAAGCCAGAATATTTAGCCACGGTGGAGAAAATAAAGAATCATATCCAACAAGGCGATATTTATGTTAGCAATTTTTGTCATGAATTTTTTGCGGAGGACGTGGCTATCAACCCAATATCAATTTTTACATGGTTGATGCAAATATCGCCAACACCTTTTGCGGCTTTGTTTAAACATCGTTCACACTATACCGTCTGCGCCTCGCCCGAACGCTTTTTGTGTAAACGAGGCAATAAGCTGGTATCACAACCTATAAAAGGGACAGCCAAACGGGGTAAGGATATAAAGGAAGATGAAGCCATTAAATCGGCACTAAAAAACAATACCAAGGAACTGCAAGAAAATGTAATGATTGTAGATTTGGTACGTAACGACCTTACCCGCTCGGCCAAGCAAGGAACCGTACAAACGGAAGATCTTTTTGGAATCTATTCCTTTAATCAGGTACATCAAATGATATCAACCATTAGCTGTGAGTTGGCTGATGATATTTCGGAAATTCAAGCCATAAAAAACACCTTCCCAATGGGTAGCATGACGGGTGCCCCCAAAATAAAGGCCATGCAGTTGATGGAACAATATGAACGCAGCAAACGTGGCCCATACTCGGGCGCGATAGGCTATTTTAGTCCGGATGGTGATTTTGATTTTAACGTTACTATCCGTTCCCTGTTTTACAACCAACAAAACAAATACCTATCATTTCAGGTAGGAAGCGCGATTACCTACCATGCCAATGGGATGCAAGAATATGAAGAATGCTTATTAAAGGCTAAAGCTATTTTGGAGGTATTGGGTGTAGATTGAATAAAAATAATTTTCAATTCAAGTTGCTATATTCTATTGGCGATTGCCCTACCTGCTGCCTGAACAACCGAGCAAAGTGTTGTGGATATTTAAAGCCCAACTCGTAAGCAATTTGGCTCATGGTTTTATTGGTATCAAATATTTTTTCCTTGGCTATGGCTATTAGTTTTTGCTGTTTTGATAAGTGGCAGTTGGGAGAAAGACAGCTAGCTGGATGTAATAAAAAATGGCTTTATTTGGTTTAAAAAAGCTGTAGTTTATTCGGCATCTATAAATATATTTGGCAATACCGCCATCCTCTTGAATGATATTGATTTAGTTGCCGTTGTAGTAGGAAACGAGGTAGTTAACCCTTTTATGGTTACAGAGGTTTACCTAAAAGAGAACGGAAGCTGGAAAATGGCACAACTTACCTTCTCGCACTTAATGAGACCAGTTAAACTGAAAACTAATAGTCCGCAACATTAATTGTCATGAATAGAGGTAGTTTGTTAAATTAAAATTACCTCTTTCTATTTACAGAACCTAAAGATATTAATGTATTGAAAGAATAATTTTCAATTTTACTCATCCACCACTTCCAGCAGCCGCCTATGGTAATTAATTTGCCCCAAATGGTAACTTAAATGCGTACTTAAATGGACTAAAAAAAATCCTGTTGTGGTGCTTTTATCAAATACTAATACGGGGAATTGGGTAGCTAAAACAGCTTCATCCAAATTATCTAATGTTTGGTTAATGACCGATATGGTATTTTCAATTTTCTCTATCAGCTCTTTTCGCGGGATGTTTTTAGCGGAAAATTCCAACTCCCGGTTTCTTAGGTAATCCGTTTTGCCTAACTCCTTACCAATATAGGTGTTCAGGTTACCAACCAAATGCAAACAAAGATTACCTGCCGAATTTTTTATATCCGCCTTAATAATCCAAATATTCGCTTCGTATTTGTATTGTGAAATTTCTGCCTTTAATCTTTCTAAATCACGGTTAAATAGTATTTTTAAGGTGGCTATTAACATGGCTATACAATAAATTTACCTTCAAATACGGTTACTGCTTCGCCCAAAATCAAGACTGAATCTTGCAAAAGTTCAGTACGCATCATCCCGGTTCTTAAAGAAGATTGAAAGGCTGTTAATTTTGTCTTGTTTAATTTTAAAGCCCAATATTTTGTCAGAAAGGTTTGTACCCCACCAGTAACCGGATCTTCGTTGGTGCCAGACCATGGCCAAAAATATCTGTAATGAAAATCAAACAGTTCGCTATCGGAAGCAGCAGTTACCAATACCCCGTTTATCCCGGAATATGAATTGATAAGTGAGGCATAGTCAGGTTTTAAATTTGCAAGCTGGGAAGCACTTTCAATTTCAACCAATATGATTTTGTTTACAGGGCTATACCGTTTATTTACTAATTCCGATATTCCCAGGGCATCTATGACAGCTTGTGGAACTTCAATTTCTTCTATATCATAAACAGGGAATCGCATTTTAATTTGATGACGTTCCTTTTCAATATTCAACACCACCTGATCACGGTTAATGAATTTTATGGTTTCAAAAGGAGTATTATCAAAAACAATTTTGGAGGACGCCAAGGTAGCGTGACCGCAAAGCGGGATTTCAGTTTTTGGCGAAAAAAAGCGTATGTTATAAGTATTCCCCTCTAATTGCCTGATAAAAGCCGATTCTGAAAAGCCAATTTCGGTCGCTATATTTTGCATGGTTTCAGCATCTAAATCGGTTTCTGGCATTAAAACCGCAGCCGGGTTACCCTTAAATTTTTGATTGGTGAAGGCGTCTACAAAGTATGTTTTCATGGTGTGAAGAGATAGAATTTAAAATAATTTCTTTAACGTGTAAATATCTTTCTACACCCCACCCACCCTAATCTTCTCCCCTATCCTCACCCCAATTCTGGAGCCTTTAGCGAAAAACACAGAATGCGGTTTGGCAGATAAAAAAGGTTCAAATGCTTTGCTGTAAAGGGCGGCTATGTCGGCTTCAAAAATATAGTTGGAGCAAGTGGCGGTTTGCCATGATACATGCTCTACCTGGTATTGCATGGTGGTATTTGGGTTGAGGGTATTGTATCCCCAATAATGTTCAAAAATAAATTCCTCTTCGGTTCCGGGTTTTATATCGGCAAAATCATTAGCTACGGTGGCTCCTAATTTGTTCCAATTGCCCCGTTTTTTCCATTCATATAAATAGCGGGTATTACCTTCTGCATCCTGCACCACCGAATGTCGCATAGGCATAGCCGAATAATGCTCTTTATACAAGGTATTGGCAAAAAACGCGATGATAGGTTTGGGTACAATCTCGCTTACAAAAACGGCCCCACGTTTCCATTCCGAGCCATCAAAATGCCTTACATAAAAGCGCAAGTTTACCTCCTCAAAATTGATATGGAAAGGCCATTTAACGCCCAAAACGCTGGTATTTAAAAACATGAAGCCTACCATGCTCACCAAGGCTTTGCCTTGCTATAAATCAAGTTCGGTACCGGGGGGCAAATAGGGTTTCAATATTTCGGGGTTAACCTCATAATTAAGCATTAAAAGGTTGTTCCAGTCGGCTTTTAAAAATAATGGCTTAGCCATAAAATATGAATTAAATAGAATTATTTAAACAGAGAACAGAAAGAACGGCAATGAATAAAAGCTGAATTAAAGGGTTGGACCCTCGTCCTTAAAAGCGATAGGTACCTTCTTTTTAAACAGGTTAATCCTCGATTCTTTGCCTTTCATCAACCTTTCTATATTTTTTTGATGTGTAACCAAAATAAGCACGCATATACACATGCCGTATACAATCACAGATTTGATATAAACAGGAAAAACAAAAGTAACCCCTATAAGATAGGTAAAGCCCGCAGTAATCGAGCTTAATGAAACATATTTGGTTACGAGCAATACTATAATAAATACGGCGATACACAAAAGCGCAGCGTGTATATTGATAGCCAGCACCATGCCGAAAAGGGTTGCTATGCCTTTACCTCCCCTAAACCCGGCAAATATGGGAAATAAATGACCCATTACGGCCGCAATACCCAACGCAAGCTCATAATTAGTATAGGCGATGGAATGCGTTGGTCCGGTGGTTGTTACCCCTATAAAATAGGCCATATTGGTAGCAGCCCAACCTTTAAAAATATCTAATAACATCACAGGGATACCCGCTTTTTTACCCAAAACCCTAAAGGTATTGGTAGCTCCGGCATTGCCACTGCCATACTCGCGCACGTCGACACCATAAAAAGCAAGACCAATCCAAACAGCCGTTGGAATTGACCCACATAAATAAGCAGCTATCAGTACAGTTAACGATGTTATAGTTATCATCTTACCGCAATAATATTAATTTAAAACCATATTTATACGCATAATTTTTAAATAAGATTAATTCGGGTAAACTTTATTTATTACTTTATTAACCCCAAAAATCATAAATTAATTGAAACCTATCCTGCTTAGCTAACCTATTACCGCTTTAAGGCTGAGGTCAAGACTTTTAACACTATGTGTAAGCGCCCCTACCGAAACATAATCAACCCCACAGGCCGCATAAGCTTGTATGTTATCCTCCGTAATTCCACCCGAAGCCTCGGTAACAAAACGGCCGTTTATCAAAGTCACCGCTTCTTGTAAATCAGCATAACTAAAATTATCCAGCATAATCCGGTCAACTTTACCCACTTTCAATACCTCTTCCAGTTCGCCCAAATTACGCACCTCTATTTCTATCGGCAACTTTATACGGTTCTCGTGCAAGTAATTGTTTGCCTTTTCAATGGCATTGGCAATACCACCACTAAAATCAACATGGTTGTCTTTTATCAAAATCATATCGTACAAACCAATACGATGGTTTACGCCTCCACCAATTTTAACAGCCCATTTTTCGAGGTAGCGCATGCCTGGGGTGGTTTTGCGGGTATCCAATATTTTGGTTTTTGTTCCTTTTAACAACTCCCCCATTTGGTTGGTTTTGGTGGCTATGCCGCTCATGCGTTGCATACAGTTTAATACCAAACGTTCGGCTTTTAAAATGCTATGCGCCGAGCCATTTACTTCCAATACAATATCGCTGGGTTTAATTTTCGCGGCATCCGTCAAAAAAACTTGTACTTCCAAATCAATATCAACAACCTTAAAAATTTCGAGTGCCAGCTCCACTCCGGCTAAAACACCTGCTTCCTTTACTAAAAGTTTCGCTTTGCCCAAAGTACCGGGTGTGATTGTGGAGAGCGAGGTATGGTCGCCATCGCCTACATCTTCGCTCAAGGCGTTTTTTATAAATTTATCTATCAGGGGTATATCCATTTAGGACTATTTTTTAACAAAAGTAATTCAAATAGTCCATTTTTAACAGTTTAGTATATTAATTCTTATCAATATAAACGCCAAATTTTGGTACACTTAGATAGAAAATTTGATATTAATTGATTTCAAAAAAAGTTAAAAGAAAAGCTCACAAGTCTCCCCTACCGGGGGAGATTTAGAGGGGGCGGTAATCTCGATTCAAACCTAAGTCTATCATCTCAATACTCCAATCTAAAAGTATAATTTATGAGATTTTTTTAAATTAAATACTCCTAATAAATACTATATTTTTTTAAAGGTAAAGTTATATTTGCAAAGTGGAAAAACAGAAAAAAGTAGCCCTTATTATCCTCGATGGCTGGGGATATGGCAAAAGCGATGCTTCCAATGCAATATTGGCGGCAAACACCCCCTTTTTTGATTCGTTGATTGAAAAATACCCCAATTCAAAACTCGAAGCCTCGGGAACAGCGGTAGGTTTACCAGCCGGACAAATGGGAAATTCGGAAGTTGGGCACATGAATATTGGTGCCGGGCGCATAGTTTACCAAGAACTGGGCCGCATTCATAAAGCGGTTGAAGACAATGAATTTCCGCATAATGAAGTGCTTAAAGAAGCCTTTTTATACGCCAAACAAAATAATAAAAGTGTTCATTTGATTGGTTTATTGTCCGACGGTGGGGTGCATTCCCATATAAAACATGTAGCAGGTTTATGCGATGCGGCAGCTTCGTTTCAGCTTGATCAAGTATTTGTTCACGCGTTTTTAGATGGCAGGGATACCGACCCAAAATCGGGCGTTAATTTTGTTCAGGAACTCGAAAATCATATTGCCCATACACCTGCAAAAATAGCCTCCCTGATAGGTCGCTATTACGCTATGGATCGGGATAACCGTTGGGAAAGGGTTAAGCTCGCTTACGACTTATTGATACATGGCAAAGGTACCCTAAGTAAAGATTTGGTTCAATCTATTAAAGAATCCTATTTAAAAGATGTAACCGATGAGTTTATACAGCCAATTGTAGCGGTTAATGCCGCTGGTGAGCCTGTTACCACCATTAAGGAGGGCGATGTAGTTATATGCTTTAACTTCCGTACCGACCGTGGCCGGGAAATTACAATTGCCCTAACGCAAAGGGCATTCCCAGAATATGATATGCATCCGCTTGATTTGCATTATATTACAATGACACCGTATGACGAAACATTCAAAGGTGTTAAAGTAATTTTCAGCAAGGACGACCTTACCCAAACACTGGGCGAAGTATTGGAAAGTGTCGGTAAAAACCAGATTAGGATTGCGGAGACGGAAAAATACCCGCATGTTACCTTCTTCTTTTCAGGCGGCAGGGAAAAAGAATTTATAAACGAAAAACGCCTGTTGGTACCTTCACCCAAAGTTGCTACTTATGATTTGCAACCCGAAATGAGTGCCGAAGGTATAAAAGAAGCCATACTACCGGAATTAAAAAGTCGCTGGGCCGATTTTATTGTGCTTAATTTTGCCAATACCGATATGGTTGGTCATACAGGTGTGTTCAGCGCGGTGGTAAAAGCCGCCGAAACGGTGGATGGCTGTACCAAGGAAGTGGTTGAAACCGGTTTGGCCAATGGCTACTCCTTCATCATCATAGCCGACCATGGCAATGCCGACTACATGATAAATGATGACGGAACACCAAACACCGCGCATACCACCAATTTAGTACCTTGTGTAATTATTGATGAAGATGTAAAAAGTGTAAAAGATGGCAAATTGGGCGATATAGCCCCAACAGTTTTAAAACTTTTAGGTATCAGCCTGCCTGAAAAAATGAGCGGTAATGTACTTATTTAAATCAAAATTTTTAAAGGATATCAGGCTTGTATGCCTGATATCCTTTATTTTAATAATTTATAGCTGTGGATCAGAACCTACAACTAACAGTAAGGAATTAAAGTATTTTGATGTTAAAGGTTATTTTAGCAAGGAAATAGCTCGCCTTAGCAAACTGAATAAACCTGTTTTAAAATCAATAAATTTTAATGGTAAAAACGAGGTTAAGCGGCTATTTATAAATAACTGGGAAAACGAGTTTGATTTTTTTAGTTCATCAGATATCAATAAACCCTCATGGAAAGACAGTTATACGATAGAGGCTTCCGAAAATCTTTTAATTTATAGAGCCAAAGATGTTAACCTCAAATTACAAGAAATGATAGTAAAGCAGGTAAACAATAAGGTAAAATGGATTATGATATATAATAATACAAAAAACATGCTTTATGAATCGTCCGAGAAATTGAGTTATTTTCCTGATTCACTTTATTTAATTCAAAAATCTCAAAAAGTTAGATTATTGAAGAAAAACTACTATATTATCAAAGGTAGTTTTAAGTAATGCACTAAGAAAGGATTAATTAAACATTATTTTCGTCCTAATATTTCTTCCAGCTTTTGCTTGGAGATATCTAGCAAAGCTGCAATATCGGTTCTGCCCGGATTATCAGCCAAAATCTTTTCAAAATCTTTTACAGAAGCTTTTAACGAGCTAATAGCTAGTGCTTTATCGTAATAATGCCCGGTTGATTGAATTTTAAATACACCAAATTCACGGTAAGCTATTCCTCTTGTTTGGTAATATTTGTTTTCGTTACCATTTGGATCATAGCTAATTGCTTTTGTCAGATCAAATATGGCTCCAACCATAAACTTTTCTTTTTCGGCAGGAGTAATTTGGTTATCTCTTCCTAAATAGCTTTTAGCCCTAGCTCTATAATAATAAGCCATAGCATCAGTTGGAGTAATTAAAATTTCTTTGTTAAAAATCTGAATCGACTTTTTATAATTCTCGCTATGATAGTAGGAGTACCCTAACATCCATAAGGCACTTGAATTGGTTGAATCAATTAAACAAGCCTTTTCCAATTGTGCTACCGCGGCTTTAAAGTTGCCATCCATAATGGCTTGTTGTCCTAATTTATAGTAAGCGTTTTGTGAAGATGCGTTTTCAAATGTAAAAACAGACACAAAAAAAGCGATAAATGATAACTTCATCCTCCAGTTTATAAACTAACAATGCTATAACTCAAAATTCTTTTGATTAGTATAAGTTGAAAAACATTTTACAAATAATTCAGCAAAAATATAAAAAAATATCAGTTTGACTTTTTTACACTTTCACACCATAAATTAAAATTTTGGCTTAAGATATAATATTCATTAAATCAACAAATTATAAATCAATTAAAATTGTTACCTTAATTTAGCATAGTTTGGCACATATGTTGAATTATAAGGTTTGTAAGAGGTAAATACCATTAAACCTGCTACAATTACCCACCTCCTAGTAAGAGGCTGACAATATGACATTTTTTATATAATAATAAAAAGTTTTCGATGAGTTTTGATCCGTTCGATTTTAAAAGTGCATTACCAGTTATAAATGAAGATTCAGAATTTTTTCCTCTAATGTCATCCGAAGACGAGGAAGAGATGAATAATGAGCAATTACCAGAGGTATTGCCAATATTGCCTTTACGTAATACGGTTTTATTTCCGGGTACGGTTATACCAATTACCGTAGGTAGGGATAAATCTATCAAGCTTATCAGAGATGCAAATAAAGGCAATCGGATGATTGGTGTGGTTTCTCAAAAAGATGTTTCTATAGAAGACCCCAATTTCAGTCAATTAAATACAGTGGGTACTATCGCGGTAATTATCAAGATGCTGCAAATGCCTGATGGTAATACAACCGTAATAATACAAGGTAAAAAACGCTTTATTTTAAAAGAAGAGGTTCAAAGTATTCCATATATAAAGGCTACTATCGAACCTTTTAAAGAAACTAAACATAAAGAGGATAAAGAGTTTAAAGCCATGGTTTCATCCATTAAGGACATGGCCATGAACATTATTCAATTATCTCCCAATATTCCAAGTGAGGCTGGTATTGCTATACGTAACATTGAAAGCACTTCATTTTTGATAAATTTCATTTCCTCAAACATGAATGCCGAAATGGCATCTAAGCAAAAACTACTGGAGGAAGCCAACTTACGCAATAGAGCAAACCTAATTCTGGAACACTTAACCCAGGATTTACAAATGCTGGAATTAAAAAACCAAATACAGAGTAAGGTTAGGGTTGATTTAGACAAGCAACAGCGTGATTATTTTTTAAATCAACAGCTTAAAACGATACAAGAGGAACTTGGGGGTAATACGCCCGATTTGGAAATTAACAGTCTAAAGGATCGTGGTGCTAAAAAGAAATGGGCTAAAGAAGTAAAAGACCATTTTAACAAGGAGCTAGAAAAGTTAAATAGAACCAACCCTGCAGCGGCTGATTATTCGGTACAACTAAATTACTTGGAGCTTTTGGTTGATTTGCCTTGGGATGAGTTTACCAAAGATAACTTTGATTTAAAACGTGCCCAAAAGGTATTAGATAAAGACCATTTTGGTTTAGATAAAGTAAAACAACGCATTATTGAATATCTGGCTGTGCTTAAATTAAAGCATAACATGAAGGCCCCCATCCTTTGCTTGGTAGGCCCTCCGGGTGTTGGTAAAACTTCATTAGGTAAATCGATAGCCAAAGCATTGGGACGTAAATATGTGCGCATGGCATTAGGTGGTATTAGGGATGAAGCCGAGATTAGAGGTCACCGTAAAACCTATATTGGTGCCATGCCTGGTCGTATTATACAATCCATTAAAAAAGCCGGAGCAGCTAATCCCGTATTTATTTTGGATGAAATTGATAAGGTAGGCAATGATTACAGGGGCGATCCTTCTTCCGCTTTACTAGAAGTACTGGATCCTGAACAAAACAGTACCTTTTACGATCATTACGTGGAGATGGATTTCGACCTATCTAATGTCATGTTCATAGCAACTGCCAACTCACTAAGTAATATTCAACCTGCTTTGTTGGATAGGATGGAGATTATTGAAGTAAACGGATATACTATCGAGGAAAAAGTTGAAATTGCTAAACAACATTTAGTTCCAAAACAACGCGAAGCACATGGTTTAAAGCCAAAAGAGGTGGTGATAAAACCCGAAATAGTTGAAAAAGTAATTGTTGACTATACCCGTGAATCGGGTGTGCGTGGCTTGGAGAAAAAGATTGGCTCGCTTATTAGAGGGATAGCCAAAAATATTGCCATGGAAGAGCCTTATAATATCGCTGTTAACAAAAATGACGTAGAGAAAATTTTAGGCGCACCAATTTTTGATAAAGACCTTTATGAAGGGAATGAAGTTGCAGGGGTAGTTACAGGTTTGGCATGGACTTCGGTTGGAGGCGACATTTTATTTATTGAGGTGAGCCTAAGTGCAGGTAAAGGCAAATTAACATTAACAGGAAGCTTAGGCGATGTGATGAAGGAATCCGCAGTCATTGCCTTAGCCTATTTAAGGTCGCATGCCTCTTTATTCAATATTGATGTTCGCCTGTTCGACCAATGGGATATCCACGTGCATGTTCCTGCAGGAGCAACACCTAAGGATGGTCCATCAGCCGGTGTTACTATGCTTACTGCTTTAACATCGGCATTTACGCAACGTAAGGTAAAACCACATTTAGCCATGACTGGCGAAATAACACTACGAGGCAGGGTGTTGCCTGTTGGAGGTATAAAAGAAAAAATATTAGCTGCAAAACGCGCTAATATTAAAGAGATAATTCTGTGTAAATCAAACAAAAAGGATATTTTGGAAATCAAGGAAGAATATATAAAAGACCTTACATTTCATTATGTTACCGAAATGCAAGAGGTTGTTGAGCTTGCCTTGATGCACGAAAAAGTCAAAAACTCATTAGATTTGGCTATAAAAGATGAAAATAAGCCACTACCTGAGAGTTCAATGTTGATATAAAACCGAATAAAAATTTGATTTTATCACTCCTAACTAAAATAAAAAAAACCTTAAGCAATTAAGGTTTTTTTTATTTTATTCCAAATTGTATTTTAATTGTAATTTTATTTTAACTTTATAATGTTAAATCAACCTATTCGTATTTGGCTTCCATTGTATTAACTTAAAAATATCAACAAAAACACCATGGTAAAAACAATCCTTTTCAAAACAATTATAATTTTAGCCATTAGTGTAATTGCTGGAAATTATGTGTATGCACAAAATGCAACAACTACTAAAAGCAATAGTTTGGACAGCACACGAGCTCAAAATTTTTATGTTGAACTAGGTGGCCCCGGAATTATTTTTTCTGCTAATTATGATACCAGGTTTAGTAACACCCAAGATGGGTTAGGTGGTCGGGTTGGCATAGGTGGCTTAAGTTCTGGCAGTTCCTCTATATTTACCATGCCTCTTCAATTAAATTATTTATTGGGAAAAGACGACAAATTTTTCGAAATTGGAGTTGGTGTAACTATTAATTCAGGAAATATTGGTGGTATTTTTAATTCTTCAACTATTGGAACTATGGTATTTGGTTATAGATTACAACCTAAAAATAGTGGTTTTAGTTTCAGAGCTTTTGTAAGCCCGGTTTTTGATGGCTCAAACTTTACACCTTATTTTGTTGGATTAAGTTTTGGCTATTCATTTCATAATTAAACCACTTATTACAAACCAGTTTATTAAAAAAAATACTATTTTGGTAGTTATTGCCTTAGCATGTTACAACAATTCGCTAAGTTATGGTAAGTTTGCCTAACTTACTTCATAAAAATGATCCGTCGTTCTTTTATTTTATTGCTCATATTTTTTTTCGCATCGCATGTATATGCCCAAAATCGTACAATAGAAATTGGCATACAAAGCGACAATGATTCCTACCTGTTTCAAGGATCCGACAGATATTATACTGATGGGATATTTTTATATTTCAGAAAAGCCTTAAAAATCAGCAACGATACTAACACTAAGCTTGCAAATAAGGTGCTTGGTTTTGAAGCGGGTCAAAAATTATTCAATCCTTATACCGGAAATATTAAAATTGAAGGTTATGACCGACCAGAAGTAATTGATCGACCTTTTGCAGCCTATTTGTATGTTGGTTCAACACTAAATTTACTTTATAACAATGAGAGCAACCTAAAAATAGGTGCTCAAATTGGTGTTATTGGTCCTAATGCTTTGGGTAAACAAACGCAGGACTTTGTTCATGATAACTTTGGCTTTTATCACCCTAATGGATGGGAATACCAAATAAATAACGAGCTACAACTCAACCTATCTGCCGAATATAATCAACTTATTATACGCCGAGGATGGTTTGATGCCTCATTTACCAGCTATGCAAATTTAGGAAATGGGTTTACAGGTGCGGGAATAGGCCCTTTGCTACGTATTGGCAACATTAATCAATTATTTAATTCTATAAGCACTTCAAGCGTTTCCACCAAAAACACTAAAATAAAACCTTTACAAAAAAATGAACTGTTTTTTTATTATAAGCCTCTAATTAACTATGTGGCTTATGACGCAACAATACAAGGTGGCTTATTTGATAATGGTGGTGGTTTGGAAGTAACTAAAACCATTGAGCCTTTTGTGGTAAGTCAAAAAATTGGTTTGGCTTTCAATACCAGTAGATTCATATTTGATACAGCAGTCATATTTCATACCAAAGATGATAAGGAGATGGTAAATTCTCAACAATGGCTTTCAATTAGCCTTATGTATCGTTTAAAATAGATTCGGTTTAAACTAATTTTCAAAATTATTTTTCCGGGTTTCCTTTTTTAAGGAGTTTAAACGCTTGGCTTTCAACCTAGCCAATTTAGCCGCCTTGCGCACTTTTAAGGGCTTTCTTGCTTTTTGGATATGGAGTGAGTCAACCAATAAGTGGATAAGCCTATCCAATGCCTTTTCTCTATTTAAATACTGACTTCGTTCCTCATCACAAATTACCTGAACCAAACCATCTTTATTAAAACGATTTTTTAGTTTATCATTCAGCCTTATTTTCTCATCATCCGTAAGCAACATGGAATTATCTATCGAAAACAAAAGCTCCACCTTACTCGATACCTTATTAACATTTTGGCCGCCCTTACCCCCACTTCTTGATGCCGAAAAGCTAGTCTCTGCCTTAAGCTCTTCTTTTGTAAAATTCATAAAGCAAAGGTAGGTTTTATATCATAAAACCTAAATAGTTAAAATTTGTCTTCATAATTTAACGGAAAATTCAAAACAACCATCACTGAGCATAAGTAAAAGGGTTCTTACTCATTACCATTTAAATAAACTAAATTAATTACATTTGCCTTAAATGGATAGTCATATTGTTGTAGCTATTGATGGGTATTCTTCCTGCGGAAAAAGCACCCTAGCCAAAGCATTAGCTAGGGAATTACATTTTATTTATGTAGATAGTGGTGCCATGTATAGGGCGGTAGCATTATATTTTATACGTAACCAAATCGACCCAAATAACAATAGCCAGGTGCTTGAGGCCCTTAAAAATATTCATTTAAATTTTCATTCGCGCGATTATGAAACCCATGTTACTTTAAACGATGAAGAGGTTTCATCCGAAATCAGATTAATGCCGGTATCAGAAAATGTAAGTACGGTAGCTGCCATAAAAGAGGTAAGGCATGAAATGGTGAAACAACAACAACGTATGGGGCGCTCAAAAAATATAGTAATGGATGGCAGAGATATAGGTACTGCCGTGTTCCCGAACGCGCAAATAAAGATTTTCATGACAGCCGACCCAAAAGTTCGTGCCGAACGTAGATTAAGAGAGTTATTACCTAAAAACCCAACCATAACACTCGAAGAAATATTTGAAAATTTGGCGCATCGCGATTATCAGGATACTACTCGACTGGAAAGCCCGTTGGTGCGTGCGCATGACGCGATTATTTTAGATAATACCGACTTAACCCAACAAGAACAGCTCCTTTTCGCGCTAAGCATCGTGGAGCCATTTTTAGAAAAGAAATAGTTTTTCAGCTAATCTTTTTCAAGCTTAGTAGCCAATACGCCAAATTTATTTAAAAAATCAACCCCTTCATCGCTGGCTATGCCTTTATAAGCTGCATATGATTTATCAAAATAAACACGCTTAATACCTGCCGAAAAAATAAGGCGCGAACATGGCAAGCAAGGCGAAAGTGTGGTGTAAAGCGTTGCCCCTTCTAAATTGGCACCATTTTTAACCGCATATAAAATGGCATTTTCTTCTGCGTGTAAGGCTAAGGAACAGCTTCCTTTCGAGTCGCGTGGGCAACCGGTTTCGGGCCATTCCATATCACAATTATGCGTATGCGCAGGCGGGCCGTTATAGCCAATTGAAATAATCCGGGTATCTTTTGTTAAAACGGCACCCACATGAGCCTTCACACAGTGTGAACGATCTGCCAGGTCGGTAGCAAGGTTCATAAATATCTGATCGAAACTCAATTTACTCATTCAACAATTCTTACTTATCAATAGATAGGGTTAATTTTTAATCATAAAAAAACATCGAACAATGAATATTGAAAAATTAAATTCAAATATCCATTATTCGATGCTAATTTATAAGTTAATTACAATTAGTGTGCCGAACCAACTTCAATTTCGTGCTCAATTCCTTGTTTTTTAAGGATGCCTATAATACGCCATCCGTAAAAGGCAAGGTATCCGAAACATAATACCGGTATAAAATATGATTGGTGAATACCTAATATATCCGATAATTTTCCTTGTAACAGCGGAATAATACCACCCCCCAAAATCATCATTACCAGGAAGGCTGAACCTTGAGAAGTATATTTACCTAAACCAGCAATCGCTAAAGCGAATATGGATGGCCATAAAATACTACAGAACAAACCGCCGCTCATAAACGCATAGGTGGCAATTGTACCTGTAGTTAATAAACCAATAACCATAGCAGCCATACCAAATATGCCAAATATCATAAGGGTACGTGCCGGGCGATCTTGGCCTAAGAAGAAACCAATAACCTGGAAGGCCACCACTACCGCGTAGGCATATAATGGACCAACATTTTGTCCGGAGATTGAATTAACGGCTAATACTACACCAAATGCCACATATGGAACTACAATTAATAATATCTTTCTCACCTTGTTGGAAGGATTGAAAACAGCGATGGCACCTGCCCATCTGCCAATCATCAAACTTCCCCAATACATGGATATATAAGGCGCAATGGCAGAACCTGTTATATTTCCAAATTCTTTAGTGCCCAATAATGCCCCTAAATTACTTTGAATGGTAACTTCAACACCTACATAGGTAAAAATACCAATCATACCCAATACCAATTGCGGGTATTTCATAGCACCCCAACCTTCCGGCTTCTTTTGGGCAGCAGCATTTGCAAACAGTAAAGCAAACAGAACTATTAACAAGGTACTTATGGTTAAGCCTAAGCCTAAAAAATCCTTTTCTTTATTTGTTATAAAATGAGTAATGTAATCCGGTTGTGTATATCGAGAGAAGATATAAGCGAAAATTATAACCAATAATACCGTAATGATGATTAGTGTTGACATCGCCTTTTTTGCAGGTTCAAAAGTATCATCGCTTTTACCGGAAGGTACCTTTTTTGAGAAGAAAAATAATGCTGCCGATAAAAGGAATAAAATACCTACAAAAATGTAGAGAATCTCCATTTTATCTAATGAATTAGCATTTTGAGCAAATTTCTTTATGTAATCAGCATTTACGTTGGCAACTACGCCAAATAATGCGAATGAAACCACAATAGGCCCTATTGTGGTACCAAATGAATTAACACCTCCTGCCAAATTTAATCGGTTAGAGGCAGTATGGGGTTCGCCTAGGGAGGCTGCGAATGGCTGTGCCGATGTTTGTTGTAACGAAAAACCTAAACCAACTATAAACAGTGCACCTAAAATAAAATAGTAATTACCTGATGTTACTGCCCAAATCATCATAGCTGCGCCAAAAGTGCTTATTAATAAACCATTAATAATTCCCTTTTTAAAGCCCCAACCATTTAAAATATCTTTTTTACTTAGGCTACTGAAAATGAATAGTAATAAAGCACCTATGTAATAAGCACCATAAAATGCAAAATCTATTAATTGACTTTGAAATTGGTCGAGACCAAATTTTGCTTTACAAAACGGGATAAAAACACCATTGGAAGCTCCTATGAAGCCCCAGAAAAAGAATACCGTTATGAGGGTATAGAGTGCCGACTTTAAATTTTTTGAATTATTCTGTTCCATTTTTAAGAGGTTTATAATTTTGGATTTTTAAAACATTAAACATAACTATTTTTTATAAATCCGCCATTATTTTTTTACTAATAAATCTGAATTTTAAGTTTGGTGGTTTAACATATAAAATCGGATATTAGTAAAATATTATTCGATATAAACTGATCATAGTAGTATATAATGTTTGAAGCCGTTATTTCGGGTATCGGGATTGGGTTAGTACTAACTTTTTTAACCGGGCCTGTATTTTTTGCACTCATTAAAACCAGTATCGAAAAGGGGTTTCATGCGGGTGTTGCGCTTGCATTGGGCGTTGTATCAAGCGATGTGGTATTTGTTGGCGCCATCCTGTTTGGTTCTCAATATTTTGATATTTCGGCACACGATAAAACCATAGCGGGCACCATCGGCAGTGGCATTTTATTTACCATTGGCATATATTACCTCTTTAAAAAAGCCGACTTGAACTACGAAAACAAAACCCCCACCGCCTTAAACCGCGCAGGATATTTTTTTAAGGGGTTCTTCATGTGCATATTTAACCCTACCATCCTTTTCCATTGGATTACTGTAATTGGTACCGCCAGTACCATTTACCATCAAGGCATCCCCCACCGCCAACTAAAAATTGCCATCATGTTTCTGACTATTTTGGTGGTGCAGTTTGGGCTCGATACTATTAAGGCTTTTTATGCCAATAAGCTACGCGACCGCATATCAGAGAGGTTTGTTCATCGTTTAAATTATGTGGCCGGTGCCGCACTTATAATAGCCTCTTTAATTTTGATGGATAGATTAATTACCCATATTGTTTTTTAGGGTGAATTGACTTAATATACCGGAAATATGTTAAGCTGGTTTGGTCATAAATTGAATATCAAAGACTTTATCCGAAATCACACATCAGTTATCCTTTAAACATCAAGTCTCTCCTAGATTAAAACCAATCCGAAGGATTGAAATATTTATAGCATAAGTGAATTGGAAAAGATACGACCCCGAATGGGGTCGAATTATTTTTATACTAAAGAGGCTATAAACATTAAATCCTTTCAGGATTATAGCCATTCAGACTGATTAAAGTGATTTTACAATTGATGAAATGGAAAATAATAGACCTCGAACGGGCAGTAAAAATCATGTACCATATATACTATCCTACCTCAAATACACCGCATCCGCTACCCCATCTTCATCTAAAATAACATCTACATGCTCTTTTAATACGGTAGAGAGGGCTATGCCCGCATAATTGGTGGTAATGGGGAAGCTTTTATGGTCGCGGTCGACCAATACGGCGGTTCTTAGTTTTTTGAGGGGGACATCCAAAAACACGCCAAAACCATAAGCCAATGCCTTGCCACTATTTAAAACATCGTCTACCAAAATAACCACCTTGTTGCTACAATCGTTTACATCAAAGTCAATTTCGGCATGCAGGTAGGTGCTTTGCTTATCAAGTGCTATGGCTAGGAGTTTGCTTTTAAATGGGGCTATTTCATCCAAAATAGCTTTTATACGTTCGGCTATTTTACGACCACCAGGCACAATTCCGGCAATTAAAATTTCCTGCTCATCAAAATTATCTTCCAAAATCTGGTAGGCAATCCTATCAATCCTTTGCTGAATTTGATGCTGATTTAATATAAGGAGCTGTTTATCTGACATGGTGCTGTAAATATAAAACTAAAGCTTTTGATAACAAAGTTAAAATAACCAAAGGTTTTAATAGGGATAATAAACAAAGTTAGCCCCTTCGGGTACCACCACAAAAACACACATAAAATCGTTCGGATTTTTATAGCTGCTGATAAAACGCTCTTTCAATACTTCTTTTATCACCCCCTTTTCAACAAATTCTTCTAAGGTGGAAGCATGTATGCTCCATTCGGTATGCAAATCATGCCTATCCAGTATCAACTCGCCTAAGGCTAGCTCATGTTGATGGGCTATAAAAATTGGGTAACGGGAAAGCCCCTCCACCATAATTTCAATCGCCACTTCCCTGATCGATTCGTTAAAGAGCTTGAGGTCGGCCTCCAAACTTACCAGCGGACTCTCCTTTTTATTTTCTTGGTTATTTAGCCCATCATTGAGCAATTCTTCCGGTTCCATTGTAAAATATTTTAACCAGTTTTTGTTTAACTGAAATTCTTTAATCAAATAAGCTTATCACGCTTTTAACACCAATAATATTACATTCTCTACATGTTGCGTATGTGGAAACATATCAACCGGCTGAATTTTCACCAAGTCGTATTTTTCCTTTAACACCAATATATCGCGGGCTTGGGTGGCGGCATTACAGCTTACATAAACAATTTTTGGCGCCTCAATTTCCATGAGTCGGTTAACTACATCGGGGTGCATACCGGCGCGTGGTGGGTCGCTGATGATGACATCAGGCTTGCCATGTTCGGCTACAAATTCCGGATTTAGCACATCCTTCATATCCCCGGCATAAAAAAGCGTATTGGTGATATTGTTAATAGCCGAGTTAATTTTAGCATCCTCAATAGCCGATGGCACATATTCAATCCCTATCACCTTTCGCACCTTATCCGCTATAAAATTGGCAATGGTCCCTGCACCAGTATATAAGTCGTACACCAATTCGTTCCCGGTAAAAGCTGCCATTTGGCTAGCCACCTCATACAGGTGCAAGGCTTGCTTGGAGTTGGTTTGATAGAATGATTTGGGCCCAATCCTAAATTTTATGCCGTTCATTTCCTCGTAAATAAAGCTTTCGCCTTTGTAAACAAGTACCTCTTGGTCAAATATGGTATCGTTCTTTTTTTGGTTTACGATGTATAGCAAGGAGGTAATTTCGGGAAATTGTTCGTCTATAAAACCCATGAGCTTGCTAATCTCGTCCTCCGTTGCGTAAGCAAAAACCACAATTACCATTACCTCGCCAGTACTAGCGGTGCGTATAACTAGGTTACGCAAAGCGCCCGCATGGGCCTTTAAATCGTAAAAACTATAGCAATGCTCAATCACAAAAGCGCGAATGCTATTCCTTAGGCTGTTTGATGGCTCGGCTTGCAGGTAGCAATGGTCAATATCCAAAATCTTATCAAACCTGCCGGGAATATGGAAGCCAAGCGCGTTCATTTCCAATACCTCATCGGTACGGTTTTCGCCATCATTTAGCCAACGCTTGTTGGAGAAGGTATATTCCAGTTTGTTGCGGTAGTATTTATCTTCGGGCGAGGCTATTATGGGCTGCATGCCAGTCAGTTCCACCTTAGCTATTCGGGTCAAGGCATCCTCTACCGCTTTTTGTTTGAATTTTAATTGGGCGCTATACACCATGTGCTGCCATTTGCAGCCACCACATGTACCAAAATGCTTGCAAAAGGCTTCGGTGCGATAGGTTGATGGTTTTTTTAAGGTAACAATTCGGGCTTCGCCAAAGTTTTTTTTGCCTCGGTATACCATTACATCGGCTACATCGCCGGGAACGGCATTGTCTACAAACAGCACAAACTCGTCCGATTTGCCAACTCCCTTGCCTTCTTCGGCGATGTCAATAATCTCCACATCTTCAAAAAACCTCTTTTTAGCTACCTGATTCATAAGCCCGCAATTTACAATTTTGTACCTGCATTGCTTTTAATAATGAAAAATTATAGTCAGGAATTGTTTGGGATGAATGAAAACTTAGGTAAAAGGCAGGAGATTTTAGGCAAATTAAAGGACAATAACATTAGGCCAACTTTTCAAGAAAGTCAGGTAATAGAGCCATTAAAACAAAAAAGCGATCAGATAAACAGATTTAAAATTGATGTCAGAATTTCATCAGTCTCTAAATCCAAATCCGCTATTTCAAACTGATCATCAATCAATTCCGAAAATTCAAGTAGTTCCCTGCTCATACCTAAATACATTTAATTTGTACAATATTAAGTAATTTTATA
Organism: uncultured Mucilaginibacter sp.; assembly: GCA_903891475.1. GTDB lineage: Bacteria > Bacteroidota > Bacteroidia > Sphingobacteriales > Sphingobacteriaceae > Mucilaginibacter. Next base: position 174,351 of record CAITEP010000008.1, read on the forward strand.
CCAAAAACCAAATTGGTATTGTGATTTTTTTGTTAAATTTTGTTAATCAAAAACACCATCTTTTTGTAATTGTTTTACATCGATTAGAATTTTTTCGTGATTGGGTTCAAACTTTTTTTATTTCCCCTTACCTAAATAAAAATATTATCATATCCAATAATATGAATAGTAAAGGCAATGAAAATGAAATCCAAAAATAGCCCCAATAAAGCCTGTTTCTTACCGTTGTACTATTACTACTATTGTATACAATATCTAATCGGATAACAAATGTGTATATCAAATTGGCTAAACCCATCATGAAACAATAAGCTATCCCTTGAAAAAACATGCCAAACAAGGTTTCTTCAAATTCTTCATGAGGTTCAATCAAGGTTATGCCTACTATACAATAAAAAATAAATGCAGTAAATCCAGCCACAACCAAACCCTTATTATATTTTAACCGCCTGCCATTCCACCATGCTTTGATAATATATTCCTCCCTATAATCCATATTTCAATTTCAAATTGCTGTTTTCATTATTTACTTGCTGCCCAGTAATAATTTCGATGGTTTTATGGTATTTATAGCGCATTTTTTTGAAGTAGCTACCAAGTGTTATACCCCCTGCATTAAAAAGCCTTTTGTTGGCAAGCCACACCAAGGTTGCGGTAGCATAAAAAAAGTACCTGTAAACAGGTTTACGCCATTGCTGCGACCAAACCGATTTTCGCTCAAAAATCTCGGCCAGGCGTTCGTTTTGGAATAGGATATGATAGGCCTCATCAATCAAAATATCGGTACAAATGCTTTTTAACAAGGTACAATTGGTGGCATCTTTTAGGGCCTGATAAAAAATTTGCGCCGTGCTTTCCACCACAATCACTGCCAGCGTCCACGATTCCATATGGGTGTTTAAATGTCTTGTCCACCTAAACAAGCTATCGCCCCAATCCTTTGTTTTGCGAGGTTTGCCAATCCTATCCAAATACATCCCTAAATTATTGCCATGCTTTTGCTCTTCCTTTATAAAAAGCTTTATCACCTCCAAAAATAGGGGGTCGTTTATTTCATGGGCATATTTGGTGGCAGCCGCAATCAAGCTCCTCCCCTCCGATGTTTCGCCCAATTGCCAAGCACGTAACGACGACAGGATGGCATTAACTTCTTGCCGGGTAATGTTAGGCGCTACTTCCCAATTTATACGTTGTTGTAGCGCGTTGTTTTTAAAATGGCCTAGCCAGTAATTGCTTGTTTTCATAATTTATATTTTTTAAAAGTACTTTGTATTTCAAAGTTTTTGGGCAAAAAAAAGACTATTCCTTTTTTTTTAAATTTATTAACAAAACACAATTCAAAATCAATAAGCAAACCATCCCTATGCCCGATAGTTTTTGAACTAAAGTTCCTTTAAAGCCTTCGTTCATGGCGTTGAACGATATCCATAAAATAAAAAGGATATTACCAGCCAAGGCGGCATACCTTAATAAGGTGCTTAATTTGTTTGTTTCCATAGTATACTTAAATTTTGGTTAATTTATATGGCTTTTTGTTGTTTTATCAGTTTTTCCAATGCTTCCAAATGTTGTTTAAACGCTTTTTTGCCATTTTCGGTAGCCTCATAATTGGTATTGGGTTTACGCCCCAAAAACGATTTATGCACCAAAATATATTCCTCCTTTTCGAGCGCTTTTAGGTGCGATGCCAGGTTACCGTCGGTAGTATCCAACAGCTCCTTGAGCGAATTAAAATCATACCGATCATTCACCATCAGCACGCTCATAATTTGTAACCGCAAGCGGTTTTCAAAAGCCTTATCCAGTTTTTCAAAAGGTACTTTCACCTGTCGTATTTAAAGTACATCAAACTGCCATATACTATATGCAGCACACCAAACCCAATTGCCCAAAAAAGCAAACCATAACCGGGGAAACAAGCGGCAATTAAGCCTAAAACTATCTCGCATAGGCCCAAATACTTCACATCGGTAAAGGTAAAATTACTGGCACTAATTAATGATAGACCATAAAATATCAACGATGATGGCCCAACAACGCCATAGTATCCCCTATCAATAAAAATAAGTATCAAAATACCGCCGGTTACCAAGGGGGTAGCCATGTTAAAAAATAATACCTTGCTTACCTTGCCCCATACCGGCTGACCATTTTTGCTCGCCTTGCGCAGGGTTAATACCACACCCGAAATAATTGATAATGCCAAAACCCCTACCGCAACCAACATTAAATAAATTAAAGTAGGCGGATAAGTACCTAAACTCAAGCTTTTATAAACAATCACCGGACCTCTATACATTAAAAAATAAGCGATACCCGCACCAATAAGGGCGTAAATGCCTGCCAATATACCCGATAGCCCGCTGAGGGAAATAAATTTTGAGGAACGTTCCATCAACCTGCGGATAGAAACTAGCTCGTCTTGGATTTCTTCTTCTTTCACTTAAAGTACTTTGATATACAAAGTAAATAAGAATATATTTGTAATCAAAATTTTTTGAAAGTTTTAATTTTTTTGTTGGGATCAAATGTTATTTTACATAATAAGGCAATGTGTTGTTTTATTAATTTTAGATTTCCTGTTACTAAATTGATAAATTAGGCGGTACGTTTATATTATATTTTCCTTTAATAAATTGAATATTCAATACTTCAACAAGCCTTTAATATTTAATCAAAGAATCTATTTAGATGGTTTTTATCACTATAATTAAAACTATATTACTTTGGTTTTCAATAATTAATAGATACTACAGGTATTTACAACTTAGCATATATTTGTGTTTTTGTTGACTCATAACAACACTTTTAACAAAAAAAGAGACAAAAAATGGAAGATTTAATATCGCCGAAATATCAAATGAAACTTGTGGAAGATGTTGAAAATGCTCTATGGGATATGTTTTCAACTAACAAATATTACAATGTAGAAAAATACATTGAAAAGTGGCAAGTTTTAGGAGATAATTCTACAAACACCGGATTTTATATCGGCCTAACCCCTCAATTTCAAATAGTAAGGAAAGAAGATGGGAATGCTATTGATTTAAAATCAACATTACATGGAATTGATGGTGGAACTTTATTGAAAATTGCTATTGATTTAGGCGTAGATACACCGGATTTTATTCCTACCATTTCAACATTCAAAAATGTTTTAAAATCTGACTATAAAACAGCTTATGACACTTTTACAAGAGCCTACAGGCAAATTGAAGACGACCCAAGTACCGCTATTGGACTTGCAAATTCTGCTCTAGAAAGTATTATAAAAGAAATTTTAAAGGACGATAGAATTTCAAGTAAATTAACTGGAAATGAAACACTTTACCAGTTGTCTTCAATTATTTTGAAGGAATTTAATTTAAAAAATGTGGAACACCCTAAGGAAATAAAAACGATTGGAAATTCACTTTTAAGCATAAATCAAAGCATTGAAAAAATAAGAAGTGAAAAGACTTACTTTCATGGTAAGACAATTGACGACCATATTATTAACGATACTGTTTATACTTATTTTATTGTTAATTCAGTTGCGACAGTTGGGCTTTTTCTAAATTCTTATTACCAGAAAAAATTTTCTAAACCAACACCAGTTATAAAAATTGATAGACTACCATTTTAAATATAAATAAAACCCAAATAACAGGCTTAACTGAAATGGGGATAACAAAAAATAATGAAGGTAAAACATGTTTAAATAACTTATCGGTAGTATGTGTTTGGATTCTAGTTTATAGTTTCTAAATCTAATAAAAACAAAATCTCAATAACCTATAATTTAATAACGAATTACCTAATTAAACATAAGATAATATGAATCAGATTATCGAAACAAAAAAGGTATTGATTGGATGGCCATCAATTAATGGAGAATTACTTTTAGCTGGTAACAATTATGCTCTTTTAACTACAAATCTAAAAGAACAGGTTCAAAAAGCAATTGCTTCAGTACAATCAAGATCGGTTTATACTAATCAAGGCGATGTAATATCAGAGCCAGCTCCCGAACTAGAACAATACATAAATCAATTTTGGCAGAAGGATGAAAGTGACCCGTTTAAGAATCAAGGGTGGGCAATAAAGATTGCCGATTTAAATAAAGTTTGTTCAATTCAACCATTTGTTGAATGTAAAAGCTCAGTAGAAAAGACAAAAGAAATAAATCAAAATAACCTAATAAGAATTGCAGAAATATCTTTACCAATTTCCAAGCCACAAAGCTTATTACCTTCATTTGATCCTGTCAAGAAAGCATGGGTATTTTCCTCACCAAATCCTAATCTAAAATTATTGCAACCATATACAAATCAAAATACTATTTTTGAATTTGTGGTTGGAATACCAAATTCATTTGTTCAAGTTGTTAAGTGCAAGGAACGATACTTTGTCCGTGACGGGTATCATAGAGCTTATGGGTTTATGGCAAACGGTATTTCAAAGATTCCAATATTGTATAGAGAATTTAATTCATTTAACGAAATGGGTCTTTCATCTGGATTTTTTCCAAATGAAATCTTGATGAGTGACCATCCACCAATGTTAACAGATTTTTTTAATGATAAAGTGTCTGGGATAGCTCAATTTACTCAATCACTTAAAGTTGTTTTAATACAAGGATTGGAAATAAATACATTCGGTTAAATTAAAAAATGATTCAAAATTTTGAAACTTTGGCTCATTGTTAAAATATACTAATAGTCGTACTTCTAATTTATAAAAGCATGTTATTTAAAATTTCGAAAAGATTTGTATTGAAAAATTAGAAAAATAACTTTTATAAATTCCCAATTCATTCTACTTATCAATGAAAATAATAGTAAATTATTTACTGTTTTTGTCTTGGAATAATAGAGAAGTTTACAATTCAGTATCCCAACCACCTAAATAGTAATTGCCGCCTTTACCAAATAAGGCAATATCTCTTTTTGGAAGGATACAAAGTTTTTGCGTACATCGCCATCGCTTACGGAGGTAAAGGCAAAGCTGAATACAATGCTTTTGCTGCATTTAATTAAAAAGCGGAGGCGTTGCAAATAGGTTTCCGGTCGGCGCAAGCCGCCCAATTGCGAGAAAGCATTTACCAGCATTTCCTCCAACTCATTCGAGAAGTTTTTTAAAAATTCCTGCGAATTGGCCGATTCGCGGATGAAATCCCAACCAATAAACTCATTGCAAACCGTATAGCTCAACCTGCAGGTTTTCATAATCAGGCTGTTTAAATGGGCTTCTTCGGTTTCTTCGGGGGTATTGTTGGTTACCAAATCCTGCACACTCAATTTTATATAGTCCATCAACAGCGAATGCAAAACATCCTCCTTGCTATTAAAGTACTTATAAATGGTGGCCTTGGCTATCTTGGCTTTTTTGGCAACCTCGTTAACGCTTGTTTTATGGTACCCAAACTTACGGAACAACTCTTGTGCCGCGCGCTTTATGCTGTCTTTAATTTTATCGGGTTCCATGTAATTGGGCAAATATCCTAAAATTTATTCAATTTTTAAAGGTGTGGGCTGCCTATAAATACATGCAAGGGTAAAACCTTTAAGCAGTTAAATCAGTTGGTTACAAAAATTTCGTAACTGGTGATGGTTACATAATACGACTTTAAAGATTGTGTTGCCGGCCCCTTAGCCGGCGAACCATCCAGCAATAAAAACTTGGAGCCACTGCAAGGATCGGTTACGGTAAAGTTACCGGCATCAAGTGTTACGGCGCACTTATTTTGGGGGTTATAGGTACTACATCGATCGTATGCCGCATAGGTACCATCTGTTCTTCGGTATAAAATGAGTCCTGCTACACCATAACCATTTACCAACACCGCGTTACCGGGAATATTTAAGGCGCTATAACGTGGATCGGTTAAGGGTGCTTCAAAACTAACCGGTACACTGGGTATTACATTACCGCTTTTGGCACATCCCAAAAAGGATAACACCAAACCCAAAACCAAGTACCTTAATATTATCATATTACTTCTGGTTGAAACTGTTTTAAGAAACGAGTATCGTTTTCAGAGAATAAACGCAAATCACGTATCACATATTTCAGGTTGGCAATTCTTTCTATCCCCATACCAAAAGCGAAGCCGGTATATTTTTTGGAGTCGATGCCACAGTTTTCCAAAACATTAGGGTCAACCATGCCGCAACCTAAAATCTCTACCCAGCCACTGTACTTGCACATATTGCAACCCGCTCCCTTGCAAATGGTGCAAGAAATATCCATTTCGGCGGATGGCTCGGTAAAAGGGAAATAAGACGGACGGAACCTTACCTTAAAATCCTCGCCATAAAGTTCCTTAACAAAATGATATAAAGTCTGTTTTAAATCGGCAAACGAAACATTTTCATCCACATATAAACCCTCCACCTGATGAAAAAAGCAATGCGCCCTGGCCGATATGGCTTCGTTACGGTACACCCTACCCGGCATAATGGCCCTGAAAGGGGGCTTGCCATTCTCCATCATGCGCACCTGTACCGATGAGGTATGCGTGCGCAGGGCAATATCATCCTTACCATTATTTTTTTTGATGAAAAAGGTATCCTGCATGTCGCGTGCCGGATGTTCCTCAGGAAAGTTAAGGGCCGAGAAATTATGCCAATCGTCTTCAATCTCCGGGCCTTCGGCAACCACAAAACCCAGACGTTTAAAAATATCAATAATCTCATTGCGCACCAGCGTTAGGGGATGACGCGAGCCAATTTCGAATCCTTCGCCAGGTAGCGTGAGGTCAATTTGCGCGTTTTGGGTTGCTGGTTGCAGGTCAAAGCTTTCTTTCAGCTCATTGTATTTTGTTTCGGCCAGTTGTTTAAACTGATTCAATACTTTACCAAATACACGCTTTTCTTCGGCGGTTACTGTTTTAAACTGCTCAAACAAATCTTTTATAATCCCCTTGGTACCTAAAAACTTGATCCGGAACGATTCCAGTTCATCATGGTTGGCAGGCGAAAAGCCATCAATTTCGGAAGTGTATTTGTCAATATGTTCTTGCATTACAATGTATTTAAAAATTGTTCGGCTGTTAAAACCGGTATCGTTGTGTTTTTATAATCTTTTATATTTCGGGTGATGATTGCATCACAATTGTTTTTTGTCGCTATTGCATACTGAATGGCATCTTCAAAATCGGTAAATGCGCTATTAAGCGCAAAATCAATCGCGTCGCCTTCAAATGGTAATATGCTCAATATAGAAACCAACGTTTTAACATGTCTTTTAGCCACCACACTATTCATTTGCTTGCTAATTATAAACTGAATATTGGCAATCACCAAGGCCGATGTAAACACCTTCACCTTGTTATTTCTGCTGGTTGCCAATAGCACTTTACTATAAAACGCGAATGGCTCCCTGTTTAATAACCAATCTAATATAACATCCGAATCAAGGAACAATGATTTATAACTCATGTTTTTCCTTAAAATATTGGTACTTTATATCATTTAAATTGATTTCGTTTAAACCAGTATCCTGTAAAATACCCGTTAAGGAATTGATATCTTCCGGAATTTCAAGTTTCCCGAACTTCTCCATCAGGGCAGTATTATGCATTTCTTCCCTGGCAATTTCATTCAAGCGTTGTTGAATAAACTTTGAAAGACTTACCTTCCGCTTTTCAACGTATTTTTTTGCCCACTTTATAGTTTCAGCATCTATACTTAACGTAAGTTTTGAAGTTGCCATAATTTTCAATTAATCATTACGTACAAATATACAAAACTGATACGTATTATTTTAAAACACCCAGTTGCTTTCCAACTTTGGTAAATGCCGCTATGGCTTTATCCAAATGTTGCATGGTATGCGCCGCTGATATTTGTACCCTGATGCGGGCCTTGCCTTGCGGTACTACCGGATAGTAAAAACCAATAACATAAATACCTTCCTCTAACATGTTGGCTGCAAATTCTTGCGCTAGCTTGGCATCATATAGCATTACAGGTACTATGGGGTGTATGCCGGGCTTTATATCAAAACCTGCCTCCGTCATTTTTTTACGGAAGTAAAGGGTATTGGTTTCAAGCTGGTCGCGCAGGCTGGTGGTTTCGCTCAACATATCCAATACCGCGATAGACGCCCCGGTAATTGCCGGTGCCAAAGTGTTCGAAAATAGATAAGGCCTTGACCTTTGGCGCAGCAAATCAATAATTTCTTTTCGGCCCGAAGTAAACCCGCCAGATGCGCCACCCAAGGCCTTGCCCAAAGTGCCTGTAATAATATCAATCTGCCCCATCACCCCATGATGCTCGTGCGTGCCCCTGCCTGTTTTACCCAAAAAGCCTGAGCAATGGCATTCATCAATCATTACCAAAGCATTGTACTTTTCTGCCAGTGCACAAATTTTATCCAGTTGGGCAATGGTGCCATCCATACTGAATGCGCCATCGGTTACTATAACGCGATGCCTGCAAGCGGTGGAGGCTCGTAGCTTTTCTTCCAAATCGGCCATATCGTCATGCTTATAACGATGTCTTTGGGCTTTGCATAAACGCACCCCATCAATAATGGAAGCATGGTTCAACTCATCCGATATAATGGCATCCTGCTCATTAAACAATGGTTCAAATACACCACCATTGGCATCAAAAGCCGCGGCGTATAAAATAGTATCCTCTGTGCCTAAAAACTCACTAATTTTTCTCTCCAGTTCTTTATGAATATCTTGCGTACCACAAATAAACCGCACTGATGACAGACCAAAGCCATGCGTATCAATAGCTGCTTTAGCCGCAGCAATCACTTTTGGGTGTGATGATAGCCCAAGATAATTATTGGCGCAAAAATTGATGACCTGCTTGCCATCGTTCAACTCAATATCAGCCCCTTGTGGCGAGGTAATGACGCGTTCTCGCTTGTATAAACCTGCTTGCTCTATATCGGCTAATTCTTTTTCTAATACTGGCTTTAGTGTAGTGTACATGAGATTTGAATTGAGCCGCAAAATTACTAATACAGATTGTATTTTGATTTATTGATTTAGTGAATTATTGATTTGTTGAATTGGTGGGGTTTATTGTTGAATTGCTGGATTGTTAAATTGTTGTGGGGAGGGATATTGTTGAATTGTTTGATTGTTAAATTGTTGGGGTGGGTTATTGAATTGGTTTGTTTTTGATTATTGATTGTCCGATTTTTTAAACCATCCTCTTTAACGCTTTGAGAAATATTTAATGAACGTTTGATTGAACAAACTAATGGCAATAGCTTCAGGACTATATCAGGAGTTAGAGATCAAATTAGTTAGAGATAATTGAAATATTTTTTTAGCTATTCTTATCCCTAAATAAAGTTATTTAATGTTCGATGCCGCGTTAATAATCATATTCATCCCGTTTATATGCGGGGAAGATTTTGAAAGAAATTCAACAGCTTCTGCAACTTCATCGGTGGTTAATAGGGATCCCAGTACATGATCTTCCGTCATCTGACTGATAATTCTGCTATCTACATTTTTTGTAAAGTCAGTAAGCATAAATGAAGGCGAAATCATGTTCGACGTGATTTTATACTTTGCATTTTCGGTAGCCCAAACTTTACATAATTGTTCTAAATAGGCCTTATTTGCGGTATAAATTGATGAGCCGGTAGGCGGATTATTGATAAGGAAGGATGTTAATATGGTGATTATTTTGCCCGATTTTTTTTTACGAAAGTTATTAATTGCAGCTTGCGTAATAGCAATGGTAGGAATTAGGTTATTACGAAAATCAATTAAAAAATCATTTTGAGGTATTTTGTGAAAATAAGTTTTAATAGCTTCGCCAGTATAGGCATTGTTTACCAAAACATCTAATTCAAGGATACTTAAGCTTGTCGCCAGTGCGCTAGTTTCCTCCTCGTTCGTAAAATCCCATTTAATAGCGGTCGTATTTTCAAATATTGATTCTATTTCTTTGGCTTTTGCAGCGGAATTATTATAAGTAAAATAAACTTTGTTTTTGGTATCGGCAGCAAGTTTGCGCGTAATTGCGGCTCCAAGACCGGAAGAGCCACCGGTTATCAAAATATTCATATTATTCCAATTTGAATTTTTCCTTTACAAGCAACCTTACCTTCCTGATTGGTAAAACTAAATTTAAAAACCACCGTCGAAACAGATTCGTAAACTTCAATAACCGTTGCCACAAAACGCAAGGTATTGTTTAAATAAACCGCGTTGGTAAAGCTTAATTGTTGGGAGTGAATAATAACATCTTTGGTTGGCAGGCATTCGCCAATAAAATACGACAAAAAGCCACCTAAAATATTCCCGTGCATTACTTTACTGTTGAAGCCTTTCGCCTGTGCAAAAGCATCATCAATATGAAGCGGGTTACAATCATTAAACGTCGCTATAAAAGTAGCGTAAACCTTTTCAGTAACTGTAAACTCGTGCTCAAACTTATCGTTAACGCTAAATAACATTATAGTTTAGCTTGAATGGCATTTAACATTTCACCAACATTTTTCCAGCTCTGTATTTCCTGACTTGTAAAACGTATTTTAAATTTCTTTTCTATTCCAACTATCAATTGAATATGATTTAACGAATCCCAATCATCAACATCCTTGGCAGTTGTTTCATCACTTAATTCAATATCTTCATTGTCTAAAACATCAATAAATACTGCCTTTACATTTTCTAAAATTTCTACTCTTTCCATCTCTTTACTTTATTATTTTGCGCTTATATAGCAAGTTTTGTTTTGGTATTTTTCAACTTCTAATAAGAAATAGCCATTATCTTCTTTAAACCCCAGATTTTTATAATGATGCCTAACCATTTCATTTTTAGCGGTTGGCAAATATTCGCCTTTTAAATATTGGTAACCCTCCTTTTTGGCGAAATCAGTGATGGTATTCAACACAAATTCTTCCATCCCCCGTTTTAAAACCCTACAGCTCATTAACCAAGTTTCGATAAATAAAGTTGATAATGAAAGTACTTTTAAAACGATGATACAAATAAGTCCATTATCGCCAAATTTATCTTCGAGCGTAAAGGTAAAAGTAAAATAATCATCCGCTTTATTAATCAATTCAATATCCTGCTCTGTATACCTAACGGTTCTTAAATTAAACTGGTTTGAGCGTTGCGAAAGTTGGGCTACACGAGGCGTATTAAATTTATTAAAGGGTTCAACCAACGAAACCATTTCGAGGCTCTTTAAAAACTCTTCCTCATTTTTAAATTCATTCATTACCGCTTGCCTGGTGGCAGCCAACTGGTATTGTTGTGTTCTTTCGGCATCAGCTTCCGAAAAGGAGGCAGTTTCAAAAAGATTAAGCGGATATAAATATTCCAAATATTCAGCAGGGTCAACCGGAAGTTCAGGAACCGTTAATTCAGGAATAGCTTCCCTCACCATATTTCGCTCAAATGGGTTATCATCTAAAAAAACCATCGAATCAAATCCAATATTTAAAACTCGCTGTATATGGCGTATATTATCTACCTTATTTTCCCAGTTGGCAACAAATACAGCTATATCATCAAGGTGCAACACCATATCCGGATGTTTTTCGAAAGGCTCTTTCGCAATATTTTCTGTATTTTTACTACATACAGCCAAAATAACACCTCTGTTTTTAAGCTTTTTTGCCCAGTATTGAAACTCGGTAAATGCTTTACCTATGCCCAGGGTACCTATTGCTATATTTTCTAAGCCATCATCGCCAATAATACCACCCCAAACGGTATTATCAAGATCCAATATTAAACATTTTTTAAACTGCCCGTTTATGGCTGCAATTATATCAACTGTTTTAGCTGCCACCGCTGGTAAAACATCCATATTTAAAACCATTTCGGTATTGATATAAATGGAAGGCTTAAACATGTTTTCCTTACCCACCTGATTTTGTATATCGGCTATATCGCAAATAAAAAAGCCAGGAGTTTTACTTGCATATTCCATCAATAAATAGCTTAGCTTTCTAAGTTGGAATAAAAAAGAAGCAGGGGTTTTACTCGCGTAATTTCCAAATACCGAATCGTTAATTTCGGGATAATTGTAGTAAATAATTTTTGCTTGTAATTTTGAATTTATATTGCCTATCAAATTACCAATATTATCCATTTCGGTATTAGCCAAACTTTCATATAATTGCGGTTTCAGCTTTCCGTATTTGGTTAATAACTTATGTGTTGATTGAAATACGATAATAATTTGGGGCTCAAAATGATAAAGTTCGGAAGTTGGGTCATAAACCTGACGCTCTATTTGATTAAAATCAGCCTCCCAGATATCAAGATCAAATCCTCTCTCAAAACCCAATCCACGAATTGCAGTAACTAAAAATTGGGTTGCAGTGTCTCCAAGTAAAGCTACTTTTAAGCGTCGTAAGGAAGAAAAGTCTTTCTTTAAATTTTTTTTTAGGTGCGAGAAAGTATAAGATGTAATCATTTTTTGAAGGCAAATTTAATTATATTTTCAGAACCAACAATTTAATATTGGGGTAGCTGTATTAAATTTGGCTGTCCGGTTTTTAGTTATTCAATATGCTTTAATAGCCTATTTATAAATTTCATGAAAAATTAAATCTCCTATTTTTTTGCGATAATGCACTACATCATTATGATAGTTGTATTTATTATTGGTAATTGAGTTTATGCCAGAATAATCGTAAACATTCTGTTTACCAAAAACATCCCATAGTGTTGATAAATCTTCTTTATTTATTTTTATTTGGTCGTACAAGGGGGCTATTACTATTTTATAGTTTGTATGATGCTTTTTAAAAATTGCTTCAATTTTATTGAGGTAATTTAACTTATTGGTTGAGATTAGTTTTTTTGAAAATCTTTGATCTTTCGGTCTTTCATAAAATTTGGCAGCCGCGATATTGTAATAATTTGCGGAATCGGCATTTATCTTCTTCTCCGAATTTACTTCCCAGTCATTCGTAATAGCATCCATATCACTTTCTTTCATGCCTATAAAACCCTCCATATAGTCTCTCTGCTTTTTAAATATTTTATAATCAATGCTCGTAAGTATAAGCTTGGGGTTATTTAAATAGGCAAGAAAATCGTGCATGTAATAGTTGAATCTTGATTTTTCTGAAATAAGGTAATGGTCATCCTCAAAATCACTCGCCTTTAAGGTGTCCGATTTACTAAACATTCTATCAATATCAATAACTATGAATGCATTTTTTACTGGACATTTTAATGAATCTATTAAATTCAGTCTTCGGTACACCCCTTCAATTGATTCGTTCCAAGCTCCAAAGGAAAAGGGAACATTTTCCTTTGATAAATAGGTGGCCCATTTTTTCCCCGTATGGGCGGTACTTCGCGAACTACCGAAAATAAATGAATCATAATGGTATTTATCTTTGTTTTGCAAAAATACTTTCGTTGACGCGTTTCCGCGAGCCAGCATCATGATATCAAAATAGTAAACTTTGCGGTAAAATACATTTTGGAAAGGGTCTGTTACCACATAACAGGTTATTAAAACCAAAAAAGGAATGCTGTAAAGTATAATTTTTTTTAGGAAGCTTGTCATAGTTGTAAATTTAAAAACGTTTACCACCTTACCGGTTAAAAACGTACCGATACTGAATATTAAAACTTAACGTAAATAAATTGATTTGTTGCCGACCCTGTAAAATGAATAATTGAAAAAATAACCAAATAGTATAATATTAACCGCATAGGCCTATTCATATTATCTAGTTTAAAGCCATAATCCTTGTCGCGGTAAATCCATTCAAAAATAAAAGTTAACAAAATAAGCAAATAGGTAATATGAGGTACAATATCATGAGGCCTGGTTAAAATTGATTTTGAAAAAATCTTAGCTAATATTTGAAAAACATCGGGTATGGCATTTGCCCTAAATACTATGAAGGTAAACATCACCAAAACAAAAAGGCTAAGCATTTTATAAAAGTCTGTTATTGAAGGTAAAAATTTATTACCACTTGGTTTTCTTTTCTTGTTCAAAGTGCCCTTTATAATTAGTGGAATAAAATAAAGACCATGCAAAAAGCCGAACAAGACGTAAGTCCAATTGGCACCGTGCCAAATGCCACAAATAGTGAAATTAATAACTATGGCCATGGCTAGCCCGGTTTTTCCATAATCGCGAAATTTTATTGCAAGTGGGGTAAAAACATAATCAGTAAGCCAAGAGGTTAATGACATATGCCATTTTCGCCAAAACTCAGCAATGTTTTGGGCGAAAAACGGAAATTCAAAATTTCGTGTAATATTTAAGCCAAGTAGCTTGCCTACCCCAATAGCCATATCAGAGTAACCCGAAAAATCGGTATATATTTGTATGGTGTATAAAAATGCCGCGATCAATAAAATACTTCCGGGGTATGCCTGAAAATTATTAAAAACCATATCGGTAAATGTGCCCAATATATCGGCTATTACCACTTTTTTAAATAAGCCCCACATAAACTGCCTGATCCCGTCAGCGGCCATTGTTTGGTTAAAAACCCTCGGCTCTTCTAATTGGGGCAATAACAAATTAGCCCTATCAATTGGTCCGGACAAAATGCTTGGAAAAAAGGAGACATAGGTTGAAAAATTAGCCCAATTTTGTGTAGGGGTGTACTTTCCGTTATAAACATCCAGTAAATAGCTAATGAGCCTGAAACTGTAGAAACTAATACCTATTGGCAGTATCAAATTAAGCGATTTATCACCAACGTGTATTGAAAACTGTGCAAGTAAGGCAACAAACGATTGTATAAAAAAGTTATAATATTTAAATATAAAAAGCAAACCCACTATAAAAACTATCCCACTGTTTACCAATATCTTTTTTATTTGTTTATTGGTTTGTTTTTCTATTTGTAAGGCCAAAAAATAAACCAACGTGGTACTAAAAACAAGTAAAAACAAAAATTTCCAACTCCACCAAGCATAAAAAAAATAGCTACTTAGTAATAAAATAGTATTTTGAACCATTGCTTTTTTTCTACCAATTATCCAGTACAGAAAAAAAACCACCAAGAAGAAAAAAGCGAATGGAAAAGAATTGAATAACATAAGGTATGTAATTTATTAAAACCTATAATAATTTAGGTTTATTAAAGGATGTTTATTTATTCCTAGCAATGTTTGTAAATAACCTGAAGAATCTTTAATATGCACAAGAATACAAAAAAAAATTAGTTATCAAAAAGAGATTAGCTACTTAATAGCCTTAACTATCGTGGTTAACCAAAGCAGGTAGTTTTTTTAAATAATACGACCTTTCTTATCACTTCGTATTTTAATTCAATAAAAAATTCATCAAATATCAGCCGCGGAATGAAAATCATTTATTGATTTAGTTGCAGCCTAAATAAGAATAAATGGGGTTGATTAAAAAGACTGCTGATAATCGTACATATAAAAAATAAAAATATAGTTTTGACTTATTACTTTACTAAACACAACCAAATTTTATTACCCTAATTTTGTACATTTGCAGCTCATTTAACGCCGTTTGCAGCGGCATCAATGATTTTATGGAAAAATACAATACCCTACTGTACTATTGTTATTCAACAATAGACAATGCGGAGCAATTTGCTGCCGATCATCTCGTTTTTTGTAAAAGCTTGGGTTTAACGGGTCGCATCATTGTGGCTATCGAAGGCTTAAATGGCACCGTTTCGGGTACCGAATTGGCTTGCAATACCTATATGCAAACCTTGCATGCCGACCCGCGTTTTGCCAATATTGATTTCAAGGTTGATGTGGTGGATACCCCCTCCTTTGTTAAAATGCATGTGCGCCACAAAACCGAAATTGTGCATTCAGGCTTGCGCGACCCGGAAATAATCAATCCGCAAAAACAAACAGGTAAACACCTGGAGCCTAAAGATTTTTTGGCGATGAAGGATGATGAGGATGTAGTTATTTTGGATGTGCGCTCCAACTATGAGCATAATTTAGGTAAGTTTAAAAATGCCATTACGCTTGATATTGAAAACTTTAGGGATTTCCCCGAAAAAATAAATGAGCTGGCCAAATACAAAGACAAAAAAATACTCACCTACTGCACAGGCGGCATAAAATGTGAAAAAGCTTCGGCGCTTTTACTGCACGAGGGTTTTAAAGATGTTTATCAGCTACATGGGGGTATCATAAAATATGGCAAAGAGGCTGGCGGACAAGATTTTGAAGGCAAATGTTATGTTTTTGATAACCGATTATCAGTAGAGGTGAACCATGTAAATCCGGTGATTATTTCTACCTGTTTTAACTGCGGTAAAACCACCCAAAAAATGATTAACTGTGCCAACCCCGAATGCAACGAGCATTTTACCCAATGCGATGAATGCGGCGAAAAAATGGATGGCTGCTGCAGCGACGCTTGCAAGGCGCATCCACGAAAAAGGGTTTATGATGGTACTGGCTATTATGTAAAAGTTCCCCAACCCGTAAATACCAGCAAAAAAGGGAAAGTGGTGGTTGAGTAAAAGGGTGTATTAATCTCACAGCCAGTTTGTATTAAAATTAAGGGGCTGATCAGGTTATCAAATAAAAGTAGAACCAAGCAGAACAACTTATTTAACAGGATTAATTAAAATAGAAACTTATTTTTGTATCATGTTGATTTTGTTAGACATAGATGGAGTAATGGTACCAGCAAATTCTTGGAAAAAACCGGAATTTCATGCTGATGGCTTTCCGGTTTTCAGTAGTAGGTCTACATCCGCGTTACAAAAAATCATAACGGAAACAGGGGCGTCCATTTTATTAACTACATCACACAAAACAAAATATAATATGGCTGAATGGCAGCATATTTTTGAATTAAGAGGGGTTAAGGCTAACCGGATTAATAGCTTAACAAGCAATAGCCTTGAAATAAATCGTAAGGATGAGATATTAAATTGGTATCAATCAAAACACAAACCTAACGAACGCTTTGTAATAATTGACGACGATAAAATACTGAACCAATTACCAAGTCAGTTAAAAGATAATTTAGTGCTAACAAGCTCCTCAGTAGGATTAACAGATGAACTAGCCGAACACGCCATTTCAATTCTTAAAAACTCGGCAGTTAATTTAGTTTAGGAGTTGCCATTTTTTCTATCTCCACCCTTGGTTAACACCTCTTAATTCTCATATCTCGAATGATGTTTTCCTTACCATTTTAATCTCCACCTACAACATAAAACCTACAACTTTCAACTCATAAATTATAATTTCACTATAATTTGATAGGCTTCGATGATAGTTTCATCGGTTTAAATGATAGTTTCTCATAATTTGATTATAATTTCAACGGTCGAAATTATAGTTTGGTGGCGATTTTTTTGGTGTATTTTTTGAAAAATTAGCAACATTTTAACCATTTCATTTGCCGATACAGCTCATGGCATAGTTGATAAAGTTGCCTGTCAATCCATAATCTTCCGTGCCCTTACGGCGAATAAAAAAGAAATCGCGGGTAATTTTTAAGCCCTCAATAGGCACCTCAACCAATTCACCCTCAGCCAGTTGTCGGATGATTGACGGACGAGGCATAAAACCAAGACATTGATCGGCCAATAAAAAGTTTTTCAAAGCCTCTGTACCGCCTAATCGTATTTTGATAGATAGGTCAGCCGGCTTAATGTGTAGGATGGATAATGCCTTTAACAAAGCATTCAAAGTACCCGAACCTCGTTCGCGCAAAGCCAATGGTGTTCTTAAAAACTGCTTGATTGTTAACGACTTACCGGCCAGCGGACTCTTAGCCGAACATACCGGAATCACTTCATCGCTCATAAATGGCTTGTATGATACCGTGGTGAGTTTATTTTCAACCTCTATAATGCCAATATCAACTTCGTGCGTAAGTAAGGCATTCAATATGTATTCCGAATTACGGTTTACCAATTGCACCCCCACATTGCTGTATTCCCGTTGAAAGCCGGATAAAATAGGTGGCAATATATATAAGGCAATAGTGGTACTGGCACCCAAACGCAAATGCCCCGCCGCATGCGATAGACTGCTTAAAACAGATAAATCATATTCCGCTTTGCGCTCAATTTCGGTAGCTTGCAGTAAATATTCGTTTAGTTTAGTGCCTGCTTCGGTAAGTACAATGCTACTGCCCTTCCGTTCAAACAAAGGCACTTTATATTGGTCCTCCAATAACTTAATATGCTTACTTACAGCAGGTTGGGTAACAAATAAAATTTGCGCTGCCTTGCTAAAACTCAAGTTGGCGGCAACCTCCATAAAAACCCGGTGCGAAAAGGATATCATTTATACTGTTTTTACAAATATAGCAAAACAGTATAAATTATAGTTATAGTGGGTAGTTTATTGGTTAGTAGTTTTTTGGTGAGCGGTGAGTAGTGAGTAGTTGATTGGATTTAACCAACCAGCCAAATTCCCGACTCACCACTCAAATTCACCACTCACTAAATAAACACACTAAACTAATTTCTAACCCTTTCAAAGTATTGGCTAGTGAATTGATAGGTGATAAATTTATGCGTCATTTTGTAATTACCATCCACCAAAGGGATTTGAAGGGTATTGGTTTTATCATCAAAAAGGATGATAGGTCTTACCTTCCAGTCCACAACAGAACGAAAATCATATCCATACCGAATTTCACTTTTTAAACCCGATTTTGTCTTAATAATTTTCGCGTTTGTATTTAGTTTTCCGTCTTTTATGGTAAAACATTGCACACCACCACCAACATCTTTTGTTGAACCAATTTCTAGAAAACTACATAAATAATAGGTTTCGCCATTGGTGTTAAATGAATATATCTTAGTATAATTAAGTCTGCTTTCGCCCTCTACCATTGGGGTATCTAATATTGCGTAAGTTTTATCCCCTACTTTATATTGGAATACGCTTTCAAAAAAAAGCCATGTACCACCACCATTGGTATCCCAGGAATAAATTCTTAAATTTCCATCCGTGGCTGTCGAAATTACTAATCCATTGGTAACCAGTTTACTAAACTTTTGATTGATTGTATTTGGAAATTTTTCAGTGTAAAATTTTAACTTTTTAGCAAATTGAGAATTAAATTCAAAAATTTTATCTTGATTCTTGTCTCCGTCAATTTTCTTGAATGCATTTAACAAGTCGGCTTCAATTGCTTCGGGTGTTTGGGCAAACAATACACCATTAAATAAAAGGAATAAAAATGTAAATAATTGCTTCATGTGATTAAAGTTTAAATCCGCTTCTAAAATAGCATATTAGGCTTTTAGATACTATTTATTTGAACAAAAAAATAGGGATAATCTTTTAATCATCCCTATTACTTAAATTTTTCTTAAAGTCTCCCCTATCGGGGGAGATTTAGAGGGGGCTTCACCAAACCTAAGCCTCTACCGCCTGCCCAATTAAATGCTTGGCATATAAATATTCGGCTATTTGTACCGCGTTGGTAGCAGCTCCTTTGCGTAAATTGTCGGATACGATCCAGCAGTTTAAGGTATTTGGCTGACTTTCATCCCTACGGATACGACCAACAAAAACCTCGTCCTTATCATGAGCGTCCAACGGCATTGGATATTTTAAATTGGCTAAATCATCAACCACTACAATACCCGGCGATTTTGCCAGCAATTGCTTTACTTCCTCTACATCAAAATCGTTCAAAAACTCAATATTAACCGACTCTGAGTGACCGCCCATTACCGGGATGCGCACGGTGGTAGCAGTTACCTTAATGCTTTCATCGCCCATAATTTTTACAGTCTCGTTTACCATTTTCATTTCTTCCTTGGTATAGCCGTTTTCGGTAAATACGTCAATTTGAGGTATAACATTTAGGTCGA
The DNA here is from genome assembly GCA_903891475.1 of uncultured Mucilaginibacter sp. GTDB lineage: Bacteria > Bacteroidota > Bacteroidia > Sphingobacteriales > Sphingobacteriaceae > Mucilaginibacter. Next base: position 194,106 of record CAITEP010000008.1, read on the forward strand.
TGGTATAAGGATATACTTTGGGTCCGTCAATGCCATTGCGCTCGTTAAACAATTGCTCTACCGCCTTAACTCCTGTACCGGTAACAGATTGGTAGGTAGATACCACTACCCTTTTTATTTTATAAGTATCGTGCAATGGTTTTAAAGCAACTACCATTTGTATGGTGGAGCAATTAGGGTTGGCGATGATTTTATCATCGGCAGTAAGCACATGAGCGTTTACCTCGGGTACAACCAATTTTTTGGTTGGGTCCATACGCCAGGCCGATGAATTATCAATAACAGTAGTACCAACCGCGGCAAACAGAGGAGCTTGTGCCAATGAAGTACTGCCACCTGCCGAAAATATAGCCACATCGGGCTTCTGTTTTATCGCATCCTCAACAGAAACCACCTTAAACTGCTTACCCTTAAAAGTGATTTCTTTACCTACACTTTTAGCGGAAGCTACCGGGATTAATTCTGATACGGGGAAGTTGCGTTCTGCCAGAACTTGCAACATTTTAGTGCCCACTAAACCTGTGGCACCTACTACTGCGACTTTCATTTTTTGTTTTGTTTTTAAATACCCTGCCAGCCTTTTAAATTGCTTACAGGGCTGTTATAAATAATGGATTAAATAAATTAAACTTCAAATATGCGAATTTTTTGTGGATTAAATAATTAGCCGCTATAAAAAGCATATAAAAATGGTAGTTTACCTAGATAAAAACAGATACACCCTACCTAATTAAATTAAGCGCTTGGTGGCTTTTAATTCAAAAATTGAACCTTATATAGCTATGTAGGGGTGAAAATTAATTTAAAAGGAGTTTAAACGGTATTTAAACGGTTTTAAAATTGGGGGAAGAAAAAGCTTGACGGACGTGAGCCAAAAAATTACCAAAACAAATTTACCATCGTATCAAAAAAATAATTGAAGCTCGAAAGTTGATAACATGCGCATACAATTAATTTACATAACAAAGCATTTTTTTACCTTTGCCCGTAAACCTGTAATAAATGAGCGAAAAGATTTTGGTTATAGGCGCTAACGGTCAAATTGGTACCGAGCTGGTGGCTGCGTTACGAGGCGTATACGGTATAGATGCCATCATCGCATCGGATATTAGGGAACCAAACTACCCCACTAGTAAAAACAATGGCCCTTTCGAAATTGTAAATGTGCTGGATGATGATAATTTGCGCAAGGTTTTTATCAAGCACCAACCTACGCAAGTTTATTTGCTCGCCGCCATCCTATCAGCCATAGGCGAGCAAAAACCCAAATTAGCCTGGGATTTAAACATGAGCGGTTTGCTGCATGTGCTCGATTTGGCTGTAGAATTTAAAGTCGCCAAAGTATTTTGGCCCAGCTCCATCGCTGTTTTTGGGCCGCATTCGCCACAATTCAATACGCCCCAATATTGTGTGATGGATCCGAACACAGTTTATGGTTTCAGCAAATTGGCCGGTGAGCGTTGGTGCGAATATTATTTTACAAAATATGGTTTGGATGTAAGGAGTTTGCGCTACCCCGGTTTAATTGGCTGGAGAGCTAACCCTGGTGGCGGTACAACCGATTATGCGGTGCAGATATTTCATGAGGCTTTAAGAAATGGTACATATGAATGCTTTCTTTCTGCAAATACCGCCTTACCCATGATGTATATGGACGATGCGATTAGGGCTACCCTTAGTTTAATGGACGCTCCGCCCGACAAGATTAAAATTCGTTCATCTTACAATTTGGCAGGTATTAGCATTACCCCTGCAGCCTTGGCATCCGAAATTAAAAAACATATACCCGATTTTGAAATAAGCTTTGCGGAGCACGACCCTCGACAAGCCATTGCCGATAGCTGGCCAAAATCGATAGATGATAGTGCCGCGCAAACAGATTGGGCTTGGGCATTAGAATATGATTTACCAAAAATTGTGGAAGATATGCTTAAAAACCTGAAAAGCATTATTTAACCCTTTAAATATCAATTACCATTTATTTGAATAAATTTAAAACCCTATATAAAAACTAATATTATATTTAACCGCTTTGCCAATTGTAGGCAAGCATCTATTATTCTTCCGGTTATTTAGGTAGAATAATGGCCTATTAAAAATGAAATAAAGCTATGGGAAGAGCATTTGAGTTCCGAAAAGAGAGAAAGTTAAAGCGTTGGTCGAAGATGGCCGTACAGTTTACACGCTTGGGTAAAGAAATTGTGATGGCCGTAAAAGCCGGTGGTGGCGATGTAAATACCAATTCGCGCCTGCGCACCGCGGTACAAAATGCCAAGGCAGTAAACATGCCAAAAGACCGTGTGGAAGCTGCCATAAAACGTGCCACCAGCCGTGATGAAAAAGATTACGAAGAAATTGTATATGAGGGATATGCCCCGCATGGCGTAGCTATTTTGGTGGAGACCGCTACTGATAACATTAACCGTACCGTTGCCAACGTGCGCAGCTATTTTACCAAATATGGCGGTGCCTTGGGCAAAACAGGATCGTTGGATTTTATTTTTACCCGTAAATCTGTATTTACTTTTGAGCCCGGCGAGCGCGACTTGGAAGAACTTGAATTTGAATTAATAGATGCCGGTTTAGAGGATTTATTTGTGGAGGCCGATGAAGAAGGCAATGATTTAGCGGTGGTGCATGCCGCTTTTGAAGACTTTGGTAAGATGCAAAAAGCGATGGAAAGTGCAGGCATTGAAGTAAAATCGGCCAAGTTGGAGCGGGTTGCACAATCATTCCATGAAGTTACCGAAGAGCAGGTAACCGAAATCATGAAATTGATTGACCGTTTGGAGGAAGATGATGATGTACAAGCCGTTTATCATAACATGGCGGAATAAGAGTGTTCAAATTAATTTGAGCATATCATACTTTTATTAATTATTTCCGTTAAGGATAAGTTATGCCTATTATAAAAAAACGAAAAGAAGAACAAGAACTCAAAGTTACTTTTAATAACGGGTTGCTTTTTTTGCAACGTCCTGATAAAAAGCCGGTTGCCTTCCCTATTGAGTGGTTCCCGAAATTGATGAATGCCAGCGAAGCGGAATTGGCCGATTGGGAGCAAACCGATAAAGGCATACATTTTAACCAATTGGATGAGGATGTTTCCTTTTAGCTATGGCTATGACTTTTGAAGAGTTTTTTAAAAAGAAGAAAATAGATTTATCGGCTCTTGAAGCTGGTAATTATACCTTATTTTCTGAATTTAAAGCGCATTTCCAACAAATGGGCGAAAAGAGCTTCGACCATTCCAAAAAGTTCTGGTTTAATAAGCTAAGGCACTTATTTCCAATGCCTTTACCTGTAATTGAAGAAAAGCCAGTTATTGAGACCATGCCGACAAGCAAAGCGGAGCCTGTTTCTGAGGCATCTACATTGCCCAAAAAAGGATTTACACCCCGATTTAAAGCAGGCAATTTACCCAAAAGTGTGGATTATACCCCTGCTATTGAAATTTCGGCAGAAGCCGTAGCGGAAAAAACTGTTATCGCAGAAAATAATATCGCTTCAATTGAAGAAATTAAAACCGAAAAAGAAACGGAGTTACCTGTAGCCAAACCAGCCTACAAACCAAGGTTCAACATAAAAAACCTCCCTCCCAAAAATTCGGAAAGCTGATCGGTTCCAGTCTAAAAAAAACTTTTGGCTTGCTTGCTGAACGAAAATAACCAGGGCAAAAGGTTGGGCTCGGCAAAGGCATCCGTCCAGCAATTATGGTCATCATTTGGGTACAGCGTATACCTTGGCTTCCCACCTGCAAACTTAATGGCCTCAAACATAGCTTCCGAATGGGTATAAGGCACTACACTGTCTTTTTTACCATGAAATATCCAAACAGGTACTTTTGTAGCGAATTTTTTAGCGTTTTGGGTATTATCGCCACCACAGATTGCAAAAGCTGCGGCAAATGCATTTGGTCGCCTACCAATCAATTCAAAGGTTCCCATACCCCCCATTGATAGTCCACCTACATAAATTTTACTTTTATCAACAAAAGGCTTTTCTAAAAAATTATCGAGCAAGCCTAATAATAACTGCATACCTAAAGTTGGCGCTTGGCCCGCGGTAAAAACAAAATTAGTACTACCATTGGCATTATTTGTTTCTTTGATAACATTAGACCAATAACTCTTAGCAGGGCACTGTGGATATATAACTATGGCGGGATAGTTTTTCCTGATAGAATCTTTTAAAAACAATTCGGTACCATATTTAAGCTGATCCTCATTATTATTGCCACGTTCACCCGAACCATGCAACACAAAAATTAAGGGGTACTTTTTTGAAGCATCGAAATTTAAAGGAAAGAGAATACGATACGGCAGCGTATCAGTCTTTTTTATAAACGAACCTCTATCAAAAGAGGTGGTTTTTTGGGCAAAAAGTAAGGTAGTAAAAGTAAATAGCATCATAAGGGGTATTAAAATAAATTTACTTTTCGACCTGTAAAAATCGATAAGGTTTAATAGCCCTCTTTTTTGATTTTTGAAACCCAAATTCACGATCATAAATTCAATTATAACTGTTTTCTATTTAAAAATTACTCAACCTTAATAACCTTTACAGGCTCCGAAACCCCGCTTTCATTAACGGCTTCTATTCTAAAAAAGTATGGTTTATCTTTATCCATAGCTTTAAAATAATATTCGTTGGCATTGTGTACCATAATGCAGTTATACAACTTATCGGGCGCGGTACCAACATAAATATTATAAGCATAGGCATTATCAACCAATTGCCATTTAATCCAAGCGCTCCGCTTATCTTTTTCGGTACGCAATACAATAAAGTTTTTAACGGTATCGGGTTTTGCACCCCTCGCATTCCCGAAAACCCTCAAACCACTGATGGCGAATTTTCCCGTTGGTGTATGCACATTGATTAGCTTTACAAAACGTGCCATTACAGGTGTTTGCAGTTCCACATAATCATGCGGAACATCGGTTTTATTCAGGCTTTTGTCGGCCAGCATGTTCCATTTTTTACCATCGGCCGAGTATAGCAATTTGTACTGTGTATATATTTTGGTCGATTTTCCTAAAATATCAGCATCTTGGTCGGCATAATTAATTTGTACCGCATTAACGGTGCTTAAAGTACCTAAATCACTTTGAATCCACTCGCCTGGGTTGGCGGTTTGAGCGCTCCAATAGGTTTTAATACTTTCATCAACAGCGTTGTTCGGAGCATACCCGCCTAGCGTTGATGATACTTGAACAGGCTTATTGTAATTCAGCAGCATCCAACCGGTAAACCTGCTTTTTAAATGGTCGGCAGTACCGTTAGGTAAATAAGTAGGATAATCGCCAAAGGCGGTATTGCAATATATTACATCATCGCTGTCGAAACCTGCTGGCCAAATACCCAACCTGCGTTCAAAACTGTTTTTAACTGCTATTACCATGGTGGAGATATGCCAGTAATTGCCCCAAGTATCGGTATAGGTACTTCCGTGGCCGGCGCCCCTTGCAAAACCACCTGGTTTATAGCTAAATGGCATTGATTGCGGGGTAAAGGGTCCCAACGGATTATCCCCTACCACTACTCCATCGGCATAGCCACTAAATTCGGTGCCTGGTGCGCCATATTGAAGGTAATATTTATGATTATGCTTGGTCATCCATGAACCTTCAATAAATGGGTCGAGGAAGGTATCGTCCATATTTTCGCCAAAACGCTGCCACCCGTAACGGTATGATTGCAGGAAATACATTTCTTTGCGCGCGCCTTTTAAATGAAAAGTTATTGGGTCTATTTCGGCACCATATAGCGGATAAGTGTTGCTACTTCCGTTATACATATACAATTTACCATTATCGTCTCTAAAAAAACCAGGATCCCAACCGCCAGGCTCAAACTCATGAATGGCCTCTTTCCACTCATTTGCCTTAGGGTTGGTACTCATCCAAATTGGAAAATTGGAAGAATAGGTGGAGCCAAACACCATCAAAGTATCGCCTTGTACCCATACTGCTGGAGCGCATAAATCATCATAAACATGGTGTTCAGGCCTTAAAAATGAGCGTGATACGAAATTCCAATTCAGCATATCGCTGCTCCACCAATACCCCCATTGGTTGGTTGAAAACAGGTAGTAATCACCTTTGTACATCGTAATTACAGGGTCGGCGGTGGCACGGTGCCTGCCTTCTGTAGAAAAATTAGGGATGGGAGTAAACCCGTAATCAATATTAATGGGGTTACAATAGGTTAATTGTTTTTTTTGAGCGGATAAATTACCTTGAATAAAGAATAAATTGATCAATAAAATAAATTGCAAAAAATATTTATTCTTCATTTTAGAGATATAAAGCTGAATTAATTAGGACTAAAGTTGACACATGCATTGAATTTTAGTTAAAAAATTACATCTCATGCTCCTACAAAACTAAGGTATTGAAACTTTAAACAAAATATTCTATTGTAACAAAACACTTACATAAACAAAAATCAGAAGTCAAATTGATAAAATTTAGCCAGATTATTATAAAGTTTTTAATTCGATTTTATAAGGAATGGTTTACAAAAACCTTAATTAAACTACCGATATTTCCTATTTTTACCATACCAATTATTCCTTTTTAATTTATACACAGATGAAAAATTTTGTTTTGATGCTTTTTATTTGCTTTTTGGCGATTGTTAAAGTTATTGGTAGGAATTCAAGTAGCCTTACTGAACCTATAATTCCAAATAAAATTGCTGATAAATATATACCAGCCCAATACCAAAATATAGGTGGCCTACTTGGCTACCGCATGAATGTTAATTTAGAGAAACGTTTGTTGAAGATTGATTCGGCTATTTTATTATCCGGGTTTAGGCATAGGCCAGGTTCACAAACATGGATTGGCGAGCATGTTGGTAAATTCTTGTTTTCGGCCTCCAAAACATATACCTATACACATGATGCACGCATTAAGCATTTAATGGACGATATGGTGCAAAAATATATTGTTTGCCAAATGCCTGATGGTTATTTAGGTACCTATCTAGAAAAAGACCGCTGGACCGAATGGGATGTTTGGGCGCATAAATATGCCATTATTGGTTTGCTAAACTATTATTCGATTACAGGCTATCAACCTGCCTTGGTTACAGCTACCAAAGCTGCCGACTTGGTTTGTAATACTTTTGGCGAGGGCAAGCGCGATTTGATGCTAGCCGGCGACCATGTTGGTTTAGCCCCTGGGAGCATTTTAGAACCAATGATTGATTTGTACCGCTACACAGGCAATCAAAAATATCTTGATTTTGCTCGGTATATTTTACGTGCCTTTGAGCAACCAACTGGCCCTAAATTGGTTACCCAATTAGAAAAATATAATGATGTTACCAAAGTAGGCGATGCGAAGGCTTATGAAATGCTATCCTGCTTTTTAGGTATCTTGAAGTATTATAAACTGACAGGCGAAACCAAATACCTAACCTTGCTGCAAAATGCTTGGATGGATATTGCGCAAAACAGGCTTTACATAACAGGTACCGCCAGCGACCATGAAGTTTTTAAACAAACAGGCGTATTTAAAGCTGAAAACGAGGACAATATGGGCGAAGGCTGTGTTACGGTAACATGGGTACAGTTTAACCTTCAAATGCTACAAATTACCGGCGATGTTAAATATGCTGCCGAACTGGAGCGCTCTGTTTATAACCATTTATTTGCCGCCGAAAACCCGCAAACTGGATGCGTTAGTTATTATACGGCTCTGCAAGGAGCAAAACCTTATCGGTGCGACCAAGGTTTTTCTTGTTGCTTATCAAGCATTCCAAGAGGAATTTCTTTGATTCCGGAAATGTTGGGTGGCAATATTGCCAATGTCTTTACAGTGCTATTTTATGAAAACGGAGAAGCTAATACAAGTTTAAAAGCTACTGATGGCAGTAGGGTTGATTTAAAAGTTACCGCAACCACCAACTTCCCAATAACGGGGAAAGTTGATTTTATTGTAGAGCCATCAGCCGAAAAGGAATTCAGCATCAATTTCAGGGTGCCCGAATGGTCAACTGATTTTATGGTGAAGATTGGCACTGAAAGTTATAGCAAGGTTGTTGGTGGCATCATTAGCGTAAGCAGAAAATGGGAAAAAGGTGATATTGCCAGGGTTACCTTTGGTATGCCGCTACAGATTTTATCAGGTGGAATATCTTATCCAAACCAAGTAGCGTTTAAAAAAGGTCCTCAGATTTTTGCGATTGACCAAGGGTTAAACAGCCAAATAACCTCCTTAAATGAGGTGATATATACCAAAAATATTGACCTGGAAGCTAGCAACACCACACTACCAGCCGATTGGGATTGGAAACAGGCTTACAAGCTTAACGTAAAGATAAATAATGTATCACAAAATGTAATATTGGTACCTTTCTCGGAAGCGGGACAGAAAGGTACCAATATCGCGGTTTGGGTACATCGTTAAGTCTTACTCAAGTTCCAACGTTACAACCGATTTTTTGGGAATCAGCACAACCAGCTTGTCCCCTTCTTTTTTTGCTCCAGTAAATTTGGCAAGGTGCAGTTTATCAGGCTTTTCGAAGGTATTTATGTCGGTAATATTTGCTGAGGTTAATATTTGTCCTTTAACTGTTTTCCAGTTCAATTCGGCCAAAGTGGTGCGTATGCTGATATCATTATGCAAATCTAAATTCACCAACGATATGTGAATTTTACCCGAAGCATCCTGGGAAGCGGAAACATTGATTGCCGGGATGGTGTTATTACCTACCTGATAATTTGGTACGTTCAGTTTTAAAGCCAAATATTTAGCATCCTGATGCACCTTATACATATCAAATACGTGGTAGGTTGGTGTAAGCAGCATCTTATCGTTATTGGTAAGTATCAATGATTGAAGAACATTAATGGTTTGCGCCAAAGCGGCTCCACGTACCCTATCACAATGGTTATTAAAAATATTCAGGTTGGTGGCAGCTATCAAGGCATCTCGCATACTGTTTTGCTGGTATAAAAAGCCGGGATTAGTGCCGGGTTCGGGGTCGGTCCATACCCCCCATTCGTCTACTACCAAGGCCACCTTTTTTTCAGGGTCATATTGATCCATAATGGTGGAATGTTTGGTTACCAGTTCCTCCATTTTTAAACAACGTTGCATGGTTTCAAAATACTCGTTCTCGGTAAAGCTAGTTGCCGAACCTTTATGCCCCCAATTGCCAGTTGGTACGGTATAATAATGTAAGGAAATTCCCCACATCATCCAACTAGGGATGTTTTTCATAATAACCGATGTCCAGTTATAATCATCAGAATTTGGTCCGCTGGCAATTTTTTTCAAGGGCGCACCCGGATAGTCTTTCGCAAAGGCGGCATATCGTTTAAACTGGTCTGCATAAAATTCGGGGGTCATATTGCCCCCGCAGCCCCAGCTCTCGTTGCCTATACCCCAAAAAGTTACTTTATAAGGATCTGGGTGACCGTTTAAGCCACGCAAACCTGCTATGGTGCTGTTGCTGTTTGAGTTTACATACTCAATCCATTTCGACATCTCTTCTACTGTACCACTACCAACATTAGCGGCAAAATAAGGTTCGCACCCCAGTAAACTACAAAGCGATAAAAACTCGTGTGTACCAAAGCTATTGTCCTCGGTTACCCCGCCCCAATTGGTATTTACCATGCGTGGGCGTTGGTCGGATGGGCCAATGCCATCGCGCCAGTGGTATTCATCGGCAAAACAACCACCGGGCCAGCGCAAATTGGGTATTTTTATTTGCTTAAGCGCATTTACCACATCCAAACGTATACGGTCTTGCTTGGCAACAGGCAAATTTTTATCAACCCAAAAACCACCATAAATGCCATGTCCTAAATGCTCGGCAAATTGCCCATATATATGCTTGCTAATTGTTAAATTAGTGCCCCCTGTGAGTGTAAGACTGGCTGTGTTTTGTGCATTACATAGCGATTGTGCACTAAAAAAGGCAATAGCAAGTAGGGTATATTTTTTAAAACTCATAAATTTTAAATAGATTTTTGGACTTTTAATTTAAGTAATAAATGTATAAATAACATTTTGGAAACTACCGAATTGGTGGAAAATTTTGAAAATACAGTGGATGATAAGCTGGGGAGCCTAAATTTCCTACCAAAATGCTTAATTTCGTTCTAAAATTTTAAAAAATGTTTAAGAGCTTGGTATTATTGTTTTTTGTGCCGATAATTTTTGCTGCTTGCAAACAGCAAATAGATCTTGATAACCTATACGGCAAATGGAAATATATAAGGGTTGAGCATAATAATGAACCTACCGATACCACCCAAGCCGGAGAACTAGCTAGCGAAAAACCATATATTGAATTTACCCGCGATAATAAACTGCAAATTGTTTGGGGCGGAAGAGCAATATCAAGCGGGAAGTTTAGCATTGACGGATACAATATCCGATACAAAGAAACCTTGAGTGATGGTACAATTAGGGAATTTCCGTTTTGGGTATCAAAAATAGATAGCCACCAAATTATTTTCAATACCAAAGGGGCGGATGGTACCAAGGTAACCGCTATTAAGGAATAATTTTTAAGCCTACTCAATTTAACGCCACCTTTTTTTAATGCCTTTAGGAACTTCAATAACCCATAAACTTTTAAACCAAGATTTACTATTACTACCCGAAAAGGCCATTTTTTGGCAACAGCAAAAGGCATTGATTGTGGCCGATGTGCATTTGGGCAAGGTGGGGCATTTCCGCAAAGCGGGCATTGCCATACCCAGAGATATGGAGCAAAATGATTTAGGGGTATTGTCGGATTTAATTTCTGTTTATCAGCCTGAGAAATTGATTTTTTTGGGCGATTTTTTTCACAGCGAGCTCAATACCGATTGGGACTGGTTTATTTTATGGCGCGCGCAATTCCCCAAGCTTGAAATAATATTGGTAAAAGGCAACCATGATATCATTGATGAAAGCAATTACCTGAAGCAACAGGTAAAAATAATGGACAGTTTATTCATTGAGCCGTTTTTAATGTTGCACCATCCGCTACAGCAAGAAGAATTGGCAAATGCCATCGGGTTTGTATTTTGCGGACACCTGCATCCGGGTATTAGTTTAAAAGGCAGGGGTAGGCAGCACCTTACCTTACCCTGCTTCGCATTTGGGGCGAAACAGGCAGTATTACCATCATTTGGTAGGTTTACTGGCAAGGTTGCCATTAATCCCACAAAAACAGATTGTATTTATGCCGTGTTGAAGGATAGTGTGATGATTATTTGATATCCAAAACTTAACAAAAAATTCACTACTTTTTTAGATTGATTCTAAATAACTAATAAGCTATAAATTAGACAAAACCAATAAAAAATTTTGGGTATAAATAGATACTTTTGTCGCAAATAAATCTGATATTAATGAGCGAATTTAAACAAACCTTTAACTCATCGTTGGGAAAGAAGCTGATTATGGCTTTAACGGGATTGTTTCTGTGTACATTTTTAATAGTGCACCTTGGTGGTAACCTGCAATTATTTAGTAATGATGGTGGCTATAGTTTTAATGTGTATGCCAATTTTCTTACACATTTTCCACCAATCGAGGTAGTTGCCTATTTACTGTACCTAAGCATTTTGGTACATGCGGTTTATGCCCTGGTATTAACTATCCATAATCGTAAAGCCCGCCCAGTTGGTTATGCCTCCGTTAGTAAATCAAAAGTTACTTGGGCTTCAAAAAACATGGGGCTTTTAGGTTCTATTTTGTTTTTATTTATAGTAATACACATGAGCGATTTTTGGTATAATTATAAATATACACATAGCGTAGGTTACAAAGAATACCGTACTGACCTTGCCACAGGAAAAACGACTTGGGTTGATTTTACTCCAAGTACAACCGATTTTGAAAAATCAGTAAGCGTAGTGAATGATGTTGAAATTGTAAGGGTAAAGGATTTGCATGCAAAAGTAGCGCAAAGCTTTAGTAATATTTATTACGATGTTATATATGTATTGGCGATGTGTGTATTATCGTTCCACCTAATGCATGGTTTTCAAAGCGCGTTCCGAACATTTGGTTGGGTGCATAAAAAATATACCCCAATTGTAAGCTTTATTGGTACATGGGTATTTGGGGTTATAATTCCTTTGGGCTTTGCCGCTATGCCAATATTTTATTATCTACAAACAATTATTAAATAGTCGACAGTATTGAAAGATTGTAGAGGCAGTTAAGTCTCCACTTTTAATCACATCTATCAACAACATACAAAAAAATAAAGAAAATGAGTTTAAATGCTAAAATTCCGGAAGGCCCATTAGCCGAAAAATGGAGCAAGCATAAATTTAACTTAAAACTGGTAAACCCGGCCAATAAGCGTAAATATGATGTTATTGTAGTGGGAACTGGTTTGGCAGGTGCCTCGGCGGCAGCTTCGCTAGCTGAACTAGGGTATAATGTAAAGGCATTTTGCTTTCAGGATAGTCCGAGACGTGCGCACTCCATAGCCGCGCAAGGTGGTATCAATGCGGCAAAAAATTACCAAAATGATGGCGATAGCGTTTATCGATTGTTTTACGATACCATTAAAGGTGGCGATTATCGTGCCCGCGAAGGTAATGTATACCGTTTGGCTGAGGTATCAGTAAATATCATCGACCAATGTGTGGCGCAAGGTGTTCCTTTCGCTCGCGAATACGGCGGCTTATTGGATAACCGTTCATTCGGTGGTTCACAGGTCTCTCGTACTTTTTATGCGCGTGGTCAAACCGGACAACAATTGTTATTGGGTGCATACTCAGCACTTAATCGTCAAATAAACCTTGGTAAGGTTAAAATGTATACACGTACAGAAATGCTGGATGTGGTTGTAATTGACGGACATGCAAAAGGTATTGTTACCCGTAACCTTACAACAGGAGCTATTGATACACATGCTGCTCACGCAGTTTTATTGTGTACTGGTGGCTATGGTAACGTTTTTTACTTATCTACCAATGCCATGGGCTCCAATGTAACTGCTGCATGGCGTGCACATAAACGCGGCGCATTCTTTGCTAACCCGTGTTTTACCCAAATACACCCTACTTGCATCCCGGTAACAGGCGACCATCAATCAAAACTGACTTTGATGTCTGAATCATTGCGTAATGATGGACGAGTTTGGGCGCCAAAAACTGCTGAGATTGCTGAACAATTACGTAAAGGACAAATAAAGGCTAGCCAAGTAAAAGAAGAGGACCGCGACTATTTCTTGGAAAGGAAATACCCTTCTTTTGGTAACTTGGTTCCGCGTGATGTTGCATCACGAAACGCTAAAGAGGTTGTTGATGAAAAACGTGGCGTAGGTGGTTCGGGCATAGCTGTGTTTCTTGATTTTGCCGATGCCATACACCGATTAGGTAAAGAAGCTGTATCAGCTAAATATGGTAACTTGTTTGATATGTATTATCAAATAACCGACGAGGATCCATACACCCAACCAATGCGTATTTACCCAGCTGTACATTACACCATGGGTGGTTTATGGGTTGATTATAACTTAAGCACCACTGTGCCTGGTTTATATGCTTTGGGCGAATGTAATTTCTCAGACCATGGTGCTAACCGCCTAGGTGCCTCTGCTTTGATGCAAGGCTTAGCCGACGGTTATTTTGTAATACCTTATACATTGGGTGATTATTTAGCAACCATTGGTCCAAAGCCGGTTGATGTAAATCACCCTGCATTTGCGCAAACAAAGCAAGATACTATTAATTATATCAATAAACTGCTTGCGCTAAAAGGCACAAAGACGGTTGACCAGTATCACCGCGAATTAGGTTTAATTATGTGGGAATATTGCGGAATGGCACGTACCGCCGAGGGTTTAACCAAAGCAAAGGGCTTAATTAGAGCATTAAGAGAAGATTTCTGGAAAAACGTTATTGTGGTTGGCGAAAATGAAGAGGTAAACTCATCACTTGAGAAAGCTGGCAGAGTAGCCGACTTTTTAGAGCTTGGCGAATTAATGGTTGATGATGCGCAGATGCGTAAAGAATCCTGCGGTGGTCACTTTAGGCTCGAATCGCAAACACCAGAAGGCGAAGCCCTTCGTGATGATGATGACTTTGCCTTTGTAGCTGCTTGGGAATTTAAAGCCGAGAACGAACCAGAAACATTACACAAAGAGGTTCTTGATTTTGAATTTGTGCATTTAACGCAGAGAAGCTATAAGTAGGGTTGAAGGTTATACGTTTTAGGTTGCAAGTAATTGGATGCAAGTAATCTAAAATAATAACCCCACATCATTTAGTTTATAAATAATAGGTTATTTTTATTATCAATAAGGAATAGCCTTACAACATTTAACATACAACTTACAACTCAAATAAAATGAGTACTGGAAACATGAATTTAACCCTAAAGGTATGGCGGCAAAAAAACAATGCCGCCAAAGGGGCATTTGTTACCTATAAGGCCGAAGGTATTTCGCCTGATATGTCGTTTTTAGAAATGCTGGATGTGGTAAACGAAGGTTTAATATTGAAAGGCGAAGAACCTATTCAATTTGACCACGATTGTAGGGAAGGAATTTGCGGAATGTGTTCGTTATATATTAACGGTCATCCTCATGGTCCTAAGCAAGGTATTACCACTTGTCAGTTGCATATGCGCACCTTTCATGATGGTGAAATTATTGTAATTGAGCCTTGGCGCGCTGCGGCTTTCCCTATTGTTAGGGATTTAGCGGTTGACCGTTCGGCATTCGACAGGATTCAACAAGCCGGAGGATTTGTATCGGTAAATACTGGCGTTACAGTTGATGCCAATGAAATTCCTATCCCTAAAGTAATTGCCGACGAGGCATTTAATTCTGCTACCTGTATAGGTTGCGGTGCCTGTGTGGCTGCATGTAAAAATGCTTCGGCTATGCTTTTTGTATCTGCTAAGGTTAGTCAGTTAGGCATGTTGCCTCAAGGACAGCCGGAGCGTTACAGTCGCGTACAAGCCATGGTAGCCCAAATGGATGCTGAAGGTTTTGGTAGCTGTACCAACACTGGAGCATGCGAAGCAGAGTGCCCTAAAGAAATAAAAATGACTAATATTAGTCGTATGAACAATGATTTCTTTAGCGCTAAATTATTCCGTGCAGAGGTTATACACGAACATGCTTCTGGAGAATAAATTACATTTAAACAATATTTTAAGAGCTTGAAATTTTTTCAGGCTTTTTTTATGCCTTTTTATTAATTTTATTGAATTATGTATCAAATGGTATACTTGAAACGTAAAGCTTGATATACACGAATGAAATGAATTTGTTAAAGGCTAAGTTTTTAATTATTGTATTTTTTGCCATCATTATATCAATAGTTTTTAGTTGTAATAAAACTATAAATACCATTGAACCAAGTTGTGGTGTATGTTCGGCATTAGCAGTATTGCCAACCGTTTCATTTAAATATGTTGATAAAATTACTGGCAACAATTTATTTTTTGGCAATCAACCGGCTTATAAAATATCCCAATTAAAAGTTTCTAGATTGTATAATGGGAATAACCAAGATGTCATTTTTTTTACTGACAGTATTGGTCAGAGTTTTTCAATTGGTATTACACCAAAAACTTTCGGTGGAGATACAATTACTATGCAGATTGCTAACCTGCCTATCGATAAACTTATTGTTAAAACACATTTAATTGGATTATGCTGCCCTTACCTGACAACGGATTCAGTTTTTTATAATGGAAATTTGGTGCATACTGCGGCTAATGGACCAAATGTAATAGCTATTTCAAAATAGTGATAATTATTTCAGCCTAAATAAACCATAGGAATTTATTATCATGAAAACTTTAAAGCAAGGCATATTTTATCTTTTATTTTCGACTTTGGCTATAGGTAGTTTTTCATCATGTTATAAAGCAAATAAAATTATTTGTCCGCCATGCGCACTATATCCAACTATAATTCCGCACATCCAATTTCGTGTGGTGGATAAAACTACTGGGGAGGATTTATTTTTTGGGGATGCAGCCAAGTATAAAATATCTCAGATTCAAACTTTTCATTACACGAATGGCTATTTTGACACATTAAGATTGAGAGTTGATTCCATCAATCATACATTTTTTATGGGGATTAGTCAAATTCACACTCCAGATACTGTTACTATGCAAATAGCTAACCTAAGCAAGGATACCTTTGTTTTTAATACTGAAGCAGTTGGTATATGTTGCCCAAAACTGGTGTTAAATAATGTAACCTTGAATAACAATATTATTTATACCTTGTCAAGCGGGCCAGACGTAGTGGTAATAGAAAAATAGGTAATGATGACAAAAATAGTTGGTGGAAATGATTAGAAAAATTGCTAACTAGCCCAAGCAGATATAAGGAGAAACAAGCTCTGCAGGAGTGCAACTTGCCA
>CAITEP010000009.1 GCA_903891475.1 uncultured Mucilaginibacter sp.
CCAGCTCATGTTTATCGTCGCAAATATTATTGCTGGCAAGTTGCACTCCTGCAGAGCTTGTTTCTCCTTATATCTGCTTGGGCTAGTTAGCAATTTTTCTAATCATTTCCACCAACTATTTTTGTCATCATTACCTTTTTTTATGGAAATAATTAGTTGAATTTGGTTAATAACCAAAAATATCTTTCAAACTTAATTTTACCACATCACCGTACTTTTTCAAATCATCATCAGTAACTCTCTTTTCTGAGGCTACTATACAATAGGTGTAGGCTTTATTTTTTAATTCATTCGTATGGAAAGCTTTTACATCCTCCAAACCTAATTTATCAATCTTTTCGTAGGTCGACTTTCTTATATCGTAATCCAATCCGTGTTTTTGCGCATTCAAATAATTAAATAAAATATCATCCTGCGTGATACGCTCAGTTTCGATTGATTTTTTAATGTTTTCTTTAGCTGAAATTAATATTTTATCAGAAACCGGTAGTTCGGTTAACAAATCATTCATTCCCTTAATGGCTTCATTCAATTTATCTGCTTGGGCACCTATGTATGCTTGTAAGGTATATTTATCCTCCTTTTTGCTTGGTGTTCTGTAATAGGCATATGTTGAATAAGCCAAAGCTTTTGATTCGCGCAATGTTTGAAAAACAATACTGCTCATACCGGTGCCAAAGTAATTATTGAAAAGTTCAACATTGGCAGTCTCTTCTTGATTATAAGGTTTAGAATTCCTGATCCAATTTATTTCTGCCTGCACCATGTCGAAATTTGTAAATAATACCGTGTTTTTACTTTGGTCAACCTTTTGAAAAATTTTAGCACTGGCGAAAGGTGTAAAAGTAATTGGCATTTTATGCAGGTTACTTAATTGAACACTGGCTTGAGCAGCTGTTTGTGACCCGTAGTATAATATAACATGCTGATAATTTAACAAGCCGTGTAAAATAGCTATTAAATCATCGGCCTTTATGGCATCTAATTCTTCATCGGTTAGCACATTATTAAATGGATTTTGGGGTCCATATTGAGCATAATTAATCAACCCATTCATAATGGTACCTTTATTTAGTTTGGCATTTTCCCGGTCTTTTTTAATCCTCTTCTTTAAATTAGCCAAGGCTTGTTCATCGGGTTTGCAATTATTTATCAGATCTTCGTAAAGTGCTACTGTTTTATCGAAATTTTCTTGAAGCCCACTAATAGAAACAGTGGTTATTTCGCCAGAGGCCGATAGACGGTAGGAGGAAGCCAATTTATAGAATTCCTTACTATAAGCATCGGCGTTCTTTTTATCGGTACCCAAATATTGAAGATAATTTGCAGCAATTGGCAACAATTTGTTGTTCCATGAGCCCATATCATAACGATAGTACAATCGGAATAAGCTATTGTCTTTGTTTTCTATACTTAACAAATCAAGATTTTTAACCTTAGTTTTTTGAATATCGCTTTTATAATCGAGCCAAACCGGTTTTATTTGGTTGGCAGGTAAATTATTGATCATGGTTACAAAAGGTGATTGCGCATCTCTGTTAACCTCAACTGGTGTAATTTTAGGTTTGTCAACTTTAATTACATTTTTATCTTCACCGGTGTGTTTGTAAACAACTACATAATTATTGTCAGTAAAGTATTGGTTTGCGAAGGAAACAATTTGAGCCTTGGTAATTTTTGTCAAATCCGCAACTTCCGACACCGCATTGCTCCAATCTACTCCAGCCGTAAAATTATCCATCAGGTTTGATGCCCTTGCATAATAGCCTTCGTTTTGTTCAATATTGTCTTTTTTATGGTTATTGGCTATCGATTCTAATAAATCATCAGCAAATTCCCCGTTTTTAAGCTTTTTAATTTCTAGCAGCATTAAAGCCTTTACAGAATCTAATGGTTGACCTTTAATTGGATTACCGGATAATATTAAACAGCTATAATCCCTTAAATTATAATTTGAAGCGTTTGCTCTTAACAATTTTTGCTTTTTAACAAGATCAAGGTCAAAAAGTCCTGCTTTTCCATTGGTTAGCATATCACCTACCACACTTAGCAGACGCGCATCTTTAGTGCTTGCACCCGGAAAACGAAATGCTAAGGTTAAACTTTCGGGAGTTGGACCATAAACATCTCTTTGTATAGGGGCTGTTATTGGTTTCTCTGGTTCAAAAGTATAAGGAGGTATTGGTTTTGAAACCATGTAGCCAAACTTCTCATCAATTTTTTTAACCATTTCATCAGGATCAAAATCGCCCGACATAATTACACCCATATTATTAGGTACATAATAGGTATAGTAATAGTTTCTAATTTCTTTTAATGATGGGTTCTTCAAATCATGTATAGTGCCAATGGTGGTTTGTTTACCATAATTATTATTTGGAAATAAGGCATTAAAAAGAGTCTCAAAACTTTTTCTTCCATCATTATCAAGTCCTCTATTTTTTTCTTCGTATACTGCTTCTAGTTCAGTGTGAAACAGTCTGAAAACTGGAAGTCTAAAACGTTCCGCTTGTAATGTTAAATATTTATCAACCGCCGAACTCGGGATATCGTCGGTATATACTGTTTGTTCAAATGAGGTAAATGCATTGGTGTTTTGACCACCCATTGAGGTAAGCATTTTATCATATTCATTAGCAATGGCAAATTTTGCTGCCAAACCTGATACTGAATCAATTTGATGATAAATTGCTGTTCTTTTTGTTTCATCAGTTGTTGAATTATAAGCCTCATAAAGCCCGTCAATTTGCTCTAGTAAAGGTTTCTCCTTCTCCCAATTAAGCGAGCCATATTTATCTGTTCCTTTAAACATCATATGTTCAAGATAGTGCGCTAAACCTGTATGGTTGGAAGGATCTGTTTTACTTCCTGCCTTAACAGCAATAAAGGATTGTATCCTAGGTTCCTTATGAGTTGGACTCAGAATCACTGTTAGCCCATTCTTTAGCACATAAAATCTTGAATTGGTTGGATCGTTGGTAACATATTTGTAGGTATATCCTCCTGAACTTGCCTCCTTCCATTCGTAGGTGATTTGACAAAATGCCGAAGCATTAATTAACGTAAATATTAACGTTATTAAATATTGTGTTTTTATTTTCATAGAATTAAGATTTATTAACCAAATCTAACATTAAACTTTTTATTTCAATAGAAAATTTAGTTACGCACTCACTTTTTTTGAAATTAAAAGCCTAAATAAAAATTATTATCATTTATAAGTAATAACTTTATATTTGGCTTTCTTTTTTATGGCATAAGCCTTGTATTGATTTTATGATATTGCTACCAGACGAGATAAGTGACAAATATGAGTTAGTTGTAGGTTTAGAAGTACATGCCCAATTATCAACATTAAGTAAATCATTTTCATCCGATTCCGCTTCTTTTGGTGCGGGACCAAACCAGCATATCAGTCCGGTTTCCTTGGGTCATCCGGGTACTTTGCCACGCATCAACAAAAACATGGTGGAGTATGCGGTAAAAATGGGATTAGCTTGTAATTGCACCATCAACCTATACAATAACTTTGCCCGTAAAAATTATTTTTATGCCGATTTGCCTAAAGGTTACCAAATAACGCAAGACCATGCGCCTATTTGCCTTGGTGGTAAGGTTGATATAAAATTGGCCAACGGAACAAAAAAATCGCTAACCATACACCATATCCACATGGAGGAAGATGCTGGTAAAAGCATGCACGACCAGCACCATGCCGATTCACTCATTGATTTAAATAGGGCAGGGGTACCGCTTATTGAAATAGTTTCGGAGCCCGACATGCGCAGCAGTGAAGAGGCAGGGTTGTTTTTGACCGAAATTCGCAAGCTGGTACGTTACCTTGATATTTGCGATGGCAATATGGAAGAAGGCAGTTTGCGTTGCGATGCCAATATATCCGTAAGGCTTAAAGGTGCTACCACTTATGGTAACCGTTGTGAGGTTAAAAACCTGAATTCTATCCATAATGTTCGCAGGGCTATTGACCATGAATTTGTTCGTCAGATGTTGATTATTGAAGCTGGCGGACACATCGACCAAAATACTTTGAATTTTAATGCCGATACTGGCGAAACCTCGATACTTAGGTCGAAAGAAATGGCAAACGATTACCGTTATTTTCCTGAACCGGACTTGTCGCCTTTATTACTAACCCAAGTCTACGTTCAAAAAATTAGGGAAAGTTTACCCGCATTGCCGAGCGTTTTGTTCGAAAAATATACCACCACCTTTGGCCTGTCTGAATATGATGCCAATGTTATAATAGCCGATAAAGAATTTGCCCATTATTTTGAGGAAGTGATAAAAGATACCAACCATTATAAAGCGGCGGCTAATTGGCTAATGGGACATATCAAATCATACCTAAACGACCATAATTTAGGTATAAATGAATTAGGCATGAAACCTGCAACCCTTGCAGGCATTATCAAATTGGTAGATGCTGGCAAGATAAATAATTCCATAGCCTGGCATAAATTATTCTCGGCTTTATTAAAAGAGCCAAATAAACTACCAGAACAGGTTGCCAAAGAGCTAAACTTGTTGATAAGCGAAGACAATACCGATTTAAGCAAATTTATACAGGATGCGCTGGCAAAATATCCTGATAAGGTAATTGAATACCGAAAAGGGAAAAAAGGCGTGGTAGGGCTGTTTATGGGTGAAATCATGAAACTATCAAAAGGAAAGATTGACCCTCAGCAAACAAATAAACTGCTTATAAAAGAACTTGAAGAGAGATAAATAGCTAATTTTATCTTTTCTAAATAGTGTTGATTTAAGAATAATTTTAATCGGTTTTTTTAAGATATCTCCAATTATAACAATCATTTTATTTCTAAAATATGAAAAAAGTATTAATTAGCAGTATTTACTTTTGGTGTTTACTTGTTTTATCCTGTAAAAACAATAACTCCTTTACCATTTCGGGCACGGTAAAAAGTCCGGGTAGTTTAAAAGAAATATATTTAATAGCCGCAGACACTACTTCAACAGGTATTTCTGTGGTTGATTCAACTAATCTAACGAGCGATGGCAAGTTTAATTTTAAACGTACAACTCCCTATTCCAATCTTTATAAATTGCGCATAGGAAGTAACATATTCGATCTGATTGCCAAAAATGGGGATGCAATTGATTTTACCACCAATTTAACCGACCAAACCCATGCTTATACGGTTTCGGGCTCTGTCGAATCAGCTAAAATTCAGGAATTTAATAGAATTAGCAATCTTTTTAGTGCTAAAAGCAATCAAATAAATGAAGAATACCAAACAAAGGCTCAAAAGCTGGGTAGAGAATCGGATTCATTATTGAAAATCTACAGACCAATGTTTTTGAATGTTTATCATAACTATGCCGATTCGATTTTAAGCTTTGTACATACTAATAAAAGTTATCTTGCAGCATTTTACGCTGCAACATCATTGTCGCCTTCGCCAAATTCGCCCGAACCATCAAAATATGAGCAGCCTTTGATACAATATGCCGATGAGATTAAGACCTACTTTTTAGATAACCCCAATGTTTCACGTTTCAAAAAAGAAATGCTGGCTCTTAAACCGCTTTCAATAGGTCAAAAAGCGCCTGATTTTACCACAAATGGGCTTGATGGAAATCCCGTGAAGCTTTCGGATTATAAAGGCAGGTATGTAATGCTCGATTTTTGGGCATCATGGTGTGGCCCATGCCGCAATGAAAACCCGAATGTGGTAAAACAATATAAAATTTATAAGCCATTAGGCCTTAACATTTTAGGTATATCACTAGATGTTGATAAGGGCAAATGGCAGCAGGCCATACAAGCCGATGGTTTAGTTTGGCAACATGCTTCGGATCTGAAAAACTTTGAAGGCCCAACCGAAAGATTGTATAACATAAATGCAATTCCATCAAACTTTATTATTAACCCAGAAGGAATTATCGTGGCAAAAAATGTAACTGGAGCCGACCTTGAAGAATTTTTAAACAAAACGTTTAGCCATCCTCAACAAATCGTTAAAATAAAGTAACATTTAACAATTTATTAATATATTCTTTACTTTTTCGTTCAATTTTTGGTCTACTTTTATGAAAAAATTCGTACCTCATGAGTAATTCTACCAAACAAAAAATTTTGATTGTTGATGATGAACCTGATATTCTGGAACTGATTGAATATAATCTGAAAAAGGAAGGCTATCAAGTGTTCTTAGCACGCAACGGTCAGGAAGCTGTTGCCGAAGCAAAAAGGTCATTGCCCGATTTAATTGTGCTGGATATCATGATGCCAAAAATGGATGGCATTGAAGCCTGCCGTATTATGCGAACCATGCCCGAATTTAAAAATACCTTTATGGTATTTTTAACTGCTCGAAGCGAGGAGTATTCAGAAATTGCTGGTTTTAACGTTGGCGCCGATGATTATATAGCAAAACCTATTAAACCGCGTGCACTGGTAAGTCGCATAAATGCCATACTACGCAGAAATGCCCCTGCCGATGAAGTGATTGATAATAAATTGGAAATTGGTGGTTTAGTAATTGACCGTGAAGCTTATTTGGTTTACCAAAATGGTGAAAAAGTAGTGTTGGCTAAAAAGGAGTTTGAACTATTATACCTGTTAGCTTCAAAACCTGGCAAAGTGTACACCCGCGAGGTAATTTTGAAAAATATTTGGGAAGACTCGGTAGTGGTTACCAACCGCACCATTGATGTACACATCCGCAAATTGCGCGAAAAACTGGGCGATGATTGTGTTGCTACGGTAAAAGGGGTAGGTTATAAATTTGAGGCTTAGCAAATTAAACTAAGAAATATTATGACGGTATGGCTCAAAACCATACCGTTTTTTTGTTCTATAAAATCGAATAGCAGCAATTTAGCAATTTAAGGGTTATGGTAATTTAACGTATTTTCGCGAACTATTTATTTATATGAAGCTACCCAAATTTACCGACCTGATATTATTTGAAAACGACGATATAATTGTGGTAAACAAACCACCATTTATTAGCTCGCTGGATGAGCGGGAAGGCGGCGAAATTAACATGTTACGGCTGGCAAAAGCCTATTCTGACGATGCCCAGGTTTGCCACCGTTTGGATAAGGAAACCTCCGGAGCCTTAATCATAGCCAAAAACCCGGAGGCTTACAGGGCGGTATCCATGCAATTTGAAAAGCGAAAAGTAAAAAAAGTGTACCATGCCGTTATTGATGGCATACATGTTTTTGATAATTTGTTGATCGACCTACCAATATTAAACGCTGGTAAAGGAAATGTAACCATCAGCCGTCAGGATGGCAAAAGAGCCGAAACTTGGTTTCAATCGCTTAAATACTATAAACATTATACCTTGGTTGAATGCAGACCGGTTACCGGGCGAATGCACCAAATCAGGATACATTTGGCCACTCAAAAAGCCTCCATAGCAGGCGATGCCATGTACAAGGGGGAACCCGTTTTTTTATCAAAACTAAAACGTAAATACCAGCTTGGTAAAGACCAGGAAGAGCTCCCCATTATGAAACGTTTTGCTTTACATGCTTATGAGGTGAGCTTTAAATTATTAAATGATCAGGAAATTACCGTAAATGCCCCCTACCCAAAGGATTTTGAAACTTTATTGAAATTGCTTGATAAGTTTGATTTGTAGTAATTAATTATCAAATCAACATTTATACGTATTATTATTTTAATAGTTGTTGAGCATCAGGTAATTATTCAAATAAACAACATCTACATGAAATTCAAGTATTTAAATATATTCGGTGGCACAATAGTTGCTAATAGCATGAGTGGTTATAACCCTGTAGAAGGTTTTTATAGTTAATAACTCATTTAATCTAAAAATCGGCTACAAATTAATAATGGCAGAAGCTTTTTAAGTTAATAAAAAAATGACCCTGAGAATAGGATAAAAAAGTGTTTAAACATATTTTTTTACTTCTAATATATATTATTATTAAGAAATTAACTATTATTGAATTAATACTTTGTATTTTTGTACAAGGATTTTACAAAGTATTTTATTTTTTTTAACTACATTTGTTGACAATGAATACCCCTGTTCTTAAATACATTACCTTAAAACTTGAATTACTGATTTTTTTAATAAGATTGAAGAATCAATTATAACTGTTGGATAGCTTTGGATAGGAAAATGTCTGAAAATCAAATTTTAACAAATCATAACTCTTTTACAGAAGCTGTTGCCAACAATTGTATGCACCATTTGTTTGAAAGAATGGTGGAAGAAGATCCGCATGCTGTTGCCTTGGTATTTGAAAATAAAATTTTAACTTTTCGCGAATTAAACGACAAATCAAACAAGCTTGCCAACTATTTAGTTAAGAATCATCATATAAAGCCTGATGATCTTATTGGCATAAGGCTTGATAGAAGTGAAAGAATGATTATTGGCATTTTAGCCATACTCAAAGCTGGTGGTGGTTATGTTCCAATTGATCCCGATTCGAGTATTGAAAGGTTCAATCTTATTTGTTCTGATGCTTCGCTCAAAGTAGTATTGTGTGATAAGCCTTTTTCTAATTCAAACTTAAAAAACGAAATTACTTTTATCGATTTATTTGACGAAAATTGTTATAGTGGTAATGGTGATAATTTAAATATTTTATTAAGTGGTAATAGCACAGCCTATGTAATTTATACTTCGGGTAGCACCGGTACCCCAAAAGGCGGTAAAATTGGTCATGATAGTTTGTATAACTTCATTATACATTTTTTGAAACCTGATAAACTTACTCCGAATGATAGGTTTTTACAAATTTCAAACTATCTTTTTGATGTTAGTATAATGGAATTATTGGTGCCTTTATGCTACGGTTCAAGAATAATAATACTCGAAAAAGGAGTACAAGCCTACCCCGAAAAAATAATTAAAGCGGTAGAAGACAATAAAATTACCATGTTGTTTTTTACGCCAGCTATGTTGCAATTATTTTTAGATTTCTTAATATCATTTAAATATGATGTTAAAAAGCTGAAAAGCTTAAAAAAGGTTGTAGTTGGTGGTGAGGCATTAACAGTAAAACTCGCCAATTTGTTTAATAATTTAATATACAAGGCAAACGGCACAAGGTTAACTAATATTTATGGCCCTTCGGAGGCGACAGTTTGGGTAACGACATGGGATTGCGAAAGTAAAGAAGAGTTACAAATTGTACCAATAGGAAAGCCAGTTGAAAATACTGATATATATATTCTGGATGATAACAACAAAATGCTGCCAAATGGTGAAGCCGGCGAAATTGTAATTGGTGGCATACCTGTAGGCAAAGGATATTTAAACAGACCAGAACTTAATGAAGAAAAATTTGTTCCAAATCCTTTTCGTCCAGGAGAAAAAATGTACAAAACAGGCGATAAGGGGAGGTATTTACCTGATGGTAACATTGAATTTTTAGGTAGGGTTGATAACTTGATTAAATTGAATGGTAACCGTATTGAACTGGGCGAAATTGAAAATTGTATCCTCAACTTTGATCAAGTAAAGGAGTGTATTGTTTTAATGCACAACATAAATGGATCTAACGAATTGGTTGCTTACTTTACAACTACAAGTGAAAACGTCGATGAAAATTTGCTGATTGATGAAATAGTAGCCGGACTTAATAATATTTTACCAGGTTATATGATTCCAGATTTCTACATGAAGCTAGATTCATTTTTAATTAACCCAAATGGTAAAGTAGATAGGAAGAGTTTTCCATTACCTACTAAGCGTTATTATAAACATATTAGTAAATATGTAGCACCTTCTACTGATACAGAAAAAAAGCTTACTGCCATTATTGAAAAAATACTGAATGCCGAAAAAATTAGCATTGATGATATAATTTTCAATATTGGTGTAAAATCTTTATTGGTTACAAAAATAATAATAGAGATTAATGCCATTTTAAATACAACCATTAGCGTTTCTCAGTTTTTTCATTTTCCATCAATAAGAGGACTCGCATTTTTAATTGATAGGGAAATTGTACCCGATACTAATGCATTTACTTTATTAAAAGAAGGTACCGGAACTCCTTTGTTTTTATTACCCGGATATAAAGGCGACCAGTTGAATTTTTTCGCGTTTGCTGCTGATTATAAAGTAGACCAACCACTGTATAGTATTGATTTTTTATACGAAGAGGAGCATAAGTCCTTCGTTTATGATGAATTATACTTAAGCAAAATGGCTTCTTATTTAATCAGTCAAATAAAACAAATTCAACCACAAGGGCCATATAATTTATTAGGTTATTCATCCGGCGGTATCATCGCTTTTGAAATTGCGGCACAACTGCAAAAGGCAGGTAATAAGGTTGGCTTATTAGGCACCATAGGCTCAACACCACCATTTAAAAGCAAAGGTTTGCTACGAAAACTAATGTTAATTAGAGAGCTTAATTTTTTGTTAAGTCCTGATTTTTATACGGTTCAAAAGTATTTCACCATCAGATTTCCACATATTATTAAAGTAACTACCAGTAAATTAATTAATCATTTTAAAAAATCTGGTATTAAAAATATTGTTGTTAAATCAGCAAATGAAAGTGATGAAAACCAAAATTTTGTACTTTCAAACAATACTGTTTTTAACATGTCATATCAAACCCAATTAACTTATAAGGGCGATATAATATTGATTTATGAGGATTTATTGAATATTAATTTTAACAGCTATAAAATAGAAGATTTTTATTTATTTAAAAGCCTACCTCAAATTTGGAAAAAGTTTGTAAAAGGAAAAATTATTACTCATAAAATTGATTGTAACCACCAGGAGCTAGTAATAGAGCCATATGCTAATATGATTGCTGTGATTATTGCTGATTATTTCGATAAAAACCCTGAATTTAAATAGTACCTTATAGCTACTTTTTAGGTTATTTCTGAAATATCTCTTCCAACATATTTTAAAATTATTATAGTTTATCAATACTATTTTAGGCTAAAAGAGATGGGTACCACAAACTCACATCTTACAGCTTTCCCTTTTTGAATGCCAGGATGCCATTTAGGGGATAGTTCCATCACTCTTAGTGCTTCATCATCCAATAATTTATTGACGCCTCTAATAACTTTTAAATCTCTTAAACTACCATCTTTTTCAACAACAAATCTTATAATTATCCTGCCAACTATATTGTTTTTTTTCGCCTCTGCCGGGTAAATTATATTATTTGAAAGAAAGTTATAAAATTCATTTACCCCCCCTGGAAACTCCGGGGGTGTTTCTATTTCGGTGAATATTTTGTCTTTACTGCTTTCAGGAATGCTATCTTTTTTATTTTGCGCTTTTATGTTCAAAAGGCACATAAAAAACAAAATTGTGAATAAGGTTTTTTTCATAAAGTTTAGTTTATTCAATTATAATTTTTTTCAAATAATAGCTATCATTATCAATTACAGGTAGTGTTTTACTTTCAATTACTACTCCTGCTTTACTTAAAATAATTCTTTTAGTGCCAAAATCTGTCGTTATATCTATAGGAAGGGGAATTGAAATGTTTTTTAAGCTTATTAAATATTTATTGTTTAGCTTAGTTAAAACATGAATATCCAATTTACTGGTTGTTCTTAGGAATAAATCAAATAATGGTTTTAAATCAGTGCCAGACTCTTTGGAAAAAAATTGTTCCACATCATCCGTATTTACCAAATTATCATAAGTATAATTAGTAGATGTTACAAACTTTTTTAAAGCCGGAAAGAAAACACTATCACCAATTACATATCTAATAGTATGCATAAAGAACGCGCCTTTGCCATAAATATCACCATTATAAGCCGCTTCTTCATCAATATCCTTACCTCTTACAATAGGTATTTTATTACCAAACTTTGTAGCAGCATCTTTAAAATATTTGATATAAGCAGCCTCACCGTCATATTCTCTAACATAAAGCGCATCGCCAAAAGTATTGATACCTTCATGTATCCAATAATCGGCCCAGTCTTTGGCTGTTACCTTATTACCCCACCATTCGTGACCAAATTCATGGTGCATTAACCAATCATAATCTTCACCACCAATTTTGGTATACCTGAATTTATTACCATAAGCATTCATGGTTTGGTGTTCCATACCTAAATGCGGTGTCTCGCAAATGGCAATCTTTTCTTTAGCCCAAGGGTATTCACCAAAATATTTTTCCTCTTCATGCACCGTCTTTTCAAGAATATCGAGGTGATGGACTGCTTTAGATTCATGTTCCTTTAAAACATAAAACTGTAAGGGTACCTTATTTCCATTAATAGTAGTGTAAGTTCTACTTACAACAGCATAATCACCTACATTAAACAGGATACTATAATTGTTTATGGTATAATTTGTTTTCCAATGGAAAGTTGCTGTTTTGCCGTGTTTAACCACCTTTTGCAGTAAACCCGGACCAGCAACTACCAAATCTTTAGGTACGGTGATAAACATATCTACCCCTTCATTTGGTTCATCGGAGGGGTGATCTTTACAAGGGAAATATATTTTACCACCTGTACCTTCGGCAGTAATTGCCAGCCATTGGTGCCCGGTTGAATCTCTGGTCCAAGTAAAGCCATCATCCCAAGGTGGTCGACGGGCAACATGTGGCTTTCCGCCATAAAATACCTTAACACTGGCTTTGCCTGCTGGTAGTTCATTGTTTAGGTTGATGGTAATGAGGTTGTTTTTATATATAAATGGTTGCGGTTTATTATTAACCAAAATTTTTGAAACATTGAGCGAATCGAGCAAATCAAAAAGCAATACTTTAGCAGGTTGCGCCATGTTTACGTCAATAATGGTATATCCATTAATTGATTTTTGTTCAAAATCAACATTTAAAGCCATTGTATAATGCCGCACATCCATAATGGCCTGTTCGGGTTTTAATTTACCGCCCGAAGTTAATACCTGTGCCTTTACTTGGCTTGCAAAAATCATTAGGATTATTGCTGGAAATATTTTTTTTATCATTTTACTCAGTTATATTAAACTTTATTGGAATAGCTTATGGTACTTTAACGGGTTTTTCAATTATGTTTAGCAGGGATCCGTTTCTAGGACAATTTCCCATCAAAATCAAAATCTAAAATTAAAAACAATTCCGAAATTGAGAATCCGACATCAGAATTTAAAACCTAGTGCTCCCTTACCAATAGTCCATCAGCAAAGTTTCTTAAATATTGTTTATTAGCTTCCGGTATGGCTACTTTTTCTAAAGAATTAAAGGCTGTATCCGCAAATTCCTGCATTTTTAATTCTGCCCGTGTTCGTATATCCAATTGGTTGTATATTCGTGTAATAGCTAAAACCTTTTCTGTGTTATCAAATTCAGTAAGATGAAGCCAATAATTTAAATCTTTTAGATTATTTTGATCAGCTAGTTCAGTAGCTTTTAAAAGGAGGAAGGTTTTTTTATTCGAGATAATATCACCACCTACTTGTTTGCCAAATTTATCAGGGTCGCCGTAAACATCTAAAATATCATCCTGTAGTTGAAAGGCGATACCTAAATTCTCGCCAAAACCATATAAATACGCTGCGTCTTGGCTGCTTGCACCACCTAATAATGCCCCAATTTTTAATGCCCCTCCCAATAATACCGCCGTTTTTAAGCGAATCATATTTAGGTACTCATCAATGGTAACATTTGTTCGGGTCTCAAAATCCATGTCAAATTGCTGACCTTCGCACACACCAACCGCGGTTTGGTTAAAAACTTGAAGTGTTGCTGCCAATAAATGCTCGGGTACACGCATCATCAGTTTATAGGCCTCCACCAGCATTACATCACCCGATAATATGCCTACATTTTGGTTCCATTTACTATGTACGGTGGCTTTACCTCGTCGCAGTGGCGCATTATCCATAATATCGTCATGCATCAACGTAAAATTATGGAATACTTCAATTGCTAGGGCAGGAGGGATGGCAGCCTCCAAATCGCCATTAAATAAATCGCAAGCCATCAATAACAATGCTGGCCTCATCCTTTTACCTCCTAAACTCATAATATAGGTAATGGGCTCATATAATTGAGCTGGCTCAGTAGGGAAATTGAGCTTTTCGACCGATTTTGCTATGATGGTTTGTAATTCTTGAAGTGTTTTCATTAAAATTTTATCAGGTTGAACTTATCACCAAAATGAATCGCGATATATTTATTGGCGATTAAAATAAGTTTACAACCGTTTATTAGTCATTTATTAAAATAAAATCAATTTGTTTTTTGGTAAGATCAACACTTTTAACCCTAATTTTTACTTCATCGCCCAATTGGTAAACTTTCTTTTTACGTTGACCGATGATGGCATAATTTTTTTCATCCAAGGTATAAAAGTCGTCGGATATATCACGTAGGCGAATCATACCCTCGCATTTATTTTCAATAATTTCAATATACATGCCCCATTCTGTTACCCCCGAAATTACACCACTATATATAGCGCCTATTTGGTCTTTCAAAAATTCAGCTTGTTTATATTTTATAGAGGCTCGTTCGGCATCAGCCGCTTTTTTTTCCATTTGGGAACTATGCTGACAAAGTTTTTCGTAATGATCGGCATTGGCCGATTGTCCTCCATTAAGGTAATGGAATAACAAACGATGAACCATCACATCAGGGTAACGACGAATAGGCGAGGTAAAATGGGTATAATGATCAAAAGCCAAACCATAATGGCTCGAACTTTTTGTAGTATATATGGCTTTGGCCATTGAGCGTATGGCTAGTTGGGTAAGTACGTTTTGTTCTTTCTTACCTTCCACATCCTCCATTAAAAAGTTAAGCGACTTTGCCGTTTCCTTATCCGACTTTGTATTGATCTTATACCCAAACCTGGCTGCAAACTGTGCAAAGCTTGCAAGGGCTTCGGGTTTTGGTGTATCATGTACCCGATATACAAAGGTATATTTGTTTTTGCCTTTCCCTAATTTACTAGCATATTCTGCCACCTTACGATTGGCAAGCAACATAAAGTCCTCAATTAATTTATGTGCATCCTTACGTTCCTTAACATATACACCTATAGGTTTACCAGTATCATCTAATCTAAACTTTACCTCAGTGGTTTCAAAGCTAATGGCGCCATTTTTAAATTTCCGTTCGCGGAGTTTATAGGCAAGCGCATTAAGCTTTAATATTTCTTGGTAATAGTCGCCTTGCTTGTTTTCAATTACTTCTTGAACTTCTTCATAGGTAAACCTTCGGTTTGAGTGTATGATAGTTTTGCCATACCATTCATTTAATATATGCGCGTCTTCATTCAATTCAAAAACTGCCGAAAAGCATAATTTGTCTTCATTTGGGCGTAATGAGCATAAGCCATTTGACAGGCGTTCGGGCAACATGGGTATTACACGGTCAACCAAATAAACCGAGGTCCCTCTTTCATCGGCTTCTTTATCCAATTCTGAATCGGGTATAATATAATGACTCACATCAGCAATATGCACACCTACCTCGTAATTTCCGTTGTCTAATACCTTATAAGAGAGCGCATCATCAAAATCTTTCGCGTCAAACGGATCAATGGTGAAAGTATTTACATCGCGAAAGTCTCTCCTGCGTGCAATTTCATCAGCAGTAATAATATCCGGAATACTTTCGGCCTCATGTTCCACCTCATTGGTAAATGATAGCGGAAAACCATACTCAGCTAGTATGGCATTCATTTCGGTATCATTTTCACCTTGGGTACCCAATATTTGTTTAATTCTTCCAATTGGATTTTTTGCTTCGGCGGGCCAATCGGTTATTTCGGCCACTGCCTTGATGCCATTTTTAGCCCCATTTAATTCGGCCATGGGTATAAAAATATCGTGCATCATTTTGCGATCGTCCGGAATAAAAAAGGCAAAGCGTTCCGAGAGTTTAACAATGCCTGTAAACTCCATTTTTGCACGCTGTAATATTTCAATTACCTCTCCCTCTTTTTTCTTACCACGGCTTTTAGCGTATACGTAAACCTTTACCCTATCGCCATTAAGCGCATTGCGTAATTTGCGAGGTGCTATAAAAATATCGCTTTCAAACTCATCATCGGTTATAATATAAGCCGAGCCATCGTTGGTAAGTTCAACTCTTCCTTCTATATAAGTTTTTAATTCAAGCAATTGAAACTTTCCGGGTGCGTTTTCTTTTAATATACCCATAAAGGCTTGATCCTTCAGAATATCTAATATTACTTCCCTTGCTTCATGATCATGTACATTTAAGATAGCTGAAACTTGCTTATAATTTAGAGGTTTATTCCCATTTTTTTCAAATATATCCAAAACCATTTGTGTAAGTACCTGATCAATGGTTGAGTTATTTCTCTTTTTTTTTGATGACATTATAGCCCTTTTGTTTTATACAAATATAGGTATAAGGGAAGTACCATTTGTTAAAACAAGGGCATTAATTGTTAAATGGTTTTGTGATATCAATTCATCTTAACTTGAATTTATATTTTCAAAAGCATTCAAAATAAAACCTGAAAATTTTAAATATGACACGTTGTGCGTAATTAACATTAATTTTTTTTAATCAAAACAGTTCCTTAACAATAGCACCATTTTATTCATTTTGTTTAGTATTTATTAACCTATTGTTTTTATATCAGCAATATTGCCCTAATAATACGACTATACTTTTGCGGTTGATAAATTAAAATCGCATTATGAAACAAAATTTACGAAAAATTTCACGTTTACTTTTAACATTTAGCATAATGTTAATGGTTTGTGGCAGTGTCTTTGCCCAAGGCCTTACAGTAAGGGGCGTTGTTTTAGAAACCAACGGACAAACTGTACCTGGCGCTAGTGTTACAGTTAAAGGTACCACAACAGGTACAATTACCAATGTTGAAGGTCGTTTCACCATTTCAGTATCTAAAGGTGGAACTTTGGTTTTCAAATCTATTGGTTACATTACTCAAGAAGTTGCTATTAATGGAGAAACAGCAATTTCTGTTACTTTACAACCTGAATCAAAAACTTTGAACGAGGTTGTGGTTACCGCTCTAGGTGTTAAAAAGGAATTCCAAAAACTAGGTTACTCTCAATCTGTTATTAACGGCGATGACATGACAACCGCTCGTGACGCTAACCCGTTGAACTCCATGGCAGGTAAAGTTGCAGGCTTAAGCATTGGTGCAAGTCCTGAATTTGGTGGCGCACCTACTGTAGTATTACGTGGTAGCAAAGACATTCTTTATGTTATTGATGGCGAGCCGGTTGAGTCAAATACCTATGACTTTAACGCTGATGACGTTGATACTTATACTGTATTGAAAGGCCCAAATGCCGCAGCACTTTACGGTTTCCGTGGTATTAATGGTGCTATTATTATTACTACTAAAAAAGGTACCAAAGATAAAAAAGGTTGGGAAATTAATTTCAACAGTGTTCTTGAAGCTGAAAAAGGTTTCTTGGCAATTCCTGTAGATCAATATCAATATGGTCGTGGTACCAAGTATAACTATTCATATACTGGTGGTCTTAACCCTTCAATAGGCAATACATTATATGATAACGGCCAACGTTTGCCTGAATGGGGTCCACAGTTTAATGGTCAGCTTATTGCTCAGTTTGATAGTCCTTATAATCCAACTACGGGTACTTGGACTCCAACTCCTTGGACTGCACGTGGTATTAATAACTTTAATAATTTTGTCCAAACTGGTTATACAAATACCAACACTTTAGCAATTTCTGCAAGTGGTACAAATTATGATATGCGGTTTTCTTATGGTCATACTTTCCAACAAGGTGATTTTCCAAATACTAAATTAAATATCGATAATTTTAAAATTTCAGGTGCTTACGATATTACATCTAAATTACGTGTTGACGCTGATTTAAATTTGAACGAGCAATATTCACCAAACGTTCCTGATGCCAGCTATGGGCCTAATAGCTACGTATATGAGTTTTTCGTTTATGGTTCATCTGATTATCCGATTAATGAATTAAAAAATATTTATGGTGGTGCTCAAGGTGTTAATAACCTAGTTCAATATGCTCAGGAATATGGTCGTGAAAATAACCCTTGGTTTCAGGCAGAAAAGTGGTTACGTGGCAGAAGCAACCAAGTAATAAACGGTTCATTACGATTAACTTACAAGTTGAACGATGATTTAAGTGTTTCATTGCGTTCGGCATTAAATACTTATGATGATCAAAATACAGAACAAGTACCTTCTTCTGCCAACTTGAACCAATACTTAAGTTGGTATTCTTTTGGTTGGTATGGTGATTACAGGCAAGATGATCGTAATTTATTAGAGAACAATACTGATGTAATTATCAACTATAAAAAGAAGTTTGGTAATATTAATATAACTGCCTTAGCGGGCGCCAATGAGCGTTCATTCAGATATTTATCTGATTGGGAAACTACACAAGGATTATCTCTTCCTAATGTGTATAACTTGAATAACTCTGCCAAGCAGCCTTATTTATATAATTTTAATGCTAAACAACAAGTATATAGTTCCTTTTATTCATTTGATATTGGTTATAAAAACTACATTAACTTGAGCACTACAGGTCGTGTTGATAACACTTCTACTTTACCTGTAAATAACAATACTTTCTTCTACCCTTCGGTATCTGTAAGTTCAGTTGTTAATGATTATATTAATTTACCAAAAGCAATTTCTTTCTTGAAATTAAGAGCTTCATATGCCGACGTTAAAGGTGCTTTAACCTCACCTTATATTGGCTCGTCATATAATGCATTACAATCTACAGCTTTGGGTACAGGTTGGAATTCACAACCGGTAAGTAACCTTTTAGGCTACGGTTCTGAATATTATACGCCATATAACGGTCCTAACTTTGCTAATTCAAATCCTAACTCAACCACCACTTTTTATAACGGAACGCCATCAGTTAACTATTCAAGTACTATTGCGAATCCTAATATTAAACCATACGACGTAAAATCATATGAGTTGGGTGCCGATATAAAATTCTTGAATAACCGTTTAGGTTTTAATGGTACATATTTCTATACCATCAACGGTCCTAATATTATCCAATTACAAGTGCCATCTTCTACTACTTATAGTTCACAAATTATTAATGGTATTACTACACATAAAGATGGCTTTGAGCTGGAATTAGTGGGCTCACCATTAAGGAGTAAGGATGGTTTAAACTGGGATATAAATATTAACTATTCTACTTATAGAGAAACTCTTGCCTCTGTATATGGTAATCAAAAAGATTTACCGCAAAACGGCCATGATTATCAAATTGGAGATCGTTTAGATGCGATTTATGGCACAAAATTTGTGCGTGACGGTAATGGAAATATTATAAACAATGGAGGTGCACCTATTTCTGCACCTGGCCAGCCAAATGGGGGTAACTTAGGATTTTTAGGTTATGCCGATCCTGATTTTTCTTTTGGTATAACTAACCATTTTAGCTATCATAACTTTACTCTAAGCTTCCAGTTTGATGGTAGAATCGGCGGTAAAATTTATGATTATACCTATTACCATGCTAATAACGGAGGTACTTCTATTGAATCTGCTTCCGGAGCTTATGGCGTTGCCCGTAATGCAGATTGGCTTTCTTATTCAACAACTGGAAAACTACCAAACCCAACGGCAAGTTCACCAAATGGTACTGGTTCTTATTTAGGACCAGGCGTTCAACTTGTTAGTGGTACACCTACTTACGGACTAGGTGGTGTAATTACCAATTTAGGTCAATTAACTTTTGCTCCCAACTCTGCTTATCAAACTGTTCAAGGTTATTTATCAAGTGATATAGGTGGTAACTTTGACGAATATTATATGATTAGCCGTAGTTATGCAAAATTAAGAGAAGCAACTATTGGATATAATTTACCTTCAAAATTATTGCAAGGCACATTTATTAAAAAGGCTAGCTTTAATATTGTTGGAAGAAACTTACTTTATTTCGCAGCTCGTAAAGATATTGACCTTGATCAATATGCATCAGGTTACGACGCTTCTTCTAAGCAATTAACTGGTAACGATGGAAGTATTGATCTTTCAAGTCCAACTGCTCGTCGTTATGGGTTTAATATTCATTTAACATTCTAATTTGTTTAATTGATTAAAAAGAAATTTATGAAAATAAAATCATTAATTCCATTAGCCTTATTGTTAACAATAGGCATGGTTTCAATAACTGGTTGCCAAAAAGGCAATTTAGTTGATAATCCTAATGTCGCTGCATCTAGTGGTGTAGTACCGCCAACACTTATTTTAAATCACCTAACTGCAAAAATGATACGTAATGATGAGCAGCCTTTTGGTATAGGCTCAAAAGCGTCACAGGATATTGCATCAACATATGTTTATTATTTTGGTCCTAATACTTATAGTTTTGGTAGTACTGAAGATACTTATGATATTTTAAAATATGCTAACGCTTTGCAAAATAATGCGGGTAGTACCACCAATAAATATTATGCTTTAAGTCAGTTTTTTAAAGCTTATGCAGGTATATGGTTAACAGAAAGGGTAGGTGATATTCCTTTTTCTCAAGCAGGTAACCCCGCAATTCTAACGCCTAAGTATGATACGCAGCATGATGTTTATAAAACTGCTTTATCATTGTTAAGTAGTGCTAATAGTATCATTGCGCCACTAGCAGCAGTTTCACCTAATACGAAACTCGACGCAACTGGTGATATTTTTGGCCTTACTTATTTACAATGGCAAAAACTAATAAATACATATACTCTAAGAGTATTAATTGATTTGAGTAAGCGTGCATCTGATAACGCAGACTTAAATATCACATCATCTTTTGCAACAATTGTCAATAATCCAACTACTTACCCGATTATGACTAGCAATTCAGATAACTTGGTTTATCCGTATGTTTTTCCTTCTAACCCATATGCTACACTTAGCTTGGGTTTGCAGCCATACAATTCATATAACGGTGTAACTCAAGCCTATGTTAACGTCACAGCTCCAGTAGGTGACCCTCGTTTAATGTTAGTTAGCTGTCCGTCAATTAATATCGTAAAGGGCGGTGTTTCCGCAAGTAGCTTCAGCGCTTATGTTGGTCTTGATCCTAGCCAAACTGTTGGTCAATTACAAGCTTTAGATTTTAAGGCATATTCACACTCAAATTTTAATCGCTACTTTGTTTTACCTGCAGCGTATTCAGGAGCGAATGCAGAACCATTTGTATTTATTGGATATCCTGAAATGTGTTTCAATATAGCCGAAGCCATTAACAGAGGATGGTTATCTGGTTCAGCCGCAACTTGGTATAATAATGGTATAGCTGCTTCACTTTCTCTGTATAAAATTACTGATGGTCAAACACTTACTATTCAGGATTATACAGGTGCTACTTTAGGAACAGCTACTGTAAATTTAGCATCGTTTTTATCTAATGTAGCCTATTCTAGTGATAATACTACCGCCTTGGCTCAAATATTTACACAACGTTATGTTGCATTACACTTAAACTCAGGTTTTCAAAATTTCATGAACTGGAGAAGGTCAGTAAGTTCTGCTTTCCCAAATGGATTACCAACGTATAATCAAAACGGACCAGGTATCGGAACTCCAAATAATTTAATTGTACGTAGATGGCAATATCCAGCTAGCGAGGCGAACGAAAATACTACTAATTATCAAGCTGCTTTGCAATCGCAATTTGGTGGTACAGACGACCAAAGTAAAGATACCTGGCTAACAAAATAAGAATAAATAAATTTTTTTTAACGAAAGCAGGGGCCTTAGCCAGGGTACCCCTGCTTTTTCTAATTTTAATGAAATTATGAAAAAGTACATTTTATTTATTTGCCTCACTTTTATCACACTTGGTTGTTTTGCACAAATTGCAGATAGTGCCAAACGTCATGTTGTTTTACAAGGTGCCGCGAATTTCCGCGATTTGGGGGGCTACAGCACTAAGGATGGCCATCATGTTAAATGGAACGAAATTTACCGTAGCGCGGATATGAGTAGACTGACTGATGCTGATTTGTTGGTTTTAAAAGACAGAAAAATAACCTATGATGTTGACTTAAGAGGTATTAAAGAAGCTGCCGGAGCACCCGATAAAATAAACCCGGGTACTGATTATATTTTATGCTCTGCGGGTAGTAATAACCTAGGAGCCATGATGAAGGGGTTATACACAGCTAAAGGCAAAGCGGCAGGCGACTCGCTTATTATGCAGTTTTACAAAAACACCGATTCGCTCGCTTTACGTTATAAACCGTTTTTTGATAAATTGTTAGATTTACCAACTGGGCAAAGTTTGGTTTTTCATTGTACTGCTGGCAAAGACCGTACAGGTATTGCGGCAGCCCTATTATTATATAGTCTCGGTGTTCCTTATGATACCATTATTCAAGATTATGAAGCTACAAACTATTACCGCAGGACCGAAAATGCTAAAGCTATTGGCCAAATGACCAAAGGTTTACACGCCGATGAAGAAGTAGTAAAAGCTATGATGGCCGCGAAGAAAGAATATTTGGATGCTACCTTTGATAAGATAAAAAAACAATATGGATCAATTGATAATTATTTAACAACACAAATTGGGCTCGACGATAAAAAAATAGCTTTGCTGAAAAGCAAATTCTTAGAATAAGGTTAAAGCTAATTTAGATTTAAAATAAGGCCTCCATAAATTTAAAAATTTCGGAGGCCTTATCGTTTTATTTTTCGGATGTCCAAATATTATTACTTCTATCATTATCAGGAAGCTGATGATCAGGATCCAATTCAATCGATTTTATTGGAGTGGTAGAAGGATATAAGAATGTCCACGTTCCACTACGTTGCCAAATATTAACAGGTAGGTTAATTGTATCAGTATTACCATTAACCAACATAACCTTTAGGGTAACAGGCATGGCAATTTTTTCTTTATTAACTAAAGTTATTAATGCTCCTTCCGCAGCATCTTCATTTTTATATTTTACAGATGCTATTGCTTGATCAAGCTTCCAGGTGGTAAAAAACCATGGTTTAAAAAACCAATTCAAGTCCTCGCCGGCCGCATCATTCATACTTCTGAAAAAATCGTAAGGCAAAGGATGTTTAAACGCCCAATGTTTAATATATTGACTAAAGGCGTAGTCAAACCTATCCGGCCCAAGCACTACGTTCCTGAGCATATCTAAACCTAATGATGTTTTAACATAATATTGCCCGTACTCATTTTGTGCTTCGGGAGCGGTCATCAATGGGTCTTTTTCTGTTTTCATCATGTTTGCTATACTAATTGCAGGTCTGTCTTTCGGGTTAGCATATTCGCCATTATTGAATTTCTCAGTCGAGTATTGATTAATAAAAGTATTAAAGCCTTCATCCATCCACATGTATTTACGCTCGTTAGAGCCTACAATCATCGGGAACCAGTTATGCCCTATTTCATGCGTTACATCACCCCATAGGTTTCCGTTCTTTAAGTTATCCAAACAGAAAATTATACCCGGATACTCCATACCCAAAGCAACACCTGATACGCTTACTGCCGAATTCCAAGGATATTCAAAATATTTGTTTGAATAAATTTCTATACTATTTTTTAAATATTCGGTTGATCGTCCCCAAGAATTGTAACCTGCGCTTTCTGTAGGGTAAGCACTCATGGCAATAGTTTGCCTACCTGAAGGCAGGTTTACCTTTGCCGCATCCCAAATAAAAGCTTTCGAGGCAGCCCATGCTACATCACGTGTATTGAGCATTTTAAAGTGCCAGGTTAAAGTACCATTAAATGGATGTGTTTTTGCCGAGCCAATTTCATCTTTACCAATAATGGTGACTGTTTTGTCACTTTTTTTGGCGGCTTCTAAACGGTTTAACTGTGTCG
This sequence comes from uncultured Mucilaginibacter sp., assembly GCA_903891475.1. Classification (GTDB taxonomy): domain Bacteria; phylum Bacteroidota; class Bacteroidia; order Sphingobacteriales; family Sphingobacteriaceae; genus Mucilaginibacter. The sequence goes on from CAITEP010000009.1 coordinate 23,796, forward strand.
CTGTTAATACCTTATCTCCATTTAATAAATCACCCGAACCTACTACGGTCATATCAGCGGGGGCGGTTATATAGTATTCATAGTCGCCATAATCGCAATAAAACTCGCCTAAACCCATGTATGGCAAGGTATTCCAACCTTCCACATCATCATAAACGCACATGCGCGGATACCATTGGGCAATTTCGTAAACGTAACCATCCTTAAATTTTTTACGCCCCATCCTGTCGGATCCATAAAATGGAATAGAAAAACTGTAATTAACAGTTACCAAAATTTTATCGCCATGACCTGCCATACCCACAGGCAAGCGTAATTGCATACGCGCATCAGTAATCACCGGGTTTATTTTATAATCCTGACCCTTATACTTAACATATACTTCTTGGATATGGTAACCACCGCGACTAAATCCTTTCACATCAAACCTAAAACCTTCAAGTGGTACAGTAGCCGCTCCTCTTGAATCGGGTTTAAATAGGTTTTGATCTAATTGCAACCACAGGTAGTCCAATGAATCAGGACTGTTATTAGTATATTGAATCGCAACCTCACCGGTTATGGTGGTATCTTGTTTTTCTTCCTTTAGGGTTGCCTTTATGGTGTAATCAGCACGGTTTTGCCAGTAATTATTTCCTGGTTTCCCACTTGCCGACCTTGTGCCATTTCCGGTTACCGGCCAGGTTATGTTGCCAAATATTTCATTGTGATTGTACTTTGATACTGAATCGGCAGGTGTTTGTGCCGAAGCTGAAATAGTTATTAGAGATAGCGTTATTAAACTTAAAACTGAGTTAATCTTGAATTGAAACATGTTATTTTATTAGGGTCGCAAAATAGTTAAATAATTTAAAAAATGTTTAATGATAAGTTGACTTTTGGTCTTTAAAAATAGCCTAATTTAACTATAATCAGCTCATGTCAAAGAAACGTAAAAAACTAAGGAAACTTTTTATTTAATTTAAGTTTCCTTAGTTTTGTATCGTTATGTCAATAGATCAAATAGAACGGATAGTACAAGGTGGAGAAGAGCTATTCCTTAAGGCAGGGATTAGGAATGTAACTATGGACGATATTGCAAGGCATTTGGGCATGTCGAAAAAAACTATTTATCAAGTTTTTAAAGATAAGGACGAATTGGTAATGGCACTGGTAAGGAAAAAACTAAACGAGGATGAAGAACAAATGAACGTCATTTTAAAAAGCTCAAAGAATGTGATTGAGGAAATGATTAATATGATGAAATGTTCGGAAGAGATATTCGCGAGAATAAACCCCATTGTTGTGCACGATTTACAAAAATATCATCCAGAAGCCTGGAAACAATTCCAAACCTTCAAATCGGCTGTAGTAGTGCAAAAAATGGAAGAATTACTTACAAAAGGGATAGCGCAAGGCTATATAAGGCCAGAAATAAATATCAAAATCATAGCCAGAATGCATGTAAACATGATTGAAATGGGCTTTAACAATTCAATTTTTCCCCAAACTGAATTTAATATTTGGAAGGTACAAACTCAAATACTGGAACATTTTACTTATGGTATATGCACTTTAAAAGGAATAAAACTGTTGAACGAATTTAAAAATATAAAGGATGAACTAAACTAAGTAACAATGCTGACATAGGGCTGTCAAAACCAAAACGCATTTTTGCAATTGCCCAACCGGATAAATGTTTAAAAAATTAACTGAATAATATGATGAATAAATTTTTTATAGCCTTGCTGCTAAGCTGTATTACTTACAGTAGTTTTGCGCAACAGGCACCAACACAAAAAACTGCTAATAATTTTACACTTCAGGATTGTATAAATTATGGTTATGAACACCAAGATACTGTTAAAAATGCCAAATTAGATGTTTTAAGTGCCGATTATAAGGTTAAAGAAACAATAGGTATTGGCTTGCCACAAATTAATGGTTCTGTTTCCTTCCAGGATTATATCAAAACACCTTCTATTATTTTTCCTGATTTTATTTCTTCACCAATTTATGCAATATTGAGTGGTAACAATGTAAAAAATAGTGTTACAAATACGGTGATTCCTTCCACACCTCCACAATCAAATGCCAAACCTAACAGTGTTAGTTTATATCAAAAATATAGCAACAACATTGGTGTTACATTAAATCAAATCATTTTTGACGGAAGTTATATCATCGGTTTAAAAGCCTCGAGAACTTACAAGCAATTATATGAAAGGAGTTTAATACGATCGAAAATTGATGCCAGAATAAACATTACGAAGGCTTATTATCAAGTTTTAGTAAGTAACGAACAAATAAAATTATTAGATGCTGATTTAAATCAGTTAAAACAACAAGTTGAACAAACAGAGGCAAGTAATAAACAAGGCTTTGTTGAGAAAATTGATGTAGACAGAATTAAATTTCAACTTAATAATCTTACAACTACTAAAGAAAATATCGAAAGACTTTTAGTATTAAATTATCAGTTATTAAAATTCCAGATTGGAATGCCTGTAAATGAAGATCTTACATTAAAGGATAAATTGGAGGATCTGAATTTAGCTATCGATCCTTCTGACAATGTAGATACTGCATTTTATCATAATAGGATTGAATATAACCTATTTAGTACTAATTTAGAATTGAATAAATTGGATTTAAAAAGAAAGAAATCTCAGTTTTTACCAAGCTTAATGTTTGTTGCAAATGCCGGTGATCAATTTCAAAATAATAACATTGGGCAGCTGTATAGCAATAATTACCTATCTTCATATGTAGGCCTTAATTTGAATATTCCAATTTTTAATGGTTTTCAACGAAAGTATCAGGTAAAAGAAACTCAAATTAATGTTGTGAAGGCTCAAAATGATTTAGATAATCTAAAAAATGCACTGACGCTTCAAGCTAACTCCGCAAAAATTACTTATATCAACAGCTTAAAATCATTAGAAAATCAAAAGCAAAACCAAGCTTTAGCGCAAGAGGTTTTAAGGGTAACTAAAATTAAATATCAACAAGGTGTAGGTTCCAGCATTGAGGTTACCCAGGCTCAAACAGCTTTGGAAGATGCGGATAATAAATATATACAGAGTTTGTACGATGTTTTAATCAATAAAGTTGACCTCGACAAAGCTTACGGAAAATTAAATTAAACCATAAACATAAAAATACGCAGACATGAAAAAATTATTATATATCACAACATTACTATTATTAGCGGCTTGTAATAAACCCGCCGATAAAGCTAGCCAATTGGCAGATCTTAAAAATTTACAAGCAGATATTAACAAAAAAATAAGCGTTCTTGAAAAAGAACTACATAAAAAAGATACTGTAAAATCTGCTGATGTTAGTACAGTTACTGTTAACGCAGCTAATTTCACCAACTATGTGCAAGTACAAGGCAAAATTGACGCTCAGGATAATGTGATGGCTTACCCACAAGCAGCAGGCATCATTAATTCTATTTCGGTAAAGCCAGGCGACCATGTTAGCAAAGGACAGGTTATTGCTGAACTAGATAAAAGTGTTATTAACCAAAATATTGAACAAGCTCAAACCCAATCAGAATTAAGTCGTACCTTATTTGAAAAACAAAAAAATCTGTGGGATCAAAAAATAGGTACTGAGGTTCAATACTTACAACTTAAAACTAGCTATGAAGCTTCATTAAAAGGTTTGGCTTCTTTAAAAAGACAAGCTGAACTTTCGAGAATCGTATCACCTATAAACGGTACAGTAGACCAAATGGATTTAAAAATTGGGCAAATAGCATCTCCTGGCGTAACTGGAATTAGGATAGTAAATGCTGATTTATTAAAAGTAAAAGCCGATGTTCCGGAATCCTACGCTTCAAGAATAAACCAAGGCGATTTGGTACTGGTTTCATTTCCTGATGTAAACGATTCATTGAAAGCCAAAGTTACCTTTGCTGCAAAAGCGATCGACCCTGCTTCTCGCAGTTTTGGTGTCGAAATTAAACTTCCGGCCAATAAAAAATTACGTCCTAACATGACCGCAATTTTAAAAATTGCCGATTATTCAAATAATAAGGCCATTGTGGTTCCAATCAATGCAATTCAGCGCTCTGAAGCTGGCGATTATGTATTTGTGAACGAAGGCGGCATCGCGAAAAAGAAAAGTGTGAAACTTGGTGCTACCTATGGTGGTAATACCGAAATATTATCGGGCTTAAATGCCGGCGACCAATTAATAACCCTTGGCGGTAGCGAAGTAGAAGAAGGCGATAAGGTGAACGTGTTGAACCAAGCTAATTAAACCTTTAATAGGATTTGATATGAAAGATATAGAAAAAGAATTTGGCCCATCAAGTTGGGCGATTGAAAATAAAACAGCCATATACGTAATTGTATTCCTGATTACTGTATTAGGCTTAGTAAGCTATTCAAACTTACCTAAAGAGAACTTTCCGGATATTGCCCAGTCGAAAGTATACGTTAGCACAGCCTATTTGGGACAGTCGCCACAGAATATAGAAACCCTGGTAACCAAACAGATTGAGAAGCAACTAAAATCATTAAAAGGTTTAAAAAAGGTTACTTCTAACTCCCAACAAAATGTTTCCATCATCACTGCAGAATTTAACGCCAATGTGAATATTAGAGATGCCAAGCAGGATGTGAAGGAAGCGGTTGATAAAGCAAAGCAGGATTTGCCGCAAAATGATAAGCAATTGCAGGAATCGGTAATATCTGATATCAATGTGGCCGATTTGCCCATTTTATATGTGAACATTTCTGGCGATTATGATTTGAAAAAGCTAAAGGAATATGCTGATGCTTTGAAAGACGACATTGAGGCCATGAAAGAAATTTCGAAAGTGGATGAAGTTGGAGCCTTAACCCCCGAAATTGAAATCAACGTCGACATGAATAAAATGTCGGCAGCGCAAATCAGTTATGACGATATTAAAAACGCCATAGGATCAGAAAATATTATTTCTTCAGCTGGTACAGTAAACATTTCAGGGGTACAGCGCAGCATTGATATCAAAGAGGATTTTAAAAATGCCGACGAAGTTGCTGCCATGGTAATACGTAATCCACAAGGTAAGGCAGTTTATTTACGCGATATAGCTGAAATTAAAGATGCGTTTCATGAACAAGAAAGCTATGCCCGTTTAAAAACTAATAACGATAAAAACTTCAAGAATGTTATTACCCTAAATGTTAGTAAAAGAACCGGTGAAAACCTGATAGAGGCTTCTGATAAAATTGCCAAGATTATAAAAACAAAGCAAAGTACTATTTTCCCTAAAGGATTAAATATTACCGTAACAGGCGACCAATCTGATAAAACCCGTACCACACTGAATGATTTGATCAATACCATTGTAATTGGTTTTATTTTGGTAACCGTTATCCTGATGTTTTTTATGGGTAGCACCAATGCCATATTTGTGGCCTTATCTGTACCATTATCAATCTTTATAGCCTTTTTGGTAATGCCGGTTATTGGTTTTACCATGAATATGATTGTATTGTTTTCCTTCCTGCTAGCCTTGGGTATAGTAGTGGATGACGCGATTGTCGTAATAGAAAATACACACCGCATATTCCGAAACGGAGCAATCCCAATAAAACAAGCGGCTAAAATGGCGGCCGGCGAGGTGTTTTTGCCTGTATTTTCGGGTACCATGACCACCCTTGCACCATTTATTCCATTAGCTTTTTGGAATAGCTTGATTGGGCATTTCATGTTCTTCCTGCCAATTACATTAATCATCACGTTATTGGCTTCATTAGTGGTTGCTTATATCATCAACCCGGTATTCGCAGTCGACTTTATGAAACCTCACCATGAAGGCGAACATGATAATCCAAAATTCGACCGTAAGGTATTAAGGGCTCTCGTTTTCTTAGCAATTGCAGGTATTGTTGGTTATTTTATTAATAAAGGTGTAGGTAACTTTGTGGTCTTTGCTGCTATTTTATATCTTTTCAACCATTTCTTTTTATTAAAAGTTATTGATGGTTTCCAGAAAAATGTATGGCCTAAATTCCAAAACTGGTATGCTAAATGGTTGGAGCGTGCGGTACGTTATCCATATTGGGTATTGGCAGGTACTATCGCCTTGTTTTTTATAAGCATTGGCATTACTGTAGCCAGAAAGCCGAAAGTTGAGTTTTTCCCAGCAGGCGATCCTAACTTTGTGTATGTTTATGTAACCATGCCTATTGGTACCGATCAATCGTTTACTAACGAGGTGGTGAGAGGTTTGGAAAAAAAGGTGGCTAAAGTGGTTGAACCCGATTCGAGCATTGTTTCCTCTATCATATCAAACATTACGGTTGGGGTAACCGATCCTCAGGATGAAGACCAAGGAAAATATACCAATAAAGGAAAAATAACTGTAGCCTTTGTTGAATTTGGTAAGCGTAATGGCAAAAAAACCAGGGATATTATGGAGCGTATCCGTAAGTCTGTTCAGGGTGTACCAGGAGCTAAAATCGCGGTAGCGCAGGAGAACGCTGGTCCGCCGGTACAAAAAGATTTAAGTATTGAAATTATTGGGGATAATTTGGATACCTTGGTACATACCACAAGCAGGTTAAAAAGCTTCCTTGATAAGCAAAATATAGCAGGTATTGAGCAGTTAATTCCCGATGTGCAAAACGATAAGCCAGAGATTGTTTTTGATGTGGATAGGGAAAGAGCCAATAGGGAAGGGGTAAGTACATTAGCTATCAACTCTGCCTTAGTTGCTACTGTTTATGGTACAAAGGCGGCTGATTTTAGAAATACCAAGGAAGATAATTACGAGATAAATGTTCGAGGCCAAAAATCTCAACGTACAGATATCGATGCTATTAAAAACCTTAAATTAACCTATCGCGATATGGCAATGGGGGGAATGATTAGGCAAGTTCCTATTTCGGCCTTTACCGATGTACGTTATACTAACACTTATGCAAATATCAAACACAAGCAACAACGTAGGGTAATTACTTTGAATTCAAACGTGTTAAAATCAGCAAACGTAAATGAGGTAAACGAAGCCGTACAAAAGGCTATTGTTAGCTTCAAAACACCTGATGGCGTATCTATACGAATGGGTGGCGGTCAGGAGGATCAAGCTGCCGCCGCTTCCTTCTTAGGTTCGGCACTGTTAGTTTCATTCTTTTTGATATTGTTGATATTGATAGCACAGTTTAACTCCATAGGTAAAACATTTATCATTTTGAGCGAGATATTCTTCAGCATCATAGGTGTATTACTTGGCCTAAGTATTTTTGGTATGACCATCTCCATCGTCATGACTGGTGTTGGTATCATCGCCCTTGCAGGTGTTGTAGTGCGAAACGGTATATTATTGGTTGAATTTACCGATATGCTTATAGCACAAGGCAATAACTTGCATGATGCCGTAGTAGAAGCTGCACGCACCAGGATGACGCCAGTATTATTAACCGCAACAGCTGCCATATTGGGTTTAATACCATTGGCAGTAGGCTTTAATATTGATTTTGCTGGTTTGTTTACTTCGTTTAAACCGCATATCTTCTTCGGTGGTGATAACGTAGCTTTCTGGGGACCATTATCATGGACCATGATATTTGGTCTTGGTTTTGCAACCATCATCACCTTGATTTTAGTACCATGTTTATACATCATAAGGGTTAATATAAAGAATGCCCTTACTGGTGCAAAACCACAAATTAAACCTAGTGAACTTAATGTTGAAACCGTTTAATTAAATACCTCTATATATTAATAATGGCCAACTTTCTGCTGAAAGTTGGCCATTATTTTTAATCGGGGCAGTTTGAAATCAATTACTATAAATTTTTTGCTACTATTTTTTTATTAATTTGTTTCATTAACCCTGGTCCTTCATAAATAAATCCGGTATATAATTGTACGAGCAAAGCCCCCGCATTTATTTTCTCCAAGGCATCCTCTGGCGAATGTATGCCACCAACGCCAATAATAGGGAAGGCCTTGTTTGATTTTTCCGAAAGGTAGCTGATTACTTCTGTCGAACGTTTGGTCAATGGTTGTCCGCTTAAACCACCAGCTTCTTTAACAATTTCGGTATTGGTAATCAAGTTATCACGATTAATGGTGGTATTGGTGGCTATAACCCCTGCAATGCCTGTTTCTACCACAATATCAACTATATCGTTTAATTGTTCGTCTGTTAAATCGGGCGCGATTTTTAATAGGATAGGGCGACTAATGCCATTTTTCAGGTTACGACTTTGCAAGGTTTTTAAAATATGGGTGAGGGGGGCTTTCTCCTGCAAATCCCGTAAACCTGGGGTATTTGGCGAGCTTACATTCACTACAAAATAATCAACCAAATCAAACAAACGGTCGAAACAGATGATATAATCATTTACTGCTTCTTCATTTGGCGTTACCTTATTTTTACCAATATTGCCTCCAATAATTACCTTTTTTTGCGCTTCAGAAGCATTTTTACGGAATTTGGCAATGTTATTAGCTAAAGCCTCTACTCCTAAATTATTAAAGCCCATACGGTTAATGAGTCCGCCATCGGCAGATAACCTAAACATTCTTGGAGTTGGGTTGCCGGGTTGGGGGAGTGGGGTAATGGTGCCCACCTCAATAAACCCAAAACCCAAACTGGCCATTTCGGCTATCAATTCTCCGTTTTTATCAAAGCCAGCCGCTAAGCCAACTGGATTTTTAAAATGCAGACCAAAAACTTGTTTTTCAAGGTTTGGATTTTCATAATCCCATACAGATTTTAAAAACGCCGCTCCTCCCGGGAAACGATAAACTTTTTGCAAATACTTGGTAACAAGGTGATGTACTTTTTCGGGGTCAATTTTAAAAAGAAGCGGTCGTATGAGCTGATACATGCCAACAAAGGTAAATTTTTTAGGTAAATGTTTTATCCCTTGTTATTTTAGAATTATCCTTTACAATTTTGGCAATTCAAACCTATCTTTAATTTTATCATATTCGTTTTTTGGAAATTGCACCAATAAGGGATGTTTTTCTGCTCTTATCCAGTTTAAAATCTTTAAAAGGTTGGCCTCGGTCATAGCGGTACAACCTGCCGTTCCGCTATGATCGTTTTCCCATATGTGCATAAAAATACAAGAACCATTGCCCGGCACTACGTTTGGCGAATTATGATTAATAAATAACCCCCATTTATAATAGTTTTTACTAAGGCGCATATTTTCAAAACTGTTATAATCAATTTTCCCTTCATTTTTGTTAATAAGGGTATTGTAATAAACCGACTTCATATCATCCACACAAATAAGCGTATCGCTAGCTTTTTTGTAAGGATATTTTAACCAGCTTGCCTCTTTATAATCAGCATAACCAAAAGCCGTACCGAACGAAAATATACCCGCTGGCGATTTCATATCACCTTCTTTCTTATTAGGTGCGCCATCTATTTTAAATGGAACCAACCCATCGCCCATACCTAAACCTTTACCACCTACCACAATCGGGTTACTAAAATTTAACACCCATTTATTATCTATTTTATCAAAAACATAAATGGTGCCTTGCAGATTATCCCAATTGCTGGTAATTACCACCATTAGCTGTTCACTGCTTATTAATGGATTTACTTGCGCCTCCAATTTGAAGTTGATTAATCCTGTTAAAACCATATAAAAAAGGGAGAAGCGTAAAAAAAACAATTTCATGCAGCAATTTAGCTAAGTTTATCTAATTTTCCTTTGTTGATTCCAAGTAATTATTATTAATCCAAAAAATATGAAAACCATTCGCTGGGGGATATTAGGGGCAGGCAGAATTGCCCGCAAATTCGCGTCCGACCTTCAATATGTCGATAATTGCGAGTTGATTGCCATTGGTTCGCGCTCCGCGCAAGCAGCATCCGCGTTTAATGCTGATTTTCCGGTAAAGTTCCAACATGATAGCTATGAAACACTAGCCGCCAACCCTGAAGTTGATGTTATTTATATAGCAACCCCGCACCCCCGGCATTATGAAAACACCTTGCTGTGCCTGAATAACAATAAAGCCGTTTTGTGTGAAAAGCCTTTTGCTATGAATGCCAAACAGGCGGCGGCCATGATTGCTTTGGCAAAAGAAAAAAGATTATTTTTGATGGAAGCTTTATGGACTAAAGTACAGCCTCATTACATCAAGTTGCAAGAAATGATAAAGGCAGGATTATTGGGCGAGGTTACTGGCGTATTAGCCAATTTTGGCTTTAAGCCAGTAGAGCCAATTCCTAAACGGCTGTTCGATAAAGAATTAGGAGCAGGTACTTTATTGGATATTGGCATCTATAACGTGTTTATGGCCTTAAGTGTTTTGGGTAAACCCGATGATATACAGGCAATAATGACAGCATCCGATTCGGGTATTGATATGCAGTGCGCAGTCACTTTTAAATACAACAATGGAGCAATCGCGCAATTGTTTTCTACTTTCTTATCAAACCTACCTACTGAAGCGGAAATTTTTGGTACTAATGGCAGAATCAGGCTCACCACCCGCTTTTATGAGCCTTCGGGAAGGTTAGAATACTATGCTGGCAGGGTTGATTCCTTGGAGATCATCCCCATCAACAAAGAACCTGGTTTTGGTTATCAATATGAAGCCCGTCATGTAAACGATTGTTTAAGGCAAGGCTTAACCGAAAGCCCTTTACTCACCTTTGCCGATACCCTTTTATTGATTGAAACGCTCGATAAAATAAGGGAAATTGCTGGTATTCATTATAACGAAGATGATATTCAGCTATAAATAAAAGGGCTTTCTCCTAATTATAAGAAGATAGCCCTTTATACTAATCAGCTCATTACTTATTTAAAGTATTCTTTATCTAAAAATAAATACCTATCCCTATTTGTTTCTGTTTCCAGTTTGGTATCTACATTAATGTTGATGTATTTAACTGTACTGTCTTTTGTATTGGCTTCCCATTTTGGCAAACCGCTACCATTAGGGTTGCCGGTTTTTATAAAGTTAGCAAAGTAATTTTCCATAGTAGCCGAAACCTTGTAATTATCTGCCGTCCATGCGTAAACCTTATTTGAACTAAGATTCCCCATTGCAAATTCAATTTCCGAAGCATGTGCCGCTCCCACTAATTTTGGTGGATTACTTGTAGCTGCGCCAACCATTGGAGGCCTAGGGCAGGAGAATACGTACCTGTAAACTGGTTTACCACTTGTTTTGGCCTGTAAATCGGCCCATTTCCAGGTGCCATATACTATAAAGCGGTCGCTGCTTAAGTCGGTAGCCGATTTTAGTAACTCATCCGGTGTATTTCCGGGATAAAGCTTTAATACTTCATCGGCCTTATCGGCATATAACAGTTTTATTTTTTTGCTATAATTATCTTGTGTAAGTGTATCTCTGCCCATTAAAAATTGGTACGGTACTTCCGTCGAGTTCCAGCCAACCAACAAAGGTACTCGCGCCTCTTCGCCATTTTGTAAGGTTTCATAAGGTTGCTTATTAAAAAAATAGCCATCAACAACCACAGCCTGATGCCATTTTGAAGCCGAATCCAACAATTGTTTGGCCGAAAAGGCACGTAAATCAGCTAATGATTTAGCACCTATTTTATTGGCAAAAGTATTTCCACTTTTTTCGCCATCCGCAAGGGTCTCCAATTTAATAACTGCTCCACTCTCGCCAATTGCACCTGCTATTAATTTTTTTGAAAGTGGTGATACAACTTGAGCTGAAACAGAAAATGAACCTGCAGATTCACCCGCTATGGTTACTTTGGAAGGATCGCCCCCAAAGGCTGAAACATTTTCCTGAACCCATTTTAATGCTGCATTTTGGTCAAGCAACCCATAGTTGCCAGCTGCATGATGAGGTGATTCAGCAGTTAATTCGGGGTGACAAAAGAATCCAAAAATACCCAATCGGTAGCTTATCGTAATGGCTACAATTCCTTTTTGTGCCATACTCTCTCCATCATATCGCGATTCGGATCCATCACCACCAACAAATCCACCTCCATAAAAATATACCAATACCGGTAATTTTTCTTTCCCGGTTTTTGCGGGTGTCCAAACATTTAGGTAAAGACAATCCTCGCTCATGGTATCAGCCCTAAAAATCATATCGGCAAATACATGCTTTTGCATTGGCATATGGCTAAAATGGTCTGCTTTTAATACGCCTGTCCAATTTGCGGCTGGCTGTGGTTCTTTCCATCGTAAATCTCCAACCGGCGGTAGGGCATAAGGTATGCCCTTAAAACTTGTGATGGCGGTTTGTGGATTTACAACACCTTGCAACTCGCCATTTTTTATTTTAATTTTTATTACACCCTCCTGTGCATGAATGTAATTTTGAAATAGCAGAATCGGAAAAAATAGTACAATCAATCGTCTCATAATTTATTGGTCTTATTTGTTTTAATTGGTTATTCAAAATTAGAAAAGATTATTTAACAAAGTGACCATTATATTTAAAAGCGGCCATTTTATAGTTTTTGTAGATTGTTTTTCCTGAAAAAAATAAGAAATTAGCAAATTATAAAAATCCATTTTGAAAGTAGAACTATTTATCCCTTGTTTTATTGATCAATTGTTTCCCGAAACGGCTTTTAATACCGTTAAGGTATTGGAAAAAGCCGGTTGTAAGGTAAAGTATAACCCACAACAAACCTGTTGCGGTCAGCCTGCTTTCAATGCCGGTTGTTGGGACGATGCCAAGGCGGTAGGCAGTAAGTTTTTAAATGATTTTTCGTCTGATACGGTCATCGTTTCTCCTTCGGCCTCCTGTACCGGGATGGTAAAAAATTATTATAACGATTTGTTTACCAATACCGTGGTACATAATAAATGCCGGAACATTCAAAGTAATATTTACGAACTATCCGATTTTTTGATAAACATTTTAAAGTTTGATTATTTTGGTGCCGAATTACAAGGTAAAGCCGTTTACCATGATAGCTGCGCCGCCCTGCGCGAATGCAAAATAGCGGAGGAACCACGCCGATTGTTGGATAAAGTGTTGGGCTTGGAATTAGTCGACTTAAAAGATAATGAAACCTGCTGCGGCTTTGGAGGTACTTTTGCCGTAAAGTTTGAAGGCATATCGAGTGCTATGGCACAACAAAAGGTTGATAATGCCATAGCCGCCGATGCGGAATACATCATTTCAACAGATGCCTCCTGCTTAATGCATCTTCAAGGCTATATAGATAAAAATAACCTGCCACTTAAAACTATGCACCTTGCCGATGTGTTGGCGCATGGGTGGGGATTTGCTTAATTTCGGATTTCGGAGGTTCGATTTCGGATTTTTTTTTTTAGTAGTTACTAGCTAGTATCAAGTAGGTAGTATTGAGTATAAAGTATTAGGATTTTTGAGGCTTAATGAAAATCCAACATACAAAAATGCTAATCCAAATCCTGAAAATTCTAAAATCCTGAAAGTCCTGATTCTGACTATTTGATTTTAGATTTTGTTATTTTTATTTCAAAGTTGCTGCAATTGTGTTTGCGAATGGGCGGTGTTTTTAGTTGGTATTTTGTATTTTATTGTTGGCTAACTAGTTATCTTTGATTTTAATGGAACCTGTAGAAACTAAACTTAATCTTGTAATAGCTCATTTAGAAGCAGAACGTAAATCATTAAAACGAATGATTAAAGATGCTGCTTTAGAAAGAGATAATTTGATTGTTTACTATCACCAAGAGGAGCTAATACAATTAGATATCCGTTTAGATATGCTTTACTCTTTAAGAGATCCTGATTTTCGTAAAAAACAGAATTTGGAGCAATATTCTATAAATTTAAAAAAATATAGCAAATCAAAAAAAGGTAAAAATCTTCGTTATTTTTTAAAGGAATCGACTCAAAAAAAGATAGCCGCAGCTAAGTATCAATTGCAACATCTAATTGATAATCCTACTGCAAAGTCTTATTCCCAAACCAGTCATTTAGAGAATGCACTTCTTGAATTATTTGAGAAAAAAATTAAATCTTTTAGGTTGTTAATAAATGAAGAAGTCGGGTTTGTTCTTGTCTTCAAAATGAAAAGGAAAATATTGTTTATTGAATTTGATACTAAAATTGAATTTTATGAACAGGATTTTATTTTGAATGAAAGAACACCAAATCCATTGAAAGGCTTCGGATTTGAATTAAACCAAGACCGCAAAAGATATATCCGAATGTTTAAATTTGATGATATTTTGGAGATTCTCCCTATAAAAATGTGGTTGTCTCATTTTCTAATTGATTATTGCCGCATGGGCTTTTCATCCGAAGATGTTAAACTTGTTTGTAAATAATCTAATAATATCGATTTCCTTTACCCTTGCCCATCAAATAAACAATCGCGAATTAGGTGATTAAAAAAAGGAAATTTTAAAATCTTTTGTAAATGATCTATTTTACGCTTCCCAATGGCTCTATTCACAAAGAGGAATTCGGAGCTTTAGTACATCAAATCGCCCTTTTAATATCTGAAAGATTAGCCTGCAATTTTTTGGCAATTTTTAAAAGAATTTATTTTGGTATTATAATAAGTATTACCATTAAAACTTTTTAATAATTAAATTTATATCGCTTTAAATCAGGAAGATACTTTTTGTTTCTTTGTAATTCGTAATCATAAATTACTTTACCCAAGTTTTTCAAAAAAGGCAGACAAACAGTTTCATATTCATACTTGTTATCGTTATAAATCCCGTCTTCGTTTGATTGTACTACGGCGGTTAATAGGAATTCAACTTTGTTTTTAAAGTCTACGATATAGGCATTGTCAATATTATAACCATAGGCATCACCAACCTTATTAAATATTCGAATATCAGGATTAACCGTTATGGTACTATCGGCACCATAATACAGGAATTTACAATAAGTGGGATAATAATCTGGTTTGGTATAGGTAGGTTTTTTACTTTCGGTTGGGTACATGCTCATATAATGGTATATAAACTTGTAATCATCGGCTGTTAGCTTATACTGTTGCTCAGGCTCAAACGCCTCCGGGAAAATTAGTCGCTTTAATACCAATTGCTGGTCGGCAATGCTATAAACGTTCATGCCGCTAAAATCAAAGGGTTTCAACACCAGTTGGTCATTATTATCCATATAACCCTTTCCTTGCTGCAGGTTTTCCAATTCCACTTTATAAGCATTGCTATCATATTGAGCCGGCTGGTGGTATATTAATTTACGCCCCTTATAAAAATCAATGGCATTGGTATGTTTGGCAGTCTCGCCAAAATCGCCTACTGATAATCGGTTGATGATTCGAGTATTGTTTAAGCCATAAAGTTTCAACTTTTTATTTATCTCCTCTCGGCCTACAAACTCGTATAGCCTGTTATAAGCGTAATTATCGCTTACCAATAATATTTTCTTTATATAATTTTCAACACTAGGTAAGCCATTTTTTGCCGAGGTATCAATCAACATTTTGGTTTCACGAGTAAATGAACTATCGGTAAGCATGGTAGTCTTTCTGCTTAATCCCTTTATTTTTAACGCGTTCAATTTCTCCAGCGCAAAAATAGCCGTTGGCAGTTTTACCGTACTTGCAGGGTAAAAATAATGCCTGGGGTTTAGCCTAAAGCTATAAGACGTGAAATGAGGCATATTTTTCTCGTCCCTATCAATTTGGGTGTATAGTATTTGCACCTCATTTTGGGTAGGGTGGTTCAATATGCCACTAAACATTTCGGGATGTGCCTCTAGTAGTTTTTTTAAAAAAACTGTATCGGTTTGCTGGGCAGATAGGGAGATGCTCAACATCATTAAAAATAGGCTGTATATTATTCTCATCTATTCAAGATAATTATTCTAACATTATTGCAACCGCTTTCTGGCAAGTTCTTTCGAATATCTATCATTTAAAGCAGGAGAGGGGTGTACCAAAATAAAAACCGCCGTGCCTTTTTCTCGGGCCAATGGGTTTACTATTTCGCCTACTTTGCTGTAGCTTTCGAGCGCGGTTTTAAAGCTTTCAATATTGCCTCCGCCTTTATCATCCACATAAATAATATATTGGCCATCTAACTTGTCGGGAGCCCATAGGGTAAAACTACTATTTAGCGAAATTACATCAGGGTAATGGTAAATTTTACTGTATTGATGTACCGCACCAGCCTCGCCATAATTATCGGCATATATTTGGGTATGCTTTTGTTGTTCGGGGGTTAAACTATTCCAAGCTTTCGAAACCAGTTTACCCATATCGTCCCAACCAAACATATCGGCATAATCTTGTGTGGTGGCATGTGTTTTCTGGTCTTCCCAGGTGGTTGCAAATTTAAAAATCGGCAGGTTTTTATTGGTAAATTCAAAAACCGACAAGGTCTTGTTTAAAGGTAAAATTGGTAATACCAATGGGAATAAAATTAAATTAGGGAGCGTAAATATTGCTAAAACTGCCCCACGCAGATAATTGCCGCTTGTTTTTAACCAACGTTCAAACGCGAAGCCACCGGCAGCAAACAACATTGGGAAAGCACCAAAAAGGTAGTAGGGTTTTCCATTCATTACCAGATAAAATGCGAATATGAGGATGAATGAATAAGCCATAAACTGAAACTTATGTAACCTGATGGAAAACAACAAAAATATAAAACCTGCTAACCACACAAACAGCGCGATGCCGTTTACGGTTAACTCCTGCATTATGAAATCAATTGGTTTTATATAATCCAGCTGTTGCTCCCTAAGCATTTTCATATGGGTAGCTACAGGCAGGTGGTGAGTGATTTGCCAAACCAAGTTGGGTAAAAAAACTATGAATGCCAATAATGCGGCACCTAGTACATGCTTGCAAATAAGTAACTTCCGTTGTTTGCTAATCAGGATACCAAACAATACAGCAAAGGTGAAAAAGCCCATGGTATATTTAGTAAGTAAGCCGACACCTATCACCAAGCCAGCAAAATACAAATACTTTATGGAGGCTGTATTGCTATATTTGCAAATAAGCCATACCAATAATACCCACCAAAGCTGGTCGAACACCACTGGTTGAAACAAATAATCGCTCGCGGCAAATGCTGGGGCAAATATTAAAGATAAGCAGGCCAGTGCTATAGCGAATTTTTTGCCACCCAATTCAACGGTAATCATGCCTGTAAGCCAAACGATGAGTCCGGCGCAAATGGTTGGGAAAATACGGGCTGCCGATACCGAATTACCAAATAAAGTAATACTTATTTTAGCAATGAACGCGATGAATGGAGGTACTTCTTTATATCCCCAAGCCAAATGATCGGCTAAAACCAAGTGTAGCAGTTCGTCGCGGTGAAAACCAAAATGGGGTATGGCCAATAAGTTTAAACCTACCTTTATACCCACAAAAATGAGTATAAAACTGGAATAGGTAGATTTCCGATTTTGGTATGGCATTTTATAAATTGGTTATGGGTAAATGTATAAAAATTAGGTAAATACCGAAATAGGTAAAATAAATAGTTATCTACTTAAATTTAAACCCTATAATTACCCCAATAATACCTATATCCGCTTAATGTCTGCTCCTAAGGCTATCAATCGCTTATCAATATGTTGGTAGCCACGTTCAATTTGTTCAATATTGTAAATGGTTGATTTACCGCTTGCCGATAATGCCGCGATTAATAAGGATACACCAGCCCGAATATCGGGCGAAGTCATGGAAATACCCCTTAGCTTAACCTGATTATCTAACCCTATTACTGTTGCCCTGTGTGGGTCGCATAATATAATCTGGGCACCCATATCCAGCAATTTATCAACAAAAAATAGCCTACTTTCGAACATTTTTTGGTGGATTAAAACCGAGCCTTTTGCCTGTATGGCAACTACCAAGCAAATGCTCAGCAAGTCGGGGGTAAAACCAGGCCAAGGGGCGTCGGCAATGGTCATGATAGAGCCATCTATAAAGGTCTCAATTTCATAATGCTTTTGGGCGGGAATATAAATATCATCGCCTCTTAGTTCTAGTTTTATGCCCAATCGCCTAAAAACATCAGGAATCATACCCAATTCCTGAAAATGTACATCTTTTATGGTAATTTCCGACCCTGTCATTGCGGCCAAGCCTATGAACGAGCCAATCTCTATCATATCCGGTAATAAGCGGTGTTCGGTTCCATACAATTTAGTCACCCCCTCAATGGTGAGTAAATTAGAGCCTATACCACTAATTTTAGCCCCCATGCGGTTCAGCATTTTGCAAAGCTGTTGCAAATAAGGTTCGCATGCGGCGTTATAAATGGTGGTTATGCCTTTAGCCAGTACCGCAGCCATCACAATATTGGCGGTGCCCGTTACCGATGCCTCATCCAATAAAATATAAGTGCCCTGCAGGTTAGAGGCATCTACATTAAAAAATCCATTTTCAGGGTTATAATTAAATTTGGCTCCTAGTTTTTCAAAACCTAAAAAATGGGTATCCAATCTTCTGCGGCCTATTTTATCACCACCAGGTTTTGGTATGGAGGCCTTACCGAAACGTGCCAGCAATGGCCCAACAATCATGATAGAGCCACGTAAACCACCACCCTTTTCCTTAAATGCATCCGAAAGGAAAAAATCTAAATCAATGTCTTTCGCTTCAAAACTATAAGTATCGGGCGCAAGTCTTTCAACTTTTACACCCATATCGCCCAATAATTCAATCAGCTTGTTTACATCCTTAATATCAGGTAAATTACTGATGGTTATTTTTTCCTCGGTCAGCAACACTGCCGAAAGTATTTGTAAAGCTTCGTTTTTTGCACCTTGCGGGATTATTTCACCTTTAAGTGCCTTTCCGCCAATTATTTCGAAAGCATTATTCATAAAATTTGAATATGATATTGGTAACCCTGTTTATAATTGATTTTTAACATTGCTAATTTTAATCTTCCCAATTTTATGACATCAATCAATATTTGGAAATAATTTAATTAAACAATGATGCTGCAAAATTAATATTTCTTAGCTCCCCCGTTGTTGCGCCCTCTATTTTGGTTGTTATTTCGTGGGTTATTATTCGGGCGACCGCCACCACTTCCGCCACGGTTATTTTGGTTGTTATTGGTACGTCCGCCACCGCTTCCGCCACGGTTGTTTTGGTTGTTACTGGCAGATCGGTATTCAATCCTGTTTAGGTTGATATTTTCTTCGAGCTTTAACTTACCGCCCGATATATTGTACAAATCGCTCAAAATAATTTCATCGGCTACCGAGTCTTTGTTCCACTGAACATAGGCCATCTTCATGAAATTGGCAATGGCTTGTACCATGTGGCGCTGACGGTCGGCATCCTCAATGCTTTTAGCCTTTTCTATCATCATCTCTATGGTTTTACCATAGTGTTTATACCTGATACGCTGATGCGGATATTTTAAAGGCTCTGGCTTTAAATGTATTGCTTCAGGCGATGGTTTAGGATAGGGCGAATCCACATCAATCTGAAAATCAGAAATAATGTGTAAATGATCCCATAGCTTGTGCTTAAAATCGGCGACATCTCTTAAATGTGGGTTCAAAAATCCCATGAGGTCTATTACCACTTGGGCGTAACGGTTACGTTCTTCTTTGGTGGGCAACGCTACTATATATTTTACCATATTTTGCACGTTACGACCGTACTCAGACAGAATTAATTTATTCCTGGTTGAATTATAATCAAAATTTTCAGACATAATTTATGAATGCTGTTGTGTTTTTAAATTGGATGAAATGTTAAAATCAGCCAGACATATTTATCTTGAAATGCAGATAAACCGAGGCCAAAGTTGAAATAGGATTCGGAAAGGATTGAAACAAATATAGTGTATTTGACTGGTTAAGCAAATATTTTATAAAATTTGGTTTTATAACACCCTTTGGGTTAATAGGAATAAGTAACTTAGGATTTTATTAGTAGCCTTGGATGAACGCGGGATTAAAGATAACCAAAATAGCAATTTACAGATTTAGCATACCCATGGTACCATTTACCATTGCAACAGGTACGATGGATTATGCCCAAAATGTTTTTATTAAGGTATATACCAATGCTGGTTTTTATGGAGTAGGAGAGTGCTCGGCCTTCCCGATGATAGTTGGCGAAACTCAGGAAACCTGCTTGGCCATGGCCAAAGATTTTGCAAAATTATGGTTAGGGAAAAATCCATTGGAGATTGCCGAACGTTTGCAAGATTTACATAATTATACTGCCGGAAATACCACCATTAAGAGCGCGTTTGACATGGCTCTTTTTGATATTGTAGCTAAAAACGCCGGACTTCCATTGTATAAATATTTGGGAGGCGAAAAACGCCCAATTGAAACGGATATTACCATTGGGATTGATACCCCTCAAAAAATGGCCACAAAAGCCGCTGAATTTAAACTTTCGGGCGCTTCTGTTTTAAAGGTAAAGCTAGGAAAAGTACCAACCGAAGACGTTGAGCGGATTAAACAAATTAGGGAAACCATTGGCAATGATTTAAAAATTAGGATTGATGCCAACCAGGGCTGGTGTTTTAAGGACGCTGTTTATTGTTTAACCGAAATGGGCAAGTATGATATTGAATTTTGCGAACAACCCATGCGCACTTGGTATGATGATAAGTTACCCGAACTGATGAAGCGCACCCCTATAAAAATTATGGCCGATGAAAGTGTTTATAATCACCATGACGCGAGGAAACAAATCAACAGTAAATCATGCGATTATATCAATATAAAAATGTCAAAATCGGGTGGGATTTTTGAGGCGATGAAAATTCATGATGTAGCTGCGCTCAATAACGTTCCATGTATGATGGGAGGGATGTTGGAAAGCAGGATTGCCCTAAGCGCTAAATTGCATTTTGTGTATGCCAGCCCTAATGTAAAATTTTATGATATGGATACCTGTAAGCTAGGGCATAAAGTAGACCCCTGCATAGGCGGTGCCTATTACAATGGCTATCAGCTAGATATTGCGGATAGCCCAGGTATTGGAGCTGATGCGGATGAAAGGTTTTTAGCAAATTGCGAGCGGATTATTATTCAATAATGGAACTTAATAAACAAAAAAAGCCGGATTACTTTAAATAATCCGGCTTTTCTAATTTCAAAATATCACGGCCAAACACCCAAGTTTTGGTATGATACCGCTATTTTATTAATCGCGCCTACAAATGCAGCGGTGCGTAGGGTATCAATTTTTTGGTTTGCCTTATAAGTTTCCCTAATTTCATGGTACGAGCGAATCATGGTATCTTCTAGGCCCGAATTTACCAATTCCAACTCAGTGGCACCTCGAACAACGGTCGACCGTTGTAAGGGTGTTAAAGCCACCCCGGTAATGCCTTCCACCATATTTACCAGATTCAGGTTTGAGTTTTCTTCAAACCTGCGGTTCATACGACCGAATGCAACGTGCGATAGGTTTTTCAACCATTCGAAGTAAGAAACGGTAACACCACCCGCGTTCACATACATATCGGGTAATATCATACCTCCGTTTTTATAGAATATAGTCTCGGCATCAGGTGAGGTTGGTCCGTTTGCACCTTCGGCTATTATTTTTGCCTGAATCCTGCCTACATTGGCAACAGTAATTTGATTTTCGAGTGCGGCCGGCACCAAAATATCGCAAGGTTGTTCCAAGCCTTCGTGCGAGTTTTTAAATTCTTTTTTTGAACCCGGATAACCTAAAATTGACCCGCTTAGTTTTCTATGTTGAAACACGGCTTCAACATCTAAACCGTCTTCGTTGTAAATGGCACCTTCATATTCGCAAATGCCCACTATTACCGCGCCAAATTCTGATAGGAACTTACCTGAGTAATAGCCCACATTACCTAAACCTTGAACTATAATCCTCTTGCCTGATATACCCGGTGTTAAGCCAATTTTCACCATGTCTTCCGCTACGTTTACACATTCTCGCACAGCTATGGCAACTCCTCTTCCTGTTGCCTCCCTACGGCCTGCAATACCTTGCAGTGCTATTGGTTTACCTGTTACGGCACCCATGGCATCCAGCTGACCAGGATTCATAGTGGCATAAGTATCTGCAATCCAGCTCATTTCACGCTCTCCCGAACCATAATCAGGTGCTGGTACGTCAATACTTGGACCAATAAAATTTTTCTTAATTAATTCAACAGTGTACCTGCGGGTAATGTTTTCAAGTTCCTGAACGGTATAGTTTTTAGGGTTTATTTTTATACCACCTTTCGCGCCACCAAAGGGAACGTTTACAATAGCGCATTTGTAGGTCATGAGTGCGGCTAGTGCCATTACTTCATCCTCATTCACCATCTCGCTATAGCGGATGCCTCCTTTTGTTGGCGATTGGTGTTGTGAGTGTTCAACCCTCCATGCATCAATAACTTCAAAGCCATTGCCCCGCCTGATTGGGAAACGGAAACGGTAAACACTGTTGCATGATTTTATCTGGTCTAATAAACCAGTATCATGCTTGGTAAACTGTGCGGCATAGTCAAAATTTTTGCACACATCATCAAAAAATTTTGTCTCTTGTCCTGCTGATAACAAAGTATCCATCATAAGTAAATTATTAAATTGGTAAAAAAGTATGCAAATTTGGCACTATTTTTATGAATATTGCAAATTTTAATCACATTGTGTACCAAATACACACGCTGTTTTTATAGAAAAACCGTGTTTAAACAAGATAGGGCAATTTTTTAGACACTAATTATTTTTCAATTTTTTTTAATCTCCGGTCTATCGAGAACAGATAAATTGATAATCCAATAAAAATGATCACCAGGGTAGTAATTACAACATATATTTTTCCCGAGCTTCTCATTTCATCAGCCATTTCAATAGGTTGTGCTTGCTGGGCATTTACCACCAAATAGGATAAGCAGAAAATAGCGAATAGAAGAAATTTTTTCATGGTATGTATTAAAATTATTAATCTGCCTAGGATGATTAATCAAATAGCCTAAACAGAATTTAATTAATCAATTTCGTTCTTTTTATATTCTATTAACCTAATGCGGTAGCGTAAACTAGCTATCCAAATGGCCATTAAACTCCAACCAATAAATGCGGGGTATAAAACCATACGCATTCGGTTATCCATATCCAATTTACCAAAGGCAGGGTTACCACCGTTTCCGGGATGTAAAGAATCAGTTAAACGGGGTAAAATCATAATTAGTACAACCATAATAGGGAAAGCGAAAATGTTATAAATGGCTGATATTTTAGCCCTCTTTTGTTCTTCATCTATCGAATTACGTAAAACCGCGTAAGCACAATATAGTAAAAACGCGATGGCTGCACTATTTTGTTTTGGGTCGTTACTCCAAAACTCACCCCAAGTATATTTGGCCCACATCATGCCTGTAATTAAGCCCAATACGTAAAAAAATGTTCCTGTATTTACGCATTCAACGGCAATCAAATCGTATTTCTCATTCCCTGTGTTTAAATATTTGATGCTGTATATAACTGATATGATAAAAACAGTAAACATAGCTATCCACATAGGGACATGAAAATAGGTGTTTCTGATGGTTTCGTGTAAAATAGGCAGATGTGGTACACCCAATAAAAAGCCTGCTATTAAGGTATATAATAACAGTATTACCGTTAAAATTTTCCACCAGGTTTTATATATAATTTTCATAAATACGATATCTCAAAGGTAAGCCCTTTATTTATTGTTTAATGGAAATATAATTATTTTAATTTCGAAATTTTCCCACAACCTACAACTCATAACATTCAACTCAATTACTTTTTATCCGGCACATAATCATAAGGTAACATGTCTGATAATCTGTTGCTTGCCCAGGTACCTTCAAATAAGGTGTTACCTTCAAGCAAAATACCATTCATGTCAAAAGTTACTGATTTTTTGAACAGTGTAACAACACTAATCGCATAATTTGGCATATCCAAGGGGCGGTATATTTCTTTGTTATAGGTATCGTCTGTTTTTTTAGTATATACTACGTATAAAAAATTTTTGAATTGAAGTGAATATATGCCTTCCTGATCGGTTGGACTAAAAATTTCATACGGAAATAATGCTGGTTTTACTAAACTTTCATTGTACCACTTTGATCGGTTTGCAAGCCCAATCCAATAATTGGCCGAATCAATCCGACCTTGCATTTCATATTTTTTTATTTGGCTTCTAATAACTTCTTCGCTGGGTCGCTCAGGGTTTAGGTAGCGGTTATATTTATAAATTTGAAAACCTTCTTCATTTAGCTTATTGGTATAAAGCGACCTGAAAAAGTGCATGGACGAACCATAGTATACTTCTTCTCTTTTTTCGTGCCATTTCTTCTTTTGCGACTCGCTGCCGGGTAAGTCTTCAAAAACATGAGGACCTCCAGTCGAAACTATGCCATTTATTTTATCCAAATTAAAATCATCCACCAAAAATTTTATCCTATAACCTAGCGCCCTGTTTTCAACAATTAAAAACTCTACCGCATCCGCATGTAGAATTTGCTTTGTTGGGTTAAAAGTAATGTTTAAAACATGCGGGTTCATAATGGTACACAGTTTGGCGTTTTCATTAATTCCTACAAACTCCCGCTTAAAAGCTTCAAAATTCTTTTTCCAGTCGGCTGGCGATGTAATTACTACCTCTCTCAGCTCTAATGGTTTTGTTTTTAATTCAATTTTTAAATTAATAGGTGTATTGCCAACTAAAATTACTTTATTATATTCTTCGTATCCAAGAATTGTAACAACAAGCGTATATTGACCAGGTCTGATGCTGCTAAGGGTAAAAGTACCATCCTCAAGAGTTGCCGCGCCTACTGATGAATTACTCAAAAAAACACTGGCTCTTGCGATTGGCTTTTTACTCTCAGAATTAATTACCGTACCGGTAATATAACCACTTTGCGCAAAAATGGTAAATGGAAAAAATAACAGAAAAAGGATGAACAAGGGGAATCTCATCGTAAATAAATTTATTTTTTTAAACATGCTAAGGAACAAATTTAATATGATGTACGGCTAAAAGCTAAAATTATTTTTAGTAAGCTGCATTTTAATGCTATTTTAATCTAATCTCTCCACAAAAACGGAAAAAGTATTATGGAAGTAGCTATAACAATGGTATTGATGGCCAACAATACCGCTATATTACTATAGCTAAAGTTACGGGCAATTCCATCCATCGCGTTTTTACTAAGTTTAATCAATACCAAAATTACCGGGATAATAACAGGAAAACTTAAAATAGCCATTAAGGTACCATTATTACCCGCTTTGGAGGCGATTGCTGAAATCATGGTGAATATGGTTGAAAAGCTAATACTCCCCAATAAAACGGTAAAAAAATAGTAAAGCGAATCGCCAATTTTATTGTTAAAAAAAAGCAAATAAACCATTAAAGCCAGCGTACTGATGAGCGACATTAACAGCACATTGTACAATGTTTTTGATAGGATGATGGCCTGTGGACTAGCGATTGAATAATAATACAATAATCGGCTTTTACTTTCCTGCATAAAGCTTTTGGCGATGGCATTTACCGAGGCAAATAACATGATGATCCAAAAAAGCACGTTCCAAACAATAGGGTATCCTTGACTACCTTTAAAACCGGGATTCAGGTTAAATGCTATGTAACATATAAATACCGTACTTACCACATATAACAAGATACCGTTAAAGGCATATTTGGATCGCCACTCTAAGGTTATTTCCTTTTTAAAAAGGTTCCAGGTTTGTTTTAGGATATCCAAAGTATAATGGTTGATTTTTAAGTATAGTGTATTTTTA
The DNA here is from genome assembly GCA_903891475.1 of uncultured Mucilaginibacter sp. Taxonomy (GTDB): domain Bacteria; phylum Bacteroidota; class Bacteroidia; order Sphingobacteriales; family Sphingobacteriaceae; genus Mucilaginibacter. The sequence continues at coordinate 49,431 of CAITEP010000009.1, forward strand.
TTTCTGACTGAGCTCCATTTTATCGGCAAAATGGGCACAGTAATCGCGCAGGTCTTCCACAATCAGGGTTTCGCCTGTAGCACGTAAAAAACTATCGCCCATGGTTTGCAGGGTTTCATAAAAAAAGCGTTTCATTTCATCAACGGGCATATCTTTGGTCCATAGGTCAATACGCAACGTGTTTTTATAGCTTTGATCCCATAAGGCCAGCATCATTGATTTTACAGCCAGTGCTTCCTTGTTTGCAGAATCGGTTGATTCCCACATAATGCTTTCCGGCACATTCTGATCGTCCAGTTGTATAGTAAGTTTTATTTCGGCAGTTTTCATTCAGTTTATTTAACAAGTAAAAATATAATAGCGGCCAAAGTTATAAAGCTTAGCTCTACTATCCATAATTTTTTATTTTCGGTAAAGAAGTTTCGGAACAATAAATCAATAAATGATACAACAATGGCAAAAAGCAAAAATATGAACCCGATAGCGGTATTCATGTTCCGGAATTGGGTACCCGATATTTTAATACCAAACACCCAACTGTAAACAGCCAGAAAAAGGAAAAACGCGGTAGCAAAATTTAATGGGGTGATCCTTATTTTCATGTTGTACTATTTTTTTCGGTACGACCTTTTGGCACTCGGTTTTCCCTGTTTCATATTTGGATTGGATTTTGCCTTAGCAGCTTCAAATTTTTTATGCTGATTTAAGGTCTTCTTTTCGTGGAAAGCTCCTTTAAAATCAGGATCATCCTTTCGTTTTTGCAAATCAACCTCTTTAGCCTGCTCTTGTTTTTCATCATAACCTGTGTCTTCAATAAAAACATCATCAGGTATATGGCTTATGGGTATGGTTTGCCTAATCAGCTTTTCAATTTTGCGAAGGTAATATACCTCGGCAGGGTTGCAAAATGTAATGGCCACGCCCGATTGATAGGCCCTTCCGGTACGACCAATCCTGTGCACATAATCCTCAATCACCACTGGCACATCAAAGTTTATTACATGACTCACATCACTTACATCTATCCCTCTTGAGGCAACATCGGTAGCTACTAATATTTTTACCTCATCATTTTTAAACGCGTTGATGGCATTTATACGGGTGTTTTGCCCTTTATTGGCATGCAAAACCTTTACGTTATTCTCCCCAAATTTACGCAACAAAAATTTAAAAACATCTTCGGCTGCCAGACGGGTTTTACAAAAAATCATCAGCTTTTTTATATCACCCTCAATATCCAACAATTTTTTAAGCAGGTTTATTTTTGTTTTTACATTGGGCACAAAGTAAAGTTGCTGTACCACTGTTTGGGCGGGGGTAGCCTGCGGGGTGACTTCAATAATGGTAGGAAATTCCAAAAAATTATTGCTCAACTCGTGTATTTTAGCCGACATGGTGGCCGAGAATAATAAATTTTGCCGCTTAACCGGCACCACTTCCAGTATCCTGTTTATTTGGGGCATAAAGCCCATGTCCATCATTTTATCGGCTTCATCCAGTACCAATACTTGTAAGGTTTTGGTAACAATATGTCCTGCTAGGTACAAATCCATAAACCTACCTGGGGTGGCTACTAAAATATCAACCCCTTTATTCAGGTTTTCAATTTGGGTTTTAGGGCCTAAGCCGCCGTAAAGCACTACTACACGCAAATCGGTATTGGTGGCAAAGGTTTTAATATTTTCCTCAATTTGCATGGCCAATTCGCGGGTTGGTGATATAATCAACGCGCGTGCATTTTCACCCTGCGCATATTTTAACCTCATGATAATGGGCAATACATAGGCCGCGGTTTTACCAGTGCCCGTTTGGGCTATGCCCATCACATCTTGTCCGTTTAATATTGGAGGAATGGCTTTTTGCTGAATAGGGGTGGGGATGGTATACCCGGCATCCGCCACAGCGTTTAAAATTTGCCTGTTAAAATTAAAATCTTCAAAGGTGATCGCCATTTGTGCAAAGATAGCTTTTTACTTTGATTGCGAATTTTTACCGCTTGTCAAATTAAAGTATAACTTACAATAACCTTAATTAAATGGTTATGATAACAATATTGGTATAAAATGGATATTAAAATACTATTAATTTAAATGATTGAAACCTATATTTGCAATCATGAGTACCATCCTGATAAAATCGCCAACAATAGTAAACGAAAACAAAATTTTTGTAGCCGATGTTTTGGTAAAGGATGGCTTTATTGTTCAAATTGACGCCCAAATTGATGTAAAGGCCGATCAGGAAATAAATGCGGAGGGATTGCACCTGTTCCCCGGTTTTATTGACGATCAGGTGCACTTTCGCGAACCTGGTTTAACGCATAAGGGAAATATTTATACCGAATCGAGAGCGGCGGTGGCGGGTGGCATTACCTCTTTTATGGAAATGCCCAATACGGTACCTAATACCCTTACGCAAAAACTATTGGCCGATAAGTATAAAATAGCTTCAGAAAATGCACTGGCCAATTACTCCTTTTATATGGGAGCCTCTAACGATAATTTAGAGGAGGTTTTACGTACCGACGTTAACAATGTATGTGGGATTAAAGTATTTATGGGATCGTCTACGGGAAATATGTTGGTTGATAATCCGCGTACTTTAGAAAACCTTTTTGAACGCTCGCCCATGCTCATAGCCACGCATTGTGAGGATGAAGCAACCATCAAAAAAAACCTCGATTATTATAAATATCTGCTGGGTGAAGAAATACCTATTGGATTGCACCCTAAAATTCGTAGTGAAGAGGCTTGTTACCTATCCTCTTCTATGGCAGTAAAATTGGCTAAGCGGCATAATACCAGATTGCATATCCTGCATATATCAACCGAAAAGGAAACCCATCTTTTTAGTAATTCTGTACCTTTAGATCAAAAACGCATTACTGCCGAAGCTTGCATTCATCATCTCTGGTTTACCGAAAACGACTATAAAACCTTAGGTAACCTGATAAAATGGAACCCTGCCATTAAAACCACGCAGGATAGGGATGGTATATTGAAAGCCTTGTTGGATGATAGCATTGACGTTGTGGCAACCGACCATGCCCCACATACCATCGACGAAAAAACAAAGTCTTATATGCAGGCTCCATCCGGTGGGCCATTGGTACAACATGCTTTGCCAGCTTTGTTGGAGCTTTACCATCAAGGTAAAATTAGCTTGGAAAAAATAGTGGAGAAAATGGCGCATAATGTGGCTATTTGCTTCCAAATAGAAAAAAGGGGCTATATACGTGAAGGCTATTGGGCTGATTTGGTGTTAGCTGATTTAAACAAACCCTGGAAAGTTGCAAAAGTAAACCTGCTTTATAAATGCAATTGGAGCCCTTTTGAAGGGGTAGTATTTCAATCAAAGATTGAAAAAACCATTGTTTCCGGTAATTTGGTTTACGATAATGGGGAAATTATTGAAGGTAAAAACGGCAAGAGATTATCCTTTATTCGGTAAACAAAATACTTTCATTTAACCGCAACAAAAATCTCCACTTCCATCTCATCAAAACTATTGGCACCGGGTTTGTATAAATCATAATCGACCGTATATAACCTATTCGTACTGTTTTTCCATATTTGCTGCCATGCCGCATACACCTTTTCAGGAAATTTGCCGCTTAATTGATGAACTTGGTATTTGGATGCCGGAATATGTACGATGCTTAACCCTTCGTTTCCTTCAACTTCACTCACCTCGCAACCAATAATGGCGGTATAAAATCCAGTATGGTCGGTTTCGTAATCAGTATAAAGGCAAAAAATATTGTCGGAAGCTTTATGCTGAATCTTATTGGCTACTTGTTCCTCCATAAATCGTCCCCATAGTGCGCCAATATCTTGCATGGCTTGTCCGCCCGAATTTGTAGTACGTAACTCAATCCCCACAATTATTTTGGCATCCAATGCTAGGGTTTCCGTCTTCGCTATCATCGCGGTAGTTTTGCCTCTTAATAGTTAATTACTTGTTCTTCTATCGCTTCAGGTATTTCACGCCATTCATATTTTTGGTTTCTCAGTTGCGGCTCAAAACCTGCTTCTTTGATTGATTCTTGTATACCTTTCGCGGTAAAACGGTGCGGTGCCCCGGCTGCCGATACCACATTTTCTTCAATCATAATTGAGCCAAAATCATTTGCTCCTGCATGTAAACATAATTGGGCTACCTGCTTACCTACAGTTAGCCAGGAGGCCTGTATATTTTTTATATTCGGCAGCATAATCCGGCATAGGGCTATCATTCGGATGTATTCATTACCAGTCACATTGTTGGTGATGCCCCTTACTTTGCGCAAAAGGGTGCCATCGTCCTGAAATGGCCATGGTATAAAGGCAGTAAACCCATAGTTACCTTCAGGTTTTTCTGACTGTACCTCGCGTATCCAAACCAAATGCTCAAAACGTTCCTCAATGGTTTCAATATGTCCAAACATCATGGTGGCCGATGTTGGTAAATTCAACTTGTGGGCTGCACGCATCACATCCAACCACTCTTTTCCACCGCATTTGCCCTTACTAATTAAGCGACGAACACGGTCGTTCAATATTTCGGCTCCTGCACCCGGTAAGGAATCTAAGCCCGAAGCTTTTAATTCCCTAAGTACATCAATGTGTTCCATACCTTCCAGTTTTGCAACGTGCGCAATCTCGGGCGGACCTAAAGCGTGTAATTTCAATGTCGGGTATAATTCCTTTAACTGCTTAAAAGTATCGGCATAAAATTTCAATCCCAGCTCAGGGTGGTGCCCGCCTTGTAGTAAAAGCTGGTCGCCTCCGTATTTAAAGGTTTCTTCTATTTTTTGTTTGTAGGTTTCTAAATCAGTAATATAACTGTCCTCGTGACCAGGGCGACGGAAAAAGTTACAGAACTTGCAATTGGCTATGCAAACATTGGTGGTATTTACGTTCCTATCAATTTGCCAGGTTACCTTGCCATGCGGAACTTGAATTTTACGCAGCTCGTTGGCTACATACATCAAATCGGCTGTGGAGGCATTTTGGTATAGGAAAACACCTTCTTCCTGGGTTAAAAAATCAAATTTTAAGGCGCGATGCAACAAGTTTGCTGAATTCATAAAACAAAGATACAAAGTAGCTGGCTAATGCTGAAAGTATTAGGATGAAAGCAATAGTAATTGCCATCTTTTACAAATGGTTAACAATGGATTTACGCTAAAATGGCTTAACCTTTTATAAATTCACCATTTTGCACACATTGCCCATCTTGAAGCCTGATAACCTTACTTACACAAGCGGGAATTTCATGCTGATAATGGGTTACATAAACCATGGTTACATTGGTTAGTTCACAAATAGCGTCGACAATGGTTTTAAAATGTTCTTGCTGTTGCGCATCCAAACCCTGACATGGTTCATCAAAAATTAACAGATTGGGGTTTTTAACCAATGCCCTTGCTAGCAAACACAAACGTTGCGCACTGGCGGGAATGTTTTTAAATAGGGTGGTAGCGTATTTTTCAATGGTGAGCGTTTTCATCCATTGCAAGGCAGTTGCTTGTTGTTTTTTTGAAGATACCCTAAATAACCCCAATGTATCATTATAGCCTGATTCAATTACCTGCAAGCAATTGTTTTCGGTAGGGAAGTATTGGTGCAACTCGGGTGATACAAAGCCTATTTTACTTTTTATATCCCAAATGCTTTCGCCGCTGCCACGCTTTTTATCAAATAAAATAATATCATTGGCATAAGCTTGCGGATTGTCGCCATTTACCAAACTTAGAAGGGTCGATTTTCCTGCCCCGTTTGGTCCCAGCAAGGCCCAACGCTCCCCTTGCAAAACCTCCCAGCTGATATTGTTCAGTATGGTTTTACCTCCATACTGAATATGTATCTGGTTCATTTTGATGATATATTGGTAGACAATTCTTTCAACTCCAGTATGGAGTAAACCTTTAAGTTCATCTACATCAACCGCATTCAGTTTTTCTTTTTTTGCGGATAGGGTAGCGACCAGAAAACCCTCTTTTTTACGCTGCTCTATAATTTCCCCATGTTTCAAATGCGCAACGTGTGTAATGCAATCTGGTATTTCATCGGGAGCGGTAGCTAGTATAATGGAAGTACCCGAGGCAATCATTTCTTCGAGTAACAAATTAAAATCTGCTCTCCTTTGCACATCCAATCCGTTTAAGGGGTTATCAAGTAACAATAAAACTGGGTTTTTTAACAAAGCCGCCGCTAATCTCAACCTTTTTGTTTCACCGTTTGATAGTTTGATGATTTGCTCATCGGCCAATTTTAACAAATTCAATCTATTCATTACCCGCTCATAATTCCAACCCAAAGCATGTTTTGGATAATGTTGCTCAATGGCTTTCAAAAACTGACTTACAGTTTGCGCGTCTTCCGAATCGAAGGAATTAAATCGTTGCTGGTAATAAAAATTGTTGGTGTTTGATAGATTTTTAAAATGATGGGTAGCACCCACCAGCGCTGTTACATGCTGCGGGGTAAAATTAGGGTCGGTAATTTGGTGTTTTTGCTTATAATCCTCAAAATACGGATAGGTAATTTGGCCACCTGTAATATTAAACCTGCCCGCAATGGTTTGTAGCAGGGCACTTTTACCCGAACCGCTTTCGCCAACCAATGCCCAATGTTGACCTTTACTAACACTAAAGTTTAAATTGGTAAATAAGTTGTTATGGATAGATTTTACCGTTACTTGATTAATCGACAGGATAACATGTGTCATCCCACAAAAATAAAATATAAGTTTAAATATTTTGGGAATTAAAAACCTTATAAAACAAAAACGCCCACGAAAAGTATCGCGGGCGTTTTTGTTTTTAAGGAAATGAGATTACATTTTCTTTTTAGTAGTGTCTTTAGCCATTTTCTTAGAAGTGTCAGCCATTTTCATTTTACCGGTATCAGCCATTTTCTTAGAAGTGTCAGCCATTTTAGATGAGTCCATTTTAGCAGAATCAGCTTTTGCAGAATCAGCAGCACCAGTAGCAGATTTACCTTTGCAAGCAGCGAAAGAAACAGCGATAGCTAAAGCTAAAGCAGAAATTTTTAATGAATTTTTCATGTTAGTTTTTTTAAGTAATTAAATAGTTTTGCTGTTAATACCGAAAAACAAAAAAGGTAACCCATAATTTTAAAATAAAATTACGAGCTACCTTTTTTTTAATCACTTAAAAAGTAACCGAAAAAAACTATAAGATTATTTTTTCTTAGTAGTATCTTTTTTAGTAGTGTCTTTTTTAGTTGAGTCAGCTTTAACAGCAGCAGTAGTGTCTTTCTTGGTAGTGTCAACTTTTACTGAATCAGTTTTAACTGAATCTGCACCAGCAGCACCTTTACCTTTACAAGCTGCGAAAGAAACTGCGATAATTAAGGCTAAAGCGCCAATTTTGAATGAATTTTTCATTTTTTGTTTGATTTAATGTGAATATTTGCAATTTAATACCCAAAACATAAAAAGGTAACCCATAATTTTAAAAAAAAATTACAGGAAACCTTTTCACATTAAAAAAACTAAAAAATTAACAAAAAACTTACATTCAACTACTTTTTAGAAGTATCTTTTTTAATTGAATCAACCTTAACAGTGCTGTCTTTTTTGGTCGAGTCAATTTTTACATCGTTTTTTAATGAGTCAATCGGTTTTTCATTAGCAGGTTTTGCTTTCGGGTCGCAAGAAGCAAGCATGGTGCCCATTGCTACGGTTACTACCGCAATTTTGATAAGGTTTTTCATAAAAAATTTGTTTTGTGATTTTTGAATTAATACCCCAAAAGATAAAAAGGTAACCTGCCTTCCTAATTAAATTTATTTTTTGTTAACATTGGGTTACCATTTGATTTTTACCGTATTAAAGGAGTATACAACGTAGATGAACAACATACCAACCGATAATGAAGTTATTTTAGGTATTTTAAATAATTCGGAAAGTGTTTTAAAACGTTTGTATCTGGCATACTTCCCCATGGTGATGCAGCTCATCATCAATAACAACGGGGACGAGGACGATGCCAAGGACATTTATCAGGAGGCTATTATTATTGTTTACAATAAAATAAAAGCTGGTGATTTTGAGCTAAGCAGCAAGCTGAAAACGTATATATATTCCATTTGCAGGCGATTATGGCTTAAAAGACTTAGTCAGATAAACCGATATGGGGGCGATATAAAGGATTTTCAGGAATACTTGGTTGTTGAGGACGATGCCGAAAATCACAGCGAGCGTGATTTACAGTTTACTAAAATGGGAAGTGCCCTTCTATTATTGGGCGAACCTTGTAAAACGATTATTGAAGAATTTTATATAAATAATAAATCGATGCAGGATATTTGTGAGGCTTTTGGCTATACCAATGCCGATAATGCCAAGACACAAAAATACAAATGCTTGCAACGCCTAAAAAAATTGTTTTTTCAGCAATAAATTGGAGGATAAAGCGATGGTTGAACACAAATTATTAGAATTAATTGAACGTTACCTTAACGGCGAACTAAACAGCGAAGAGCTGGCTCGGTTTGAGTTGCTAAGGCAGGAAAATACGGATTTGAACGAGCGCATACAAGCGCACAAGCAGTTTACCGATACCATAAAACAATATGGCGAACGTATTGAGTTGGAGAAACGCCTCAATGCCTTCCATCAGGAAATTGATGTGCATGCCCTAAAAGAAGAATTAACAGTTCACCCAATGTGGTTTGTGAAGCTTTGGCGCAACCACCATTCTAAAATATCGGTAGCCGCCTCTATCGCCATATTCGCGGTATTGATGACTCTTATAGTTTCCGGGTATTTTAATAACCGCGAAACAAATTATGTTCAATTAAAAGGTCAGGTAGCTCAAATACAAAAAACAGTAAACGGCCTCAAAACGCATAATTCAATAAGCCACACCAACAACAACCTTAAAACCAGCAATTTTAGGGGTACCGGTTTTGCCATATCATCCAATGGTTATATAGTAACCAATTACCATGTGATAAACAATGCTGATTCAGTTTATATCGAAAACGCGAATGGAAAATCGTATCGTACCAAGGTTGTTTATACCGAACCCGAAACGGATATCGCCATTTTAGCGGTTGATGATACAGCCTTTAAAAGCTTGGGTAATGTGCCATTTAACATTAAAAAGGGAGAAAGTGAAATAGCCGAAAACGTTTATACCATTGGTTATCCAAGAGAAGCGATTGTGTTTAACACAGGTTACCTTAGCGCTACTACAGGTTTTACCAACGATAACGCCTTAGATAGTACCAGTTATCAGGTTTCATTGCAAGTAAACCCGGGTAATAGCGGTGGCCCGCTAATTGATAGCAGGGGGAACCTGATAGGTGTAATTAGTGCCAAGTCAACCCGTATGGAGGGTGCGCATTTTGCCATCAAATCGAGCTATTTACTAAAAGCGATTCAAGACATTCCTTCAGATTCACTAAGCAAACCATTAAACCTCAATTCAAGAAATACGCTTGCCGGTTTGAGCCAAAAACAACAGTTTAAAAAATTGAAAGACTTTGTTTTTATGGTGAAAGTATTTAAACAATAACCCAACCTAAACTTTATACAATTGGCGCCGTAGGAGAAACCCTGCGGCGTTTTTTTATCTGTCTACTTCCCCCAAAACAATATCGATAGAGCCTATAATGGCTACCAAATCGGCAATGAGTACACCCTTGGTAATTTCGGGTAAAACAGAAAGGTTACTAAAACTTGGCGCGCGAGATTTTACCCTGGTTGGTATTTCTGATTTTCCGTCGGCCATGAAATAAAAACCCAATTCGCCTTTAGGACCCTCGCATCTTACATAATAATCCTGCGCTTTTGGGATGGTTTTTCGTGGTAAAAGGGCTCTTGGGTCAAAATCAGGCGTACGTTTCAATTCTTTTTGCAAACGTTCCACGCATTGCTCTATTATTTTTAACGATTGCTCAATTTCATCCACACGTACCTTGTAGCGGTCCCAGCAGTCGCCCACGGTGCCCATTAATCCGGTGCCAATGGGTATATCAAATTCCAACTCGGGGTAAGCAGAATAATTGTCAATTCGCCGTAAATCCCATTTTAATCCTGAACCTCTCAGCATTGGACCCGAGCAACCATAATTAATAGCAACGTCCATTGGCAATACGCCTACGTTTGCTGTTCGGTTTATAAATATTTGGTTATCTGTAAGTAGTTGGTTCATTTCCAACATCTTAGGTTTAAAATAGTCTACAAATTCCTTGCAACGTTCTTCAAAACCTACCGGGATGTCGTAAAACAAGCCACCTACCCAAATGTAATTGTACAACATACGCGAGCCCGATGCCCATTCCAACATACCCATGATATGTTCGCGATCTCTAAAACACCATAAAAAGGGGGTAAAAGCGCCAATATCAATGCCGTAGGTACCGATGGCTATCAGGTGCGAAGCGATCCTGTTCAACTCGCAAACCAATACGCGTATGTATTCAATCCGCTTCGGAATATCCTTATCAATCCCCATCATCCGCTCAACACCCATCACAAAAGCATGACTATTATTCATCGATGCCAAATAATCCATCCTATCAGTAAATGGTATGGTTTGCTGATAGGTAAGCGATTCGGCATGTTTTTCGAAGCAACGGTGCAAGTAGCCGATATGGGGTATTACCTCTTTTACAATCTCCCCATCGGTAATCAACTCCAAACGCAAAACACCGTGAGTAGAAGGGTGTTGTGGCCCCATATTGAGCACCATATCCTCCACGCTTGCCTGCGCGATTTTCTGCTCGTAATTTTGGTAAGCTTGTTGATATATTGGGTGATGGCTATTCAAATGCAGGTGTTTTTTGTGGGATGAATGAATAATTTGCTGATTTCAAACTTAATCAATTTTTATGCCTTTATAAAATTCGGCATTGGCATAATCTTTCCTTAGTGGATAGCCTTCCCAATCATCAGGCAATAATATCCTTCGTAAATCAGGGTGATTTTCAAAAAAAATTCCAACCAGGTCATACGCTTCTCGCTCATGCCATTCGGCGGTTTTATACACTGAAGATATGCTTTCAAACGTTGGCAACTCATCCAAATCTCTATTATTTTCTTTGCTTATTTTTAGAGTGATTTGTGTTTTATAGGGGATAGAGGTCAAATGATAAACCACCCCAAACCGATTATTATCCTTACCATAATCAACTCCTGTAAGGCAGGCCAAAAAATCGAAATAGGTTTTTGGGTTATCACGCAATTCCAGGCAAACCTCCGCTATCCTGTCCGGATTAATAAGCAAGGCGGGTTGTAAGCCAGTTGTTTCGGTTTCTTGAATAATATCCTCTCCAAACTTCTCGGTTAGTAAAGTCTTTATCTCCTCCAAAATCATGGTGCCAAACGTACTTTTTTCCATGTTTTGTTATCAACCCGTTTGTAAACAATACGGTCGTGCAGGCGGCTTGGGCGGCCTTGCCAAAATTCAATTCGGGTTGGTCGTAAAATAAAACCACCCCAATGAGCCGGCTTAGGCACTTCTTTTTCGGCATATTGAAGTGCTAAATCGGCCCATTTTTTTTCCAACAATTCCCTGCTATCAATCTCCTGACTTTGAGGCGATACCACCGCGCCAATCTGACTATTTTTTGGGCGCGAATGAAAGTAATGTTCGCTTTCTTCTTTGTTCACTTTTTCCAGTGTACCTTCAATATTTATCTGCCTTTCAAAAGCCGGCCAAAAAAAGGTGAGTGCAGCCACTGGGTTTTTGGTAAGCTCCTTGCCTTTGCGGCTTAAGTAATTGGTAAAAAATGTAAACCCTTTTTCGTTAAAACCTTTCAATAATACAATCCTTGCTGATGGTCGGCCATCTGTTGTAGCAGTCGACAAAGTCATGGCATTACGCTCAGGTAGTTTTGCCTCCAACGATTGTGTAAACCAAATCTCGAACTGTTTTATCGGGTCGGCTAAGGTGCTTTCTTCTGTAAGGGCAGCGGCATGGTATTCGTCCCTAATATTCTGTAATTCTTCCTGATTCATACTGCAAATTTACTAATAAATTGATGGCTGTTTGTCGGTATATTTTCAAAGTATTATTTAAAATCAGTATTAACCAACTTGATCATTTCATGATTTAATTAGAAGGATATCAATTAGAGCCCGGCTTTACCAAGTTGAAATCCAATAGTTGTTATGATGTTATTATAGAATTTATTTTAAATATTATTAAATATTATATTTTATCATAACAACATTAAACCTAATGATTATTTGTTAGTCTATATACCATACCTCTAATTAAAATTTCATGAGAATACTCTTTATTCACCACGGTGACCACCGGGCAGGGTCATTTTTAAGTATGTTATACACCATTCTTGAAATCAAAAAAAAAGGTTATACACCGATAGTTGGCCTTGTAATTCCATCAGACGAATTGAACGCAATTCTAAGCAAATACCAAATAGAATTTGTAGATATGCCCTGGATATATCCTTTACATTATTGGAGTTGCGACCGAATGGAATTTTGGCGGATAACTACTTATTATATCATTCTTAAAGCAATTTATAGAAATATAACCACTTCACAAAAAACTAAAAATTCCCTTGAAAATTTAAATATACAAATGGTGCATTTAAATAGTGTTGTACTATTCCCATTGTTACCGCTATTTATTAAGTTAAAAATAAAATACGTATGGCATATTAGAGAACATGCTCCCTCAAGATTTCATTTTCTTTTTCCGATTATCAGGAAATTAATGCTAAAATCAGAAAATTTAATTTTTTTGACTGAAACCGAAAAAACATCTTGGTTGTCAGGAATTAATCATGGTATAGTAGTTAACAATTTTGTTGACCAAACTTTTATTGACCATCAATTTGATTTTAAGACAGAAACAATAAAAGAAAGCCTTCAAATTGACACTGAAAAAAAGGTTATTCTTTATTTAGGAGGACTAAAAAAACATAAAGGAATAGATATTCTACTCGATACCTTACATCAATTAAGGCTTAAATATGATAATTTTATATGTTTGATGCCCGATGCGGTACCATCACCTAAAAAACAAATGAATTTTAAAGAGTTCCTTAAAAAAATTATTGGAATAAAAAGGTTTGATATGCTGATGGTGAAAAAAATAAACAGTCTTGGCTTAAACGATATATGTTATAGATTACCATGGGATTCGGATACCATAAAATATTACACCATTGCTGATTTAGTTGTATTTCCCGCAACCGCTCCTCATTTCGCCAGGCCAGTAATTGAAGCAGCTATTATGAAAAAACCAGTAGTAGTTGCAAACTGGAAGGTACTTTTAGAAGCAGTAAAACCAAACATAACTGGCTTGGTCGCGAAACCAAACTCGGTTAAAAGTCTATACACGAATATAGAACTACTTTTAACAAATGATATTTTAAAGAAAAAATTAGGAAATAATGCTTATAACTATGCTATTGAAATATTTACTCCGGAAAGACAAGTCCATAAAATTGTAGCACTTTATGAAAAAAAAACTTTGTTAAATTGTGTTGCTACAACTAAGGTAATTAACAACTACAATTTGGTATTTTCATATAACACCCCACGTAAAATAGGTAATTAAAATAATTTGAATAACCCTGAATGTTTGAAATCTACTTATTAAAATATGAAGATTTACTAAGATAAAGCAAGGTAGGGATTGTAGAATGTGTTTTAAGTGACGTAAAAGATATAGAGTTAGCTATAAATTAAAATTGTTGAAATTGTTTGCTAATTGAAGATAGTATTGTTTGTACAAATATTTTATTCTGAAAAAAATCATATTTTATTTGGTATTTTTTAATTTATAACATTTATGGGTAAAAAATGAGCTTTAAAAGTGATTTTTTCAAGAATATTTTAATTTTAGGGGGCTATGCCTATTCGGCGCAATTAATTTCATTTCTTTCAACAGTAATATTATCCAGGTTATTAAGCCCGCAAACCTATGGTATTACAAACCTGATTACCTTGTTTATTGGTTTTATTATGGTTTTTGCCGATGGTGGCTTATCATATGCCTTGATTCGAAATAATTATGGCGAAACATTCAATAGGGTTTTTATGAATATTTCAATAATATTTGGGATTGTACTATGTTTAATTACAGTTTTAATGGCTTATCCAATATCTTTATTTTTCAATAGCCCTGAAATTAAGCTACCCATCATCATTTACAGTTCAGTTTTTTTAATCAAAGGTTTTAGTTTAACACAAGAGTCAATCATAGCTAAAAGACTAAATTTTGCATTTATTGGTAAGGCAACCGTAATAAGCATAATTATTTCTACAAGTTTTGCTGTTATTTTAGCACTATTTGGAGCCACTTATTGGGCATTAATTAGCGCACAACTATTAAACGCGTTTTCCATAGCTGTTATTTACCAACGAAAAGTAAAATTAGGGTTTAAAATTTTTCCTGTTCAATACTTGAAGGTAGTATTTAGAAAAATAAAAAAAACCATAAAAAATGTTATTGGTTTTAATGCAATTAACTATTGGGCTCGCAATGCCGATAATTTAATAGTTGGTAAGTTTTATGGTCAATTTGACCTTGGTATTTATAATCGGGCATATAGTTTGTTAATGTTGCCATTAAATTTAATAACAGGTTTAATTTCAAGAGTTTTATACCCTAGCTTAAAAAAATTAAAAATGGAGGGTGGAGATATCGAAAAGGAATATACTAGTATCTTAAAAATAATTCCGCTTATTACTTTCCCGCTAGTTTTACTTTTTATACTTTTTCCAACAAAACTTATATTGCTTTTATGGGGAGCAAAATGGTTAAAAGTTGCTGATTTTTTACCCTATTTCGGATTGTTAATTTATACCCAAACTTTACTCTCCACTGTTGGTCAATTATTGGTATTACAAGGTAAGGAAAAGGAATTTTTAATTTCAGGTTGGGTAAATGCCTTCTTCCTTATTTCAGGCATTATTTGGGGAGCCATCATTTCGCTAATTGGTGTCGCTCAATTTTATTCGCTTTTTTACCTTGTATTCGTATTGATAATTAATGTGATTTATATTTATATTAGCGTGCTAGGTTTTAATTCTAAAAACACACTGTTATTTTGGGTGCCCAAAATTTTTATTTCTATTGTAATCTGGTTTTCAATTTATTATCAATTTGAGATGTTAAAATTTATGATGCTTTTGGTATTGTTTATTGAAATAATTATAAATCTAGCAACTTATTTCAGAAACATTTCCTTTTATTTTAATAAAAAGTAATATTTATTCTTACACGTTGTCAATGAAAACTTACTAAATAAATTAATGGCTCTTTGTCGGGATATTTTCAATTAATAATTTGAGATTTAATAGACAAAAATAGTTGGTAAAACCTTTGTAATAATCTGTTTTACAACAAGATATAAGGAGCAAATTGAAATTGATTTCAATTTGCTTTTTTTGTTATATGAAATCGTCAAAAAAAGGCGTGTTTGAA
>CAITEP010000010.1 GCA_903891475.1 uncultured Mucilaginibacter sp.
TACAGGCCCAACATGCCTTTTTTTAACACTTTTCATAAACAAAAAAAGTCAATTGAAATCACTTTCAATTGACCTATCACATCTCGCTTTTAATCAATAACTTATAAAGGTTTCACCAACCATTTTTGACCACTATATCTTGTTTTATAGTTTACTGAAAACCTATCCAGTTCTTAATTTTAATGGCAATATTCTCACCTTCGGTATATTTGCCAAACTGGTCATTTAGTAACCTTAAAGTCAAACCCTCTTTTTCAATTAATAAATCTTCGTAATTACCTTTAAATAATATTTGTTTTATATACCATCCTTCATTCAATGTACTTCTGGAGGTTTTTATCCATTGTGGGTAAATTACTACAAAAGACTCTTTAGTTTTTATACCGCAAATTTTGGCTTCATCAGGATTCAAAATATTGCAGTTTGTTAAAAGCTGCGCCGAATATAAATTGCTAGGTGCATGATAAATAGATTTAGGTGTTCCTGATTCAATAATTTCACCATGCTTTAGCACCAATAATTCGTCAGCCATTGAAAGTACTTCTGCCGGATCATGTGAAACAATAATGACTGTTAGTCCCGTTTGTTTAACTATTTCCCTGATATCTTGCTGTAAACCCTCTCTAAAAGAGGAATCAACCTGATTAAAAGGCTCATCCAAAAATAGCACTTTAGGGTTTGTTATTAAAGCTCTGGCTATGGCAACTCTCTGTTTTTCACCGCCACTTAACTCAACCACTTTTTTTTTAGCCAAATGGTACATCTTAAGCTGTTTTAATATGGCCTCCGTTTTCTCATTTTTTGCAAGTAAATTGTTGTTTGGCAATAATGCTGCTACATTTTCCCAAACTTTTGCAAATAAATTTAAATCATCGTTGCTTTGCGTTACCATTTTCATGGAATCGTGCCCTGGAATTAATTTAACCTCGGGCCCCCATACCCTTTCGTTCTCAAAATAAACCTTACCCTCATCAGGCGACAGCAAACCATATAATAATTTCAATAGGGTACTTTTGCCACTACCACTTTCGCCAATAATGGCGGTTATTTTACCTTTTTGTATTGTTAAATTAATGTTTTTAACTCCCGAATTTATAGTGTCGGGGTAAGCTTTGTTTAATGAGATAGCCTGCAAAAACGTTGAACCTTCCATTGCCTGTAAATATAATTAGAAATGTTTGGACACCATTTTTTGTTTTATATAATTGCAATAGGAAGGCACACTCCAAAATCAATAAACTCCAATCGAATGCTTTTAAACACATTCTATTGGAGTTTAAAAAGGTTGAAATTAGCTGTATAAAAAGATTGTATTATTAAAAAGCAGCTGTTAATCCAAAGGAGAAATTCTTAAGCCCTGCCTGTTGTGGACTGTTTTCGAACATATCATTTGCATAATATTTTGCGAATACCCCAAAATCGCCATAACCAATTCTGGCAAACCCACCGTACCTTAAGGTTGCAAAATGGTAGGAGTCACTAATTTTTTGTTTACCATGCTCGGCACTTATTTGTTTAACCATGCCATCTAATAAAAAACCAATTTCAGGACCCAATACAAAATGGAATCTATTCCCATTCTCATCTGCTTTACTTCTAAAATCGAATGATAAAGGTATCCTAAGATAGTTGGAAGAAAACCTATTTTTGCTGTAGCTAATAGTATCAACCCTATAAGTTAAAACTGGTTGGTGAGGCAAAATGGTGATATTGTCTCGTAAGCGAATTAATGTCCAGTCAAAACCACCCGCTAAATTTATCTTAAAATTATCCGAAAACCTTACCCCAACTTGAAATAAATCAAAACCCACTGTACTGGTTTTACTTTGTCGATAGCTTAAAAATTGATTTTGAGGTGAAAGAGTAAAACTTCCATTATCAATAATTGTAGCAAATCCTAAATCGAAACGAGCGAAAGTAAAATCTGCTGAGAATTTTGGGTAATTTGAATGCACTTTGTTTTTACTATCGTTGTTTTTATCATCATCCTCTTGGTTAAAGCCAAGAGTAAAGCTCTTCTCCTTTTTTATGTTACGTGTACTATCTTTTTTCAGCTTGGTTGAGTCGGTTTTAGTATTTTGTGCGTATGCCATGATGGTTGATGCTACCGTAATTATAGTTAAGAATGTGTTTTTCATGTTTTTTATTTTTCTATTTCTGTTTTTGATTTTTTTATTTTAAAAACACCCAGATTTAATGCTGTAATATTTGATCCCTCGTCTGTTTCTGTAAATTCAATAAACTTGTCTTTTCGTTTATCAACCTTAGCTACTAAAGCATTAATTAACCCACCTAGGTTTCTAATTTTTGGTTTAGGAGCCGCTGCTAAACTGTTTGTTAAATGATTATCTGGTTGATTAGTTTTAGATGCAGCAATTTCAAGGTTATTATTGGCTAAAATTGAAGGAACATTTATAAACTTGGTATTGCTATCAGGAACCACATTATTCACTTTATTAATATTACCGGAGGAAGTCATGGCCAATTCATCCTGACGTACCCTAATAGAATCACTACCACTCACACCTTCAGGAATAATCTGCTTACGTTTAACTTCAGAACTACTGTTATATTCACTATTTAAGTTATTTGATACTTTATTTTTTTTTAATTTTTTCACATCAGCAATTATTTCTTCTTCTAATTGCTTACCATTAGGTGGTATCTTCAAACTGTTTTGATGATGGTTATTTGTTGAATAGACCACTCCATTTGATTTATGCTCCCCTTTGTTAACTGGAATTAAAATAACCCCTATTGAAAAAAGCAATATGATACTTGCTGCTATACTTAAAATAGGGATCCAAACTTTCCTTTTCCGAGTGTTATCAAGTTCAGCTTCAATATGCTCCCAAATACGAGGTGAGGGCTGCGTTTCAAAATCATTTAATTTTGATCTGAACAAATCGTCCATTTCATTATCCTGCATTCTCATACCTTTTTTCTTGTATTTTTAAAACACGTTCTTTTAATATGGCCCTGGCTCTTGAAAGCTGCGATTTTGACGCGCCTTCTGAAATTCCTACTAAATCTGCTATCTCTTTGTGCGAATAACCTTCAATAGCGTACAAGTTAAATACTAGCCTATAACCAACGCTAAGTTCATTTATTAAGGCTAACAAATCATTCGCCTCTAAATTGGCGGCAGCCCCTAAGGTTGTTGCCGGAACATCTTCCGCATCATCCAAATCAACTAATTGCATTATTTTATGATGTTTTCTGTAATACTCAATCGAGCTGTGTACCATAATCCTTCTCACCCATCCTTCAAAGGAGCCTTCGCCTTTATAGGTTTGCATTTTTTGAAAAACCTTTATAAATCCATTTTGCAACATGTCTTCCGCTTCCATCCTATCCTTCGCGTATCGCAGACAAACACCCAGCATTTTGGCCGAAAATTGCTTGTACAGCATCTCCTGGGCTTTGCGTTCACCTTCAATGCATTTTTTTATTATATCAATTATCGAGTATTTCTGCTCCAAAAACATCATTTAATAGTAAGATGAAGCAAAGTGCCAATTGGTTGCATGTTATTGAAAATAATTATTTAATGATGGTATTTGTTGTTGCACTAAGCCTTATCTTTATCAACAATGAAAACATTCCGGCTTTTCTTATTTGCATTTTTGCTGTTTACAATTTCAGGTTTTCGAACAAATTACCAAGAGGAAGACACTTACTTTCTATTAAAACCTGACCAAGTTTTTGATGGACAAGCTATGCATAATAGCTGGGTAGTTTTGGTGAAGAATGATAAAATTGAATTTGCCGGAGATAAGAATAAGCTTACCGTTCCAACATCAGCGAAGGAAATTGAGTTAAAGGGGATGACACTTTTACCCGGGTTTATTGAAGGACATTCACACCTTTTTCTACATCCTTATAATGAAACAAGCTGGAACGATCAGGTACTAACCGAAAGCAGGGCTGAACGCACCGCCAGGGCAGTTGAACATGCCAAAGCGACTTTATTAGCTGGCTTTACAACTGTTCGAGATTTAGGTACCGAGGGAGCGGGTTACGATGATGTAGGATTGAAAACTGCAATAAATAAGGGCATCATTATTGGTCCGCGTATGTTGGTTGCCACTCGGGCAATTGTTGCAACTGGGAGTTATGGGCCTAAAAGTGATGTTGCTGAATTGCAAATAATAAAAGGCGCGGAGGAAGCCGACGGTACGGAGGGAATAACTAGGGTAGTAAGATCGCAAATTGGGCATGGAGCAGATGTAATTAAACTTTATGCCGATTATAGATGGGGGCTGAATGATGTTGCTGCACCTACTTTTACTTCCGAGGAACTTAAAAAAGCGGTTGATGTTGCCAATAGCAGCGGCCGTTCAGTTATTGTTCATGCTGCAACGGAAGAAGGTATGCGACGATCAATTGCGGCTGGTGTAACAACCATTGAACACGGGGATGGTGGCAATCCTGAAATTTTTAAGTTAATGAAAGAAAAAGGGATTGCGCTTTGCCCTACAATAGCCGCGACTGAAGCTATCTCCACTTATCATGGATGGAAAAAGGGCTTGGATCCAATGCCTGAATCAGTGATTAAAAAACATTATATTTTCTCGGAAGCGATGAAAGCTGGAGTAACTATTTGTATGGGTGGCGATGTAGGTGTATTTCCACACGGTGAGAACTCGCGAGAAATGATTTTAATGGCCGAATATGGTATGCCTGCAATAGATGTACTTTGTTCAGCCACATCTATTAATGCAAAGGTATTTGGCCTACCTAATTTAAGAAATGTAAAGCAAGGTTTTTTAGCGGATTTAATTGCCGTTGAGGGTAATCCTGTTGATGACATTAAACTTGTAAAAAAAGTAACCTTTGTAATGAAAGGGGGCATTATTTTAAAACAGTAGGTTCAACAGTAACTTGTTTGTTTTTTAAAAAAATATAAATTAATTATTCTAAAATATCCAAAAGCTCGGTCAATTCATTTACTTTGTCAGATGAGCTTGCATGCTCATAGGCACTAATCAAATTGCGCAAAACTCTTTTTATAATGTCGACATTGGAGCAGGGCTCGTAAAATTGCCTGTCGTATTTTAAATTTAGCTGCTTTAAAAACATATCAACATCTCTCCTTCCAAAAATAAAGCCTTTGTTAAATGCATTGATATAAAACAGAATACCGTTTTCAAACTCGCTTTGCATGGTTTCATCTACATAAGCCAAAATAAAATGCTGAGGCAGGTTTACACCATAAACAGGAATATCTAGCTTTTGCGCAATGATAGCATAAATGATGGCTAAGGAAATTTGATTGCCCTTTTTTGTTTCGAGTACCTGATTGATATAGCTGTTTTGCGGGTCTTGGTGACTAGTGGTATTGCCAGTAAACCCATGTATATTATAAAATATATGATTAAAGAGCTTTACCTGCTCTTTCGGACTGGCCTCATTCATCATTTGTATCCAAATATCCCTTTTAATACTTTCAAGCTGGTTAATTACTTTTTGCTCATCCAAATCGGGATATTGGTAGCGGTTGATGATTAAGATCCCTTGAAGCAAATCGAACGCGCCACTTTGATGCCATAGTTTAAGATCATTCTTAACTATGCCAAATTGAATCTCGTGCACCAAATTTGCAATACGCTCTTGTTGTATCGGGTCGAAAGCTTCCCCCCAAGCCTGTTCCAAAAACTCAATGGCTCCGGTTCCATACGAAAGGAGTTTTTGATGTACATGCTCAAATATTTCCGTATCCGGATCATCCAGCAAACGGATTAGTGAATTTACTTCTGTTGGATTAATCATGTTCAGTTCTGCTAAAATACTAAACCTTTATATATTTTTACGCCAATGTTTAATCTAAGGTTTGCTTTCGACTATTTTTTACACCAAATAAACGCTAAGACTAGGCATGGCATACATTCGCCATTTGTTTATCGATTAGCCGATGAAGTATTATACGATGATAGCGAAAAAAAAGTATACGCAGAAATTGAACAGTTACGTAATGTTCTCTATGCGGATGATAGGGTCATAAATATTACAGATTTAGGTGCCGGGTCTTCCATTAATAAAAACAATAAAAAGAGGATCAGCGATATTGCCAAAAACTCCTTAAAAAGGCCTCAGCTAGCTCAACTTCTTTACAGATTGGTGGTAAACCAAAAACCCAAAAACATGATTGAGTTAGGTACTTGCCTTGGCATAACCAGTATGTACCTGCAAAATGCCGCACCCGAAGCCAAACTTTTTACTTTGGAAGGATGTATAGAGATTGCGGAAGTGGCTCAAAATGTATTTTCGAAAGCTGGACGAAACGATATTGAACTCGTAATAGGGAATTTTGACCATACCCTGCCCATCATCCTTAATCAATTAAAAAGAATTGATTTTGTATTTGTTGATGGGAACCATCAAAAACAAGCTACTATCAATTATTTTGAATGGTGTTTGCCAAAAGTACATGATGGCACACTTTTGATATTTGATGATATTTATTGGAGCCAAGGCATGAAAGAGGCCTGGCAACATATTAAAAAACATCCCAAAGTTACCGTTACCATTGACCTTTTTTGGATAGGATTAGTTTTTTTTAGGAATGGGCAGGTAAAGGAAGATTTTATGTTAAACCACAAATGCTTTTATTAAATATTTTCAATATTTAATTCAATCTCAGTCCTTATAATCTAACCTTCAATTATTTTATTAAAATATTAATTTTATTGCCTTTTATTTGTAAATAAGATGCCGAATAAATACTTTTGAGAATAAGTATATAAATAATCTAAACATTATAATTTAATTCATTTATGAAAAACCTATCACTATTTATTTTAGTACTCACAATTATAACCTTAGTTACTTCATGTAATAAAAATGGAGATGTAAGCCCAAAAACTGCTTCAACAATTTATGCCGGGAACGACGGTAGTGCTCCGGTTTATTGGAAAAATAACATAGAAACCGTTTTACCCGTAACAAATAATGTTAACAATACAGGTGCAAGTGTTAATGTAATTGTCAAATCTGGTAATGACATTTATTTGGGAGGATTTGACGGTAATTTGCCAGTTTACTGGAAAAACGGAATAGAAACCACTTTGCCAATTTTAGGTAGTGGTAATGGTGGTTATTATTACAACAATCCTGCATATATTACCACAATGGGAATTTCTGGTAGTGATATTTATTGTGCCGGTGCTGATCAATATAATGCCGTATTTTGGAAAAATGGAATTGAATATCAACTTCCAACCACAAATAACAACAATAACTATTATTATTATAATAACTTAGTAAATACAATGGCAATATCAGGCACAGACGTATATTTTGGAGGTATTGATGGCAACCTTCCGGTTTATTGGAAAAATGGAACAGAATATTTCCTCCCTATTACTAGCAGTAATTATTACAAAAATGGCTCAGTGCAAACTATGTATATATCTGGCAACAATATTTATTTTGGTGGTTCAGATGGTTACGCGGCGGTATATTGGTTAAATGGTGTAGAAAATCGTTTATCCACAAATAATTCAAATAGTGGTGGTGTTATAGCTATGGCCATTTCAGGTACCAATGTTTATTTTGCAGGATGGGATGGAAATTATAGTAACACAGTATATTGGAAAAACGGAGTTGAAGTTTCTAGATCTATTTTAAACGGAGGGACAGTAAATACGATGGTAGCTACTACCGATGGTGCATACTTTGCAGGGAGTGATGGAGGAAATCCAGTTTATTGGACGCAAACAACAGAAAACATTTTGCCCACAGTTGGTAATAACCTGAGTGGCAAAGTTAATGCTATGCTAATTGCCAATTAAAATGATTGCAATAGAACAAAACAGGCTTGCTTTTTATTGCTCTGTTTCGTTCTATTGCAATTACTTTAAAACAGCTGGATTAAAACTGCATGCTTAATCCTAATAAAAAGTTTGCTGGTGCCTGAGGGAAATAATAATTATAGTTTACCACCTTACCATTTTCAATATCTGGGTATGTAGCTCCGTTCGATTCATATTTGGTGCTAAATATGTTATTCACTAATAAAGTAATACCAATATTTTTTGCCCAATTAGTGTTAAAGGTATAAGCAAGTCGTACCGCGTTTAAAAAATAGCTATTCAAAACCCTGTTTGAAATAACATTGCTTGGAGGAAAGCCGGGTGGGTTTGTGTTGGAAGTATTGTCTAAATATTGTTTGCCTACATATTTGCTAATCAAGGCAATTTCGCCTCCAATAAAAGGTTTGTAGCTGATAGTACTTGAACCAATAAAATTGGGCGAAAAAGCGATATCCGTATTTTTGTAAGTGTATTCAATAGTATTTATATAATTACCATCAACATATTGCCCTAGGTATTGTTGAAAATTTTGCACCTTGTTCCTGCTCAAGGCAGCAGTAGCTTCCCAGGTTAGATTATCGGATATTTTTAATCTTCCATCAAACTCAATACCACCCCTATAGCTATCTTTTACATTACTCCGGTTTTGATCGCCAACATCGTTCAAGGCGCCTGTTAAAACAAGCTGGTTTTTGTACAACATGTAATAAGTGTTTATACCTCCCGAAAATATACCTTCCTTAATTCTATACCCCAATTCAAAATCTTTTAAATTTTCAGATAACGGGCGACTTGCTGGGGTTGATTGCACATAATCATTCCTATTAGGTTCATGGTTACCAACAGCCATGGAAGCATAAATATTGCTAGCTGCATTAAGTTGATAGGTGATCCCCAATTTCGGATTAAAAAAATCAAGATCTACATTTTGCTGAACATTTTCGAGGTTTTCATTATACCCCAAAAACGAATAGTAAATATGCCGGTATTGCATATCTGCAAATAGGGTAGCTTTCCCAATTGTATAATCTATCTTTCCGAAAATATTAAAATCCGTTTTCTCCGCGTCATTTCTTAAATACTGATAATCGGGTGGTATATTGGTGCTTTGTTGTGTCCATTCAATATTATCATAATGTGCTCCTTTATACTCATTAAAGGCACCACCAATTAAAATATTAAAACCTTTCCTTGGTTTATATTTTAAATTATAAGTGATTCCATAAAACTTATTATTAAGCCACAATCTTCGGGTCAAATCGGTGGTATCAATGGTTTTACCATTAATTACAACCGGAGTTATTCCATAATTGGTCAATGCTTGCATTGGTTGATATTCTTCGTAATAGCCAAAACCGTGGGTATAATGTAAACCACCGCTAAATGACAATTGGTCGGATATTTTTTGGTCAAATAATACTTGGTAATGGTTTTGGGTATAATTATCGGTTTGGTTTTTATAATAAGTACCGTTAGGTTCTAAACCCAATCCATTAAAACGCCTATTCCCACTTCTTAATGTATCTTCCGGTATACCGTTCCATGCTTGGTAGGTGTGTTCTGTTCCTCCAAAAGTAAGGAGCCTAATTTGGGTGTTTTTGGCATAATAAGCGCCATTTAAAAAGTACGATTGCAGGTTTGAAGAGGCTCTGTCAATATAACCATCAGAGACAATTCTTGATAACCTGCCATCGAAGCTAAAATGCCCATTCAATAATCCAGTACCAATGCTTACTGTGTTTTTTATGGTATTGTATGAGCCTATTGAATTATTCAATAGCAAATAACTGGTATCATGCCTAGCGGTAGTTTGGATATTAATACTCGCTCCAAAGGCACCTGCACCGTTGGTAGAAGTTCCTATCCCGCGTTGTATCTGAATATTATCAACAGATGAGGCTATATCCGGAATATCCACAAAATAACTAGCCTGCTCCTCCGAATCGTTATAGGGGACACCATTGATGGTAACGTTAATGCGACTACCATCGGAGCCCCTTATATGCAGATAAGTATAACCTACACCAGCCCCAGCATCCGACTGGGTGACAAGCGAGGGTGTTTGGTCGAGCAGGTATGGAAGGTCTTGCCCAAGGTTGTTTTTAGCAATGTCTTTTCTGCTTAAGTTAGTAAAGGTAGTAGGCGAATTATCCTCGGCTCTTGCACCATTAATTGTTACCACACTGGTTAAAATTGATGCTAGATTAAGTTTAAAATCAATTACCATATCGGCCTTTACATCAATCATTTTGGTAATAGATTCATAACCAATATAAGTAACGCTAATAGTATAATTGCCTTGTTTTAAGTTGTGTAGGTAATACTTTCCTGAACTATCAGTAGCTAGTTTGATTTTTTGATTTACCAAGGTAATACTTGCATTTGGTAATACCAGGTTTGTTTGTCCGTCGGTTACTTTTCCACTAACAGAAAATTGGGCTGAAGCCAAAAAAGGAATCAGGGAGGCGCAAAACGCCATGAATAAATTTTTCAAAATGTTTTTAAATAAAATTTAGTTAAACCATCTCCGCATCAGGGCGAATACGCAGTACTCTTAACTTGTTACCTCTCCCTACGCCGGCATTACCCGGATCAGGTGCATGGTGTTTGCTTGTCACGAAGTAAAAGTTGGATATAAATTCTTCAACTTATAACTTACAACACACCAATGGGTTTGATCTCAGCCTGTCTTTAAGTTTGGTGAAATAACCTGCAGTTTATTTCGCTACCAAAGCAAGGCACCCCTTGAGAATTATTTTGCAAATGTAGTGTTTGATTTCGGATTTCGGAATTGTTTTTTAGTATCAAGTAACTAGTATCATGTATCAATACTTTTAAAGCATACTAAAAATTCACCATCATCTACAAGGTACAGTAATGTTTAAACTTAATTCCGCTAATTCTAAAATCCAGTAAATCCTGATTCAGACAATTAAATTTCAGATTAGGGCATATTGCTATAGGTAAAAGTTCCACATATTCCAAACTTCCGGACTTCCCGACTTTCGGACTCCCTATCACCATAATCTATTTTAACAAGTTTATATCCATCCCAGTCAAAACACCAACATTTTCAGTTATTTTATCTATTTCCCAATCCCACCATTTTATTGCTAATAACCTATTAATTTGATCCTCATTAAAGCGCTTCCTAATTTCAGTCGTGGGGTTGCCGCCAACTATGCTGTATGGCGCAACATCTTTAGTTACAGTAGCATTTGATGCGATAATGGCTCCATCGCCAATTTTTACACCTGGCATTATAGTTGCCTTATAGCCAATCCAAACATCATTACCAATAATGGTATCTCCTTTTACAGGATATGTTTTTCCATCCATAGCATTTTGCCAATCGTTTCCAAAAATAGCAAAAGGGTAGGCTGAGATAGCCGAGGTTAGATGATTTGCTCCATTCATAATAAAGGTAACATCAGAGGCTATCATACAAAACTTCCCGATAATCAGCTTATCACCAATAAAATCAAAATGGTACTTTACATTTTTCTCAAAATTGTACACATCTACAAAATCATCGTAATAAGTATAATCACCAACTATGATGTTTGGATTGGTAATGATGTTTTTTAAAAAGCAAAGTCTAGTGTAGTTGCTTAAGGGGAATATTTGGTTTTTGTTGGGTGCTGCCATTTGTATACTCATTAAATGCTGTTTAAAATTCAATTTTAAGCTGATTTTTAAACAATTAAAAATCCGGTAACTGAAAAACCGTTATAGTTTAAGCCAAAATTACACTTTCACGTTTCATATCAAAACCCTACTTTTGCAATCCCAATAATTATAGGGATTCAAAAACCAGAAATATGTTAAGAACACATACTTGCGGCGAATTAAATATTAAGCATTTAGGCGAAACAGTTACTTTATGTGGATGGGTTCAAAAATCGAGAGATTTAGGTGGAACCACTTTTATTGACATACGCGACCGTTATGGCCTTACGCAATTGGTATTTAATACCGATACGGATGCTAGCTTGCGCGAGCTGAGCCGTGGCCTTGGGCGTGAGTTTGTTGTAAAGGTTACTGGTAAAGTTTTAGAGCGCACCAATAAAAACCCTAAAATGGCAACTGGTGATATTGAGCTAGCTGTTACCGCGCTTGAGGTATTGAACGAGGCCAAATTGCCGCCTTTTTTAATAGAGGATGAAACAGATGGTGGCGAAGAGTTACGCGCCAAATATCGTTATTTAGATTTACGCCGTAACCCAATACGTAATAATTTGGTTTTGCGCCATAAAATGAGCCAAGAGGTGCGTAAATATCTGGATGGGCTTGGTTTTATTGAGGTTGAAACACCCGTGCTGATAAAATCAACCCCAGAGGGCGCGCGCGATTTTGTGGTACCTAGCAGAATGAATCCGGGTGAATTTTACGCCCTACCACAATCGCCTCAAACGTTTAAACAATTATTGATGGTAAGCGGGTTCGACCGTTACTTTCAAATAGTAAAATGTTTTAGGGATGAAGATTTACGCGCCGACCGTCAACCTGAGTTTACGCAGATTGATTGCGAAATGTCTTTCATTACCCAAGAGGATATTTTAAATGTTTTCGAGGGATTAACGCAACATTTATTTAAAACAGTTAAAGGGATTGATATTGGCACCGTGCCACGTATGAATTATGCAGATGCAATGCGATTATATGGTTCAGATAAGCCGGACATTCGTTTCGGTATGCAGTTTGTTGAATTAAATGATGTGGTAAAAGGCAAAGGCTTTACCATTTTTGATAATGCTGAATTGGTGGTTGGTATTAATGCCAAAGGCTGTGCCGACTATACCCGTAAACAAATTGATGAACTTACCGACTGGCTTAAGCGCCCGCAAATAGGTGTAACCGGCATGATTTATTGCCGTTACAATACTGATGGTACTTTAAAATCATCGGTTGATAAATTTTATAGTGAAGATGAACTTACCAACTGGGCCGCAGCATTTGATGCAGAAGCAGGTGATTTAATGTTGATATTGGCAGGAAAAACTGACAAGGTGCGCAAACAACTAAACGAACTCCGTTTAGAAATGGGAAATCGCCTAGGTTTACGCGATAAAAATAAATTTGCAGCCTTATGGGTACTTGATTTTCCGTTATTGGAATGGGATGAAGAAACCGGTCGTTACCATGCTATGCACCATCCATTTACCTCACCGAAGCCTGAGGATATCGCTATGCTTGAAACAGCTCCGGGAGACGTAAGAGCAAACGCTTATGATTTGGTAATTAATGGTACCGAAATTGGTGGTGGTTCTATCAGGATACATGATAGAGCTTTGCAATCACTTATGTTTAAGCATTTAGGTTTTAGCCCCGAAGAGGCACAAAAGCAATTTGGCTTTTTATTGGATGCCTTTGAATACGGAGCCCCTCCGCATGGTGGTCTTGCCTTTGGCTTAGACCGATTAGTATCGATTTTTGCAGGTTTAGATTCTATTAGAGATGTGATTGCCTTCCCTAAAAATAATTCGGGTAGGGATGTGATGATTGATACCCCTTCAACCCTTGCCGAACCGCAAATGAATGAGTTGAAGATTAAGACAGTTTTATAGCGTCAAAGCCGCACCATAAACAAAAAAGGCAGCCAGATAAATTTAATCTGCTGCCTTTTTTTATTCAAAAGAGCAATTATAAAGCCCCTTCTTTTATTTCATCCACAACTGATGGATCTAGTAGGGTAGAGGTATCGCCAAGGTTTTCTGCATCACCTTCCGCTATTTTTCTCAATATCCTGCGCATAATTTTTCCTGAGCGGGTTTTTGGTAATCCGCTAACGAATTGAATTTTATCAGGACGGGCAATGGCACCAATAATACGGGTTACAGTCATCATGATATCCTTGCGGGTAAGTTCAGGGTCGCCATGTTGGTTAGGGCATACCACATAGGCATAAACACCCTGTCCTTTAATCTCATGGTGAAAACCAACCACCGCCGATTCAACCACATCGCTATGCATATTAATGGCGTTTTCAACCTCGGCAGTGCCAATCCTATGGCCCGAAACATTCAACACATCATCAACCCTGCCGGTTATTTTATAATAGCCATCCTCATCGCGCAAGCAACCATCGCCAGTAAAATATAAATCGTGATAGGTTGAAAAATAAGTTGTACGACAACGCTCATGATCGCCATAAGTAGTACGTAACATACCCGGCCAAGGAAAGCGGATACATAAATTTCCACTTACACTATTGCCTTCAATAATGTTTCCATTTTCATCAACCAAAACAGGCTGTATGCCAGGAAGCGGTAAACTGGCATAGCCAGGTTTTGTTTTTGTAATACCCGCGATAGGCGAAATCATAAAACCCCCGGTTTCAGTTTGCCACCAAGTATCAACGATAGGACATTTTTTATGGCCAATTTTTTCATCAAACCAATGCCAAGCCTCTTCATTGATAGGTTCTCCAACCGAGCCTAATTTTTTAAGCGAGCTAAAATCTTTACCTTCCAAAAGTTCATCGCCAAAACTCATTAATGAGCGGATGGCTGTTGGAGCAGTATATAGGATATTTACATGGTATTTTTCAACAATATCCCAAAGGCGTGCAGGGGTAGGCCATGTAGGAATGCCTTCAAATAAAACCGTAGTAGCTCCTTGTGTAAGCGGCCCGTAAGCAATGTACGAATGTCCGGTAATCCAACCAATATCGGCAGTACAAAAGTAAACCTCACCCGGCTCATATTGAAAAGCGTTGGTAAAAGTATAACCAGTATACACCATATACCCTCCGCAAGTATGCACAACCCCTTTAGGTTTACCTGTAGAGCCAGAGGTATAAAGGATAAAAAGCACATCCTCGGCATCCATTTCCTCGGCCGGAAAATCAGTTGCTCCTTGGGTCTCTACTTTTTTAACCTCATCTTCCCACCAAACATCTCGCCCCTTAATCATAGAAACTGGCGTGCGTGTGCGGGTTAAAACAATTACCTTTTTTATGGTTGGGCATTGTACCAACGCATCGTCTATAATATTTTTAAGCGGAACCAGTTTAGTACCACGGTAACCCCCATCGGCTGTTATAATAATATTGCAACTGGCATCTTGAATCCTATCAGCAATTGATTGTGCCGAGAAACCACCAAAAACCACCGAGTGAATCGCTCCAATACGCGCACAAGCTAAAACAGCTATTTCAAGCTCTGGCACCATTGGCATATAAATACATATCCTGTCGCCTTTTTTCGCGCCATTGTTTTTGAGCACATGGGCAAATTCACATACTTTTTCATAAAGTTGTTGATAGGTTAATACCCTATGGTGCTCTTGTGGGTCGTTTGGCTCCCATATAATGGCAGGCTTATCGCCCCAAGCTTCTAGATGCCTATCGAGGCAGTTTTCGGTAATATTCAGTTTAGCGCCCTGAAACCATTTAATACTTGGTTCAGTAAAGTTCCATTCAAGTACTTTATCCCATTTTTTACGCCACTGAAAATTTTGAGCGATATTAGCCCAAAACTCTTCGGGTTGTTCAACACTTTGCTTGTAAACCCGTTGATAATCTTCAATTGAAGAGATTTTCATGGATGTTTTCATTATCTATAATTTGGTGGTGTAAATTACAATTTTCTTTAGGTTCAATAAATAAAAAATATTTTAAAAAAATATTAAAATGCATATTGCCTATATGATTTAAAATCCTGATATTTGCACACTCTTTTAAGAAAAGGGAGAATAAAAAAGAATTATCATGTCAAGAATTTGTGATCTAACAGGAAAAGGCTCACTGGTTGGTAACAACGTTTCTAACTCGAACGTTAAAACCAAGCGCAGGTTTCACCCTAACTTAAAACTAAAAAAGTTTTATATTCCTGAAGAAGATAAATGGATTACTTTAAAAGTTTCCACTTCAGCTATTAAAACAATCAGCAAAAATGGTATAACCGCTTGTATCAATAAATTTGTAAAAAAAGGTTACATTTAATATTGTTGTGTGTTGAATGTTAAATGTTGAAGGCATCAACAACATATAACTTACAACCTGCAACTTACAACATAAAAGAAAATGGCAAAGAAAGGCAATAGGGTTCAGGTAATATTAGAGTGCACAGAGCACAAAACAAGTGGAATGCCTGGCATGTCACGTTATATTACTACTAAGAACAAGAAAAACACGACTGAGAGATTAGAGTTGAAAAAATTTAACCCGGTTTTAAGGAAAGTTACTGTACACAAAGAAATTAAATAGTTTGGTAGATTGTATTGAAACTATTTTAGATTAAAAAAAACAAATCAGTCAATCACTAATTCAATAATTAATAAGACATGGCAAAGAAAGTAGTTGCAACATTAAAAGTAGCCGGTAAAGGTAAAGAGTATTCAAAGGTAATTACCATGGTGAAGTCGCCAAGAACAGGTGCTTACTCATTCAAAGAACAAATTGTGCCTAACGATAACGTTAAGGATGCGATTATTGGTAAAATTTAACCAGACAATTTAAATATATTTACAGAAGCCATCTTGTTTTAGCAGGAAGGCTTTTTTTGTGAGTATCAAAACGTATTTAAAAAATTTAATAGTAATTATTATAATTCACCAAAATTTAGGTAATACGAATTATGGGATTATTCGATTTTTTTAAAAAGAGTGAAGGCAGCCCTCAGGAAAAGGAGGCTCTTGAATCTGGTTTAGAAAAAACTAAGGATAACTTTTTTTCGAAACTTACCAAGGTCATAGCAGGCAAATCATCGGTTGATGATGATGTTTTGGATGAATTGGAAGAGGTACTCGTAACTTCGGATGTTGGCGTAACAACCACCCTAAAAATAATTAACCGTATTCAAGCCAGGGTAGCCCGAGAAAAATATGTTGGTACTGGCGAACTGAATGGCCTATTACGGGATGAAATTCAAAAGCTTTTAGCCGAGAACAACAGCAACGATTTTTCGAATTTTGAATATGGAAGCCATAAGCCTTATGTAATTATGGTGGTTGGCGTAAATGGCGTAGGTAAAACCACTACCATTGGTAAATTAGCCCATAAACTTAAAAGTGCTGGCAACCAAGTGGTTTTAGGTGCTGCGGATACGTTTAGAGCCGCCGCTGTGGCTCAAATACAATTATGGGGAGAACGAATTGGGGTAAAGGTAGTAGCACAAGCAATGGGATCGGATCCCGCTTCTGTTGCCTATGATACCATGCGCTCAGCCGTTGCTAATGGCGACGATGTTGCCATAATTGATACTGCGGGGCGGTTACACAACAAAATTGGTTTGATGAATGAGCTAACCAAAATAAAAAATGTAATGCAAAAGGTAGTCCCCGGCGCACCACACGAAATTTTATTGGTTTTAGATGCGTCAACCGGGCAAAATGCCATTGAACAATGCAAACAGTTTACCGAGGCAACTGCTGTAAATGCCCTTGCGCTTACAAAATTAGATGGTACCGCCAAAGGTGGGGTGGTGATAGGGATATCAGATCAGTTTAAGATACCTGTAAAATATATCGGCGTTGGCGAAGGTATGAATGATTTGCAATTATTCGACCGCCAAAAATTTGTGGATAGTTTGTTTAGCTAATCGCCTATAAAAAGCCGTTCAACTTCATCCAATCATTACACCAATCCATCCATTTATCTTTACTCTTTGGGTTATTCAACCCAAAGCCATGCCCACCAGCTTGAAATAAATGCATCTCGGCTTTCACCTTATTTTTTATCAGTGCATTATAAAATAGCAAGCTGTTTTCAACGGGTACCAAATCATCATCTTCGGCATGTATTAATAAAGTTGGCGGTGTATTGGCGTTTACTTGCTTTTCATTGCTGTAAAGGTCAACCAAGTTTTGAGGAGGTGTTTTTCCAATTAAAGCATCGCGCGAGCCACCATGTGTTTTCTCACCAAAAGTAATAACAGGGTACAATAAAATCATAAAATCTGGTCGGGCACTAAGGTTGTCCTTATTTTCAACTACCAATCTGTCAAAATGCGTGCCTAAGGTAGATGCCAAATGACCACCAGCCGAAAAGCCGATAATCCCTACTTTAGTTGGATTTAATCCCCATTCCGCGGCATGTTTGCGCACCATTAAAATGGCCTGCTGCGCATCCTGTAAGGGGCCAATGGTTTTGTTTAGCATAATGGTATCGGCTGGCAAACGGTATTTAACCACAAATGCGGTAATCCCAATTTTGTTAAAGGCCATGGCTATGTTATAGCCCTCGTTCACCATCGAAAGCCCTTCATAACCACCCCCAGGGAAAATTATAATAGCAGTTCCATTCGCAGTACCCTTTGCAGGGAAATAAGGAATCAAGGTTGGGTTGCTTACTATAGTAATCCAGTCAATATTTAGTTTTTCAATATAATACCTTGGCGTAGGTTTTGAGTTCGGTATGTCATTCGGGTATAAAGGGATATCCTTAACAGGTTTAAAGGCCTCTTGAGCTAAACTTGTCATTATACTCGCCATCAATATCATAACATAAACAATATTTCTCATCGCGTTAAGCTTTATATAAAATCGTGATGTACTGAAAATAAACCAACTTATTAACTTTTTGGCCCACCAAATTCCATTAAATAGGCTTTTAGAAAGCTATCTAGGTCGCCATCCAAAACTGCTTGGGCGTTGGATGTTTCGTGGTCGGTACGTAAATCTTTAACCAATTTGTACGGGTGCAATACGTAATTTCGAATCTGGCTACCCCATTCAATTTTTTTCTTGTTGCCTTCAATCGCATTGGAGGTTTCCATTCGCTTACGCATTTCGGCCTCGTATAGCTGCGATTTTAATAATCGGATCGCGTTTTCCTTATTCTGCAATTGTGAGCGTGATTCCTGGTTTTTTATAATAATGCCCGATGGCTTATGGTATAAACGTACGGCTGTTTCCACCTTGTTTACGTTTTGACCGCCTGCCCCGCCTGAGCGGAAAGTCTCGAACTCAATATCCGCATCCTTTACCTCAATATCAATAGTATCATCCACTAAAGGGTAAACATAAACGGAGGCAAATGAGGTATGCCTTTTAGCATTAGAATCAAAAGGAGAGATTCTTACCAATCGGTGTACGCCGTTTTCACCTTTTAAATATCCATAGGCAAAGTCACCCTCTATTTGTAGGGTAACCGTTTTAACGCCAGCTACATCCCCTTCTTGAAAATCTTGTTCAGATACCTTATGTCCATTTTTTTCGGCCCACATAATGTACATCCTCATGAGCATGCCTGCCCAATCGCAACTTTCGGTACCACCGGCACCCGCGGTAATTTGCAAAACCGCGTTAAATTGGTCTTCTTCGGCCGAGAGCATGTTTTTAAATTCAAGCTCTTCTACCGCTTTTAAACCTGCATTAAATTGTTCCTGCATTTCGGCTTCGGTGGCATCTCCAGCCTGAAAAAACTCATACAAAACCCCCGTATCCTCAACTACAGTTACCACTT
Organism: uncultured Mucilaginibacter sp.; assembly: GCA_903891475.1. Classification (GTDB taxonomy): domain Bacteria; phylum Bacteroidota; class Bacteroidia; order Sphingobacteriales; family Sphingobacteriaceae; genus Mucilaginibacter. The sequence goes on from CAITEP010000010.1 coordinate 19,222, forward strand.
TTTGGTAGGCATCGGTCCATACCTTTTTAACTTTAATGGAAGCCAACACCTTTTCGGCCTCCTTTGGCTGATCCCAAAAACCCTGACTGATGGTTAGTTCGTGTTCTTTTTGTAAAGCATCTAATTTCTTGTCGATGTCAAAGATGCCTCCTCAGGGAAGTTACTCTTTCCCTTAAATCCTGTATTTGCTCTTTAGTCATTCGGCAAATATAGGTAAATGCGTTAAAACAGTACAGCTTATCAAGTTTATTAATAAAAAAAGGCTGCCTGGAATTATTCCAAACAGCCATCCTTTGTAATTAGCGTATGAGGTTTTTAAGCAACACTTAAGCGCTTCACCAATCCACTTAAATCGGCTTTGTTACCATTTAGTTTGGTAAGCATATTGCTTAATAAAAACTCATTATTTTGAGCGTTTTTTGATTGCTTTATTAATTCAACCATTATGGGCTGAATAAGGTTATTAGCAATAATTAGGGCGTTGCTGGCGTCAATATTGTAATAGTTGTTTAGTTTGTTGGCAAACTTATTCACTACCTTTTTTGTAACCGAATTATAGTCGAAATTAGCTAGCTGAAAAAAATTAATCAAATCATCCACTTTTCCATTCTCCATCTGCCCTTTCAGCACTTCAATTATAGTACTCGAGGCCTCAATTACAATGGCTTCGTGATGGTGACCAGAAATTAATGGGTTGTTAAAAATAGCACCTTGTGCATGGCTTTTAACAAGCAGATAGAGTTTTTCGAACATGGTTATATCGTTTAGCGTTAATTTAAGAATCAATAAAAAATTAATTTATTTTTATTGATAAGGCAAAGATATTGGCTCAAACATGAAAATATGTAAATTATATGTAATTTTTATTTTGATATTCATAATTAAACTATGTAGAAATTTTATTAATATATTTCACACTAAAAGTTGTTTATATTTAATATCAGCAAAATAATTAAATGTTATTTTTGAACAAATTATTCAATTATGTTGCCATCTGTAGATTTTACCACAACCAATACCTATAAATACTTAGCCAATCATTATATTGATATGGCATCAAAAAGTTTGAAAGAGCTTTTCGATGCTGATCATGAACGCTTTGAAAAATTCTCGATTGAATTTGAGGATATTTTATTTGATTATTCAAAAAATAGGATTGATGAACAAACCATTGCTTTATTAACACAGCTGGCAAATGAGTGCGGTTTAAAAGAAGCAATAACTGCCATGTTTTCGGGCGAGAAAATAAATATTACCGAAGGCAGGCCAGTTTTACATACCGCTTTGCGTAACCGAAGCAATATACCAGTTTTTGTGGACGGCAAAGATGTAATGCCTGATGTAAATAAAGTACTTGAACAAATGAAAGCATTTAGCGAGGCTATCATTTCTGGAACTTGGAAAGGTTATACCGGCAAAGCAATTACTGATGTGGTAAATATTGGTATAGGTGGATCGGATCTTGGTCCGGTGATGGTTACCGAAGCTTTAAAAGCTTATAAGAACCACTTGAATATGCATTTTGTATCAAACGTTGATGGTACTCATCTTGTAGAGGCACTGAAAGGTTTAAACCCCGAAACCACCTTATTTTTGGTGGCTTCAAAAACGTTTACCACGCAAGAAACCATGGGCAACGCGCATAGCGCGCGCGATTGGTTTTTAGCTGCTGGAGCCTCAGAAGCGGATATCGCCAAGCACTTCGCGGCCTTATCAACCAATAGCGTTGGGGTAGCTAAATTTGGCATTGATACCAAAAATATGTTTGAGTTTTGGGATTGGGTTGGCGGTCGCTACTCCTTGTGGAGTGCCATTGGCCTCTCAATTGCCTTGAGTATTGGTTATGATAATTTTATTGAATTATTGGCTGGTGCGCATGCTACTGATGAGCATTTTAGGACCACCCCTTTTGAAGAAAATATACCAGTTATCTTAGGCTTGGTTGGAATTTGGTACAATAACTTTTTTGAGGCAGAAACCAATGCCATTTTACCATACGACCAATACATGCACCGCTTTGCCGCTTATTTTCAGCAAGGTGATATGGAAAGTAATGGCAAACATGTTGACCGTAATGGAAACGAAGTTGATTACCAAACCGGTCCTATTATTTGGGGCGAGCCAGGTACCAACGGTCAGCATGCCTTTTATCAATTAATACATCAGGGCACAAAATTAATACCTTGCGATTTTATTGCTCCGGCACAATCGCACAATCCATTAGGCGAGCATCATAACATGTTGTTATCAAACTTTTTTGCACAAACCGAGGCCTTAATGAATGGTAAAACCGTAGAGGAGGTTATTGCCGAATTGAAAGCTTCCGGGAAAAATGAGGATGAAATTAAAAAGATTGCTCCCTTTAAAGTTTTTGAAGGAAACCGTCCAACTAATTCCTTTTTGCTTAAAAAAATTACACCACGAAGTCTTGGAGCATTAATAGCCCTTTACGAGCATAAAATATTTGTACAAGGTATTATATGGAACATCTATAGTTTCGACCAATGGGGTGTTGAACTAGGTAAACAATTAGCAGGGAAAATATTGCCAGAGCTAAAAGACAATGAACCAGTAAATAGCCATGATTCATCCACCAACGGTTTAATCAATCAATACAAAGCCTGGAGATAAGTTAAGGATTTAAAAAAAGCCAGTCTAAATTTAAAAATTATCTTAAGACTGGCTTTTTTAATTCTCTTACTTTTTTACAAATTCAACTTGATATAAGTTTGGCCACTTTTTTCCAGTTATGAAAAGCCTCTTACCTTTAGCATCGTAAGCTATCCCGTTTAGTACGTTCGCATTTGTCGCCCTCTTTGCTTCAGGATAAAGGTTTGTTAAATCAATTGATTGTAAAACAGCCCCTGTATTTGGGTCAATCACTATTATTTTATTTGTTAAATAAATATTGGCATAAATTTTACCATCAATAAATTCAAGCTCATTAATGCTATCAACCCCACCTTTATCATCATAAACATCAATATAACCTGTAGCATGGTAGTCATCTTTATTTAAAAACCAAATACGATTGGTTTTGTCATCCATATAAAGCTTTTCTCCATCAAAACACAACCCCCAGCCTTCAACACCAACATTATTGGGTATAGTTTTTAATAACTTAAAGGTGTCCTTGTCATAAATATAAGCAATCTTCTGTATCCAGGTTAATTGTATAATTTTATTATCAATAATTGAAATTCCTTCAGCAAAAACCTTTGGATCAACAAGTACTTTCTTTATAATTTTTCCCGTATTTAAATCAACTTTTCTTAAACTAGATTGCCCATCTTTTGGTTCGCCAGCAGGCGGATCAAGGTAACCACCTCCACTTTCATACAAAAAACCATCTTGATAAACCAAGCCTTCGGTATAGCAACTGGTATCATGCGGGAATAATTTTACCACCTTAAAGCTAAGTTCTTCCGGAGGCTTCGATGCCAGTAAAACTATATTGGTTGATGCTTCTTCATTTTTACCACCCTTGTAAATTTTAGCAGTAATTACTCTTGGCCCCAACTTCATTTTCTCGGTATTTACTTCAAAGGACGCTGAATCTTTTTTTGAACCCACCCTAACAGAATCAACAAGATACACGATGGAATCTGGTTGGTAACTTCCCCCATAATGTACTTGAAGCGCTACCTTAGAGCCTGATTTGTACGAAGTGCCAGCCTCCGGACTAACAGTAAACGCGTTTTGGTTTTCTATTTTCCTTTTGCAACTGCAACTAAATATTAATAAAGCAGTTATAAATAATAAGGTATAAGCTTTTCTATTCATGTAGTTTTTAATTGCCTGTAGGCCAAAACGCGTCCTCAATATGTTTAATTGTAAAATTATTTTTTTTATCGAACAAAACCGATACAATGTCGAATCGGATATCGCCTTTATGCTCCATCAGATAAATATATTCATCGGCAGCCATTATTAAAAGCCCCTGCTTACGGGTATCCACAAAATCCTCAGGTTCGCCAAAAAAATTGCCAGTACGGGTTTTTACCTCTATAAAAATCAGCACCCTATCCATCAAGGCAATTAAATCTACTTCTAACTTGCCGAATGTCCAATTTTCGTCTAAAATCTCGTATCCCTTTTCTTCCAAATATGCTTTTGCTAAATGTTCACCTTGTTTACCAAGCTCTAAATGTTTGGCCATTATTTTAAAATTACCGAGCCCAAAAATTCCGAAATCGTCTTTTCCACCTTTTTCATATGCATATACTGGTTAAGCAAAATTTCCTGGTCGGCCTCATCAGGTGTTTTTTGTAACTCCGTGCGCAATCCTTCCAATATTTTGCCCACCTTTTGCTTTTTAAGGTGAAAAATAGCCCCTAAAATGGTGGCTTTCATGTTCACCTGCTCATCTGGTACTAGTATTTTATGCATTTCGTACCAATTTTCGCTCAAAGTATACTTGGTAGCTATTAGGTTAACGGTTAAATCAACAATTTCTTTTTCGAGGTAATGAATAAAATATTGTTCATCGGGCAATACCCCGTTTTCTACCTCCCGGCGATAGATCTCTACAAATGTTTTTGCTGGCGGATAATCAAATTCCACGTCGCTCAATTCGGCAACCATAAAAGGGCCTATGTATGTATTGGCTAGGCCATCCCAGTCAATTACTTTATTGCCATATAGTAATAACAAACGAATTATTTCTTTTTCTTGGCTTTCCCCTTCAAGCGTTTTTTCGCTTTCAAGTTGTTCAAAGCCAATTTCATCTTCATTTGACGGAGCCAAAGCAGTGGGCGGAGGCGAACCTTTTTTCGCTTTGGCAAGCCTCATTTTGTTTAACTCCGAAATAAGTGCCCGCTCATCAATTTTTAGTAAATAGCTGCATTCTTTTATAAAAACGGATGCTTTGATAGAATCAGGGATTTTAGCTATGCTTTCCACAATCTCTCTAATAACCTCCGCTTTTTTTAAAGGGTCGGTACCAGCTTCCTTTAAAAGCGTATCAGCTTTAAATAGGATAAAATCCTTCTTGTTATCGGCAATATGCTTTTTGAACCCATTGGTGCCGAAATTACGGACATACGAATCAGGGTCGTGCCCATCAGGGAAAAGTACTACTTTTACATTTAGCCCTTCCTCCAAAATCATATCCAAACCACGTAAAGAGGCTTTGATTCCGGCCGCATCACCATCGTACAAAATGGTTATGTTTTTGGTAAACCTGCCAATGAGCCTTATTTGTTCAACTGTTAACGAAGTTCCGGATGAGGCCACCACATTTTCAATGCCTGCCTGATGAACCGAAAGCACGTCGGCATAACCTTCTACCAAATAACAATTATCTTCTTCCCTAATAGCTTTTTTTGCGAAGTATAAGCCATAAAGCACGTTTGATTTATGGTATATTTCCGACTCGGGAGAGTTTACATATTTAGGGACATTTTTATCTGTTTTAAGTGTTCGACCACCAAAAGCGATGATTCTCCCTGTAAAATTATGTATTGGGAATATTACCCTACCCCTATATCTGTCATACAACGTTCCGTTTTCACGTTTTACTGATAATCCGCTCTCTTCCAAAAACTGCTGCTGATAACCTTCTTTAATCGCGGTTGCAGAAAAGGCCTCCCATTGGTCGGGGGAGTAACCCAACTCAAATTTTTTAATAGTATCGGCACTGAAGCCACGCTCTTTAAAATAACTTAAACCAATGCTGGTTCCTTCGGGCGTTTCCAATAAACTTTCGTGGAAGAATTTAGCCGCGAAGGCGGTAACTATCATTAGGCTTTCGCGATGGTTTTCCTCCTCTTTGTTTTCGATGGTTTCAACCGTTTCCTCAACCTCTATGCTGTATTTTTTGGCAAGCCATTTTAAAGCCTCAGGGTAAGTAAATTTTTCGAGCTCCATCAAAAAGGTAACTGCTGAGCCACCTTTGCCCGATGAAAAATCTTTAAAAATACCTTTAGCCGGAGAAACCGTAAACGAAGGTGTACGCTCGTTAGCAAATGGAGAAAGGCCTACATAATTTGCTCCCCGCTTTTTTAACTGCACAAATTCACCAATCACCTCCACAATATCGGTGGCTTCCATTATACGGTCGATGGTTGATTTGTTAATCATTTATTTTAAATGTTGCTAACTTTCAAAAATAACCATTTTTAAGCAGCCTAAAATTAAATTGATCCAAAATTTATTTTATATAAAATTTTGTAAAAATTATTATTTGTTTAATTTTAAAACGAATTAAATTATTGTTCTGTACTTATTTAGTTCTTTACTTTGATTTTATCACTTTAAACAAATAATGTTGCAAAAAAGAATTAGGCTAATTAATTGGTTATTAGACACATTAGTATGTTTAATACTTTTTATAATTTTTATTAAGCTAACTTTTCAAAATAAACCTAATGATAGCACGCTACGAGTATTTAAGTATTATTTTTTATTGCTAAATGCTGTATATTATTTTTCGATGGAATTTATATTTAAAACCACCATCGGGAAAATAATAACCCGAACTAAAGTGGTAGGTGAAAACAATGAGGAAATCAAATTCAAAAATATACTTATCAAGACCTTAGTAAGGTTTATTCCATTTGAAGGGATATCAGTTATTTTTAATGACGATAATTTAACCCTTCATGACACTTTATCGAAAACTAAATTAATAAAAATAAATAACCACAATTAAGAATTACAATGAAAAATTTAAAAACTGTAGTAGCTGTTTTTTTAATAGCTGTAACTTTATCAAGCTGTGCAACAATTTTAGGTGGACAGAGAACAGCCTACCAAACAACTAAACCTGAAGCTGGTAAACCACAAAGAGAAGTAAGGGTTGGTTATTTAATTGCCGATGCCATTTTAACTGGAGCTCTTGGAATAATTATTGACTTTGCTACTGGTGCAATTTATCAACCAGCACCAGCAACACCGGCTAAATAATTTAAAAAAATACAGCCAAGCAAAAACCTTGGTTGTATTTTTAAACTTTTATTGCTTTTATTCTTTTAGGTTTCTTTTTGCTTAAAAAAAGTTACTCCAATACCTATTAATATTACCGTACTACCTAGCACTTCCTTCAAGCCCAAATTTTCGTGTAATAGCGAAACAGACCAAAAACTAGCAATTACCGCTCTTGATAATAATGCCAATGAGACTTTTGTTGATGGTAAAAACCGTAAGGAGTGTGTTATGGTTAACCAACCCACTAATTGGCACATTGCCCCTAAACCAATAAAGCATAGCCACGCTGTTATTGAAAAATGAATCAAATCGTTTTGTTGATATAAGCAAAATAGGAAGGAAAATAAACATGCGCCCAATAAATTATAAAAAACAAAGGCCAAGGTATCAACCTTATCAATTACCGATTTTGTTAACAAAATATAAACCGCGTATAAAAAGCTTGAAAATAGTGCTAGTAGAATGCCTTCATTTAATTTTAGTTCAAACATGTTTTGGTAGCCGGCTAAAATAATAATGCCTGCAATAGCTATTGCCGTACCAATCCAAAATAAAATACCTGATAGCTTTCTGAATAAAATTAAGCTTAATAAGCCCACCCAAACAGGTGACAGATTGGCGATTAATGTTGAAACCGTAGCGGATGTTTTTGTTAGTGAGATATTCCAAACCGCTATATCGGCTCCAAAAATAATACCCCCGGCAAGAGCAATCATTAATTCCTTTTTGCCGATTCTGAGTTTTCCTTTTATTATGCAATAAGGCGCTAAGCATAGCAAGGCAATTAACATGCGATAAAATGCTGCGCTAACCGGAGGAACATGCGCTACCAATACCAAAATTGGAGCGAATGATATGCATAAAATACCTATAACCAGACTTAGTTTTGGGTTCATGATACCAATTTAACTCTTGTTGGTTTAGGTTTTAAAAAAGTGATGGCAATGCCGCTTAAAACTATTACGCTGCCTATTAATTCGGTAATTCCCAATTTTTCATTCAGCAACAAATATGCCCAAAACCCGGCTATTACAGTTTGGCTCAAAAGTGCCACCGATACTTTTGTGGATGGTAAATGTCTTAAACCATGATTAATGGTTAACCAACCAAATAATTGGCAAATAATACCCATTCCTAACAGGTTGAGCCAGCTGTTTACAGAAAAATAAATCAGGTTACTACGCTGAAAGCCGCAGGCAATTAGTAAAAACACGCTTGCGGCCAACATGCTATAAAACATAAAGGTGAGCGTGGCAATTTTACCCAAAATACCTTTGCTTACTAAAATGTACATGGCATAAAAAAAACTTGCTAAAAGTGCCATGATTACCCCTTGGCTTAAGTGCAGCTTAATTACACTTTGGTATCCAACCAGCACAATCATTCCTAAAATGGCAATAATGGTTCCTATCCAAAAAAACAATCCGGCGTTTTTACGGAATATCAAAAAACTGACTAAACCCACCCAAAGCGGTGCCAAGTTTGCAATAAGGGTTGATAAAGTGGCCGCAATTTGAAAAAGCGATATGTTCCAGAAATAAATATCGAATCCAAAAATCAATCCGGCTAATACGGCGATGAGTAGGTTTTTTAAATTGATTTTTAAATACCCCTTCGTAATGCAGTAAGGCGCCAATAACAACCAGGCAATAAATACCCTATAAAATGCGGATGTGATAGGTGGAGTACCCGCCAGCCTTACAAAAATAGGCGAAAAGGATATACATAGAATGCCTAATACCAGGCTAAGTTTTGGGTTCATTAAGGGCAAACTTAAACAAATAGTTTTTGGTTGGTTTAAGATTTTTGAGATTATATTTTAAAGATTGCATTTTCATAATAAATAGGATTTAGACTATTCCAATAAATCAATAGATTGCTTTTACATGGAATAAATTTTAGCCACTAAAAATTTCTGTTTCAAACAATCGTGCAAATAATTGTATTTTTACCCCTCAAAATATATAATACATGGGCCAGCGTACAAAAATAAAAGCATTACTGGAGAGCGAACAAACCGATATTGAGGTGGTTGTAAAAGGATGGGTACGTACCTTCCGCAATAACCAATTTATTGCCTTAAATGATGGATCGACCAATAATAACATTCAAATTGTGGTTGATTTTGAAAATACCGATGCTGCTTTATTAAAACGTATTACTACTGGCGCGGCTATTAGCGTTACGGGTATTTTAATAGCCTCATTAGGCAAAGGCCAAAAAGTAGAAGTTAAAGCTACGGAAGTTGAAATATTGGGCGATAGCGACCCTGAAAAATATCCACTGCAACCTAAAAAGCATAGCTTGGAGTTTTTGCGCGAAATTGCGCATTTACGTTTCCGTACCAATACCTTTGGGGCGATTTTTAGGGTGCGTAACAGTCTATCATTCGCCATACATCAATTTTTTCAGGAAAGGGGCTTTGTTTATTTGCATACCCCAATTATTACCGCTTCCGACGCAGAAGGTGCTGGCGAAACCTTTCATGTTACCAACTTCGACTTGGCTAATCCACCAAAAACAGAGACAGGGGAAATTGACTTTTCGCAAGATTTTTTTGCTCGTCCAACCAACCTGACCGTATCTGGTCAGTTAGAAGGGGAGTTGGCAGCTATGGCATTGAGTGATATTTATACATTCGGACCAACATTTAGGGCCGAAAACTCCAATACCACCAGGCACCTAGCAGAATTTTGGATGATAGAGCCCGAAATGGCGTTTTATGATTTGAACGACAATATGGATTTGGCCGAGGCATTGCTTAAATATGTTATCGCATACGCGCTCGATAAAAACAAAGAAGATATTGAATTTTTAAGTCAGCGTTTAGAAGAAGAAGAAAAGCAAAAGCCACAAGCTGAGCGTTCGGAAATGAATTTATTGCAAAAACTAGAGTTTTGTCTTAACAACGACTTTGAAAGAGTTACCTACACTGAGGCAATTGATATTTTAAAAGAATCGACACCAAACAAAAAGAAAAAATTCCAATACTTGGTGGAAGGATGGGGAACCGACCTACAATCGGAACATGAACGTTATTTGGTTGAAAAGCACTTTAAGAAGCCAGTAATATTAACTGATTACCCTATGGAAATAAAAGCCTTTTATATGAGGCAGAACGATGACGGAAAAACAGTTCGCGCAATGGATGTGCTTTTCCCGGGTATAGGCGAAATGATAGGTGGCTCGCAGCGTGAAGAAAGGCTGGATAAACTGGAACAACGCATGGACGAAATGGGCATACCGAAAGAGGAATTATGGTGGTATTTAGACACACGTAGATTCGGGGCTTGTCCACATGCTGGTTTTGGCTTGGGTTTTGAAAGATTGGTTTTGTTTGTTACCGGAATGGGCAATATCAGGGATGTAATACCTTTCCCTAGGTATCCTAAAAATGCGGAATTTTAATCTCAGCTATAATTATACCCATTCATATAGCGCTTCCAATAAAAATATTTGTTTGTGTTGAAATTAAGCTTCCTTTAGCATGCCATTCATCGAAATAAATACTTTTATTGATGCGCCCATTGATAAATGTTTTGATTTAGCTCGAAGTATTGATTTACATCTTGATTCGATGGCTAAAACAAAAGAAAAAGCAATAGCCGGCCGAACAAGTGGTTTAATTGAAATGGGGGAAACGGTAACATGGCGAGCCAAACATTTTGGGGTATGGCAAACTTTAACCTCAAAAATCACTGCTTTTAGCTTTCCGCATTCGTTTACAGATGAAATGGTAAGCGGGGTATTCAAAAGTTTTAAACACCAACATTTGTTTAGTCCAAACAATGGCGGAACTTTAATGGTTGATATATTTGCATTTGAAAGCCCGTTTGGCATTTTGGGTAAGCTGGCAAATGTTTTGTTCCTGAACAATTATATGAGCAAGCTCTTAAAAAGCCGAAATAAGTTGATCAAAGAAATTGCCGAGCAATCCATTTAAAATATTTAAATCTCTATTCTACAGTTCTCATACTAATTTATCACTAACAGCATGAAAAAATATATATCCAAGTTTCATTACCTAACGCAAGATTTACCCGACAGAAGTCATGTAGAGCAAGTTAAAATTGCTTGCGAGGCAGGAGCGAATTGGGTGCAATATCGTTGTATGACCAAAAGTGACGAGGAACTGATAGCCGAAATTAACCAAATAGCCGAAATTTGTGATGAATGGGGAGCTCCCTTAATTATAACCAACCATTATCATTTGCTTGATAAGGTTGATGCGCAGGGTGTTCATGCTGAGGATTTTGATGCAGATTTTCAGAAAATTCGCGATGCTATAGGCGATGATAAAACATTGGGGGCTTCGGCAACCAATTTAGATAAATTGTTGCGGGTGCAAAATTTTGGCGTAGTTGATTATTGCGGATACGGCCCTTTCGCCCATACTAATACAAAACCTAATAATAAACCTTTATTAGGTTTTGAAGGATATAGGGCATTACAACAGGAGGAAGCCATTGATATTCCAGTAATAGCCGTGGGTGGCATTACTGTAGCCGACGTTACCCCATTGATTGAAACAGGCATATATGGGATTGCTGTTTCGGCAGCGGTAAACCTTGCGGCGAATCCCACAAATGCCATTAAGGACATATATAGGCTTATTTATTAAAATCAAAAAAAATGTCGTCCCACCATATTGTTCGCGAAAAACAAGAACCGGCCTTATTGGTGCTAGGCATGGGCGATTTTAATCACGAACAGTTAGGGCAATTGCTGGAGTGGAGCCCAACTGTAATTGCCACAACACAAACAGTGGGATTACTATTATCATTAAATATAAAAATTGATTGGCTTATAAGCAAAAGTACTGTTGAAGACATGCAGGCTGATATTAAGACTTTTATAGTAAAGGAAGAATTACCAAGTGTTGCAGCTTTAAATTTTTTAATAACAGGGGGCTATTCATCAGTAAACATTATTTCTGAAGATTTTAATCCTGTTGATTATTCCACGTTTATTGCTAAAATAAATATAGTGGTTTTCTGCCGGCAGAAAAAAATATATGCCATACATTCAGGCTACAGTAAGTGGAAAACCCAAGGAGAACAAATAGAAATTATTTCCGAAGCAGATATACTCGGTTTTAAAGGATTGAAGCGTATAAATACAAGTACATTTGAAACTTTAGATGACGGCTTTTTTAATCTCCAATTTAAAGAAGAAAAACTATTTATTGCTGAATCGCTATGATAAAACAGTCACCACCCAAAACAGTGAATTTTATGCAATTTTATTGCATTTAAATTAGGGGAAATCAATTTAGTTTTGCTAGATTTACCTTTCTAATATTCTATATCCATATATAATTTATTTATTATTAAACCGTTTAAGATATTACAAGTCAAAATATTAAAGAATTTTTTCCTAACTTTATTTAACTTAAATTCAGTAACCATGAAAACAATATATAAATCAATCCAAAAAATAGCCATTGTCTGTTTAGGATGTATGTTTTTAGCTTTTTCAGGAAATGCTCAAAGGACAGGTAGTAGTGGCGGCAGCAGTACCTCCACAAGTAGTTCAAGTAGCAATTCTAGGGCTTCAAGTCCTAGCCCTAGCCCCTCAGTTAGCGTTAGTCGCCCAACTAGTTATACACCCCAGCCAGCAAGATCAAGTTTTCAGCCATCATCTCAAATTCCTCAAAATAATAACGGGGTTAGAAGTAGTTATGGTTATACTCAGCGTCAAGGTGTTTCAGTTAATCAGTCTAATAATAATGGATATCAACAAAGAGTAGGTGTTACCTCTTATTCTGGAAACAACAATAGGCAAGGTATTTCAGCCTACACTGGGAATACTTATTACTATACACCTAGGCAAAATGTATCCGGATATAATAGCAACGGAGTTACAGCATATTCACAAAGACCTGGCGTTACTGCAACTGGATTCCGTACAAATGGGAACCTTAGAGGAGATTATTGGGGTAATCATGATTATTATCATTATAACCGTGGATATTATGCTACCTATTATCAACCAAGACTTGGTTTTAGCTGTTACGCTTTGCCATATGGATATTATCCGTTTTACTGGGGCGATTATCAGTACTATTACAGTGATGGATTATTTTATCAATATAATAATGATCAGTATACAGTTGTGGAACCACCAGTAGGTGCCGAAGTAACCACCTTACCATCAAATGCGCAATCAATTGTAATCAATGGTCAGCAATATTACGAGGCTGGCGGTGTTTATTATCAACCTTATACTAAAGATGACGGAACAGTTGTTTATGTGGTTGCAGGTAAGGATGGTGAATTAAATACCAGCGCGGTTGTTGCAAACGAACAACCACGTGCTCCGCAAATTGGTGACTTAGTTAGCCAATTACCTCCTAATTCCCGCAAAGTAGTCGTAAACGGACAAAAGCTTTTTGTATCCATTGAAGGTATTTATTATCAAGAAAAGGTTGATGAAAATGGAGTCAAATATTATAAAATAGTTGGTCTTCCAACGGATGATCCCGATCAAAATTAATTTCTTACTACTTTTATTATAAAAAAAAAGGTTTTGGATTTTCCAAAACCTTTTTTTTATTTTTAAAGTTTATCGTATCTTAAGTGCCAATATTTAAAAGGGTTAGTTTTAAAATGTCAGAAGAAAAAATAATTGAACACTCGCACAAGGCTGTTAAAACATTAAAGGACAAGACAAAAACTATTTCCGAAAAAATAAAAGAATTCCTAGAGGAAATCTCCATTATTGTGCTTGCTGTAAGTATCACCTTGTTGTTTCATAATTGGAATGAAGCAAGGCATGAAAAACAATTAGAGCGAGAATTTTTAAAAGGAATAAAGGATGATCTTGCTCAAAGCGCAAATGATATTGAGGCTTCTATAAAGGTGTTTCAGCCAACGATTGATTATTACTCAAACGTTTCACACCAACTTAGCATAAACAAAATTGATAAAAAATATGTTGATACATTGGGTTGGTATTTAATGAATACCAATTATTTTGTTTTTGATGATAGTAGGTTTGAAGGATTTAAATCCTCAGGTTATTTAAGATTAATTGAAAATGAGGTTTTGCTTAAACACTTAGTAGTACTATATTCTGCATATATGCCATTTGAAAAGGAAGCCGATGTTAATGTATTTCATACCCGAGAACAAGACTATAATAAGTATATTGGAATAAATTTAAATAGTGATCCTTTTGGAGAAAGTCATGTCTCAAATTTACTGAATGATAAAGCTGTTCGATATCAATTTTTTAGATATAGCAATGTGTTTAAAGAACGCAAACAACATAAGCTTTCTATGATAAAACGGATTCGTTTATTGGTAAATGAAATTGATATAGAATTAAACAAGTAGTTCTTTAACCTATTTGTAATCAATTATTCAAATACTCTTTTAATATTAGCATATTGCATCAAATTAAAATGCCAATTGCTAAGCTTTCTTTAACCAAACAACTTATTTATGCCAGCGGCATGATTGGCTGGAGCATAGTAACAAATATTGTTATTGTAATGCTTCCTTTTTTCTATTTACCACCTTCAAATGCAGGCTTAGTTATTTTAATTCCACAACTTTTGGTTTTTGGTTTAATCAATATCATGACCTTCATTACTGTTTCGGGTAGGTTATTTGATGCCATTTACGATCCTTTCATCGCGTCACTAAGTGATCAGAGCAAAAATCCCAAAGGCAGGCGTATTCCATTTATGAAGTTGGCCATTTTGCCAATCATCCTATTTTGTTGCCTTACGTTTTATCCGATTGTGATGGCCCAAAGCATATACAATGCCGTTTGGATTACCTGTACATTGGTGTTATTTTTTATGGCAGCAACTACCTACACTATTCCATACAACGCCCTTTTACCAGAACTTGCACAAACACCTTACGAAAAAGTACGCCTATCATCCTTACAACAAGCGGGTTTTGTAATCGGTATGATTGTAAGTGCATTGGTAAATAATATTGCCGATGTTGTGCAACTTATGTCGGGTTTTGAAAGCCGCAATCTTGCATTACAATATACCATTTGGGGCTTGTGTTTATTTGCAGGTATTATGATGTCATTACCAGTTATTTTTATCAACGAGAAAAAGTATTCTGTAAGCGTACCATCACATTTACCACTTTGGCCGGCATTAAAGCAAACATTTAAACAATCCAACTTTAAATACTTTTTGATATCTGATTTCTCCTTCTATATGTCATTGAGCATCATATCAAGCGGATTATTATTCTTTGTTACAGTTTTGCTTCATTTAAAGGCTTCTATAGGCGGTGTATTAATGGCTGTAATGGTATTAGTTTCCCTTCTTTTTTACCCATTGGTAAATTATTTGGCAAAAAGATTTGGCAAAAAGCCAGTAATCTTATTCTCCTTTGCTTTAATGAGTTTGGTATTTGTTGCCATTAATTTTTTAGGTGAGTTTCCTATTTCAGCACATATCCAAATTTATACTTTGGTTTTATGTGCCTCATTCCCTTTGGCTTCATTGGGTATTTTGCCGAATGCTATCCTTGCAGAAATAGCCGAACATGATGCTATAACTACAGGTGAGAACCGGGAAGGAATGTTTTACGCGGTTAGGTACTTATTTGTAAAGCTTGGACAAACTTTTGGCATTGCTACATTTGCCTTTTTAACAGTTTATGGTGAAAACCCAGGACACGACCTTGGTTTACGTTTAAATGGATTGTGCGGTTTTATACTTTGTGTCTTCGCATTTATATTTTTTTCTCGCTTTAAAGAAGTGAAACAATAAAACCTTAACCATCAATAAATTCTCGTATTATGTATTGAAGTGCTGGAATTATTTCTTCTTCAAACCACAGGTTTCTTTTTTGCCAGATTTTATTTCTAGGGGAAGGATGTACCAATGGAAGAAATTGAGGTAAATATTGTTTATAATTTCTTACGTTTTCGGTTAATGATACATTGAAAGAATTACCTAAATAATATTTTTGAGCATATTGGCCTATAAGTATAGTAAGCCTAATATCTTTCATACGATCAATTATTTTTTTGTGCCAAAGTGGAGCACATTCAGGTCTAGGTGGTAAGTCTCCGCTAGCTCCTTTACCGGGATAACAAAATCCCATTGGTATTAAGCCAAATATATCAGGATTGTAAAACTGCTCCTTTGATACATTTAACCATCGTCTAAGTTCATTTCCACTTTCATCATCCCATGGTATACCCGAATTTTGTACTTTTAAGCCTGGGGCTTGACCTATTATTAATATTTTTGAATAGGGACTCGCCTGTATAATTGGCTTAGGGCTTAATGGAATAAAGGATTTACAAACTATACAATCTCTAACCTCCAATAATAGTTTATCCAATTGCTAATCTTTTTATAATCAATTTCTTATTACAGGAATATTATATTTGAAAAATAAAACTAATTATGATTGAATATAACTTTTTAAATGTTCAATTGTTTCCTCGTGTGAAAGAATGGTCTCCTTTACTACGTCAGTGATGGATATTATACCACATAACTGATCATCTTTAAATACTGGTAGGTATCTTATATTGCTTTCGCTCATTATATGCATACATGTTTCAACAGAATTATCGGGAAGAATTCTAGGTAAACCAGTACTCATAATTTCTTTTACATGCGTTTCCAACGATGACTTTCCTTGTAGGATTACCTTTCTGGCATAATCACGTTCGGTTAGCAAACCAGCATAGTTGCCGTTTTCTGTAATAATTACCGAGCCGATATTGTTATCAGACATGAGCTTTAATGCTTCTAAAACCGATGTGCTACCATCAATAGCAAAAACGCTGCTCCCTTTACGGGCAAGAATATTGGAAACCTTTTTCATATTGCCTTTAAATTAATTGGTTATTAGCTTACCAAATATAATAAATCAAACATCAAATAACCTAATTATTTGCTTGTAATTATTTACCAAGGTTTTAATATTATTTTTAATGAAATAAAAAACAGGTTCCATTTCTTATTTATTTTAAAAAAATTATAACGATTATGGGTTTTGATTTTAATCCTATCAAAAAAATATGTTATTTTTACTCATCCATGTATAAAATCAACTAAATTTCATTCTAAACATAAACTACAATAAATGAGAAAACCCCTTTTGTTTCTTGCAATATTATCACTGTGTCTACAATATGTAAAAGCTCAAACAAGCAAATTGTTTGATGGTAAAACAACCAATGGTTGGCATTTATACTTAAAAACCGGAGCTGGAGCTTGGAAAGTGGTTGATGGCGCTTTGCAACTCGACCCAAAAGCCGAAGGGCAAGGGGACCTTATTACCGATAATGAATATGAAAACTACGAATTATCGTTGGAGTGGAAAATTGCCGAAGGGGGTAACAGTGGTATTATTTTTGGTGTTCATGAAGACCCCGCTATTGACGCTACTTATCGTTCAGGTATTGAAATGCAAATATTAGACGACCAAAAGGCCGATGATAACAAAAACCCTACCCATTTGGCAGGCTCATTATATGATATGGCTACGCCACTTCACCATGCTAAACCAGCTGGCGAATGGAATAAAGTAATTATTCATAAGCAAAACGGACATTTGATTTTTTATTTGAATGGCCAAGAGGTAATCAATACCCAAATTGGTAGTGCCGAATGGATTAAAATGCTGAATAATAGCAAATTTAAAACATGGAAAGACTTTGCTGCCTATCCAAAAGGCCATATCGCCCTGCAAGACCATGGCGCGGTAGTATCATTCAGAAACATTGAAATAAAACAATTGTAGCTAGCTGTTAACAAAAAAATAATTATAACCCGTATTTTTTCTATGAGCGATATTCAAATTAAAAAATCAACCACTGTTTATGATGCCATTATAGTAGGCTCAGGGGCAGGTGGTGGTATGTCAGGCTATGTATTAGCCAATGCTGGCTTAAAAGTACTGATGCTCGAAGCAGGCCCTTTCTTCGACCCAAAAACAGATTCCATGCAACTCAAATGGTCTTATGAATCGGCCAGAAGAGGTGCAAGTACAGCCTCTAGAAACTTTGGTGACTTTGACGCGGCTTTTGGAGGTTGGGATTTAGATGGCGAACCTTATACCACTAAAGACAAAACCGAATTTTATTGGTTTCGCTCACGAATGCTAGGTGGTCGCACTAACCACTGGGGGCGCATTTCTTTAAGGATGGGCCCTGATGATTTTAAAGGACATCATATTGATGGACTAACCGACGATTGGCCGATTACTTATGATGAAGTAAAACCATTTTACGACAAGGTAGACCGCATGATTGGTGTTTATGGTACCGTAGAAGGATTACGTAACGAACCGGATGGAATATTTCTTCCCCCGCCAAAACCACGTCTTAACGAACTTTACATAAAAAAAGGCGCGGAAAAAGCTGGCGTAAAAGTAATACCGGGAAGGGGTTCGGTGTTAACACAAGCCTTGCCTGGCAACAAAGATCGCGGAGCTTGTTTCTATTGCGGTCAGTGTAACCGCAGTTGCAAGGTTTACGGAGACTTTTCTGCCTCCTCATGCTTGGTGATTCCGGCACTTAAAACAGGCAACCTTAAACTGATAACCAATGCCATGGTGCGCGAAGTGCTTACCGACGGCGATGGTTTGGCAACTGGTGTATCATACATCAGTAAGGACGATATGCAGGAATATCAAGTAAAAGCCAAAATAGTAATATTAGGCGCAAGTGCGGGCGAATCGGCAAGGTTATTACTTAATTCAAAATCTGCCAACCACCCAGGCGGCTTAGCCAACAGCAGCGGAGTGGTAGGTAAATACCTGCATGATTCAACAGGTTCAAGTACGGGCGGATGGTTACCACAATTGCTTGATCGTAAACGATATAATGAAGACGGTGTAGGAAGCATTCATATTTACGGCCCTTGGATGGGAGATAATAAAAAGCTTGACTTTCCACGTGGCTACCATATTGAGTTTGGTGGTGGTATGGGCATGCCGGGCTATGGTTTTGGTTTTGGCATGGAGGATATGAATGGCAAGGTGCCAGACAGAAATGGGAAAAAGAAAGATGGAGGTGGCTTTGGTGCCATGTTGAAAGACGATTATAGAAGATTTTTTGGTGTTGGCTTTGGTATGGCTGGCAGGGGTATGGCTATAGCACGTGCCGATAATTACTGTGAAATTGACCCTAATGTGGTTGATAAATACGGTATCCCGGTATTGCGCTTTCATTACAAATGGAGCAATGATGAAATAAAGCAAGCCAAGCACATGCAAGAAACCTTTCAATCCATCATGCACGAGATGGGCGCGATATACGACCCAATGGATGGCCCCGAAACAAATTATGGCTTAGAGGCACCAGGCAGGATTATTCATGAAGTGGGTACCGTAAGAATGGGGGATGACCCTAAAAAATCAGCTTTGAACAAATGGTGCCAAGCGCACGATTGTAAAAACCTATTTGTGGTGGATGCCTCGCCATTTGTTCAACAAGGCGATAAAAACGCTACCTGGACCATCCTGGCGTTATCCATGCGCACCGCCGAATATATTGTAGAGCAAAGAAAAAAATTGAACGTTTAACTGTTATTACATTTATAAGATATGAACAGACGCGAATCATTAAAAGCACTTGGCCTAGGTACTTTAACCACAGGCTTACTGTTAGAAGCCTGTAAGCCAAAAGGCAATAAACTAGCAGATGATACCAACGATAAGGGCACAGAAGAAAATGCTGGCCGATTACCTGAAGAAATTGAACGGAATAAGAAACTGAACGCTACCCGTTTTTTCAATACCCACGAGATGTCGACCATCACCGTTTTGGTAGATATCATTATTCCAAAGGACGAGAAATCTGGCAGTGCCTCGGATGCCAAAGTGCCAGAATTTATTGAGTTTATTGTTAAAGATATGCCCGAATACCAAACACCACTGCGTGGGGGTCTTCGTTGGCTCGATTTGAAGTGCTTAAACCTCTATAATAAAACGTTTATAGAGGCATCCGCCGAACAACAGATTGAAATAGTAACCGAAATTGCTTATCCCGCTAAAGCGAAACCAGAAATGAAACAAGGGGTAAACTTTTTTAACCAAATGCGTAACCTGACCGCGACCGGTTTTTTCACCTCAAAAATAGGCATTGAAGATTTAGGCTATGTTGGTAACGCGCCAAATGTATGGAACGGCGTGCCAGCTGATGTGCTAAAGCATTATGGTATGGAAGGTGTATAGCGTTGAGCTTGCTTTCAAAACAATTTGCTATTAAATTATAAAACCAAAAAAACAACAACCAATAAATCCAGATTATGGAGCATTCAAGAAGAGATTTTATAAAAAAAGCTGCGGTTGCGGCTGCCGGTTTTTATATAGTACCCCGGCATGTACTAGGCAAAGGATTTATCGCCCCGAGTGATAAATTGGTAATTGCCGGGATAGGTGCAGGTGGAAAAGGAGCCAGTGATATTGATTGGTTTAATAAAACCGGAAAAGTAAACATTGGTTATTTGTGCGATGTGGACGACAGGCAATCTGCAGGAACAAGAAAAGCCTTCCCTAACGCTAAATATTACAAGGATTTTAGGGAAATGTTGGATAAGGAAGGAAAATCCATCGATGCTGTTTCTGTTTCAACACCCGACCATACCCATGCTGTCGCGGCTATGGCAGCTATGCAATTAAACAAGCATGTTTACGTACAAAAGCCACTTACGCACGATATTTATGAAGCCAGGAAACTTACCGAAGCGGCGCATCGCTATAAGGTAGTTACCCAAATGGGTAATCAAGGTTCAAGTGGCGATGGGGTAAGGCAATTGCAAGATTGGCACCATGCCAACCTGATTGGCGATGTACATACCGTTTATTGTTTTACTGATAGGCCAATTTGGCCACAAGGTGTACCGAGGCCTACGAATATCTCAAATATTCCGCCAGAACTAAATTTTGATTTATGGCTTGGTACTGCTCCAAAAAGAGACTATTTTGAAGAACTGTTGCCATTTAATTGGCGTGGTTGGTGGGATTTTGGAACCGGTGCATTAGGCGATATGGCTTGCCATATCATGGCTCCTGCTTTTGCTGTTTTAGGTTTAGGTTACCCTATTAGTGCAGAGTGCAGCGTAGCTACCAAATATATTACCAACTGGAACAGGGGATATTTCCCTGAAAGCGGACCTATCTCTTCCCATATTACCCTGGTTTTTCAAGGAAAAAATGGTAAGCCTAATGTTGAATTACATTGGATGGATGGTGGTATTCAACCTACACGCCCTGATGAATTAGGCCCGAACGAAGTGATGGGCGACGGCGGAAACGGAGTGATATTTATCGGTACCAAAGGAAAAATGATGGCTGGTACCTACGGTGTTAATCCGCAACTGTTACCTACCGCCAGAACAAAAGAAGTTAAAGTGCCAATAACTGTTGCAAGGGTAAAAGGTGGCGAAGATGGGCACTATGCTGCTTGGGTTGAAGCCGCTATTGCTGGTTACGGCAGTAAGGAAGCAAAAAACCTAAGCTCACATTTTGATATCGCGGGGCCTTTAACAGAAAGTGTTTTGATGGGGAATTTAGCAATCAGGAGCGCGGATATCAGAAAGAAAAATGGCGACGATTTTGATTATCCTGGCAGAAACATTAAGCTATTGTGGGATGGCCCTAATATGAAAATTACAAATTTTGATGAAGCTAACCAATTTGTGAAACGCACCTATAGAGATGGTTGGGGATTATTATAAGGCTATTTGGCCACGATATTTAAATATAATTTTCAATCAAATAGTAAGCAATTATAATTACTTACTATTTGTTCTTTGCACTAAAATTTTAATTGACAATAATTAAAAAAATTAAAAATTAATGAAAATAAGACATCACACTATCAAGCACATGCTTTCCATTGTTTTCTTATTGCTAATCAGCAAACAAGCTATACTTGCTCAACATAGGGAAACTTATTGGACCAAAGACGGATTTGGATACTATAAAGCAGAGGCGGGGCAAATAACCGAATTTGATGCCAGAGATGAGTCGAAGAAAAAAGTGCTACTTACTAAAGAAATGCTTACACCTGAAGGAAGGCAAGCTTTATTGGTTGAAAATTTTTCAATAACCCCAGATGGTAAGAAAGTACTGATTTTTACCAATACCAAGAGGGTTTGGCGCTATAATACCAAAGGCGATTACTGGGTATATGATTTTGATGCGAAGACGTTAAAACAAATTGGCAAGGGTAAGCCCGAATCTTCATTAATGTTTGCAAAGCTCTCTCCTGATGGTAGTAAAGCTGCTTACGCGAGTGAACACAATATTTATGTGGAGGATTTAGCAAATGGTACAGTCAAACAGCTCACTTTTGATGGATCGAAAAAGCTGATTAACGGCACTTTTGATTGGGCATACGAGGAGGAATTTGGCTGTCGTGACGGTTTTCGCTGGTCGCCAGATGGTCAATCTATCGCCTATTGGCAAATTGACGCCACAAAAATTAAAAACTATTTAATGTTGAATACTACCGATTCCATATATCCGTATGTAGTTCCTGTTGAATACCCGGTAGCTGGCGAGGACCCAAGTTTATGCCATGTTGGAATAGTTGATATTAACAGTGCTAAAACTACTTGGATGAATATCCCGGGCGACCCAATTCAGCATTATATTCCACGTATGGAATGGTCAACCAGTTCGAACGAGATCATATTAGAACAACTAAATCGTGCGCAAAACCATAGCATGATTTATTTAGCCTCAACAATTACAGGTGAAGCAAAACTTATTCATGAAGAGGAAGATAAAGCATGGATTGACGGAAAAGAGCGTTGGAATGAAGGTGACCCAATTGGTTGGGAATGGATAAATAAAGGGAAAGAATTTATTTGGCTAAGTGAAAAGGATGGCTGGAGACATATTTACAAAATTGATAAAACAGGTAAAGAAACCCTTATTACCAAAGGTAACTACGATGTGATTACTTTAAACTTGATTGATGAAGCAAATGGTTTTTTATACTTTATAGCCTCGCCTGATAATGCTACCCAAAAATATTTATACAAAATAAAACTGAATGGTGGCACTGCCGAGCGTGTAACCCCGATGGATGAACAAGGCACCAATGAGTATGAAATTTCGACCAATGGTAAGGTAGCGCTACACAATTTTTCAAATAGCTACACACCTCCGCAAAATGAAGTAATTAGTTTGCCCGATCATAAACATATAATTGGCACAACAATAAAAATTGACCAGGAGGCTAAAGTTAAACCTGAATTTTTCAAGATAAAAACTGTTGACGGTGTGGAGATGGATGGATGGATGGTAAAACCAGTAAACTTTGATGCTACTAAAAAGTATCCGGTAGTATTTTATGTATATAGCGAGCCGGCAGGTGCAACCGTAACTGATAGCTATGGAGCTGGAAGAAATGGTTTATATCTAGGCAATATGGCGAAAGATGGTTATATCTACATATCATTAGATAATAGAGGAACCCCTGCGCCAAAAGGCAGGGAATGGCGCAAAAGTATTTACAAAAATATTGGCATAGTAAACATTCAAGATCAGGCAATGGGTGCTAAAGAAATTTTGAAATGGCCGTTTGTTGATACCTCACGTGTGGCTGTTTGGGGTTGGAGCGGTGGCGGTTCATGCACGCTCAATTTAATGTTTCAGCACCCCGAAATTTATAAAACAGGAATTTCAATCGCGGCGGTTGGCTGGCAATTAACATATGATAATATTTACCAAGAACGTTATATGGGCGTGCCAATTGATGATGAAGGTCGTTCATACTTTATTAAAGGCTCACCTATTACCTATGCAAAGAATTTAAAGGGTAATTTATTATATATACATGGTACTGGCGATGATAATGTCCACTATAAAAATGCAGAGTTGCTCATAAATGAATTGGTTAAGAATAATAAAATTTTCCAATTAATGTCCTACCCAAATCGTACCCATGGTATTTTTGAGGGGCAAGGAACATCTTTACATTTACGTACATTATATACTCAATATTTAAAGGATCATTGCCCTCCGGGAGGAAGATAAAATAAATTTACTTATTTGAAACGAAGAAAGCAATAACCTAAATTTAGGTTATTGCTTTCTTCGTTTCAGTTTTTTAGACCTGAACTTTATTTTTAGTTAAGCTATGATTTAAAACATATGTTTGTCATCTTTATGTCTAAAATGAATGCTTTCTTTGTTGCCAATATATCTTCATTATTTTTGTCTAAATAATTTTAAAATTATATAAACACTTGGTATTTTCAATTTCAGATCTCGAACAACTTTCGGGTATTTCTACACATACAATTAGAATTTGGGAGCGAAGGTATCATGCTTTGGAACCTGAACGTTCCGCAGGAAATACTCGCTTTTATAATGATAGCCAACTTCGTAGGTTATTAAATATTGTGAGTTTGGTTAATGCTGGTGTTAAAATTTCAAAAGCTTGTTCTTTGGAAGAAACGGAAATTGACATATTCTTGAAAAATGAAATGGATAAAACCGTTTCGAAAAACTTGCATTTTGAAAACTATATTAACCAATTGGTAAAATATGGCTTTGAATATAACGAAGTGCAGATAAATAAACTGCTAACAGATTCCATTCATAATTATGGAATGACTGAAACTTACAAAAACGTTATTTATCCATTACTTATAAGACTAGGATTAATGTGGCGCAGGGATGTATTTTGCCCTTCTCAAGAACATTTTCTAACATCCCTAATTCGTCAAAAATTGTTTGCGGTTATTGATAGTCTACCTAACAATTCGAACGCGAAACAAAGTTGGTTGCTTTTTTTGCCCGAAGATGAAGATCATGATATTGGTTTATTATTTGCTAATTATTTATTAAGGTTAAATGGGCATCAGGTCATTTATTTAGGGCCAAAGGTACCTATAACCTCGTTGGATCATGCTTTGTTAAAGAACCCTATTAGTAACGCTTTACTATTTTTTATAAAATCACGCTCCTTCCCCGAAACAAAAAAATACCTCAATGATTTATCAGCAATTTTTAAAACAACAAAAATTCACCTTGCGGGAAACGTTAAGTTTATTGAACAATTGGAATTAAATCAAAACATAAACTGGTTTAAAACCTTAAATGAATTTGAACAAACTATTAATACTACAAAAAATGCCAATTAAGCGAGCAAATAAAACGCCTAAAGTTGCCATTATAGGTTCGGGATTTGCCGGGTTAAGTGCCGCTGCCTATTTAAGTAAAAACGGGTATAAGGTTGATGTTTATGAAAAAAATGAACAGGTTGGCGGCAGAGCAAGACAATTAACTAGCAATAATGGTTACCTTTTTGATATGGGGCCAAGTTGGTATTGGATGCCCGAAGTTTTCGAGAAATTTTTTAATGATTTTGGCTACAAAGCCTCCGATTTTTATAAATTGGAATTAATTGACCCAGGTTTTACGGTAGTATATGGTAAGGATGATGTCCTGGATATTCCTGCTGATTTTGAAGCCTTATGTAACCTTTTCGAATCAGTCGAGGCTGGTGCTGCCGAAAAACTTAAGGTTTTTATGGGCGAGGCCGAGTATAAATATAGGGTAGGTATGGATAAGTTGGTTTATAAACCCGGTTTATCACTTACTGAATTTATTGATATTGACTTAATAAAAGGAGTATTTAAATTACAGGTATTTGCCTCATTTAGCAAGCATGTGCGTAAATTCTTTAAAAACCCTAAACTAATAACCTTGATGGAGTTTCCGGTATTATTTTTAGGCGCTACTCCCGAAGACACACCCGCATTATACAGTTTAATGAACTATGCTGGCTTAAAATTAGGTACTTGGTACCCGCAAGGAGGTTTTGGCGAAGTTATTAAAGGAATGAAAACCGTTGCCGAAAAAAACGGTGTCACCTTTTTTACCAATGAAGCTGTTACCGGGTTGCAAACCACAAACAATTCAATAGCTACGTTAACTACCTCGCAAAGAAGCGAAGACTATGATGGAGTTATTGCTGCCGCTGATTATCACCACGTGGAAAACACGCTTTTAAATAGCTCTTTTAGGAATTATGATGAAAAATATTGGGATAGCAGGGTAATGGCGCCGTCAAGCCTGATATTTTATTTGGGGATAAATAAAAGAGTTGGCAAGTTAAAGCATCACACCTTGTTTTTTGATGAAGATTTAAAACAACATGCTGTTGAAATATACAAGGATGCCAAATGGCCCTCAAAGCCGCTATTTTATGTTTGCTGCCCTTCGAAAACAGATGAACATGTTGCCCCGGCAGGTCATGAGAACTTGTTTATTTTAATGCCAATTGCCCCAGATTTGAAAGATACGGAGGAGTTGCGCGAAAAGTATTTTGAACTAATTATGGATAGGTTGGAGGAATATGTTGGTGAACCAATTCGTCCGTTTATTGATTATAAAAAAAGCTATTGTGTGAATGATTTTAAATCCGACTATAATTCATTCAAAGGCAATGCTTATGGCTTAGCAAATACCTTGATGCAAACCGCTAACTTAAAACCATCCATTAAAAATAACAAAATTGATACCCTGTTTTATGCTGGTCAATTAACTGTACCGGGACCTGGGGTACCACCTTCTATTATTTCTGGTAACGTAGCTGCAAAACAACTTACTGAGTATTTCGCCAAAAACTTATGAAAGAAAAATTTGATACGCTATCGGCAAAATGTAGTAAAATAGCTACAAGGCATTATAGCACCAGCTTTTCGCTGGGTATTTATTTTTTTAACAAAAAATTACGCGATCCTATATACGCTATTTATGGCTTTGTGCGTTTGGCTGATGAAATAGTTGACAGTTTTCATAAATTTGATAAGCCTTATTTGCTACAAAAATTTAAAAACGATTGTTACGAAGCCATTGAGCAGGGGATTAGTTTAAACCCAATTTTAAACGCGTTTCAACAAGTTGTTAATACATACGGCATTGAAAATGAATTGATTGATTTGTTTTTAAGGAGTATGGAAATGGATTTGGAAGACATTACCTACACCCCTGAAACTTATGAGGAGTATGTATTGGGTTCGGCTCAGGTAGTGGGTTTAATGTGTTTACATGTATTTACAGAAGGCGACAAAGCAAAATATAATGAATTGAAAGCCTCGGCAATGAAACTTGGCTCCGCTTTTCAAAAGGTGAATTTTTTGCGAGACATCAGTGCCGATTATGAGCACCTTTACCGTACTTACTTTCCAAATGTGAACCTTAAAGATTTCACAAACGATGATAAGGCTTTGATTGAGCAGGAGATTGAGGAAGAATTTGAAGAGGCTTTGAAAGGGATTAGACGTTTACCAGCTACCTCAAGATGTGGGGTATATGTGGCTTTTATATTTTACAAGAAGTTATTTTATAAAATTAAGGGCATTCCCGCCGATGAGGTATTATCAAAAAGGGTGCGCATCTCAAACGGATATAAGTTTTTATTAATGTTTAACTCCTTAATTAAAAATAAGTTAAATACCATATGAAGATTGTTTGGCTGTTTTTTCTGCTTTTCATATCTCCCAAACCAATGCAAAATTCCGGTTTAACTGAAATAAGAACATTATACGCGCAGGCTCCAAACAATAGGATGGCTGCCGAAAAACTATCGGCTCTTTGTTCAAGTATTGATACATTGGCTGCACCTGTTTTGGTTTGTTATAAAGGTGCTTCATGTATGATAGATGCTAAATATATGTTAAACCCATTAAATAAATTATCAAAATTTAATGATGGAAAAGCATTGATCGAAAAAGCTTTTAAACGCGAGCCGGGTAATTTAGAAATTAGGTTTATTAGGTTTTCTATTCAAACCAATATACCTCAATTTTTAGGTTATCATGATGATATAGAGGAAGATAAAAAAAACCTCATCAAAAATATAAGCATGGTTGCCGATACCACACTTAAAACAAATATTAATAATTGCTTGTCGAAATCGAAATATTGCACAATAGACGAACTTAAAAAATTAAAGGATAGTGACTGAAAGCGTAATAATGGTTGATGCCAATGATAATGAGCTAGGGGAAATGCAAAAAATGGAAGCCCATTTTAAAGGGGTGTTGCATCGTGCATTTTCAGTTTTTATTTTTAATACCAATGGTGAGCTTTTATTGCAACAGCGTGCAATAAATAAGTATCACTCAGGCGGAAAGTGGACGAATACCTGCTGTAGCCATCCTCGTAGGGGAGAACTTACCCAAGATGCGGCAATTAGAAGATTAGAGGAAGAAATGGGAATGAGCTGCCAATTAAATTATGGGTTTAACTTTACTTATCATGTTGAAATAATGGAAGGTTTGTACGAGCATGAGTTGGATCATGTTTATTTTGGCACAACAGATGTTGAACCGATACCTAATGCTGATGAAGTATTAAATTACCGCTACATTACCATGGAGGATTTAGAAAATGATTTAGTAATAAACCCCGATAAGTATACCGTATGGCTCAAAATTTGTTTTGATTTAGTTAAAGACTCTTATAAAAATATACTTACACTATGAATCCTATATTAATTAACACGCTTACCGTATTGATTACTTTTATTGGCATGGAAGGTGTTGCCTGGTTGGCACATAAATATTTAATGCATGGTTTTTTATGGTTTCTGCACGAGGACCATCACCATAAGGAACATTTTGGCTTTTTTGAGCGAAATGATTTTTTCTTCCTCATATTCGCTATACCAGGGATAGCTGGATTGATGGCAGGTATCTATTTTGGCGTAACTGTTGCCCTGTATATCGGTATTGGCATAACCTTGTATGGATTTACCTATTTTTGGGTACACGAAATTTTTATACACCAGCGCTTCAAGCTTTTTCGGAATACTGAGTCGGCTTATTTTAGGGCAATCAGAAGAGCCCACAAAATTCATCATAAACACCTAGGCAAAGAGAATGGAGAGTGTTTTGGTATGTTATGGGTACCTTTCAAATATTTTGCAGAAGCTAAAAAAGCTAAACAGGTATGAAATCGGCTTATTTTTTGGTTGATATTTTCACCATTCTTGTTCCTTTTTTGTTTTCATTCCATCCAAAATTGCTGTTCTATAAAACCTGGAAGGCTTTCTTTCCAGCGGTATTTATAACCGGGCTAATTTTTATAGTTTGGGATATCTATTTTACCAAATTAGGGGTGTGGGGTTTTAATCCAACCTATGTTTTTGGTATTTATATTACCAATTTACCTGTTGAGGAATTTTTATTTTTCTTCTGCATTCCTTATTCCTGTGTTTTTACCTACTATTGTTTGGCTCTTTTTATTAAAATATCGCCTTCATTAAAATGGGAAACAACGATAACCTATAGCCTCATTATCATAAGCTTGGTATTGGCGGGTTATTATTATAACCAAAAGTATACCTTATCAACCTTTGTTTTGATGGCCATGTTATTGCCATTTGCAAAGCGCTTTTTAAAAGTTTCTTGGCTCGGAAAGTTTTATCTTATATATCCTATATTAGTAATTCCTTTATTGATTGTTGATGGGGTATTAACAGGTACCGGATTGGATAAGCCAATAGTTTGGTACAATCCTGCAGAGTTTATTGGCATAAGGATAATGACAGTTCCTGTGGAAGATATTTTTTATGGAATGGACTTGATATTTATCAACCTCCTAATTTATCAATACCTAATCAATAAAAAGCAAATTACCCTCAATAATAAGCCTGTTAATGCCTTTTAAAAGGCTAAGATTTGCCTCAGCAATAAATCCACAATTTTGGGCAAAGCCAATTCCTGAAGGTTACTGATAGGTACAAAAAACCAATCTTTTTTCATTACTATTGGAATTGATTTTAGCTGAATAATTTTAACAAATAGGCGTTGGTGGGTCAAAATATGTTTTTGCATAGTGCCAGTTTTTCCTATTTTTATATGCTCACCAAAATACTGTTTAAATTCTGGTAGAATTAATAATTCATCCGCCCATAATTCATTAGGGCTCTCAATTAATGGCAGGTCGAACATATTGGCCCAGATATCTCTATCGCTCCTTTTATTCATCAAAATACGGTCGTTCTCAATAATCAGAAAATAGGTAAAAAAGCGCTCCTTAATTTTTAGCTTTTTTAATTTTACGGGTAATGAGGTAATGGTATTGTTTTTTAAGGCTTGGCAGCTTAAACCGATTGGGCAAGTTGCACATAAAGGTTTTTGTGCCTTACAATGCAAAGCACCAAATTCCATCATCGCCTGGTTATGCAAGCCTGAATGCTGTTGATTTAAAACATCGTTGGCAAGGTTCTGAAATAGCTTTTTCCCCTTCGTGCTATTTATGGGTTCATCAATGCCATAAAAACGCGCTAAAACCCTGTAAACGTTCCCATCAACAACAGCCTTCGCCTCATTTGCCGCAAACGATGATATGGCAGCTGCCGTATATTCTCCAATTCCTTTCAGTTTAATAAGCTCATCATAATGAACAGGGAAGGCACCACCGTAATGTTCCATTACCTCTTTGGCCGTTTTAAGCATGTTCCTTCCTCTGGAATAATAACCTAGGCCTTGCCATAATTTTAGGATATCATCTTCAGTAGCATTTGCAAAATCAGTGACTGTTGGGTAGTTATCTAAAAATTTATTAAAGTAGGGTAAGCCCTGTTCAACCCGCGTTTGTTGTAAAATAATTTCAGAAAGCCAAATGATGTACGGGTTATCAGTATCGCGCCAAGGCAATTTGCGCTTATTTTTTAAATACCAATTTATCAATTCATTGCTTAAATCCATTTGTCCAAAAATAATAATACAAAGCCACTTTTATGACCATTTTGAACTATTTGCCTCAAATTTCAACAGCGTATAAAAAAATATATACAATTATTTCAATCTTAACGAATAAAGCAATACTTTTGCAACCCCAAAACAGTTAAGTAATTATAAAAAAATAAAAGAATATTAGATATGACTAAGGCAGAAATTATAACTGAAATCTCAACCAAAACAGGAATTGAGAAAGTGGACGTGCAAGAAACTGTTGAGGCTTTTTTTAAGGTAGTTAAAAACTCAATGGTAAGTGGGGAAAATGTTTATGTTAGAGGTTTTGGAAGTTTCGTAGTAAAAAAGAGGGCAATGAAAACTGCTCGTAATATATCAAAGAATACGGCAATCATCATTCCTGAACATTTTGTTCCAAGTTTTAAACCAGCAAAAACTTTTGTTGAGAAGGTACGTTCAGGTAATAAAATAAGCAAATAATTATTATGCGAAAAAAACAAATAGCGGTAGTAGTAGCAGTATTGGCTATTATGGGCTATTTGTTTTTTTTGCCGGTTAAAGGATTAAAAAAACCAAAAACTGGTGATGGGCATACAAATGCTCCAATGGCTAAGGCCAAAAAAGTAACCAACATAACAGTCGAGATGGTTTCGGCAGCTGCCAAGGTGGCGATTGGAGGTTCATTGGCATCCCAAATTACCGATTTAGAGAAACAGCTAAAGGCCATTAATGATGAAAGCGCGAAGCTTGCCCTGCAAAAGCTGTTAGCTAAAAAATGGGATGATGTAAATCAACCAGCTTCGGCGGCATTTTATTATTTAGAGATAGCTAAAAAAGAAAATAGTTTTAACAATTGGGTGGAAGCAGGAAGGCGATTTAATGAAGCCTTTAAATTTACCCAAGATACGGTGGTTCAGCCGTTTTTTGTTGTAAACGCGCTTGCATCCTACAAAAATGCGGTTAAGCTTAATTCAAAAAGCTTAGATGCCAAGACAGGTTTAGGAATTGCCTTTGTAAATCAAACCAGTTTAGGCATGGCCGATGCTGATGGCGGTTCGCCTATGCAAGGTATCATGATGCTGCTTGATGTGGTTAAACAAGACCCGAACAACATTAACGCGAACCTAAGCTTAGGCATGTTTGCCATGAAAAGCGGACAGTATGACAAAGCGGTGCTAAGGTTTAAAACTATTATTGCCCAAAGGCCAAATGATGTGGAGCCATATTTTTACATGGCCGAAAGCTACAAGCAATTGGGCATGAAGAAAGAAGCATTGGCTGCTTATCAAAAATGTAAGGAGCTAAATCCTGATCCTGATTTCGGTCAGCAGATTAATAATTATATTAAAGAAGTAAATAAATAGTAACATTTAAATAAACAATATTATGCCCAGCGGTAAAAAACGTAAAAGACACAAAATGGCTACCCATAAACGCAAAAAGCGTTTGAGAAAAAACAGGCACAAAAAGAAATAAGCTGTTTTAAACAGTTTATTTCTTTTTGTTCAATAAAAACACAATTTGTTTTTTACCCAGTATTCACATGTGACAGTTAAGTCACTTTAAAATATGGAGTAGCAGTTGATAAAAGAATTAATTATCGATTCATCCCCAAGCGGGACTACTATTGCATTATTACAGGATAAACAACTTGTAGAGCTACATAAAGAGCAAACCAGCAATAATTATACTGTTGGCGACATTTACCTTGGGCGGATAAAAAAAATCATGCCGGGGCTTAATGCGGCTTTTATTGATGTAGGTTACGAGAAAGATGCCTTTTTGCATTATCTTGATCTTGGTCCGCAGGTGCAAAGCCTTATAAAGCTGACCAAGCAGGTGCGTAGTGGGGGTTATCAGTCAAAGCTTTTAGATAATTTTAAGTTGGATGAAGATATTAATAAGGGTGGTAAAATATCCGAAATATTATCAAAAAATCAGCTTTTGCCTGTACAAATAGCGAAGGAACCTATTTCAACAAAGGGCCCACGCTTAAGTTCAGATTTATCAATTGCCGGCCGATACGTAGTTTTAGTACCATTTTCGGAAGTTACCTCTATCTCTAAAAAGATAAAAAGTAACACCGAGCGTAACCGTTTGCGCAAAATTGTTGAAAGTATTAAGCCTGCTCACTTTGGTGTTATCATCCGTACTGTATCAGAGGGTAAGGGTGTAGAGGAATTGCAGAAAGATTTGCTCGATTTGATTGCCAAATGGGAATCATTTATACACCGGTTGCCTAATGCGGAGCCTGCTAAAAAAGTATTAGGCGAAATTGACCGTACTTCAACATTACTTAGGGATATACTCAATCCCGATTTTCAAAATATTTATGTGAATAACAATACCATGTTTGAGGAAGTTCGTTCCTACGTACATGATATTTCGCCCGAATTGGAAAGTATTGTTAAGTTCCATAAAAATAGCATGCCCATATTTGAACAATTTGGGATTGATAAGCAAATAAAATCGGCCTTTGGCAAAACTGTTAACCTTGCCGGTGGTGCTTATTTGGTAATTGAACATACCGAAGCTTTGCATGTTATTGATGTAAACAGTGGCAACCGCACAGCCAATAAAGAAAATCAAGAAGAAAACGCTTTTTTGGTAAATAAAGAAGCTGCGAAAGAAATTGCCCGTCAGCTTAGGTTGCGTGATATGGGTGGAATAGTGGTGGTTGACTTTATCGACATGCACAAGCCTACCAACCGTAAAGACCTTTTTGATTATTTACGTACTGAAATGACGCACGACCGTGCCAAGCATACCATTTTGCCACCAAGCAAATTTGGCTTGGTACAAATTACACGTCAAAGGGTGCGCCCCGAGATGAATATTGTTACTACCGAGGTTTGTCCGGCTTGTAACGGCACCGGTACTATCAGACCAACTATTTTATTGACCGACGATATTGAAAACAACTTCAATTATATCTTGGTCGAACAAAATGAAAAAAACATCACCCTTGCCGTCCATCCTTATATTGAAGCTTATTTAAAACAAGGCTTAGTGAGCAAACAGGTAAAATGGTTCTTAAAATACCACCAATGGATAAAGGTAAAAAGCAACCCGGCTTATCAAATTACCGAGTTCCATTTCTTCTCGAACAAAGACGAAGAAATTAAATTGTAATTTCCTCCAGCAACTAAAAGCTAATATTTTTAGCAAAATACCTCTTGTTTTGTTATAAATTTTGCACATTTGTATTGTTCATTTTTATTTCAGTTCAATATGGCCAAATCAAAGGTTGCTTATTTCTGTCAGAGTTGTGGTTTTGAGGCACCTAAATGGTTAGGAAAATGCCCCTCCTGCGCCCAATGGAATACTTTTGTTGAAGAGGTAATAGAAAAGGACAATAAGGCGGTTCCAAACTGGAAAACCACTTCCACTAGTTTACAACGAGCCAATAAACCCATTGAAGTTGCTGAAATTTCATTCAACGAAGATCAGCGTTTACTTACACCCGATAAAGAATTTAACAGGGTATTGGGTGGTGGCATTGTAGCAGGCTCATTGGTATTAATTGGTGGCGAACCTGGAATAGGCAAATCAACCTTGATGCTACAACTAGCCTTGAATATGCCTAAGCTAAAAGTGCTTTATGTATCAGGCGAGGAAAGCGAGCGACAAATAAAAATGCGTGCCGAAAGGTTAACCGAGGTAACAGCAGCTACAAAAGAAAGCGGGATACAAAGTGTTGATTATAAAAATGAGACAGCCAGTGCCGGTACCAAAAAAGGCTGTTTTATATTAACAGAAACCTCCACCCAAAATATATTTAAACAAATAGAGGAGCTAGAGCCTGATATTGTAGTAGTCGATTCTATTCAAACTTTGCATTCAGCGCATATTGAATCAACACCTGGTAGTGTATCGCAGGTAAGGGAATGTACCGCGGAGCTGTTAAGATTCGCAAAAGAAAGTGGTACCCCAGTTTTTTTGATTGGGCACATTACCAAGGATGGCATGATTGCTGGCCCCAAAATATTGGAGCACATGGTTGATACGGTGTTGCAATTTGAAGGAGACCGACACCACGTGTACCGAATTTTGCGAACCATAAAAAACAGGTTTGGCTCCTCGTCCGAATTGGGTATTTACGAAATGTTGGGCGAGGGCTTGCGCGAAGTATCAAACCCATCCGAGATTTTGCTTTCGCAACGCGATGAACCTTTGAGCGGCATCACCATTTCAACCACATTGGAAGGGATGCGCCCCATGATGATTGAAACACAGGCACTTGTAAGCGATTCGCCTTACGGTACCCCCCAACGCAGTGCAACGGGTTTTGATACCAAACGGATGAGCATGTTGTTGGCAGTACTGGAAAAACGTTGCGGCTTTAGGCTTGGCGCCAAGGATGTATTTTTGAACATAACCGGAGGCATCAGGGTAGAAGACCCGGCGATTGACCTAGGCTTGGCTGCGGCTATTATCTCCTCTCACCAAGACATCCCCATTCCATTTAAAACCTGCTTTGCCGGAGAAATTGGTCTATCTGGCGAAATCAGGGCGGTTAACCGTGTTGAACAACGCATTGCCGAAGCCCAAAAACTTGGCTTCGAGCAAATATTTATATCCAAATATAACTTGCCATCAAGCGCGCAGGATAAAAAGAAAATGGATTTAACTCGCTATAACATTGATATTAAAATAGTAAGCCGTATTGAGGAGGTGTTTGAATTGTTGTTTGGTTAATTTTATGGAATATATAGATCTGAATAAAAAAGCCTCACAAAAATTGTAAGGCCATTCATTTATTTTAAAACTATTCCTTATGACATCTTTAGCTTTTTCTGGATATCGGCAACATAGCCTTTAAACTTCTTATCGGTATCTATTAAATCTTCTACAGTTTGGCATGCATATATTACGGTGGAGTGATCGCGACCACCAAAAAAATGACCAATTGTTTTTAACGAGCTCTTGGTATGTGCCTTAGCCAAATACATGGATATTTGTCTTGCCTGTACAATTTCGCGTTTGCGCGTTTGCGATTTCACCATCTCAATAGGCACTTCAAAATATTCGCAAACCAAGCTTTGTATATACTCCATCGAAATTTCTTTGGATGAATTTTTTACAAAGTTCTTTAACATTTGTTTGGCCAAATTCAGGTCAATCTCTTTCCTGTTTAAGGTTGATTGAGCCAATAATGAAACCATCGCGCCTTCCAGTTCACGAACATTGTTATCAATATTATGCGCAACATATTCAATCACGTCATTTGATAGTTCTATACCGTCTTGATAAGTTTTATTTTTAAGGATGGCCATTCGGGTTTCCAAATCCGGAATTTGCAAATCGGCTGATAGTCCCCATTTAAATCTTGATAACAAGCGTTCTTCTAAACCAGCCAAATCTTTTGGTGCCTTGTCGGAAGTGATGATAACCTGTTTGCCTGATTGGTGTAAATGGTTGAAAATATGAAAGAAGAAATCCTGTGTTTTTTCTTTACCTGCAAAGTTGTGCACATCATCCATAATAAGCACATCAATGGCTTGGTAAAAATTTACAAAGTCGTTAATGTTATTGTGCTTAAGGGCATCAACAAATTGCTGGGTAAACTTCTCGCACGATACATATAGTACCAGTTTATCGGGCAAGGTTTGCTTTATCTCATTACCTATTGCCTGTGCCAAGTGCGTTTTACCTAAACCAACACCACCATAAATCATTAATGGATTAAATGAGGTACCTCCCGGTTTTGCCGCCACCGCATACCCTGCTGAGCGTGCCAACCTGTTACAATCTCCTTCAACAAAATTATTAAAGGTGTAATTGCGGTTTAGTTGAGGGTCGACATTCAACTTTTTGAGGCCAGGTATTACAAAAGGGTTCTTAATATCCTTATTAATAGATATTGGAATAGGCATTGATTGGTTTTTTGACTCGGCCCCATTTCCGTTTGATGGCAGGTTGGTGGTGTAGGGTTTACTGGATGATGATTGCTCAACTACTATGTTGTACTCTAGTCTTCCATCCTCGCCCAATTGCTTTTTTATCGTTTTACGCAATAACCCAACATAGTGCTCTTCTAGCCATTCATAAAAAAATAAACTAGGTACTTGAATGGTCAATACGCTCCCTTCAATCCTTAAAGCTTTAATCGGCTCGAACCAGGTTTTATAACTCTGCGCCGGTATATTATCTTTAATGACTTGAAGACAACTATTCCAAACATTAGTACCAGTTTTTTCCATGCTCATTCTTTTAAAATATTGATTTACAACACCCAGTCGCATATTATTTGCTACTGTTATCGAATATCGAATATTCTAAAAAAAAGTGGATAAAAAAATTAATTTTTCACTTTTTGTAAAAAAA
This sequence comes from uncultured Mucilaginibacter sp., assembly GCA_903891475.1. Lineage (GTDB taxonomy): Bacteria > Bacteroidota > Bacteroidia > Sphingobacteriales > Sphingobacteriaceae > Mucilaginibacter. The sequence continues at coordinate 56,147 of CAITEP010000010.1, forward strand.
AATTCACAAAATTTTAGGGTTTAAATTGCGAATTTTGCAATCGATTATGTTAACTAACATATTAATAAATAAAGCCTTACAATGCTATAGTTAATTTTAGGACAAGTGACCTCAGTTTGCTTCATTTAATTTAAGAGGTTTATTTTTTGAAGCCAAATTTAACTGGATACCGTGCTTGGAAGTGGGTAAAAAATGCCCCAATTACGTCAAAAAGGCCGTTTTATGATTGTTTAATTGATAAATGGTTAGGTGTATTTTTTAGACTTTTATGCCGAATTTGGGGTGCTTTTTACCCGGCATATTCGCCAAAAATGGCACGTAAAATATCCGCAATTTCACCGATGGTAGCATATGCTTCAACTGCTTTTAAAATGCTGGGCATAAGGTTTTTTGTTCCATTTGCCGCTTCTTTCAACTCATCTAGTGCTCTTGCTACCTCTTTATAATCCCTCTTGTTTTTAAGCAGATTTAGCTTTTCTATTTGGGACTTCCTGATTAAATCATTTACTCTATACGAAATATTTTCGGCCTCCTCATCTTGTAAAAAACTATTTACGCCTATTAGCACTCGGTCTCCATTTTCTATCTCTTGCTGGTATTGATAGGCCGAAGCCGCTATCTCTTGCTGCATATACCCATGTTCAATTGCCTTAACCGCACCTCCCATCGCGTCAATTTTATCAATGTAAGCCTGACTAGCTTTTTCAATCTCATCAGTAAGTGCTTCAATAAAATAGGAGCCAGCCAAAGGGTCAACGGTATCCGTAACACCCGTTTCAAAGGCAATAATTTGTTGGGTGCGCAAGGCAATTTTAGCCGCGGATTCACTTGGTAGTGAAATAGCCTCATCATATCCATTGGTATGTAATGATTGTGTACCTCCAAGCACCGCCGCTAATGCTTGGTTGCTCACCCTTACAATATTGTTCATTGGTTGCTGGGCAGTAAGTGTAGAACCACCTGTTTGGGTATGAAAACGTAATTTTTGCGCAGAAACATCCGTAGCCCCCAATGTTTTAGTTATATTGGCCCACATGCGCCTGGCTGCCCTAAATTTGGCAATCTCTTCAAAAAAATTATTATGGCAGTTGAAGAAGAATGACACCCTTTTAGCAAAAACATTGATATCAAGCCCTTTATTTAATGCCGCGTTTAAATAGGCCTTCCCGTTTGATAAGGTAAATGCCAATTCCTGTACCGCGGTTGAACCAGCTTCGCGAATATGATAACCAGAAATAGAGATGGTGTTCCACTTAGGTACTTCTTTGCTACAATATTCAAAAACGTCGGTAATTAGCCGCATGGAAGGCTCGGGGGGGTATATATAAGTCCCTCTGGCCACATATTCCTTCAATATGTCGTTTTGTATAGTGCCCGAAATTTCATGCAAATTGGCTCCTTGCTTTTTAGCTAGCGCGATATACATGGCCAACAGTATGGGGGCTGTGGCATTGATGGTCATTGAGGTGGTGATATCCTTCAATGCGATTCCATCAAACAGTACCTCAATATCCTGCAATGAATCAATTGCTACTCCAACTTTTCCAACTTCCCCTTCCGATAGTTCATGGTCAGAGTCATAGCCTATCTGGGTAGGTAAGTCAAACGCTACTGATAAGCCTGTTGTACCTTGTTTTAATAAATAATGATACCGCTTGTTCGATTCCTCGGCGGTTGAAAAGCCGGCATACTGGCGCATGGTCCAAGGCTTGCCTCGATACATGTCTTTTTGAATGCCACGGGTAAATGGAAAATTCCCTGGCAATTCATTCATCTCAGAATGCTTTGTGTAAACTTCCTTTATTTCTATGCCAGAAGTGGTAAACCTTTTCTTTTCAACCTTCATAGATTAAAAAAGGTCTTCAAAATCAGTCCTAATCATATTCGTTGCTAAATCATAAGGGTTCTCTTCTGTCTGGCTAATGCGCATAAGTATTGTTTTTGCTAAATCCAAACCTGTGGCGTTTTCTGGCAGTTCTTTTAAGGTGCCATTTACCAAACTTAGGGTCTGCTCCTTTACCTGTTTAACCACTACCCATACTTTGGTAGTAACATATATTTGTTGGGTTATGTTATGTTGAAATTCATTACGAATTTCTTCAAGCATTAAGGTATGTAATTCAGCTGCTGTAAAATCGTTTACATTTAGTCTTAATAACAAATTTCCAGGGTTTATCCTTTCAATAAACAATACCAAGCGTTCAAAAGCTTGTAAGCGTAATGACAAAGTTTGGTTCGAAATGCTTTTCCTGAATTCAAGCATCTGAATTCTTTCATTCCTGTCGATATATGGTTTAATCAGGTAAATAGCTATCCAAACCACACCAACACCTGAAATAGTAAATTTTAAAATGTCAAAAAGAAAAGGGTAAAGTTCCATAAAATAAAAAAATGTTAAATAGCGGTCATAAATAAGTAGACCGAAACAAAAATCCACATTTTACCTTACATTTGTTTACTTAATTTTAAATATTATGAGTTTAGTTGTTGAAAGTGCGACCGCACCAGTAACCTTTACCGCTGGTGCAGTAAAAGAAATGCTAAAATTAAAAGAGCAACAAGAGTTAAATGACGATTTTGGTTTGAGGGTTGGTGTAGAAGGCGGAGGCTGTTCGGGTATGACTTATGTTTTAGGCTTCGACCAAAAGAAAGAAGGCGATAATGAATATTTTATAGATGGTGTTAAAGTGTTTATGCACAAAGCCCATGGATTGTACCTCGCGGGTATGCAAATTGATTTTCAAGATGGTTTAAACGCTAGAGGTTTTACATTCAATAACCCTAACGCCGCCAGTACATGCGGATGTGGTACTTCCTTTTCTGTTTAAGATTATGATTCATATAAAAAAGGCAAAACATATTAAATTTGTTTTGCCTTTTCTTTTACAGCAAACCGTCAATAGTTTTTGTAATCCAATAAGGGGAGCTAGGGCCAAAGCTCACTGTATCAAAACACACTTTCCCTTCTTTATCCAGAATTACTGTTGTTGGATATAATGATACATGGTATAAATCAGCATACATTCTTCCATCTGCTATAATCTGAAAACTATATGGTTTAGTTTTTAAAAATTCTCTAATGTCGTATTTGTCATCCAAACCAATTGCCACAAACACCACATTTGGGTTGTTTGCATATTTTTCAACAATTTTATTTAATTCTGGAATTTCTTGCCTACATGGTGGGCAACCAATAAACCAAAAGTTAAGTACTACAATTTTACCTTGAAGTTCCTTTAACTTTATCCTATTTCCATTAATATCATTAGCCCTAAAAGAAGTAGGTTTATCTCCCATTTTAAATGAAGGACTCTCTGGAGGTCTTGGGGGTTGAAGGATGTTAACTTGAGAAGGAATAGCGTTTTGCCCAAATTGCGATAACTGATTTTCAGCCTTTCTACCAAGCAAACTATTGTTTAAATCTTTCTCAGCTTTGGTCATCCTGTGTAAATGAAAGACAGTAGTATCGCTAAAATTACCATTGGATTTTAAACTATAATTTCCAGATATTAGTTTAGCGTGCCAAACGTCAAAAGGAAGCCTGTTACCTGCCGAATCATTAACTATGGTGTTTTCATCAAAGTGATGTGTGCTTGTTGTCACTTTAGTAACTTGTGCATTAACCAACATATTGGTGAAAAATAGTAAACCAACCACTAAGTTTATCGTTTTCATGCCTTTATTAATAATTTAGTTAAAATTATAAATCTTCGAGAAAATAAACAAATTGATTTAAATTTATAAATACTTTTTAAAGCCTACAAAATTAAGGTTATTGAAATTGTAACAAATCACATTTAACCATAGTCATATTACCAAGATTCAGTATATTTAAGCCATGCCTGTAAAAACTACCCTACGCGAAAACATATCCATTGCCATGCAGTCAATAGCAGGTAACAGGTTGCGCACCTCCCTTACTTCGTTAATTATTGCTATTGGAATTATGGCATTGGTAGGCATATTAACAGCAATTGAAGGCATAAAACAATTTACAAATGACGCATTTGCAAATCTAGGGGCTAACTCATTTACAATACAAAACAGGGGCGCTGGCCTGAATTTTGGAAACGGTGGGCATCGTAAGGTATATCCATCAATTAAATATGATCAGGCTCAAAGATTTAAAAAGCTGTTTACGCTGCCTGTTTTAACCTCTATTGATTTAAATGTATCGGGTACAGCAGTTGTTAAATATGGCAATGAGAAAACCAATCCAAACATATCAGTTTCTGGCTCTAACGAAAATTATTTGAATATAAGCGGTTATAAATTAGCCTTTGGCAGGAATTTTTCTTTTAGTGAATTAGAACATGGAGAAAGCGTTGTTTTAATTGGTAATGAAATAAAAACCAAACTTTTTAAAAGGGAAGACCCAATAAATAAGTTGATTTTTGTTGGGAACAATAAATTTAGGATAGTTGGTGTGCTTGCTTCAAAAGGCTCGAGTGCTGGTTTTGGTGGTGACAAATTTTGCATAATACCTGTATTAAAGGCTAAACAAATAAACGCGAGTACCAATCCGTCATTTACCATTACAGTAAAGGCAGCAAGTCCGGATGCCATTGATGCTACTATTGGCGAGGCCACTTCACTTTTTAGAAATATCAGAGATTTGAATATTGCCAATGCCGATAACTTTGAAATTGAACGAAGCGATTCGGTTTCGAAGGAGCTATCCGGCAATATTGCAGGTATAACCATTGCAGGGTTTGCAATTGGTATAATAACATTATTAGGTGCCGCTATCGGTTTGATGAATATTATGCTTGTTTCGGTTACCGAGCGAACCAGGGAAATTGGCTTGCGCAAGGCACTCGGGGCAACACCGTCAGTAATACGCAAGCAGTTTTTAATTGAGGCCATTGTAATTTGTCTGATTGGCGGTTTTGGTGGGATTTTTTTAGGGATGGTAATTGGCAACCTTATTGCTGTACAAATTAGCGGAACCTTTGTAGCGCCTTGGTTATGGTTGTTTTTCGCGATTGTGCTTTGTACCTTGATAGGTCTTGTTTCGGGCTTTTACCCAGCCAATAAAGCTTCCAGACTTGATCCAGTTGAGGCTTTGCGTTATGAATGATTTGAAGTGGAATATGGTTTAATAGCTAAGATTGTCTATTAAATAATTGTAATTTATCCGCTGAAACTTCAATAAAACCTGCTATTAATTATTGAAGCATGATGTTTTTTAGCGGATAATCAAAAAGTATTTTTTCGAGGTAAGGCACATTTAATGCCTGTTTTAGTGCATCGGCATGTTTCAGGTGGTGCATATCGCTACCAATAAAATCAACCATTTGCATATCAATCAAGGTCTCCGCCATTTTTTTTGTGTCTTTACCATAATAACCAGTTAGCGAAATGGTATTTATTTGAAGTGATACTCCCCAATCTCGCAGCTTTTTAAGCTGTTCAATACTCATATAGCTATATCTTTCAGGGTGCGCCAAAATAGGTTTGTATTTTTTGCTTAAAAGTTTTTGCACTACCTCGGTAAGATTCGGTGGTGTGCTTATAAAAGAAAATTCAAAAAGCACATAATTATCGCCCATTATCATGAGTTTATCTTCATCCACCAAGGTTTCAAAAGTCTCATCAAAGTAATGCTCGGCAGCTGCCTCCACTACTATGTCAATTTGTTCCTTTATTAATTCTTCTTTTAAAATTGCTAATGCGGCATTAATGGTTTCGGAAGTGTTGCGGTAATAATCAACCATGATATGAGGCGTGGCAATCACTTTTTTAATCCCCAGTGCCATCATACGCTTTATTAACTGTACCGACTCTTGCGGGTTTTGTGCGCCATCATCAATACCGGGCAAAACATGCGAGTGCATATCAACCACTATTGAACCATAATTAAAAGTTGGTTCAGTCTTAACGTCTACCTTCTTTTTAAAAAAACTAAGCATTTTTATCTGTTATACTGCGTTTCGTAATACTGCTTATAATTGCCGGATGTAACATTATTTAACCATTCCTCATTTTCAAGGTACCAATCTACGGTTTTTTCCAAACCTTCTTCAAAAGTAATGGAAGGCACCCAGCCCAATTCATTTTTTAATTTGCTGGCATCAATGGCATATCTTAAATCGTGCCCTGCCCTATCGGTTACGTAAGTAATCAACTCGGCCGATTCACCTGCTTTCCTACCCAACTTTTCATCCATTATACCGCATAGCAATTTTATGAGGTCGATGTTTTTCCATTCGTTGTGCCCGCCAATATTATAGGTACTGCCCGCTTTGGCTTTATGGAATAATAGGTCAATAGCCCTCGCATGATCCTCCACCCATAACCAATCACGGATATTTTCGCCCTTACCATAAACAGGAACCGGCTTTTTTAGTTTTATATTATTAATAGCTAGCGGAATCAGCTTTTCGGGAAAATGGAACGAGCCATAGTTATTTGAGCAATTTGAAATTACGGTATTAAGTCCGTAAGTATCATGATAGGCTCTTACAAAATGATCGGAGCCTGCTTTTGACGCGGAGTATGGTGAATGCGGGTCGTACCCTGTTTGCTCCGTAAACATGCCCGTTTCGCCTAGTGAGCCGTAAACCTCGTCGGTTGATACATGATAAAAACGCTTGTTTTCGTAATTGCCCTTCCAAAGGTTGCGGGCGGCATTCAATAAATTTACCGTACCCACTACATTGGTCATCACAAACTCGGTTGGGTTGGTAATTGACCGATCCACGTGCGATTCGGCAGCTAAATGTATTACCGCATCCGGCTTTTCGCTTTCAAAAAGCTCTTTTATAAATTCAATATCAACAATATCGCCTTTAACAAACTTATAGTTGGGGGCGTGTTCTATATCCTTTAAGTTAGCCAGATTACCGGCATAGGTTAATTTATCAAGGTTAATTATGGTATAGTCGGGATAAAGCTTTACAAAGCGGCGCACTACATGCGAGCCTATAAACCCTGCCCCTCCTGTTATAATTATTTTTTTCATTTTCGCTTATCTATATTAAAATTAAAGCGGATTTGCTGCCAAATATTTTTCCCATTCCCAAGCTGAGAGCATCATGGTCTCAATATTCAACTCGGTTTTCCAATTCAGTTTCTTGGTTGATTTTGAAACATCGCCCCAAACTTGCTCCACATCGCCTGCCCTGCGCGGACCAATTTCGTAATTCAACTTTATACCCGTAACTTTTTCGAAAGCGTTTACAATTTCGAGTACGGTGCTTCCTTGTCCGGTACCTAAATTAAATACATCATAACCTGTAAAACCATTGCCTAATAAGTTTAATGCGGCAATATGCGCCTTGGCTAAATCAACAACATGTATATAATCACGAACGCAGCTGCCATCCTTTGTATTGTAATCATCACCAAAAACAGTGATTTTTCCACGTTTGCCTATGGCCGATTGTGTAATAAAAGGAACCAAATTTTGCGGTGTGCCTATTGGCAGCTCGCCAATTAAAGCCGAAGGATGCGCGCCAACCGGGTTAAAGTATCTTAATGATATTACCTTTTTAGCGCTACCTGCCGCAACCGCGTCTTTTAATATTTCTTCAGAAATTTGCTTGGTATTGCCATAAGGTGATTGCGCTGGTTTTACAGGCGCGTTTTCGGTAACTGGCAGTTCATCGGGCTGGCCGTAAACGGTACAACTTGAAGAAAATACCAGACTTACATCTTTACCTTTGTAAGCTTCAAGTATGTTTACTAGTGAATATAAGTTGTTTCTATAATACTTTAATGGATTATCAACCGACTCGCCTACTGCCTTTGAAGCCGCAAAATGGATAATGCCATTAATGTTGTCTTCCTTTAAAATAAATTGGTTTAAAGCCGTGGCATCGCATAAATCAAACTGATAAAATGCAGGTTTAAAACCTATAATTTTAGCGATCTGGTTTAATATAGCAATATTAGAATTTGATAGGTCGTCGATAATTATTGGATCGTAGCCAGCGTTTACCAGCTCCACCACCGTATGCGAGCCTATAAAACCTAAACCACCAGTTACTAATACTTTTGCCATTAATGCTTATTATAATAGGTAAAATCTTTATGCTGAATTTCCTTTTCGGGTAATGATTTAAAGTACTCGTAAGTAATTTTTAAACCTTCACTCCTCGAAACTTTTGGCTCCCAACCTAAAATATTTTTAGCCTTGGTGATATCTGGTCGGCGTTGTTTAGGGTCGTCAGTTGGTAAAGGCAAGCTAATTAATTTTTGATTAGTTCCTGTGAGCTTAATAATCTCTTCTCCAAACTCGCGTATGGTAATTTCATCGGGGTTACCAATGTTCATTGGTTGGGCATAATCGCTAAACAATAAGCGGTAAATACCTTCTACCAAATCATCTACATAGCAAAATGCCCTGGTTTGCGAACCATCGCCAAACATGGTAAGTGGTTCGCCCCTTAAAGCCTGACCAATAAAGGCTGGCAAAACACGCCCATCATTAAGGCGCATACGCGGCCCGTAGGTGTTAAAAATACGAACTATACGGGTTTCGAGCCCATGAAAAGTATGGTAGGCCATGGTAATGGCTTCCTGAAAGCGTTTTGCCTCGTCATATACCCCGCGCGGACCAACCGGGTTTACATTACCCCAATATTCTTCGGGTTGCGGGTTAACGTTTGGATCGCCATAAACTTCTGAAGTAGAGGCAATCAACATCCTGGCACTTTTAGCCCTAGCTAAACCTAATAGATTGTGCGTACCTAATGAGCCTACTTTTAGTGTTTGAATAGGGATCTTTAAATAATCAATCGGACTGGCTGGCGAAGCAAAATGCAATATATAATGCAAATCGCCCGGAACGTGCACAAATTTTGAAACATCGTGGTTGTAAAACTCAAAGTTTTCGAGCTTAAACAAATGTTCAATATTCCTAAGGTCGCCCGTAATCAGGTTATCCATCCCGATAACATGAAAATCTTCCTTAATAAACCTATCGCATAAATGGGAGCCTAAAAAGCCCGCCGCTCCTGTAATTAAAACTTTTTTACGTTTGCTCATTCGCCTATTAATTTTCTGCCTATGCTGTTATAATAATATCCACCATCAATCATTTTTTGCAGATCGTATAAATTACGACCATCAAAAATCACCTTGTTTTTAAGTAATGAACCCATCAAATCAAAATCAGGTGTTCTAAATACCGACCATTCGGTAACAATTAACAAGGTATCGGCACCGGTAATCGCTTCATATTGATCCTCGGCATAATTTATTTTATCGCCTAATAAGCTTTTAACATTATTCATTGCTTCAGGGTCAAAAGCGGTAACATGCGCGCCAGCGGCCAATAATTCATCAATAATATATAATGCTGGTGCTTCGCGTATATCATCGGTTTCGGGTTTAAAAGCCAAACCCCAAAGAGCTATTTTTTTACCTTTTAAATCGTTATTAAAATACTTTTTAACCTTCTCAACCAATACCTTTTTTTGAATGGTATTTACTTCCATTACCGAGTTTAATATTTTAAAATCGTATTGGTTTTCTTCGGCCGATTTTGCAAGTGCCTGCACATCTTTAGGGAAGCAGCTACCACCATATCCTATTCCCGAAAACAAGAAGCGTTTACCTATGCGCTCGTCGGATCCAATCCCGCGTCTTACCATATCCACATCCGCACCCACCAATTCGCAAAGGTTGGCAATTTCGTTCATGAACGATATTTTGGTAGCTAGGAATGAATTTGCCGCATATTTAGTTAATTCTGATGAACGCTCATCCATAAATATGATTGGGTTTCCTTGTCTAACATAAGGGCCATACAATTCTGCCATTAGTTTGCGGGCGCGCTCATCGCTGGTGCCAACTACCACACGGTCGGGTTTCATAAAATCTTCAACCGCTACGCCTTCCCTTAAAAACTCAGGGTTTGATACTACGGCGAAATCAACAGTGGTATTTTCTTTCATGATAGCGGTTACCTTATCGGCTGTACCAACGGGTACGGTCGACTTTGTTACCACCACTTTAAATTCAGTAATTAATTTGGCAATATCTTTAGCAGCGCCAAGTACATAGCTTAAATCGGCAGAGCCATCGCCACCCGGAGGAGTTGGCAGTGCCAAAAATATAATTTTAGCTTCTTTTATAGCATCGGCAAGGTTAGAAGTAAAATGCAACCTGCGTTGCATAATGTTTCTATCAAAAAGCAATTCAAGACCAGGCTCATAAATTGGCAATTTGCCATCCTGCATCATTTTTACTTTTTGCTCGTTAATATCAACGCATATAACTTGGTTACCGGTTTCGGCTAAACAGGTACCTGTAACAAGCCCAACATAACCGGTTCCTACTACTGCAATTTTCATAGATTTTTTATTTTTTTTAGACTACTTTTATAACCGCCAAAGGTAATAATTCTAATTAAAATGCACTTGTTATATAAGGTAGTAATTCGGCTATATTTCTGCGCAATTTATTTCGCTTCATTTTTTAATACCAAGGCAAAACTTTGGATAGAAGGGCGAAAAGTTAAAATTCAGCCTTTAAACGGGCATTCCATATGGTTTCACTTCGCTTCGCTTGGCGAATTTGAGCAAGGCAGACCCGTTTTGGAGCAAATAAAAACCGCTTATATTGATTGTAAAATCATTATTACTTTTTTCTCTCCCTCGGGTTTTGAGGTGCGAAAGAATACCCCTTTGGCCGACGCGGTATATTATTTACCCCTTGATACGGCCAAAAACGCGCGAGAATTTATGGATGCCATTAAACCCAAATTCGCGGTTTTTACAAAATATGAATACTGGTACTGCTCTTTTAAAGAGGTCAACAAACGAGAAATACCGATTTACCTTATTTCTGGAATATTTAGGGAAGGGCAAATTTTCTTTAAGTGGTATGGGGCACTTAATAGGCAAATTCTGACATATGTAAATTGGTTTTTTGTGCAGGATACAAATTCGGCCACCTTATTAAATAGTTTAGGCATTGATAAAGCATCGGTAAGTGGCGATACCCGATTTGATAGGGTTTGGGAGAACGCGCAAAGCCCAAAAACAATCGCGGCGGTTGCTGAATTTAAAAACAAACAAAAAGTTTTTATCGCGGGTAGCACCTGGCCGCCTGATGAAAAATTAATTGCCACCTTGCCTAAAAGCTATACTGATTGGAAGTTTATTATCGCGCCACACGAGGTGGCGGAAGAAAAGATAAATAATCTGGAAACACTATTTGCTAATTTTAAAACCATAAGGTTTTCGCAAATGGAGAAGTTGCAAGCCCCGATTGCTGATTTTCAGGTTTTAATTATTGATAATATTGGCATGTTATCAGCCCTGTACCAATATGGCGATATTGCCTATATAGGCGGTGGTTTTGGTGTAGGCATCCATAATACTTTGGAAGCCGCTGCCTTTGGCTTGCCCGTAATATTTGGACCAAACTATGCCAAATTTAACGAAGCACGCCAACTTATAAATTTACAAGCGGCATTTTCAATTAATAATGATGAGGAATTATTAAACATTACTGAAAAACTGGTAAACGAGCATGGTTTTTATCGAGAAACCTGTATAAAGGCCCGTAATTATGTAAAAGAAAATATTGGCGCCACCCGCATGATTGTTGAAAAAATAAAAAGCCAAAATCCCATAAAAAATAATTAATTCGCAAATAAACCCGTGATTATAGCCCTTTCTATTACCCTGTTTTTCCTCATACTCCGCTTCACGGTTACGTTGTTTAATTATATATCGAACCCGAAACTAACCCGAGTTAGCAAACAATTTACCGATAAAGTATCTATTTTAATTCCTGCCCGAAACGAGGAAAAAAACATATTGAACCTACTTCAATCCATCGCTAAACAGGATTATAAAAATTATGAAGTCATCATTTATGATGATTGCTCTACAGATGGCACTTACCAGCTTTGTGCAAATTTCGCATCAAAACACCCCGCATTTAGTGTTGAAAAGGGAGAGCCGCTACCAATTGGGTGGACAGGTAAAAACTACGCGTGTGCGCAATTGGCTAAACAAGCTACCGGGAAATACTTTTTATTTTTAGATGCCGATACCAGCATTTTTAATGGCCTCATCAATAGCGCGGTACAACGGGCGCAATATTACAAATTGGCGTTGCTAAGCATATTCCCCGACCAAGAGATGGAAACAATAGGCGAAAAAACCACCGTTCCGCTGTTGCATTATTTACTTTTGAACCTGCTGCCCCTACGCCTTGTTTATTTATCAAGAAGCAGTTTGTTTGCCGTAGCTTGCGGTCAGCTTATGTTTTTTGACGCGGCTATCTATCGTAAAAAACAATGGCACCAATTGGTAAAAAGCAAGGTAGTAGAAGATGCCGAAATAATGAAAGCCATAAAATTAGAGGGCTATAAAGGCGAAGTATTATTGGCGAACGAGATGGTAAAATGCCGCATGTATCATGGCTATTTTGAGGCTTTAAATGGCTTTAGCAAAAGTGCATTGGCCTTGCTTAATTATAGTATAACTGCCATGTTGGTTTTTGTTACCATACTTTTTAGCGGGCCATTATTGGTAATAACTACCTTAAACCTCAGCCTCATTTTTTATATGCTAGGCCTCATTATGCTTAGCCGCATTATGGTATCGTTACAAACAAATCAAAACGCGTTACACAACATTGTTTTACACCCTTTGCAAATGGTAAACTTTATCATCATCGCTTTTTTAGCCATACAAAGGCACCTCACCAAAACAAACTACTGGAAGGGAAGATCACTGAGCGAATAATTTGCATGCGGTTTTTGTGGTTAATAAGTAAAATTAAATTATGGCTATGTTGTCGGATTGGCTTATAATTGTTTAAATCATTTTATCCTATTAGTTTTGTAGCATGGGCACATACAATTTGCAGGTAACTATTGATTCCGATTCGGGCTTTTGCTTTGGCGTGGTATATGCCATTGACATGGCCGAAGAAATTTTGGAGGAGGATGGCTATTTATATTGCTTGGGCGATATTGTGCATAACGATGAGGAGGTAGCCCGCCTAAAAGCAAAAGGCCTGCGCATTATTGAGCATGCCGAGCTTAAAAATTTAGCTAACGAAAAAGTACTGATTCGCGCGCATGGCGAAGCACCTGATACCTACCGCATCGCACTCGAAAACAATATTACCTTGATTGATGCCTCCTGTCCGGTTGTATTGAAACTTCAAAACCGCATCAAAACATCTTTCGACGCGAACGAGAAGATTTTGATTTTTGGTAAACATGGCCATGCCGAGGTAATTGGCCTGCAAGGACAAACAAATAATGAAGCCTTGGTTTTTGCCGACATTGCCGAACTAGATAATGTTGAGCTACCACAACAAATAACCCTTTATACGCAAACTACCAAAAGTATGGAGAAGTTTTACGATATAAAGGACCAATTGATAGCTCGAGGCTATGACTTAAAAGCCAATGATACAATTTGCAGGCAAGTAAGCAACCGCGACCATGATTTGCCTAAGTTTGCGGTCAGGTTTGATAAAATAGTATTTGTATCGGGCAAAAAATCATCAAACGGAAAGGTTTTGTTTGAAGTTTGCCGTAAGCATAACCCCAATACCTATTTTGTTTCATCAACCGATGAACTAAATCCAGAAATGTTTAACCCGGGCGATACCATTGGCATTGCCGGAGCAACTTCCACCCCCATGTGGTTAATGCAAGACGTTAAAGCTACTTTGGAGAGTTGGTGAGTTAGTGAGTAGTGAATGGAGAGTGGTGAGTGAGTTGGATGGTGTGGGGTGGTGAGTGAGTTGGATGGTGTGGGGTGGTGAGTGGTGAGTGGTTGGTCGAATTGGATTTTGGTAATTGATATTGGAATTATATTTGAATGAGATTTTTTGATCAAACTACTTTGTATTATTTATATAAATGGTGTATAATCTGTGTAATTTGTTTAAGGAAAAATTCGGAAGTAAAAAAACTATCCATTCACTTCTCACAATTCACTACTTGTAAACATACTCACCACTCACTAACTCACTATTCACTAAGCAACTAACTCACCACTCACCACTCCAATGTCAAAAAAAGGAATTTTACTTGTTAATTTAGGAACGCCTGATAGTCCATCAACAGTCGATGTGCGCAAATATCTTGCGGAATTTTTAATGGATCCACGGGTTATTGATGTAAACCCTGTTTTACGTACTTTATTGGTGAGGGGTATTATTGTGCCTTTCAGGAGCCCTAAATCCGCCAAATTATACAAGGCTATTTGGAGCGATGAAACAGGCTCGCCTTTAATGCATTATAGTAAATTACAGCATAAGGCATTGAGCGAGCGTTTGGGGGATGAATACCAAGTAGAGTTAGCCATGCGCTACCAAAGTCCGTCAATTGCCGAAGCTTTGGGAAGATTGAAAGAGGCCTTGGTAGAAAGCATACAAGTAATCGCGTTGTTCCCACAATACGCGTCGGCAAGTACCGGGTCTGTTTATGATAAGGTGATGGAAATAGTGAAGGATTGGCAAACTATACCAACCATCTCCTTTATCAACTCGTTTCATGATAACGAAGGCATGATTGAAACTTTTGCCGCCAACGGAAGAAAGTATCAACCGGAAACGTACGATCATATTTTGTTTAGTTTTCATGGTTTGCCACAAAGGCAACTAAAAAAGTGCGACCATACCGGCAATTATTGTTTAAAAAACAGCAATTGCTGCGCCAGTTTAAACGATGTAAATAAATATTGCTACTCGGCACAATCGCACCATACGGCGCATCTGATAGCTCAAAAACTAAACCTGCCGAAGGATAAATACAGTATTTGCTTTCAATCGCGCTTGGGGAACGACCCATGGGTAAAACCCTATACCAGCGAAGTGATTGAACATTTGGCCAAAGAAGGTAAAAAAAGGTTATTGGTGTTTTGTCCGGCTTTTGTTGCCGATTGCCTCGAAACGGTTTATGAGGTTACAGAAGAATACGGAGCCGAATTTAAGGCCCTAGGTGGCGAACATATCCAATTGGTAGAGAGCCTTAACGATTCGCCAACTTGGATTGACGCGCTCGAAAAAATGGTTTTGGAAGCTTAGGTTGTTCGGCTATTTAATAGCTAACATCCTCAATAAAGCCTACAGGTTCGAGGTCGAGTAATTCGGCATCGGTAAATAAGCGGGAATGGATAAAAAAACGGTATCCGGTAGGTATCTCTATCGAGAAGCTGGAGCCACGGCCTTTGGTAATATCAATGGTGAGTTGGGTATGTTGCCAATATTCAAACTGATCCTTACTCATCCAAAATTCGCAATCGTCAATAATGCCCAGGCGCACATCACTCCCACCAAGCCTGAACTCGCCTTTTTCAAAGCACATAGGCGAAGAGCCATCGCAACAGCCCCCACTTTGATGAAACATTAAAGGGCCAAAACGGCCTCTCAATTCATGAATCAAGCCTTTGGCTTCGTTGGTTAATAATACTCTGCTAGTCATAAATAGGTCTTAATTTTTTTATTGATTGTATAAAGATAAGTCATTAATGGCTATTTAAACATCGCTTAATAGCAAAAAAAGGGCATCTAGGCAATGTATGCCTATCCGCCCCCTTTTTTTTGGCAACTACTAAAAGAAACCTAACTTGTTTTTGTTATATGAGATCAGCATGTTTTTTGTTTGACGATAGTGCCCAAGCATCATCTTATGGTTTTCGCGACCAAAGCCTGATTTTTTATAACCACCAAATGGCGCGTGTGCCGGGTATGCATGATAATTGTTTACCCAAACCCTACCCGCTTGAATAGCGCGTGGCACTTGGTAAACTTCGTGCGCGTCGCGGGTCCAAACGCCAGCACCTAAACCATAAAGGGTATCGTTTGCAATGGCAATGGCTTCTTCGGTAGTTTTAAAGGTAGTAACACAGGTAACCGGACCAAAAATTTCTTCTTGGAAAATGCGCATCTTGTTATGACCCTTAAAAATGGTTGGTTGTATATAGTACCCGGTAGCCAGTTCGCCATCCAAATGTTTTACCGCGCCACCGCAAAGCACTTCGGCACCTTCTTCACGTCCAATTTTTAGGTACGATTGAATTTTTTCGTATTGGTCGTTCGAGGCTTGGGCGCCCATCATGGTGTTACCATCCAATGGGTGACCCATGATGATGGCATTGGTACGCTCAATTACACGACTCATAAATTTATCGTAAATGTTTTCGTGTACTAAAATACGTGAAGGACAGGTACAAACTTCGCCTTGGTTTAGCGCGAATAATACGGCGCCTTCAATGGCTTTATCAAAAAACTCATCATCGGCGTCCGCTACCGATTCAAAGAAAATATTTGGCGATTTACCACCCAATTCCATGGTAACAGGAATCAAGTTTTCGGACGCGTATTGCATAATTAAACGTCCGGTAGTAGTTTCGCCAGTAAACGATACTTTAGCAATGCGAGGTGATGAAGCCAAAGGCTTGCCAGCCTCAGGACCAAAACCTGTAACTATGTTCAATACCCCTGGAGGCAAAATATCGCCAATAAGTTCCATTAAAATCATGATGGAAGTTGGTGTTTGTTCGGCTGGTTTTACCACGCAGCAATTGCCAGCGGCTAGTGCCGGGGCAATTTTCCAAGTAGCCATCAGTAATGGAAAGTTCCATGGGATAATTTGACCAACCACACCCAAAGGCTCATTCAACACAATGCTAACGGTGTTCTCATCATGTTCAGAAATGCCACCCTCTTCGGCACGGATCACCCCGGCGAAGTATCGGAAATGGTCGATTACCAAAGGTAAATCGGCTAGGCGGGTTTCGCGGATAGCTTTACCATTGTCGATTGTTTCAACAACTGCCAAAAATTCAAGGTTTGCTTCAATTACATCTGCTATTTTATTTAATAGCGAAGCGCGATGGCCTGCTGATGTTTTGCCCCAAGCAGGGAAAGCCGCATGTGCCGCGTCTAACGCTAGTTCGATGTCTTCTTTACCAGAGCGAGCCGCTTTGGTAAAAACTTTGCCATCAATTGGGGATACGTTATCGAAATATTCCCCTTTAACAGGCGGAACAAATTTTCCGCCAATAAAATTGTCGTACTTCTCTTTAAAGGAAGGTCTTGCTACTGTGCTCATAATTTGATTATTAAAATTGGTGCTTCGAAGTTAGGTAGTAACTCATTTTTTCATTTGCACTATTGTATCAAAAATTAGCACAATGATGTCAATTAAAATAAAATGATTAATTTTATCATTCGGAACCTACAAGTTTATAAACCAATTATTTATGCCTTACAGAAATCTGGTATCGCCATTAGGCCTATCTAAAGAGGCCGAAATTTTTACGCTGGTAGAAAACCGCAAGGCTTATACCTTAAACCATTGCGAGTTAAACATATTTGAAACCTACCAGCAAAGCGAATTAGTGCCCTTAACTTTTAGCGATTTGGTAGTAACCAGTATGCTAAGGGGTAAAAAAGTAATGCATTTATTTGATAAACCTGGGTTTGACTACCTCCCCGGCGAAACTGTGATAGTGCCCCCAAACATTACTATGCGTATTGATTTCCCGGAGGCCACCTCCTTGCAACCCTCGCAATGTACCGCGCTTGCCATTAATCAGGAGGAAATTAGCAGCACCATTGATTTTTTAAATGAAAACTATCCGAAACAAGACCAACAAAAATGGCAGCTGAATTATAACCAGTTCCACTTTTTGAATAATTTTGAATTGGCGCAACTCATTAATAAACTGATTAGGATTAGCACCGGGACGGATATTACTAAAGACATATTAGCCAACCTCACTTTAAAAGAGCTATTGATTAGGCTGATGCAGATGCAAAACCTAAACCACCTACATGATAATTTGCGCGAGCTTTCTTCAGGTAGCCGATTTGCCCATGTGGTTGACTATATAAAACAGCATTTAACCGGGAAACTGAGTATTGAAAAGCTTAGCCAAATGGCATTTATGAGCAAGCCTAATTTTTTCAAGACCTTTAAATACGAAATGGGGATATCGCCGGTTGATTATATTATAAAGGAAAGGATTAAGTTTGCCAAGCAATTGATGCATAACCCCTATAATAGCATATCAGACGCATGTTATAAGGCAGGATTTAATAACCTGAATTATTTTAGCAGGGCTTTCAAAAAAATTGAAGGTATTACTCCAAGTATTTATAAAAGCGCCCTTAAAACGCAGAATTAATCAAACTGAATTTGAAAATTTTTTACCTTATGATACTGAATAATAAATACTTGTTGTTTGCTTTAATAATTTTTACGTACGCCTGCAAAAACAAAGCAACCACTACCATGCAGAATAGTTTAACTGAAAATCCATTTTTCGAAAAAAGCATTCTTCCATTTAATGCCCCTGATTTTAAAAAAATTCGAGATTCTGATTTTAAGCCGGCTATTGAAGAAGGGATGAAACAGCAGCAAGCTGAAATCCAAAAGATTGCCGATAACGCGGCAGAACCGACATTTGAAAACACCTTTGTAGAATTGGAAAAAAGCGGTCAGCTATTAAACCGTGTTAATGGGGTTTTTAATTTATTAAGTGGGGCAAATACCAACCCTACTCTACAAAAATTACAAGATGAAATGGCGCCAAAATTGGCAGCCAATCAAGATGCTATTTTTTTAAACACCAAATTATTTGAACGGGTAAAAAACATTTATACCAAGCGTGAAAAACTTAACCTCACCCCAGAATCAAAGCGATTAGTTGAATATTATGAACAAAAATTTGAACTTTCGGGTGCTGCACTATCTGATAATGATAAAGAAAAACTAAAGCAATTAAATAAAGAAGAAGCTGGCCTTAGCTCAAAATTCACTAATATGTTGTTAGGCGCATCAAAGGGAGCTGCTTTGATATTGGATAATAAAACACAACTTGCTGGCTTATCTTCAGGTGAACAGGATGCCGCGTCAGAATATGCCAAAGCCAAGAAGCTGGATGGTAAGTGGTTGATAGCCATTAAAAATACCACCCAACAACCACTTTTGCATTCATTAAGTAGCAGGGAGATTAGGGAAAAACTGTTCAATGCCTCGTGGACTAGAGCTGAAAGAGATGATACAAACGACACTCGCAAAGTTATAGCACAAATTGCATTAATTAGGGCAAAAAAAGCTGCTTTATTAAACTTTAAAAATTATGCTGAATGGAAATTAAAAGACCAAATGGCACAAACTCCGGACGCTGTAGAAAAATTTATGAATCAATTGGTTCCGGCAGCTACCGGAAAGGCAAGTGTGGAAGCTGAGGATATACAAAAAGTAATTAATGCACAAAAGGATGCCTTTAAATTAGGCCCTTGGGATTGGGACTTTTATGCCGAGCAAGTTCGAAAAGCAAAATATGATTTAGATGAAAATGAGATAAAACCCTACTTCGAAATCAACAAGGTTTTGCAAAAGGGCGTTTTTTATGCAGCCAATTTACTGTATGGCTTAACCTTTAAAGAACGGCATGATTTACCTGTTTACCAGCCTGATGTTAGAGTTTTTGACGTAATTGACAAGGATGGTTCACAAATTGGCTTGTTTTATTGTGATTACTTTAAGAGAGATAATAAATCAGGTGGTGCATGGATGGATAATATGGTGGTTCAATCAAAATTATTAGGCACAAAGCCGGTTATATATAATGTTTGTAACTTTACCAAACCTGCCCCTGGTCAGCCTGCATTAATCAGTTATGATGATGCCAAAACCATGTTTCATGAATTTGGACACGCTTTACATGGTTTTTTTGCAAACCAACAATATCCAAGTATTTCAGGTGCTAATACTGCCCGCGATTTTGTTGAGTTTCCTTCGCAATTTAATGAAAATTGGGCCCTCGAACCAAAAGTCTTTGCTAATTACGCAGTCCATTATAAAACAGGGGCAGTTATGCCGCAGGTATTGGTAAATAAAATAAAGAAGGCAGCAACTTTTAACCAAGGCTATGCACTCACTGAGGCATTAGCGGCAGCTGATCTTGATTTACAATGGCACAAGCTTTCGGCAAACCAACCATTACAGGATGTTGACCAGTTTGAAATAGCCAGCCTGCATAAAACTAAACTTGATTTAGCCACTGTACCCCCTCGATACCGATCTAGCTATTTTTTACATATATGGTCAAATGGCTATGCTGCTGGTTATTATGCCTACGCCTGGACAGAAATGCTTGACCATGATGCTTTTTCATGGTTTCAGGAACATGGTGGCCTAACCCGTGAAAACGGGCAACGTTTCCGAGATATGATATTATCAAAAGGAAATACTGAAGATTATGGAAAGATGTTTCGTGATTTTAGAGGGCATAATCCTGATATACGCCCTATGCTAATGAGTAGAGGATTAATCAATAAATAAAAATAAACTACGATTGCTTTAATGCCCCCAAGTATTTAGGTTGATAAATGGGGACATTATTTTTTAAAAAATTTTGTTATCAATTACAATTGCGTTGAATACCGGAGTTTAAAAATTCGCAATTAAATTTCCAAAATGCGAAATAAAAAAATTACCTCCAGCGGAAGCTTTTGATTAAAACATCAACGTCTTTTTTAACAAAAGTCAAAACAGGTTGTATGGAGTCGAGCCTTGGTTCGGTATTAAAATACAAAGCTCCTCTTAAATAGTTTTTAGTGCTATCGGTTATAAAAAACTGTAGTGATGATGCGGCATTGCCTTCAAGTGTATAATAAATGCCGTATACTTTACGGTCTGGATATCTAATAAAGCCTTGGTCAATTGATGATGCCTTTACTGTATGTTTGTAAACAAACTTGTGCGCGTCTTCCGTTAACTGGTCGAAAACATACTTCGAGGTAATGGTTTCGTAGCTTAAATGCAGCGTTCCATTAAACTGCGGAAACTGCATATTTAATAAACTTTGCATATTTAAAAGCTTTTTCGCTTTAATTGAAGTACGGTCGGTATCAATTACAGCATATTTGGGATAAATAAAGGTGAACGGACAAACTCCCTTATATTCCTGGTATTCTTTTTTAGGAAACTTTATCCTGAAATAACCCCTTGGCTTAGGCGCATAGCCACTATTATCGGTACAGGCACTCATTGCTGCTAAAAAAAGCATTAGACCAGCAAATGTTTTTATTGTTGAATTTATTTTGAATTCCATATTTCCCACGATTTTTCGGCTTGCAAAATCAGCATTTCCAAACCATTTTTTATTGTGGCGCCATTCTTGGCACCATTTTTCAAAAATAGTGTTTCTTCCGGGTTATAAATCAAATCATATAGTAAATGTTCATCCGTGATGGCCTCATAAGGTAAAAGCGGGCATTCCTCCACATCAGGGTACATGCCTACAGGCGTTGTATTGATGATTAATTTATAGTTTTCAATAATTCGGGGTGTTAAATCGGTAAATAGTATGCTGTTTGGTTGTGGTTTTCGGGTTACTATTTGATAATCCATCCCCAGTTTTTCAATTACATACTTTACCGCCTTTGCAGCTCCTCCATCGCCCAAAATTAAAGCCTCGCCATGCCAATTTTGTAATAAGGGCTTTAAGGATGTTTCAAAGCCATAAACATCAGTATTATAGCCCTCCAACCTAAAATTATGACCAATTACTCCTACTTCGCCGGTAAAAGCTGCCATTACCGGACTTTCGGCAAAAATACGGATACAATTTACCGCACCTACTTGTTTAGCATCATGCTCAATCCAATCTAAATATTTAAGCACATTTATTTTATGCGGCACGGTAACATTCAACCCATTCAGGTTAGGATTTTCTTTAAGCAAGCTAGGCAAGTTTTTTATATCTTCGATAGGAAAAAGGTCGTAGCTTGAATCAGTAATATGTTCCTTTTGAAATTTTTCTGTAAAAAATTTCTTTGAAAAAGAATGCGAAAGCGGGTAACCAATTAGGCCGTAAAGTTTCATTTTAAAGACATTTTAATGCGGTTTTAAACACTCCTATTATTTAAAACTTTTGGATGTAATAATAGAAAGAAACATTGAAATTTATTAGCTAAGATTTTAGGTTTGATACTCTCTTTATATTAAATTTTGACAAATCTGATTTTTTCAAAATTACCCACAAAAACAACTATTTTAAAACTTTAATCAGCAATCTACTTATTGTTTACTCCTTTACAGTAAAATTCAATGGTGAACTATCAATTGATTTGTGATTTAAAATTGATTACCCTACCTTTAAATATTGTTAAATTATCTTTTATCAATCACATGAAAATTGCCATTGCCTCCCCTGCTATACCTAAAAACATACATGAAGGTTTATTGTACCTCGAAAAATTGGTAAAGGATACGGCCGAGGAAAAGGCTGAAATTATTTGCTTCCCCGAATCATTCTTGCCCGGCTATCCTGGGATGGAATACCCTATTGAAGACCAATCGCCTGAGAGTTTGAAGGCGGCGCTTGATAAAGTGCGTAAAATTGCCGCTGAAAATGCAATCGTTATTATTATACCAATGGACTGGCATTTACCCCAAGGGTTGGTAAACTTGGCTTTTGTGGTATCAAAAACTGGGGATGTTTTGGGCTATCAAACAAAAAACCAGTTAGACCCATCGGAGGATAACATTTGGGTGCCGGGTACTGAGCGGCATATTTTTGAGATAAACGGTTTGAAATTTGGTATTGCGATTTGCCACGAAGGTTTTCGCTATCCCGAAACAGTGCGATGGGCTGCAAGAAGAGGTGCGCATATCGTATTTCACCCGCATTTTGCAGGCAGCAATACCGAAGGATCAACACTTACCGAATGGGGTGCCATTACCAACCCTTATTATGAAAAAGCCATCATGATGCGAGCACTGGAAAATACTATCTATTTCGCCAGTTCAAATTACGCGTCGGAATATCCCGAATCGGCAAGCGCGATAATTAACCCGGATGGCAGTTGTTTGGTACATGAAGAATATAGGCGAGTGGGTATTATTGTAGCTGATATTGATGTTAATAAAGCAACTGGCTATTTGGCAAATAGGTTGAAACCTGCGCTTTATGCGGAATAATTGGAATAGTGCTTTAGGTTATTCTGATAATACTGTAAACTTAAAATCCAAAGGTTCAAAGTGGTTTACTAGTTCGTCAATAAATTGCTGACCCCATTTTACGTAAAAGAGACCAAAATTTTCAGAGCGTTCTTGCAGGCTATTTTTGGGGAAAAGATCGCCTTTTATACTTTCAACCTGATTGAGTCGGGTTTCAAAATTTTTCTTTTCAGCCTTCACCAGCTTTTTCTCCAAGTTATCAATAGCATGCTTTAACCTAGCTTGCACAGCAGCTGCAGATGGTGCCAAGGTCGCGTCAATTTTATAGGAACGGAGTTTTACCTTTTCAAATATGGCATTCAATTCACGCCATTCTCCCGCTAAGTTTAGGGTGTGGTTACTGTGCTTTTTTATCCAATTGTTTTTAATGGCATCGGCATCTAAAAATAAATCAACTGGCTTTAGCTCCATCTTGTTTATTTTACTGGCAGTTGCCCTATTTATTACCAAAGCTGAGTTGCGCAATATAAGTATAGGGAAATCAACTTTGTAATAATCAAAATTCGACTTTAGTTCGAGCCAATAAACTACCTCGGCTCCACCGCCTATGTAGGCTATATTTGGCAAAATACACTCCTGATACAAAGGTCTCATTACCACATTCGGACTAAACCTTTCGGGGAATTGGCGTATTTCTTCCTTTAAAGCGGCTTCCGTAAAACTTATCTCCGTGTTTAAAACTTTATATAAACCCTCTTCGAAAACAATGCGCTCCCGTAAACCCTCCAACAGGTAAAAAAAGTTAATCTCTCTTGGGTTTACTTGTATGTGTACCCCTAATTTGGTTAAGGCTTCATTCGTTTTAATAATATTATTAAAGCTGTGCTGCCCAAGAATATCCTGCTCCATAATTTGGGCAAACTGGCTCTTAAATTGATGGTCGTCGGCATCCATCACCACCAAACCATAATGCCCGAATAAGGCATTTACCAAATACCTTGTTGCATCGGCCAGCTTTTCAAAGCGTGTATAGGCCTTTTCAATGATTTCGCCCAGTTCCGTTGCATGATTTGCTATACCCAATACGCCTTTGTATTGATTGATAGCCTGACGCATGGTTTCGGGGTTAATCCTTCCGGTGGCACCGGAAGCTTCATACCACCAGTGTACTTTTTTACCCCCAATATTGGTATAATTTATTTCCGCAAAGTCATGGTCTTCCGAAGCCATCCAATACACCGGTATAAAGTTTTTATCTGGATGAGCGACCTTTAGTTGTTGCGCCAATTTTATAGCTGTTACTATTTTATAGATAAAATATAAAGGCCCGGCAAAAATATTTAATTGATGTCCAGTGGTTACCGTGTATGTATTATTGGATTTTAATAGTTGTATGTTTTGGGAAAGTAAGGGCAAACTATTGAGAGGAACGCCATCTCCATATTGTTTTTGCAGAACCTCCACCAAAACTTCTCGGTTGGCTATAACTTTTTTGTTTTTAAGTATTTCGGAAAAGCCATTAAAATCGGGACGATGACCATAAAATGGACGTAAAGCAGGATGGTTTTCAAGGTAATCAATTACCGTTGGCGAAAAACTTCCGGTGTCTTTATAATTAATATACAACGCGTCCATTATTCAAAATCAAAAATTAAACGGCAAAACAAGTTAAGTGCTTCCTTATTTTACAATATGTCCGTAAAGGTCAAAATCCTCGGCAGAGTCTATTTTTACATTCACAAATCCGCCAATTGTTGCATAATTAATTCTAGCATCTATCAACACTTCGTTATCAACCTCTGGCGAATCAAATTCAGTACGACCAACCAAAAATTCACCATCCTTTTTATCAACCAAAACCTTAAAGGTTTTACCAATTTTATGCTGGTTTTTATCAAATGAAATTCCCTGCTGAATCTCCATAATGGCCTCAGCACGTTCTTGTTTAACTTCATCCAAAACATCATCAACCAAGGCATGTGCCGAAGTCTTTTCCTCGTGCGAGTATGTAAAGCAGCCTAAACGATCGAACTCAGTATCTTCTACCCATTGCGCCATTTCTTCAAAATCCGCTTCGGTCTCACCGGGATATCCAGTTATTAAAGTAGTGCGCATGGCAATACCCGGAACTTTATCACGTATGTTGTTTACCAAATCAATGGTTTTCTGTTTGGTGATGCCACGTTTCATTGATTTTAGCATGCTATCGCTGATATGCTGTAAAGGCATATCCAAATACTTGCAAATGTTATCGCGCTCATTCATTACATCCAAAATCTCCATTGGGAAACCTGAGGGATAGGCATATTGCAACCTGATCCATTCAATGCCATTAACATCTGATAGTTGGCGTAATAATTCATCCAAATTACGCTTTCCGTAAATATCTAAGCCATAATAGGTTAAATCCTGCGCAATTAGAATCAATTCCTTAGTGCCGTTTTTAGCCAAGTTTTTGGCATCTTTTACCAATTGTTCTATCGGCTGCGAAACATGTTTGCCCCTCATTAAGGGGATGGCACAAAATGAGCAGGGACGATTACACCCTTCAGCAATTTTAAAATAGGCAAAATGACTGGGGGTAGTTAATAAACGTTCGCCTATTAATTCATGCTTATAATCGGCTCCAACTTCATGTAATAGGTTTTGCAAATCGTTGGTACCAAAATAGGCGTCGATATTGGTTATCTCGGATTCAAGTTCTGGTTTGTAACGCTCGGACAGGCAGCCGGTAACTATTACTTTTCCTACTTTACCTTGTTCTTTCAGCTCGCTAAACTGTAGTATGGTATCAATAGATTCTTGCTTAGCGTTATCAATAAACCCACAGGTGTTTATGACAATAATGTCGTTTGAGCTAACTTCTTCGGCTTCATGCACCACATTAAAATGGTTGCCCTTTAGCTGACCCATTAAAATTTCGGAATCGTATATGTTTTTTGAACAACCCAAGGTTACTACATTGATACGTGGTTTGTTCTTTATTATTGGGGGGACTAAGCCTTTTACTCTCATTATTTACAGTTGGTACCGTTTAAAAAATTCATTTGTTGTTTTTGGTGCGGTAATTTTTATAAACTTTTACCATTAACATTATCAAGGTGGTGAATGCAAGCAAGCCAATAATACCAAAAACCCATCCAATAGTGTTTTTTAGCACCACCAAAAAAACAATGGCAAATAAAATAATGGTAGCCACCTCGTTCCAAACACGTAATTGAGTTGACGACCAAGTAAAAATGCCTTTCGCCATTTGCTTCATTTTACTTTGGCAGATGAAGTGATAAACCAACAAGCCAACAACAAATGCCAACTTAATTTGCATCCAAGGTTGGCTTAACCAAGCGGGAACTAGAAACAGCAAAGTAATACCAGCTAATACCACAAATACCATTGATGGTACAGTAATGATATACCATAATTTGCGCTCCATTATTTGGAATTGATCCGATAATATTTTACGTTCTAACTCAGGCTTTTCTTGTGCTTCGGTATGGTAAATAAAAAGCCTAACCATATAAAATAAACCTGCCATCCAGCAAACTACAAATATGATATGTATGGCTAAAACGTATTGGTACATTTATTTGGTTATAAAAACTTATTAATAATGGTATTCTTTTATAATGTCAACCGCGTATTTCACATTATCAAAAGGAATGTCGGGCATAATGCCATGGCCTAAGTTAAAAATAAACCCATTTTCGCCCTTCATACGGTCGAACAAGGCATAAATGCGCTGTTTAATTACCTTTTTATCCGCGTAAAGTATATGTGGGTCTAGGTTGCCTTGTACAGCGATATTGCTAGGCAATCTTTTCTTAATATCCAACAAATCAACATTCCAATCAATTGAAATTACATCAGGTTTTGCTTCGGCCATTAATGGGGCGAAAACAGAACTTCCCTTACAGAAAGATATAACAGGAATGTCCTTGCGTTGCAACTTTGCAATAATTTCGGTAATGTAACGGTGCGAAAACTCTTTATAATCGTCCCAAGCCAAAGCCTGTGCCCAGCTATCAAATATTTGAATCGCATTTACACCCGCGGCAATTTGTAGATTAAGGTAATCAGCAGTAACGGAGGCTATTTTTGATAAGAGCTTGTGAGCCATTTCAGGCTCGTTGTGCAACATTAGTTTGGTAAGCTTAAAATCCTTTGACGAACCACCTTCCACTAAATAACTCATTACTGTAAAAGGAGCCCCGGCAAAACCAATTAAAGGGATGCTACCATTTAAGCGTTGCTGTATCACCTTAATGGCATCGTCAACATATTGCAGCTTATCCATTACGTTAATTTCCAATCGGTCAATATCTGCATTGGTGCGAACGGGGTTTGCAAAAAGTGGACCAACACCTTGGTTAAAGCTTAAATCGCCACCCATCGCCTCGGCAGTCACCAAAATATCAGAAAATAATATAGCTGCATCTATGCCCAACAAATCAACCGGGAGCATGGTAACATCGGCGGCAATCTCGGGGGTTTTGCACATTTCCAAAAAGGAATATTTGTTCTTAATTTCCCAATATTCCTTCATAAAACGCCCCGCCTGGCGCATCATCCAAACAGGTGGACGTTCGGTTTTTTCGGAAAACGCCGCCTTTATAATTAGTGAGTTTCTCATATAAATATATTACCAGCACAAAAGTATTGGTATTTGGGCATAGGTTTATGTATAATTAATACTTAATGCTCATGTGTTTTTAATTCCTTTTTTAGGCGTTCAATAACGTCCTTCATTTTGGCGTTTATTTTAGCCTCATGTTGATTTGCCAAATCAATAAAGGCCTCTGCCTTGGCATAATTTTTTTGTCGGATGCTGATATTGGCTACATGCACCAATGCAGCCACATGGTCGTTAACTGAGCGTAATGGATATTTTACGGAATTCTCATAGTGCCGCATAGCACCATCAAAATCATGGTTTTGCAGGCATACGCCGCCCATAATATATTCATAATAGCCACGTCGCTTTTTCCCTAGCCAGTCGGGCTTTTTTATCTGAGCCAACACCTCGCTGGTTTTTTGGTAATCTTTATGAAAAAAATGCTTGGATGCGATGATGAGTGTACCTTGATTAAAATAATCCCACACTAACGCTACAAGCATTAAAACCGCAACCGTGGCAAATTCATAAAGCCGAACGCTTATCAATAAAATAAGCGAAATAAAAAACAATGACCCTATAAACAGGCGGGTGCGATTGGTAAACATTAATGCTGCGTATCCGTAAATTTATATCCTACACCGCGTATTGAATGAAAAAATACAGGGTTTTTAGGATCTGGTTCAAAATATTTTCTAAAAGTAAGGATAAAATTATCAATGGTGCGGGTTGAGGGATAAACATCGTAATTCCAAACTGTTTCCAATATTTGCTCGCGCGATACCGCATCGTTTCTGCGCTCAATTAATAACTTCAACAGCATGGTTTCTTTTTTGGTTAATGGTGTTATGGTTCCATCGCCATTTACCAGCTCAAATGAGTTGAAGTGTATG
Organism: uncultured Mucilaginibacter sp.; assembly: GCA_903891475.1. Classification (GTDB taxonomy): domain Bacteria; phylum Bacteroidota; class Bacteroidia; order Sphingobacteriales; family Sphingobacteriaceae; genus Mucilaginibacter. The sequence goes on from CAITEP010000010.1 coordinate 84,558, forward strand.
GTTTTGTCACCAATTTTATAGCTGTTGAATTCTTTTAATTCATCGCCCTTTAAACTGCGTTTTACCAGATTGTTTACCCTTAAAATTAATTCTTCAAGATTGAATGGTTTGGTCAAATAATCATCCGCACCTTTCTTTAATCCCGAAATCTTATCTTCATTGGTGTTTTTGGCGGTCAAAAACATAATTGGCACTTCCGAGTTTTCGAGCCTAATGGTTTCGGCTACCACAAAGCCATCAATTTCGGGCATCATTACATCCAAAATTACCAGGTTAAAGCGCTCCTCTTTAAAAATCTGCAAGGCTTTTTTACCATTGGTGGCTGTTGAAACCTTGTAACCTTCCAGTTCAAGGTTTAATTTAATCGCTTCTAACAAATGCTCTTCGTCTTCTGCTAGTAGTATTCTTTTTTTTGTTGGCATTTCCATATTTTTTATCGGCGTGTTTTTTTTTAAATTTATTTAATAACACTACCTTGTTTATAAATAAAGCTAAAGGGTTGGTTATACGGGTTTTATTATTCAAAAACCACTTCAAATATACTGCCAACCGGACGATTATCTTTTACTTTTATGCTCGCTTTATGCTTCTCGAGCACTTCTTTTACAATATACAGACCTAAACCCGTTCCCTTGGTGTTGCGGGTCTCTTCGCTACCTACTCGGTAAAACTTATCAAATATTTTACCTTTTTCATTATCGGCTATGCCTATGCCACTATCTGCTACTTCCAAATAAACTTTTCCTTCTTTTAAAAACAACTTTACGCCAACGGTTTGGCAGGGGCCGGAGTATTTAATGGCATTTTCAATCAGGTTGGTAACTACTGATGTAAGTGCGAATTTATCTCCGGTAATTTCAATTTTAGGTTCAATTTCGGCATCGATTATTTGTTGAGAACCTTCGCATTTGGTTATTTGCAAGCGGTTTACTATGCTATCCACTAATACGGAGAGGTTAAATTTATCTTTAGGGAAGGTGTAAGAGCTGTTATCAATTTTTGAAGCCAATAGCATATTCTCTACCATATCGTCCAAACGCTCAATATCGGTTAAAGATTTACCAATAAAATCAAGCACCTGCTCTTTTGACAGGTCGCGTTTTTGTATGGTTTGCAATAGTATTTTTATAGATGCCAATGGCGATTTTAGCTCGTGTGTTACCGATAAAAGGAAATTTCGCTTTTGCTCTTGCAACTTCATTTGCCTTTTTAACGATTTATGAAGCGACAGCGCACCAACAAAAAATATGACGATAAAAACCGAGCCTTCACACATAATCATGGCCATGCTACTTGGCTTGGCTTTTACCAATAAATAAGCCCACCATGACAGTTCGGTAATGGCATAAATAATAATGGTATAAAATATCAATAAAGTCTTTTTCATTTCCTAATACCTTTCGTTTTGGTCAAATTAATAACCTAATTTGTTCAAATTACGCTTCGTTAAAAACAATATCCAAACTTTCAAAAATAGCTTGTTTTGCCTTATCCAAATCAGCCGGGGTATGGGCAGATGATATAAAACCAACCTCATAGCCCGACGGGCCAAAGTAAATGCCCCTATTTAACATTTCACGGTGTATTTTTTTGAATTTTTCCATACTTGCAGGGTCAATTTCATCGGCTCGGCTAATTTTGTCTTTTTCTGTAAACGCGAACCAAAATATGGAGCCTATCTTAAATACCCCAAATTGGTATCCCTTTTTTTGTGTGTAGGCTTGTATGCATTCAACAAAGTCATTGGTAACAGTTTCTAACTCTTCATAAAAACCGGGTTGTAAAAGCACTGATAGTTGGGCAATTCCGGCTGCCATAGCTACCGGGTTGCCCGATAAGGTGCCTCCTTGATATACGCCACCATCTGGCGATACTATGCTCATAATTTCGTTTGATGATCCATAGCAACCAACCGGTAGACCGCCACCAATAATCTTCCCATAGGTTAAAATATCGGGTTTAATATCGTAATAACCCGCCGCACCTTCAAAGCCAACCCTAAAACCTGATATTACTTCATCAAATAATAACAAGGTACCATTGGCTGTGCAAATTTCTCGTAAAAATTGCAGATATGCTTTATCCTGCAACAACAAACCATTATTGGCCGGTATGGGCTCAATAATTACCACCGCTATTTGGTCTTTAAACTCCTCAAAGGCTTTTGTCAAGGCTTCCCTATCATTCAGGGCTATAACAATAGTCTCGTTTACAAATGCCTGAGGTACCCCGGCCGATGAGGTTTCTCCAAAGGTTACCAAACCAGAACCTGCTTTTACCAGTAAAGCATCGGTATGTCCGTGGTAGCATCCTTCAAACTTTAAAATCTTATTGCGTTTGGTATAGCCGCGTGCCAACCTAATTGCCGACATAACCGCTTCGGTTCCCGAGCTAACGAACCTGATTTTTTCAACAAAGCGATTATTGCTGATAATGAGTTCGGCTAATTCATTCTCCAATGCGGTAGGCGCGCCGAACGACATGCCATTGTGCATGGTAGCTATTACCTTTTCTCTAACCTCGGGATGGTTATGCCCTAAAATCAAAGGCCCCCACGAGCAACAAAAATCAATAAAATGATTACCATCGGCATCCCATAAATGGCAACCATCCCCTTTCTCAATAAATAAAGGCGTACCGTATACCGATTTGAATGCCCTTACCGGGGAATTTACCCCACCCGGAAAATACGTTTTTGCCTTGCTATACAAAGCTGCCGATTTTTCTCTGCTGATATCGGGCTTAACAGTTTGCACGGCAGGTGTTTCAGCGCTAGGTTTAAATATTTTTTTTAAGGTCTCGAACATGTTGTTTACAATTAAAGCCTTGAAATTGGTTGTTAATTTATGTATTAATGCCTGTTGATATTAGCCTTATAGCCATTTATTTTCCAGCACTTCCTTAGCATGGTAGGTTAAAATAGCCGTAGCACCAGCCCTGCGTATGCTTGTCAGCACTTCGGTAATGGCTCGTTGCTCGTTTAGCCAACCTCTTTGCACCGCGGCTTTTATCATGGCATATTCACCACTCACGTTATAAGCCGCAACGGGCAAATTGGTATTATCCTTTATGGTTTTTATAACATCCAGATATGATAAAGCGGGCTTCACCATTAAAAAGTCCGCACCCTCCGCTTCATCCAGTTCGGCTTCAATCAAGGCCTCTGTTTGGTTTGCCGGGTCCATTTGGTAGGTTTTTTTATCGCCAAACTTTGGTGCCGAATTCAATGCATCCCTAAACGGCCCGTAAAAAGCACTCGCGTACTTAGCTGAGTACGACATGATAGATACATTGGTAAAATTATTTTCGTCCAACACCTTACGAATATAGCCTACCCGCCCATCCATCATATCCGACGGGGCAATGATATCTGCCCCGTGTCGCGCATGGGCCAAAGCCATTTTACCTAGCACTTCCAGTGTTTCGTCGTTTAATATTTCACCGTTTTCTACTATTCCATCATGTCCATCGCTGCTGTATGGGTCCATAGCTACATCGGTAATTACACAAGCTTCAGGAAAGTGTTGTTTTACTTCATTTATAGCGCGCAGATAAAGGCTTTCTTCCCTATAGCTTTCGGTGGCGTATTTATCTTTTAATGATTCATTAATGTTAGGGAAAAGGTCGAAAGATTTTAGCCCTAAGTTCATACAGCTTTCCACCTCGTGCAGCAAATTATCAACCGAATACCTAAAGATGCCGGGCATGGAGGAAACCTCAGTTTTTTGCCCCTCGCCTTCTATAATAAATAGTGGAAATATCAAATTGGCGGCACTTACATGTGTTTCGCGCACCATTTGCCTTATTACCTCGCTTTTTCGGTTTCTTCTTGGCCTTTGTAGCATCATTTTTTAACCAGTATTATAAGGGGTAAATATAGCAACAACAAAGTTATTGTATTGTAATAAATTGCGTCCGTGTTTTTGCCCTATTTAAGCTAAAAAATATTCCATTTAACCCTCTACAGGCTATTTTTTTAGCACTTTATAAGTAAAAATTTTTTAGGTCAATTAATATTGTACCTTTAGCTTTAAATATTTATCACGGTGTTAGTTAAAACATTTGGCAGCGCGGTATATGGAATTGAGGCCATTACCATTACTATTGAGGTTAACATAATTGCGGGCACTAAGTACTTTGTAGTGGGTTTGGCCGATACCGCTATAAAGGAGAGCTATTTCAGGATTGAATCGGCTTTGAAAAATTGTAACTACCGCATGCCCAGGCAACAGGTGGTAGTAAATATGGCTCCGGCGGATATTCGCAAAGAAGGGTCGGCATACGACCTTACCATAGCCATTGGTGTTTTGGCGGCATCTGGTCAGGTTGAAAACGAAAACTTGGATAAATATTTAATAATGGGCGAGCTTTCGTTGGATGGGGGCCTGCAACCCATCAAAGGCGCGCTGCCTATCTCCATACAAGCCCGTAAAGATGGTTTTAAAGGCTTTATCCTGCCCAAACAAAACGCGCGTGAGGCTGCCATTGTAAACGATTTGGAGGTGTATGGCGTAGAGAACATTAAACAAGTGGTCGACTTTTTTAATGGTAATGGCCAACTGGAGCAGGAAATTGTAAACACCCGCGAAGAATTTTATAAAAGCCTCACCACTTACGAAAGTGATTTTAGCGAGGTACGCGGACAAGAAAACATTAAGCGCGCGCTCGAAATTGCCGCAGCAGGCGGGCATAATGTTATTTTGATTGGGCCTCCAGGGGCTGGTAAAACCATGCTGGCCCGAAGGTTACCTTCTATTTTACCACCTTTAAGTTTATACGAATCGTTAGAGACTACCAAAATACATTCGGTTGCGGGAAAGTTGGCTGCCGCCGATGCATTGGTTACGGTACGCCCGTTCCGCAGTCCTCACCATACCATTAGCGATGTTGCTTTGGTTGGCGGTGGCTCCAACCCGCAGCCCGGCGAAATATCCCTAGCGCATAATGGTGTTTTATTTTTGGACGAATTGCCGGAGTTTAAACGCAGCGCATTGGAGGTAATGCGCCAACCTTTGGAAGAACGCAGGGTAACAATATCAAGAGCCAAATTTTCTATCGATTATCCGAGCAGTTTTATGCTGGTTGCCAGCATGAACCCTTGCCCCTGTGGCTATTTTAACCATCCCGAAAAAGAATGTGTTTGTCCGCCGGGAACGGTGCAGAAATATTTAAGTAAGATATCAGGGCCATTGCTAGACCGTATTGATTTACACGTGGAAGTAACCCCGGTAAACTTTACAGAACTGGCCAGCGACCGCTTGGCCGAAAAAAGCGAATTGATACGGGAGCGGGTTATACATGCCCGAAGCATACAAGCCGAACGCTTTGGCAACCGACCTGATTTACATGCCAACGCCCAAATGGGCACGCAATTGGTACGCGATATTTGCAAAATAAGTCCTGCCGGGCAAAACCTGCTTAAAAAAGCGATGGAAAAACTCGGTCTATCTGCCCGAGCATACGACCGTATTTTAAAAGTTGCCCGAACCATAGCCGACCTTGCCGCCAGCGAAGAAATACAAATAGAACACCTTGCCGAAGCCATCAACTTCCGTAGTTTGGATAGGGAAGGCTGGGCGGGGTGAGTTGTAGGTTGGAGGTTGTGGGTTGTATGGGTTATAGGTTGTAAGTTTTTACCTAAACTCTCCCAAGTGCCATAATATGCCTGATGGGTCGTGCAGAAAGAATTCTCGGCCCCAGTCGAGGGTTATAATGGGTTTTAGTACCACTCCTGGGTATTTTGCGGGAAGGTTTAATGCCAATAATTGGTGGTAGTAGGCTTCCAGGTTGCTGATCTCTAAAAAAACCATGGTATTGTCTATCCAGTCTTTTACGTAGGCCTTTTGCAGATAAAACGCGACGCTTTCTGTTTTAAAGAGGCTCATATTGTGTGAAATTTCAATTTCTTCAAAGCCAAGGTCGCAGTAGAAATTTTTTGAAATTTCGTAATTTTTGGCCCCAATAAAAGGGCGTATGGTTTTAATTGCTGGAACCATTGTGTTAATCAAATTAATAGGTAATCTAAAGTAAATTTTGTAAGCATCTAAACAATAAAGTTAACAGAATTTCGCTTCGTATAAGTTAAGCAAGGTCATTATTTAATAAAAGCTAGTATGGGTGCAACAAGCGTAAAATTTTAGTTACTTAAAAACATTCTTTACTCTTTTTACTTATAACGTTTTAATTTTAACTTCTTGAAAGTAATATGAAACATAGTATAAATAAAACACAAGACCAAATATTTGATAGAGAAAACCTGATTGATCTAATTTTAGGCATAGTGGCTTTCTTAATGGGCGCTACTTTTTTTATTTATATAGCTCAAGTTCCCTTTTAGAATACTCCATTAGCTTTCATATTTTAAAAATGCTATTCCCTGTATAATTTGTTTGGGTATATGCTGTCTGTTTCAATATCTTTACTGCTAATAAGTTCATCTGTTTACAATGGGAACTTATTCCAGACAATTTATGCTTACCTTCTTCCAACAACTTGCATACCGAAACGAGGCGCTTTATATTTTTGGAATGGGCAACCTTGCCTCTGCCTTGCTCTATATTTTATTTGCTGCTTTATTAAAAACCAAGATATTAGGAGTAAACGCTTGGATAAAACCATTAAAGTTTGCCTTATCAATAGGTATATTTTCCTTAACAATGGCTTGGTTTACTTACGAATTGCACTTGCCAGCAACTATCAACCTATACAACTGGGCGGTAATTGTGCTTTTAGGATTTGAAAATTGTTACATTGGTGTTCAGGCCGCTAGGGGGCAATTGTCGCATTTTAACCAAAGTAGCCCATTTTATGCCTTCATGTTTGTGCTAATGGGTTTAGCCGCCGCCCTAACTACCTTATATACAGGTTACATTGGCTTATTATTTATAACTACCGATTTTCCACATTTGCCTGCCTATTATTTATTGGCTATTCGCTTAGGCATTTTACTGTTCGTAGTATTTTCATTTCAAGGTGGTGCTATGGGTGCCAGATTAAGGCATACCATTGGCGGCGAGGATGGCGGGCCTGGCCTACCCTTACTAAATTGGAGCACCAAATATGGCGATTTACGTATAGCCCATTTTATAGGCATGCATGCCTTGCAAGTCCTACCGCTATTGTCGTTTTATGTTTTCAAGAATACAGTAATAACAGCCATTGCTGGCTTATTATATGGTTTACTGGCTATGTATACTTTGGTTAGGGCTTTGAAGGGGAAACCTTTGTTCGCTTAATTCTATAGTAACTTCCGCTGTTTAATACCTTGCATTTCCATATTAACAAGCATTTTATTTGGGGTTTATTATAAATTTTATACTTTTCGATATTAAAATACATTTGGTAGTGGTTTTGTTAAGCAAACATACCCCTACCTACAAAAAATAAAAATTTACCATTATGGCAGCTTGCACTTTTACTTTACCTATTACCATACCTGTTACTGATTTGGTTAAAACCCTGCAATCAAAAATTGAAGGGCAAGGCGGAAAATTTACCGGTACCGAAACTGATGGTACTTTTGGCATCAGCTTAATGGGTAGCACCATTAGCGGAAGTTATAACATTAATGGCGCGCAAATAACAATAGTAATTAACGAAAAACCTTTTTTTATAGGCTGCGAGCAAATTAAGGGCTATTTGCTGAGCAATTTATAAATAGCGCGGCACTAGCCACTCATATGATGAATGGTAGTGCCGCATTTACCAATCAAATACCGTTAAGTAAATGAAGGTAAATTGAACCGGACAAGGTTAGGTATCAGTTTCGCTATAGGCTTTTTTGCTTAAATGGTTTGCTTTTTGTTGTTGGTCCACACCCGTATCAACATCCACACTATAATTACCAAACCGCTTAGGTATGCATAATCAATAACAGCACTTGCCGTGCCATGTGTTTTTAAAACAGCATAGGCATTATCATCATCTACCTGGTTGGGGGCTACTTTGCTTGCGTATTGCATTTCCATTATATATAAGCCCAATTTTTGAGCACCTGTCCATACGGCGGCTATGAGCAGCCAAAGCAGGGTTTTTATTCCTTTATTTTTCATTTTGTTTTTTGATTTTTGAAGAAGCATTCAAATTTTTAGCACCATATAAATCCATCAGACTCATACCGGGCGACATCACCAAGGTTTCGGGCCAGGTAAGTTTGCCATTTTTAATAGCCTCGGCCAAAGCATTCATCATATTCACCTCGGCATCCAGGTTTTTTTGCGATTTAATGGCCTCACTGGCTTTGGCATATTGTTCGGCTGCCATTACCTCGTTTTTAGCGGCATCGTTTTTCTTTTCGGCAATAAATTGCGAATTAATGGCTGTTTGAATCTCTGCATCGGTATAGGTAAATTCTCCGGCTGCCCCTATATTGTCTATCCGAATCCCACGTGAAGCAAAAAATTCAGTTGTTTTGGTCTTCATCAAATCAAAAACCTCTTTGCGTTGGCGTTGACAGGCGGTAAGGTCGCGCTGACCGAACTCGCGGGTCAGGATATCCTGAACAAAGGAGCGCACATTGTTATCAACAGCTGCTGCCAACGATTTACCGCCATACCAGTATAAAAACTTAGAGGCGTCCTCTTCGGGTATCGAAGCTGTACAGGTAATGCCTACTGTAAAACCTATCGAGTTGCTCGATTCCACATTAATTTGCTGGTTCTCGCTACTAGTGCCAGTATTGGTTGATTTTGTCCACTCACGGGTAACCGGCGAACGATCAACCTTAATGACTACTACCGATGGTATCCATTCACCATCATTTTCGCTTCTACCTGTTTGGTGCCACATGGTAGGTGTATAAATACGTTTGGTGGCTACCTTTTTTTGTTCCAAGTACTCTACCGATTTTAGCTGCTTTTGGTCGCTTCGGGTACCTTGTTCCAATGGTATTACAAAGGCTGTTTCATTTGGGTTAATGTCAATGTACTTTTCTTCATGGTAAGGCCTAAAATTACAGGCACTTGCTAAAGCAATTATTGTAACTGCTAAACTTACTTTTTTCATGTTATTTATTTTATTAGTCTTAAAAAAACAATGTTTTTATATTTAGATTCAGTCCAAATAAAAATATTACAGATTTTAGGCAAATTATTTTTAGAGATGAAAGCATTGACACGAAAAACAGATTAAATAAGAATTTATTAATTAATTCATTTGCAACTCAATTGCTTTTGTAGTGTGTTAATGAACAGGTGATTACACAGGCTATTTTTCATTCGCCTAACAAAAAATTTTACAACTTATTTACCTTAATATCGTTGTTATTTTAGTTATGATAGTTCATTTTTGCATCAAATTTCAACCATGAGGGTACTTTTACTTTTTATATTCATTACAGTGCCAACCTTTTTATGGGCACAAAGCGGGACAATATCAGGAGCGGTAACCGACAAAAACACGCAAAAACCTGTAGAAGGCGCCAGTGTTGTTTTTGTAAACACCACAAATACAGGCACTAAAACAGATTCGACCGGGAAGTTTAGGTTAGTGAATATTCCAACTGGTAGTTACCAGGTAAAAGTGAGCTGTATAGGCTTTGTGGATGAAAACCTTTTTAACGTAATCATTACCTCGGGTAATGAAAATACACTGGCTATCAGTTTGATCCCTGCTGAGGCGCAAGCATTAAAGGAAGTAAAAATATCGGGCAGTAAATCGGCAAGGGTGGCTACTTTAAGTACCCCACTATCGGTACAGCGGCTCACTTCCGAAGAAATAAAGAGTAACCCCGGGGGTAATTTTGATATTTCGAGGGTGATACAAACCTTGCCTGGGGTAAGTGGTACCGATGGCAGCAGCGGTGGTTTCAGGAATGATATTATTATTAGGGGTGGCTCACCAAACGAGAATGTTTTTTATTTGGATGGGATAGAAGTGCCTGTTATTAACCACTTTAGCACGCAGGGCAGTGGTGGCGGTCCGGCTGGTATCCTCAATGTTTCATTCATTCAGGATGTTAAGTTGAGTACTTCGGCTTTTGACGCGCGATATGATAATGCCTTAAGCTCGGTTTTTCAATTCACCCAAAAAGAGGGTAACCCCAATCATTATCAAGGGAATATCCGCTTAAGCGCCTCCGAGATAGCGGGTACGGTGGAAGGTCCGATTGATGATAAAACTACTTTTTTGGCTTCCATAAGGCGGTCGTACCTGCAATTGCTTTTTTCGTTGATTGATTTGCCAATCAGACCAAACTATTGGGATTTTCAAACCAAAATAACCCATAAATTCAACAAAAACACAACGTTAAATTTTATAGGCATTGGTGCCATTGATGAGTTTAGTTTTGGCTCCATCAAAAACGCCACCCCCGAAAAGCTGTATACTTTGGCCAATACCCCAAACATCAACCAAAACAACTATACGGTTGGCTTAAGCTTAAGGCATTCATTAAACCATGGGTTTTTTAATATGGCTTTGAGCCGCAACGTGCTGAACAATAAAATTGACAAGTACGATGATAACCAAAGCAATGACCCCAACAAATTAAGGTTGAACATCAATTCGCAAGAGGCTGAAAATAAGCTTAGAATCGATTTTAATTTTTTTAACCATGGTTGGCAATGGGCCTATGGCGCATCCGCACAATTCGAGCAATTTACCAATAATTATTTCCAACGTTTTAGGGCGCAACTCACTGATAATAATGGCAATATCATACAACCGGCTATTGTTTTCAACTCCAATACAGGGCTCGATTTCTTTAAATTCGGCGCATTCGTGCAAGTTGGTAAACGCTTGTTTAACAACAAATTAGGCTTGAACTTTGGTATACGAACCGACCAAAACACTTTCACTACCGATGGTTTAAATCCGGCGAATAGTCTTTCACCAAGGTTCTCGGTATCGTATGCCTTATCAAACGAGTGGAACCTGAATGCCTCTGTTGGCACTTATTATAAAACACCTGTTTACACTGTTTTGGGCTACACCGACCAAAATGGCAATTATGTAAATAAAGGGAATAAGCTTACGCGAGCCGACCATTACGTTGCCGGTCTAGAATATATACCACGCCCTTCTACCCGATTTACCTTAGAGGTTTTTGATAAATACTATAGCAATTATCCGGTTTCGGTACGCGATGGCATTTCGCTGGCGAATGAGGGTGGCGATTTTACAACGCTTGGTAATGAGGCTATTGCCAGCATTGGTAAAGGACATGCCTATGGCATGGAGTTTTTTGCCCAACAAAAACTGACCGACAGGTTTTTTGGCGTTTTATCATACACCCTATTCAACAGTACCTTTAGCGGGGTTAATGGTAAACAGGTACCGTCTGCTTGGGATAATCAGCAATTGGTTTCATTCACTTTTGGCTATAAACTACCTCGAAATTATGAGTTTGGCTTAAAATTCAGGTACCAGGGTGGCGCGCCCTATACCCCATTTGATGCCAATGCCTCCAAGGCAAATTACCTGACTACCGGGGCTGGCGTATTGGACTATAGTCAGCTAAATACGCTAAGGTTATCGGCCTTTAACGCTTCCGATTTGCGGATAGATAAAAAATGGAACTTCAAGAAACGCACGCTCGATTTGTATTTGGATGTTACCAATTGGTACAATGCAAAACAGCCCGCCTATCCGGAATACACCTTTGAGCGAAATGCTACCAACACCGCTTTTGTAACTACCGATAACAAGACCATACAGCAAAACGGAGCAAACGCGATTCCATTTTTATTGAATAACGATAGCGGCAGCGTTTTACCAACCATTGGCTTTATTTATGAGTTTTAAAATAAATAGCGTTTGAGCAATAAAATCCGTTTTTAAGAAATTCGATTTTAGGGCTTTTGCGCGATTTAATTTGGCGGAACTTAATAAGATAAGCAATGGCGGGTTAAAATTAATTTAACGAGCGTTTAAACGGTATTTAAACGGTTTAAAAATAAAGGAATAACCACCGAGGAAATAAACAAGATTGATTTAGGTTGAATTAAACCAAATGATGTATTACTAAGAATTTAGACCATTTTTTGATTAAATACCCTGGCCTTTGTATAATAAATCATTTAAATTTTAGTGCCTGCCTATTGCAGTCTACCCGTTACCTACTAGTTTATTATATTAAAAATTGGGTATGGTTTATTAACCTTAAAATGGTTAAAGGGTAGCACGGCAAAGCCGCGCAAAGTGGCTTTTTTTATTAGGCTACAAAGGTTTAATCCCTACGGGATTTTTAATATTAGGTCAATAGGGTAGAAAAAAGACTTTTCCACCCTAAGTCTGTGTCTTCAGGGACATTTGAAAATCTCCCAACCGATGTCTGTTTCTTCACAGACATTAGAAAATCAGGGTAGGTGTTGTTTGTGAGGACACAAACAACGGGGGAAATAGGAATTATTGTGAAATATAAATCATGGAAGCTGTTGTCTGAGAGGACACAAACAACGGATGTGAGTGACAAACGACGGGGGAGGAGATTAAGGACAACCTCACCCAATGTCTGTGTCTTCACAGACATTTGAAATTCTTATCCTATAAAAAAAAGTATGGTCGTCGTCTGTGAGGACACAGACAACGGGTAGGAGAAAAAATACTACTATTATTAGATAGCCTCTTCCAAACTAACACTTAGTCGGTTTTGCTTTATCAGCTTCAAAAACAAAAAAGTTATTAATCCGGTAACAATGCCCGCTAATATAGCCAAGGTAATGCTACCATATAAGTACTGTTCAAAGTTGTGACTTATAAATTGCCAGGAGAATGCATTTAATTGATTCGGAACTTTTCCTTTAACATTCATATAAATCGACCCGGTTTTATAACTAAGAAATATGATTAGTGGAAACATGGGTGGAAAGCTGATATGTACAAATATGAGTACCAATACCTTATTTAATTTTAAACCAATTGCGGTAAAAATGGCCACTATGGTTTGTAAACCCCAAATGGGTAATATGCCTATAAATACCCCTATAGCAGCAGAAAACGCTTTGGTTAAATCGGATTGGTTAGGATTATAAAGCTGACGAACAATTTTATGAAGTGTTTTTTTTGAAAACAAGTCTTTTAAAAATGCGCGCGATTTATTGATATACATTGCTTATTTATTGCAAAAATAAGGTTGTGGTACTAACTAATGGCATTGAAAAAGTTAAATTTTTGTAAATAAAAAAGGCACCCAATGGATGCCTCTTATATACTAAATTAATAATTGGCTTAAACAGTTTCAGCTTCCATTGCCATTTGCTCATCCACCAAAATACGTCCGCAGTGTTCGCAAACGATGATTTTTTTGCGCTGACGAATATCTGATTGACGCTGTGGTGGGATTTGGTTAAAACAACCAGAGCATGAATCGCGCTGAATGGTTACTACCGCTAATCCGTTTTTGGCATTATTGCGCAAACGGTTATAAGCAACCAATAACCTTTCCTCTATATTTTTAGATGCCTTTTCGGCTAAAATATTAAGTTCGCTTTCTTCTTTTTCAGTTTCTGCGGTAATGGTGCCTAATTCGGCTTTTTTTGCTTCCAAATCGCTTTTGCGTGCTTCCAAATCGGCCAATGCTCTTTCGTACACTTGCGTTTTGGAGGCTATTTCAAAACCATACTCACGAATTTTTTTCTCACTAACCTGAATATCAAGACCTTGAATTTCAATTTCTTTCGAAATCGCTTCATATTCGCGGTTGTTTTTTACTTCGTTTAGTTGGCCTTCATATTTCTTTATGTTGGCCTGCGCTTCCTTTATCAGGTTTTTACGGGTAACTATATCATCCTCGAAATCGTCCAGCTCATTCTTAATTTTTTGAATCCGGGTTTCCAGCCCGGCTACATCATCCTCCAAATCAGCCACTTCCATAGGCAATTCACCTCTAACTTGGCGAATTTTATCAACTTTGGTGTGGATAGTTTGTAGCTCGTATAAAGCTTTAAGCTTTTGTTCTACGGTTTGTTCCATTAAATATAATATTTGACGGGGTTTGTATTTATTGTTGTTAAACGGACGGCAAAGGTAGTAAATTTATTTGATAAAATTTCAAACAATAATTGTTGCGTAAACTGCTCACTTTCAAAGTGTCCGATATCGGTTATCAAAATTTTACCTTCGGCGTCAAAAAACTCATGGTATTTATAATCGGCGGTCACAAACGCGTCGGCTCCCGCAGCTATGGCACGCTTCAACAAAAAGCCGCCCGCGCCACCACAAACGGCGACTTTTTTGATAGGCTTGTTTATAAAATCGGTGTGCCTTATTACTTGCAGGTGCATACGCTCCTTCAACAACTTCATAAAATCAGCTTCCGCCATCGCGGTTTCAAACTCCCCAATCATGCCCGAGCCTACCTGCTGGTTTTGGTTGGTTAGTGGAATAAGGTCATAAGCCACTTCTTCGTACGGGTGTACATTGATTAGCGCATTGATGATCTTATTTTCGTAAGCGGCTGTATAGATGGATTCAATCCTAACTTCATCTTCATGGTGGCGTTTGCCTGGCTCGCCAACATGCGGGGTGGTATTTTCATTCCCTTTAAATGTACCTACACCTTGTATATTAAAGCTTACTTCGTAATAATTGCCAATATTGCCGGTACCGGCATTAAACAAAGCTTCGCGTACTACATCGGCATGGCTTTGGGGTACAAAGGTGATGAGTTTTTTTAGCAAATTGCTTTTGGGTGCCAATATTCGGGTATTGCTCAACCCTATTACTGAACAAATACGCGCGTTTACCCCGGTGGCTATATTATCCAGATTGGTATGTATGGCGTAAATGGCTACATTGTGGCGTATAGCTTTTTCTACCACGCGTTCCACATAAGTGGCATGGTTAAACTTTTTTAAGCCTTTAAACACAATGGGGTGATGCGATATAATAAGCTGACAACCAGTGGCTATTGCTTCATCAACAACGGCCTCGGTACAATCAAGGCTAATCAAGGCAGCGTTTACCTCACCATCGGGCCTGCCAACAATTAAACCCGAATTGTCATATTCTTCCTGATACGCCAAGGGAGCCAAACCTTCCAAAAAACTGATAATTGCTGCTATTTTCATGGTATTGCAAAGAAAGTTGTTTTTATGGAAATTGGCTAATTGTAGGTCAAATTATAAAAAACCATTATATGAAAAAAGGCAGCATAATGTTCAAATTATCTACCCTTCCATTTATTATATATATGCTTTAGTACCTTAAAAGCTTCTCATTTTAACAAATTGGTAACTTTCGAAGGCCATTCTTTGGTTATATTCTAAGGCGAGCGATCTACTATTCACAATATCCACTATTGTCCCTATTACGCAAAGACCCCAAGTACAAAGATATAAAATGCCCATTCCTATTTGCCCAATTACAAATCGCTGAATACCAGGTATCCAAAACCCTAAAATACAAAATATAAGCATTTCCTGAGGTGATTTACGTTTACTAGAATAAACCAGAAAAAAGGTTTGTTTTTGTTCTTCTGTTAAATCAGCAGTTCCTTGTTGCAGGAAAGCCATTTCTTCGGGAGATATACCCGGGAATGACATAAATGGGTTCGCGTTCATGATGGTAAGTTTTTTGCTATGCGTTTTAAATGTTGGTGTAAAACTAAGGTATATAAAAAATTCGAAAATGATAAGTTGGCAAGAGACGATAATTTGTCGGCAAAAAGCTGGAAAATTACGGTGAGTAAAACTTCATAAAAACCTGAAAAATTATAATTTCTACCTTTCGAAATTATAATTTTAGGGGGTCAAATCCTTAAAAAGCCCTTCAAATTATAATTTTGAACATAGAAAAACCCTTGAAATTTCATAAAATGCGGCAATTAATGGGAGTTAATTGCTGATTGGTTGAGTGGTTTTTGGAGGTGAATTATGGCAGAAGAGAAAAATGGGAGAAACTTTTGCGTATAAATGCAAACGGAGATTTTGGAAACTATCCAAACCCTCCGTTTGCAATATTATAATAGCTACTAATGTTATAATAGTACTAATTTACAGTAAATTGATACAATCCCGAATCGGAGGTATCGCCGTTTTGGTTTTTGGTTATTACTTTCCAATAATAGGTGGTTCCTGAGCTTACTGTCACATTGTTCAAAAACTGATCGGTTATGCCCGTAGCTACTTTTGCCGGATTATTGGTGGTATCAAAGTATACATCATAGCCTGCAATGGTACTTGGTGGTGCGATACTGCCCGTCCAGGTGAGGTTTATTTTTCCTGAGGTAGCCGTAACAGTTTGGGCAAACAAAGGCGCGGTAATGGTTGCCGGATATGGCGGATAAGAAATTGCTCCGGCTCCGGCATTATAAAACTTCCAAATATCACTTTTGGCTGTTGTTGTTGTTAGACTGGATATCGATACTACATACCATGAATAGGGCACGCCTCGCAATAAGGTTAGGGTGGCTGTAGGCAAGGTAGTGCTGGTGATGGTTGAATCTTTAGTCAATAAATTCTTTACTACCAGGGTATAGCTGTTTGTGTTGCTTCCTGCCGCCCAACTAAAAGCGATGGAGCTTTGCGTGGTAGAAAGTATGGTGCCCGTGGTACAAACCTGGTTTTGTGCCGGAGCTGATAAGCTTGCTGCCGTTGGTGGTGGTGTTGGGTTATTGTTTTTTCCACCTCCACCACATGCAGCCAATAATACTGCTGAAAAAATAACTATCGCTTGTTTCATTACTTTATAATTTTAAACTCTTTTTTGGTGTTGTTAATCATCAGTTGTAAGCCATAGGCTCCTTTTTGAAGTTTTGATAAGTCGAGCTGCAATACACCCGATTGGTTTTGGTAATCGGCCGTGAATACCTGCAAACCGGTGTTCGTGCTATAAATCCTCACACTTACTGTGGCTATATTGCTGCTGCCTAAATTCAAATTCAAGGTGCTCTCAAATGGCATAGGGTAGGGCGATATATTAAACGAAGGATTGATGAGTTTGGTAAACACGCCCTGGCATTCCCTATCTGTTGTTACTTGTAAAGCATTGTTACCGGGTTCCAGTGGCACTGTAAAATTATTTTCGGTTGTGGTATAGGCTTTGTTATTTAGTTGTATATGATAAACTGAGCCTCCGTTTAAAGCTAATTCAATATTACCTGCTGCTTCATTAACCGTTGCGAATACTGATAAGGGTTGTGGTTGAGTAATAGTAAGGGTGTAGGTATTACTATAGTTTGCCTGCCCATCAACCGTAAAAGTTAAAGTATAGGTACCTACCGGCAGGTTGTTAAAAGTAGCTGTACTGGTAAACTTTTGAGTATTGTTTATACTGTTGCCGCTTAAAACAGCGGTATAATTATTGTTGGCTGCTGCCGTAACTGCTATGGTACCATTGCTGCTGCCGTTGCAAGTTTCGCCGGTTATGGTGATGTTATAGTTGGTTGATGGTAGGGTAAAAATATTATTTACAGCTATTATTGTATACGTTTGGGTGGTTATACCATCCTGAGCGGTAACAATAATACGAATAGGATTATTGCTAACATTCAGATTAGTGCTAAAAGGTATGCCTGATGGGGCAATTTGGCCATTAATATGCATGGTTGCATTTACATCGGTAAGCGTAGGTGTAAACGTAATGCCACCTGTTATACTACTCATGGTTACTGTATAGTCATTTTTATCTGACGAGAAAGATGGACTAAGCACACCTGCATTAAATGTGAGATTACTTAATGATGCAATGCTACTGGCAGCTCTAGTAACTGTAAGATTATACGTTTGAACAGTGGTTTCGTCTTGTGCTGTTACAATAATAGCAATGATATTGTCGCCCACACTTAATGGAATGTTTGCCGTTGCGGTACCAGACAATACGGCTATTCCATTTACTGTAATTTTGTTTCCAATATCTGAAAGTAAGGGTGTTAATGTAATACTGCTTATAGCATTACTTACATCTGCTTTATAGTTGAGGATATTTGACGCGAAAGTTGGACTAAGCGTACCATTACTAATGGAAAGACTACTTAATGTTACATCGATATTCTTAAGCCTGTTAACTGTAAGCGTATAGGCTTGCGTAGTAACGCCATCTTGTGCTGTTACATTTATCAATAAGTCATTTATACCAAATGCCAACCCTGTGAATGTATAAGAAGCACCTCTTGCCACAACGTTTCCATTTACTGTTACCGTCGCGTTTGGGTCGGTAGTGATTGGTGTTATGGTTATGCTATCGGTATTACTGCTTACATCGGGTGTTGCATAAGTTGTGTTTCCCGGCGAAAAGCCGGGTGACAGTGCGCCATTGCTGGCCATTAAACTACTTAATGTTGCATCAAAACCGACAGATCTGATAATAGAAAGTGTATATGTTTGTTGAGTAGAATTGTCTTGTGAAATTACAACAACATCAATGGTATTGCTGCCAACATTCAGCGGGATGGTTGAAGATGCTGAACCTGAAAGCACTCTTATTCCATTTACTTTTATAATCGAGTTAACATCGGTAGCGGTAGGTGTAACTGTTGCGTTCGTAACAAAGTAGGGCACACTTGCAGTATAGCTGTATGTGTTTGCGTTAAATTCAGGGCTAATGGCACCTGAACTTATACTGAGGTTATATAAACTTGCATCTGCACTATACGGCCTAATAATGGATAGCGTATAGGTTTGAGTAGTAGTACCGTCTTGAGCGGTTACAACAATTGAAATAATATTATTTCCAAAATTTAATGGAAAGTTAACAGTTGCAGTACCCGAGATTGATACAATACCGTTTATTTTGATGATAGCATTTGTATCTGTAGTGGTTGGTGTAAGCGAAATACTTGTAACGGCGCTGCTTACGATGTCGTTATAGTTAAGCGTTGTTGATGTAAAAGAAGGACTAAGTACACCTGCACTTATGGTAAGGCTACTTAAACTAGCATCATTGGATGAGGAAATCACTTCCAAATTAAAAGTCGCGTTACTAACACCGGCTAAATTATAAGCGCTAACTGTAAAAGTTGTTGATGGAAATACTACATTTGGCGTACCATTTATAGTGCCTGTGGTTGCATCAAAACTAAGTCCGTCAGGTAATGCGGGACTAATAGTATAACCAGTTATGATAACTTTACGAATAACATTGGTATACGCGTCGGCAACGTAAAGATTGCCTGTTCCATCATTCGCCAGTGCATAAGGGGCATAAAAACTCGCGGCAATACCTATGCCATCAACTAAATCCGAGTTACCATTCCCTGCAATGGTACTTACTAAGCCTGTTTTATCTATTTTCCGAATAAGGTTATTATATGCGTCGGCAACGTAAACATTGCCCGCGAAATCGGTGGCTACACCTGCAGGCTGATAAAAGCTTGCCGATGTTCCAATACCATTTGCAGATCCTATTGTCCCATTGCCGGCTAATGTTGTTACAATGCCCGTTGGGTCTATCTTTCGCACACTTTCATTGCCCACGTCTCCAACATATACATTACCTGCCGCATCTGTGGCGATACCTATCGGACTATTAAAGCTTGCGCCCGTTCCTGTACCATTGCTTTGACCCGCATTGCCACTACCCGCCAACGTAGTTACTACTCCTGCAGGTGTTATTTTACGGATCAGGTTATTGCCATTGTCGGCCACATAAATATTCCCTAACAAATCGGTAGCGATGCCCCTGGGATTATTAAAACTTGCATTTGTGCCTGTGCCATTGCTTTTACCAGCAACGCCCAAAGTGCCAGCAAGTGTGCTAACCATTCCTGAGGGAGTTATTTTCCGTATAGTTTTGTTTCCATAATCTGTTACATAAAAATATCCTGAAGCATCGATAGCTATACCCTTTAGGTCATTAAAGCTTGCCGATGTTCCTTGTCCGTCGGACGAACCAGGGTTTAATCCTCCTGCAAAGACACTTACTACGCCTGATGGCGTTATTTTCTGAATTAGATTGCTTTGATTTGTTATCCAATAAACATTACCGGCAGCGTCTACCGCTACACTTATTGGTACTGTTGAAGATGTTGCGCTTAGGCTGCTTACCTGCCCATAGGTGTTTGCCGGCACTGCCCCTCCTGTATTAGTTGGGCTTAGAGGTGTTATAGCCTTATTTACGCTATATTTTTGTGGCGTTTTATAGGTTATTATTGGCGCTGAGGGTAAACTTACAGCGATACTTACCGTTGTCGAGCTGCTACCATATTGATTATAGGCTGTTATAGTATAATTTGTTGCCGGGCTTACCGCTATAGGTATGCCGCTAATGATACCTGTTGCAGCATCAATATTTAAACCTAAAGGTAATGATGGGCTAATGGTATAACCAGTAAGCGGAATTTTGTAAATAGTACCATTTGAAGCCACGTATAAATTCCCCAAAGCATCAAGATTAAGACCTGTTATATTATAATTTGTATTTGAATCAAATTTTAACAAGGTGGTAACAACTGCTTTCGAGTCAATTTTGCGAATCTCACTAGACCATTGATCACCAACGTAAATATTACCCGAATCATCCACGGCAATACCAGTTGGATTCGCAAAGCTTGCTGCTTTTCCTACTCCATCCACAGAACCTAAATTTCCATTACCAGCCAGAGTTGTTACCTCTCCATTTGGCGTAATTTTACGAATCAGGTTACTAACTGCATCGGATGCATAAAGGTTTCCCACTTCATCAAGAGCTAAGCCTGTTACGTATGAAAAACTTGCCGCTGCGCCTAAACCGTCGGCCGATCCGTAAGTATTGCTACCTGCCAGAGTTGTTACTACACCATTAGGGTCAATTTTACGAATCACAGGGGTTTGTTCTCCAACATAAATATTGCCTGCCGCGTCAGCAGTAAGGGTTTTCGGATTATTAAAGCTTGCTTCAGTACCTGTTCCGTTAATTGTTGTTTGATAGCCATTGCCTGCAAAAGTGCTTACTACTCCGGCGGGTGTTATTTTACGGATAAGGTTATTTCCTTCATCAGCTACATAAATATTGTTCGCCGCATCAAGTGCTAAACTATAAGGATAATAAAAACTAGCTTCTGTACCTGTCCCGTTCGCAGCGCCAACAGCGCCACTTCCTGCCAATGTAGTTACTACTCCCGCTGGTGTTATTTTACGGATAAGGTTATCAAAGCAATCGGCGATATAAATATTTCCTGATGCATCCGAAACACCTGTAGTAATTCTGGAGAAATAGGCTGAGCTTCCGGTTCCATCCACCTGTCCAAAAGCTCCGCTACCTGCAAAGGTAGTTACATTACCAACGGGGTCAATTTTACGGATTAAGTTGTTGTTTTCATCAGCTACATAAACGTTCCCAGCAGCATCAGCAGTTAGTCTATTGGGGAAATTAAAACTTGCGGACGCGCTATTGCCATTTGCCGACCCTTTTACTCCGCTTCCTGCTAAGGTGGTTACCATACCGGTAGGGTCAATTTTACGTATTTGGTTATTATATTGATCCACAACATATACATTACCTAAAGCATCAGTGGCAACATCATTTGGATAATTAAAGGTTGCAGAGGCCCCAATTCCATTGTTACTACCAAGATTGCCGCTACCCGCCAAAGTTGTAACTACGCCTGTAGGTGTAATTTTACGTATACAGTTGTTGCTAAAATCAGCTACATAAACATTACCTGCAGCATCGGTTGCCAAACCATTCGGATAACTAAAGCTTGCAGCGGTACCTGTTCCATCGATATGCCCTCTCGTGCCACTACCGGCAAATGTTGTTACTATGCCTGAGGGGTCAATTTTACGGATCAGGTCATTATTCGGATCGGCTACATAAACATTTCCAGCAGCATCGGTTGCTATACCAGTTGGATTCTCAAAACTTGCGAAGGTACCTACTGCATTGTCACTACCGGAAAGGCCGCTACCTGCCAAGGTTGTTACCTCACCTTGAGGGGTTATTTTACGGATTAGGTTATTACCACTGTCTGAAACGTACAAATTGCCAGCAGTATCGGATGCCAAACCAAGCGGATAATTAAAGCTCGCGGCTGTTCCTATTCCATTGTTTGAGCCAGGTATTCCACTACCCGCAAAGGTTGTTACCACTCCACCTGGGGTTATTTTACGGATTACGTTTTCGTAAGTAGATGCAACATAAATATTACCCGATTTATCAGCAGCAATGGCTACAGGATTTGCAAAGGTTGAAGCATTAGCAGAACCATTATTTGGAATTAAAGGGCCACCACCTGCCAATAAATCTGCTTGGCCGTAACCCTTTGTTGGTACAACGCCACCTGTATTGGTAGGGCTTAATAACGTTATATTTTTGCCTAAAGTAAAAGTTTGGGAAACAGGGTAGCTAATATTGGGCGCCTGAGCCAATAACAAAACAGGTAAAGTCAGTATTAGTGCTGCTAATAGGTATTTATTACTTTTAATAAAACCTTGGTGGTTATTTTTTTTATAGTAGATTATCTCCATATAAAATTGATCTAAGGTTTAAGAAAGCTTTAGGGTTTAATATATCTAAAATATCCTTTTCAAAAATAAATGTACAATAATTATTGTGATTTAATAATTAAAGGATTAAAATATTTTTGAATTATTAATATTACTTTTTTTAAAAACCAGAATTGCCGGATTCTTTTTTGAGCCTATGTTACTCTGTTATTGTTGGTGCTTTAATGGTGTTTTAAGGCTTCTATTTGCTTTCATATACTAGCTTTAACATTTTTTTACAAAAATTATGCCTGGCAATTTTTATGTTTACGGCAAATTGTATTTAATGCGCCTAAAAATTTGGTTTACGCTTGTTTTTGTTTTTTGCGGAATGGCAAAAATAGTGGCGCAACAAACTTTTATTTTAAAGGGCGTTATATCGAAAAAGCAAACAGTTGAAAGGGTGAGTCAGGCCTTGGTAACTAACCTCCATAGTAAAGACATTATGATGAGCGATGAGATTGGCTGGTTTAGTATTAAAGCGGCCATCGGCGACACCATTATGTTTACCAAAGTTGATTTTACCGAACAAAAAATTGTAGTTACCGGTACTTCCGATATTGGGGTATACATGCAGCCTATTATAAACTTATCAGAAGTAGTAATAAAAGGCCAAACCAAGAAGCAGGAAATTGCGGAGGTAATGGGGCAATACCGTAGCCAGGGCACCTACTATAATGGCAAACCACCAGTCAGCACTTTTTTAACCAATCCGCTAACGGGCTTGTACGAACTTTTTGGTAAAACACCAAAGGATGCCAAACGGTTTGCCGCCTATTCAAAAAACGAGGAGCAGTACGCGGAGGTTAGGAAGCGATACAACGCGAAATTTGTTGTAAGGGTTTGTAATACCAATGACAGCCTTGCCAAAAAGTTTATAGAATACTATACGATAGACTACGATGACATGAAAGAAATGAATGACTATGAATTAGTTAAAAGAGTGAAAGAGGCTTTTGATTACTACATAAAAAACAAGGACTCAATGGATATTGAATCGATTACCGGACCTAGTTTAATCAAAAAAGAAATTAAGAAAAAGGATTAATCTTCTGCTTCAAATGCTTTCATTCAAAAAGCTCATTGTGATATTTTATAAAAAAACAATAACAATTTTATCCCTATCTACTTCCGTTCAGTTGACAGCATGAAATCGAGCTTATCCTTATTAGGTACTTCCCGCGTTTGTGAACTAGCATCAAACACTTTTACTAAATTCTTATTGTTATCAAACCTGGGCCATTCAGGTACAGAAGAGCCGTTGGGGTTACCTGTTTTTATAAAATTTACCCAATAGCTCGACATCAGTTCGGCCAAGGCATTATCAGTTTCGGTAAACGGACGGTTATTTAAAAATTTAAGATTATTCATTACATAGGCTACTTCGCCCGTATGGAAGGCGCCATACTTAATAAAATCGCCGGTTGCCGGCACCTTGCGGTTAAAATTGTACAGGTAAACAGGCGAATCGTCAAACCTGCTTTGAGTAATTGCCCATTTATATTGCGTAATCGCGAACGTATTGTATAAACCTAGTTCAATTTCTGATTTTGATGCTTGCTCATCCGTTTCGCCCGGAAAATATTTAAGGAATTCTTGCGTCTTGGCGCCATAAGTTTGTTGAGCCTGTTGTAGGTATACTTCCTTTTTCAGGTTTCCGGGATCAAAACTTTCATCCCCATTCCAACCTATCAGCAACGGTACATGGTTTTGTTTGTTTTGGGCAAAAATATCAGTTGGTGATGCAGGCAATACATAGGCATCCACCACCGGGTTATAACGCCCAGGCAAATTTTTCATTACTTCTTCGGATGTCATTTTTCGCATATCAGCAAGTGAATTTAGTCCGGCCTTTAAGGCGGTGTTTTTAGCGCTTTCTTCGGCAGCTGATAACTTCCCCATTGGCCTCCAAAAAAACGACCCACTTTCGGCAATGGCTCTTTTAAACAAGCCTTTCGCAAGTGGCGATATTACCAAACAATTTACACTCATGGAGCCTGCCGATTGCCCCGCGATAGTAACATTATCAGGGTCGCCACCAAAGGCGACAATGTTTTCTTTTACCCATTGCAATGCCGCAATTTGGTCGAGCAAACCATAATTGCCTGAGCCCTTTCCACCGTTCTCTTTACTAAGCTCGGGATGTGCCAAAAAACCAAATGCGCCAACCCTATAATTTACTGAAACAAAAATTACATCCTTTTTAGCCAAGGCTTCACCATCATATATAGGGCAAGCAGTGCCGCCACTCATAAAACCCCCACCATATATCCAAACCAAAACAGGTTTTTTATCAGTTTGTTGTTTGGCGTTTGTCCAAACATTTAGGTACAGGCAATCTTCACTAATAGGTGCTTCGGGTATTAAAAATTCAGAAGTATAAACGGCAAAGGGTGTAGGTTTAGGCTGCATAGGGCTTGGGCCAAAACTGTCGCATTTTTTTACGCCTTGCCAGCTATTTACCGGCTGCGGCGCTTTCCAACGTAAATCGCCAATTGGTGGCGCAGCATACGGGATGCCTTTAAAGGCTGTAACATCGCCTGTACTGTTACTTACTCCGGCTATCATGCCGCTTTTTATGCTGATGGTTGTTAAAGCTGAAATAACTTTTCCCTTATTGGTAAATGCCACAAATAAGAATGGTGAAAATAACACCAATATATAAGGAATTAATTTTGCGCTCTTTTTCATTTTTTTTGTTTCGTTTGGTTTATACGTTGGCTTAAAAAAACCAGAAGTTGTTTTGACAAACGAACTTAGGAATAAATTGGGATAAAAACATAAAATTTTAACTGGAAGCAAATAACTGCCTCCAGTTAAAATTAGTTATTAAAAAGAAGGGTAACAAGCAATAAGCCTTCTAATTGTCCGAAGCTATTGTCCGGGTTCGATTGTGAGCCGAAGCAAGGCTTATTTACGACACCTTCTTTTATTTTTTAAGGAGCAACAAGCAAAATGAGCCAGATGATTTGCTTTTTGGGACTCGAACCCACAGCATGATTTGCACCACACTGCCCTCACCTTTGAATGGTAGCGAAGTAACTCATTTTTACGACATCCTTAATTTTTTAAAAGTATGGGCACCGGATGGCCCATCTTTTAATTTATAATTCTATATTATTGATCATATCCAAAGCTACTCCTCCGTTTTCGATAGCATCCAGCGCTTCAAAAACCTTATCGCTCCAGCCTGCAATCAGGTAAACCCCGTTGCTCAATATTTGTAATGGTGATACTCCGTATCCCTGCAAATCAAACAGGTATAACCTGGCATTCGGAGATACCTTCTCCTTGTATCGTTGCCAAAGTGTTTGGATTCGTTCCGAAGGGTAATTACTATTCCATAACTGAGTATCGGTAAACATAAAAATCTTATCCATTTTTACCTTACGCGTCAATAAATCTTTAATAACTTTATAACCATTGGTACTATAGCCAACTTCGCCTTCACGTCTATAAAATGTTTGTACATTATCCAAAATATTTTTACGCGGTACGGTAATGGTTTTCCAAGTACGCCCAAACATACCCACTTCCACATTTTTGCATCGTGTTTGCAACAGCATGGCCAGCATCAAACCAATATCGTACAAAAGTATTTGCGATTTTGCAGAAACAGGTGTTTGCATGGAGCCCGAAACATCACAAGCCAACAATACACGCGTATCATAATCAAAGCCTTTGATACTTGCTGCAGTTGCCCGTACCGCATTTTCTAAAGCATCTAGCAATTCGCCTGTAAAACCATAGTTTTGACAGTGTAATACTGGCCCTCTGTTTTTTCGTGTAGCCCTTCCATATTTTTTATTACGCGGACTCAGCAATTCCCTGTAGGCTGCCAAGTAACGAAATGGAAATTGCTTTGCCTTGGCAACCTCTTCAGGATCAGCCAAGCGAGCGCAAACCTTTTCGAGGTGAAAATAACTAATACCAGCTTCCTGCATGTTGCATAAATTACGCAACATGGCCATGTAACCTAACTTACCACTATCAATCAGCTCCTCCCACTTTTGTCGAAAGGCCAATATTTTCAGCTCATCTGTCTCAAAATCTACTTTACCTAAAGCCGATAGTGTTGTTTCCCAAGTATAAGGTGTTTCTAAACTACCACTTGCAATTTTGTTAAAAATTAATTTCTGCCTATCATCTTTAGCCTTTGGGTGAACCAAAAACAAGGCATCGCGTAGCTTAATATCACCATCCCGATTATATTTAGCAAATTGATACTCATCAAACTTATTAAATGCCAGAGCCAATCCCTTTTGAATTTGCTTTGATAACCTGTTAAGCTTTTTACTAGCTGTTCGTTCATTCAGCAATTGGTAGCAAGCCAATAGTTCTGTAATTTCATCGGCACGCAAAATTACCGCATCGGTAGCTAGCGCAATCAAATTATCGCCATTGTGCAATTTGGCCAACTCTGTAATTAAAACCAATGGTACCGAGCGTATATACATTTTAGTACGGGCGTATACCGCAAGTTTAGCCACAAATAAAGGTTTGCAGTTAGCAATTAAAACCTGCAAACGGTTTAAACGTTGTTCGTCTTTTTCATAAAACGAATCATTTAGGCTCCAGGTAACCACCGCTGTATAAAGCTCCATTTCGGGGCTAAGCGTAAAAGCGGTAGAACCTTCATGGTTAACCGTTTTATTTTTGCTTAATATGTTGAACTTCATAACGCCCCCTTTTTTTATTTGATGGTACAAAGTAAATGAGGCGCTACGCAGCCTATCTGCGCAGATAAATTTTTTTTGAAATTATTTTAAGATGGGGTCTTTATATAATAAAACAGAGGCCCAGTGGGTATAAATAGCACCCCTTAAAGCCAAAAAAATGTTTGATAATCAAATAGTCTTTTAATTAACAATAGGAGATTGAGTAGGTAAATTATATCGCCAAAGTCTCGCAAGCTTTTTCGGCGGCTAGTTTTTCGGCATTTTTCTTGCTGTATTCTTTGCCGGTGCCCATCACTTCGCCTTCAATAATTACCTGTACCGAGAATAGTTTGCTGTTTTCGCCATCCTGATTGCCTACTACATCAAAGCTGATATCCTTGCCATGGCGTTGGCACCATTCAATCAGTTTGCTTTTAAAATTTGTTTCGGTTTGTTCCAGTTGATGGATGTCAACATGCGATTTGATGATATGGTTTACCAAAAAGCTTTTGGTAAAGTTATAGCCCTTATCCAAATATACGGCGCCTACCAATGCCTCAAAAGCATCGCCAAGGAGTGAGCCTTGTCTAGATGAGTTAAGCAAGCGGTTATCAAATTCAATTATTTTATCAAAACCTAGTTTGCGTGCCAGTTGGTTTAGGTTAGCACGGTTCACAATTTTACTGCGTAGCTCCGTCAAAAAGCCTTCGTCTTCGTAGGGGTAAAGTTTAAACAATACTTCGGCAACAACGCAACCGAGCACGGCATCGCCTAAAAACTCCAGGCGCTCGTTGCTGTTTTTTACGCCCTTCTTTACGTTTTGAGCTACTGATTTATGGCGAAAAGCCATACGGTACAACGACAAGTTACCAGGCACAAAACCCAGTAAATTTTTTAAAACCTTTACGTACTTTCTATGGGGCGATAAGTATAACTTGTAAAAACTACCTATAGGCATTCACTATATTATTCTTCGAACTTTTTAAAAATTACAGAAGCGTTGTGACCGCCAAAACCAAAACCATTGCTTTGGGCTACCCTCACCACGCGTTTTTGCGCTTTGTTAAAGGTAAAATTAATTTTAGGGTCGAATGCCGGGTCGTCGGTAAAATGGTTAATGGTAGGGGGAACAATATCATTTTTTAACGCTAGAATAGCGGCAATAGCTTCTACTGCTCCAGCGGCACCTAGTAGGTGACCAGTCATTGATTTAGTGGAGCTGATGTTAACACGATAAATGTCATCGCCATAAACATCCTGAATGGCTTTTACCTCTTGCGGGTCGCCAATTGGGGTTGATGTGCCATGAACGTTTACGTAGTCAATATCGGCTGGGGTTAAATGGGCATCTTCTAATGCGGCTTTCATTACCAAGGCGGCACCTAAACCGTCTGGGTGAGGAGCGGTCATGTGGTAAGCATCGGCACTCATGCCACCGCCAACCATTTCGGCATAAATTTTAGCGCCACGAGCAAGTGCGTGTTCCAGTTCTTCTAAGATAATGGTACCGGCACCTTCACCAGCCACAAAACCATCCCGGTCGAGGTCGAACGGACGAGAGGCTGTAGCAGGATCATCGTTTCGAGTTGATAAGGCATGCATGGCATTAAAGCCACCAATACCGGCCTCATTAATAATGGCTTCGCTACCTCCGGTTATAAACATGTTGGCCTTACCCAAACGTATATAATTAAAGGCATCAATCAAAGCATTGTTTGATGAAGCGCAGGCTGCAACCGTTGAAAAATTGGGCCCTCTTAAGCCATATTTGATGGAAATATGCCCAGGGGCAATATCAGCTATCATTTTAGGGATAAAGAAGGGATTAAACCTAGGTGTGCCATCGCCTTTGGCAAAGGCAACAACCTCGTCCAAAAATGTCTTTAAACCTCCAATTCCCGAACCCCAAATTACCCCGATACGGCTGGTATCAAGGTTTTGGAAGTTTAAACCAGCATCGTTCACGGCTTCCTCGGTCGAAAATAGCGCGTATTGAACAAAGGGGTCAAGCTTACGGGCATCTTTTCTGCCTAAAAACGCGTCGGCATCAAAGTTTTTAACTTCGCATGCAAACTTGGTTTTGAACTTTTCGGTATCAAAACTTTTAATTAAGGCAGCACCACTTACTCCATTCAACAAACCGTCCCAATATTCGGGTACCGTGTTGCCAATTGGAGTAAGTGCCCCAAGCCCGGTTACAACAACTCTTTTAAACTCCATATGTTAGTGGTAGAGTTTATTTAACGTTTTTTTCAAGATAGGCAATTGCCTGACCTACTGTACCAATTGTTTCGGCCTGGTCATCAGGGATAGCTACGTTAAATTCCTTTTCAAATTCCATGATCAGTTCCACGGTATCTAAAGAGTCAGCACCAAGATCATTGGTAAAACTGGCTTCGGGTGTTACTTCTGTTTCGTCAACACCTAATTTTTCAACGATAATAGCTTTTACTCTTGAAGCAATATCAGACATAGTTTTATGGGTTTAATGATTAATATAAATTCAGTGCAAAGAAAAATAAATTCTGTTAAATAACAAATCTAAAAACTTTTGAATTATAATAAAGAATAATTTTATTCAAAGCGTTTCAAATTGTATTTTTACCGGTGCAAAAGTAATGATTTTGAACAGGAAATTTTTAAAGTTTGAGATCGATCTTGATTTTGTTTTAATCGCGGTCACTACTTCCCTCAAAGACTACAGGATTTGTTATCTTATCAACAAATATTTAAATTTTAATTTCGTTAAAAACCCTGATCTGGTAGTTGATATCAATAAGAATAATGAGGCTTGTTTGTTTTCTATCTATCATTATTTTTGGTCGGAAACGAAGACTGATTTGTTTTTTATAGCTAATAAAGGCAGTGAGGGCTATTTAATTCCGGAAATGCGCAACATGGATTATTTTTTATTGGTGAAAAATTATTTTTCTGACAATGAAGCAGATATGTTGGTTTCGGCTCTCAATAAAATACCCGAAATAATAAAGGCTACAAAGATTGACGCGAAAAAAATAAAATCACGGGAAAATCTATTATTTTAGCGCAAAATTTAGAAAGCATCCAAAAAAGTGTTATAGGTAAACCACCGTATTTCAAACCATTAAAAATGAATTTAGCATACAACCGTACAAAAATTGTTGCCACCATGGGCCCAGCATCTGCTAAAAAAGATGTTTTATCAGCTATGATAAAAGCCGGCGTGAATATTTGCCGTCTTAATTTTTCACATGGCAAAGCTCAAGACCACAAAGCGGTGATTGACCTAATCCGTGAAATTAATGAAGAATTAAAAACCAATGTAGGCATCCTAGCCGATTTACAAGGTCCTAAAATTAGGATAGGCTTGGTAAAAGATGGGGGTATCCACTTGGTAAACGGTAGTCGTATTAACATGACCACCCACGAATGTATTGGCGACGACGACCGTATATATATCACTTACGAAACATTTCCGCAGGACGTAAAACCCAACGAGATTATTTTGCTGGATGATGGCAAAATTCAAATGAGGGTAATAGAAACCAATAAAACAGATACCGTTGTTTGCGAAGTGGTACATGGTGGTATTTTAACATCTCGAAAAGGTGTAAACCTACCAAACACCAAAGTTTCCATCCCAAGTTTAACACCCGAAGATAAGGACAACCTTAAACTGGCGCTCGAATGGGATGTTGATTGGATTGGCCTTTCGTTTGTACGTACCGGTAATGACATTACCGAACTAAAAGAAATCATCGCGAAAAGTGGTAAGGCCGCCAAAGTAATTGCTAAGGTAGAGAAACCAGAAGCGATTGACAATATTGACGATATTATTGCTGCTACCGACGGTGTAATGGTAGCCCGTGGCGACCTAGGGGTTGAAATGCCTTTAGAAGAAGTACCAATGCTACAAAAAATGATAGCCCGTAAATGTCGTGAGGCATCTAAACCGGTAATAGTTGCTACACAGATGTTGGAATCAATGATTACCACCCCTAGGCCAACTCGTGCCGAGGTAAACGACGTGGCAAACTCTGTATTAGATGGTGCCGATGCGGTAATGTTAAGTGGCGAGACCTCTGTTGGTGAGTTTCCATTGATTGTGATTGAAACGATGGCCAAAATTGTACGCAATGTGGAAGAAAACGGCTATCCATTTAACACAGACAAAATAACCAAACGCGATCCAAACTCGCCGGAATATTTGGTGGAGGCCGTTTGCGGCTCTGCAGTTTATTTGGCCGAGCATACCAATGCCGAAGGTATTATATCAATGACTCGTACTGGCTATACCGCCTTGCAAATAGCAAGCTACCGCCCTAAGGCTCGTACTTACATATTTACCTCCAACAAGCACTTGCTAAACGCCATGAGTTTGGTTTGGGGCGTGCGTACCTTCTATTACGATCAAATGGAAAGTACCGATAAATCCATCCACGACGTAAATAATATTCTAATAGCCGAAGGTTTGGTAGAACCCGGAGATGTGGTTATTAATACCGCCTCTGCTCCTATTGACAAACTGGGCAAAACCAACTTACTAAAAGTTACCGTTATAGAGTAATTTTTAGCCAGAAATAGCAAAGCCCCTAATTTCAAGTTTGAATTTAGGGGCTTTTTTTGTGAGGTATGATTTTTTCTTATTTCAATCTAATCAAAGCCTCCTTAATCCTCGGTGCAATTTCCTCAATTTCTTGTAAAGTGCTTGCCCCTACTGAGGCACGAAACCAGTTTACGCTACCATCGGCACCAAAGGCCGCGAATGGCACTAGGGCTACTTTGGCTTCTTTTATCAGATAAAAGTTGATGTCGGCGGCGTTTTTTAATACTTTGCCCTCGGGAGTAGTTTTGCCAACATAATCAACCTTAACGGTTAAGTAGATGGCGCCCATAGGTTCTATGGCATCTACCGCGAAACCTTCGGCCTTTAGTTGTTGAAAGCCTTGGTAAAGGGCGGTAAGACTGCTTTGTATATTGGTTTTTAAGGCTTGCAGATACATGTTTACTTCGGCTTCCTGTTTTAAATAGGCCGCCATGGCAACTTGCTCTGCTTTTGGGGCCCAGGCGCCCATATGGCCTATAATAGCTTTCATGGGTTCAATAACATGGGCCGGACCAAAACCCCAACCTACCCTAACACCTGTTGCGGCAAAGCATTTGGAGCCTCCGTCTACAAAAATTACAAAGTCTTTTAATTCGGGGCGCAGGCTAACCGGGTTATAATGTTGGTGCTTGCCAAAAGTTAATTGCGAATAAATTTGATCGTACATGATGTACAAAGGCTTTTCGCCGGGTTTGCGAGTTTTATTTTCCTCTATCACCAAATCGCAAATTTCTTCCAAATCCTTTTTGGTAAACATGGTACCTGTAGGGTTTAGCGGAGAGCATAATGCCAATAAAGTGGCTCCCTTTATATGTGGGCGCAAATCATCCGCTGTAGGCATAAAATTATTTTCTGGTCGGGTTTCAACCAATACGCTTTGGGCACGGGTTAAATCGCAATAGTGGTTGTTGTTCCATGATGGTATCGGGAAAACCACTTTATCGCCCGGATCAACCAGCGCCATAAAAATGGAATATATCAATGGGCGTGAACCGCCGGTAATTAAAACCTGGTTTGGTGGATAACTTAGGTTAAACTTGTTTTTTATAAATTCCGATACACTTTGGCGGGTAGCCAAAACACCATCGGCAGGCGGGTAATTGGTTTGGTTATCGGCATAGGCCTCCACAATTCGTTGTTTAAAACCCTCGGGAATCGGATATATATTCGAATCAAAATCGCCAATGGTAAGGTTGGCTATGGTTTGTCCTTGTTTTTTAAGTTCGTTTACTTCGGCGGCTATTTTAATAATTTCGGAGCCATGCAGATTTTGTGCCAGTATAGATATACTCATGATAAATTCGCGAATTTTAAAGACGCAAAAGTGCGGATTTTTATTGAGCATTTGAAAAAGCTTTGGCGGGATATCGTTATTTATCGTACCTTTTCAAAGAAACTCTTAATAAGCCAATACAGCTAAAATACTTTTACATTGCGCGAAGGATTTCATTTTAATAATCGTCAAACTAGTTAAAATGAACCCAATATTTATAATTTCGTGATGAAAAAATTAAAGCCAACCTTATTAATTAGTTGTATTGTGTTATTTATATGTTGTAAAAAAACAACGAATGATAATGGCAGTACCAGCACCAATACAACCACAACCAGCGATACTACACATAATACGTTGTACATTCCGCCTACATTAACAGGTACATCGTTCAATTTAGCATTGGGAAAATCGAGCAAGCAGTTTTTTACGGGGGCTACAACGCCCACCTATAGCTATAATAACCTGCCTTTTTGGGGACCAACGCTTATTTTTAATAAAGGCGATAATGTTTCTTTCAACATCACCAATAACCTAACGGATACTACCACGTTGCATTGGCATGGCTTTCATATACCTGCCGTTATGGATGGCGGGCCTCACCAAAAAATAGCACCCGGGGCTACCTGGTCGCCACATTTTACGGTGATGAACAATGCTTCTACCTTTTGGTTCCACCCACATCTGCACGAAAAAACTTATGAGCAAATTACCATGGGAGCAGGTGGATTGATTATTGTGAAAGACCCGATTGAATCGGCCTTGAACCTTCCCCGTACTTATGGAACAGATGATATTCCACTGGTGCTAACCAGTCGCCGTTTTAATACCGACAACTCATTTAATACCAATGTGAACGATTATGGGGATTACTTGCTGGCGAACGGTACGTTGAATCCGCAAATTAGTCTCCCAAAACAATATGTGCGTTTCAGAATCCTAAATGCGGAAATTGAACGTGCCTATAACCTTGGCTTTAGCGATGGGCGAACTTTTTATGTGATTAGTAATGATGGTGGTTTATTAGATGCGCCGGTTGCTGTTACCCGATTGGTATTGGGTGTTGGCGAGCGAGCGGAAATTTTGGTAAATTTAGGTGGTGATAATGTAGGCTCCAGCTTAAAGCTAATGTCGTACAATTCGAACCAGTCATTTGGTTTTCCGGGTGGCGAATCGGCACAATCAGGCAATTTGGGTAGCTTATTGAATAATAAAGATTTTGAGGTGCTAAAAATAAATGTGGCAGCGGCCAACGCGCAGGCTATTACCTCTATCCCAACCAAGCTAACTACCAATACTACGCTTACCACTGCTGATGCTACCAGCAATATTTCGACCAGCATTACAGCCGGACAAGGAGGCTCTGAGTTTGCCTTTGATAATAACAATTACAACTATGTAACCATTAACCATACCATTCCGCTTAATACTACCGTTAAATGGACGTTTGTAAACAGCAATGTTTTTGGGCATTCCATCCATATTCATGATATACAATTTAAAATAGTATCCAGAAGTTCGGGCGCGATACAGAATTATGAGCAAGGTTGGAAAGATACTTTTTTCCTTCATCTTGGCGAAACAGTATCGGTTGTGGCAAAATTTGATGATTTTGCCGATGCTACCAACCCATTTATGTACCATTGCCATTTTCCTAATCATGAAGATGCCGGGTTAATGGGGCAGTTTTTAGTTACGCCTTAATGTCGCGTATTGTTTGTTTATATGTTTTAGTGGGGATTTTTTTGTTAGCCGGATGTAACCAGTCGGCAACAAAAACACCCCCACTTTTATATGTCGACAATATTGATACTTCCCTTAAACAAACCGCTTTTGATGGTTGGCAATATAAGCACCAACCCTTTAACGGCTATATGGTGGAGCGCGACCGCGACCGAAAAATTTTATATAAACTACCCATTATTGATGGACATGAGCAAGGCTTGGCCTTGGGTTGGTTTAATACCGGCGAAAAACTGATGGCACGGCATTTTAAGGATGGCATGAAGCAAGGCTTGTTTGAACAATGGTGGCCCAACGGAAATTACCATTATTTTTTTATTTATAAAAAGGATGTATTAAATGGAAGACAGCTTGTATTTTATCCTAATGGAAGGTTACGACAAGAGAGCAATTATTTAATGGGTAATTTAGAAGGTATTCAACGGTATTGGGATATTAATGGAATGCTCCTTTCAAACTATACTATAAAAAATAATAAACTATATGGGATTATTAAAGTTAAAAGCTGCATGCCACATGGACATTAAGAAACTTTTACTTTTTGTAGGACTACTATTTGCAGGTTGCGGTAAAAAAGCCGAAACACTCCCTTTTTATAACACGCCCGATTTTACTGCCGAATGGATAAATAAAGCGGATGTGGCCTATCCCAAAATACATACCGTTGCCAACTTTAGTTTAAAAAACCAATTGGGCAAGGTTATTAATCAGGATTCCTTAAAGGGGCATTTGTATTTGGCCAACTTCTTTTTTTGCTCCTGCCCCAATATTTGCCCTAAAATGATGGAGAACCTGAATGCGGCACAACAGGCATTTAAAAATAATGACGCGGTAAGGATGGTTTCCTTTTCGGTGATGCCCTGGCGCGATTCGGTAAACGTTTTGAAAAAATATGGAGATGACCACCAAATCAACCCTGCCAAATGGTTTTTGCTAACGGGCGATAAGGGCGTTATTTATACCCTCGGCCGACAGTCCTACTTCTCCGAAAAAAGACCCAGATTGGATAAAACAAATACCGATTTTTTGCATACTGAATCTTTATTGCTGATTGACAAGCAAAGTCGCATCCGAGGCATCTATACCGCTACCGATACCGCCCAGGTAAAACGTGCAATTGAGGATGTTGGGATTTTGTTGAAGGAGTGATGGGTTTATTTTTAATCCCTAATAAGACAAGAGAACGCATTAAACATCTTTTTAATTATTCTAGTAGATTGGATTTTCGAGTCTAAATCTATTGTTCTTGAATTGTATTTTTAACTTTAATAACTTTTACTCCTATTTCCATCTCTCCAATTTCTTGTTCGATTTTCTTTTCTAGTTCTGTTTTATCTTTATGGGCTGTCATTGCTTTTAGCCTTTCAATTCCTGATTGCATTGATTTTAAGGCAGATTCCGAAATTTCAAATTCCCTTAAGTTCAACTTTGAAAAATGTGATAATGAATTCTCTTTGATAAATTTATTCAAGGATACTCTAAATGTCTTTATTAGATTCATCATTTCTACAGCATCGCCTATTTCATCTTCAATTCTTACAGTGCAAATAAATCTACTTTTACATTCTATAAACTTTTCATCACTATGCTCATCCTTTGCAGTAAAATGAATATGGTGGGTAAAGGTATTTGTATTTGCTTCAGATGTTCGCCAAAAATTACTGCCACTAATTCCACAAGAGACCCCACTAAATTTATCAAAGTAATTAGCATTAACAAAATAGAACAGGATACAATCAGATTTTTCAAGAATTATCATTGGCTTTGATTTTTATTAATTCATTCTTTTTCAAATTTAAAATTTAATTTTCCGCAAATAACAATAAAGCCACATAATTATTAAAATGAAATTTGAAATGAATAAAACCCTCTTCTATTTTTACAAATTAGAATAAAAGTGCATAAAGTAATGGTTTTTATACTCTTGATTTACATTTAGAGATACTTTCTATAAGTTAAAAATATCTCTTTCTTTCCACAAAAAAAGCCCCGCTTACGCAGGGCCTTCATAAACAATAAACAAACAAAGTTTTAACCTCAGCTTTTAGCTGCAACCCATAGAGTTACCGCAGTTAAGGCATTTATAGCAAGTGCCCGAGCGTATGGTGGTATGCCCGCATACATTACAAGCCGGCGCGTCACTTTGTACGCCCATGCTTACATCAACGCTGTATTGCTTTTGTGGTTGATGCTCGGCATAGCTGGTTTGGCTTGTGGTGGTTGGCGTGTAGCTGTTGCTTTCATCGGGGTTCGTATCTCCATCCTCCATTTGGGGGTTGCCGATAACGCCTTTTTGCTCATCAATTACATGCACCAAATCGGTACGGTTTTGGTATTCGTAACCCAGCATCCTGAAAATATAATCAATAATACTGGTAGCGTTTTTAATATTGGCATGCCCAACCACCATGCCCGCAGGCTCAAAGCGGGTAAAGGTGAATTTCTCCACATATTCCTCCAATGGTACGCCATATTGCAAACCTACAGAAACAGCTATGGCAAAACAGTTCATTAAGGAGCGGAAGGTAGCGCCTTCTTTGTGCATATCCACAAAAATTTCGCCAAGGGTACCGTCTTCATATTCGCCAGTGCGTACAAATACTGTTTGTCCGCCAATGCTGGCTTTTTGGGTATAACCACGGCGTTTATAAGGCAAGCTCTTTTTTTGTACCACCCTACTTAGCTGGCGCATAAAGTTGGTATCTTTTGATTTTTCCATAATGGCTATGGCGGCTTCAATTACCTGCTCGGGCGATAAATCGCTCAATTTCACATTCGCTGCTTCGCCCAAAACTTCCTCCACCGTATCCAATTTATCGTCTTTCTCTTCCTTCACATCTGATTTGGTAGAAAGCGGTTGCGATAATTTACAACCATCCCTGTATAAAGCATTAGCCTTGAGACCCAATGCCCACGATAATTGGTAGCAATCCTTAATCTCATCAACCTTGGCCTCGTTTGGCAGGTTAATGGTTTTTGAAATAGCCCCCGATAGGAAGGGTTGTGCAGAGGCCATCATTTTGATATGCCCGTGCGCATGTATAAAACGTTCGCCTTTGGCTCCGCATTTATTGGCACAATCAAATATCGGGTAATGTTCTTGTTTTAGGTATGGCGCTCCTTCCAAAGTCATGGTGCCGCAAATATGCTCGTTGGCTTCGGCAATTTGTTTGTTGCTAAAACCAAGGGCACGTAATAAGTTAAAGTCGTGCGCATTGTATTGTTCGGGCTTAAAGCCTAACCTTTTTAAACATTCCTCGCCCAGAGCCCAAACATTAAAGGCAAAACCAATTTCGAAAGCCGAAACTACGCCTTTATCCAATTTCTCCAACTCATCATCCGTCAACCCTTTTGCTTTTAGCGAGTTGAGGTTGATGTGTGGCGCGTTTTGCAGCGAAGCCGAACCCTTGGCATAATTTACTATGGCTGTTACTTCATGCTCCTGATAACCCAAATTAGCCAATGCCTCGGGCACGGCCTGATTAATGATTTTAAAATATCCTCCGCCCGATAATTTTTTAAATTTCACCAAGGCAAAATCGGGCTCTATGCCGGTGGTATCGCAATCCATTACCAAACCTATGGTGCCTGTTGGGGCAATTACGGTAGTTTGGGCGTTTCGGTATCCATATTTTTCGCCCATTTCAACGGCCTTGTCCCAAGCGTTGCAGGCGGCAGTGAGTAAATAATCGGGACAATATTTGGGGTCAATTCCCGGAGGGGCTATTTCCAATCCCTCATAATTTTCTGTCGAGTTATAGGCCGCATAGCGGTGGTTGCGCATTACACGCAGCATATGCTCGCGGTTATCATTGTATTTGCTAAAGGTGCCTAGTTCCTTGGCCATTTCGGCAGAGGTGGCATAGGCGGTACCCGTCATAATCGCGGTAATGGCTCCAGCTATGGCCCTGGCCTTATCGCTATCATAAGGGATGCCATTCACCATCAAGGCCGAACCTAAATTAGCATAGCCTAAGCCTAAGGTGCGGTAATCGTACGATAGTTGGGCCACTTCTTTGGATGGGAATTGTGCCATCAGGACTGATATCTCCAAAACCATGGTCCAAATGCGACAGGCATGTTCAAAGCCTTTTACATCAAAAACACGGGTTTTTGGGTCGAAGAAATGCGCCAGATTAATAGAGGCCAGGTTGCAGGCCGTATTATCCAAAAACATGTATTCGGAACATGGGTTGGAAGCGTTTATGCGACCACCCTCCGGACAAGTATGCCATTCGTTAATGGTGCTGTCAAACTGTACCCCGGGGTCGGCGCAGGCCCAGGCGGCAAAGGCAATATCGTCCCATAATTTTTGGGCGGGGATGGCTTTGATGGTTTTGCCATTCATGCGGCTGGTTAAATCCCAATTAGTGCCTTCTTTTAATGCTTTAAAAAATTTATTAGGGATGCGTACCGAGTTGTTGGAGTTTTGACCCGATACGGTGCGGTAAGCTTCGCCTTCATAGTCGGATGGGTAGCCGGCGGCAATCAGTGCTGCCACCTTTTTTTCTTCCTCTACCTTCCAGTTGATGAATTGCTCAATTTCGGGGTGATCCAAATCCAAACAAACCATTTTGGCGGCACGGCGTGTGGTTCCGCCCGATTTGATGGCTCCGGCGGCACGGTCGCCTATTTTCAGGAAGGACATTAAGCCTGATGAATAGCCCCCACCTGATAGTTTTTCATTATCGCCCCTAATTTTTGAGAAGTTGGTACCCACGCCCGAACCATATTTAAAAATACGCGCCTCGCGCACCCATAAATCCATAATGCCCCCCTCGTTTACCAAATCATCATCAACCGATAATATAAAACAAGCATGTGGCTGCGGGCGTTCATAAGCCGAGGTTGATTTGCTCAGCACTTCGGTAACCGGGTCGACATAATAATGCCCTTGCGGCTTCCCGGTTATGCCGTAGGAAGTATATAAACCCGTATTGAACCATTGCGGCGAGTTTGGCGCGGCCAATTGCCCGGTAATGGTGTATACAATTTCATCGTAAAAAATATCGGCATCGGCTTTGGTGGCAAAATAACCGTAGCGTTGGCCCCAATCTTTCCAGCAGTTTGCCATGCGGTGGGCAACCTGCTTGATACTCTTCTCGGAGGAGGTACTGCCGTCGGGCTGTGGAACGCCAGCCTTGCGGAAGTATTTTTGCGCAAGTATATCGGTAGCTACCTGCGACCAGCTAGCCGGAACTTCCACGTCCTTCATCTCGAAAACCGCGTCGCCCGAGGGGTTACGGATTACGGAGGTACGTTTTTCGTAAGTAAATAAATCGTGCACATTGCGGCCCTCTTTACTGAAATACCTGGCTACTTTCAGGCCGGTACCACTTCCTTTTTTTGTGCTTTTATTTGCCATTTTTGTAATAACTGTTCCTTGTAAAATATGTTTTAAAAACCTTTAGGGGGTTTTAGGTCAAATCTAAAACTATCCTCAACAGCATACTATTCATAGTTATCCACACCTAAAAAATAAAATGGCTTGCCATGGTTTTTGATTTTTTAACTGGCTTTTTTACAATGCTTTAAGCTGTTGAAAACTCAAATTGTATTATTGGGGGTAGCATTTTGGAGTGGTTATTTTACAATAAACCTACAGTATAGGTTTAAACTATTTCGGGGCTAAAGAGTCGAACTAGCAATAAAAAAACAATGCTATGAAGTTAATAAAATTGATGGAAGCCCTGTGGGACTATTATTTTGCCCCGGTGGATGACTTGTTCTATAAAATTTGCAACGCGGGGATTTACTAAAAGGGCAGAATGCTCGTTTTATAAATCTTTTTGCATTACATAATCGTTCATCCAATATTTACCTATCGGGATGTCTTCCTCGTAGGCTATCGTGAAGCCCATTTTTTCGTAGAAGTTTTTGGCATTGTTATACTTGTTTACATTGAGCTGCAAAATGTTTTTGCCGGCCTCCTTGGTTTTGGCGGCTACCTCGTTTATTAAAATTTTACCATAGCCCTTGCCTTGGGTACTTGGCAAACAGTATAGCTTATGCAGTTTGTAAATATCGGGGTTGGTATCGCGCGGGGCAAAGGCGGCAAAGGCTACCGGGATGCCCTCCTCTAGCAATAGCAAAAAAGTTTGACTACCACTGGCTATCTGATTTTGCAAAACCTCGGTGCTGTACATGGTTTGCAGCATGTATTCAATTTGTTCGCGCTCAATAATAGCCGCATAGGTATGCCACCAAGTAGCATCCGCAATTTGCCTGATGGTTTCAACATCCTCTACACCGGCTTGTTTTATGGTATACATGGGGGTAAAAATAGTTGAGATTTTGGAGGGGTGCAAATTTTAGTTGGAAAGAGTATGCATAACTTGACTATTTAGTATTATTAAAAAATGTTTTAATTATTCCTTTTATTTTAAACATGTTTATAGAAAGTCTTTTTTATTTTTATTTCCTAGAAATAATTATATTTATGAACCAATACAGTTTTATATAACTGCTTGATTGAAAACTATTTTAAGTCTTTAACTAAAATGCTCTATTTAATTTGTTTAAAACTTTTATTTTATATATGGATTTTAAACAAATAAATTTAGTAATATTAGATTAGAAATGCTAATTTTGTTAGCATTTTTGATATTAAAAAAACAAATGAGTAATCAAGCAAAACCTAAAATTATTTCTCTATTTTCTGGGTGTGGTGGGCTAGACCTTGGTTTTCATAAAGCTGGCTATCAAACTGTTTGGGCAAACGATTTCGAACACTTTGCATGTGAATCATTCCGCTCTTATTTTGGGGAAGGAATAATTGTTGAAGGCGATATAGAACAGATTGACCCATACAAAGAAAAATCCATTCCTGATTGCGATTTAATTCTAGGAGGATTTCCATGTCAAGACTTTTCAATGATATGGAAACAACCAGGGTTAAATGGAAAAAGAGGGAATCTTTATAAAAGTTTTCTCCGTTTCGTTGACGCAAAAAAGCCTAAAGCTTTTATTGCTGAAAATGTTAAAGGGCTTTTAACTGCTAATAATAAAAAAGCTATTCAACAAATTATTGAAGATTTTGAGAATATTATGCCTGGGTACATTGTTACTCCTAAACTTTATAATTTTGCAGATTATGGTGTACCACAATTTAGAGAGCGAGTTCTAATTGTTGGTGTAAGAATAGATACTGGATTTAATTTTACCCACCCTGCTCCAACTCATGGTCCAAAAGGACAACTTCCTTATGTTACAGCTGGTGAAGCAATTGCAAATGCAAATGATATTCCGTTCAATAACGAACATATGAATATTGCTGAAAGGACAAAAGAATTATTAAAACTAATTCCAGAGGGTGGGAATTTTACTGATATACCTAAAGGTCATCCTCTTTATGTTAAGGGAATGATTAGCCATGTTTATCGAAGAATAAAATTGAATGAACCAGCGAAAACAATAATTGCAGCAGGTGGGGGCGGTACCCATGGTTATCATTGGCCAGAACATAGAGCTTTAACAAATAGAGAACGAGCTAGATTACAATCCTTTCCGGATGATTTCAAATTTATTGGTTCTGTGGCAGATGTTCGAAAACAAATTGGTAATGCAGTACCCCCAAATGGGGTAATTGCAATCGCTAAATCACTAATGCCTTTATTTTCAGGGAAATATATTCAAACTGATCTTGAAAAAAGAAGTGCTGAATTTCAAAGCATGACATTAAGGGAAAGGCTTGATTTAAGCATAGCAGTTTAGATTTAATGGAATTACTTTTATCAAATTATCCTCCAGCCATTTTTAAGTGCAATACTTCAAAAAACTACATGGAGCATGCTCTTAAAAAATGTAAAATTTTGAAAATAGCTAGTGGCTATATTTCATCAGATGCATTAATTGACCTCAAAAGGATAATAGAATTGAACAGCAGACCAAGGTTAGAACTTTTAATTGGCATGCATTTTTTTGATGGTTTTACTAAAAATCAATATGATGCTGCCTCAGCTCTTAATTCCTTTTTAATAGAAAAAAATCTTGGGTTTGTTTATCTTGCTAATACTTTGAAATTTCATGGTAAAATGTATTCATTTACAATGATGGATACCTCTAAATCTGCTATAGTAGGTTCATCTAACTTAGGAAGCTTATATGACACTGTGAATAGGCAATATGAAGCTGATATTTTACTAAAAGGAGAAGAGTCTTTATTTGTTCATAATTCATTGAAAGAAATAATAACTAAAATAGGCTCCCCTTTAGAATCAATTTCGATTAATACTTTTATTGAATTCAATCAGTTGCTTGAAAACCACGAAAATGTTAAAAAGATTAACAAAGAGCAAAAAGCAGACCTTTTGGGAAATTTAACTGGTGTTAAATTTGAAATTCCTATTAAATCAGAACCGAAAAGCAACCTAAATGCATATTTTGGTAAAGGCCGTGAAAACAAAAGAGGATATATTGCACCTCGGCCGTGGTATGAGGTTGAATTAATTGTTAGTAAGATAATTACTTCAAAGCCGGGTTATCCAGCAAACAAATCTTTTGACATATACACAGACGACAATTGGTCTTTTAAATGTGAAACTAATGGAGATAATAGTAAAAACTTTCGATCAAAAGACGATTTAAAAATCCTCGGTAAATGGATTAAGGGAAGGATGGAAGAAAGTGGCGCACTTAAAATGGGAACACAAGTTACAAATGAAGTAATTTCAAAATATGGAAGAAATACAATTAGTCTTTGTGCTACTAAAAACCCAGATGTTTGGTATCTTGATTTTGACGCAAACAAATGAATCATTTAGATCAATATCTTAATTTAGTCAAACTGCAATCTACCTCTTTACGAGACACGGTTGAAGAAACAAGTAGGTCAGTACTAAAATTAATAAATACTCATTTCGATTACAAATCTCATTTAACTGGTTTATTAATCGGCAATGTGCAAAGCGGTAAGACTGGACAAATGCTTGGAATTGTAAGTACTCTTGCAGACAATGGTTTTGATGTTTTTATTCTGCTTACATCAGATAATGTTTACTTACAAAAGCAAACAACAGAAAGAACAAAGACAGCACTGAGTACATTTAATGTTTATTGTGAGACCGATGATATACCGTTTTTTACAAATAAACTTACAAAGCCAATTATTTTGGTGCTTAAGAAAAATGCAAATATCTTAAGAAAATGGCGAAATTTCATTTCTTCAAGCGGGTATTGTAGTGGAAGATCTGTAATAGTAATTGATGATGAAGCTGATGCAGCAAGTCTTAATACACTTGTGAATAAAGGAAGGATCAGTAGCATTAATAAACACTTAAGTGCAATTAAGGCCCTTTCTACTAGTAGTATTTATATTGAAGTTACAGCAACACCACAAGCAGTGTTGTTACAAAGCAATATTTCCGGTTGGAAACCTTCATTTGTTTATTACTTCAAACCTGGGGATGAATATATTGGAGGAGATTTCATATATGCCCAACCAAAGCCTTTTTGTATTTCATTTACTGGTGAAGACGAGTTAGACACTATCAAAAACGAGGACACTTATATACCAGATGGTTTAAAAAATGCCCTGTTGTCCTTTATTGTTATTTGCTCTCATTACTACCTAAAAGGAATAAAAACCTGCAACTTTCTTGTACATCCAAGTGTTAAGATTGCCGACCATAAAACTTTTTCAACTGTTCTTGGAGAACATTTAAATCAATTCCTTATAGCTGTTACTGATGATGCTGAAACGTTTATTAAACCACAGCTTGAAACAGTTTGGCATGATTTAAAGGGAACAAAACCTGATATTGAAAGTTTTGAAGATATTTTCGAAAATGTTGTTAACATACTAGAAAACCAGTTAATTACTGTTATGATGCTAAATTCAACCAGCGATTTAACAATAAATTATAATTCAGGTTATAACATAATTGTTGGTGGAAATAG
The DNA here is from genome assembly GCA_903891475.1 of uncultured Mucilaginibacter sp. Classification (GTDB taxonomy): domain Bacteria; phylum Bacteroidota; class Bacteroidia; order Sphingobacteriales; family Sphingobacteriaceae; genus Mucilaginibacter. Next base: position 129,054 of record CAITEP010000010.1, read on the forward strand.
TCTTGGTCGTGGCGTGACGTTCCCTAAATTACAAATTGTTTACTACTGTAGAAAAGCAAAAACACCTCAAGCAGATACATTTTGGCAGCATGCCCGTGTTTTTGGTTATGATAGAGATAAGGGCTTATTAAGAATTTTTCTACCTCCCTCTCTTTATAATTTATTTAGTGAACTTAATGTCTCTAATAAACTTTTGATCAACCAAATCACTTATTCAAATATTAGTAATATTCAGTTGTTTTACCCAAAAGGAATTCAACCAACTAGAAAGAATGTACTTGATAATAAAGCAATAAACCTAATAATTGGTGGGGTCAACTTTTTTTCATCAAATCCAAGACAGGATAATGAAATCACAATAGATAACCTTATCAGCGACTATTCCGAGGTAAATGATTATTCAGCAGTTAATGCAAATGTACTAACAGAGATTCTCAAATTTGTTGGTGATGAGGGGAAAGAAGATTGGGATAATGAAAAATACATTAATACTGTAAATACTTTAGCAACAAAACGACCATCCACAAAATTTGCCTTAATTATCAGAAAAGGTAGAGATATAGGAAAAGGAACTGGAACACTCCTTTCGCCAACCGATAGGCAAATTGGTGACAGCCTCAAAGATTGGGTTGTACTAACCCTTTATAAGGTAAATGGTACTAAAGAAAAAGGCTGGTTGGGCAATTCTTTTTACATTCCCAATATTAAACTACCTAATGAAGTATGTATTTACGATACAATTGATATCTAGAAATTAGTCAACTATTTCTTCGCTTTGGTATACCAGTTCTCCTAACTAAAAGTCCACAAAAATTGCCCAATTTCAAAATATCACCATTCTCACTCTCACATCATCCCCACCCCAAAATATGCTTCCAATTCGCTTAGGGTGCCGGAGTTGGTGGCGATGTCTTTGATGATTTTGCCTTTTTCCATGAGTAGGATACGGTCGCACACGTCGGTAATGTGGTTAAGGTCGTGACTGGAGATGAGGGTGGTTACACCTTTGTTTTTGTTCAAATCCTTCAAAATGCTTTTCAGCCTAAACTGGGTGGTTGGGTCAATGTTGGCAAAAGGTTCGTCGAGCATCAGTAATCGCGGGTTTTGCAATACGCAGCTAGCCACGCCCACCTTGGTTTGGTTTCCTTTTGATAGGTCGCGGATGTACTTTCCTTTTTTCAAAATCTCGCCATTAAAAAATTCGGTATAGGAGGCTAAAAACTCATCCACCTGCGCTCTGCTTTGTTTGCTTAAACCGCCTATAAAATAAAAGTATTCTTCGGGAGTAAGGTAATCAATCAGGAAGCCTTCGTCCAAGTAGGAGGCGGTATAGGTTTTCCAGTGTTCGGCACCGGCTGCGTTTTCACCGTTGGAGGTAACCTGTCCGCTATCCGGGCGTATCAAATCCAACATCATCCTGAAAAGGGTGGTTTTGCCGGCTCCGTTATTCCCTACCAAGCCCACGCTTTCGCCTTCATTTATTTGTAAGTCGGCTATGTTTACCACTACCGCATTAGCGTATACTTTTTTTAAGTTATTTACAGTTATCATCTTATTTGTTTCTAAAGCCTTCGGCTATTTTATACTTGTGTTCAAAAAAATCTTTTTCCAGTAGTTTTATCCAATAGTCGCGGGTTAAAATAAACGCTACGCCAGTGATGGCCAAAAGCGCTAAACCAATATCGCCCTTGCCAAAAGCGGCAAATGGTCCATAAACAATATAGGGTGTAATGAATAGCGGCAATCCTAGTATCCATTGGGTTGGCCCCACGCCTTCCCAATTAAAGGAGGAGCCTTTTGAAAGGTCGATTCGTTTATAATTTCGGTTGGCAAAAAACAGCACAATGGGAATATTTATTCCTAGATTCCATACAAACATGATAAAATGTATCAGTATTACCCTCCAACCAAAATAAGCATATGGGAGGGTAAGTAAAAAAAAGACTGTTGAAATAGCTGTAAAAAGTAAATATTTCGCCTTTAAAAAATCGGCAAATTTTACCCTGCTTACCATAATACCATCAAATTCCCTTGCTTGCATACCAAACATAAACTGACCGTAGTTGATAATGAAGATCCCTGTCATGAACATACCTACAAAAATAGCCTTTGCTCCGCCTCCAATTTCTGCAAGTTTGGGGTTAGCATAAAATATAAGGCCGTAAAACATGAAAAACACACCCATTATTAAGGCAGCGCGTGGTCTTTTATTTCTAATTACCAGCTTCAGTTCATTTGCAACCAAATCGCCCACTACACCAAAACGGCTGAGTAGCGGGAACTCCGTACTACTTTTAAATGAAGCAGCTTTGCTGGTAACCAACTCTTCCAGATAAAGGTTTTGTTTGAGGTATAAAAAATTTAGGTAATACATGCCTATTGCCAATAGGATGGGAATAATAACCAATACCGGATGAGTAAGCAAGCCACCAAAATACAAGTAAGAGAATTTCCGGATTGAAAACAGGCTCCAGTAAAAATCGCCTAAGGCAATTAAAATGATTACTGCGCTTGCAATTAAAAGCACCCAGCCGTTTAGGTTGGCTTTGCGTTTTAAATACAAGGCCAGGTAATTATTTAAAATAGTGATGGCGGTGATGGCAAACAAAAAAGTCCAGGCTGTTAAAGAGCCATTATCGGCAGCTATGGTTTTAAAAATAAAGGGCACAAACAAAATGTACGATGTAAGGTTAAATCCCGAAAAAATGGGCGTTAATGACAGATACCTCACCAGCGTATTTCGCTTGATAGGTAATTGCAGATAGGGTTGTACCCTAAGTGTCGGCAATTCCTGAAACTGTAGTCTTATTAAAACATCCAATAAAAAATAAACTAATAAGATACCACAAAAGGAAACCAAAATATCATCGGTTGGGAAGGCTTTCTCCAAAATCTTATCCAGAAAAAATCCCAGGAATAAAAAACACGATAATAAATAAAGCACCAGCAGCCCCATAATAACTTTTATGGCAATGGTTTTGCCCATGTTTTTTGAGCGCAAAAAGGCTTTTAGTTCGTGTTGTAAAAAGGTGAATAACATATAAATATTTTAAATTTTTATTGCTCCAATACTAAGCGAAAGCCAACGGTTGGGTATCGGTAATTGGGTAAGCGGCTATCTCTGCGTGATGTTTTGCACACATTAGCTAGGTTATTACAACTGCCTCCGCGCACCACCCTTTTGGTCTCCGGTGTTAAACATACCGGGTTATCTACCGGACTATTGGCATAATAGTTTACATTGTACCAATCTTGACACCATTCCCAGGCATTGCCACTCATATCATAAATGCCCAGTTCATTGGGTTGTTTTAGTCCTTTGGGCTCGGGTTCCAAACTCCATTTGTTAATAAACCAGCCCACCTGGCCTAAATCATTCGATCCACTATAAATATAACCTTTACTTTGGTTGCCACCACGTGCTGCAAACTCCCATTCGGCCTCGGTAGGTAAGCGGTATTTTTTGCCAGTTTGCTGGTTTAATTTATTGATAAAGGTTTGTACCTCTTCCCAACTTACATTAGTGACAGGGGCATTATAGTTTTCGGTAAACATTACAGCATCTTTACCCATTATTACCATCCATTCTTCCTGACTAACCTCGTATTTGCCAATATAAAAACTCTTTAATTGTACCTTATGTACTGGGCTCGCAACTTCGGCCGCATCGGTGCTACCCATATTAAAGCTTCCCCCTTTTACCAAAACCATATTAATAAAATTATCTTTATGGCTTTTAATTACGCTATCAATATGGTTATCAACTTCTATTAGTCGTTTTGTATCACGTATCTTTTTAAAAATCTTTGGGTCTACCTTTGCCAACTCCATTGCTTTAGTATAGGAGGCAAGAGCTTCTTGGTATTGCCTATTATTTCTCTCCCGGTCGCCGCTTTGAACAAATTCTAGAATTTGCGCCGCAGTTTGTTTTTCTATTTCCTCTACCTCTTTCCTTTTTGCAATTATTGCTTTTTGTATTTCCAAATCAGATGTTGTGACTGCTGAATTTGGTGTAGTAATAATGATATTGTATTCTTTATCATCAATAAGCAAATCAGGATTAAAATAGGCGATCGATTCAATAAAGGCAGTCCATTTTTTTTCTCCTACTTTCTCTATCCTTATGGTGGCTTCCCGTTGGCGTATTGGATAGCCCGCACCCGTAGCTTTAAATTTGCCACCAAACGTTTCATCGTATTTTATCCTGATGTAAATATGGTCGGATTTCTTTACATCGGATGTTGTGATGTTTGAAAACGTAATGTTGAAATCGGAGGCTTTTTGGTATTTTAAACTAAGCTCCTCCAAATATTTTTCGGCTGGGAGTTCCTCATTGCTTCCCAAAACATATTTCGGGTCAATGTCTGATTCTATTATTACACTCCTATTTAAAAACACCCTGCTGTTTTGGTTGCTAGTGTAGCTATTCCTGATATAACCGGCCAATTCATCGGGTGTGTTATCATTAAAAGCTATGCTATTTAAAATCGATTCCAATTTTTTAATACAAGCTTCCGCTTGGTATTTTATTTCTGTAATGTCCATAACGGTAAGGGAATGGAGCGAGTCGGCAGTTGCTTTTTCGGCACTGCTGGTTACTTTAAGAGGCTTGATTTTACCAGCGAAGGTGTATCCGCTAATAAAAATTAAAAAAAGGCTGAAGCTAATGATGGTGGTTTTTTTCATGGTAGTATCAATTGTAATGGTGGTTAATATTTATATCGATCACCCCAAAGTTTTTTCAGCTTCTCTTTTGATTCCGCTTCTTTCTGATTGTTACCGGGGTTATATAATTTTGTGCCTTTAATGGCTTCGGGTAAAAAGTCGAGGTCGGTAAAGTTACCTTCATAGCTATGCGCGTATTTGTACTCTTTGCCATAGCCCATGTTTTTCATCAATTTGGTTGGGGCATTGCGCAGGTGTAGGGGCACGGGTAAATCGACGGTTTGGCGAACCAGCTCCATAGCCGCGCCAATTGCCGTAGTAGCCGAATTGCTTTTCGCCGATGTTGCCAAGTAAATAGCCGTTTGCGACAGTATCAGTTGCGATTCGGGCATGCCTATTGCACTTACCGCGTTGAAACAACTTTGTGCCAACAGCAAAGCGTTGGGGTTGGCATTGCCAATATCTTCGGCGGCCAAAATCAACATTCTGCGAGCAATGAATAGGGGGTCCTCGCCACCAATAATCATGCGGGCAAGCCAGTAAACGGCTCCGTTGGGGTCGCTGCCGCGCATAGATTTTATGAAAGCGGAGATGATATCATAATGCTGTTCGCCTGCCTTATCATACAGCGCCATGTTTTGCTGCACATGTTGCAAAACCGCCTCGTTGGTGATAATTATTTCTTCTCCATCAAAAGCGTAAATAAGTAATTCAAAAATATTGAGAAGCTTGCGCGCATCCCCGCCCGATAGGCGCAGCAAGGCTTCGGTTTCTTTGATGGTGATGTTTTTTTGCGATAGCACCTCATCGGTTGTGCGGGCAGTTTCCAGCAATCCTAATAAATCATCCTCGGCTAGTGGCTGCAAAACATATACTTGTGAGCGGGATAGCAAAGCCGATATCACCTCGAAACTTGGGTTTTCGGTAGTAGCGCCGATGAGGGTGATGATACCACGTTCCACCGCACCTAAAAGTGAATCTTGTTGCGATTTTGAAAAACGGTGTATTTCGTCAATAAACAATACCGGCAGGTTTTGCCCGGATACGCGTAAAGCCGAAGCTTTCTCTATCACCTCGCGCACATCCTTTACTCCCGAATTGATGGCACTGAGCGAAAAGAATGGCCTATCCAAGGTTTGCGAAATGATATAGGCCAACGTGGTTTTGCCCACACCCGGTGGTCCCCAAAATATCATGGATGGCAGGTTGCCGCCTTCAATGGCCTTGCGCAAAACTGCACCAGGGCCAACCAAATGTTTTTGGCCAGCATAATCATCCAATTGTTTTGGTCGCATCCTTTCGGCCAATGGCGGCATATTGTTCATGTAGTAAATTTCAGAAATTATTTTTGATAAAGTAGCTAATTTATTTGCTTTGTATTTTAATTGTTACGGCAAAATAAGTCGCCTCTTTAATTTATCTTTAATGCATCATTAAACGCTGTTTAAACAAGGTGATGCATACCCGATTTAACCATACCAACTTCCATCAACTTTGCGATGTTTTGGCTAAAGTCGATGCTGATTTAGCTAGGGTGATTAATACTTATGGCTATCCCCCATTTTGGAGTAGACCCAATACTTTTGAAACACTGGTGCATATTATTTTGGAACAGCAAGTTTCGCTGGCTTCGGCATTATCGGCATTAAATAAACTAAAGGAAAAGACAGGCAACCTCAGCCCTGAAAATGTTTTATTATTAACCGATGATGATATGCGCGCTTGCTATTGTAGCCGACAAAAAACCAGCTATATCCGTCACCTGGCCGAAGCTATTTGCAATAATACCATCAATTTAGCCGATCTAGAAAACCAAGACTACGAGCAGGTGCGCAAACAACTAACCGCCTTAAAAGGCATAGGCAACTGGACGGCCGATGTGTACCTCATGTTTGTACTCCAACACCCCGATATTTTCCCCATAGGCGACCTTGCTGCGGTAAATGGACTAAAACGCATTAAAAATTTGGCTCCCAATACTACCAAAGAAGAATTGTTGGAAATAGTGAGCCATTATCAACCCTGTAGAACTTTGGCTACAATGATTATTTGGCATTATTATTTATCGGAGGGGAAAAAGAAGTGAAATTCTTCCTCCTGAGAATTAAATATTTATAAATTAGCTTTAGTATAACCTACAAATAAAATTGATGCATTTTAATATTAACCCTAACCAATAATTTTTTATATAATGGCTTTTTCAAAAAATATCATAAATAGAGTTTGTTTCATAATTTCTTATCCAATCTTATACCTTCTTATTGGCTGTTCAGGACACCCAATACAACATAACCTTTTACCCAAAAAAGATTCTATTACTAAAATAACAGCCAAGCAATATCCACATCATGATGAAGGGGATGATGGACCAACCCCTTCACTTTCGAGTATTATGAAGGATGAACTTAAAAGTTATAAGGAAACTATAAAGTTTGATACTTTTGTTGTTTTGAAATCGAAAGATACCATGGCCGTTAAACTAAGGTATTTCTGCACTTACGATAATAAAATTAAACTTCCTTCAAAATACGTTAAAATTTATAACCTTAAAACATTTCAAACGCATAGTTTTATTACAACTTTAAAATTGAAGGTTAATAAAAATGTGGTGTTTAACGGGCTTATCAAAAAAAATGATTTTGATAGTCTATTACATATCGAATTAAAAAAATATGCTGTGCTAATGTCTCCTAATATCAGTTTTGAGAATGATATGTTAAACCTTCAATATAGCATTTCTATTCCTCTAACGGATGTTGGTAATGGCTTTACTGTGACCATTGATAAAAATGGAAATAAAAAAATAGTAAAGGATTAACATTATGAGAATGAATAAATGCCATTTAAGACCTCTCTATATTCTCTTCAACGAATAAATTAACGCATCCGTCTATAAAACATTCCCATCTGCCGATTTTTTATTTTTAATCTTGAAACTGTCCCTATCTTTAATTCCTATTAATTAGGTCACCTTTTTTAGGTGTGCGTATTCATAAAATTATATATTAGACAGCTATGGTAAACAGAGATTCAAATTGGAACCGACGGAAATTTATAAACACATTGGCCATTGCCGGTGCAGGTACCGCTTTATTTCGGAATCGGGCTTTTGCGGTTTCTTTCGATGATTTGGACCCTCGTGTGGCTGCAATTGTCGCCAACACCATTGGGGTCGATTCGCATAACCATATTGATGTTCCGCTGGTTGCATCCGAAGTGCCCGGCCCCAATATCGACCTATCCGGCGAGATGAAACGCTCCGGTTTCTCAGCCATCAGCATGACTTTCGCGCTTGATTATCAAAAACTGCAAAACCCTGGGGAGGCTTATGACCGATTTTTAAATGGTTTGGCAGCTATGGACGCGCAACTAAAAAACAACAACATAAAACGCGCCTTAAACATGGGCGACTTACAAGCAGCGCATCAGGCAAAACAACCCATCGTGATTCAATCGGTGGAAGGAGGGCATTTTTTAGAGGGAAAAATTGAACGGGTTGAAATTGCCTACAACCGGGGCCTACGTCACCTCGGTTTGCTGCATGATAGTGATGCTTCTGTTCCCTTGGGCGATGTTTATACCAATCCGCCACAATGGGGCGGCTTAACCGGCTTTGGTACCTCGGTTATTAAAGAATGTAACCGACTGGGTATTTTGATTGATTTGGCACATGCCAATTTGGAAACTTTAACCGCCGCGCTTAAAACAAGCACAAAACCAACCATTGTTTCGCATACCGGTTTAGATACCCGCTTAGGGCAGGATGCCAATATGGCTAAAATGATGCGCCCAAGGCTAATCAGCAAAGAACAAGCAAAACTGGTTGCCGATGCCGGTGGTGTTATTGGCGTATGGACGCACCTTGCCGGCAGTCCGCTGGAATATGCGCAAAACATACGCGCATTGGTGGATGTAATTGGGGTCGACCATGTGTGCATCGGTACCGATACCAAACTTACCCCATCCTATCGCCCCGGTGGTGGCCAACATCCCGAAAGAATTGGCGAGCGCAGTAACCTAGCCTGGAGCGAGCAAAAATTTGGTTTTTATTTTGTGGTGGTGGATGCTTTATTAAAAACAGGTTTTAGCGAAGCAGAAATTACCAAGATTGGTGGCGGTAATTATTGCAGGGTGTTTGAAGCGGCTACTTCGGTGAATAAGTAGTGGGCCATTTCTTTCAATATTCCTGATAAAGATCTTTCTATTACAACGTTTAAAAACCTGTAATAGGAATTCACTATTTTTCCTACCTTCGTTTTGCTAATATTTTTATCAAAATGGGTCTTTATTTATTGCTTGCCGCTATTGTTATCCTAGCCATTTCGGTGGTTTTGTTTTTGAAAAAACCTAATGGCGATTTCCCAGCCGAGGAATTCGCGCTATTAAAAAAACAGCATAGCGCGCTTACTATATCTTTAGCAAAAGCGGAGGAAGCTGTTTCCAGATTAAGCATAGAACGGGATAAGGCCGATAAGCTTTTGCAGGACGAACGCATAAGGTACGATCATCAGATTTCGGAGCTAAATAAAGAATTACTCACCGAAAAAAACAGGATGGCCAAAGCCGAAGAGCAGTTTATAGCGCAACGCGGTCGCTTGGCCGATCAGGAAAAATCAATCCAGGAGATTCAGCAAAAGTTCCAATTGGAGTTTCAAAATGTAGCCAGTAAATTGTTTGATGAAAAATCCCAAAAATTTACCGAGGTTAATCGTACCAACTTGGATATATTATTAAATCCCCTAAAAGAAAACATAAAGGCCTTTGAAGAAAAGGTAGAAAAGGTGTACAACATGGAAGCCGCCGAGCGCAATACCTTAAAAGGGGTTATTACGCAGTTGATGGATTTGAACAAAATGATTAGCAACGAGGCGCAAAACTTAACCAAAGCCTTAAAAGGCGATAACAAAAAACAAGGCAACTGGGGCGAAGTCATTTTAGAAAAAGTACTGGAACGCTCAGGCTTGGTGCGCGACCAGGAATACCGTATGCAAACCAGTTTGGTTGGTCCCGATGGTAATCGCTTACAACCCGATGCCATTATTGATTTGCCCGATGAAAAACACTTGATTATTGATGCCAAAGTTTCTTTGATTGCGTACGAGCGTTTGGTAAATGCCGAAAATGAGGAAGAACGTAAAATTTTCTCTAAACAGCATATCGATTCCATTCGTGGGCATGTGCTAAACCTATCCTCCAAAAACTACCAGGATTTGTACCAAATTAACTCGCCCGATTTTGTATTGCTTTTTATCCCAATTGAATCCTCCTTCAGCTTCGCTGTGCAAATTGATGCAGAACTGTTTAGCGATGCCTGGGATAAGCGCGTGGTGATTGTGAGTCCGTCGACCCTTTTAGCCACCTTGCGTACCATAGCCAGTATTTGGAAGCAAGAACGCCAAAACCGCAACGTGCTGGAAATTGCCCGCCTAAGCGGCACCATGTACGATAAGTTTGTGGGCTTTGTTGGCGATATGGAAGGCATCGGCAAAAACATAAAACTTAGCCAAAACGCTTACGACAGTGCCCTTAGCAAACTAACCGAAGGCAATGGCAACCTCACCAAAACCGCCGAAAAAATTAAAAGCCTTGGCGCAAAAGCCAGTAAGCAAATTGATCAGAAATATATTGGGGAGGAGTAAAAAATGGCAAAAAGAACTCAAGCAGAATTTATTAAATGGCTAGGTCCAATTTTAGATGCCCTTAGAGATTTAGGTGGTTCGGGAAAACCAAGAGAAGTTTCAAACTGGATTGCTAATAAATTAAAACTTTCGGATGATGTTTTAGATTCAACACTAAACTCAGGAGAATCACGATTTCATAATCAAGTGGCATGGGCTAGACAATATTTAATTTGGGAAAACTATTTAGACAAGAATATAAGAGGTGTATGGGTTTTGACTCCAGAAGGTGAAAGAAAAAAGTTAAGCATTGAGGAATCAAAGGCTATAGTAAAGAAATGGGTTGATTTATATGCAAAAGCAAGAAAACAAGAATCTCAAGCTGAAAATATTGAGTCATCAGAAGAGCTAGTATACGCAAAAGAAATAAATGAGCAACCTAGCTTACTGAATATTCTTCAAAGCTTATCTCCTAAGGGATTCGAAAATATATGTAAGCTGCTTTTAAGAGAATCCGGATTTGAAAATGTTGAAGTAACGGGCCGTTCCCATGATGAGGGCATTGATGGCTTTGGTACCTTAGAAGTAAATCCTTTCGTTAGTTTTAGGGTGATTTTTCAATGTAAAAGATATAAAGGTGGTGTTTCAAGATCCCAAGTTGGTGACTTTAGAAATGCAATGCTTGGGAGAGCTGAAAAGGGTATAATATTAACAACTGGCTATTTTACAAACGAAGCAATAAAAGAGGCAAACAGAGATGGAGCTCCAAAAATTGAGTTAGTTGATGGTGAAAAACTAATTAAAATGTTCGAAAAAGTTGAATTAGGTTTGAAAGCAAAAACAGTTTATGAAGTCGATTTAACATTCTTTGAACCCTTTTTTATCTAACCACCAAACGCATTCCATCCCTGTGCCTTCAATGCATGCACATTCCCGGCCTTGGTTACCAGGTTACATCCTGCTGCTGGTTCGGTAATATAGCCGATAATGGTAATGTCGAGTTTAAATTTTATTTTGTCGTAGTCGGCTTGTTTTACGGTAAAAAGCAATTCATAATCCTCGCCACCGCTTAAGGCGCAAATGGTAGGGTCAAGGTTAAATTCTCGGGCGGTTTCAAACGTCATCGGATCCAGCGGAATTTTATCCTCATATAAATTACAACCCTTGTTGCTTTGTTTGCATATATGTAATAGCTCCGATGCCAACCCGTCGGATATATCAATCATGGCGGTTGGTTTTACACCTATCTCTTTCAATAATTCAACAATATCGCGCCTTGCCTCCGGTTTTAGCTGGCGTTCCACTATATAATCCTTGCCTTCCAAATCGGGTTGTATGTTTGGGTTTTCCAGATACACCAATTTTTCACGCTCCAGTAATTGCAAGCCGGTATAAGCTCCCCCCAAATCGCCCGATACACAAATCAAATCGCCCTCTTCGGCACCGTTTCGGTAAACAATATCTTGCTCATTGGCCTCACCCAAAACCGTTACGCTAATCACCAAGCCTTGTTTTGATGAGGTGGTATCTCCACCCACCAAATCCACATTATATTTTTCGCAGGCTAGGTATATCCCCTGATACAATTCCTCTATCGCCTCCAACGGAAACTTGCTCGACATGCCTATGCTCACCGTTACCTGGGTTGGGGTTCCGTTCATGGCATAAATATCGCTTAGGTTTACTTGTATGGCTTTATAACCTAAATGTTTCAATGGAGTATAGGCCAGATCGAAATGAATTCCCTCTAACAACATATCGGTTGATACCAATACCTTTTTTCCGGTAAAATCAAGCACGGCGGCATCATCGCCCACACCCTTTAAGCTGCCTTTTTGTTTCAGCGTGTTTTCTTTGGTTAGGTAATCAATCAAGCCAAATTCGCCTAGTTTTTCTATTTCTGTTTTTTCTTTGTTATCAAACATCTTTTTTATATAATCCACAAATGGCGCTACTTATAAACAATAATCAGCCATTTTGTTAATAACCCTTCTTCCTATAAACCCAATTTTGACGAAATTTCCAGCATTCGTTCAATTGGCAACACCGCCTTTTCAATAATATCCTGCGGTACAAAAATTTCGGGCAAGCCATTTTTTAAACACAAATACAATTTTTCCAAAGTGTTACGCTTCATATGCGGACAATCATTACACGCGCAATTACTCTCCGGCGGAGCCGGGAAAAATTTTTTTTGAGGGTTATCTTTTTGCATTTGGTGCAAAATTCCTGCCTCGGTAGCCACTATAAATTCTTGGTCACTACTTTTAGTCGCAAAATTTAAAATTCCGGTGGTTGAGCCAATATAATCGGCCATTTGTAAAATGGCATCTTCACATTCGGGGTGTGCCAGTAGTTTTACTCCGGGGTGGCGCTCCTTCATTTTGGTAATTTTTTCTCTCGAAAAAATTTCATGCACCATACAGGCACCGTTCCACAAAACCAAATCCCTACCTGTTTTTTTTGCAACATAAGCTCCCAAATTTTTATCGGGACCAAATATTATTTTTTGTTCTTTGGGCAGGCTTTCCACAATTCCAACCGCATTGCTGCTGGTGCAAACAATATCGCTCATGGCTTTTAGCTCGGCTGTACAATTCACATAAGTTATAACCAAATGGTCGGGATATTTTTCCCTGAACTTTTTAAACAAATGTGGCGGACAACTATCAGCTAATGAGCAGCCTGCCTTTATGTCGGGTAATAAAACTTTTTTTGTAGGAGATAAAATTTTGGCTGTTTCGGCCATAAAATGCACGCCGGCAAAAACAATAACATCGGCATCGGTTTTTGCAGCTTGTTGCGACAAACCCAAACTATCGCCAATATAATCGGCAATGTCTTGTATATCAGGTTCCTGATAGTAGTGGGCAAGTATAACAGCATTTTTCTCCTTTTTTAATTTTTTAATTTCCTCAAATAGGTCGAGTGTTGGGTCAATAAATTCTTCCGCAAAACCCTTGATATTTATTTCTGCTAAGGTATCCATTTCAACAATTCAATTAATAACAATTACTTTTAATATATAAAAAGAACTATTGTTATTGGGGTGTTAGTTATGTTTAAAAGTTTTTTATGTTGTGGTATGCTAACTATTTTTTAATAATTTATTAACAATTTTTATGCATTTTTTTTGAGCTAAATAATTGGTTTACTGAATTATTTTAAAAACAAATTTATTATTAAAATCATTTTTGTTAATAGTTTGTTACTGTTTAAAATGTTAGCTTTGCTATTTTAATTACTCAAAAGTCGTTTAAAATATTTTATTTTCCTTACTGTTTTTTGTAGTTATCCACTTATTAATTACTTACTAGGTATTTGCTTACATTAAATTAACACACTATTGATAGCTTATTAACAATATACCTATTTTTACACACCCTATATTAAATTCATGAGTAAAACTGTTGATTTTTTAGTTATTGGTTCTGGAATTGCCGGATTAAGTTTCGCGCTAAAAGCTGCTAAACATGGTAAGGTATTGATAGTTACAAAAAGTAATGAAGATGAATCGAACACAAAATATGCACAGGGTGGTGTTGCTGTTGTTGTGGATAAAAAAGAAGATTCGTTTGAAAAGCATATACAAGATACCCTAATTGCCGGTGATGGTTTATGCGATGAAGAAGTAGTTAGTTTGGTAGTAAGGGAGGGTCCTGACCGTATTCGTGAAATTATTGAGTATGGTGCCAACTTTGATAAAACAAAATCGGGTGTTTATGATTTAGCAAAAGAGGGTGGTCATTCCGAGTTTAGGGTAATGCATTTTAAAGACATTACAGGTTTTGAAATTGAACGTGCCCTACTAGCTGAAGTACACCAAAATCCTAATATTGAAATACTGACCCATTATTTTGCGGTTGATTTAATTACACAGCATCATTTGGGTGTTTTTGTTGATAAATCAACTCAAGATATAACATGCTACGGCGTATATGCCTTTAATAATCAAACCAAAAATGTTGAAAAAATATTAGCCAAGGTTACTGTAATGGCTTCTGGTGGTGCAGGGCATATTTATTCAATAACTACTAATCCTACCATTGCTACTGGCGATGGTATTGCCATGGTTTACCGTGCTAAAGGTAAGGTTAGGAATATGGAATTTATACAATTTCATCCTACTGCTTTGTATAATCCTGGCGAATATCCATCGTTCTTAATATCAGAAGCGGTTCGTGGCTTAGGTGGAATATTAAAACGTACCAATGGGGAAGAATTTATGCAAGAGTATGATGAGCGTAAATCATTAGCTCCAAGAGATATTACAGCCAGAGCGATTGATGCTGAAATAAAAAAATCGGGCGAAGATTATGTTTATTTAGATATTCGGCACGTTAGTAAAGCGGATATATTAAATCATTTCCCGAATATTTATGCCAAGTGTTTGGATATAGGTATTGATATGACTAAGGATATGATTCCTGTGGCTCCAGCCTGCCATTATATGTGTGGTGGTGTAATGGTTGATCATGTTGGTAAATCTTCCATCATGAGGCTCTATGCTTGTGGTGAGTGTTCTTCCACAGGGTTACATGGAGCCAATAGATTGGCTTCAAATTCGTTGTTAGAAGCCTTGGTATTCGCGCATCGTATTTATGAAGACGCCGTTAATAAATTTAATAGTTTTGATATACCTGTAAATATCCCCGATTGGGATGAAAAAGGGGTTCAATTATCAAATGAGGATATTTTGGTAACCCATAATGTGCGTGAAATGCAAAAAGTAATGAACGATTATGTGGGTATTGTACGGTCTGATTTTAGGTTAGACAGGGCCATGCGCAGGTTAGGTTTGTTATATGAAGAAACGGAAGATTTTTACAAGAAAACAAAATTATCAGTAAAGCTTTGTGAACTAAGAAATTTAATACAGGTTTCGTTTCTGGTTATTAAATCAGCTATGATGCGCAAGGAAAGCAGAGGATTACATTCTACAACTGATTATCCTACTCATGCCAATACCATAGAAGATACCATATTTTAAAATTATTTAAATGGATAAATTATTTTTAATCATTATAACACACATAATAAACATAAATGTTGGTCAGCTAAAGACATATATTGGTTTAGATTCTCTAAGCGCAGGCAGTGAAATAAGTTTTTTTGATGCACAGTTTGCTGATAAAGGTATTTATTTTGGCTCATTTAAAGACAATATTTTAATTGTTAGTAATAAAAAAGCATTTGAATTTTACTATAAAGATGTTAGTACATTCGAAAAAACGATAAGCACTTTAGCACCTAATATAGAGGTTGCGGTTTTAACACTCGACGATGCAAATAACTTTTATGGATATTCGTTGATAAAAGACGGAGTTAGGCAAAGAGTTAAGGCCGGTACGGATACCGAAGTTTTTGTTGATGAAGGTAAACCAATTCCGGAAGAGGAAGCTTTGTTAAAGGCAAATTTAATTTCTGATAATGAATTGGAAACTATGAAAGCAAAACATGGTGAGGCTTATACCTTAAAACAAATTGGTTACGAAGTTGGTAAACGCGTTCCTATTAAATTATTAACCCATTTCTTCGGAAATAACATGGATGAAGTAGCTGAAAATTTGAATAAGGTATTATTAATTGAATATAAATAAGTTGGAGCGGAAAACGGGATTCGAACCCGCGGCCTTCAGTTTGGGAAACTGATGCTCTACCAACTGAACTATTTCCGCTAGTTTATTTCAACACAAATATAAAGGATTATAAATTACATTACTTTGAATCTAAAATTTTTACAACTATGCCTTTAATATTACCAGTAAAAGGAATTAGCCCAAAATGGGGCAATGATTGTTTTATTGCCGATAATGCAACGATTGTGGGTGATGTAGTAATGGGTGAAAAATGTTCTGTTTGGTTTAACGCGGTAATTCGTGGCGATGTTAATTTTATAAAAATTGGTGATAATACCAATATACAAGATGGCGCGGTTATTCATTGTACTTATCAAGGTGCCTCAACTACTATAGGGAGTAATGTATCTATTGGCCACAACGCGCTTGTGCATGGGTGTACACTGCAAAATCATGTGTTAATTGGTATGGGTGCCATCGTGATGGATAACGCGGTAGTTGAAGAATTTGTAATCATAGCAGCTGGAGCCATTGTTCTTGAAAAAACCATATGCGAATCGGGCTATTTATACGCCGGCATCCCGGCAAAAAAAATAAAACCTTTATCCGAAGAGCAAAAGGAAATGCTAAAGCGCCTACCTCAAAACTATATCATGTATTCGGGTTGGTTTAGTAAGTAGTGGGTTCTTTTGGTATGGTAATAGTAGTTTGCTGTTCCCAGTTTGGTCTTAGCGTCAATATTTCTCTGCTCACCCAAATATTCTCTGGTTGAATTCTCTTTTTCACATTGCCACTATCCCATTTTCCATTTCCATTGGTATCATAAATTACTTTAATTCTATACTTCGCAGTTATAAAGTTTTTATAAATAAGTGATGTACTTTCATGTATAGGGGTACTACGTAATACCACTTTTTCATCATTCATTAATTGTACGATGTATGATTTTCCTGTATCGGGTACATTGACAGTTAAAGTAAGCTGACTATAATTTTGTTCTTTATCTAAAGCGAATTTTCTTACAACTCTTTTATTTTTATCTCCAAAAATGTCAATAAACGCACCTTCTTCGAACGTTAATAGATAGTTTGAATTTTGTTTTAATTTATATTTCAAATTGAACTTTTTAAGATTGCTGGTATCTCTATCTATGCTAAAATTTGTAATATCTGTTGAGTCTTCCTTTAATGAAATTAAACTGGCATCATACGTATCAATTGGGAAACTGGCTTTTATAGCTAAAGCATTTCCAGGTTTCAGTTTGAAATCGTTATTCAGGTTAAAATTGAAACCTAGCTGACGATTAAACGTTTCCCTTTTTCCTTTATGGAATGAGGTTGAATCAAGAGGTTTAATACCATCAAAAAATGCAACCCTGATAGAATCAAAATCCATGTTTTTCATATACAACATGGCCGAATCATTAGCTTTTGAAAAATCAACTATTTTAAATTTATCAAATTCTTTTGGGTATATAATTTTTAGGCTAGGCTTATCCAGTTTCTTATTAAATACGAAAGACATTTTACCATCCTGATCAAAACTTCTTGCAGCCAATCTAAATTTCTCAGGTTCTTGTCTAAAAATGTTTAATTGAATGTTTGAAGTGTCGGCTGTTAAATTGATATCTTTTTTCAAGAAGCCAATCAGTTCCTCATCTCTATTATAAATTTTATCGGGCGATTTTTCAAACAATGCATAAATACGATAATGGTCGGCATGCAGATTATTCAATGTAAAGTTTCCACTCGAATCTGTGGTTGTATAAACAGTGGGTTTTTTCTTTCCAAAAAATGCGGTATCCTGTTTCAAATTAAAAAGCATTACCGTCGCGTCTTTTTGGCGCTCCTGCGTTTCGTTATTTATTACGGTACCCGAAATGCTTAACGAGTCGATATGTAAACCGGTTGAAAAAACGTAAGTAAAGTTTTTCAAAATATTTCCTTCGTTCACATCTGCAATGGCTTTTCCAAAATTTATGACATAGGTGGTGTTTTTTTCGAGGGTATCTTTTAAATCAATCACTAAGCTTTTTTGCCTTATTTTATATTCCGGTTGTTTTGCCGGATTTGGTGTCATGGTAATTTCTTGTGATTGATTATTTAATTTAAAAAATTCATCAAAATCCAATTGAATTCTTTTTGCCGAAAAGTTACGGGTGTTGTTTAGTGGTTCAGCCTTTAATAATTTTGGTGGGGTACGGTCTCTTGGTCCACCTTGTGGCAATTGCCTGTTGGCACATGCAAAAAACGAGAGTGATATAGAAAAAAGGGATACTTTTTTTAATAAATTTAAGCCTTTTTGATTTAACATGGTTTTTAAACGATATAAACGTTTTTTATGCTTTTATGATACACTACATTAAAAATTAAAAATAATTGATTTAATGCAAAATTTTATAAGTAATTGATTATTAATTATTTAACTTCTATTTTGTTATATGAACCATTAAAACCGAAATATCAGATGGTGTTACCCCCGAAATGCGGGAAGCCTGACCTAAAGTGCGTGGTTTTATCTTCATTAATTTTTCGCGCGCCTCTTTTGATAATGATTGCATTTGGTTATAATTAAAATCTGGATTAATTTCTTTGTCTTCCATTTTTTTCATCCGAGCCACTATCTCCAATTCTTTATCAAAATAGCTTTCGTATTTTATTTTAATTTCCGCTTGTTCAATGGTTTCTTTATCGTAATTATTTAATAGGTTATTCAAGTCTTCATCCGCTTTTCTTAAATCATTAAAACCTAATTGCGGTCTTCCAATTAAATTGAATTGTTTGGTACTTTGGGTAAGTATGCTTGTCCCTTTGCTTTCTAATAGGCCATTTACATTTTCCGGATTAACCGATTTTGTTTTGGTAAATGCTACAATTTTATCGGAATCGGCAATCTTAGTATTAACCTTATTCATTCTTTCCTCGCCCACTAAGCCTATTTCGTAAGCCATTGGGGTAAGCCTAATGTCGGCATTGTCTTGCCTTAATAATAAACGATGTTCTGCTCTGGAGGTAAACATCCTGTAGGGTTCTTCCGTGCCTTTTGTTACCAGGTCATCAATCAATACGCCAATGTATGATTCTGATCTTTTCATAATCAGTTCATGTTTATCGTTCAGTTTTTGATGTGCGTTAATGCCGGCAAC
This sequence comes from uncultured Mucilaginibacter sp., assembly GCA_903891475.1. Classification (GTDB taxonomy): domain Bacteria; phylum Bacteroidota; class Bacteroidia; order Sphingobacteriales; family Sphingobacteriaceae; genus Mucilaginibacter. Next base: position 148,061 of record CAITEP010000010.1, read on the forward strand.
AAAGCCTTGTGATGCTGCTTCTTCGTAGCCTGTGGTTCCGTTAATTTGGCCCGCAAAATACAAGTTACTAATAAGCTTAGTCTCTAAAGTTAAGCCAAGTTGTATAGGTGGAAAATAATCATACTCTATGGCATAACCTGGTCTAAACATTTTCGCGTTTTCAAAACCAGGTATTTTGGTGAGGGCTTTATATTGGATGTCCTCGGGTAAAGAAGTTGAGAAACCATTAACATAAATCTCTACAGTATTTAATCCTTCTGGCTCTACAAATATTTGGTGTCTATCTCGCTCCGCAAACCTGTTTATCTTATCCTCTATAGAAGGGCAATATCGCGGGCCTAGTCCTTTAATCCTGCCAGTAAACATAGGTGATTTTTCAAATCCTTCCTTTAATGTTTCGTGTACTTTGGTATTGGTATAGGTAATCCAGCAACAACGCTGTTTAGTAATTTGCGGCACATCGGTATAGGAGAATTTACCACGCTCATCATCTCCCCATTGTTCTTCCATTAAGGTATAGTTCAAACTTCTGCCATCTACCCTAGGAGGGGTGCCTGTTTTCATTCTACCTGCTGTAAAGCCCAATTCAACCAATTGTTCTGTTAATCCTGTGGCTGCTTTCTCTGCTGTTCTACCGCCACCAAACTTTTTCTCGCCAATATGTATTATGCCATTTAAAAAGGTACCATTGGTAAGTATCACCGCGTCTGCTGCTAACTCTATTCCTAAAGAAGTTCTCACTCCTTTAATAGTGTTATTGGTTACCAATAATGAGGTAACCGTATCTTGCCAGAAGTCAACATTGGGCGTTTGTTCAAGGGCCAAACGCCACTCCTCCGCAAAGCGCATTCTGTCGCTTTGGGCGCGCGGACTCCACATCGCAGGGCCTTTCGATAGGTTGAGCATTCTGAACTGTATGGAAGTTTTATCTGTAATGATACCTGAATAGCCACCCATTGCATCAATCTCCCTAACAATTTGTCCCTTAGCCACACCACCCATTGCCGGGTTACAACTCATTTGTGCTATTACGCCCATGTTCATGGTTATCAGCAATACCGATGAGCCAAGGTTAGCCGCCGCCGCTGCTGCCTCACATCCTGCATGCCCTGCACCTACCACTATTATATCGTACTTTTTAAACATTCTTTATTTATACAAGTATGTTATTTATTCTGCGAATGTTCCACGTGGAACATAAAGCTAAAATATATATATTTATTTAAATGTTCCACGTGGAACATAGCTACTGCTCTCTATTTCTTCTTATTCGATGTTCCACGTGGAACATAAAACAAAGATATGCCCGCTACTACAGCCCAAACACATTCTAAAACAACAAAAGGATAAAAATGAATGAGCCATGACGAATAGCAACATATGCCAGCACCTAATAAATTAAGCAAGCTGTATAGCTTGTTTTCGGATGGTAATCGCTTAAACAAATTAAGCAAAAAAGCGACTAACAATATAATTACACCAATAGTTGCTAATATGTCGGATGTTTTCACTAGGCGTTATTTAACTCCGTTAACTCAATCCATCTAAAGCTTTTTTCATCAAGCGTACTGTTTAGTTTGCTAATGGCTGCTAATAGCAAGTCTAATTCAGCAGGGTTTATACCTGTTTTGTTCAGCTTTTCTGTGTTGAGTGCTATTTCTTTTTCTATTTGCGCTATCTCTTTTTCAAGGGTTTCAAGTTCCTTGGCCTCTTTAAAGTTTAGCTTTCCCTTTTTAACCTCCTTTGGTTTTGGTGACTCAGTGGGAACACTCTTCTTTGCTAGTTGCTTGCTCTCCTCCAATTCAACACGGTATGATGAATAATTGCCATTATATATTTTGACCTTCCCGTTGCCTTCCATAATGAATAATTGGTCGGTTAGCTTGTCAAGCAAGTACCTGTCGTGTGATACCATCATCAATATGCCAGAGTAATTTGTTAAAAATTCCTCCAATACGTTCAGGGTATCAATATCCAAATCATTGGTTGGCTCATCCAAAATTAAAAAGTTTGGGTTCTTCATCAGGATGCTCATCAACTGCAAACGCTTTTTCTCGCCACCACTTAGTTTTGATATAAAACCATATTGTTTGGCTGGTGGAAATAAGAACAAAGTCAACAAAGCAGATGCCGAAATCATTTTCCCATCTGCCATGGTGATAAATTCAGCCACATTTTTTACAATATCAATTACGCGCTCATCTTCCTTAAACACAATGCCCGATTGGTGGAAGTAGCCAATAACCGTTGTTTCTCCCCTATCAATCGTGCCTTTATCGGGTTGCAAGCTACCTGTTATTAGGTTTAATAAGGTGGATTTGCCAGTACCGTTTTTGCCAGCCAAACCAATACGATCTCCTTTTTTAAATACATAGCTAAAGTCTTCTATAAATGTTTGTCCGTTAAAGCCTTTATAAAGATGGTTCATCTCCATTATTTTGTTGCCTTGCCTTGCGGTTTTAACACTCAGTTCCACTTTTTGATTCGGACCACCATTCTTTGTTTTCTCTTCCAAATCGTAATACGCGTCAATTCTGGCTTTTGATTTTGTACCCCTGGCTTGTGGTTGTCGCCTCATCCACTCCAATTCTTTCCTTAGCAGGTTGGAATTTTTCTGAAAAGCGGCCTCGTCTGCACTTTCCCTTTCTGCTTTTTTCTCTAGATAATAACCATAGGAGCCATTATAAGGAACAATCTTTCCCCTATCAATCTCTAATATCTCATTACAAACATTATCTAAAAAGTACCTATCATGCGTAACCATCAGGATTGTTTTTGAGCCATCGGTCAATAGTTTCTCCAACCATTCAATGGTATCAATGTCTAAGTGGTTAGTAGGCTCATCCAGTATATATAAATCAGGGTCTTCAATGAGTAGCTTGGCTAAGGCAAGGCGCTTTTTCTGCCCTCCCGACAGGGTTTTTATAGGTTGATTTAGATGGTGTATATCTAACCTTCCTAAAATGGTTTTAATTTTATACTCATATTCCCAGGCATTGATATTGCTCATCTCTTCCATTACCTGCTCAATTGCCTTGGCATTATCAGTATCATTTTCTAGCAATTCCTCATACTTGCGAATGAGTTGTTGTTGAATATCATCGGCATGGAAGATGTAGTCGCTTATGGTAACGGCGTCTTTAAAACCGGGGTCTTGCTCAAGGTATCCAAGGTTAAGGTCCTTACTTTGTACTACCTTCCCTTCAATTGGTTTTATGCTGCCAGCTAAAAGCTTTAATAAGGTTGATTTTCCGGCACCATTAATGCCAACTAAGGCAACCCGGCGACCGCGGTTTATGCCAATGGTTACATTTTTAAACAACCAATTATCATGGAAAGAATGACCGAGATTCTCGGCAGATAGATAAGTACTCACGTTATGTTATATAATTTTATCCGAAGGGTAAATAAATATACCTTTCTCTGTTTTTAATGAATTTTTAAACATGGTCATGGCCACAGTTTTGGCGGCAATGCTCCTGTATTTTTTCAGTTTGCCAATTAATAATGGGTTGATGAAATTCATGATAATAATGAATGCCTTTTCCCCAACCCTCTTTTCTTTCCTATCACCAATTAACAGCGATGGTTGATAAATATGTAAGCAAGGCAAGCCAACTAATTTTATAGCATCTTCTGTCTCACCTTTCATTTTTGAATAAAAGTTGGCGGAGTCCTTATTAGCGCCCAAGGCCGATACCAAGTGATATTGTTCCATGCCATTTGCCAAAGCCATTTCCGCAAGTTGTAATGGATAATCAAAATCTACTTTAGCATAATCATCCAACTTGGGTGTTTTTTTTCGAGTGGAACCTAAACAACAAAATAAGGCATGGCCTGAAATTTGACTTGAGTATTTGCCCAACTCATCAAAATTTACCTCCAATTGCGTTAATTTAGGATGGTGAAAGGGTAGCTTTTTTCTTACTAAAACAAGCACCTCATTATAGTCAGATTGTTGAAGTAAAATTTCTAATAACGCGCTGCCTATTAGTCCGCTTGCGCCCGCTAAAATTGCTTTATTCGCCATTAAATAAATTTTTACAAAAGTACATATAAAAATAAAGTGCTGGTTTATGATGGAGGCTATGTTATTTGTCCTTTACTTTAATAAAGCTGTATAATTATAGTTATTTAAAAACAAGCAATAAAAAAGCCTAAGTGTTTAATTTACAAACACTTAGGCTATAAGAAATATTATGCTATTATAAATATTTTGTTAATTCGGGAGATAATGGCGTAGTAGCCGAACGGAAACGATGAATTAGATTGCCATTCTCGTCAATCAAAAACTTTTCAAAGTTCCATTTAATTTCTCCTGTAAAGTCAGGGTTTGGTGCTTCCGTCAGATACTTGAATAGCGGATAAATATCATCCCCCTTAACACTTACCTTTTCGCTTAGCGGGAAGGTAACACCATAATTTTTCTGACAAAAAGTTTTAATTTCTGAATTAGCGCCAGGCTCTTGTTGTCCGAAATTATTTGCCGGAAAGCCAACAATAACCAATTTGTCTTTGTACAAATCAGCAAGTTTCTGTAATTCAGCATATTGTGGTGTGTAACCACATTTTGAAGCGGTGTTTACCACCAGCACCTTTTTGCCTTTATACTGTGCCAAAGAAAAATCTTTGCCATCAATATTTTTTAATTTAAAATCGTAGACTGATTTGGGAGCAAACATAAGCAGACCAATAATTAAAGCGATTATTTTCATGGATTTAAATTTATTTTCAAAATTATATTCATGTTAAAGTTATTGATTTAAAAGGCGTTGCTGCAAATAGAAATCTTCTTTTAGTGTCATTTTTTTCTTATCGGCAACAGTTTTGTCTTTATAGCCCAATAAGTGTAGCACACCATGTATTATCACGCGGTGCATTTCGTCGGTTTCGGTTATGTTAAATTGTGAAGCATTTTCACGCACACGTTCCACCGAAATAAAAATATCGCCCAAAACCAAACCCTCATCCTCCGAATTATCGAAAGTGATGATATCAGTAAATGTATCATGGTTCAAATATTGCTGGTTTATTTGCAATAAATAATTATCAGAGCAAAAGATAAAGGATAGGGTTTTAAGTTTATAACCTTCGGCAGCAATCGTGTTAACAATCCACGCCCTAACAATAGCTTTTTGTTTTAATTTATAATGAATATCCTCTTCAAAAAATGAAATAGAAGGCATTATATCTTAAAATGAAGTTCAACTTCGTTCCCTTGGGCATTAAAAACGCATTGGTCCGCCAGTTGTTTTAATATAAAAACACCACGTCCGGTATAATTTTCAATATTTTCTTGTGCGGTAGGGTCGGGTAAACTTAAATAATTAAACCCCTCACCTTCGTCCTTAATGGTCCAAATAGCTCTTTTTGCGTCTATTTCAACATTTATATATACCTTTTTATGCGGGTCGCATTTATTACCATGAATTATAGCATTAATAGTGGCTTCATTTAGGCATATCATCATGTTAGCGAAGGTATCGTCGCTAAATTTGTATTTATCGGCAAGCTCTTCTATTAAATTTTCAACAAGTGCCACATTCTCCGGATTTGAATCGAGCTGCAATGTATAAAGTTTGCTTGTTTCAAGTTTCATTAAGTCCATATTATTTTATTTTGAAAAAATCAAAATACGATTTTATTTTGGTTTTATAGTATAAATTTAAATTAAGAGGAATAGTTTTCACTTGTTCTGTTTGAGTGTTTTTTAATGCCTCAAACTGTTTTAATGCGTTTATATATCCCGGTGGTAAATCTTTACCGGCATTACTCTCTCTCTTTTGGTCTTGGTCTCTCTCTTGTTCCGCTTTTTCGGCCTCTAATAATCTTGTTTTAATTTCTTCTTGACGTTTTATTAATTCGCTATTTATCTTTCTGTTTACGATATCTCGCTCATTTTGTTCCATTTGCTGCGATATTTTATCCAAATTACCTAGCTTTCCTCGTCCGTCTTTGTTATCCTCTTTGTTTATTTTTTGTAGGGCTTCCCTTATCTGTTGTTGTTCCCTCGCTAATTTAGCTAATTGTTCGCTATTTACGGAATTTTTATTTTCACTTTGTCCTTTTTGGCTATTCCCGCTTTGTTGCATTTGTTCCCGGGCTTTTTGCATGTTTTCATTCAGCTGCTGTTGCATTTTTGCCAGTTGCGATATGCTTTGTTGTTTGCCTTTACCCTTACCTGCCTTGCCCTTATTCATTTGGTTTTGCAATTTATCAAGTACCTCATTCAGCATCAAGGCTAAATTATTCATGGAGGTCATAGCTGTTTGCTGATATCTATTTGCTTCAGGCGTGTGCCTTTCGCCAAGGTTTTCAAGTGCAAGGTCAATATTTGAATTGATGCCATTAATTTCTTTATTTATTGTGGTTTGTATTTGCGGAACCCGTTTGCTTAAGGCGGTTAAACTGTCTTCGGCTGTTTTAAGGTTATCCTTTATGTTTTTTTGGCTTTGAGCCAAAGTAATATAATTAGGGTCGGCAGTATTGGTGCCTTTTAAAGCCAGCATTACCTTTTCTTGCTCAAACGAGCTGTTTACCAGGTTTTTCAGGAGCTCTCTAAGTTCGCGTGCGTTCACAAGGTTTTCTGCCTCTTCTCCCTCCTGTTCGTTTTGCTTAAGTTTTTGGGCAAGCTGTTTTAGTTCGTTTGCCGCCTCTTGCTGTTGTTTAGCTGCTTTTGAGGGTTTATTTTTGCTAAGATCTTCCGAGCTGTTTTGCATTTTCTGCTCAATACTCTGCATTTCCATTTCAGGGTTTTCAAAATCTTGCTTTTTCCCGTTTTGCTCGTTTTCTTTTTGTAAGTCCTTTAGTGAGTTTTTAAGCGAATTAAAATCCAAGTTTATTCTCTGTTGTTCTTTTTGTAATGATTCAATTTGCGATGTGGGATTTTTTGCTTCGTCTGCTATTTTTTGTTGCCCTTCTGATAGTTGATCAATTTGATTTATTTTTTCATTCAACTTTTGTTCAAAAGCAAGCTTTTTGTAAAGATCAAGCATTCGGTCGAGCTCTTTTTTTAATGACTTATTGTCTGTTTGCATTTTCGACAATTCATCTCTTGTGCTTTCTTTTTGCCCTTGCTCTAATAAAGCCTGTAGCTTTTGAATCAGTTCGTTTGTTTTTGGGTCGAGTACGTTGCTCAACAAATCATCAATTTGTTGTTGCTTTTCCTTTAACCCTTTATCAATTTGTTGATTTTCCTGCCTGTTGTATAGGTTTTTCTTGTTTTCGTTTTGAATTTCCTTTACCAAATCATTCAACTCCGTTCTTTTTTGTAAAAGATCTTCTACTTGTTTTTTCTCATCAAAGGTTAAATTGCTTTTGTTCAATAAATCTTGGTTTAGCTTTTGTGTTTCTCGTTCAAGCTGGGAAGCAAGTTTTACAGCCGATTCTATTTTTTGCCTCACCGCTTGTGTTCCGGCATTCAATACATTATCCAAAGCCTTCGCGTCGGGGATATTAATGGTTTTAATGGGTGTCCTTGCTTTTTTTGGGCCATTTACACCGTCATTATCAGCAACTTCAAAAAAGTACGAAACCTGTTCACCCCCTTTAAGGCCGAGAGATTTAATATTCCAATAGTAAAAAAATCCGGCAATTGTTTGTGAAAGATTGGCGTTGACAGGGATTGATACAGAACGGTTGCTTGCTTTTGTATTTGTTCCGGGCCCACTTATTTGGTAATGGAAAGTTAATGATGTAAATCCATGATCGTCTTGTATGTTCCCATTAAAGTATAAGGCATTCATGCTTATTGAGTCTGGCTTTTCGCTTGCCGAAATTATTGGGGCCTCATCTGGAATAATGTTTATTTTATAGGTAGCCGAATCAGACCTATTGGTTTGCTCGTTAACGGGTATCAGCGAAAAAACAGAATTAGCCAAAATTCTTTTTTCAAATTGGAATAAATCAGTCCCCGTCTCATCTAATACAGTTTTGTCGCCATTAATGCTAAACAATAATTGGTTGGCATTTTGCGTGTGTAATAACCATTTAACCATCGACCCTTCTGGTATTGTTAAATCTCCAGCATTATTTATAATTTCCGCTTTCTTGTGTAAGTAAAGGGGATAGGTTAAAGCTACATCAAAATGTAATAAAATTGGTTTGGTTTTTACTTTAATTTCGTAGTTTTTAGAGCTAAAACCGTTTGCTAAAAATTTAAAACGAACATTTTGTTGCTGATTGTTAAACACATAAAAAAAATGTGTTAGGTTTACCTTATCTAACTTAAAAGTACTGTTATTGGTTTCAATATAAACGTTTTCTGGCAAGTGATTACCTACCAACTTTAATTGTAGCTTGAAATCATCGCCTTGCAAAACACTTAACTGCTGGTTTTCAACAATAAATTTAAATGGCGCCATTGGCTCAAAATATTCATTGTGCTTTATAAGCCTTTTGGTGCTTTCTTTTAAAATGGCAGGAGCAATTAAAGCTATAAGTAATAAGATAATTAATGGAAAAAAAGCCCATTTAAGATACTTTATATTCTCTTTTAGGTTGATAGCACTTTTAAAGCCGGTAGGCTTTAAAAGTGTAATTTTTTGATTGATACTGGCTTCAATAAGTACACGATGCTCAGGGCTATTTTCAATCAAATTTTTAAGTTGTAAAGTGTTTAATAGTTTATCATTAACTGCTGTTATTTGCTTGCCAATAATTACAGAAGCTTCCTCTCTGCTCAGCGGCTTTTTGAGCTTAAAAATTGCAAGCAATGATGGGATTATTAAGCCACAGAACAGCGATATGTTGAGTAGAATAAAGAAGTAAAACAAAAATGTACGGAATGCGATATTAAAATTCCCAAAATACTCGGAAACAGCAATTATTAAATAGGCCGAAAACAACCAGGCACTTAAAAAAATAACACCCTTTAAAATGGTATTAAAATAGTATTTACGAATAAAAACATCTATTTGCTCCAGAAGCTGGTCATAATTTTCCGTAGTTTTCATAGATAGGGTTAGAAATCAGTGTAATTGTTGGCGCAATTCAAAAATAGTTTATTTTTATCAAAAACACCTTAAAGCTGCTATAAATATGATATTGTGGAAACGTAAAAGACAAAACCTACTGATATTAAAAAGCTAATTAATAAGTATTTTAACTACTTAAAGCTCCAAATATTTAAAAAACAGCAAATTTTAAATCATTAGACGGAATAACCAATTGTATTTGTTTTAATAGTTTAAAAAAAACGATTAACTTAATAATTTACGCGGTTGAAATAATAAACAAGAGGAATACGTTTATTAGCTTAGTGCTTTTATTAGCAACCAAAACATATAATTTGTTGATATTGCACAGCGTAATTTACCCATTACTGTAAAAAAACAAATAATTTAAAAGAATGTTTAATGAATAATTACAAACAATATTGTAACATTGTTATTTATAATATGGTGGCATTTAGCTATCTTTTTTATTATTAAAAAATAACATAAGACCAAATATTGATGTTTTATTATTCTCCCCAATTAAAGACTGTGAAAGATATGTTGAAGAAAATTTATTTAGTAGTACTTATCGGTGCGGCCATTGCCTGTAAAGCTGCCCCTTCAAAGGCAATAAAAGTAATTGGCTCAAATGATATACAACCAAACGAGCAGCAAAGTATAGTTTGCAGAACGGTAGCAACTTTTATTTCCGACTATAACTATAAGAAAGTTCCAATTAATGATTCTATTTCGGGTGTTATATTAAATAGATATATCAAACTGCTTGACGAAGGGCATAATTATTTTTTAGCCTCCGATGTAGCTGACTTTGAAAAGTACAGATATATATTAGATGATGATGTTAAAAACGGAAACCTAAATAATGTATTTTATATTTTCAACGTTTTTCAAAAACGATACATTGAAAACATTAAATATTGCTTATCAAAATTAAACGAGAATTTTGATTATAGTACCAATGAGGTTTACACTTTCGACAGGGATAGCTTACCCTATATTTCAACAAGGGAAGAAATGGATAAGCTTTGGTACTTACACGTTAAATATGATTTTTTGAGCCTAAAACTTGCAAAAAACGATTTGGACAAAAATAGGGAGACCTTAAAAAAGCGGTACGAAAATTTACTTGAACAAACCAATAAGCTAAACAATCAGGACGTATTCCAAATTTTTATGGATGCATTTACCAATGCCATCGACCCGCATACAAATTATTTTAATCCTTCAAACGCGGCTAATTTTAATATCGAAATGTCAAGGCAACTTGAAGGGATAGGCGCAGGTTTAAATACCGAGAATGAGTACATCATCATTAGGTCAATTGTACCGGGTGGGCCGGCCGACAAAAGCCGTCAAATTGGGGTTGAGGATAAAATAGTTGGTGTGGCACAAGGGAAAGAAGGGGAGTTTCAAAATGTAATAGGTTGGAGGGTAGAAAACGCCATAGCCTTGATTCGCGGTGCCAAAGGAACTATTGTTAGATTAGAGATTATACCGAAAGGTAGTTCGACATCTAGTAAACCAAAAGTGGTTGAAATGGTGCGCGAAAAAATTATCCTAAAGGATGAATCTGCAAAAAAAGAAATTCGCACCTACAATAGCAATGGCAAGCAGGTTAAAATCGGCATCATTTCCCTGCCTGCATTTTATATTGATATTAATGATTACAGATCGGGAAACCCGAATTATAAAAGCACAACCCATGATGTAAAATTACTTTTGGATTCATTAAAAATGGAAAATGTTGATGGGGTAGTTATGGACTTGCGCGAAAATGGTGGTGGCTCATTAATGGAAGCAATTGAGTTAACAGGTTTGTTTATAAAGGATGGTCCTGTTGTGCAGGTTAGGGAAAGCAATAATAAAGTTGAAGTTGATAAGGATGAGGATCCCTCTATAACTTATTCTGGTCCGCTGGCCGTCATTGTTGATCGTTTTAGTGCCTCTGCTACCGAAATATTTTCTGGTGCTATTCAGGATTATGGACGAGGTATCATTGTTGGTACTCAAACCTATGGTAAAGGTACCGTACAAAATGCGATAGATTTAGACAAAGTGCTTAATCAATCCATTATCGAAAAGGCGAAAAGCTTAGTAACCACCAATGGTAAAGGAAAGTTAACAGGAAGCCAAAGCATATTTGGCCAATTAAATTTAACTATTGCCAAATTTTATCGCATTACAGGAAACTCAACGCAGCATAAAGGCATTACCCCCGATATTGAATTTCCGTCTGTTATTCCTTTAGATAAATATGGCGAAGATACCGAACCTTCAGCATTACCTTTTGATGTGATTGCTCCAACTACTTTTGTTAAAGCAGGTGAATTCTCAAATGTATTGCCTCAGCTTAAAAAGCAGCATGACGAACGAATGGCACAAAGTGAAAATTTTAGGTTGTTTATGAAAGAACTTGAAGATGGCAAAAAACATGAGAATGAAAAAAGCATCATCATAAACGAGGAACTTTTAAAAAGCCAACGAGAAGAAGAAGAAAAAAAGGCATTCGAAAATAATAATGCGCGAAGGAAGGCAATGGGGCTACCCGTTTTAAAGAAAGGTGAAACTAAACCAAGAAATGAAGACCTTGATTTTTTAAAGCTGGAAGCAGGTCAGATTTTGACAGACTATATAAGCTTGGATGATAAGGTAGTGAAAGCGGCTACCAAACAGCAGAAATAATAACAAACAAAAAATCCCTTCATCAGGGATTTTTTGTTAAATAGAAAAGGAAAAAATTTTTAGCAATGGGGTATTATATTGTTAGCGGTGCCGGTAGTGGTATAGGAAGAGCAATAGCTCGAAAAATTAGCAGCAACGGGCATAATTTGATTATAATAGGCCGCAATCTGAATAAATTAGAAGAAACAATAGCTTTGCTAAACAAGGGGAACCATTTGTGTTTCGCTGCAGATGTTGCCGATAGCACTAGCCTGAAAACAGTAATTAATAAACTGGAAGGGATTGAACTAAATGGCATCATCGCGAATGCTGGCGTTGGTGGCGAAAATTATTGGGGAGCTGATGACCGATGGAATGAAATTGTAAACACCAATTTAACGGGCACCTATAACTTTGTAAACACATTTCTACCCAATTTAAAAACCGGAATAGAGACAAAACATATCATCATCACATCATCTGTTTTAGCGAGATTAGGGGTTGCTAATTATTCGGCCTATTGCGCGTCAAAAGCCGGTTTGCTAGGTTTAATGCGCTCATGGGCCGTACAATATGCCCCTACGAATATTTTAGTAAATGCCATTTGTCCCGGTTGGGTTGATACCGATATGGCAAACCAGGGGTTACAAGGCATAGCAGATAATATTGGTATCACTAAACAAGAGTTTTACAACATAGCCATGAAAAGCGTACCACTGGCACGAATGAGTAAACCCGAAGAAATTGCAGATTTGGTTGACTATCTTTTAAATCAAAACTCCATAACAGGGCAAACAATTGACATTAATTGCGGCTCAATAATGAATAGCTAGCCTATTGAAGTCCTACTTCTACAACTGTTGAAGGAAGGCTTTCATTTTTCATCCTATCCAAAGCGGTAACTATATATACGTATTTTTTACCTGTTTCGGCTGTTTTATCTTGATAATTGGTACTATTGTTATATTGGATATGCAAAATATATTTTGGGTTATTTAAATCAACCATTTCATCATGGTTGAAGCGGTAAACAACATAACCATAAGCTGTTTCGTTATCAATAGCTAATGCCGGGGTCTCCCAGTTTAGTAAAATGCCGCCTTGAATTATGCTTGCTACTAATTTAGCTGGAGGGTTAGGTGGAATCGAGTCGCGCCAGCGCATAGTCGGGGGTAAGGCGGGGTTTTTATAGTAGGTTTCTTTCAAGGAGTCTGTAAAACCTAAAGGATTATTTAATAATGATCTTGAACTAAAATATACACTCCCTGCTACGTTTTGGTTATTACGCAGGTATTTTATTTGATTTGGCATTTGAGCCGCATCTTTAAACTTAATATTTTTTCGCTCATTTATACGGTAAGCAGCCATACCTATATACAACTGCCTGTCGAATTTGTTTTCGCTCCACCAATCCATTAATTTATTAAATGGACAGTTAGCGTCATCAATGGGCCAATATATTTGCGGGTTGATATAATCAATCCAACCCTCTTTTACCCATTTGCGCGAATCGGCAAAAAGTTCATAATAGGAAGAGCCTCCTGTAGTTTCAGAACCCTCCGGGTTTTGGTATTTGTTTGCCCACACCCCAAATGGACTTATCCCAAATTTTATACAAGGCTTGTGTTTATGTATGCTATCGCTCAAGGCTTTTATAAGCAAATCAACATTGTTTCGCCGCCAGTCTTTCAAATCATTAAATCCGGCACCGTATTTTTTAAAGGTAAGTAAGTCGTTTATGCGTTGACCTTTTATTTGGTAAGGATAAAAATAATCATCCAAATGCACGCCATCAATATCGTAGTTATCAACAACATCTAAAAAAACACGAACTATATATTCGCGCACTTCGGGAATCCCCGGATTAAACAATTTAATACCCCCGTAGGTAAAAAACCATTTGGGTTTTGTTTTAGTAATATGTGTAGGGCTTAACTCCGCGAATTTATTGTTGGTGGATGCCCTGTAAGGGTTAAACCATGCATGAAGTTCCATACCTCGTTTATGGGCTTCTTCAATGGCAAACTCTAGCGGGTCGTATGCAGGGTATGGTGCAATGCCTTGCCTTCCGGTAAGCCATTTTGACCACGGTTCCCTGCTTTTTAGGTATAAGGCATCGGCGGCTGGTCTAATTTGAAGCATAATGGCATTAATGCCCGCTTTTTGATGCGCGTCCAGCATTTCGGTTAGCTCCTTTTTTTGTTGTGTAACGCTTAAGCCCGGACTACTCGGCCAATCAATATTTTCAACCGAGGCCATCCAAATCCCCCTAAACTCACGTTTTGGGCTGGTTTTTTCCGCAAATCCGAAATTTTTAGGCTGTGCTTGGGAAGTTAAAACAAAAAAATAAACAACACACAGAAAAATGATTAACCGCATAGCACTAATTATTAAAAGCTACAAAGATAGGAACATAGCATTGGATGCCTGTAAAAACAATGAATTTTTATTTTGTGCTTATAATTGCTAGCTTTAACACCTTTATGCGCAAGCACCATATTACGATGTTGATTTTTTCATGTAAAAATTTTTAAGCAACAACATTTCTATAATTATGGAGTTAAATAAGATGTAAAACAAACCAAAGCAGCTAAAACATATAAACAAGAGTGGTTATTTAAGTAAAAACAAAACAATGGAAACAAATTCGCAGAATAAGAATCAATGGGTAACATATGCGCTAATAGCACTGGTACTAGCCTTGGTTATTTCAAACATTTATTTTATTAGGCAGGTAAATCAACTTCAGCCTAAAGTGACCACCTTAAGCGAAGAAAAGGTTAAAATGAAATCAGAAGCGGACAGTCTTGAGGCTCAAATTGAACAAGTAACCGAAGGAAAAATAAAGCAATCTGCACAGATGCTAGCTATAAACGATTCATTAAAAGCTAAAATCAGTGTTTTGCAGGTTAAACTGAAAAAAGGTCATTTAACAGCGGTTGAGTTGGCAAAGGTGAAACTTGAACTGGCTGAATTAAAGGAAAATGTAAAAAGCTACATTGCCCAAATAGATGTATTGAAGAAGAAAAACGACTCCTTAAAAACAGTTAGTGATACCCTAAAAAGTAATCTTGCTGTTGTTAATAATAAGGCAGCTAATTTGGAAAAGTCAAACCAAGAGTTGGATAATAAGGTAAAAATTGGAGCTGCCCTAAAATTGGCTACGGCGAGCGTTACACCATATAAAATTAGAAAGAGCGGCAAAGAAATAGTAGACGATTATGCCCCCAAAGTGAAAAAGATAAAAATCAATTTTACTTTGGCAATTAACGCGCTTGCAAAAATTGGTTTGCATGATATTTTTGCACAGGTAATTGACCCATCGGGCAACGTGATGAAAGCGAGCGATACCGCTCCGTTTACTGCCGATGGAAAAGAATTGCAATCAACCATTCGCACCTCCATTGACTTTAAGGATGACGGAAGTGTTTATACCTTAACATGGTTAAACGCCACAACCATGGCACCCGGTATTTATACTGTAGTGTTTTTTGCCGATGGTTATACCATGGGTAAAACAACCTTTGAATTAAAGAAATAAGAAAACCGATTAATTAAAAAATCCCCGGTTACTTTAAAAAGTAGACGGGGATTTTTTTTGTATGTAGATATTCAATAGATTAAGAGCCAGTGCCGTTTAATTTAAGGCTTTTTCTTGGTTGTAACTATTATTACCCCATACTTGGCGCGTTTGCCATAAATTTTCGTAACCGAATCGTTCTTTAAAACATCAATCCTTAAAATGTCCTGAGGATTAATCTTATTAAGTTTTTTTGATGAAGCTATTTTGCCGTCAATAATATAAAGTGGCGGATTTGTTTTTGACGCGCCACCTATTCTGATATTTTGTTTATCGGTATTTTGTGCTTTTGAAGCGGTATGGGTGTTTTCCCTTATTTGTTTTGAAGAATCTGATTGCGCGAAAACAACCTGATGTAAACTTGAAAGTCCTAATGCTAAAAGCGACACCGACACCCAACGCTTAAAACCATACCTACTAGGTGTAATATTAATTTGCCCATAATTAAACGCGCCGCATATTTCGGTGTTGATACCAAATTCATTTAAAACCCGCTCTTCACTCATCTGCCTAAAATCATGCACTTTTTTATTACAGCTTTTACAAAACCAACCACCCTCACATGGTACTAACGCATCAATTGTTTTATTACAGGGTGAACTTAATGCGATGTTTTTTAGCTGTTCCATATTTTAAGGTAATTAGTATTAAAGAAGTGGTATTAATTTTAGGTTGAAAATAAAAAACGACTAGTTTAAAAAGCCGTAATTTATTAAAACGCACAAAGTCGGTTTTTAGTTTATAAAAAACAAAATTATTTTCAGTCCGTTTTTATTGAATCAAGATAGATATAAAACACATTTTTAATTTGGCATATTTGTATAAAATTTTCTATTTAAAAAAACTCAGCGATATTTGCATTCAAACCAAAAACTCACAATGAAAATATTAAATAAAAACATGAGTAAATATACCCTCACCTATTTACTTACCCTTGTGTTGCTTGCAACTGCTTTTGTTATCTTTGTATGGAGCGACTATGATAGCACCGCCCATCATCTATCAAATAAAGTTATCATCTATTTCTTTTTTGTTGTTTTTTATGGAGTAATAGCCACCAATAGGTTTTATAAATATAAAAAACAAGATACTAGATTTTAATTCAATTTACTAAAATATAACACAGCTAAAAAAGGCTAAGAAATGTCCTAAAAAGCATACGAACAATATTGTTTTATGTATATTGCACGAAATTGTGTGGCATGTATTTTGAAGTAGATGAAGTTATTAATGTAAAAGAATCAGATTTGAATATTCCGGGAGAATACATGATTATTGGCTTTTTTAACAGTAGCAATGATTGTTTTTATAGCATCCGCCATTTACAAACAGGGAAAGTAGTAGTAAGAAGTATAAAAGACATTGAAATAGAAAAAACTAACAATACCTAGAAACGCGCCAGAAAAACAGAAAAGATTTAGCAAGCCCATTACCCAAAGTGATGGGCTTGCTTTATAATATTATACAACAGCACTCTCGGTTGGGATACTCCTATCCACTTTTTTTACCAAGCCTTGCAAAACATTTCCAGGACCAACTTCGGTAAAAGATGTTGCACCATCTTCCAGCATATGCATTACAGTTTGTGTCCACCTAACGGGGCCGGTTAACTGGGCAATCAGGTTATGCTTTATTAAAGTTGGGTCGGTATAAGCTTTGGCATCAATATTTTGATAAATGGGGCATATTGGCGCATTGATAATCGTATGCGTAATGGCATGTTCTAACTCAACCCGTGCCGATTCCATTAGGGGGGAGTGAAATGCACCACCTACATTTAGCTTCAAGGCTCTTTTTGCTCCGGCGGCGGTCATCAATTCGCAAGCCTTATCAACCCCTGCTATGGTGCCAGATATAACAATTTGACCGGGACAATTGTAATTGGCTGCGACCACCACATCGCTTACGCGTTGGCAAATATCTTCTACTGTAAAATCATCTAAGCCTAAAATGGCAGCCATGGTAGAGGGTTGCAGCTCACAGGCTTTTTGCATAGCATTGGCGCGCGCAGCCACCAAACGCAAACCGTCCTGAAACGATAATGCCCCTGCCGAAACCAGAGCCGAAAATTCACCTAAGGAGTGCCCAGCAACCATTTCGGGTTTAAAGCCATCGCCTAAGGCTTTGGCTAATATGACTGAATGCAAAAAGATAGCTGGTTGGGTAACATTGGTTTGTTTTAAATCCTCATCCGTACCGTTAAACATTAAATCGGTAATCCTAAAACCAAGTATTTCGTTGGCTTCTTCAAACAACATGCGGGTAGCGTCTGATAATTCGTACAAGGATTTACCCATACCCACAAACTGGGCACCCTGACCTGGGAATATATATGCTTTCAATTTAAATTAGTTTTATTTGAATGATTATTCAATGGTACAAAAAAAAGTAAAAGTTGAGAAATAAAAAATGCGGACTCTTAACTTAATTTCGATGCTATTAAATTTAAAAACTCGGTACGTGTTTTTTCCTCCAAAAACTCGCCTGTAAAGGCCGAGGTGGTGGTAACCGAGTTTTGTTTTTGTACGCCACGCATACTCATGCAAAGGTGACGGCATTCCATCACTACCCCAACACCCAGCGGAGCAAGGTTTTCTTGCAAGCAATCACGTATCTCATTGGTTAGTCTTTCTTGTACTTGCAAACGGCGCGAAAAAACATCAACTATCCTAGGTATTTTACTCAAGCCAACCACTTTGCCGTTTGGAATATAAGCCACGTGGGCTTTACCGAAAAAGGGAAGCATATGGTGCTCACACATAGAGTATACCTCTATGTCTTTCACTATCACCATCTGACTATACTCTTCGGTAAACAAGGCCGATTGTATAATCTCTTTCGCATTCAAAGCATAGCCTTGTGTTAAATACAACAGCGCTTTTGATACACGTTCTGGAGTTTTTAACAGGCCCTCTCTTTCGGGGTCTTCGCCAATTTGTTTTAAAACCTCTTTATAATGGGCGGATAAGTTTTCAATAATGGCAGGGTTATACCTATCAATTTTTGTATAGGCTTCATCGTCATCATCAATAAAATTGTTGGTTTTTTCTGTTGCCATAATGCTAGTTAATTACCAAAGTATTCGGCAAAATTATTTTCGGTTTCGTAAAGTTTTACGGAGTGTAAGTAAACCCCTTCGTTTTCTTCAATCGGTGCTTTTAACTGATTAAAAATCTCGATACAAAGCAACTCGGTCGATGCCATTTTGCCTGCCATAAAATCAACATCTTTATTGATGTTTTTATGGTCGAGCTTTTCAATTACATAATCATTAATAATTACTTTCAAGTCCTTTAAATCCATGAGGTAGCCGGTGGCAAAAGTAATTTCGCCTTTTACGGTCACAAACAAATCGTAATTATGCCCATGCCAGTTGGGGTTAGCGCATTTACCAAAAACTTCCTTGTTTTTTTCTTCGCTCCACTCCTCGCGATACATGCGGTGGGCGGCGTTAAAGTGCTCTTTTCGTGTAATATAAATCATCATAATAAATATTGCTGCAAATATACAAAACAAAAACAGGGCATATGTTTTATCTTAGTAGTGAAATAATATCAACAAAATGCGCATACTCATTGTTTCTGCAACCGAACCGGAGGTAGCTCCGCTAAAAGCCGAAGTCGAAAAATTAAATTTGGAGCATGGTCGCGAAGCGTTTAATGCTAAATATCATATTAATAACCAAACAAATACCTATATAAAGCACCCCGAAATTAGCTTTTTGGTAACAGGAGTAGGTATGGTGGCAATGGCTGTTTGTTTGGGAAAGCACCTGGCCCTAAACCAATATGATTTAGCCATCAACCTTGGCATTGCCGGCAGTTTTGACCGAAGTATTACAATTGGAGAGGTAGTTGAAGTAAGTACGGATACCCTATCGGAACTGGGAGCCGAAGATGATGAGGTTTTTTTACCGATAGAGGAGCTTGGTTTTAGTCCGGGTTATTATCAATCAAGGGTAAGCTATTCAAATTATGTGAATAAGCAGGTTTTAAAAAAAGTAACAGCCATAACGGTAAATACGGTACATGGCAACGAGGCATCGATTAAAAAGGTAGTCGACCGCCTTAACCCACAACTAGAGAGCATGGAAGGAGCCGCGTTTTTTTATGCTTGCGAGGAATATGTATTGCCATGCTTGCAAATCAGAGCGGTGTCAAATTATGTGGAGAAGCGCAATCGGGCCAATTGGGATATACCACTTGCTATAAAAAATCTGAATAACTTTGCGATTGAAATGGTGAAGTCGATAGATTTGGCTTAATAAACACCGGTGTTTATAAAATATCAGCAAACAACAACATGAAGCTCACTCTAGGTTTTTCTCCCTGCCCTAATGATACCTTTATTTTTGATGCCCTCATCCACCATAAAATTGATACCGAAGGGTTGGAGTTTGAGGTTTTTTACGACGATGTAGAAACCCTGAACCAAAAAGCCATGCGCCAAGCATTGGATATTACCAAACTAAGCTACCATGCTTTTGCCTACGTTACCAAAAATTATGCTTTGTTAGATTCAGGCAGCGCGTTAGGCTTCGGTGTTGGACCAATGTTGATTTGTAAAGCCGACCCAAATGAAATACACACACAACTTTCAACCCACAACCCACAACTAAAAATAGGTATTCCCGGCAAATACACCACTGCCAATTTTTTATTAGGATTGGCCTTCCCAAATGCGACCAATAAAGTGGAATTAGTTTTTTCGGATATTGAAGACGCTGTTTTGGAAGGCAGGGTTGATGCCGGACTGATTATCCACGAAAACCGTTTCACCTACCAAAACAAGGGACTAAAAAAAATAATTGACCTTGGCGATTATTGGGAACAGCTAACGGGTTGCGCCATACCCTTAGGCGGCATTGTAGTAAACCGTGCCTTGCCGCTGGATATTCAACATAAAATAAATAGGGTGTTGCGTAGTTCGGTGGAGTTTGCTTTCGCGAACCCAAAATCGGGCTTGGATTATATACGCTCGCATGCGCAGGAAATGAGTGAAGAGGTAATGTATAAACACATTGATTTATATGTAAACAAATATTCGGTTGATTTGGGTATTGAAGGTAAAAAAGCCATCAAACTGCTTTTCGATACCGCTTTGGAAAAGAAGATTATCCCCGAAATAACGGAAGAAATTTTCTTGAACCCGATGGTTGCCGAACCAATAAAATAAAAACAAAGCAGAAAAAACCTAACCTTGCCTACTAAAAACTACATTTGCAACGTAATTGCAATTTTGAATGAATTATTCAAAGGCGCAAATAATCAAGAAATGTGAATAAGATAGAAGATTTTATAGAAGGACAATTGCTATTGGTAAACAAGCCATACAAATGGACCAGCTTTGATGTAGTAGGTAAATTGCGTAACGCGTTTAAGCCCCTTAAATTAAAAGTTGGACATGCCGGCACACTCGACCCATTGGCTACCGGTTTGCTCATTATTTGTACCGGCAAAATGACGAAGCTGATTGATAGTTATCAATCGCAAGACAAGGAATACACCGGAACAATGGTTTTGGGAGCCACCACCCCCTCCTACGATTTGGAAACGGAGGTTGACCAAAAGTTTGATATTTCGCAGATTAGCGAAGCGCAAATAAAAAACACCTGCAACCAGTTTACGGGCGATATTCAACAATACCCACCCGCCCATTCGGCTATAAAAATTGATGGCGAACGCTTATACGAAAAAGCCCGCAGAGGTGAGGAGGTGGAGTTGCGCTTGCGGAATGTAACCATAGCCGAATTTGAGATTACCGAAATAAACCTGCCCGAAATAAGTTTTAGGGTAAAATGTAGCAAAGGCACCTATATACGCTCGTTGGTGAATGATTTTGGTAAGGCGTTGAACAATGGCGCTTACCTTTCAAAATTAAGACGAACCAAAAGCGGCGAATATGCCATTGAAAACGCCAGCGAAGTAATGGAACTGGTGAACCATATTAGAGAATTAAAAGCAATTGCTATTACAGAATAAAAAAGCCTAAAAGCGTTATGCGCATATACCACCATATAAACGATTTTACCCCCCTAAAAAACGCGGTTGTTACTATTGGGACTTTTGATGGGGTGCATTTGGGGCACCAAAAAATTATTGCTGGTATAAGGGAACTAGCCGAAGAGGTAGGTGGCGAAACGGTTTTGCTTACCTTTTTTCCGCACCCCAGAATGATTTTAAAACCAGAGGACGAAAGTCTGAAAATGATTAATACGATTGCTGAGAAAGCAGAACTACTAGATAAATTGGGAATTGATAACCTGATTATTACCCCCTTCTCGCGCGATTTCTCTAATCAAACGGCCGAGGAGTATATCAGGGAGGTATTGGTAAACAAAATAGGCACCAAAAAAATTGTAATCGGGTACGACCATCGTTTTGGAAAAGACCGCCAAGGTGGATTGGAAGAATTGCAACACTTGAGCCAACCCTATGGCTTTGAGGTGTACGAAATTCCTGAACAAGACATTAACGAAGTAGCTATTAGCTCCACCCGGATACGTGAGGCATTGCTGGCAGGAAATATTGAATTGGCTAACCAATTTTTAGGCTATCCGTTTTATATAACAGGTAAAGTAATAAAAGGCGACCAAATTGGACGCAAAATAGGCTTCCCCACAGCTAATATTGTGGTGGAAGAAAGGTATAAGCTTATACCATCGGATGGTATTTATTCGGTAAAGGTTAAGATTGGCTTTGAAACATTTTTTGGCATGGGTTACATAGGTTCCCGACCAACCGTTATGGGCCAAACCCGCAATATTGAGGTAAACCTGTTTAATTTTGATACCGAAATTTATAACCAAACCGTACAAATTGAATTTTACAACTTTATACGTGGCGATAGCAAATTTGAGGGACTGGATGCGTTAAAGGCACAAATAGCTAAAGACAAAATTGCGGTGCAAACTATTTTTGGGTTGATTTAAATTATAGCGACAACTAATAATCGCCGATTTCCAGCAACTCCATTTTATTACCAAAGGGGTCTAAAAACGCGAAGCGGATACGACCGGGCAGATAGGGTTCTTCTATTATAGGTATTCCTATACTTTCCAAATAGGTACGCGTTTCAACCAGATTTTCAATTTGCATGGCGGTATGTCTGCGTGTTTTGCCGGTTGGTTGCTCTACCCCTATATGCAGTTGGATATCGCCCATTTTAAACCAGTAGCCTTTGCTGCCATCCAATTCTTTTGGGCGTTCAATTAATTGCAAGCCAATAACATCGGCATAAAAACTTTTAGCCTCGGCCAATCTTTCGGGCGGTACACAAATATGTACATGGTCGGCACGCAAAAAATTTATCATACTACGTCTTCCGCAAAAGTGAGTACATAGCCATTATTATCAACAATTGAAAATTCAATGGCACCATAGAAGGTAGTTTCCAAAGGCTTTAAAATGGTCACCTTATCCTTCAAGCCATCAAAAAAAGTATGAATGTTTTTCAATTTGATATATAGCAATTGCGAAGCTCCATTAGTTCGTTGTATTTCGGGCAAATCATTACCTAAACTTTCAAAAGTTTGAAACATCATGGTTACGCCCCCATTTTGTAGCATGGCCCAAACCAAATCGGTACCCGTTTCGGGAACCGTCAAAACAACTTCAAAACCCAATACCTTATAAAAGGCGATGGTTTTTTGCATATCCTCTACAAAAATATTGGGCGATAAACTTTCCATATCAAATTAAAATTAGGAAGTAAATTTATTTCTATTTTCGGAAACCCAATCAAATAATTAAAAACAATACAACAGTACATCAAAAAATAGACTATCGATATTAAATAAATCAACAAACAACCCAATCAATAAGTTAATAATTCAGTCCATCAATAAATAAGCGAATAAATCAACGATTCAATAAATCAATAAATAAACGAATAACCCAATCAATAAATCACTCAATCAGTAAATCAATAAATGAAATTAATAGACGAATTTGAAACCTATCGTACTAAAATGAACGATCGGATAATGGAAACAGCCAACACAAATATCAAACGGTTTTTCGCGCTTGATACCACTACCTATGCCGAAGGCGCATTGGATGTAAAAACCAAGGAAATGCTTGGTTTGGTAGCTTCCATGGTTTTGCGTTGCGATGATTGCATTAAATATCACCTGGGTAAATGCCATGAAGCAGGGGTAAATCATGATGAAATAAACGAAGTGTTTATGATCGCCAACTTGGTAGGCGGCTCCATTGTAATTCCGCATTACCGAAGAGCGGTTGAGTATTGGGATGAGCTAAGTATGTTGTAAGTTGAAGGTTGTAAGTTGAAGGTTGCTGGTATGAGTTTAAGGGGCTTAAGGCTGGGTGATTTTTTATCCTTTTAAATAATGACTGCGCTTAATTTCATTTCATTTTTTAATAATTTTACCAAACACTAAAACTCCCAAAAGCGATGCAAACCTCCCCAGACCCACAACCTTCAACGCACAACCTGCAACCCAACGGCAACCCACAACCTCAAGAAACCTACAACGGACAACCCGCAACTTACAACACACCAAAGCGGTGTCATTGGCTGGGCAACGATGCCCTCTATATAAAATACCATGATGAAGAATGGGGAAAGGAAGTGCATGACGACAAGCTGTTTTTTGAGTTTTTGATACTCGAATCAGCACAGGCGGGTTTAAGTTGGATTACCATACTGCGCCGTCGTGAAGGATATCGAAAAGCATTCGCCAATTTTGAGGTGCAAAAAGTAGCTACTTTTAATGAAGATGATGTAGCGCGCCTCTTGGCTGATGAAGGCATTATTCGCAATAAGCTAAAAATAAACGCGGCCATAAAAAACGCCCAATTATTTATAGCCATACAACAGGAGTATGGCTCGTTCAATAATTATTTATACGGCTTTATGCCCGATGGGAAGCCCATTATTAACCATCCGGAAAAAAGTCCGGTAAGCAGCCCAGAGTCCGACGCTATCAGCAAAGACATGAAAAAAAGAGGCTTCAAGTTTTTTGGCACCACCATTTGCTACGCCTACATGCAAGCCACCGGCATGGTAAACGACCATTTACCTGATTGTGATTTTAGGGGTTGAAGGTCGTAAACTTTAAAATATCTTTTGTAAAGAGGAGTTATAACAAAGAAACAATCTCAAGGAACCTCATTTTAAAAGTCTCTCCGCTGGCTAGCGGAAAATTACTCACCTGTGTTTATTTTTATTGGTGTTCATGAATGCTCCGCAATTTAGAGGGGGCTTATTATTTCCCCAAATTTTTCTAATTTCGTTAATAAGCATATATCTTGCATAACCTAATTACTACAAGGTAAACAGCTTCAATATTGTTATAACATGAAAAAAAAATTATTTCTTCTGGATGGCATGGCACTTATTTACAGGGCGCATTTTGCCTTAAGTAAAAACCCAAGGTTTACTTCGGGGGGCCTTAATACTTCGGCGGTGATGGGTTTTACCAATACCCTGCTGGAGGTTCTGAAAAAAGAAAACCCTACCCATATGGCGGTGGTTTTTGATACCCAGGCACCTACCGAACGCCATTTGGACTTTGCCGACTATAAGGCGCACCGCGAAGCCATGCCCGAAGATTTATCTAAGGCTCTTCCTTATATATTTAAGCTCATTTTGGGTTTTAATATCCCCGTAATTACTTCCGATGGTTATGAGGCCGATGATATCATAGGTACCCTTGCCAAAAAGGCGGAGGCACAAGGCTATCAGGTTTTTTGCATGACACCCGATAAAGATTTTGCCCAGCTGGTATCCGACAATATATTCATTTACAAACCTGCCCGCATGGGTAACGAAATGGAAATATTGGGCGTAAAGGAAGTTTTGGAGAAATGGGAAATTGAAAACGTATTGCAGGTTATTGATATTTTGGGGCTTTGGGGCGATGCGGTAGATAATATCCCAGGCATCCCCGGCATAGGCGAAAAAACGGCCAAAGCCCTTATTAAACAATATGGCTCGATGGAGGAAATTATTAGCCATAGCCATGAGCTAAAAGGAAAAATGCGCGAAAACGTAGAGGCTTTTGCCGAGCAGGGATTGTTATCAAAAAAATTAGCCACCATTTTATTGGATGTGCCTATTGAGTTGGATGAGGAAGGCTTAAAGGTTGGCCCCCCTAGCAAGGATTTATTGGAGCCTTTGTTTGCCGAGTTGGAGTTCCGCACGCTGGGTAAACGGGTTTTTGGCGATGATTTTAGCATCACCGAAACCAAGGCTGTTTCCATGCAAACTGATTTATTTGGCGACCCGGTAGCAACAAACCGCACTACCATGACGGTAGATTTGGAAAACATTACCGAACCGGAATTTACTGCTGTCTCAAAAAACATTGAGAACGTAAAGCACAGCTACCATTTAACCGACACGCCCGAAAAGCGCAAGGAATTGATAGCCCTGCTGAGCAAACAACAAAGCTTTTGTTTTGATACCGAAACAACTGGAACAGATGCGAACCAATGCGAGCTTGTCGGACTATCATTCGCCGTAAAGGCTGGTGAGGCATGGTATGTTCCTGTCCCCGAAAATCAGGAAGCGGCACAGCAAATGGTGGATGAGTTTAAGCCAGTTCTCGAAAATAGCGCGATAGGGAAAATTGGTCAGAATATAAAGTTTGATGTGTTGATGCTAAAATGGTATGGCGTGGAGGTAAAAGGCAATTTGTTTGATACCATGCTGGCGCACTATGTGATTGACCCGGATACCCGCCATAATATGGATGTGCTATCGGAAAATTATCTGGGCTATAAACCGGTTTCCATCACCGAACTTATTGGAGCCAAAGGCAAAAACCAGGGTAGTATGCGCGATGTGGAGTTGGAGAAAATTAAGGAGTACGCCGCCGAAGATGCTGATATCACCCTGCAACTAAAAACCGTTTTTGAGCCTAAACTTAAAGAGGTGGAAAGTGAAAAATTGGTGAATGATATTGAATACCCGCTTATTTATGTGCTGGCTGATATTGAATACGAAGGCGTTTTAATTGACCATGCTACCCTTAAAGAGTTTTCAAAGGAGTTGGAGACCGATATTGCCAAATTGGAGAAAACCGTGTTTGAAAAAGCGGGGGTAAGATTCAACATCGCGTCGCCAAAACAACTGGGCGAGGTTTTGTTCGAGAAATTAATGCTTGACCCAAAAGCCAAAAAAACCAAAACAGGGCAATATCAAACCGGGGAAGATGTATTACTATCGCTTGCTGCCAAAAGCGATATTGTAAGGGATATTTTAGATTTTAGGCAACTGCAAAAGCTAAAATCGACCTATGTGGATGCCTTGCCTACCATGGTGAATCCAAAAACAGGTAGGGTGCATACCTCCTATAACCAGGCGGTGGCGGCTACCGGGCGTTTAAGCTCCAACAACCCCAACCTGCAAAACATCCCTGTAAAAACCGAAAAGGGCAGGGAAGTGCGCAAGGCCTTTATCCCGAGGGATAGCAACCATAGCATTGTCTCGGCCGATTATTCGCAGATAGAGCTTCGCATTATTGCCGAAATTAGCAAGGATGCCAACATGATGGATGCCTTTATAAAAAACCTCGACATCCATACAGCTACCGCCGCTAATGTGTATGGTATAGCTTTGGAGGAGGTTACCAGCACCCAACGCCGTAATGCCAAGGCGGTAAATTTTGGCATTATTTACGGCCAATCTGCTTTTGGCTTGTCCCAAAGTTTGGGTATTCCACGTAAGGAAGCCGCCGAGATTATTGAAAATTATTTTTTACAGTTCCCGGGTATAAAAAGCTATATGGCCGATACCATGAACTTCGCGCGGGAAAACGGCTATGTAAGTACCTTAATGGGTAGGCGGAGATATTTACGTGATATCAATTCGGCTAACGCGACGGTACGTGGTTTTGCCGAGCGAAATGCCATCAACGCGCCTATACAAGGTTCGGCGGCAGATATGATTAAAATCGCGATGATAAACATACACCGCGAGCTAAAGGCACAAAAGCTGGATACCCGCATGACCATGCAGGTGCATGACGAATTGGTTTTTGATGCCCCACACCACGAAATTGAGCTGATAAAACCTATTATTATGGAAAACATGAAAAACGCCATCAAAACAGAAGTACCTATTATGGTGGAGATTGGTGTTGGCGCGAATTGGTTAGAGGCGCATTGATAGGTTAAATAAAAAGGTAGTTATATTGTTTTTTGGGTGCTAACTTATCTTGTTTATAATATCGCGTAAAGCAATAAATGGTTGAACACTTTTTCCAGCTTGTTCTTCTTGGCTTTTAAAGTCTATTATACCAAGCTTGGTTTCGGTATTGTATTCGCCGATAAGTCCATCCAGTAAAACGTACATCGCATTTTTGAATCTGTTGGAGCCATCATATCCTTTGATATAAAGTTGAATGTCTATTTTACTTCCGGCCATATTGTAGTAAAAAAATATATCCGAATAGCCAAGTGTGAAATCAGGACCGAACCGTAATAACAGCTCATCACCGGGAACGGCTTGCCTAAACGCATTGAAAATCCAATTACTTAATTCCGGAGCCATGTCTACAATATCTATTACCGACTGAAATACACTTTTAATACCATCAGCCGAAATGGATAACTCACGCTTTCCGTTATCCCGTACTGGACTAAATTCAAAAACTAAATCGTTATTAATTGCTCTTAATTGCCTGGAAAGTTCGTTAAATAACGCATCTTGGTTGTTTTCAAAATGATAGTATTCGTTTTGATGTTTAGCAAACCATGACCAAAAACCCTTGATTTTTTTTTCGTAGAAATACTTTTTAAACATGTAGGATAACTTTAATAGTGATAAAATTGGACAAAAAAATAGTTAAATAAAAATAGGGAAATAGTATTAAAAACCAATCAAACTAATTTTTTTGTTAACATATTCACCGCACCTTCTACCCCCAAAGCCAGCCCTATCCCCACTACATAACACAGCAAATCGCCCCATAAAAAGGTATTGCCCAACACCAAACGACCAAATAGGGTTTGCCGTAAACCATCAATCCATGGAGCCTTATAAAGCTGACTAAACTCTATCCCAAAACAAAAAATCAAACTATAAAGGGTAATGATTTTAACAGGCTTTTTTATAAAAACAATTCGTAAAAACAAATAAACTGCCGTTGCCCAAAGTATATCGCCTACAAAAATTGGGATAAAAGCAAATTGCCGTGATAATAAACCTAACACAAGCGTGAGCAATAATATAGCACTAAAAATAAGTCTGGATTTTAGCATAAACATATAACTATAAAAAATGCTTGCTTATTTTATTTTGTAAGATTATTTAACAAAGAAAGAATTAGCCCTCCGAAATCACCCTTACCAATTCATCCCCGGCAACCTCTACCGTATAGTCGTTTAAAATTTTAATGCAATCGCTAAGGTCGGTTTGTATTTGTTGGGTACGTTTTATACGCTCGGTAATTTGCGCGGCATTTTCACGCCCACGGTTGTTTAGGCGGTTAATGAGCACTTCCTCGCTGGCGGCAATCAGAACGGTAATGATTTCAGGGTATAATTCCCTCGCGATTGGCAAGTACTCGCGCGAGCCGTTTACCACCACATTATAACCCAATTGCAACCAATTATTTATTTCGATACCAATACCATAGCAATTATCATGACTTTCCCAATGCAAGGCAAAAAACCCCGCTTCGCGGCGCGCCTTAAATTCTTCGGTGGTTAAATGCACATGGTTTTCATTCCCGGCAAAAGGGTCGCGGGTAATGTATCGGTGCGCGAATACTACTTTTTTGCTCCCGTTTAGTTGGGTGCGGGCATAAGTCATTAAGGTATCCTTCCCTGCTCCGGATGCGCCAATAATGTAAAACAGTTTACCTAAAGGGTTCATAATTGCGGGTTATAAATGAAGTATCAGATCATCGGATGCTTTGGCTATCGAGTTTTCAATGATGGTAAAGGTTTGGTCGGCTGCTAATTTCAAGGCAGCATCAAAAGGCTGATTCTTATAAAAATGTGCCAATATAAACATCGCCAAAAAGGCATCGCCAGTGCCGCCATAATTTTTAGGCAGCATGGCATGCATATAAGTAAAACCACCGTCGCCTGTAACTTCAAAACCTATATTATCGTCATTGGTAGTGATGCTGGTAATAATGAGTTTGGTTTTCGGGTATTTTATTTCAAATTGCAACTTCAACCAATCCAGTTCAATCTGCGCATCTGGATTGTTATCGGTCAGAATTTTTAATTCGGTAATGTTCGGGAAAACCAGATCGGCCAAAACTATCAACTCCGGCCATCGGGCTATGACCGCTTCGGGTACATACTTACGACCATGATCGCCACAAACAGGGTCAATAATAATGGTATTTATCAATGAACGGTGTTTTTGAATCATTTCCAAAATAACATCCACCTGTTTGGCACTGCCCAAATAACCTATATACAAAACCAAATTGAGCTTGCGGAATTCGGCTAGCTCAAAGGTGCTTTTTAACAATTCATCAAAAGGGGGCTCAAACTTATTAACCAGGCTCATATTGGTGAGGCCATTTAGCAGCAAACTGGGCACAGGCAAAATTTTTTCGCCCAAAATACTGATAAAGGTTTTTAAGCTTGCGGTGCCATGTACCGCGAAACTACCTATCGCTAAAATATGGGGTTGTTTCATGGCTTTTGGTTTTTATCAAATTACCAGGGTGGTGGCTATGCCAAAATGGTCGCTTGGGTAAACGCCCGATTCCGAATCTACATTGTTCAACACCACGCCCGAATTTACAAATTGCGGATAATCCTTTTTACCAGGCAAAGGCAACGAAAAAATATGGTCGATGCAAACATGCTTATGGTCGTAATACTGACTCGTAACGCTGTAGCGCGGTTCGGGGCCATTGCCGGCTATATAACAATCAATAGCCTTGGCGGTTTTCATAAAGGAGGTTAGCTCCTTCGAGCCTGGTTCGGCATTGAAATCGCCACATACCAGGTTGTATTTATTGCCCCTGCCTCTCAAGGCAACTTCGGCAACTTCTATGGCCTGTAGTATCCTACCAGCAACCACATCTTTTAAATGGGTAAGGTGCAAATTGGTGATGGCTAAATTACTACCATCGGGCAGGGCAATAATGGTTTTCATGGCCTTGCGGTCGTCGTCATCGGCAACTATGGGCAGCTGAAAGTGCTCGGTTGATTTGATGGGATATTTTGACAATATGCCCAAGCCCGAATAACTCTCCACCCAATTATTCTCGAAAAAGCGTTTTTTAAATCGCCCCGGAAAAAAGGCATAATTCATTTTTAGCTTGCCAGCCAGGTAATGCAGCGTATCGGCTTCGCCCTCTTCGCTAAAAAAACATTCCTGACAAGCTATGATACCCGGCGCCAAATTTTTAAGCTGCGAGGCCATCGCCAGCATCCGGACCCGATAGTTGCCATCACATTTCCAGGTATTTATGGTAATAATAGGAATTTGGAGCATCTGCTATATCAAAAAACTAAGGTGAACAAACATCATTCAATTATCATTAGCTAAGCGTTAGCTTTGTGTTAAAGCGTTTTTACCGCAATATACGCTAAAACTTGAATATAAAACCACCTTGTTCAGGTTGTTTGATTGATAAAGTAATGAAGGGGTTTTAGATGGTTTGAGGGTTGGTTGGAGGATATTGGGGGGTGGGATATTTGGGATCGGTAGTTTTAATAATGGCGGTTTTTTCCTAGTGCTTATAAGTTTTAAGCTAAGAAGGGTTTGTTGGGTTTTTAAAGTAGAGGGTAGATGAAATTATGAAGATTAAATAAAAAAGATCAGTAAATCTGAATATCTTTTTTCTGCCATGATTTTAATTTTTTGTATCTCGGTTGGTTTTTCCACTGGATAAAGCGTTTTGATTAAATAAACAATATTATCCTTTCGATCATTATAAACTTTTCTTTTCCACCACAAGGAATAAATTGTACCATTCAGACTAAAATATACAATGTTTTCCGAAAATTGTTCGTATGTTATAATAATGTTGTAACACTTTAAAATTTCAAAAATAACATTGGGTAAATTTCTATGGTCAAAATCTTTAAAGTGATATGACCTTTTTTGTTGATATTCTTTGACATCTGCTGCATAATGGCGAAACAGTATATGAACGTAACTACTTGCGTCAAATACTATTTTACGGCCACAAATCTCTATAGCTTTAAATAATGACTTGTTTTCTTCCTCATACCCCAAAATTGTAAGATAGATAAACTTACTATGGAGCAACACTCCTTTTTTTAGATATAGAAATCTATTATATCCTAAAAAGTTCTTTTTACAATGCTGCACTATATCATTCAAATGAATTTTTGTTTCTTTTTGAATTTCCCAAATTAATATGGAATTAGACCGTTCACCCAAAATAAGGCTTTCCCAATCAACACTAGATTCATTTAATAGTTGTGCATCTTGTAGTCTTTGCTCTAATGGAATGTTATAACCTTTATAATCCTGTTGAAGATTCCAACCATCAAGGTTATTAAAATAAGTTAAATATGTTTCTATAAATATGGGTATTTTACATTGTTCGTAAGCTTTTTTATCATAAAAAGGTGTGCCATTTTCCTTTTTAATAACACCCATAATTCCACAAAAATGCTTACTTTCAGCAATTGTCAGGTCTTTTCCACTATTAATTGCTTCTAATAATTCATAAAAAATAGCTAAAGATTTTTGAGGTGATAATTCTTTTTCTAGAGTTTCACGGGAATAAAGCATAATAAAATTAAGTCACTTAAATCTCAAAAAATCCCCTAATTTGAAGCGGTAAAATTTAAATTGAAATCAGGAGTTTTTATAATTAAGGAGCTAAAGTCTGACAAAAATTGTCCTAGAATAATGCCAGCATTAAATGCAGCCGTATAATTTTGACCAGAGGTCACTTCCATATCAAAGTTTCCCTCCTTATCGGTTATAGCCGAAATGAAAAACATGGGAATATCTGAACTTAGACGGATTACGCCATGAGTTGTTTCTAAAGAACCAATAGGTAATTTCTTTTCGACATTTCTAAAGACTGCAACTGTTTCATTATCTGCCCATGCATATTCACCGTAATCAATAATGTTGACTGTGCTTAACGCAGTGTAGTACTGTGAAGCCAAACAAGTTGAACGATTAATTGGATTATTAGGCGTTTTCAAAAATTTAGGCTCCGTGTTTAATTTAAAGGAGGAGTTAAATATTTGAAATAATTCAGGATTAACATTTTGGGGCAATAAGGTATCAAACAAATTATTAGTCAGATTACTTCCAGAATTGTTTGGATGTCCATTATGAACAAAAAATCGACTACCAACTACAACGCATCCTGCAACAGGATTTTCTGCTATAAAACCCGCTGTTCCAACTGCAATTATTAAATCTGGATTTTCCGCTGCGAGTAAAGCTGGTAAAAATCTAAACTTTTCCTCTGATGAGGATGAACTTTTTTTCAAATCCATAAAGTCTTGAATACACCAAATCTTTACATCTAAGACTACTGGTTGAGTTTTATCGTTGTTTTGGTGCAATCTAATAATTGCCCGAGCATTGCTATTGTCATTAATTGATTTGGAAGAATCTACTCTATAATTTCCATCTTGATTACTAAGCAAAATCTCCGGAAATGGCAGTGATTTTGGGCGGAATTGGCTACTGCATATTGCAGCTATTAATGGTTCAACTTCCCAATTTTTGTTTACTACAACACTTATTTTCTTCATAATTGCTTTTATGTTACTTTATTTAAAAACCCAATTAACAACATTATGTAAAGTTAATAATTTATTATTATGTTTTTTATTTGCATTTTTTAAATATTATTTAATGGAAATTTTCTAATCAATTCGAAAGTTATTCCTCAGTCATTCGAAGGTTATAAATTCCAATAACTCCGCACGGAGATTGCATTTCAATGCTTTAATTCTCGCATGGTTATTGACTTAAACGCCTCCTTATGAATTGAAGCAGACCATTCATAATACCATGCTACATTCATACTTAACAAAAATAGCGGCACCCACAACCAAGCGCCGCTATTATAAAAAAAAACAAAGAAGTTAAAGCCTATTTAAACACCGTTTAAATCTCTTTTAATAAAGCATCTAATTGCTCATAGCCCATTAGTGTACCTTCTTTAAAGCCCATTTCGGCAAAGCGTTTAACGGTTTCTTCGTCGCTAAAGGCTTTGGTTACTTCTACCTTGGTACCATTGCTTTCGGTTTTCGAGAATTTGGTGGTGGTGAGCGAGCGTGGTGCGCCTTCCACAACGCTGCCATGCTCGTCGGAGAACATGTAAATCCCTGCAATTACACTTTCATGTACAATTTCGGTAAATTCAATACGGGTATAGCCACGCTTACCATCGGTTATCACCATGGCATACAGCCATATGCCTCCTACGGTAAAATCAAACTTTACGGTTTCGAGCGTAAAAGGTTTAGGAGCCAACCATTTTTCAATCAGCTCGGGTACGGTAAAGGCTTTCCATACTTTTTCAATGGGCGCGCTAAATTCGCACGATAGATAAATTAGTTTTTCGGCATAATTGGGTTCAAATGTAAAATTGCTTGTCATAATTTTGTTGGTTTATAAATCATTTAATAAGTTATCTAACTGCTCAAAACGGGTTTCCCATAATTGGCGGAAGGCTTGCATCCAGTGGTCTAGCTCTTTCATTTTATCAATATTTAAGAGGTAATAAATTTCCCGTCCGCGATGTTGGGGGTCAACGGCTCCGCATTCGGCCAGTATTTGCAAGTGTTTTGAAACCGCTTGGCGGCTACTGCCAAAATGCCCCGCAATGGCATTGGGCGTAAGGGCACCTACGGTAAGCAGGGTAAGTATAGCACGGCGGGTAGGGTCGGCAATGGCTTGGTAAATATCTCGTCTCATATATGCAATTGTTTGATTGCAAATATATATGCAATTGTTCGGTTGCACAAATAATTTTGAAAATATTTTTTTTATATTGGTTTTACCCCAACCAACAGTCCTTAATGCCCTTTTTTCCGCCATGTAGGAGGTGAACATGCCTTTTTGTCTAACTTTTTAGCTTGGTTTACCATTTGTTATCAAATTTTTATGGATAATTTTTCAGAAACAGTAATTGGTGCTGTAGATAAGTTAAAGAACAGCGTTGTAAAGATTGAACGGATAGCAAACAAGAACAATAAAGATATAGCTGAGGGTAGTGGCTCAGGTTTTATGATTTCGACAGATGGGTTGTTGTTTACCAATAGTCATGTTATCAATAAGGCAAAAAAAATAAAAGTGGTTTTACACGATGGTACCATTTGTAATGCCGAGTTGGTGGGTGAAGATACCGTGACCGACTTAGCCATGCTCAAAATTTCGGCCAGCGATTATTCACCGGCGCAATTAGGTGACTCGGACAGGCTAAAGGTTGGTCAGCTGGTAATTGCCATTGGCAACCCGATGGGATTTCAGCATACGGTTACCGCGGGCATCGTAAGTGCCCTTGGCCGAACCATGCAAAGTTATAGCGGCAATATGGTAGATGGCATGATACAAACCGATGCAGCCTTAAACCCGGGTAATTCAGGTGGACCGTTAGTGAATGCCGATGGCGAGGTAATTGGTGTAAACACGGCCATTATAAACGGAACGCAAGGCTTATGTTTTGCGGTGAGCATTAACACGGCCAAAGAAATTGCCAGTCAGCTCATACGCTTTGGTAAAGTAAAAAGGGCTTATTTAGGTTTCGAAATGCAACAAATAGAGTTGGTACCTAAGTTGCGGTCTGTTGCCGAGGTAACTAACCAATCGGCCTTATTTATAACTAAGGTATTGGATAAAAGCCCGGCTGATAAAGCAGGTATTTTGAGTGGCGATATATTATTTGAGTTTAACAACCACAAAATTGAAACCGCCGATCAGCTTTTTAAACAATTAAGCGAAGATAAGATAGGCATGTTTCAGTATGTGGGCATCCTGCGCAATAGCCAGAAAAAAGAATTCAGGATAACCCCTGCCGAAAGGTTGGCAGCGTAATATGGTAAAGCGGTGGGTTGCTATATATCTTAAACTAAGCAACCCACCAACTAGGCTAAAAAACCATTTACCCCATTACTAAAACTTCAACAATCAAGCACCAACCTCCCCGATAATATTACTTAAACAATTCCGATAGTTTTTGCTCTAAATTTTTACCACGAAGATTTTTAGCAATGATTCGTCCGCTTTTATCTAACAGGAAACTATTTGGTATGGCTGTAACCGTGTATAAAGCCGCGGTTGGGCCTCCATAACCATTCAAATCGCAAACATTGCCCCATATGTACCCATCCTGACGAATGGCCTGTTTCCACAAAGTTGTGTTTTTATCAATGGAGACGCTTAAAATTTCAAACCCTGTAGCTTTATATTGATTATACAAGCGTACCAATGTGGGGCTTTCTTCGCGGCAAGGGGGGCACCAGGATGCCCAAAACTCCAGCAAGGTGTATTTACCGCGATAGCTACTTAAATCAACTTTTTTCCCCGATGTATCTGTCGACGTAAAGCGAGGTGCAATGGCGCCAATTAAAATCCTTTTGGTGGCATTTACCTTATTTACTAACTGACGGGTTAAATCATAATCAGGATATTTTTTTTGGAAGGTACTTACCATCTGATTCATCAATAAGGTATCAGTTTCCGAATTCCAACGGATACTATGGTGAATTGCAGCTAGTGAATTAATAAAAAAAGGTTGTTGAACCCATTGCGCCAATTCGGCTTTATAGTTTATCGAAGCTTTTTCATGTTCCTCGTTCCAATATTCAATCCGTGCCTGGTCGCCACTCTTTACTGCCATGGCCGACGAATCATAAGTTCGTTTTAAATACTTATTGAATACCTTTTTTCGGTTTGCTTCGTAATCAATTAAATATTGGGTTTCCTGCGAACCACTCACCAGTATGCCCTCTTTGTTGATAATAAGACTAATTTTTTCGCCGGGTTTAGCCAGTACTTGCAGAAGCGAATTATCAACTCCAAGGTCAAAAATTTGCGGTTCTTTTAAGTTAATAACAAAACTAAATTCACCATTCTGGCTAATTTTTACTTCCTGCACCACCTTATCGTTCCGGGTTTCATAATTAATTAAAGTGAGTTTTATGGTTTTGCCGAAAAAAGATGGCGGAACCGTACCTGTAACCGAGACCTGCTGAGCAGAGGTGCAATTTAATGCGAACAGTAAACAAAATAATAGGCTAATGCCATAGTATATTTTTGATTTCATGGTGTTATACAGAATAATGATGTTTTTATCAGTCAATTTTTATTGTAAAAATAGGGAAGAAAAAAGGGAATAATTAAGGTTGAGAATCAAAACCGGAAAGAATGATTTAGACCTGAAAAAAGATTTTGCCTACAAAATTAAAATGCCTTTGTAAAGTATTAATTTACAAAGGCACTCACATTATTGTTGCGGAATGGACGGGACTCGAACCCGCGACCCCGTGCGTGACAGGCACGTATTCTAACCAGCTGAACTACCACTCCGTTTGGGTTGGCAAATATACGCAACTATTTTTTTTATACAAGTTGTTTTTAAAAAAACTTTAAATTAGGTTCATTTTGCGGATTAATGGCACCTTTTATAGCGGTTTAAACCAAATATTAGGTTTCGGCTTTAACTGTAGGTGGCTGGTATTTGGTATAGCGGTTTAATAATTCGACCAAAATTAAATTGGGTATCCAGCTTAAATAGGCTATGATGATATAATTATTTGCAAAATGCGCGCCATTGCCAAACTTTGTAAGTATGAAAATGTACAACCTTAAGGTAACCGCCGCGAAAGCCAAGGCATAGCTGCGCCGCATCATAAATACATGCCTGTCGATTTTCTTGTTTATAATCGCCTGCCATGCCAAAATGGTAAATAGCACCCAAAGGGTGTTTTGTACCATAAAGGAAATAAAAACCCAAGGGCCGCGGTTAATAAAAAGGGTCATCCCATAAGCGCCCGGAGCAGCAAAAAGCAGCACACCCAAAACATAAACCTTGCCAAGTATTTTGTGCAAATTCCTCTTATTATAAATATAAGGTGAAAACTGCACAAAGCCCACCAGCAAAATAACGCTGCTAGCTATAATATGAAAATAAAAGGCTGGCAGATACCAGCTTGTTTTTACCGCTACAGCCTTTATGGTTAAAAAGGTGCTTTGGTTTTTAAAATCATAATATTGCAAAAAGGTACCGCCTGATAATATCAACACCCAAAAAAAAGCGAATAACCGAAGTACCCAACTTAAAATCTTCATTTTGAAGCAAGCACTTTTGAACTTGTTTTACCGCCTTTTAGTTTTTGACTAATCCAGTTAATGTTGTATTTATCAATTTCGGTAAGGGAGTCGTCAACTGTAGGGTTGAGGGGTAATTCTTTTCCATCTTTATAATCCGATTCAATACCTGAAAATACGCTTACCCACCTTTTATCTTTGAATTGATACCGATAATCTGCATAAATTTCATTTTTCATGTATCGAAGCATTTCCGGAGTTATAGCTTCTATTGTTTTGGTTTGGTGGTTCTTATAATTATTTGAAGATATTGTTATTTCATAACAGCCTCTTAAATAGGAATCATCCATTTTTACATATTTAGTAAATCCAAAATATCTCTTATTAGGTAAAGCAATTAATTTACCATTTTTTAGGCTATAATAATTATAGTAGGAACCACCTGAAACATATTTTGTTGAATCATATAAATCGAAATATAAAACAGCTCCCGCTTTTACTTCAAATAATGAATCGTTTATTGCCTTAATGCTATTCATATCGCAAGTACCAGTTAAAGAGGAAGAACCCTCAGGTCCCATATCAGTAACTACAGTTTGCTGGTAAATTCTATCATGCTTTTTATCAATTATAACAAACTTTTTATCATCATAAAATTCAGCCCGCCCTCCTAAAAAATAATCTCTAACCGAATAAAAAGAAGCTTCAAACCAGTTGCCTTCAGACTGACTTTTCTCAGCTGGTGTTATTAAATATTTTTCATGAGCGTTCTCGTTAACAGAATATTCACTTGTATTTTTTTGTCTTAAGGGATTAATAAAATCAAGTTCTTTATTAGCTAAATTCAAATCAACCAGATAAGATGGTGGCAAATAAATGGCTCCGTTGTTGGAGCGAGAATTATACTCGGTAATGAATTTTGGAGCCTTGTCTTTCAAATTATAAGCTGATTTTAAATCTTTTATTTTCGAAAAGAAATCGGTAAGTTTTAAATTAACCTTCTCGGAGATGGTAAAGTCTTTTTTAAGATAATAATAGTCCTGATTATCTTTTAATACAGCTAAATTATTTTCATCCTCTATTGGGTAAATGTTACTATATTTAACCGGCACAACCTCCTTGCCATTTAAATCAAAAAAGCCTTTGTTATTTCCATTTTCAACCTCTATCAAATTAGGGAATGTACCGCTGATATTATGGATAAGGGTATAATTAACGGGTATAATTTCTTTTAAATCTGGCCCAACCAACCCAATTTTGTAATCATCTTTTATTGTATCCCTACTATTTGTATTATCCGATAAATCCTTTTCTATTTCCCATTTCCCCTTTAATACATAATAATAGGTTTGGTTATTATAGTATGCAAACCACAAAACACTATCGTATTTGGCTTTAAGTTGTTCGGCAACTTTAAAGGCAGCAATGGTTTGGGGTTCAAATAAATCCTTATCGGTAAAGGTCTTGCGTTTTACCAGGGCAGCATATTCAGCATAGTCGGCTATGAGTTTTTTAGCATCAATTTGTACTATTTTAAACTCGGTAGCACTAATTTTCCTTATTTTTATGGTGATGGAGGATATCTTTTTCTCCATATCCTGGTGGGTTAGTTCCGCTTGTACCTCGGCCAAAACCAAATCATCACTTATTGATTTAATTTTACTCTCTTCTACGGCAAGGGTAATACTAGCCAAAGGTTTTTCCTTGCTTAAAAACTCACTTTTACCGGTTAACAGGCTGATGAGTTTTTTCAAGCTTTTTGGGGCTAGCTTCACTTCAAATAGTGAATTTAGCTTTTGGGCATCTCCAATGTTAATGTAATTGCTAAAATTATCTAGAAAATGCACAATCTCTTCCTTGTTGGCCTTTTCGTGTCTGCAGCTAACAAATAGTGTAGCGCTTGCCAGTAAGAGTATACCAACAAGTGTAATAAGGGTAGGTTTATTTTTCATGATACCAATATAAATGGATTTTTTAGAAACAAAAAATTTTTGTAAAAATCAGATTTAAAAGGGATTAGCAAACACTTGAATATAAAAACTAGGGCTAATATTAACATCCAATCCTTCCAAAGCTACCAAAACATGCTTAGGATGTTGATATGAATAAATTATTAGTGCCCAAATTTCATTTTGATGCTAATGTTTTTGAGCTTGCTTTACTACCTTTCAATTTTTGGGTAATCCAATTGATGTTGTATTTATCAATATCGGTAAGTAAGTTTTCTACTTTGTCTGGTTTCACATTCTGCGATTCATCTTCGTTGCCAAAATGTTTTTCTTCGAACATCGAAAATATGGCTTTCCATCTATTATCCTTAAATTGATAATTATAGTCGGCATAAATTTCATTTTTCATGAATCGCAATAATTCGGCATTTGAAGCATCGATGCTTTCTTTACGGCCTTTATTTTGTTCGGTATGCCCCACTAACATGGTATAACAGCCAGTTAAATAAGAATCATCCATTTTAATGTATTTTGTAAAACCGAAATTTCGGTTATTGCGTAGCTCTACCAATTGGTCGCCTTTTATAGTATAATAATGGTAATAAGGCCCACCAATAATTTGTTTATGCTCATCGTACAAGCCAAATCTTAAATTGGCACCTGCCTTTACTTCAAATAAGGTATCATTAAGGGCTCTGATACTATTGATATTACATGGCCCTTCGTAGGCATCAAAATTTTCTTCGGTGTTGGTAATCACATAGTCGCCGGATATGGGTTGAGTAAAAACTCGATTTTTCTTTTTATCAACAATAAGCAATTGCTTACTATCATAAAAGTCATAACGGGCATCCAAATAATAATCTTTAATAGCAAAAAAGAATGCCGAAAACCAATTATCGGGGTGCTCAATTTTATCTGCGGGAGTGATGGAATATTCTTGTTGACCAACATCGTCGGGCCTATCCAATTTATCTCTGGATAAACTTGGAAATTCCAGTTCTTTTTTAGCCAAACCTAAATCAACCAAATAAGAGGCTGGTAAATACACCGAGTCAAATTCCGAAAACGAGTTAAATTCGATGACATGATTAAGTGCTTCCTTTTTTAAATCATTAGCGGTGCTTATTTTTTTAATTTTGGTAAAAAAGTCCGATAATTTTATGTTTTCCTTTTCGGAGATAGATAAGTCCTTTTTTAGATAATAAAAACTGTCTCCATCCTGCAAAACAGCTAAATTTTGATCATCCTCAATAGGATACAGGTGATTGTATTTTGCCGTCACTACTTCCTTGCCATTTAAATCAAAAAGCCCCTTTTTGTCGCCGCTTTCAACTTCAATTAAGTTTGGGAAAATACCTCCTATGTTATGGATGAGGCTGTATTTTACGGGTATAATTTCTTTCAGTTCGGGCCCTACCAAGCCCATTTTGTAATCATCTTTTGCTTCTCCGTTTGGGCTAATATAAATATCCAAATCTTTGTTCAAATTCCACTTCCCCTTTAACACATAGTAATACGTTTTATTATGATTAAAGGTAAACCATATAACGCTATCGTATTTTGTTTTAAGTTTAGCAGCTGTTTTAAAAGCGGCAAGGGTTTCACTTTCATATAATGCCGGATTAAATTCATCCTGATTGTTAGGTGTTTTACTTTTTACCAAGTTGGTATAATCTTTATAATCTGCTATCAGTTTTTTGGCATCAATTTGTACTATTTTAAACTCAGTAGCGCTTATTTTCCTGATTTTTAAATTGATAGATGATGTCTTTTTTTCTACATTAATATGACTTAACTCGGTTGGGATATCCACCAGCACTAAGTCATCATTAATGGTTTTTATATTACAGCTAGCCACATCAAGCAATATACTAGCCAAAGGTTTGTTATTTCCCGAAAAGTCGGTTTTACCCGTCAATAGGCTAATTAGCTTTTTTAAACTTTTTGGGGCAAGTTTTACTTCAAATAATGTGTTCAGCTTTTCTGAATTTCCTTCATTCATCCAAGTACTAAAATCATTCAAAAATGTTGTAATCTCTTCTTTGTTAGTCTTTTGATGCCTGCAGCTAACAAAAAGGGTGATACTAGCAAGCAATAAGATACTTGCAAAAGAAATAAGGA
Source organism: uncultured Mucilaginibacter sp. (assembly GCA_903891475.1). GTDB lineage: Bacteria > Bacteroidota > Bacteroidia > Sphingobacteriales > Sphingobacteriaceae > Mucilaginibacter. Next base: position 189,550 of record CAITEP010000010.1, read on the forward strand.
TAGGTTTAATTTTCATGATACTGTTATAAACGTAGCGTATAATCAAAAATTATTTATAAATATCCGATTTATAAGGCTTTATAACAACATTTTAAAATTTATTTTTTGAGCCTTGATTGTAAAATCAAAATATGGATGGGAGGTATTATGCAATTATCTCCCACAAAAAACAACCCTTTTGCTTCATTACATAAAGTAATGGCAAAAGGGTTAATCAACTTGTTTAATACCTGCTTTACTGCAAGTTTAATAGCGCTATTAATGCGCGTCAGATGGCATTTTAACGGCTTTTTTGAAGGGTTGTAAATAGAGTAATGGGATAGAAAACAACATCACCAAACCAGAAATATAATAGGCATCATCATAAGTAAGCAAAAATGATTGCTTGGTTATCTGCCCTTCAATTGCGGCGTAAGCCATATGGGTTGCATCTAATATTGATTTACCCTTTGCCTGAAATGCCGATGTTAAAAAGTTGAGCCTTTGTGTAAACGCTGGGTTATACGGATTAATATACTCTATCAGTTTATCACGATGCTCAGCCTGACGGATGTGGATTATGGTAGTTAAGGTAGCGATACCGAACGAACCACCTAGCTGGCGCATCATGTTATTTAAACCGGTACCTTGTCCCAGTTCGGGGCCCTTTAAATCGGCTATGGCCAAAGTTGTTAATGGCACAAATAATAAAGCCATCCCTACGCCCCTAATTAATAGCGGTATCAAAACATCACTCTGTCCTGAACTAAGGGTGGAGTTGCTAAGCATATAGGTGAAGACAAAAAACAGGAACATGCCAATGGTTGCCATAAATTGTGCCGGCACGCCTCCGTTCAGCATTTTACCAATAAATGGCATCATAACAATGGTACACAAGCCACCGGGGAACAAAAGCTCACCCGTTTGCTGCGCGGTAAAACCTAACAAATTCTGACAAAATACGGGAAATACAAACACCGAACCATACAAACCAAAGCCCAAAATAAAGGAGGTAAACATACCCACCGCGAAACTTCGATGCCGCAAAATGGCAAAGTTTACAATGGGGTAGTCGATTGATAGCTCGCGCCAAATAAAAAGCAAGGTGCCTAATACCGCGGTTATGGTTAATACAATAATATAGGTTTTAGCAAACCAATCTTCCGATTCGCCCTTCTCCAATATGGTTTGTAAACTACCAACGGCAACGGCCAATAGTATAATACCCCACCAATCAATTGGTCGGCCTTTGGCTTCCTTGGGTGTTTCCTTAATAAAGGTATACGCGCAAAACGCCGCGATGGCACCAACCGGAATGTTTACATAAAATATCCAACGCCATGAGGTATGGTCGGTTATATAACCACCAATGGTTGGGCCCACGGTTGGGCCTACCACCGCACCTAAACCAAACAGTGCCGTTGCAGTGCCTATTTGTTCGCGGGGCCAGGTTTCTACCAAAATAGCTTGCGAAGTGGAGATTAAACCACCACCAGCTATACCTTGCAATATCCTGAAGATTACCAATTGGTCCAAACTGGTTGCATTACCGCATAAAAAGGAGGCAATGGTAAACACTATAATGGAGGTGATAAAATATTTTTTACGCCCGAATTTACTGCCTAGCCAACCCGACATGGGCAATACAATTACGTTGGCTACCGCGTACCCGGTTACCACCCAAGCAACGTCCTCGAGGGTTGCACCTAGGTTGCCTTGTATATTCGGCAGCGAAACATTCACAATAGTGGTATCAATGAGCTCCAATAGCGAAGCCACGATTACCGTTATGGTGATGATCCATTTTTTAAAGCCAGTTTCAGCCATATTTTTAATAAATTATTTTAAGTAACACGCCATTAGCCATTGCTAGAGCATGCTACTGTTATGAATTGGCAAAAAATTAATTCTCAACTATTACCGATACGTTTACGCTCATTCCAGGGCGTAATTTTGCCAAATCTTCCTTATTGGCTTCTATCTTAATTTTAACAGGTACTCTTTGCACTACCTTTACATAGTTACCGGTAGCATTATCGGGAGGCAGCAATGAAAACTTAGCACCAGTTGCAGGGGCAAAGCTATACACGCTACCTTTTAAAGTTTTACCCGGAAAGGCATCAATTATAATATCAACTTTTTGACCAACTTTCATTTTATCCAATTGGGTTTCTTTAAAGTTGGCGGTTATGAAAGTACTGCTGTCGTTAACGATAGAAAACAAGGTTTGTCCGCCTTGAACCAGCTGACCTAATTGTACATTCTTTTTTGAAGTAACCCCACTTGCTGGCGCGGTTATAACGGTATAGCCCAATTGCAATTTAGCATAGTCAATATCTACTTGTTTTTGCGCCACATTTGTTTGGGTAACACCTAATTGGCTTTTTGTAGTACCTATTTGCTCTTGTGTTGCCTTATATTGCTCTTGTGCTGCTTTATAAGTGGCTTGCGCTACTTCTAAATCGGCTTTAGCTTGGTCAAATACTTGTTGGGTAACCGAACCATCTTTTACCAGGTTTGAATAGCGGTTGTAGTCTTTACTAGCTTTATCCAAACGTGCCGAGGCTGATTCAACCTGTGCCTTCGCACTGGCAGCATTTGCGCTGTTAGCAAATATTTGCGATTCGTTTACGCCAATGTTTGAGCTTGCGCCAATTTTTGCCGCGATAGCTTGTTGCAGTTTTATTTTATAGTCGCGGTCGTCAATTTTTACCAAAGTATCGCCTTTGTTTACATGCGAGTTTTCCTGAAAGTTGATTACTTCTACATAACCACCAACGCGAGCCACTACCGGACTGATGTCGCCATCAACCTGGGCATCGTCGGTATCAACATGTTTGCCTAAATATATATATTGCCTGATGCCAAAAAATAAACCAGCAATGATGATTACACCTAAAATAATAGGTAGCACTCTGTTGGGTTTCTTTTTAGTTTCGTTTCCCTGTGTTTCTAGTTCGTTTGCCATTGTATTGATTGGTTTTGTATTATTTGTTAAGTTTTCCGGTTGATTTTAATAATGTATAGTAAGCTAAACCCGCGTCGGCTTTTGCCAATTCAAGGTTAATTTCTGCCTGGTAAAGCAAGGTTTGCGCATCGGCCCTATCAGTTGCCGAAGCGATATTGCTTTTATATTTCGATTCCAAGATTTTATTGTTTTCGCCCGCTTGCGCTATGGAGGTTTGCAATAAATTTATTTTGTTGATAGCCATATCATAGCTTTGGTAGTTTTGGTTTACCTCGCGCTTAATATTATCAACTAAAATACTTTTGTTGATATCAACTTCTTCCCGTTGAATTTTGGCTTGGGCAATCTTATTTTTATTAGTCCAAATGGTAGCAAAATTCCAAGATAGGTTCAAGCCTAAAACTATTGGGGTAATAGCACTACCACTTTGTGGTATAGGATTGAACTTGGTATTAATCAAATACCCGGTTGCCGAAGCTGCTAAAGTTGGCTTTTGATTAGCCATAATGGAGCTAATGTTTTTGTCGGATACTTGTCCGCGTAAATCCATTTGCTTTAGCTCGGTACGGTTGGCTAACGCGGTATCCAAATAATTTGTTAATGGATTGAGTGGCTTGGTAGCATCCGCAATGGTTTCAACCTTTAATTGGGTTGTTTCGGGTAAGCCGAGCAAAATATTCAAATTATAGTTTACTATTTTGCGGTTGGTTTCTAAATCAATGCCATTTAGTTCTACATTGGCATGTTGTAGTTGAAACCGCAGTACATCGTTTTTGGTAACAATGCCTTGCTCAAAAAAACGTTGCGATTGTTTTATCTGGGCATCAATGGTTGCCAAATTTTGCTCCACTACCTTTTTGCTTTGCAATACCTTGTATAAATTATAATAGGCGGTTACAATGGCATAAGTAATTTCATCTTTATTGATGTCGGCATCTAAGCGAGAAACCTGTGTCAATAACTCGGTCGACTCCTGCGCGTATTTAAATTTATTGCCATTAAATATCACCTCACTTGCCGACACGGTACCTAACCAGGCTGTGTTGTTTGGAGGCAATGCCAAATTTAATTTACCCAAGCTAAGCGTATTAACAGGTATTTCGGCCTGATTAAAGCCCAAGCTCGCACTGGCATTTGGCTTGTTTAAATCCTTGGTTTGGTTGTATTGCGATACCGCCTCATCAATTTTTGACTGCGAAAGCTTTAGCACCTTGCTGTTTTGCAAGCCGAGCTTTATAGCCTCGTTTAGGGTAATCACCCTATCTTGCCCATGTGCCTTGCTGATAAACAGCAATGCCGGTAGTAGCAGGGTTATAAGCAATGGTTTTAGTTTTATGCTCATGTTTTTTAAATGGAGAAGTTTGGTTGTTTTATACGGTTGTGTTATCATGCTGTTCAACTAATAAGTAGGCTCGTAAAAGCCTTTTCATATAATTTTTAAACCTGGGTTTCAGGTCTTCTTCTAAATATTTTTCTTCCCTAATATCGTGTCCCAACATTAAGGATGATATATTGGGCGTGTTAATTATATAATTTTTTGTGCCGAAAATGGTAGCGGTAATCATGGCCGAATCAATATCATGATTAAAGCTGCCGTTTTTAACTCCCTCGTCAAAAATCTTCTTGATTTCGTTTACATTCACCATCAAGATATCGGTAATTTTATCGGTCAGGTCCGTTCTTTTACTTATCGACATTTCCCTATGTATCAGTTTCTGGAAACAATTGTTAACAATAATACGGTCAACATAGTTTTCAATACAGGTGTCTAACTTGTCCCAGCTGCTTTTGCTATCGTCGTTACCAATATTTTGCAGTAGCGTTTGGAAAGAGGAAATCTTACGTTCAAATACCGCTAAAAACAAACCCTCTTTGGAGCCGAAATAATAATTAAGCATAGCCATATTTACCCCGGCCTCGCTCGATATCATTCGGGTAGAAGCACCATCAAAACCCAAGTCCGAAAATATTTTTTCAGCTACATCAAGGATATGGTCTTTCTTGTCTATTTTATCTTTATCCATCTCTTATACCGCAACAAAATTAATCAAACGATTGATTGAAATTGACATGGGTTTGTAATTTTGTGTGGGGATATATTGAAAAATTATTTTTAAAATAAGTTGTTTGCTTGCTTAGCCAATATTTATTTGAGGATATTGTGCGTTTCAGGAATGAATTAAAATCTCTGTTAATAGGAAGATATTTATTTAAACGTAATAAAAACCACCTGTTCCTTTCCCCAACCTCCCATTCTTTCAATATATTTGTTTCCATGACCACAAGGATAAAACTGTCGCTGCTGCTTGTTTTTTTTGCCAATGCTATTTTCGCGCAAACGGCCCCTCCGGCAGATGCCATCACTCTACAACAAAACCTTAAAAAATTGGGGGTATTGGGCAGTGTGCTGTATGTTGCCGCGCACCCCGACGATGAAAATACCCGCTTGCTGGCCTATTTAGCGCAAGAAAAGCATTACCGCACTGGCTACCTATCCATGACCCGCGGTGATGGCGGACAAAACCTGTTAGGCAACGAGCAAGGCGAACTATTGGGCTTAATACGTACCCAAGAACTTTTGGCAGCCCGCAGGGTAGATGGTGCTGAACAGTTTTTTACCCGAGCCAATGATTTTGGCTTTTCGAAAGGGCCAGGCGAGACCTTGAAAATATGGGATAAGGAAAAAATACTTTCGGACGTGGTATGGGTCATTAGGAATTTCAGACCGGATGTTATTATTTGTCGCTTCCCAACTACGGGTGAGGGTGGGCATGGTCACCATACTTCCTCAGCAATTTTGGCGCAGGAGGCCTTTGCCGCCGCGGCCGACCCAAATCGATTTCCTGAACAATTAAAATATGTAAAAACCTGGCAAGCCAAGCGCCTGCTATGGAACACCTTTAATTTTGGTGGAAATAATACCACCGCGCCCGACCAGTTTAAGATTGATGTAGGTGTTTACAACCCTTTAATTGGCAAAGGTTATGGAGAAATAGCCGCCGAAAGCAGATCGAACCATAAAACACAGGGTTTTGGCTCGGCAAGGCAAAAAGGCGAGAGCTTTGAATTTTTTAAAACTATTTTAGGCGATGCCCCAAAAGCTGATTTATTTGAAGGGGTCAATACCACTTGGCAACGCGTAAATGAACAAGCCACTATTGGCAAAGCGATTGATGATATAAAAGCGAATTTTAATAGCGAAGCTCCCTATAAATCGGTACCCGCCTTGGTTGATTTGCTAAGCAAGGTGGAGAAAATAAATGACACCTATTGGCAAGAACAAAAAGCCAAGGAACTGAAAGATTTAATAGCCGCATGCGCTGGATTATGGTTTGAGAGCTATACGGTCGCGCCTACCTATGCCATTGGCGATAGCATCGAAATACGGTCTAATATTATAAATAGGTTTAATGATAAAATTAAGCTTGTTTCGGTAAGTGCCGGAACAAGCACCAAAAGCCCGAATACTGAAACCGCTATTCCTGCCAATCAGCTCATTACTATAAACTCAGGTATCATCGCCAGTAAAATTTCTCAACCTTATTGGTTATTAAACAGTCACCCTATTGGTTTTTATACTATTGATGATCCATTGGTAATAGGTAACCCTGAAAACCCCGACCAGCCTGTAGTTGATTATGTGTTTAACATTGAAGGCAAACAATTACATTACCAGCGCAAATTGATATATAAATACGTAGACCCTGTTCGTGGCGAGGTTTACCAACCGTTGGAGGTTACTCCACCTGTTACCGCCAATTTGGATGCGAAGGATTATATTTTCTACAATAAAAATCCGCAAACCGTTGAAATAAAGCTAAAAGCCTATACCAATGCAAGCGGAAGCATCAGCTTAAATGCGGGTTTAGGGTGGAAGGTATCGCCGGATAAAATTGACCTATCCAACAAAAACAAAGGTGATGAATGGGCTGCCTCCTTTACCATCAGCCCGACGGATAATCAACCAAAAACCACCACTTTGGAAGCCAAGTTGGTGGTTAACGGCAAACCATATTCGTTAGCGGTGCAACATATTAATTATAACCATGTGCCAAATATTACCCTGTTCCCGCAAGCATCGGCCAAATTGATTTATTTGGATTTAAAATTGGCGGGTAAAAAAATTGGCTATATAGTTGGCCCTGGCGATTTTGTGCCCGATGCCTTAAAACAAATAGGATACGAGGTAAATTTATTGACCGAAAATGAAATATTAAACACGGACCTATCCACCTACGATGCCATCATAACCGGCGTAAGAGCCTACAATGTGAACGATCGCTTAGCGGTTGAGCAACCTAAACTTTTACAATATGTAAAAAATGGAGGTAACTTGGTGGTTCAATATAATAATTATAATGGTTTGGTTACCAAACAAATTGGCCCTTATCCGTTTAGGGTGGTAAACCAAAGAGTGACGGATGAGAACGCGCCAATTACTGTGTTAGACAAAGATAACCCCGTTTTAAATTACCCCAATACCATTACCCAGGATGATTTTAATGGTTGGGTGCAAGAACGCGGTTTGTACTATTTATCAGAAATTGACCCGCAATACAAAGCCATTTTACAAATGAACGACCCTAATGAAACACCCAATAACGGAGCTTTAATAGTTGGCGATTATGGCAAAGGCAGGTTTATATATACCTCCTTGGCTTTCTTTAGGCAATTGCCAGCAGGGGTGCCAGGGGCTTATAGGTTGTTTGTTAATTTACTCAGCAAGCCTAAAAAATAAATATTTGATTAGGCTGCAATAATTAAAAAATATAACTTTGCAGCAGAAATTAAAGAATTATGGCAACACATCCACACAAAGAAGAAGATAAAGGAGTTAACGTTAACAATTTGTATTATTTGGTTGGCGCGGCTGGTGGTCTTTTTGTAGGCTGTATTTTAGGTTGCGGCGCCATTTGGATACCTATTTTAGGTGTTTTTGGGGTACTGTTTACCGGCTTTTTCCGCAATGTATTTGTAAAAGGCCGTGCAGGCGCCTGATCCCGATCTTCCTTCCTTTATACATAGCTGGCGGCAATTTTATTTAATTGTTGCTGCTTGGCTTATTTTCTTGATTATCACAGGGCAGCTTATTACTTTTATGCTTAAATGAGCATAACCGACTGGATAGTCCTTTTCGCCACCCTGCTTTTCATCATCATTTACGGGGTATGGAAAAGCGGCAGCAATAAAAACATCGATCAATACCTAATGGGGAGCCGCTCATTACCCTGGTATGCGGTAGGTTTTTCTATGATGGCCACACAAGCAAGTGCTATCACCTTTTTATCAGCCCCTGGGCAGGCTTATGCCGATGGGATGCGCTTTGTGCAATTTTACCTCGGTTTGCCCATCGCCATGATAGTGCTTTGTGTAACCTTTGTACCCATATTCCATCGCCTAAAAGTTTATACCGCTTATGAGTTTTTGGAGAATCGCTTTAACTTAAAAACACGTGTTTTAACAGCCTTTTTGTTTTTAATACAGCGAGGCCTCTCTACCGGAATCACCATTTACGCGCCTGCCATCATCCTTTCAACCATATTAAACATCAATACCGTTTATACTACTTTGTTTATTGGCGGCTTGGTTATTTTTTATACTGTTTATGGAGGCACTAAAGCAGTGTCATACACCCAGTTACTGCAAATGAGCATCATTTTTTTAGGGATGTTTTTTGCAGGCGCTTTAATTGTTGGGCTACTGCCCGATGGGGTCGGATTTACAAAAGCCATCAAGTTTGCAGGTAAGCTAGGCAAAATGAACGTGATTGACTGGAAGTTCGACCCTAAAAGCCGGTACAATGTTTGGAGTGGTCTTATTGGGGGCTTCTTTCTGCAACTATCCTATTTCGGGACAGACCAAAGTCAGGTTGGGCGTTATTTAACAGGAAGCTCCATAGGGCAAAGCCGTTTGGGTTTAATTATGAACGGACTGGTAAAAATACCCATGCAGTTTCTGATATTGTTAATTGGGGTTTTGGTTTTCGCTTTTTACCAGTTTAACAGGCCGCCTTTATTCTTTAACCAGTACGAGGTAAAACAAGTGAAGGCAAGTACATTTAGCAAAGAATATAATCAAATAGAAAGCCAATATGCCAATGCCTTTGAAGCACGCAAGAAAAGAGCAGATGAGCTGATTATAGCCTTTGATAGCAAAAATGAGCATAGCATTGATGCGGCAAAAGATGCATTAAAGGTTGCAGACAATCAATCAACCACCCTGCGAAAGCAAGCCATCGCGGTGATGAAGAAAAATAATAGCAAGGCTAATGAAGACGATACCAACTATGTTTTTTTAACCTTTGTTACCCAGTATTTACCAAAAGGGGTAATTGGACTATTAGTGGCCATTGTGTTTTTAGCCTCCATGGGTTCAACGGCAAGTGCCTTAAATTCATTGGCTTCTACCAGTATTGTGGATGTTTATAAACGAATGATAAACCCCAACGCTACCGAAAAAAATTACTTATTGGCATCAAGGTTGGCTACTGTTTTTTGGGGGATAGTTTGTGTAATAATGGCCCTGTATGCCAGCAAAGTAGGGAACCTGTTGGAATTTGTAAACCAACTGGGCTCTTATTTGTATGGTACTATTTTGGGCGTATTTGTAGTGGCATTTTATTTAAAAAATATTAAAGGCGACGCGGTTTTTATAGCGGCAATAATTACCGAGTTGTTGATCTGCCTACTTGGCTTTTATCAGGTAGTGGCTTATTTATGGTTAAATGCCATAGGCTGTATCTTATTGGTAATTTTGGCACTCGTTATTTCTTTTTTGATGCCGAAAAAAAACCTGCAGACCAGCCTTAATTAGCCTACTAAAATTTATTTTTGACTTATTATTATTGAGCATTGGGTAAAGACAAATTAAAACGTTTTGCTGAGGTGGATACTTTTAGCAATGTACTGCAATTAGACGCCGGAAAACCTTTAAAGGGCTTATGGGCGAAAGACTTTTTTAAAAACACCAATCCTGTTGTGCTAGAGCTTGCCTGCGGAAAGGGCGAATACGCCGTTAACTTGGCAACGTTATTTCCGGAAAAAAACTTTATAGGGATTGATTATAAGGGCAACCGTATTTGGCGTGGTGCAAAAACGGCATTGGAGGATGGCATACACAATGTTGGCTTTTTGCGGATACAAATTGAAACCATACTGGAGTATTTTGAACTCGGCGAAATTGATGAAATTTGGATCACCTTCCCCGACCCGCAACCTCAGGAAAGCAGGGAGAAGAAGCGCTTAACCTCACCACGATTTTTGGAAAAATATAAAACCATATTGAAACCCGGCGGAGCCATCAACCTAAAAACTGATAACGATGGCTTTTATAGCTATACGCGTGAAAAGATATTGGAGCAAAACCTGAACTTGCATATAAAAACGGAAGACCTTTACCACTCTGAATTTGTAACGGATGTATTGGCTATTAAAACCTATTACGAGAAAAAATACCTGAAAGAAAACAAAAACATCAATTACCTAAAGTTTTCATTTGATTAAGGATGGAGGAGCCCAATTTTTTTGATAAGGTATATCAAGTGGTTAGGTTGATACCAGCTGGTAGGGTAACCTCATACGGCGCTATTGCTGCCTATTTAGGTACTAAAGGTTCGGCACGTATGGTTGGGTATGCCATGTTGGCCTCTTCAAAGGCCTATCCACCAGTCCCGGCTCACAGAGTGGTAAACCGTAGCGGATTATTAACCGCCAAGTTCCATTTTGGTGGCAACCTAATGCAGGAACTATTGCAAAGTGAGGGCATCACCGTAATAGACGACCAAATTAAGGATTTTAAAACACACTATTGGGACCCCGCACAGGAGCTTTTGTAGGTAATACGCGCCTTAAAATTTTAAATTTTCTTTCAGCCAGTTTTGAACTTCTTCCTGACTGGTCACCTCAACAGGTAAACTGTTATGGATCAGTTTTTCCATTTTATTGCCAGTGTTAGGGAAACGGTAATCCCATATAATCATTAACCTATTAATCAGGTAAACCACTTCGGCGCCTTCTTCTTTGTTAAACAAGGTTTGGTCGGGTTTGCCATTTACATGCGGGTCATGTTGGCCATAAACTGTCCATTTATAATCAGTAAAATGCAAATTCCTCCTCGAAAACAAAATCATGGCACAAATAAATTTGTTAAAGCTACTGATAATAAACTGGTATTTAGGTTTTAGTTTGGGATAAGGTAATAAATAATGCTAGGTTAATTGGGCTATTTACTGCAAGCCGATTCTTTTAATTTCAACTGGAGTTACTTCAAAACCGGCAGCCTTCAATTGATTTATTAATCCATTTTTATAATTTAGATGACTAATCCCAACCGCTACAAAACAGTTATCTTTATTAAAAGCATTAATTAATTTCGGCATCCAAAGGTTGTTGCGAAGTGTAAGCTCTGAACCATCACTTTCATCGTCTCGAGGTGCTTTTTTTGTAAAATAATAGTTGTATTGAAGATTTTTATAATTTTTAATAACATTATAATATTTTGATAAGGTTAAATCTGATTTTTGCAACGAATTTGCTAACTCTTCAATATCTTTAGCCAATACTTTAGGGTTTTGATTTTGAATGAAATTTGTAACAGTTTCGTACAAATTATCAAGTGAAGTAACCTCTCGATTTTTGGTATTTGCATTCTTTGAAAAGAAATGATCTAAAACATCCTCTTCCGTTGTTTTAATATGAAAACGAGAGGCGTAATCGTTTAATAACAGCCATTGTAACAATGATAAAACTACTATTGGTTGTGGATTTTCATGAAATAAAGTGTCAATATCTCCCCAATTTATAGATTTTGTATAACAATTAACTATATTAAAACATTTGTTTGAAAAAATTTTGCGCGGTAAAATTGCAGGTCCTAGGTAAGGTTTTCTAAAAGAATCTATAATCCGGTTTTCAGTATCTTTGGTAATAGTTCCTTCAATTAAAATATGTTTTGCGTTTATAAATTTATCTTTTACCAATGTTATTGAATCCAACCATGATTCACCGAAAATATGCATTGTTCCAAAAAGGTAGGACACATTATATGAACGGGGATCCTTAACCTCCCATAACATCGTATGTGGAGAATTAGTTTTTTGAGCCAATAAAAGCTGTGTATAGCTTAAAAAAGCGATCAATAAGGTTGAAAATTTAAACATTATTCCTCTAAATTATTTATAAAATAGAGCATTTTCATAAAATATTATAGGTATAAAATCTACCTTACAATCCCGAATAATAATCGTACCCCTGCTCGGCCCAATAATCGCGCGGACGGGTATTGCTAAAGGTAATGGTACCTATGCGTTTCAGGTTTTTTATGCCATACTTTACCGGGATAATGAGTCGCAAAGGTGCGCCATTTCCTAAAGGTAAGGGCTTATCATTTACCTCATAAGCTAAAATGGTTTGGGGATGTACCGCGCTCGGCATATCAATACCAACGTAATAGGCTTTATCGGGCGTTTCCATACCTACATATTGCATTTGGGTATATTCGCCCAAGTGGTAATGTTCAATCAAATCAATAAACTTTACCCCAGCCCAATGCGATATCTGATCCCAGCCTTCTACGCACTTAAAATCATAAATAAGCTCGGTTTTGGGTAGTTTCTTTAACTCATCCAAGGTAATTTGTAAAATCTCGCCACCTTTTTTAACAATTTCCAGCTTCCAGGTCGCAGGGTCGAATTTTTTATTGCTTTCAATACCTATATCGCTATTTACCCTAACATGTTTGGCAGCCCTGCTTTTTGGGTAGGTTTTAACCAAATGGTTGCTGCTAAAAAAATTCCTGAAAATGAGTTCCGTATTGTTTAGCGCTCGGCGTAAGGGCGCTTTTGCTCCTGCTGTTATACCGGCTGTTTCTTCGGGCGAATTTGAGAGCCACCGCCAGCCACCAAAGGCCGAACCAGCCAGTACCGCGAAACCGGCGAAAGAGATAAAGTTACGCCTGTTTATTTGTTGCTCAACGGTAAGTTCCTTTTTTTCCTTAGTTGTTTTCGTTTCCATTTGCTGTTGTAGGTTGTACAGGTGTTTCTGTAATTAATTCGGCAGGCTCATTGATTACTTCAAATCCGGATATAACAGATCTGAAATTATTCCATCCCGCTAATATTACTTGCACAATGTGGATGATAAAAAAGAATACATAGCCTAGCGTTAAAACAAAGTGCAATACCCTGGCGAAATGGTAACCACCGCATAACCGGGTGAGGTAATAAAATTGCACGGGTTTATAAATGGCCAATCCGGTAATCAGGGAGCCCAAACCCATTATGATAATAGCCGTATAGGCTATGCGTTGCGCGGCATTGTATTTATTTTGAGGTGGAGCAGTTTTGCGGATATGTAAATCGTGCAGCAGCACCAACCAAGCCTCTTTAAACGAATTCTTTTTCGGAACCAGCTCCCGCCACTCGCCTGATATAACGGAGTATATAACATAAAACACCCCGTTCAGCGCGAAAAACCACATGAACAAAAAATGAAAAGCCATACCTTCTGAAAGCCTGTGCGGAATTTTTAAGGCATGATAAAACCATTCCGGAAAAAAGCTAAAAAACTTATGCCCAAACAGGGTAATGGTATATTCGTCGTTCGCCCAATAAATCAGCATCCCGCTCCATATCATGATGGTTAAAATGGGGAAATTTACCCAATGCGTCCAGCGCATCAACAAGGAATGTTTTTCTTTGATTACCTTCATAATGAGTACAGCGTAATTTTATGGGAGTAAAAATATTTTGAAATTTACTCCCATAAAATTAAACAAATATTTTGTTCTTTATATTTTAGCTTCGGTATTATTTTCGGCTACTTGGTTGGCCCTGTTTGCTCCGGTAATAACGCCATTCCCTTTATTTTGCAAAATGCCTATAATCTCCCAAGTAGCGGCATCATATCCCATTGGATAGGTTACCGCAGTTTGTCCTTTTGCTTGTTCTAATTCAACTTTTTGCAGTTTTCTTACTATTTGCACATGCGAAAGTGTTTGTCCGCTATTTTCTCCACGCTCTACTTTTGTTGTCGCATTTTTTTGTACAAAGGCAATTAATAAAGTTGTGTTTTTATAATCACCGCTAACGGCATATTTAATTTGTCCGTTGTTGTTTTGTTTTGAATAGGTGATATTTAAAGCGGTTCCCCGGCTTTGAAGTAAACCATTATGGATGGCGCTGCGCAAGGTTGATTCTTGCGAGCCCACAAATTCCGTTTTACCATTCACTACTATTTGCGGCGTATAAACAGACTGCAGGTTTAAATAATTGGCATAGTCATTTTGACGTTTTGAATATTCGGCACTGCTAAAAACGTCTTTCCAGCCAAGGCGGTTCCAATAGTCAACATGGTAAGCTAAAATATAAACCGGAACATCCTTGCTTTCACGTTGTATTTTGGCTACCACTTCATCGGCAGGCGGACAACTAGAACAACCCTCCGAGGTAAATAACTCCACCACGGCAAAACCTGTATTGGTCGCTTTGATTTTGTTCACCTTGCTTTTGTTTATAAACGACATGGCTACGAATACCACCACCAAAATGGCAGGTATGGATAATATTTTAAATGCTTTCATGATTATTCCTTCTTTTTTTGGTTTAGTCGGAGGTATTTTAAAAACCTTACACTTGTTTTTGCTAAAATTGATTTATATAAATATAATCCTTTTATTTTAAAGATTTTAAATCATTTATTAGTTGTTAAAACCAAATTAATATATAGTAATTTGTAAGAAGATAAATGGATTAGACCAAGTTTATGACGAACGAACTCAATGCCCAGCAATGGGTTAACCAACATGCCGATTATTTATACAGCTTTGCCATTAGTAGGTTAAACGACGAAGAGCAGGCGAAAGACTTGGTGCAGGATACTTTTTTGGCCGCCCTTCAAAAAGTGGATAGCTTTGAAGGTAAAGCATCCGAGCGTACCTGGTTAACCGCTATTTTGAAGAACAAGATCATTGATGTTTATCGTAAAAAATCATCGGGCTTAAAAATCGTTTCTGAAAGCCATGCGATGGCCGAACAGGAGGTTTTTTTTGAAGAGGACGGTCATTGGAGTGATAAAAATAAGCCAACAGTTTTTGGGATTGAAAGTGATGGGAAATTAAGTAAGCAAGAATTTAATTCGATCCTCAAAAAATGTTTAGAAAAATTACCACCACTTTGGTATGCCGTTTTTACCATGAAAGTTTTAGAAGAAGAAACATCCGAAAATGTTTGTAAGGAATTGATGCTGAGTTCGTCAAACCTATGGGTTATCGTTCACAGGGCGAAAGTAAATTTGAGGGCATGTTTGCAAAAAAACTGGTTATAGGTAATATATGGTAGCAATAAAAAAGATTATTAGAAATTGTAGGCAAGCCACTTTATTGATTGAAAAACAAACAACTGATAAATTGACTGTAAAGGAGTTTTTATCATTAAGGCTTCATTTGCTTTTCTGTTCGGTTTGCCGTTTGTTTAAAAAGCAGAGCGTGGCCATCAATAAAATGATGATCAACCTGATTAAAGCCGCGGAAACAAATGCTCCCAAACTTGATGATGCCTATAAAACAAGCTTGCAGCAGCAAATAGACGAGAAAATAGGTAAATAACCAGGTGCTATGTTGGTTACATAATTCTAAACATTAATATAATGAAGCATCTAATTAAACTAATCCGCCTAAATCTATTGCATAAATCCTAAGCAAAACCTTTAAAATATAACCTACCATTTGCTTTTATTAATGTGTAAATTAGCACTAAATAATGTTAGCCCGTAATTACATCCTAACTATAAAACCATAACATAAAATTGCTTCCCATAAAACAACCACAACAAGATAATATAAAAAAAGAGCGAATTATTTTGGGCATTGATCCAGGTACCGCGGTAATGGGTTACGGATTGGTGAAAGAAATAGGCACTAAAATTGAATTGATTAGTTTAGGTGTGGTTAAAATGGAGAAGTTAGACGACCACATGCTCAAGCTACAACGCATTTTCGAAAAAACTGTTGCCCTGATTGATAATTACCACCCTGATTGTTTGGCTATTGAAGCCCCTTTTTATGGTAAAAACATACAAGTAATGTTAAAGCTAGGCAGAGCGCAAGGCGTGGCTATGGCTGCCGCGCTTTCGCGCAATGTTGAAATTACCGAATATGCGCCACGTAAAATAAAACAAGCCATTACCGGCAATGGCAACGCAACCAAGGAACAAGTTGCCGCCATGTTACAAACGCTTTTGAAATTTACCGAAACCCCCGATTTTTTGGATGCTACAGACGGTTTGGCTGTTGCTGTTTGCCATTCCTTCCAACGCATACCCACAGGAAAAAGTGGCAGTAAAAAATCTTATTCGGGCTGGGATACCTTTGTGAAAGACAATGCGAAGCGTATAGTTTAATGCCAGCAAAGTTTATTATCTATATGATTTTGATTTTTTAAAACAGCAAGTTCAGCACTAAATACTACATTTTCCCTTCACAAAATAGTTTTGACTATTATTAGGTGGTTTTGACTATAGTTTAAAGAAGGTTTCCCGTTCCAAATGATGGTTTTGAAAACAAGAGTAATAGCAATAAAAGTAGTTGTTAGCAAAAGGATATAATATGTACTACCAATATTTTCCCATTGCGGAGCAACTTTAAATATTCAACTTTTTCATTTCATTCACTGCATAATCGCAAGCACGTGCTGTTAAAGCCATATAGGTTAACGAAGGGTTTACGCATGAGCTAGACGCCATACAGGAACCATCAGTAATAAATACGTTCTTCACCTCGTGCATTTGGTTAAAACTATTCAACACCGATGTTTTTGGGTCGAGCCCCATCCTAGCGGTGCCCATCTCGTGGTTGGCATTACCCGGAAAGGAGATTTCATTTTTCATACCAATATCCTTAAAACCAGCAGCATGTAGCATTTCGAGGGCGGTATTGCCCATGTCTTCATGCATAGCATGCTCGTTTGCTTTAAACTCACAATCAATAGTAAGTGTTGGTCGCCCCCAGGGGTCTACCTTTTTAGTATTCAAGGTAATCCGATTGTTTTCATAAGGCAGGCATTCGCCAAAGGCCCAAAGCCCAACACCCCACCCTCCGGCTTCGGTTAAGCCATCTTTAAAAGTTGCCCCTATGGTTGCTTCGCTCGAACCACGTCCCCTACCTGCCGACATGCCATAATGATAGCCTCTTAAAAATCCCGGCTCTTTTTTGTTAACATTCTTAAAACGAGGAATATAAGCGCTGGTTGGTCGGCGTCCATAATAGTAACTATCTTCATAACCCTCCACACTAGCCCATGCGGATAAGCCTTTATGATGGTCCATCAAATTACGGCCTACCTGATCGCTCTCATTCCCCAAACCATTCGGAAATCTGGAAGATGTGGAGTTTAGCAAAATAAAACTGGTGGCCACGGTGGCGGCGTTCAAGAATATAATTTTAGCCTTAAACACCCTTATTTCACGGCTAAGGGTATCCATCACCTCTACTCCGCTGGCTCTTTGTTTTTGCTCATCGTATAAAACCTTGTTGACCAAGGAGTTTGTTCTAACAGTTAGGTTACCAGTAGCATAGGCCGCAGGGAAGGTGCTGGCATTGGTACTGAAATAGGCACCATAAGGGCAACCACGATGGCACAGATCGCGCGCCATACAATGCCCCCGGCCTTTTACAGCCTTGGTTAAATTGGCGGTACGGCCAATAATCACCTTACGATCGGGATAAATACCTTCTATTTTCTCTTTAAACACTTTTTCCACCTTGTTCATTTCGAAAGGCGGCTGAAAGATACCATCGGGCAGTTGTGGAATGTTTTCAATGCTGCCACTTACGCCAATAAAATTCTCTACATGATTATACCAAAGCGCTATATCTTTATAACGGATGGGCCAATCAACCCCTATGCCCTCTTTAACATTGGCTTCAAAATCAAGGTCGCTCCAGCGGTAACACTGCCTCGACCATAATAACGACCTTCCGCCCAGCACATTAGCCCTTATCCAGTCGAACCGTTTTGCTTCATCATAAGGGTTTTGCTGATCGTTGATATAAAAATGTTTATTATCTTCTTTGAACGACCAATGCCTGCTTTGCACATAATGAACTGCCTTATCCTCAGTTGATAATTGCAAATGATGCGGAAATTCCCAGGGGTCTTTGATAGCGGTTGGATAGTTGGGATGCTCCAGGTTTGTACCCCGTTCCAATAGCAAAACCTTCAAACCTTTTTCGCAAAGCTCTTTAGCTGCCCAGCCGCCGGTAATGCCCGAACCTACTATAATGGCATCATATGTTAATTGTTCTTTCATTAATATCTTTTTTCAAAATGGGCGCTCATTGCTTTGGGATAATCTGCCAGGGTTATTTCTGGTTCTCCAATTTCGGGATGCCATAGCTTTTCCCATTCAAAGCTAAAATAACCTTGATAGTTGCCTTCCACTAAGGCATCAATCGCTTTAAATATAGGCACATCGCCCTGGTTTAACAGCACATATTGTATTTTATCACCCACCAATTTGGCGTTTTTAATATGTGTATGCTTTATATAAGGCTTTAATTTATGATAAGCATCAATAGGGTCTTCTTTGGTGATCTCGTACATATTGCATACATCCCAAATCATGCCGGCGTTAGGGTGTTGGATGGCCTTCATTACATATTCCAAATCGTTTATATGAACCAAATCGCCATGCGACTCCACCAAAACATTTACCTTGCTGCCTTTGGCATGGTCGGCAAGTTGTAATATGCCATTTATAATTAACTCGAACGCTGCTGCTTTTTGCGCATTCTCTTTTGGTAAATTATTAGGGAAAACCCGCACGTTTGGGCAATTAAGTTGTTGTGCCAGGTCAATAAACCGCTTCCCTTCATCCATGTTTTTTTGACGTTCTGTCGGCTCAGTAATATGCATGGTGGCTGATGAGCCTAAATCAACAAATAGTAAACCCTTATCCTCCATTATCTTCATGGTTTCTTTGCGGGCTTCGGGTGTACTTAAATCTTTCGCTTTTGTCAAATCCATTTCGCGTTGAATACCCCGTAATTCAATCCCCTTATAACCATTTGCGGCAGCAAAATCGGTAAATTGTTTGAGCGACCAATCGGGGCAACCCAAGGTGGAAAAGGAGAGTTTAGGCTGATATTTTGAAAATGCGAATGAAGGAAGGAAAGCAGTTCCGGCACATAAAAGGGCGCTGGTTTGTAAAAACTGACGACGGGTAGTAGTTGCCATTACGTTAACTTTTAGGATGATTGGTTATATCAAAGCTAATGTTTTTATTATAAAGGTCAAATTACTTAAATGGATATATTGTGTTGGTTTTTGTAATGATAGATAGCTTGGGTTTATCGGTTAAAATTAGGTATTCATCTATCTAATAAGCTAAGGCATCTATTTAATTTGCTTTTTAGAATTAAAAAAGCTTATTTAGGGAACAATTATAATAGAACTGTAAAAATTCCAACAATGAAAATAAACAAGAAAATTACCGTAGCAATTACGCTGATAGGTGTAATGGCTTTAAGCGTGGCTGCATCCTTGCCGCCCGATCGTGAACCACCAAAATTAGTTAATTTAAAGGTATTCCCTAAGAATATACCTTATAAGGTTTTAGACCATGCGATGGATGTTTGGTCGGCTTCATTAGGGGTTCATTGTAATTTTTGTCATGAGCGTAATGCTGAAACCAATAAAATGGATTTTGCCAGTGATGCCAAGCCTGAAAAAGGATGGGCACGTGAAATGTTTAAGATGACATCTAAAATAAACAGTAAATATTTCAGGGCCGAAAAAGACTCCTTAGGCTTGGTTAAGTTTTCGGGTATCAATTGTAATACTTGCCACAATGGTAAAGCGCATCCGGAAGCTAAAGAGCCTGAAGAACAACATGGTCCATGGGGCCCTCCTCCGGGTGGCGCACCAGCCGGAACACCTCCGCCACCGCCAGCCGCACCAGAAGGACAACAACATTAATATTTAATGCATAATATAAAACCCGGATGTTAATCCGGGTTTTATTGTTTTAGAGAGTTAACTCATTATCTCTGCTTGATTAAATATGCCATTGATTGTCACTTAAATGAATCAATTGCCCCCTTTAACCCTGTTTTTTTCGCTATCCGAACCTGATTGATGTTCACGTACTTTTATTTTATTGTTACCAAAATTGTAAGTAAAAGTTAGGCGCGCTATCCTGCTTTCGTGTTTTTGGTGAATATCTAAATTGGTACCAGCGTATACTGTACTTACATCATTTGTACGGGTATTAAATATATCGCTAACCGAAAATTTGAGGTTTGCCTTCTTTTTGGCAAATGAATGGCTTATTCCAGCATCAACAGAATATTGAGGTTTTACATTAAACAAAGCATAAGTTAATGCACTTTGATAATTGCCACTTAGCTCAAATTTATAACCTTGTATAGGTAAAAATGTCTCGTTTGCACGTAATTGATAAGCAACTTTGCCATTATCAAGGTTTTGTCCTTCTAATCCATTCGATTTAAAACCTAAATAAAAGCCTGTCGCATTGATATCTCCTGTCCACCATTTTGTGATGGTGTATGGGCTATATAAGTTTATACTATAACTGTTTTGAATTTGAAGATTTTGTTGGGTTACATAGGTGGCTTTTGTTGAAACTATTGTTCCTGTTATTTCAGCTATTGCATCTGTGGTTCGGCTATAACCCAGGCTTAAATTAATACTGTTATTATAAGTGTAATTAAACTCAAAGTTGTTAGTGTATTGAGGTTTCAAGTATGGGTTTCCTTTTTGATAGGTATATGGATCCAAATGATATACAAATGGGTTTAGGTTATCATATTGCGGACGATCAACCCTTCGGCTGTATGAAAAGCTCACCGAATTTTTATCGTTAATGGTTTGATTAATAAAGGCGCTTGGAAATAAGTCCAAATAATCTCTGCTTATAATTTGTGATACGTTAAGCGAATCGCCATTAGCTATCGAACTAGTATATTCTGCACGTAAGCCCAATTGTATCGAAAACTTTTTGTATGATTTACTAAGATTAGCATAGCCGGCGGCAATTTTTTCGTCATATATAAAGTGGTTCACACTTTCATAAGCAACGCTAGTGCTTATAGTTTGGTTCAAGTTATTATCTGTTTTAACATCGCTATATTTAACGCCGGTCTCTAATTTTACATCCTTTGTTATGGGCTTGGTGTAATCAACTTTCCCGGTAATGATGTTAATTGTTGAGGGTGTTATGTTGCCCAAAAAGTCATTAGGATGTTGCGAGCTTCCATTAGGCAGATAAAAATTAGTGTTATAATAGGAGGTGCTATTATTTTTAAACTTTGAGTAATCAAAATCAGCATTGATTTGTTGCCCGGCCGTGTCAATTTTATAGCTATCATTTACATTAAAGGCTACGCTATTATAGGTTTGATGAATAGTTGAAATGGTTTGTAACGATGAGTCAATTTGGGTAAATGATTTACCAATATTGGTATTGTTAAAGTTATTGTCCTGTTCCCCACTAAAATAACCACTAAATAAAAAGCCAATGGTGTTTTTTGTAGTGATATCATAATCGGCACCTAGTCTATAACTGTTATTATTGCTTAATTGCGGCATGCTGGTATGCTGATTAAAAAAGGTAGTATCGGCAACTATGCGTTTCAAATAGATGTCGCCACTTCGCTTATTGTCGTTATGACTAAAAGATCCAAATATATTAAGGTCTCCTTCTTTGTGGTTTAAAATCAGCGTTTCGTTGTCCTTGCCATAAGTACCATACCCAGCTCCAAGTGTAATGCTTCCGTTTGTTCCGCTTTGCTTGTTCTTTTTAAGTTTAATATTGATGATGCCAGAGTTTCCAGCCGCATCATACTTTGCTGATGGATTAGTAATGATCTCGATTGATTGTATGGTGGTTCCATCAGTCGACCGTAATAGGGTAGCCAATTGTGTTGGAGTTAAGTAAGTAAGTTTATCATTAATCATAACGGTAACACCTTGTTTCCCTCTCAGGCTAATGTTATCATCCTTATCAACCGTAACACCTGGGGCACGTTGCAAAATTTCCATTGCCGAATTGCCTGCCGCTAATACGCTATTTTCAACATTCATAACCGTTTTGTCAATCTTGCGCTCAATTAAAGGTTTTGTTGAGGTGATATTAACTGTTTTTAAGGTACCGCTTAATTGATTCAGCTTTAAATCAGGAATTGTATATTCATTTGGTAGTGAGTCTATTTTAAATGGCGCACTCAAAGCTTTATCATACCCAACATTGGTAGCCTTGATTAAATAGGTACCTGGTTTAATATTATCAAATGCATAGTGCCCACTTTCGTTACTAAGCATACCCTTTACAATAGTTGAGTCGGTAGCTTTTAACAACGCTACGGTAGCAAAGTCTAACGGTTTACCTGTTCCATCCACCAATAATCCCGTAACCTTTGTTTGGGGTTTTGTGGCTTGCGCAAAAATTGTCGCCGTGCATAGTAGAAGTAGCATGGCGGTTGTGCATATTTTCAATGTAAATGTTTTCATTTTTTTGGCAATAGTTTTCCCATTAAAGAATGGGCTTCTTTTTAAAAATTGTTAATTAAAATTTTGTTAATCCTGTTAATTAAGGTTATGCCTGATTTTTGTTTTAGGTATGATGTTTTATATTTAATCAGGCAACCGCTGTTTCATAATATTTTTTATTTACAATACGCTTTTCAAATACTGTTTTATATAAGATGCTGTTTGTGATGCAAACGTTACAGTGAATCTGTTTTTTTATTAAATTTATTGAGCTGCAATTTGTTTTAAGCCACATTGCAGCCCTTTAAAACTTTATTTCATTTTTAAAACACTACCAGGTTTAGAAAAAAGCAAAGTGTCAATCTTACATTGTAAGCCATTTTCAGTTATTATAAACTCAGCCGATTTGAGTTTGTTACCATCCCGTTTATTGGTTACATTACATCCATAAACATCAGCAGCGTTCATTATCCTATCCATATCGCGCTCAATTACCACCTTTGTATTCAAAGGCAATTTTAGTGTAAGTTGTACCGATTCTTCATGCCATTGGTCGTCATGCGTATTTAACAGCTTGTAATTAAAAGTTAGCACGGTATCATTCTGACTAAATATATACTTAGTATTGCGTACATTAAACAAAGCGTTTTCGTAATTGCGGCCCCTTGCCTTATAAAAGGCTACCAAAACAGGTGTTTTGATATCGCTTCGTTCAACGTCAAGGTAAACGTTATGTAATTCGCGATTTTCGTCAACATCTTTCAAGCTTATATTTTCATTTTTTATAAGGTTTTTTAAATTTAAGCGTGCACTGTCGCTAGCTGTAAAGTACTTTAGGTCATTTAGCTTTAGGTAATAGGTGTTGTTTTTTGTTGGCAACAAATTCATCGTTTTGCTATAACTGGCCTCTTCCTTGTAATTTTGAACAATCTCCAGCACAAAGAAGATCAATGATGCAAGAGCAACCAACCAAACAACCAATGCGGATGTGCCGGTAATAAAGTTTACGGTGCCGGTTCTAAATATGCCCTTTAACGTTAGTAATACAATGGTAATTAGCGGAATTAAGCCAACAATAAGCGCGGAGATACCTAGCGGGGTTAAATTATGGATATGTGCAAAATTAAAAGGTGTTCCCGGTAAAACAGCCATGTTGCCAAACCCTACTACCATTATAAACGCAATAATTAAAAAAACCATAAACCCAAAGCAGCATAAAATAATGGCAATGCCAATTAATTTTGATATTAGTTTTACAAGTAATGTAATAAAGGCCATAAGATGCTGCGCTAAATCGCCAACAAAATCACGTGCTCTGTATACAAAAGGTTTAGCCTCTCCTCCAAATGCCGAAAAATTGTTTTTCATGGCATTTAGTTCCTCTTCTAAATTTCTCTTAAAGCCTTGTAGGTTCTGCTTTTCGCCTTTCATGGCCATCTTATCCGCACGCGTAATAGCTTTAGGCACCACTAACCATAATATAAAATAAAGTATTAAACCGCTACCGCCCAAAACACTGGCAAAAGCGAAAGCAAGACGAATCCATACAACGTCTAAATCAAAATAGTTAGCTATACCTGCGCAAACACCAGCCACCAAATGGTCGTCTGGGTTTCTAAATAGCCTTCTTTTATTGTTGGTTTTAAATCGATACGTACCCCCCGCTTCTTCTTGCTCATTACCTTGCTCAAATTCCGCCACAGCTCCCATTTGAGTTATTACAAGCTTAACATCATTTTCTATAATAACCTGTCTGTTCCTGTTTCCGTCCATATCTTTTAAAAGTATTTCATTAAACATTTCAGCAATGCGGTTTTCAATGTCGGTAGTAATTTCCAAACTATCTGCCGAGTCCATAAAATGGCGCTTTACTTCCATCATATAGTTTTTTAGTATTTCATAGGCATCTTCTTCAATATGAAAAACGGAGCCGTTTATGTTTATTATAATTGTCTTATTCATTTTGTTTTCGTTTAATTGTTATTTTTCAGTTGTCATTAGTCAGTTGTCATTGGTCGGTTATCATAGCTCATTTTCATATAACCATTTCTTGATATACATTCACTTCCGGACTTCCCGACTTAAAATCTACCCTTTTCTTGCTCCAATGGCAGTTTGAACAGCAAAAAGTAGCTCCTCCCATGTTTTATCAAGTTGTTTCAAAACTTCCCGCCCTTCTTCTGATAGCATATAATACTTTCGAGGAGGCCCCGACGTAGACTCCACCCAGTTGTAGGTTAGCAGTCCGTTGTTTTTTAACCTGGTTAGTAAAGGATATAAAGTGCCTTCAACAACAAGTAGCTGTGCTTTTTTTAATTCGGCAATAATGTCCGATGCGTAGGTCTCGCCTTTGGCAATAATTGAAAGGATGCAATACTCCAGTATCCCCTTTCGCATTTGGGTTTGTGTGTTCTCAACCATAATGATGCAAAGATATATGTTTTAAATTGTATTATGCAATACATAGTACTAAAATTATCACTTTTTAGGGGTAAATCGAACTATTTTTTAAAAAAAATGATGTTTTTTATGTTTTTACTTGACAAATTGATAACAGAAGCGTACTTTTAACAATAATTAACTATTAACTGATCTTAGTATTAACAACATGAAAAAACTTCTACTAGTAAGTTTGTGTTTCCTGATGTTTTGCATAACACAGGTATATGCACAAAACCGTACTGTTACAGGTACGGTTACGGCCAAAGATGATGGCCTTCCCATACCGGGAGTAACTGTAAAGGTGAAGGGTACCACAAACGGTGTCCAAACCAATTCAGCAGGTAAGTATACCATAAGCAATGTTCCGGCAGGAGCAGTTTTGGTATTTACCTTTATCGGTTACGAACAATTGAGTCTTTCGGCTTCCGGTTTAATTCTGAATGCAGAATTAACAACTTCAAGCAAACAGCTTGGTGAGGTTGTTGTAACCGGTGCCTTAGGTATCAAACGTCAACAAAAGGAAAACGGTTATGCCGCTACCACCATTGGCGCTAAAGACCTTACCCAAACCAACGTTACCAACATCGCAAACGGTTTAACTGCAAAAGTTGCAGGTTTGGCCATAGCCACTGTTGATAACAGTATTGATCCTCAAATCAGGATTACTTTACGTGGTAACAGGTCTTTATCAGGTAATAACACTGCTTTGATTGTTGTTGATGGTATTCCTATCCCAGGAGGCTCTCTTTCATCTATTGACCCTGAGGATGTTTTAGAAGCAAATATTTTGAAAGGTGCAGGTGCTGCCTCACTTTACGGATCTGAAGCTTCTAACGGTGCAATCATTATTACCACAAAAAGAGGTAATTCTGCAAAACCTGTAATTACTTACAGTAATTCAGTACAATTACAAAAAGTTGCCTACTTTCCTGATTTGCAAAACCAATTCGGTCAATATGGTGGTGAACCAGCGCCTTATGTTGATCCATTAACAGGTTTCTCATTATATGTTCCTTACGAAAACCAATTATACGGACCTCGTTTTGACGGAAGTACTGTACAAGTTGGTGCACCGGCAGGTAGTGCTAATGGTCCCGTTTTAAAGGTTAAATATTCTGCATTGCCAACTAACCCTATTGAATCATTTTTCAATACAGGTTTTACGGAGCAAAATATAGTTACCGTGTCACAAGGAGACGCTAAAAACTCCTTCTACATGTCTGCTCAACACATTAATACGGTTGGCGCTATCCCAAATGACTTAAACGTTTCAACTCGTGTAAGCGTAAGGGGAACCAGAACATTTGGAGATTTTTCTGTTGATTATTCTGTTGGTTATACCAAAACAAATATCAGTACTTATGGTACAGGTTATAATGGAGCTAATTTATATACTTCAATAATTCAATGGCCGGCCAACTTAGATATCAAACAGTTTAGAGATCCAAACAATGGTACTTTTAGTAACCCTAGCGATTTTTATGATGCTTATGCCATTAACCCATATTGGATAGTTGATGATTCAAGGATTGACCAAAATAAAGACATCGTTTTATCTAACTTAAAATTGACTTACAGCCCAACTAAATGGCTGGATGCTTCTTATCAAGCTTCCGAAAATTTTGGTATTGATCAGGACAAATATACTCGTCAACAAGTTAACTTTACTCAATATGCCATCAATGACCCTTTTGGTGCCGGTAATGTTCCGTCAAGCTTCCCTACAGGTCAAATTCCTGGTCAGGTTTATGATTTTTATGTTTATGGCGATGGTACATTAAATCAGCCTCCGGGTGGTTTATCAAGGTTGCAAGGCGACGCGATCCTAAACTTTCACCATTCGATTACTAAAGATTTTAAAGCTAACTTAATTTTAGGTAACACCGTTTGGGAACAATATGGTAAATTTATTGGTGCAGGAAGTAACAACTTATTGATAAATGGTTTTTATAACCTTAATACTATTAGTGGTGTTCCTTCAGCAACAGAATTGGAAGCAAAAATCCGTCAGATTTCTTTCTTTGCCGATTTACACTTAGGTTTCAAAGACTTTTTATTTTTGGATGGTACTTTAAGAAACGAACGCGATTCGCGCCTACCGGCTCAAAACCGTTCATTCTCTTATCCATCAGCTAAAATTTCATTTGTACCAACTGATGCGATTCCTGAATTAAAAGGAAACAAAACCATCAACTATTTAAAGCTTAACGCTTCATATAGTAAAGTAGGTAACGTTTCGGTGGGGCCATATTCACTTCAAAACACTTATGGCGTAACAAGTGGTTTTCCATATGGATCTTTAGGAGCTTTAAGTACTGGTGTAACCAATTACAGCTCAACTTTAAAGCCTGAATTTATTAAAGAACTTGAAATTGGTGCTGAAATATCATTATTTGAGAGCCGAATTCACGCTACAGCAACTTATTACAAACAAAACAGTACTAATCAAACGTTAACTGTTAATACTTCACCATCAACCGGTTATTCATACTCTGTAATTAATGCAGGCGAAATTCAATCAAGTGGTGAGGAATTTGAATTAACAGGACAAGTACTTACAGCTGCGAAAAATACAGTTTCGTGGACTGTTGGAGGTAACCTTTCAATAAATGATTCAAAAGTTGTTTCATTATTACCCGGAATTAATTCATTACAACTTGGTAACAATGTTTTTGCGGTTGTTGGTCAACCCTTCCCAGTTTACCAAGGCACTGATTTAAATAAAGATCCTCAAGGTCGTGTAATTGTTGATAGCCAAACAGGTTTACCAAGTGCTAATCCAACACAACAAAATTTTGGCCGTACTACTCCTAAATATATTTTGGGTGTAAATTCACAACTAGGCTATAAATTTATCAGCTTATCAGCCGTGGCCGAATATAGAGGTGGTAATATTATTTACAACGCCATAGGTAGTACATTAAACTTTGGTGGTTCATCTGCTGTTTCCGCATCAGCTGGTCGTCAAATATTTGTTTATCCTAATTCAGTTATTAATACAGGTACATCAACTAATCCGGTTTATACACCAAATACCAATGTTACTATTACTGATGGTAATTATGGTTTCTGGCAAAGCTCTGCCTATAACTCAGTGAATGGCCCAAGGGTATCAAGCGCGGCATTCTGGAAACTTCGTGAAGTAGCCTTGAACTTTAAGTTAGATCAATTTGTTAAAGGAACTAAATTTATCAAAGGGCTTTCTTTGGCCTTTACCGGTCGTAACTTAGCTTTATGGAAACCAAAAAGTAACCCATGGGGAGATCCTGAATTTGCCGACACTGTTGGTAACGCTGTGGGAACTACCAGTTCAAATCAAACACCAGGCTACAGGCTATTTGGTGGTGACTTAAAAGTAACATTTTAATTAAAAAATAGAGATGAAAAAATATATTTTAATCATAGCAGTTCTTTTTGCAACAGGTATAACCAGTTGTAAGAAAGACTACCTTAGCCTGGAGGTAAACCCGAATACACCTTCGGTAGCTACTCCTCAGTTCCTGCTTGCGGGAGCGTTAAAGGTCGCTGCTGATATAGTGAACCAGGATTATTCAAACTATGCGGTTTGGGGTGGATATTGGACCTCGAGCGGTAACTACGTACCTAGCCCGCAATTACAGCAGTATCAATTTACTACTGATAATTATCAGGTGTTTTCACCATTGTATACAAACCTTACTAATTTCAATAATTTAATAGCTGCTTCTTCTACTGCCGATTTAGCGAATTTTAAGGCAATCGGTATCATTATGAAAGCTTATGATTTTGAGGAATTGGTGGATGTTTATAACGATGTTCCATACAGTCAGGCTTTCCAGGCTTCTACCAACTTCTTCCCTGCTTATGATAAGGGACAGGATATTTATAATGATTTGGTAAAGCAACTGGATGCCGCTATCGCCCTAATAGGTGCAAATCCTACAGCTACTAGTCCTGGTAAATCAGATATCGTATTTCAGGGCAATATGGCAAATTGGCAAAAATTTGCAAATACTTTAAAATTGCGCTTAGCTATTCGCCAAAGTAATCTTGGAACCAATGCCGCTCAGGCCGATTTGGCTAGCACTTCGGCAGTAGGTTATATTGACGGTACTTTTGAAGCCGACGTTAACCCGGGTTATGCTAATAGCGATTCGAATGGTGGCCAAGAGAGTGCGTTTTGGGCAGCTTATGGCTTCGACCAAAATGGCAACCCAACAGGTAGTAATATTTACTATCGTGCAAATGCCTTTTTTGTAAATTTGTTAGGTATTTATAACGACCCTCGTTTAAACGAATATTTCGCTTTAACCCAACCACCTAATACACCTTCAGGCACTCCTGCTTCCATAATAAGGGGTAATATTTTTGGTGATGCAGGCGCGTTACAAAACACTTATACAAGTGCTATTGGTCCTGGTTTATTAAAATCAGCAACTCAAAACGCGGTTATATTTTCTTCTGCCGAATCGTTGTTTTTACAATCAGAAGCAGCAGTTCGTGGCTGGATAACAGGCGATCCTAAAGCTTTATATCAAGCTGCAATCACTGCATCATTTGCTGCAGTTGGCGCATCCGGAGCTACTACTTATTACTCACAACCAGGAATAGTAAATGTTAACTGGGATGCTTCTACTGATAAGATACAAGCTATTGTAACTCAAAAATACATTTCATTAATCGGGTATGGTAACTTGGAGGCTTATAACGAAATCAGAAGAACTGGCTATCCGGTAGGTGTACCGGTAAGTATTGATCCAAAAAGGGCTGGAAATACCAATCCTTCAAGGGTATTTTATCCAACAAGCGAGTATAAGCAAAATGCCGCAAATGTTGGTAAAGAAGGTACCATTAACATATTTACCTCAAAAATATTTTGGGCTAAGTAATAAAAAAATAGATAAAGATGAAAAAGAAAATATTTTTAAAATTTTCCACACTGCTATTGCTTACGGGAACGCTATTTTTAAGTTCTTGCCTAAAGGATAGTAGGTTTGTAGATTTCAGCAAGGTTGGAACTGTTGTGGATTTCCCTCTGGGAGGAACTTTAAATTTTGGTTCGGATGCGATTACCGAATCAACGGATACTGTTGTAAGGCAATTTTCTATCAATGTGGCATCGCCAAATTTGCCTACTAGTTCAACATCAATTACATTAAGCGTAAATGATCCGGCAGTTATTGCCGCTTATAATGCCAGCAATACTGCGGTAGCTTTTGTTGCAATGCCTACCAGCGCATTTGTATTTAACACTACCACAGTAACAATTCCGGCTGGTAAAAACACCGCTATTTTATCGGTAACTATTTACAAAAACCAGCTAGATCCATCTAAGAGTTACATGCTGCCAATAGCAATAGTAAGCTCTCCGGGAGCTACTGTGAGTGCAAACTTAGGTACTCATTATTTCCACGTAATTGGTAATCCGTTTGCGGGTAATTATACATGGAACTTTACCCGTTACAATACCTCAGATGGTTCCGGTGCTGTTTCTAGTGCTTCATTTACAGGTAAAACGGTAACTATAAGCCCTGTTACGCCAACTCAATTTGAGGTAACCAGCGGATACTATTTGGCTACCGAAAAATATGAGGTTACATTTACACAAGTTGATGCTACACACTTTACTAATTTCCAAATTACCTTTAATGCTACTGACGTAGCAAACGTATTTGTTGCGAATGGTATTTCGGTAACACAGCAACCGGTATTTGCTTATGGTGTAACACCTGCGTATGACCCTAATGCTATATATAGTTATACCGACGCGCTTAAATTATTTACCTTCCAATATGTGGTTTATAATGGTAGTGCTTCAAGGTTCTGTATTGATAATTATGTCCATCAATAATTTATAACATATATAAATTATACTTTAAGAGGCTATCCTGTATGGGGTAGCCTCTTTTTTTATCTTGGCTTTAGCCTTTTAAATAATAATGGGAATTAAATTTATACCTATATGCCAGCAATCCCAATAGTTTATCATGACGAATACTTGGTAGCCATTAACAAACCACACGGGCTATTGGTACATCGCTCCAAAATTGCCATGGATGTGGAGGTGTTTGCCTTACAACTACTGCGCGACCAACTTGGTAGGCCTGTTTACCCTGTTCACCGAATAGACCGTAAAACAGGTGGTGTTTTGCTTTTTGCCTTTACCAAAGAGATAGAAAGGCTGATGCAAGAACAGTTTTATAAAAACGAGGTGGATAAACGCTATTTGGCCTTGTTACGTGGCTTTACTGATGATGAAGGAGAAATAGATTACCCCTTAAAAAAAGAAAACGGAACCATACAGCAAGCATTAACTTATTATAAAACCCTGGCAAAAACTGAAATTGACTTGCCTTTTGGTGGGCATAGTACTTCCAGATATTCATTGGTGGAGGCCAACCCCCAAACCGGGCGTATGCACCAATTGCGCAAACACTTTAGCCATATATTTCACCCCATAATTGGCGACCGAACTCATGGTTGCAATAAACAAAATAAATTGTTTAAAGAACACTGGGAGCTTGATACCATGTTTTTGCATGCCAGTAAACTAAGTTTTGTCCACCCAGTTACGGGAAACAAAGATGTTATATCTGCACCTTTGCAGGAAGAGTATCTACAGGTGTTGGATATACTTGGTTTAAACCAAGATATAAGTGCGCTTAAATTGGTCTAAAAGTATAGGTAATGATGACAAAAATAGTTGGTGGAAATGATTAGAAAAATTGCTAACTAGCCCAAGCAGATATAAGGAGAAACAAGCTCTGCAGGAGTGCAACTTGCCAGCAATAATATTTGCGACGATAAACATGAGCTGGATTAA
>CAITEP010000011.1 GCA_903891475.1 uncultured Mucilaginibacter sp.
ATTATTATTAAATATTTGTTGAGTAACAGGTGTAATTGTGGGATTTGTAAATTGGGGATATACGTTTACAATGGCTGTATTGCTAATTAAAGGAGGAGCGTTAAGGTTACCATCATCTGTTACATATAAACGAAAACTATTGCTAGTTGCTGTTAATGGATCTGTAACCAAAACGGGTAGCGTTTGGGGATTCTTGAAAGAAGAATTTACATTAACCCAGTTGTTGCTGTTATTTAAAGTTTGCCATTGATAGGTGAGTTGCCCGGTGCCTCCCGAGGCAAAACTAGATGCGGATATAGTGGCCCTATCATTATAAAATACTTGTTGAGTAGCGGGTGTAATTGCAGGCCGTACATATTGAGGATATACATTTACTGTTACAATATTGCTATTTATACTTACGGCATCGCAAACTACATTTAAACGGTAACTGTTTATTTGGGAATTATTTAATGGCCCTACAGGTAAGGGGCTAGGTAAAAGATTAGTACTAATTGGACTACCAACATTACTCCAAGAATTATTAATTAAAGCTTGCCATTGGTAGGTATAATTATTCCCGTCTCCACCGGTAGCAGACTGAGATACCGTTAAATTAGTTGAAGTATTATAGAAAATTGGTTGGCTGAATTGCTTTAATACAGGCGCAACTAATGGTGGTTCAACAATTATATATAAAATTGTTGAAGCACTTGTATTGCCATTATCATCCTGCCTGTAACATTTTAAGGTAACTAAACCAGTAAAACCGCTTACAAAGGTTATATTAGCATTTAAAGAATTGCTGCTCACTACAATATTTGCAACATTCAGTTTATCTAATACCCAATTTGCCGTTTCTCCGGTTGCAGTTTTAAGTGCTGGGTTAGGGTTAACAGAATAATTAAAACTTGCACCGTTATTATTTGCTACTGCCGAAGGACCGGTTATACTCCCTATTGATGGCAATACGCTTGTGTTAAGTGAGTTATTCGAAGCACTTATTTTTGGAGTTGCATGAGCTTGTATACTTATGTTTAATAAACCCGCACCAATAAAAAGTAAGATTAACTTTAAAAAAGCATTGCATTTATTTTGAAGTATGTTTGTGCGATTAGATATGTTTTTATTAAATCTAGCAGAAAAAACAATTTGTTTTTTTAGTGAAGCAACCATGATGTTTATAGTTTAAGTTAGGAAATTTTGATTGAAAACTTGTGCGTTTCAAATTTATAATATTATTGTTACAAACAAAATATAATTAACAATTTTCGATAATTTAACTAAAAAACAACGGTTTTTTTTTAATTTATCAAATTGCCTAAAAACTGCAACTCTCTAACTTGCCCAAAAAATTAAAATTTAATTTAAATAGCTGATTCTTTAAATTTTTTAAAATAAAATGGCCAATAGCTTTATCGCTTAGCTACCGGCCATTGGTACGAAAAATATTATTAAACTATTTAATCAAGTTGTGCAAATAGGCACCGTAACCACTTTTTATATACTTTTTTACTTGTACTTCCAGTTGCTCGTTATTGATATAACCCATTCGGTAGGCTACTTCTTCAATGCAACCTATTTTGGTGGCTTGCCTTTTTTCAATTACGCGAACATATTCGGAGGCATCGCTTAAGGAGTCGAAGGTTCCGGTATCAAGCCAAGCTGTACCCCTATCCATTACGCCCACGTGTAAGTTTCCTTGTTCCAAATAATATTTGTTTACGTCGGTAATTTCGTACTCGCCACGCGGGGAAGGTTCCAAATTTTTAGCAATTTCAATTACCTGGTTATCATAAAAATATAAGCCCGGAACCGCATAGTTTGATTTTGGTTGAATAGGTTTCTCCTCGATAGAGATGGCCTTAAAATCATGATCAAATTCAACAACGCCATAACGCTCTGGGTCAGCAACCGGATAGGCAAAAATGGCCGCCCCTTCCACATTATTAAACTTCCTGATCAACTCGCTAAAACCTGAGCCATAAAATATATTATCGCCCAAAATTAAAGCAACCTTATCATTGCCAATAAAATCGGCGCCAATAACAAAGGCTTGAGCCAAACCATTGGGAACTGCCTGCACAGCATATTTAAAGGTACAGCCTAATTCGCTGCCATCGCCCAATAAACGCTTAAAGCTTGCATTATCTTCGGGGGTAGTGATTATTAGTATTTCATTGATACCAGCCAGCATCAGTACTGATAAGGGATAATAAATCATTGGCTTATCATAAATAGGCATTAACTGCTTACTGATGGCTTTGGTTATCGGATATAACCTGGTACCCGATCCTCCTGCTAATATGATTCCCTTCATCTTATTTATTTTAGTTTATTTAAACAGGCAATTAAGCTGTCGCGCCAATAAGGTATGGCTAAATCAAAAGTATTTTTTATTTTGCTTTTATCCAAAACCGAATAGGAAGGCCGTGTTGCCCTTGTCTTGTATTCCTCGGTTTTTATTGGCGTAACTTTTATGGGGTTACCCGAAATATCAAAAATGGCTTTTGTAAAATCGTACCAGGAGGCAATTCCCTCATTGCTATAGTGGTATACGCCATATCCTTTTTTGTTTTTCTCAATAATTTTCAGAATGGCATCTGCCAAATCAATAGCATAGGTAGGTGTACCTGTTTGGTCGGCAATAATTTTAAGCTCATCCCTTTCGGCACCAAGTTTCAACATAGTTTTTACAAAATTATTCGCGTATTCCGAATACAGCCAGCCAGTCCTAACAATATAATATTTATCTAATAGAACTTCAATTACCTTCTCCCCATCCAGCTTTGTTTGTCCATACACACTTATAGGTTCAGCAATGTCGCTTTCATTTCTTGGTGTCGGCATATCGCCCTTAAACACAAAATCAGTTGAAATATGTATAAAAGTGGTATTGTATTTTAAACAATGACGGCTCAAATTTTCGACCCCGGTTTTGTTTATTTTTGTAGCCAATTCTATGTCGTCTTCAGCCTTATCAACCGCGGTGTAGGCCGCGCAATTAATAATATAGTCCGGCTTATAGGTTTCAAATATGATGCCAAGCGCATCGTTATCCAAAATATTTGCCTCAGCTTCCGAAGGGAAAAGGATATTTTTAAGCTGATGTTTTTCTGAGAGATTTTTAAAACACTGACCCAATTGACCAGAGGCTCCAAAAACTACAATATTTTCCATTTATGAGAATTGGTTAAATTTAATGATGGAAATAAAATCCTAATTGGATTTATTTAAATAAGCCTCATGGCTTAGGTAAATTAATTATTTTTTTAATAGAAAATCTTGATAGGCCAATTTAATACCATCGGCTAATTCAATTTTATGTTTCCAGCCTTTATCATGCAGTTTGGTTACATCCATTAATTTTCTTGGCGTTCCATCAGGTTTCGAAGCATCATATTGTATAGTGCCATTGAAGCCTATTATAGCGCTTATTAGGGCGGCCAAATCTTTAATAGCAATATCTTCCCCGGTACCAATATTAATTAGGCCTGAGTCGTTATAATTTTGCATTAGGTAAAAGCAAGCTTCTGCCAAATCATCGGCATATAAAAACTCGCGTTTTGGTGATCCTGTACCCCAAATGGTTACACTAGGCAAATTTTGAACCTTTGCCTCATGAAAGCGCCTGATTAGCGCTGGCAACACATGCGAGTTTTGGGGATGGTAATTATCATTTAAACCATACAAATTGGTAGGCATTACCGAAATATAATTACAGCCATATTGCGCTCGATAAGCATCACACATTTTTATTCCTGCAATTTTGGCAATGGCGTAGGGTTCATTGGTTTCTTCAAGTAAGCCTGTTAGCAAATACTCTTCCTTTAGCGGTTGCGGTGCTAATTTGGGATAGATACAGCTTGAGCCTAAAAACATCAGTTTTTTTACCCCATTTAGGTGCGAGTTATGAATGATGTTGTTTTGTATTTGCAAATTATCGTATAAAAACTCGCCCCTATAAGTATTGTTTGCAATAATGCCTCCCACTTTAGCGGCAGCCAAAAAAACATAAGCTGGCTTTTCGTCGGCAAAAAAATTGGTTACCTGCTGCTGGTCGCGCAAATCTAATTCAGACGAGGTACGGGTAACAATATTAGTAAACCCCTCGGCAGTTAGCTTTCTGAATATGGCAGAACCAACCATACCACGGTGGCCAGCAATATAAATTTTATCGGCTTTTTCCATTATGAAATTATTCAAATTGGTTTTTGATGGAATAGCCAGCGTCTTTCAATAATTTTTCGCGTTTAAAATGATTCAGGTCGGCTTGCATCATATCTTCAACCAACATCTTTAAATCGTACTTAGGCTTCCAGCCCAATTTAGTATTTGATTTTGTAGGATCACCAATTAACAGTTCAACCTCGGTTGGCCTGAAGTATTTAGGATCAACCGCAACAACCTCTTTACCAATCTCAACTTGATAATCCGGATTTGAACATGCTGCTATATAGCCCTTTTCATTTACACCTTCTCCTTTAAATTCAATGGTGATACCCACTTGCTGAAATGCCATTCTTACAAATTCCCTTACCCTGGTAGTTACACCGGTAGCTATTACATAATCTTCGGCCGTTTCTTGTTGTAAAATCAAATACATTGCCTCTACATAATCTTTAGCATGGCCCCAATCTCGCTGTGCATCCAAGTTTCCTAGGTAAAGTTTATCTTGTAAACCCATGGCGATTTTTGAAGTTGCCCTGGTAATTTTCCTGGTTACAAAAGTTTCACCTCTTAGCGGACTCTCATGGTTAAATAATATACCATTGCAAGCATAAATTCCGTAAGCTTCGCGGTAATTAACCGTAATCCAATAAGCATATAATTTTGCTACCGCATAGGGCGAACGGGGATAGAATGGGGTAGTTTCTGATTGTGGCACAGCCTGCACCAAACCATATAACTCGGATGTGGATGCTTGATAAATTTTTGTCTTTTTAGTCAGATTTAACAAACGTACTGCCTCTAAAATTCTTAAGGTACCAATTCCATCGGCATTGGCGGTATATTCAGGTGTATCAAAACTCACCTTTACGTGCGACATTGCACCCAGGTTATAAATTTCGTCTGGTTGAACTTGTTGTATAATGCGGATCAAGTTGGTGCTATCACTTAAATCTCCGTAATGAAGTATCAGATTCTTATTTTCATCATGCGGATCTTGGTACAGATGGTCAATCCTATCGGTGTTAAATAAAGAGCTTCTTCTTTTAATACCATGAACTTCATAACCTTTTGATATCAACAATTCGGTTAAATAAGCGCCATCCTGACCAGTAATCCCTGTTATTAATGCAATTTTTTTTGCCATAAAAGTATGATGTTAAAAATTTTTGTTTTTGATGTTATGAGAATTTAATCAATCCAATTGACTTAAAATAAATTAAAACACTCAATTGTAATAAATGTTGTTAAAAAATAAATTTCGCAAAAATAGCCTTTTTATTAAAGATTTAAAATTTTCAATTAACCTGCACTGGCAACAAAGTCTTTTTTAGTGTAAAGTGGAGGTTATATTGGATTACCTTAAATTAATGTCTCTAAATAATATATAGTTTAAATAAATAATTGGAATTTTTTTCTACGTTAAATAGTATCCACAAAGCTTTTTTCGACCCTATTGAATATAATTAAACCTAATAAAAATATGACTACACTTGCAATAATGCTATATATAAATGAGCCTAAATAAAACTGACCAGTACCAATAAAGCCATATCTAAAAGTTTCGATTAATCCACTCATTGGGTTTAACGAAATGATGCTTCTATACTTAGCGGGTGCTGCAGAAAGTGGATAAATTACCGGAGTAGCATACATTAACAGTTGCATACCAAATGAAACTATAAAGGCTAAATCGCGATATTTAGTAGTTAAAGCGGTAATAATTAAACCAATGCCCAAGCCTAACATGGCCATTAAGAAAAGTACCACCGGAAATAGCAAAAGGTAAAAATTCGGCTCTACTTTGCTACCACCATAAAAATGATATTGAATTAAAAAATAAATCATCAGGCAGGTAAACAATAAAAATTGCACGCCAAATTTAACTAGGTTTGAGAATACGATGCTAATTGGCATAATTAACCTAGGGAAATAAACCTTCCCGAAGATGCCCACATTATCTCTGAATACAGTGGAAGTTTTGGTGAGGCTATCTGCAAAATAGTTCCAAGCTACGGTACCTGCCATATAAAAAAGCGGCGCCGGCGAACCATTGGTTGATATATTAGCCAGGTTACTAAAAATGAAAGTAAAAATTACAGTAGTAAAAATTGGTTGAATAAAGAACCATAACGGCCCTAGTATGGTTTGTTTATAAAATGAAACAAAATCTCGTCTAACCAGTAACCAAAGCAAATCGCGATAAGCCCATACATCTTTTAAATGCAGGTTGAACACACTATCTTGAGGAACTATTTCTAAATCCCATTCTTTTTCTAAAATATTGTTTTCCATTAATTAAATTTAAAACACTAAAATTTAAGATAACCTTCAATAACCATCCATGTTAAAATGGCTGATGATTTTTCATTAGATTATCCTAACATTTGCCAGCATCAAATAATTTGCGAAATTAACCTTTAAAAAGTATTGTTCAACATATTAAATGAATTAAAAACAATAATAATGGGTGTATATTAATAATATTACAATGTTTACTACCCAAAATTGTATTTACTAAAATTTAGGCTTGCCCCATAGTACCACCAAAATTCATAGGGAAACCTGTAGGCTCATTTTGAATTTTAATACCGCCATTAGCTGCCTCAAATTTATCGAGGTTATCAGACAGAGCATTAAGCAACCTACGGGCATGTTCGGGGGTTAGTATGATTCTTGATTTTACCTTGGCTTTGGGTACGCCGGGCATTACCCTGATAAAGTCTAAAACAAATTCGGAGCTGGAATGGGTTATTACCGCAAGGTTTGAATAAACGCCCTCGGCAATTTCTTCCGAAAGCTCTATGTTTAGTTGATTTTCGATTTGTTCGTCCATGGTGCTAAAATA
Source organism: uncultured Mucilaginibacter sp. (assembly GCA_903891475.1). Lineage (GTDB taxonomy): Bacteria > Bacteroidota > Bacteroidia > Sphingobacteriales > Sphingobacteriaceae > Mucilaginibacter. The sequence continues at coordinate 6,998 of CAITEP010000011.1, forward strand.
ATAAAGGGTTTTGGATATTAGGTTAAAAATAATCCAATTATATTAAAATACACCATAAACAGTATGCCATTTAATTATAATTATAAAACCAAAATGCCCCCATTTTCAATATTAAAATTTTGATATTACAACAATATAGAATTGCGGGTTTTCATTTTTAGGAAGCTAGGTATCAATTTAGTTTTGGTTTAGTTTATCGCATTACCAGCATATTACAGGTATCTTTTTCAATCTTTAAACTTAATACTAGCAAGTAGGTTGTTTAAAATGGTTGTTGCTTCCGCTTCGTCTTCTTTATTGTACTTTATTGACCCCCCTAGTTGTCTTGTATTAGCATCGTTTATACAAAAAAAGCGGATAATGTAAGTGCTTCCAAGTTTATCCCTTGTTACCACAGCGGCATTGTGGTTTCCTTTTACAATACTCGAAATATGATATCCTCCACCCTTTGCAATTCCATCTAAGACTCTTTTTAACTTTATTATATGATCCTTTTCAAAATCATATGTAGTATCAATCCCTGTAAACTGTATCAAAATATTATGAACAGTATAAAAATATTTCCTGTTTTCAGAACGTTCAGGTGTGGTGATACTATTTTGAGCCATTGTATCAATAAATATTTTTTTGGCTTGTGCCAAAGCTACATTTTTTGTTACTTTTTGAGCTCCAGCCGGCAAAGTTATACTAACAGCCGAATGAAGCGCGATTTGCTGTTGGCTAAAACTCGAAATACTGTAAGTAATAGCAATTATTAAAAATAATACCTTTTTCAATCTTTAAACTTAATACTAGCAAGTAGGTTATTTAAAATGGTTGTTGCTTTGGCTTCTTTATTGTACTTTATTACCCTCCTAGTAGTCTTGAATTTGCCTGTTTAATATGCTATTGTACACAACACGAAAATTAGCTATAAAAAAATCACCATTCTTTGTAAGGTTTTGATCTAAGTTATAAGTAACATTTCTCTTCAAAGCAATTTCCAAACTTTCCAGTTCAACACCTGTTAATGTACTATTTTTTTGAACCTGATAAATCACTTCAGCTACCTTGCCGGTGGGAGTAAGGTATAATGTTATGTTCAAACCATGTTCATTTATTAATTCCTTTAGTCTGGTATCTGAAAACGTCTGGGTAAAGGCAGCTAACACGGAACCCTTAGCCGCTTTTCCAACAATTAATCTTTCATCAAGCCATACTTTTGGAGTTTTACCAGCAAAAGTATTAGCTTTATTGTATATGCTTATAGAATTGGAAGCCACTTTTGAAGAACTTAAGTCATCTACCTTAAAAGTTATCTTGTTCGCTTTTAACAATGAATTAGGTTTTAAAAATTGCGATTTGACAGCTTTTAAAAAAACGAAAAACACTAATAAAAGTACAAATAACTTTTTCATTCCTTAAAAAAAAATAGGCTATTTTATCATTAAAATTCTGGCATATTTCTTTCTAAAATCCCTTGATAGGTAACAAAAATCGATTGTCCAAAAAAAACACCATCTTTAGTTAAAGCGCTATCTAGTTTAAATGAAACATTCTTCTTTAGATTGATTTCTAAATTTTCAATCTCTATTGCAGACAATAATGTGTTTTTATTTAATAATCTAAACTCAACTTCTGCAACCTTACCATCCGGTGTAATATCTAGGATTAAAACTATACCGCGTTCTTTTGTTAGTTCCTTTAACCTTGCATCAGTAAAAGTTTGGGTAAATGAAGTTAAAATTGTTCCTTTTACTATATTTACGAATATCAACCTGGGGTCGATATCTGTTTTTTGTTTTTTACCGTGCAATTTATTGTTTAAATTATATACTGATTGTTCATCTACCTTAAAGGTTATTTTATTTGATTTTATCAAAGAATCTGGAATGAAAATTTGTGAATGAGCAGTTGAGTGATAGTTGAGAACAATTAATAAAAACACAACTAGCCTTTTCATAAACCGCTTTCAGATTTTTTAAATTTTAAAATTATAAAGCTTTTTCTATAAAGTATTGTCTAATACTCCTCGATAACTTACGATATATGTATCTTGAAAAAAGTCAACTCCTTTTGACAACACATCCCCAACATTATAAACAACATATTGCTTCAACGCGGTTTCTAGCCTCTCCAATTCTAAAGCAGTTAATGAACTATTATTTAGAATCAAGAATTCAACTTCAACTACTTTACCTTCAGGATTAAAAAATAAGGTAAAATATATTATTCGCTCTTTTGTTAGTTCTTGTAATCTTTCTTTAGTAAAAGTTTGTGTAAAAGCGATATAAAATGATTTTTTAGGTATTTTCCCGTCCAATAATAAAGCGTTTATGCCAACTTTGGGATTTTTACCATGAAATAAATTATTCTTGTTGAATATAGAATTAAACTCATATTTTTCACCTGCAAACTTTTTTAAAGTAATAACGCTATAGGTTGTTTTATTGGCTTTTACAAACGAATTTGCTTTAATAACTTGCCCCAATGATGTTATGGGTAAGGTAAAACAAATAAAAAGAGTTAAAATAAGCGTCTCCATTGATAGATTTGAAAAACAATAACTAGGAAATCATCCTAAATTTAAGGTTCAAAACCGTCTAAAATATTTTGATACCTAACCCACATGCTTACTACAAAAAAATCACCATTTTTTACAAGGTTAGCATCTAAATTATAGTATACATTTTTCTTCAATGCATTCTCAAGGTTTTCAAGCTCCAACGCTGATAAGGAGCTGTTTTTTTGAAGTAAAAAACTTACTTCCATAACTTTTCCAGTTGGTGAAAGATATAAAGTTATGTCCAATACGCGCTCTTGGACTAGTTCCTTTAGCCTTGCCTTACTAAATGCCTCGTTAAAAGCATTTAAAATAGTATTTTTTACTATTTTACCAATCAAATCACCATTATCTAATTTTAATTTGGGGGTTTTACCACAGTATTGATTGTTATTATTGTATACAGTATTAAATTCAATTGTTTCACTCTCTAATTTTGGTAATCCAACAACTTTATACGTTATTTGGTTGGCTTTTACCTTAGTGTTAGACAATAATTTTTGCGCTTGAACTTTTACACAGAAAACCAATAAGATTATTGTAAGTAAATTATTTTTTTTCATGATTTTCATTAATTTGAACATTCTGAATGACTAATTAAACTAAATATAGTAGTAGGATATAAATTATAATTTATAATATGATTAGGGTCGTTTTGGTAAAATTCATTCATGTAAATAAAATAAAAACTATATTGTGTTTGATTGAATGAGTTTGGTACAGAAGTATAATTTGTGAGACTCCCTATCCACTTTTTGTAATTGTCCATGTTTGTAGCTGTATTTCCCAAAGTTGTACCCCCATAAATGCTCGAAATCATATCATTCAATACTTTAAATTCATATTCTATATTAGCATTTCCTGATTTACCTGCGTATTGTGCAGTTCCACCTGGGTAAGTAAAATTTTGATAGGCATGATATAACTCTTCCATTAAACTATTACTTGTCAATTGGCTTGGGTCTCTCAAAGTTATCGTATTATCAGTAGCATTATAAAACGCTTGCGAATTAATACTATTGTTAATGCTAAAGTCAAATTGATGCCCATTATTAATTAATGAATTAATAAGCGCCATGCCTATACAATTACTTGTAATTTGGTTTAAAAGCTTTTGCAAAGCCGCAATTTGTGCCGGGGTTAAAGTGGTATTATCAAATAGTAAATACTCTATTTCGGTCAATTTTCCATCAATCGAAAAACATAAATTTAAACGTATTCCATTTTCTTTAGTTAATTCTTTCAAACGGTTTATTGCAAAAGTTTGATTAAAAGAATTTAAAATAGCGCATTTTTCTATAATGGCAGACCTAGTTAATATTTCAACATTCACTTTTGGTTCATTTCCAAAATGCTTATTGTTTTTGTTATAAACAAACTGATTATCTACTTAGTAAGTTATATTATTCGGCTTTACTAGGGAATTTCCTTTTAAAACTTGAGCATATGCTGCTGAAGAGATAATAAAATCAATAAATAGAGTTAACAATAGTTTTTTATTAAAAAACTATTGTTTAAATAATAAATTATAAAGAATAAAATTTTAAATAATTATTAACTAAACAAATTCCGTATAATTTTCAATTACTGTCGAAAGCAACTCTTAAATATAATTTAGTTATTGTGAAAAAGCAGATTGTTTTTTTATTAACAATATGAAATATGAATCTACCTTAAAGTACCGTTTAATACTTTACCAAAGTTTACACCTTGTACAATATGGAAAAATGGCACTCCTTTTGTAAGATCTTCCTTATATTTAAATTTCACATTCATTTTAATGTTATTTTCTAACTCTTCAAGCTCAATAGGGGTTATTTTAGTTCCTTGATGCACTACGAAACTTATTTCTAATACCTGTCCTTGTGAGTTAACATAGAAGTTTAAACCTAAACCTTCTGTTAAAAGTTCCTTTAGTCGTAATTGGCTAAAAGTTTGATTAAAGGAATTTAAAAGGCTATTCTCATCAACTTTTTCACCTGAAATTCCATTGTTGTCTATATTGATTTTAGGATCGTTGTTAAAATACAAGCTGTTTTCATGTGCTATTGTTAAACGATTCATAGAAACATTACCTGTAATAAAGGTAGTTCTTTTACCTACAATTTTAGCATTTGCCCTGATAGTTTGAGCCGATGTCATTTTATCAGATGATAAAATAAGACAAATTACTATAAATACATTTTTCATGATTAATTACAGTTTGAATTGTTGATTAAATTAATTAAAGCTGTTGGATTTAAAGCATTATTTATTATAGTATTATTATATCCTAAGTCTTGAGTGTTAAATTCGCTCATGAATTGAAAATACTTTGATAAATCACTTGTGCTTAAGGATGTAGGAAATGATTTTCCATCATTGGTAAGAGTTAAAAGCCAGTCAAGATATTTTGAATCTTGTAGTGTTAGAGCTCCTCCATAAATTGTGGATTTTAAATCCTTTAGGAATTTTGCTTCAAATTCAATATTTGCACTTCCTGATTTACCAAGGAATTGTGCAGTTCCACCTTTATAATAAAAATTTTGATAAGCGTGAAACAACTCTTCTTGAAACGAATTGACATCGATTGAGCTTGGATTCCTCATCTGTATACTATTACTTAATGGATTATACGATGCTTGAGGTGTAATAGTATTATCAACTGTGAAAGTAAATTGCTGTCCTCCAGAAATTAATCCATTTATTAACCCTAGTCCAACGCAATTACTTGTTATTTGGTTTAAAAGGTTCTGCAAAGCCGCAATTTGTGCAGGGGTTAAAGTGGTTGGTGTTTTTATCAATTTATTTACCACAACAGTGTCAGTCTTTTTAGGAGCTGGTGCAGGAGGAGAGGTAGCCGCAGGTGGGCAGGGTGTAGCAGGTGCCGGAAAACCTACATTTTGTTGCACTACACGTAATTTGGCATAATCACCCTTAGCTGTATATAATGCCGCAGATGATGCGGAACCACCGGGAACACAAGGCGAGGGTTTAGAAGGACTATTACTATTGCCTGCTCCGCTACCAGCTGTTGGGATTGAAGTGCTACCGTTTATTATTACATCACAAACCGTGTATAAGTCTTGCTGGCTACCAGCCACCTCGCCACCATCAGGGTCTACAGTATAAAAATAAACAGTATAACATTCTTCGGTAACATAATTATGAGCGGTATTGTTATTATTAGCAACCAGACTATTGCTTTTCGCATTGTTACCAATATAAGGTGAACCAGAAACCAGTTGCCCTTTTACATACCTCCACGAGCTTACCAATTTACCATTTGGTGTTGAGTAAATAACTCTACCCGAAAAATTGGTATCCCTCTTATTGTACTTGTTTTGGGTAAGTATATTTGGGTTGTTTTTTGTATAAGTAGAGTCCGCAATCAAGGTCATTACATAAGCATGATAACCTGCACTATCTTTCAAAATAATAAAAGAATTGATTGTGTTTTTTGCTTGTGCTGCTGTAAGGGCTGTGTTTAAAGATAAGGCGACATTTTTAGATGCCGCATAAGCAGGTAATTCAACCACATTGGCGTTAAAACGAGAATAAGTAGTGCCCTTACTCCAGTATGGACTTATATATTGGCTTAAATCAATCGAAGGTGTGGTATTAACCAGCTTGCTGCCCTGCATGTTTAATTTACTACCGTTATTGTTACCCGGAGTAGTGAAAGAACCTTCATACCAACTTTTTGCCTGTAGCACTTCGGGGTCTGTAATGTTCTCACTTGGATTGCTATCTTTTTTACAGCTATGAATAATAATAGCAGTTGCAAGTGCAAAGCAAAAAAGTAATCCCCATTTGGCAACTGGTCTCTTAAAAATGGTTTTTATTTTAGGCATCTTCAGTTCAATTTGTGCGTATTAGTAAAACTATAAACAAATTTAATGAAATAAAAATGGTAAATAAAAATTCTAAAGAAACAAAATTCAATATTATAGTTAAATTATTCGTTTAACTTTGTTAAATATAAACCTGCACATATTTTAAACATTGATTTTCAATATTTTAAATTTTTATTCAAAAAATTAAAAATCTTATGTGCTTTTCTTATAGTCGCCCATCCACCAAATCACGCTTCAAAACCGCTTTGGTATCAAAAATAACATGTTTTTCGGTGGATAATTCTTTCATATTCAATTGCAAAAACTCATTGTGTGCAACAGCTAGTATAATGCATTGGTATGGTGCTGATTTTTTTGTTTTAACTTCCGCTATGTTGGTCAATAAATCAATCCCAAAAAGTGATTTTACTTCTTGTTTATTGGCATGCGGATCAAATATGGCTACTGTTAAACCAAAGTCGAGAAGCTCATGGTAAATGTCAATCACCTGCGAATTGCGGGTATCGGGGCAGTTTTCTTTAAAGGTGATGCCTAAAATCAGGGCATTGGAACCTTCTACCTGTATGCCTTTTTTTATCATCATTTTTATCACCTTATTGGCCACAAAAATGCCCATATTACTATTCACTCGCCTACCGGATAGGATTACTTCGGGATGATAGCCCAATGATTCGGCCTTGTGCGCTAAATAATAAGGGTCGACCCCTATGCAATGACCGCCAACCAGGCCTGGTTTATATTTTAAAAAGTTCCATTTTGTTCCGGCAGCCTCCAATACATCATTGGTATCAATCCCAATCAAATCAAAAATCAAAGCCAGCTCGTTCACAAAGGAGATATTGATGTCGCGCTGCGCGTTTTCAATAGCCTTTGAGGCCTCGGCAACCTTTATACTAGGTGCTTGATAGGTACCGGCTTCAATAATGGAGTTATACAGCTCATTTACAAAATCGGCAATTTGAGGAGTTGAGCCCGAGGTAACCTTGATGATTTTAGTAAGTGTTTTTACCTTATCACCGGGGTTGATTCTTTCGGGCGAGTATCCGCAGAAAAAGTCGGTATTGAATTGCAGGCCTGAATATTTTTCGAGCACCGGCACACAATCTTCCTCGGTGCAACCTGGGTAAACGGTTGATTCATAAATTACCAAATCGTTCTTTTTTAGAATTTTACCAATAAGTTCGGAAGCATACAACAATTGCCGCAAATCGGGCGATTTGAATTGATCAACCGGGGTTGGTACCGTAATGATGTAAATGTTGCAGTTAGCTATTCCTTCAATTTGGTTGGTAAAGCTTAATCCTTTTCCTGCTGAATTCGCGTTAGTAGTTGCTGATAAATCATCCAAATTAGCTTCCTTGGTAATATCTTCGCCTCGTTTCAAAGCCTCGATTCGCAAAGGGTTGATATCAAAACCTATAACCGGATATTTTTTCGCGAATTCAATGGCCAGCGGCAAGCCAACGTAGCCCAAGCCAACAACAGCAATTTTAGCATCCTTTAAGTTAAATGGTTCCATCATTTTTGGGATTACAGTTTTTAGAGCTTTGCCAACAATTCAAAACCAAAAAAAATCGCACTAAAATAACAAAGCCTTTCATTTTCAGAAAGGCTTTGTTTGTATCAATATGGATATCAATTAAGCATCTATTTCTTCTGCTTTTGATGCCATCAGGCGATCGAATTCTTCTTGTGAGCCTACACGGATATTTTCATATTCGCGTAATCCTGTACCCGAAGGTATCAAGTGACCAACAATCACGTTTTCTTTCAAACCTAACATGAAATCTTTTTTACCTGCAATGGCTGCTTCATTCAGTACTTTGGTTGTTTCCTGGAAGGAGGCCGCTGAGATAAATGATTTTGTACCTAATGATGCCCTGGTAATACCTTGCAACATCGGACTAGAAGTAGCGGGAATCGCGTCCCTTACTTCCACCAATTTCAAATCTTTACGTTTTAAAATCGAGTTTTCGTCGCGTAGTTTTCTCAATGATACGATTTGACCAGATTTTAGTGTAGTTGAATCTCCCGGATCCACTACTACCTTCTTATCAAATATCTCATCGTTTTCTACCATGAAGTCCCAACTGTCAATCGCTTCCCTTTCAAGGAACCTGGTATCGCCGGCATCCTCAATCGCAACTTTTTGCATCATTTGGTGTACAATTACCTCAAAGTGCTTGTCGTTAATTTTCACACCTTGTAAACGGTAAACTTCTTGTATACCATTCACCAAGTACTCTTGTACCGCCGCAGGGCCTTTAATAGCAAGGATATCAGCCGGAGAAATGGAACCATCAGACAATGGCATACCTGCCTTCACAAAGTCGTTATCTTGTACCAAGATGTGTTTTGACAATGGCACCAAGTATTTCTTAACCTGACCATCTTTTGATTCGATGGTGATTTCGCGGTTACCACGCTTGATACCACCTAAAGTTACCACACCGTCAATCTCGGTTACTACCGCCGGGTTTGATGGGTTACGCGCTTCGAACAATTCGGTTACACGTGGTAAACCACCTGTAATATCCCTTGTTTTACCTGTTGAACGTGGTATTTTAGCTATCACCTGTCCGGTTTGTAGTTTTTCGCCTTCGTCAACCGCGATGTGCGCGCCTACCGGAATGTTATAACCTTTTATGATATTACCTTTTGAATCGGCTACTTGAATAACCGGGTTTTTGGTTTTATCTCTGGTATCAATAATTACTTTTTCACGGTGACCAGTTTGCTCGTCAGACTCTTCACGGAAAGTAATACCTTCCAATACAGCCTCGAACTTGGCAACCCCTGCAAATTCAGAAATAATTACCGCGTTGTATGGATCCCATGAACAAATACGGTCGCCTTTGGCAATTTTACTTCCGTCCTTCACATATAAATAAGCACCGTAAGGAATATTGTTGGTTACAATAATTTTATTGGTATTTGGCTCCACGATGCGGAATTCGCCTGAACGACCCAACACCACTTCTACCATGCCTTCTTCTGTTTTGTACTCAACCGTACGAACGTTTTCGAACTCAATTTTACCTTCAAACCTGGCATTGATTTGCGATTCCGCTGCAATGTTAGATGCGGTACCACCCACGTGGAAGGTACGTAAGGTTAACTGTGTTCCCGGCTCACCGATTGATTGTGCTGCGATTACACCAACAGCCTCGCCTTTTTGCACGCGTTTACCGCTTGCAAGGTTACGGCCGTAGCATAAGGCGCAAACACCTCTCTTACTTTCGCAAGTTAATACCGAACGTATTTCAATACCTTCTAAAGGTGAGTTTTCAATAGTTTTGGCAATTTCCTCAGTAATATCCTGACCAGCTGAAACCAATAATTGGTTGGTAATTGGGTCGTGTACATCATGTAATGAGGTACGACCTAATATCCTGTCATATAATGGTTCAACAATATCCTCGTTGTCTTTTAAGGCAGTTGTATAGATACCTCTTAAGGTACCGCAATCAACCATGCCAACAATCATATCCTGTGCCACATCATGTAAACGACGGGTTAGGTAACCAGCATCCGCGGTTTTCAAAGCCGTATCCGCCAAACCTTTACGAGCACCGTGGGTTGATATGAAGTACTCCAATACCGACAAACCTTCTTTAAAGTTTGAAAGGATCGGGTTTTCAATAATCTCACCACCTGAACCTGATTTTTGCGGCTTAGCCATCAAACCACGCATACCTGCAAGCTGACGGATTTGCTCTTTCGAACCACGCGCGCCTGAGTCGAGCATCATGTATACCGAGTTGAAACCTTGGTTATCGGTAGATAGGATTTCCATCACATTCGCGGTTAAGCGGTTGTTGATACGAGTCCAGATATCGATAATTTGGTTATAACGCTCATTATTGGTAATAAAGCCCATGTTATAGTTGGCCATTACATCCTCAACTTGTTTCGAAGCTGTTTCAATAAGGGTTACTTTTTCGGCAGGGATGTTGATATCTTTTAGGTTGAACGACAAACCACCTTGGAATGCCATTTTGAAACCTAATTCTTTAATATCATCCAAAAACTGCGCCGCACGTGCCATACCGGTAATTTTCACTACCTGACCAATGATATCGCGCAATGATTTTTTGGTTAATAATTCGTTGATATAACCTACTTCAACCGGAACGTGTTGGTTAAACAATACACGACCAACGGTAGTATCAATTATTTGCGAGCGAATTACACCGTCTCTGTCTTTTATCGAGGCTTTTACTTTAATAAAGGCATGCAAATCAATTTTTTTCTCGTTGTAAGCTATAATAACTTCTTCGGATGAATAGAAAGTCAAGCCTTCGCCTTTTACAACACGTTCAGCATCTGTTTTACGGCCTTTGGTTATGTAGTACAAACCAAGCACCATGTCCTGAGAGGGAACGGTAATAGGTGTTCCGTTGGCAGGGTTTAAGATGTTGTGCGATGCAAGCATCAAAATTTGGGCTTCCAAAATTGCCGCGTTACCTAGTGGTACGTGAACAGCCATCTGGTCACCGTCAAAATCCGCGTTGAAGGCGGTACAAGTTAAAGGGTGTAACTGAATAGCCTTACCTTCCACCAATTTTGGTTGGAAAGCCTGGATACCTAAACGGTGCAATGTTGGCGCACGGTTTAGCAATACAGGGTGACCTTTCAATACGTTTTCCAAAATATCCCATACCAATGGGTCTTTACGGTCAACTATCTTTTTGGCCGATTTTACAGTTTTAACCACACCACGCTCAATCATTTTGCGGATGATAAATGGTTTAAACAATTCGGCAGCCATGTCTTTTGGTAAACCGCATTCGTGTAGTTTTAGGTTAGGACCTACAACAATTACCGAACGGGCCGAATAATCAACACGTTTACCCAATAAGTTTTGACGGAAACGACCTTGCTTACCTTTCAAAATATCTGAAAGTGATTTCAAGGCACGGTTGCCTTCAGTTTTTACCGCGTTTACCTTACGTGAGTTATCGAATAGGGAGTCGACAGCTTCCTGCAACATCCTTTTTTCGTTACGTAAAATAACTTCTGGGGCTTTTATTTCAATCAACCTTTTTAAACGGTTGTTACGGATAATTACCCTACGGTATAAGTCGTTCAAATCGGAAGTAGCGAAACGGCCACCTTCCAACGGAACTAATGGACGCAGTTCAGGAGGTATAACCGGAACAATTTTAACAATCATCCACTCAGGGTTATTTTCAATCCTTGATTTAGCATCGCGGAAAGCTTCTACAACTTGCAAACGCTTTAAAGCTTCGTTTTTACGTTGTTGTGAAGTTTCATTAGCCGCTTGGTGACGAAGGCTGAATGATAACTCATCCAAGTCAAGGCGTTTTAACAATTCTTCTAATGCTTCGGCACCCATTTTGGCTACAAACTTCTGCGGGTCCTTATCATCAAGGTATTGGTTTTCTTTCGGAAGGGTATCTAATACATCCAGGTATTCTTCTTCTGTCAAGAAATCCATTTTATTAATACCGTCGGCTTCTTTAATACCTGCTTGTATTACTACATAGCGTTCGTAGTAAATAATCAAGTCTAACCTTTTGGTAGGTAGACCCAATAAATAGCCAATTTTATTTGGTAACGAACGGAAATACCAGATATGCGCCACAGGAACCACCAAATTGATGTGCCCCATACGCTCACGACGTACTTTTTTCTCGGTTACTTCCACACCGCAACGGTCGCAAACAATACCCTTATAACGGATACGCTTGTATTTACCGCAATGGCATTCATAATCTTTTACCGGACCAAAAATACGCTCGCAGAACAAACCATCACGTTCCGGCTTATAAGTACGGTAGTTAATGGTTTCAGGTTTTAAAACTTCGCCACTTGAACGCTCCAGGATAGATTCGGGTGAAGCTAAACTGATGGTAATGGTGGTGAAATTACTTTTTATTTTATTATCCTTTTTGTAAGACATTTCTCCTTGATTTTTAATTATTGAAGGACTGAATTATTGATTTATTGAATTAATTTATTGAGGGAAAGAAATATTCAATAAGTCAATCCCTCAATGATTCAATAATTATTCTAGCGTAATATCCAAACCTAAGCCTCTTAATTCATGAACCAATACGTTGAATGATTCTGGAACTGATGGGGTAGGTAGATTTTCACCTTTAACAATAGCCTCGTATGTTTTGGCACGACCAATCACATCGTCGGATTTTACAGTTAAAATTTCTTGCAGGATATTGGAAGCACCAAATGCCTCTAATGCCCAAACCTCCATCTCACCAAAACGCTGACCACCAAATTGTGCTTTACCACCCAATGGTTGTTGTGTAATTAATGAGTATGGCCCGATAGAACGCGCGTGCATCTTATCGTCAACCATGTGGCCTAATTTCAGCATGTAAATAATACCTACGGTTGTTTGCTGATCGAAACGATCGCCGGTTAAACCATTGTACAAATAGGTACGACCTGATTCTGGTAAATTGGCTTTCTTAATCCACTCTTCCACTTCTTCATGGCTCGCACCATCAAATATTGGAGTAGCAAATTTAATACCCAGCTCTTTACCTGCCCAACCTAAAATGGTTTCATATATCTGCCCAAGGTTCATACGCGAAGGTACGCCCAGCGGGTTCAATACAATATCAACTGGTGTTCCGTCTTCCAAGAAAGGCATGTCTTCGTCACGTACAATACGTGCAACAATACCTTTGTTTCCGTGACGGCCTGCCATTTTATCACCCACTTTAAGCTTACGCTTTTTAGCGATATAAACTTTAGCCATTTGTACGATACCTGAAGGTAGCTCATCACCCACGCTGATGGCAAATTTATCACGACGATATGCACCTAACTCCTCATTCAATTTGATATTGAAGTTGTGGAGTAATAGCTTTATCTGCTCGTTTTTATCGTCATCTGTGGTCCATTTGGTTGGGTTAATGTTTTCAAAATTAAGGTCAACCAATATCTTTTGGGTAAATTTAACACCCTTGGGTACTAATAGCTCCTTATAAACATTGAACACACCTTGTGATGTTTTACCATTCACAATCTCGAAAAGTTTTTCAATTAAAGTATTTTTAAGTTCTTTAACCGCTTTATCGTGTTTGTGGTCCAGTTTTTCCAATTGTGCCTTTTCTTCCGCTTTCGAAGTTTTCTTAGCGCGAGAGAACAATTTGGTATCAATAACTACCCCGGCAATTGAAGGAGGCGTTTTTAAAGAAGCATCTTTTACGTCGCCGGCTTTGTCACCAAAAATGGCACGTAATAGTTTTTCTTCCGGTGATGGGTCCGATTCACCTTTAGGGGTAATCTTACCAATCAAAATATCGCCTTCTTTTACTTCGGCACCTACACGGATAATACCGTCTTCGTCCAAATCTTTGGTTGCTTCTTCTGATACGTTTGGAATATCTGGTGTCAATTCTTCTTCACCACGTTTGGTATCCCTTACTTCCAGTTCAAATTCTTCAACGTGTAAGGAGGTAAATATATCCTGAGAAACCACGCGTTCCGAAATTACAATCGCATCCTCAAAGTTATATCCTTGCCAAGGCATGAACGCCACTTTCAGGTTACGACCTAAGGCCAGTTCACCATTTTGGGTGGCATAGCCTTCGCAAAGTACTTGTCCTTTTTCAACCCTTTCGCCTTTTTTAACAATTGGCTTTAAGTTCATTGTGGTACTTTGGTTGGTTTTCTTGAATTTAGTTAAGCGGTAGCTCTTGGTATCACCTTCAAACGAAACCAAACGATCTAGTTCGTTACGGTCGTATTTAATACGAATTTCATTCGCGTCAACATATTCAACAACACCATCACCTTCCGCATTTATTAACGTACGTGAATCCTTCGCGACACGGCCTTCCAAACCTGTACCAACAATAGGAGCTTCCGGACGTAATAATGGAACCGCTTGGCGTTGCATGTTTGAACCCATCAAGGCACGGTTAGCATCATCATGCTCCAAGAATGGAATTAATGAAGCGGCGATAGAGGTAATTTGGTTTGGAGCGATATCCATCAAATCAAGCCTTGCCGGCTCAATAATCGGGAAGTCGCCTTCAAAACGTGCTTTTACTTTAGGGGTAGCAAATACTCCCTTATCGTCATAATGCGCGTTTGCCTGACCAATGGTTTTACCATCTTCATCTTCTGCCGATAGGTAAATTACATCTTCGTTTACTTGTACTTTACCATCAACCACACGCTTGTACGGTGTTTCGATAAAGCCAAGGTTATTTATTTTAGCATGTACACAAAGTGAAGATATCAAACCAATGTTTGGACCTTCCGGTGTTTCGATGGTACATAAACGACCATAGTGTGTATAGTGTACGTCACGAACCTCAAAACCTGCACGCTCACGAGACAGACCACCCGGGCCAAGCGCCGATAAACGGCGTTTGTGTGTAATTTCGGCCAATGGGTTGGTTTGGTCCATAAACTGTGATAACTGATTGGTTCCGAAGAACGAGTTGATCACAGATGAAAGAGTCCGTGCGTTAATCAAGTCGGTTGGTGTGAACACCTCGTTATCACGAATGTTCATACGCTCACGAATGGTACGCGCCATACGGGCTAAACCTACGCCAAACTGCGCATATAACTGCTCGCCTACTGTACGAACCCTACGGTTTGATAAGTGGTCAATATCATCCACCTCGGCTTTTGAATTGATCAGTTTTATCAAGTATTTAACAATGGCAATGATGTCTTGCTTTGTTAAAACCTTGGTCTCGTCAGAAGTACTTAATTTCAATTTACGGTTGATCCGGTAGCGGCCCACATCGCCCAAATCATACCTTTTATCCGAGAAGAATAAACGGTCGATGATACCCCTTGCAGTTTCCTCATCAGGTGGTTCAGCGTTACGCAATTGGCGATAGATATGCTCAACCGCTTCTTTTTCTGAGTTTGATGTATCTTTTTGTAGGGTATTGTATATAATAGTGTAATCACCACTGGTAGAGGCGTCTTCCTTATTCAGGATGATGGTTTTTACACCAGCATCAATAATCATATCAATATGATCATCTTCCAATACGGTTTCACGTTCCAGGATAATTTCGTTACGGTCAATTGAAACAACTTCGCCGGTATCTTCATCCACAAAGTCTTCCACCCATTTTTTAAGAACCCTGGCAGCAAGCTTGCGGCCAATGTATTTCTTTAAACCAGATTTACTAACTTTTACCTCATCGGCCAGTTCAAATAATTCCAATATGTCTTTATCAGAATCATAACCAATGGCACGAAGCAGGGTGGTTACCGGGAATTTCTTTTTACGGTCAATGTAAGCGTACATTACATTGTTAACGTCGGTCGCGAATTCAATCCATGAACCCTTGAAAGGGATTACACGGGCAGAATACAGTTTGGTTCCGTTGGTATGGCGGCTTTGTCCAAAAAACACACCAGGCGAACGGTGCAACTGGCTAACAATTACACGCTCGGCACCATTTATCACAAAGGTACCTTTAGGCGTCATATAAGGTATGGTACCTAAATAAACGTCCTGTACAATAGTTTCAAAATCCTCGTGCTCTTCATCATTACATGAGAGACGAAGCTTGGCTTTTAAGGGTACACTGTAGGTTAACCCGCGCTCTATACATTCCTGTATATCATAACGTGGCGGATCAATAAAGTAATCAAGAAATTCCAATACGAAAATGTTTCTTGAATCTGAGATAGGAAAGTTTTCAGCAAACACTTTAAACAATCCTTCTTTATGACGATTGTCTGAGGTAGTTTCCAATTGAAAAAATTCCTGGAAAGATTGCAACTGAACATCCAGAAAGTCAGGATATTCCAATACCTTTCTGCTGGTTGCAAAATTTACTCTTTGATTATTTTTGTTTGCCAAGGGATTAAATTTTAGTTTATTAATAAACTTGATAGATGCGAGGTTAAAAATAATAGCAGGCCTTTTAGACCAAGGAAAACGGTTTCAAATCCTTTTTCCAATCTCCCATCTTGTGGGATATAACTAGAATTTTTAATCTAAATTATATAAACGACAATAGACCCCGTCCAAAAAATGGACGGAGTCTGATGTCAAATTGTATGAGCTGAATTATTTAACTTCAACAATCGCTCCGGCTTCTGTAAGCTGTTTTTTGATTGATTCAGCTTCTTCTTTAGTGATACCAGTTTTCACTTCTTTAGGTGCACCGTCAACTAAATCTTTAGCTTCTTTCAAACCTAAGCCAGTTAGGTCTTTTACCAATTTAACAACTGCTAATTTAGCACCGCCAGCTTCCTTAAGGATTACGTCGAATGCTGTTTGTACAGCTTCCGCTGCAGGAGCGTCATCGCCACCAGCTGCTGCTGGAGCTGCAACCGCAACAGCCGCAGCTGCTGGTTCAATACCATACTCATCTTTTAATATCTGAGCTAATTCGTTTACTTCTTTTACTGTTAAGTTTACCAACTGTTCAGCAAACGCTTTTAAATCCGCCATTTTTATTTTAAATTTTTACTTTGTAATACTTTTGTTTTTTAATATCGAACTTTAAGGTGTTCGTTAACCTCTTTCCTGTAATGTTTTTACAAGTCCTGCAATGGTAGTACCGCCTGATTGTAAGGCTGATAGTACATTCTTAGCTGGTGATTGCAATAAGCCAATAACTTCGCCTATCAGTTGTTCTTTTGATTTTAAGTTGATCAAAGTATCCAACTGCTTATCGCCAATAAATATTGAAGCGTCAATGTATGCTGCTTTCAGAATTGGTTTTTCACCTTTTTTCCTTAACTGCTTAATCAATTTTGCCGGAGCAGTACTTGATTTTGAGAAAAGAATTGATGATGATCCTTTAAGCACATCGTACACTGCCGAGAAATCGCCGCCACCGGTTGCTTCCATCGCCTTTTTTATAAGGCTATTTTTTGCAACTTGCATGGTGATATCACTCTCGAAACATTTACGACGGATGTCATTTACTTTTGCAACTGTTAAATTTGAAGTATCGGTAATATAGAAATTACCATATTCCTTCATTTTTTCAGTAAGGGCAAGAACAAGTTCGTGTTTTTCTTCTTTATTCATGATTTAGATCCCCGCTACTGTTTTAGTTTCAATTTCAATTCCTGGCGACATAGTTGAAGAAAGGTGTATGCTCTTAAAATATGTTCCTTTAGCTGCTGAAGGCTTTAGTTTTGAAAGTGTTTGTAACACCTCCAAAGCGTTTTCATAAATTTGTTCAGCAGGGAAAGACGCTTTTCCTATTGAGGTATGGATAATACCGGTTTTATCAACCTTAAAGTCAATTTTACCACCTTTTACCTCTTTCACAGCTTTACCAACTTCGGTAGTTACTGTTCCGGATTTAGGGTTAGGCATTAAGTTACGCGGACCGAGTATACGACCCAACCTACCAACTTTAGCCATTACACTAGGCATAGTAATGATAATATCAACATCAGTCCATCCACCTTCAATTTTGGCAATATAATCATCCAAACCTACGTAATCCGCACCCGCGTCTTTTGCTTCTTGTTCCTTATCAGGCGTACAAAGCACCAACACGCGTACAGTTTTACCGGTTCCATGAGGTAAGGTTGCAATACCACGTACCATTTGATTGGCTTTACGCGGATCGACACCTAAACGTACATCAATATCAACTGATGAATCAAATTTGGTTAAGGAAATTTCCTTTACCAAGGCCGAAGCATCATGTAATGAGTAGGCTTTGTTTACCTCAATTTTGGAGAGTGCCACTTTTTGATTTTTTGTTAATCTAGCCACTGTCTTTTAACTGATTTAATTTTTTATTTCGAACTTCGGATATTGGATGTCGGATTTTTTTGTCCTAATCTTAATCCTGATTCAAAACTTTACTCATCGAACTCTTTTCTTCAATTTCAATCAGAAATTGAAAATCCGAAATCCGAAATTAATTTTTAATTCCAGGGAGCTGTACCGGTAACGGTAATTCCCATACTGCGGGCAGTTCCTGCCACCATTTTCATGGCTGATTCAACTGTAAACGCGTTCAGGTCAGTCATTTTATCTTTGGCAATTGTCTCAACCTGGCTCCAGTTTACACTGGCTACCTTTTTACGGTTAGGCTCTGCCGAACCACTTTTTAAACCTGTAACTTCCATTAACTGGATTGCTACCGGAGGGGTTTTAATGATAAAATCAAATGACTTATCGACGTATACAGTAATTACTACCGGTAATACTTTCCCAGCTTTATCCTGGGTACGAGCATTGAATTGCTTGCAAAATTCCATTATATTCACACCTTTTGCACCCAATGCTGGGCCAATTGGAGGTGATGGATTTGCAGCGCCACCCTTTACCTGTAGTTTCACCATCGCACCGACTTCTTTTGCCATCTTTATCTGTTTAAATTATAACTCAATGTTAGTAAGTGGAAGCTATGTAACATTTAAGACCTTTTGAGTGAGTGGTGAGTTGTGAATAGTGAGTGGTTAGCTCCAATTCCAATAACACCTACTCTATTATTTATATTTGGTTTATTACGGATGATGAGCAACTTGATTTACTACTCACCATTCACTACTCACCAAATTACTCCTTCTCTACTTGCATGTAATTCAATTCAAGCGGTGTACGACGCCCGAAAATCTTTACCATTACTTTTAATTTTTTCTTTTCTTCGTTCACCTCTTCAATTACGCCACTAAAGCCATTGAACGGGCCATCCATCACCTTTACTCCTTCGCCAACATAATAAGGAACATTCATGGTTTCACCCTGAGCGGTCATTTCATCAACCTTGCCCAAAATACGGTTCACCTCCGATTGCCTTAACGGATTGGCATTACCAGCTTTATCGCCTAAAAAGCCAATTACGCTGTTTATATTTTTTATAATATGTTCAATCTCGGCATCCAACGCAACTTCAATAAGTACGTAGCCTGGCAATATATTGCGTTCTTTGGCAATTTTTTTACCATCGCGCATTTGGTAATACTTTTCAATAGGTATCAATACCTGCGGAACCAAATGCGATATACCTAAACGATTTACTTCGGCCTCAATATATTGCTTTACCTTTTTTTCTTTACCGCTTATAGCCCTAACAACGTACCATTTTAATTCATCACTCATCTCGTAAATAAAATTAGCTTAGTGAATTATAAAATTGTTTTAGCGCTAAACCAATAACTTGGTCCATTACCAATACTAAAAAGGCTATAATAAATGCTGCAATTATAACTAAAATGGCACTGTTATATAATTCCCTCCAAGTTGGCCAGGTTACCTTCTCGGTCAACTCTATATAAGACTCTTTAATGTATTCACTAACTTTATCCATCTGCTTACTTTATAACCTTGTGCACGGGAACAAGGATTCGAACCCTGATCAAAGGTTTTGGAGACCTCTATTCTACCATTGAACTATTCCCGTATTTAATTAAAAGGCTTTATAAATTCAAATATTTAATACGCCTTGTGTAATATTAACAAAGTACTTAGTCGAATTTGACTAAGTACTTTGCAATAAATTAACCCATCTTTTTACCTTGCATAGCGCAAGGTTAAGGGGATTATTTTAATATTTCAGTTACCTGACCGGCACCTACTGTTCTACCACCCTCGCGGATAGCGAAACGTAAGCCTTTTTCCATCGCGATAGCGTTGATCAACTTTACAGTGATGGTAACGTTATCACCAGGCATCACCATTTCTACACCTTCAGCTAAGGTGATTTCACCTGTAACGTCTGTTGTACGGAAATAGAATTGCGGACGGTATTTGTTGAAGAATGGTGTGTGACGACCACCTTCTGCTTTTGACAATACGTAAACTTCGGCTTTAAAATCAGTGTGTGGAGTTACTGAACCTGGTTTGCAAATAACCATACCACGACGGATATCAGTTTTTTCAATACCACGTAACAATAAACCTACGTTGTCACCAGCTTCGCCCCTATCAAGAATCTTGCGGAACATCTCAACACCAGTAACGGTTGATTTTAAGTTTTCGGCACCCATACCTAATATATCTACAGGCTCGCCAGAGTTGATAACACCACGCTCAATACGACCGGTAGCAACAGTACCACGACCAGTAATTGAGAAAACGTCTTCAACAGGCATTAAGAAAGGAAGATCTGTTAAACGTGGAGGAATTGGAATGTGTGAATCAACAGCATCCATTAATTCCATAATTTTTTCAACCCATTTTGGATCACCGTTCAAACCACCTAATGCTGAACCTTGGATTACCGGAATGTCATCACCTGGATATTCGTAGAATGATAATAATTCACGGATTTCCATTTCAACTAATTCTAATAATTCCGGATCGTCCACCATGTCAACTTTATTCATGAACACTACCAATGAAGGTACACCAACCTGACGAGCAAGCAGGATGTGTTCACGAGTTTGAGGCATCGGACCGTCTGTAGCTGCAACCACAATGATTGCACCGTCCATTTGGGCCGCACCAGTAACCATGTTTTTTACATAATCCGCGTGACCAGGGCAATCAACGTGCGCATAGTGACGTGAAGAAGTAGAATATTCTACGTGAGCTGTATTAATAGTAATACCACGCTCTTTTTCCTCAGGTGCCGAGTCGATTGAATCGAATGAACGAGCTTCTGAGAAACCTTTATCAGCTAATACTTTTGTAATTGCCGCTGTAAGGGTTGTTTTTCCGTGGTCAACGTGACCGATTGTACCGATGTTTAAGTGCGGTTTACTGCGGTCAAACTTTTCTTTTGCCATGATTTATATTTAATTATTTGTAGGTTAATTTAAAATTTAAAAAATCTTTATTCTATAATAATTTGAGCCAACAATGGGATTTGAACCCATGACCTCTTCCTTACCAAGGAAGTGCTCTACCCCTGAGCTACGTCGGCTTATTCCTTTGATTTTAGGCTTCGGATATAGTTGATTGCATAAAACATCAACTCATTTATCCTTTACCTTGCCATCATTCGTTTAAGTCCGTACCCTATAGCTAATGGGTCGAAATTTCGAAATCCGACATACTATTGAGCGGAAGACGAGGTTCGAACTCGCGACCTATAGCTTGGAAGGCTATCGCTCTACCAACTGAGCTACTTCCGCTTGTTAATTATTGATTTGGTGATTTATTGACTTTCTGAATCAAAGATTCAATAAATCAACAAATCAACAATCAATTTGTGGGGGGAGAAGGATTCGAACCTTCGTAGCCGAAGCAACGGATTTACAGTCCGTCCCATTTGACCGCTCTGGTATCCCCCCTTATAGATAAATTATTGATTTAAGGATTTATTGAATTTTGATTTAATTCAAGCATTCAATAATTCAATAATTCAACAAATATCTGAGCCTCCTATCGGGATCGAACCAATGACCTACTGATTACAAGTCAGTCGCTCTACCAGCTGAGCTAAGGAGGCTTAATTTTTCCGTTCATGTAACTTATTAAAACCGAAAGTGTTTAAAATAAGTATGTTGGTCAATTGGCCTGTTATAAATTTTTAAAGAACCACCCTTTTTAAATTGATTAGCGCATTAATGTAGCTCTCCAAAAGGGATTGCAAATTTACACAATTATTATCCTGAACAAAATTTATTTACAAAAAAAATCGGGAGGCATGATGCCTCCCGATTTTCTTGCTTTTTTTGAATATTAATAGCTTAATATTTACCCAATTAAGCCAATAAATTGGCTTTTTTAATTGTTTCAGCAGCTATATTTTTCTTTTGTTTATATTTATCAATTTGTTTCCTTAAGCTTTCAACTGCTAAATCTGTAGCCTCTTCAAATGTTTTACACTGCTCTTTAGCAAAAATTAAGTGCCCGGGAAGCATGAGTTTAATTTCCGTTATTTTGTTAGCCTCATCCTCAACGTTTTCCAATTTCAAATAAACTTCACCGTTAATTATATGATCGAAAAAAGTATCGAGCTTATCAACTTTTTTCTGAATAAAATCCAATAATTTTTTGTCGGCATTAAAACGAATAGATTGCACTGTAATTTTCATAATTCCTCCTTTTAATTAAGCCTTTGGATGGGCTTGTTTGTAAATAGATTTTAACCTTTCGACTGAATTGTGTGTATATATTTGGGTGGCACTAAGGTTGGCGTGCCCCAAAAGCTCTTTAATGGCATTTAAATCGGCTCCGTTATTTAATAAACTTGTGGCAAAAGTATGGCGTAGCACGTGCGGACTTTTTTTGTCTTGAGTTGATATGTAGGAGAGGTATCTGTGCACCGTATTGTATATTAATTTAGGGTATGCCTCGGTACCCTTATTTGTAACGATTAATGTTAAGGAATTGTTGTAAAATTGTTGATTTTTCTTTAATTCCAAAAATTCCGAAAGTAACAATTTTAGTTCATTATTTATAGGTATGATGCGTTCTTTATTACGCTTACCTAAAACCTTTACCGTTCCTTCATAAATATTAATATCAGTCTCCTTTACACCCAGCAGCTCGGAAAGCCTCATTCCTGTGCCAAAAAGCATTTCAATAATTAATTTATCACGTACGCCACTAAAATCATTTCCGAATACTTCATTTTCATCCAGCATTTGGGTTAAACGGGTATCTTCAACAATGACCGGTAAATTTTTTGGAATTTTAGGTGTATTTATTTTAGCGGTTGGGTTTATGGTAATTTCGCCCTCTTGCACTAAAAACTTAAAATATTTGCGCAGGGTAGCGATTTTACGATTAATGGAGCGAGGTATAATGTTCTGATCCATCAAATTAACCATCCAGTTTCGAATGTGAAAATGATTAACTTGTGATGGATGGGAAATGGTAATTGCAGGTACCGGAACTTGCTTTTCGGGATTGTTTAAAAACTCAATAAACTGATACAGATCCGATTCATAGGCTAAAACGGTATGTTTGGAATATCGTTTTTCAAATTTAATATACCTTATAAACCTATCTACTTGCATATGCTCAATCAATAACAGAAAGTTACGAATTGTTTTATAATATCAAAGTAAATTACTAGATTTTTTTGGCTTTTTGTTGCAATTTATAATCAATATTAATTGTAAAACAGTAACCTTATAGCTAAGATATTGTTAGCTATAGATTTAGCAATATACCGGGTTTAGCGTAAATTTGGGGGAAGGCTACTAAAAAACAAACTGCTTACATATAGTTAAGAAACTATAAATAAGCAGTTTTTATGATGAATGAACACGAAAGACTAGAGTATAATTAAACTGTAGCTTCGAGGTTCATATTTTGTTTGTAGATGGCATGTTTTACAACATGGCGGCGGGTAACAGATTTTTTTTCGAATGCTTGGCGACTGCGTAGCTCTCTTAAAACTCCCGTTTTTTCAAATTTCTTTTTAAAGCGCTTCAAAGCCTTGTCTAATGATTCGCCGTCTTTTACGTTGATAATAATCATAATCTTAATATACCTCCTTTCAGGGACGTCAAAGGTAGAAAATAATTACGGATATTTAAAGAAAAAGGTAAAATAATAAGAATTATAAATTACTGTGACGCAAATTATAGTTCATTATAATTGGATGGGCTTATTTTCCATATAATCATTTAATCGAATTAAAAAATCAGAGGGAAAATATAATCTTGATTTGAAGAGCAAGTGCTTTAAATGTTGATGTTAAGTGTAATTAATTTAAAAAGTTTTAAAAAGGTATTGACTTTAAAAAATTAGAGCCATATTAAACTTGTCGGATAAAAATGATATAGTTATAATTGTTTTATATTAAAATATATTTATCAACAAAATATACAAAACAATTTAGCCCTTATATAAATATACTTTTTTTTCAACAATATCTGGTTTCTTTCATTTTTTTATGTACTTTTAAACTTTTAAAAAATTAAAAAAACATACAGGGAACAATTGTTATTTAAACACAAAACCGTAAAGTATAAAAAATTAAAATTAATAAAATATTTATGTACATTCGACAAAATTTAAAACGTTAATTATCTTTTTGTTCGCTTTGCAACTATATTGTTACAATATAATTTTTTTTATTTACTTTAAATTCTGATATTTGAGAGTGTATTATTAGAGGTGTTTAATTAATAATATCAAACTAAAAAAAACCACATTACTAAAATGAAACTTAATTTTAAAAAGACGCTACTGGTAGTTTTTGTTGTTACAGGGTTATTTTTAACTAAGGACGTTAAAGGACAATCTATGTCGTTTACAGAAGCGTTATCGAAAGCTGTACCTGGTAAACTTATCCAAGTTGTTATTTCATCGAACCAGGATAATGGTGTTGTAACCTATATAACAGGCACACTTTCTGAATTAAAAGATAAGCAATTAAGCTGTCCTGGCAGTTCCGCCCCATGGATTTATAAAGGAGCTGACCCCTTAAGCCTATATGCGAGCGATCGTACAATGGCAATAAACACTGGTCCAAACCGTGCTGTTTTAACAAACCCTGTTTTTCAACCATTTAGATATGATAAATTTGATCCTATTGGTTTTACAATTGAGAAAGATGCAAAAGGTCAGGTTATTGGTACATTCACTATAATGAATGCTACAAACACTAAATTTACTATTAATTTGCAACCTGCTGAAAATTTACTTTACGGCATTGGTCAGCCTATTTTGGGTACTGTAAGTAAAAAAGCAATTTATATTATTGCCTTTACCGGTGTAACTAACGATGTGCAAAAATCTAAATAATTTAGACGCTTAGTTTTTAGTTTTTACATTATTAAAATTTTAATCTACTACTTTTTATAGCTGTCTAAACATCTGTACATTACAATTTGGAATAAATTTACAATATCACCCTTAGCATTTTATATTAAACTAATAAAGCAAAAAGACCGAAAAGTAAGTTTTCGGTCTTTTTGCTTTATTAAACTATTCAACTTAACCTAATTCAAATTTACTATCCTTATCATTAATATTCTGCTAATACAACTAAATTTTGGCTTATTGATGTTAACTTCTGTTTCCCATTTAAAAAACTCAAGCCGATTACAAAAGAAAAACCTGAAACCATACCTCCCATTTCATTAATAAGTTCGCTTGTTGCTAATGCTGTGCCGCCGGTTGCTAATAAATCGTCGTGTATAAGTATTTTATGACCAGGTTCAAAAGCATCAGTATGTAACTCAATAATGGCCTCGCCGTATTCAAGTTTATATGCTTTTTGCTTCACCGAAAAAGGTAGTTTCCCCGCCTTACGAACAGGGAAAAAAGGTATCCCCAATTTGTTTGCTAAACTAAGACCAAACAAAAAGCCCCGGCTTTCAATACCTGCGATCGCGTCTATATTTGTTCCTTGCAATTTTTCAGCAAATGCATCCACAATATTAAGGCAAAGTTTCGCGTCTTTTAATATTGGTGTAATATCTTTAAATATTATACCCGGTTTAGGGAAATCAGGAATATCACGTACGGCTGATTTAATTTGTTGCTCAATCATCTGAAAATAAAATAGGGTTCAATTTTATGTAAAACTACGCTGTCAAGTATTACAATATTCTTTAAATCGTTAAATGTAGTATATTTTCCATGCTGACTTCTATACTCTATAATAGCATTAGCCTGCTTAAAACTCAAATAAGGAAACAACCTAAGTTGAACAAAAGATATGTTGTTGATATCAATTTTTTTTACTTTAGATAAACTGACAGATACTTCATCCTTTAGTGCTAAATATTTTAATGAGTCAATGCCGTAAACTTCCTTTAATTGCTCCTTATAAAAAAAGCCTCCCAAGCGTTCTTTATACCTAAAAATCCTATTCGCGAAAGTTGTACCTATTCCTCTAATCTTTGACAATTCTGTTATGGTGGCATCATTAAGCTCAATAACTTCGCCAGGTTTAGCTTTAATACTAGTATTAATTTGATTAGCTTGTTTTGTAACATCAACTACACTAGCTGAGTCATAATAATTTAGTGTTGATTTTGTATTAATTTGTGCAATTGCCTTATTAAAATCTTTTAAGTTTATTGTATTATCTTTGCTAAACAATTGATAAACGTAAGGCATAAGCATTACCATTATA
Organism: uncultured Mucilaginibacter sp.; assembly: GCA_903891475.1. Lineage (GTDB taxonomy): Bacteria > Bacteroidota > Bacteroidia > Sphingobacteriales > Sphingobacteriaceae > Mucilaginibacter. Next base: position 33,316 of record CAITEP010000011.1, read on the forward strand.
ATTAAAATTACAAGTACCAAAATACCATTCCATTCTTTTTTTGAGATGGCAAAATATTTATTAAGGTATTTTAACATATTTAATTTAATATGGTTAAATTAAAAAAAGTTTACATTAATTCCTGTACAAGGGTTTATTTTTTATAAAAATGAAAGTAATTACCACCGAAGAATTTGCCAAAGCTACCAAATTGGATAAATTAAAAATGCCAGGCTTAGCGGCATTGTTAATGGAATTAATGAAAATAAACCAGGTAAATAAATTATTCGCGCAAGCGCAACCTAAGCAAGGTCCTGATTTTGTGGATGCTATTTTAGAAGGCTGTGGTATTAATATTGAGTTTGATGAAAGAGATTTAAGAAATATACCCACCACTGGTGGTTTTATTGCCATTGCCAACCATCCTTATGGTGGTATTGAAGGCATGGTACTACTCAAAGTATTATGCATGGTAAGGCCCGATGCTAAATTGATGGCCAATTTTTTATTAAAAAAAATACCTAACCTGAGTGATTACTTTATAGCGGTGAATCCTTTTGAAAATATTGAGCATTCATCGAGCATTAGTGGTTTAAAAAACACCTTGGAGTTACTTGCTAACGGTACACCCATTGGTATATTTCCTGCTGGTGAGGTATCAACCTATAAATTGGATAAACACCAAGTTACCGACCGCATGTGGCATCCTGTAGTTGGTAAAATTATAGCAAAAGCAAAAGTTCCGGTTGTACCCATCTATTTTCACGGTAATAACGGTTTGTTGTTTAACATACTTAGCTTAATACACCCAACATTGCGCACTGCCAAGCTACCATCAGAACTTTTTAATAAAAACGGGCATACCATAAAACTAAGAATTGGAAAGCCAATTAATATTGAGGAAGTACCTGAATATACAAACAGCACAAAACTTTTAAATTTTTTAAGAGCTCGCACCTATGCGTTAGGAACAGGTTTGGAAGAAGAACGCAAAATATTTAATCCGCGTAATATCTTCAAGATTAAGAAAGAACCTGAAGAAATTGTTGCTGAGTTGAGCAGTGATATTTTAGAAAAAGAAGTTGCGACGCTAAGGGATGATTATAAAATATGGATTGAGAAAAATTATGAGGTATATATTGCACCAACATCAACCATACCTAATATTATACGCGAAATTGGAAGGTTAAGGGAAATAACATTTAGGGAAATTGGCGAGGGTACCAACAAAGCTACCGACCTAGATGAATACGATATTTATTATCACCACCTATTTATTTGGGATGTGGACGCGAAAATGATTGTAGGTGCCTATCGTATTGGCTTGGGCGACCAAATTTTTTATAGTATTGGTAAAAATGGCTTTTATATTGCCAGTGTTTTTAAGATAAAATCGCAGTTTACACCAGTATTAAAAAAGAGTATTGAATTAGGCCGCTCGTGGATACGCAAAGAATATCAACAAAAACCATTGCCATTATTTCTGCTATGGAAAGGTATTTTGAAATATTTAATTGATAACCCTAGATACCGATATTTAATAGGACCAGTTAGTATCAGCAATTCGTTTTCTAAATTCTCCAAATCATTAATTGTTGAATACATTAACCGTAACCATTTCGACCATGAGATGGCTCAATTTGTAAAACCTCGTAAAAAATTCAAGGTTGATTTTTCAAGTATTGATTCCGATTTATTAATCGCTGGTGAGGATAGTTTAAAGACACTCGACAACCTGATATCGGAAGTGGAATCAAGAAACATGAAGGTGCCGGTTTTACTTCGCCAGTATATCGCGTTAAATGCAAAAATAATCTGCTTTAACATCGACCCTAAATTTTCAGATTGCTTAGATGGTTTTTTAGTACTCGATTTGGAGAAAGTACCGCAAGATATATTGGATAAATTGGGTAAAAACTTGTAAATATGGATTATACTTTCATTTCTTAAAATTTGCTAATATTTAATCGAGAATCTGCGCAAAACCAAACTTATCAACCAAATAGGGCCGTAATACTGGAATTTGACGATATTAGAGAATGAATAAGGCTTCTTTTCAATTTTTTGCCCGATAAGTTGCGCGGTTAATGAAAGCATAATCAAGGTAAAACAAATTAAAGCAACATAAGGGCCGCCTGCCTTTTGCCATTCGGCTAATTGTATAACACCAAAACTCAAGGCAAATTCAATAAACAGCATAATGTAGGATAGCAAAGGTGATAGCTTTAAATAAAAATAGATACTAAAAGCTATTAATAGCGAAGCCCAGTTTATGTAACCAATGTAAGACCCAAGAAAACTGAACACCGGGAAGGGTATGGCCCAGGTAAATCCTAATAAACCAAATACCATTACGGGGATGGCTACGCAATTAATAAGGAGGTTTGTTTTATTTTGGTGCGAAATGGTATATTTTTCAAATAAAATTTCAAATGGCTTTAAATCCATCGTTGATTGGTTTTTATTTGTTGGCTTTTTTGATGACATAAGCTTAAAAATGTATATAAAAAACAAGGGCCGAATCATAAAATCCAGGCCCTTGCATTTTTAAATTATTTTCGGTTCAACATATCTGAATGCTATTTAGCAAATGATACGGATCTGGTTTCCCTTATTACGGTTACTTTAATCTGACCAGGATAAGTCATCTCTGTTTGTATCCTGTTTGAAATATCAGCCGCTAACACTTCTGATTGCGCATCACTAATTTTTTCGCTCTCAACCACTACCCGCAATTCGCGACCGGCCTGAATAGCGAATGTTTTTTCAACACCCGGGTATGATAGTGCCAGTTCTTCCAGTTCTTTCAAACGTTTGATATAGCTTTCTACCACTTCCCTACGTGCACCCGGACGGGCACCCGATATGGCATCGCAAACCTGAATAATTGGCGATAACATAGAAGTCATCTCTACCTCATCGTGGTGGGCGCCAATGGCGTTACAAACTTCAGGATGTTCCTTATATTTTTCGGCCAATTGCATACCTAAAATAGCATGTGGCAATTCAGGGTTATCATCAGGCACCTTACCAATATCGTGGAGTAAACCTGCACGCTTGGCCAGTTTTACATTCAAACCTAATTCGGCAGCCATGGTAGCGCAGAAGTTAGCTACCTCGCGCGAGTGTTGCAATAAATTTTGCCCGTATGATGAGCGGTACCGCATACGGCCCACCATCCTGATTAGCTCAGGATGCAAACCGTTAATGCCAAGGTCAATCACGGTGCGCTCGCCTATTTCAACAATTTCCTCTTCAATTTGCTTTTTGGTTTTGGCAACTACCTCTTCAATACGGGCCGGATGTATACGTCCGTCGGTTACTAAGCGGTGCATGGCCAAACGGGCAATTTCGCGCCTTACCGGATCGAAGCCTGAAAGAATAATGGCTTCAGGGGTATCGTCCACAATAATTTCAATACCGGTTGCTGCTTCCAAAGCCCTGATATTCCTACCTTCACGACCAATAATACGTCCCTTTATCTCATCGTTATCAATATTGAAGATGGATACAGTATTTTCAATAGCGCTCTCGGTTGCCGTACGCTGTATGGTTTGAATCACAATTTTCTTAGCCTCCTTGGTTGCTGTAAGCTTGGCTTCGTCAACTATATCCTTAATTTGTACCATCGCTTTGCTACGGGCTTCTTCGCGCAGGGTGTCTACCAATTGGTTGGTAGCTTCCTCGGCCGATAGACCCGCAATGGTTTCCAACTGTTGGATATGTGAATTTTTCAGTACATCAACTTCTTCTTGTTTTTTTACAACAATTTCGGTTTGCCTTTCCAGGTTTTTACGAACGGTATCTAATTCCGTTTCCTTCCTGTTCAGGTTTTCCATGCGTGAATTTAAAGATTGCTCTTTTTGCTTGATGCCGTTTTCACGCTGATTGATGTTGTTATTTTTTTGATTGATTTCCTGCTCATGCTCGGCCTTCATTTGTAAAAATTTTTCTTTGGCTTCCAGCAATTTGTTCTTTTTTAAAAGTTCGGCATTTACTTCGGCCTCTTTTAAAATTTTCTTTACTTTATTTTGAGCGGCAACTTCCTGGTCTTTAAAAAGCTTCCTTAACAGGAACCTTCCAATGAGCACGCCCGGCAAACCGCCTAGCAATACTCCTATAATTAAATATAAATATGAGTTCATTTTTGTTGTTAATAATTGGTATATATAAAAAAACCGTGCTTAAATTTTAAAGCGCACTTTACTGTTAAACATCTTTTTACTTGTTTATCAACCTGTTAAATCGCCAACCAAACGACCTAAACTGCTGATTCACAGGTAAACTAAATGATAGTTTAAAAAGTGAATTTTAAAATTTAACCACGGTCAAATTTTTTGCCCCGATATGCTAAAAAACCTTATTGCCTGTCAAAAAAATTAGATAATAAATAATCAATTTCGTAAACCTTTTCAGCAATTTCCGTGTCCTCAACAGAAACCTTTTTATCTGCTTTTAATGCTGAGGTTGCGTAATGCAACACACACATCGAAAGCAAATCTTGCTTGTCCCTAACCGCGTAATTTTCCTGATAATCCTTTATCCGGTCGTTAATTAGTTTGGCAGCCCTACGTATTATTTCTTCCTCTTCCATGTTTACCTTTAGCGGGTAAACCCTGTCTGCAATATTTATTTTTATGGAGATTTCTCCCATTTGAGCGTTTCACTTTTTGCACTACTTTTTTAGCAATACAATACACTTATCAATTTCTTGCACAAATTCGTTAATTTTTTGCTTTATGTCAAGATTTTTTTCATTTGTTTGCGAAAAACTTTTAGCAACCATCATAACGCTAAGCTTTTCTTCCAGTTCTTTCACCTTATTTTTGCTGGCATTGAGGGCGGCGTTCAATACATCGCTCTCCAGTTTCAACAAGTCGTTTTCCTCTTGCAGGGCACTGCATAGTGCAATCAGATGCTCCACGCGTTTTTGAATATTACTTAATTGCTCCGCTACTGAGGCCAATCCTTAAAAAATATAAGCGTTAATAAAACCGTTTTAAAATTCAATAAACCGAACCTTACAAAATTCAACAGGTTTATATCAAACCAAAAAAACCTACTTCCTAATTTCCGCTCCGGCTTCTTTTACTAAGTTATGGATAATTTTTTGCATTACCGCTTCTATGGCCTTATCAGTCAATGTATTTTCACTATCCTGCAAAATAAAGCTCAAAGCGTACGATTTTTTGCCAGCAGGCAACCTGTCGCCTTCGTACACATCAAACACGTTTACCTCTTTTAATAGCTTACGGTCGGTTTTGGTAGCAATTTGTTTTAGCTGATTAAAGCTCACCGATTTATCAATCAACATGGATAAATCGCGCCTTACCGCCGGGAACTTGGATATTTCCTCGTAAACAATCACGTTTTTACGTGCGATTGTTAGCAAGGTATCGAAATTAAAATCGGCATAAAAAACTGGCTGGGCAATATCCGCTTTTTTGGCCGAAGCGTTAGCCACTGCTCCCAAGCTTACCAGCACTTTATTACCACGACTGTATTGCAAGCCATAAGCAAAATGCGGGTTGGTACTTTCGTCCACTTGCAAATCCTTTATTTTTAATTTGCCGATGATACCATCCACAATGGCTTTTAAATGGTAGAAAGATACTTGTGTTCCCTTATTGTTCCAGTTTTCGGCATTGGTTTGGCCTGTGATGAAAATAGATAGGCGTTGATTTTCAACATATTTTTCATTCTCCAGGCTGTATACCTTGCCAAACTCGTACAACTTTAAATCGGTACTGCGCCTGTTGATGTTATAGTTGATGGCTTCCAAACCCGAGAACAACATATTTTGACGCATGATGTCCAAATCGCTGCTTAAAGGGTTTAATATCTTAACGGCCTTATCCAAATCGTCCGCATAAACCGATTTGGTTAAGGAGTTAGCCATGATTTCGTGAAAGCCATTGGCTGTCAATAAATCCGACAAGGCGTTTTGAACCGTATCTTTCTCAGGGCGGGAGGAAGTATTGAGCGATGCCCTTATTTGGGTTGGAATTTCGATGTTGTTGTACCCGTAAATACGCAAAATTTCTTCTATCACATCTACCTCCCGCAAAATATCAACCCGATAAGGTGGTACTTTTAATGATAGACCCTCGGCACTTTCGCTTACAATTTCAATATCCAAAGCACGCAAAATGGCGATGATTTCGGCAGATGGGATGGTTTTACCAATCAAGCGGGCTATATTGCTATAGGTAATATCAACCTCGAAAGGTTTAACCGGCTGCGGATAAGCATCTGATATTTCGGAAGATATTTCCCCACCCGCAATTTCCTGAATCAGCAGGGCCGCACGTTTCAAGGCAAAAACTGTCATATCCGGGTCGGTGCCACGCTCAAACCTGAAGGAGGCATCTGTTTTTAGTCCGTGACGCTTGGCTGTTTTACGCACCGCTACAGCATTGAACCAGGCACTTTCTAAAAATATGTTTTTGGTTGCCGCGCTCACACCCGAACCTATGCCACCAAACACCCCCGCTATGCACATGGGTGCTTCGGCATTACAAATCATTAAATCGTCGGCACTGAGTTTCCGCTCTACATCGTCCAACGTTTTAAACAAGGTGCCTTCGGGACAGTTTTTTACAATTACGGTATCGCCCACAATGGTATCGGCATCAAAAGCATGCAGGGGCTGACCTAAATCGTGCAATACATAATTGGTAGCATCTACTATATTGTTAATGGCTCTTACACCTATTACCGCCAAACGTTCTTTCAACCATTTTGGCGATTCCTTTACCTCCACCCCAGAAATGGTAACCCCCGAATAACGCGGACAAGCCGCTTCATTCTCAACAATTACTTTAATGGTCCTCTTGGTATTGGCCACCTTAAAGCCAGATACATCGGGTTTTTGAACGGCTATTTTTAAAAAAGCCGCGATATCCCTCGCGGTGCCCAAATGCGATGCCGCGTCGGCACGGTTGGGGGTGAGGCCAATTTCGTATTGGTAATCGTCCTCCAAGTTAAAATAATCTTTAGCGGGTATGCCAATTTGCGCGTCGGCATCCAACACCATAATCCCTTCGTGACTGCTGCCTAAACCTATCTCATCCTCTGCACAAATCATCCCTTCGGATGCTTCTCCCCTAATTTTTGATTTATTTATTTTAAATGGCTCGCCTGTAGTTGGATAAACGGTAGTGCCTACGGTGGCTACCACTACTTTTTGTCCGGCGGCTACATTGCTGGCACCGCAAACTACTTGCAGGTCCTCTCCCAGGCCAACATCCACCTTGGTTACTTTTAGTCTATCAGCGTTGGGGTGTTGGGTACATTCCTTTACGTAGCCAATTACCAGGCCTTCCAAACCACCGGGAATAGCCTGCACTTTCTCCAAGCTCTCTACCTCCAGCCCTATGCCGGTTAATATTTTCGAAATTTCTTCGGGCCCTTTATCAGTACCAATAGTCGCGGGAATAAAACCTTTTAGCCAATTATAAGATATCTTCATTGTTTAAGATGATAATGGGCAAAGATAGGATTTAGTACGAAAGTGGGGAAGACGGATTTTGGAAAAGATTTGCAGCATTGAACGCAATGCGAATTTACCCCAACCCATCCCCTACCTACTCCACCACAAACCAGGTATAACTTTCCGGGTTAATGGTAAAGGTCAGGTTAGCAGTAAAATCGCGGTTGAGTTTTAGGGTTGTTTTTTTAACGCCTCGTTCTAAAAAGGTAGCGGTGTTGCTTAAACCGGTATAGTAGAGTGGCACTTTAATGGCGCGTGTTATTTTTTGCTTTAGTGGATTATACAGCATCATCAATCCCTTTTCTTTTAGCTGGGGGTTTACATGCAGTATGCCATCCCAATCGCTGCCTGTGGCGCGTCGTAAATGTATCAAGTCGGAATTTAGGATGGCTCGGTGCGCCTTGTACCATTTAATTACCTCGGCTACGGCTTGGCGGGTTGCTTCGGTATCGTACAACCGCGGACCACGGTAGCAAGCCTGCACTCCGGCACCATAATACTCCATCATTAAGGCAGTGTAGGCGTCCAAATGTTCGCTCAAAGGTTCTAAGATGGCTTCGGGGCCGCCGCCTTGGTATTTGGTGAGTGGCACAAAGCCCCATACCATGCTCGGTATTTCGTTCCAAAGGCAATCGTACATATTTTGGCGGTTTAGGATAATTTGCTCCTCGCGCGAAAGCGAAAAGTTCACCTCCCGGTAGCCCATGCCTATTTTGTTGGTACCATCCAAAAAATACCAATCGGGCGCGTTGATGTAAACACCCCGCTGGTTAAGCCAATGGTATAGTTCCTTTTGTATCTCCATTTGCTTCCACTGGCTATCGTCCAAATTTTTATGCCCCGGATGCGTGGTGGAGGCGCACACATCGCCGGGATAAGGGCCATCATTCTCCCAAATATCAAAGCCAGTGGCGGCAATAAACTTTTTTATTCTATCGCGATAGCCCAATCCCCATTTACTGCCATAACAGGCCGCGTTGCCAAACAGGGCACCGCCCGGCTTCCCGGTTTTTGGGTCGATTACATCGTCCTCATCGCTTATTTTGCGGGAGCTGAACAGCGAGTACCCACCTAGTTTAATGTTGTTGCTATGCGCGTAGGCGGCCAAATCCGCCCATTTTTTGAGATTAGCCGCGCTGGTATCCTCCATGTTTAAATGACTACCGAAACTCAATATCAAGGCCTCATATCCGGTAGCTTTGCATTGCTCAATGGCATTGCGAACCTGTACATCATTATCGCTCACCAGATGCATAAAAATTGGGTTGGCCGTGAGCCAAGGGGCAATGGTACGGTACATTTTGCGGATGGTGAGTCCGCGCCTTTCCCTATCGTAGCTGTCCATCATCAGCTCATAGGTACGTATGGAGGTAAATGTTTCGTGGGCTGGCAAATCCAAACTGGTTGCCCTTTCAGGGTAAACCTCCAAGAGGCAGGGGGTTTGGTAGTTATAGTTTACTTGCGATGTATAGGTAGAATCGGCTTTCCAATGCGTGGTTTGGTCGCTCAGGTCGTAGCGCATGGCATTGTTAAAGGCGTAGTTACTTTCCAAATACAGGCTGCGAGGGGCGGGCATCTCGGTGGTACTGCCTATTACCGCGCTTTCCTCCTCTACCATGCCCATAATCTCGTTCACTACCCGACCAATGGTAATGGCAGAAGCGCTGTTGTTTTCAACCGTGAGCCATTTGCTTATTAGGGGGATGCCATCATAAATGCTATAATGCACCCCTACCCTAATGCCCGCCAATTGGCCATCGCCAGAGTGGTAGTAAAAAGTAATGGTTTTGCCCGTGGCTTGTTTTTTATTGCTTGCCCACCAACCAGTGCTTTTCCAGTTGATGATGGGGGCTATTGGGCTTACTTCAAACCTTTCCAAACTAAAATCCTGACTATTGGCTGTAAAATCATTCAACCAGTTGGGCAACAGGTAGGCGTTTTCTTTCTGACCGTATAGCCCGCCTATATTGTAATCCTTACCGTTGATGCTGAGCCTTGCTTCGGCCTTTACCGAGCGTATCAGTTGTTGCTTGTTTTGCAGGTTTACAAAATCATGGCAACCAACATTGGGCGCAAGCCTGAAACTGCGTCTTAACAAGCCATTGTACAGTATAATGTCTTTTTTATCGGCACTTTGGTAAATCTCCGCTTTTGTGGCAATGGGTTTAAGCAACCAATCGGCTATTTTGGCATTGCCTAAGGTTGCATGCCAAACAGGCAAATTTTGCGCCAATGCTACATTTGCCAAACAAATAAGCAAGAGCCATAAGCCAGCCCTTTTAAACATAAAAGAATTGTTTTTGGGTTGACTTATTTTCATATGAGCTAATTTTAGCTGAGGTTTATATTTTGTAGGGTAAAAATAGGGTTTTATTTAGATTGGCGGGTGGATAGCTAGGTGTTTAAATGTTAAAAATAATTACGAAAAAACAATGCTGTGCGAAGCTCATGGAACACTGTGCGAAGTCCGAAACGTTGTGCGAGGTTTCCAAACTTCGTATTTATATGCCTGTAGTTTGTAACTAGAGAGCCCGAATTTTAAATATTTTAATTGCTAATTTTTGTAGTGTAGTCGCAGACTACAGACATAGTCGCTCGAAGTCGAGGGACTTCCCACAGCGCGAATTTAAGTTATTGATTATCAATACAATTTTCGCTGTCAAAAAGATGTGCAAGGCCAGCGTTATGCTCCGCTTCGAACAGCGGGGATTTAAGTATTTAAAAATCTTTTTCAATTACATGATAATAATAGCTAAATGGCTTATCGTATGAAATAAATTGACGGTTTTTCTTTTCTGTAACATCATCATTTTGAATAGTTTCATTTTTTGAAGGTAAAAGTATTTCCAATTCTTTTTTTAGTGAATAATAAAGTTTACTTCTATTTTTATCCAATCTTTTGATTTGTTTTATAGAATATTTATTCGCGTTTAGCTCTTGGAATCCATTTTTCCAACACATTTCACTCTTCATCTCTGTATAATTCCAAAGTTCAATCCTTCCAACTGCCATTCCAATTAATTTTTTGATTGCAGATTCAGTTATTGTACCCTTACTAACTCTTACTTGATTTTTGATTGCTCCTTTAATCTGGCTAACAATTTTTTTTTGTTTGTTTATTTCCTTCAACAAAGAACTTTTTCGAACCCTCAAACTTCCGGTATAATGAATTTCATACCCTACAAACCCTATCCAAGGAAAGCCATGTCTTTGCACACTATCCCATTTATAAGGTCCTTTAGATTTACCCTCCCAAAACGGTTTAAAAGATAGCCTAGGTAATTTATCTGTCCTTTTTGTTCTAGTCTTTTTTAGTTTCTCAACAAAGTAATGAGGAACCAATTTACAACCTTCTAGAGTATTTATATAGGTATCAATACCTTTTCTACATAAATCTTCATTTGGATGCATTATTACCATATCATCACAAAAGCGGACATAAAAAAGTTTCTCATCAATATCTTTTACTTGCTTATCCGCAGAATCTAAAACAATATTAGCTATTAACCCAGATAATGCCCCACCTTGTGGGATTCCAATTCTTTCTTTAGAAATATCCTCGTACAATTTTTTTTCTTTAATATAATCTTCTACCCAACCATATTGTCCATTTTTAATATCATACTGAACCCAATGCGCTTCATCCGAGTTCTTAGGTAAGACATTATTATTAAAACAATAGCAATCTAAATAGTCATAAAAAATACGTGAACAATTTGCAAAATTCAGACCATTAAAATCTTTTGACATATTTTCAATTAAAGTTGCGAATTTTCCTTTTATAACCTTATGGTCAACCGTATCAAAGAACTTTTGCATGTCACATTCGGCAACCCACAAAGGAACATCTTTAAACGCCTCTTTGTACTTTAATATAAGTTTTATCGCCGAATGATGATTGATTACTGATTTTTCGGTTGACCTAAATGCAAGAGAACTTGTTTCGAAGTAGCCATCTAGAATTCTCGTTAAATATTTATTCGTAAAACTGATTATTATCTTATCTTTTAAATTAAATAATGAAACTGGGCGACAAGTAACACACTCGTCCTTTTTTAATTCATATTTATTTTTCCTATTTTTCGGTTGGGGATAAATTTCAGGTGTACTTAATTTATAAGTGGGATCTTTTATAGAATTTTGAATATCAGAAATGAAATTATTTAATTTAATCACGAATGGCTCATTTGAGTTTTTCTTTCTATACTTAATAATTGTATGAATTAATGACTTATAATTTTTATCCGTAGTGCTGAGTTTAATAACATTTTTTTCTTTTGATTCTATACATCTTGTTTTTATACCCGGTTTTATCCAATTCTTTCTAGGGGGAAACAAAGGATAAAACTCTTCATTAAATTGTTGATCATGAATAGTAATATCATTTTTAGGTAAATGATAATTATAATCAACATGGTCGGTGAGTAGATGAAGAAGATGGCTTTTATTTCTTTGTTTAGCAATTTTAACTCTTAATTTACAGAGATATGCTATGATTTTTTCATCGCTAAAGTAATCTTCAAATTGATTCATAAACAAAGAAGTGAGGTTTCTGTAAACAAACTTGGAATCTATCCAGATTTATTGTGAGTATAATACTGACCAAAGCCATGCACTTGTTTTAAGGCCTATAGTCTTGAATATATTTAAATATTCAATGTGCGTTTGACCGTTGAAAAGGCTGAATCTTACGACTTTTTAGTTAAAGAATTTACTTTAACTTGAAGTCGTCTTCGAAACCTCACTTCTTTGTAGCTTGCTTAAATAGCCCTTATTATTGGCAAAAAAAATAATTGTATTAAACCTAATTTGTCCTAAATTATTACGGTAACAATAATTCAGTAAATTAATGCATTCTATTTTTTTATATTTTAATCCATCAAGTTCAGATAACATTAAAAAATATTTCTCTCCCAAATCATAAGAAAAAGTATTTGAAATACCATACGCAACCTTGAACCAATCTTCATATGAATTAGTAATACTTAAGTTTCTTTTTTTTAAATATTTAATAATAGATTGAATTGTCTTGCGGGCGGCTGGATCATTTTTATTTCTTGTGTTATACAAAAGATCTTTATTAATTGATTTTTTTTCGAATATTAGATTTGAATTTTTATTTGTATGGTTATATTTAATTTCCCCTTGTTCTTTAATTAAAAATGATACTAGTTCTTTCTTTAGAACGAGATTTGCATCAGAAGTTAGATAGCATAGTCTTGTTGTATCACTACCACTTTCATCCAAAACTATATTATAATTATTAATAAAATATGTAGAGATTATATTGAATGCATTTTTGTGGCTTAAATCTAAGTTACTTTGGCTTAAATTAAAATCATAACTAACCGAAACTAAACCCTTTAATCCGTTGCCAGAAGGTGATTCCCAAAAAGCAAATACATATTTATCAGAATTTAGTACATTTTTAATTCGGTTAAGTTCCTCTGATTCTAATTTGTCAATATCAATTACTAGTAGGTAATTATATTCTTTAATAAATTCCCTTCTTCTGTGTGAGTTAAACGTGCCGCAAAATGTCACACATGGTAATGATTTTTTATGGATACTATATCTTTCAAAATCTCCCATTTTTAAAAGGCCTCTTAAATCTTCAATAATCTTATTATATTTTTCTCCTTTAATATCATATAAAATTTCATTTAATGTTTTCTCATCACTAATTGAAGACCACGTATCCTTTTGAAATGAAACTTTAAGTAGTAAAATATCTTCAAGATTCATATATTGTTTAATATAGTTTAAATGTTTAAAAACTCACATTTGTTTTATTATCAATAAAAAGATTGTTTTTAACATTTAGTTTAAAACGAAAGTACATAGAATAAAATAGAATTGCCAAATTTTTTATATTTTTTGAAACAAAAATTATCGAGAATCTTAGTGTAAGACAAAATTTAGGTTTAATTATTCTTTGCAAGTTCTTACTGGTCTAATCGTAATCTTAAAGATATTTAATGATAAAGAATTTCTAACCGATGTAAGTCACTATACAATTATAAAATAATCACAATATTCATTTTGTTAAGATCCCCCCCTACCTCATCAACAGCCCTTCGTCGGCAAAGCTGTAGTAGCCTTGGTCGGTAATAATGAGATGGTCTAAAATTTGTATGTTCAGGAGTTTGCCGGCGTCTACGGCGCGGTTAGTGAGGGTAATATCATCATTGCTAGGTTTCAGGCTCCCCGAGGGGTGGTTATGCACCAATACAATGCCGCTGGCTTGGTGCTGTAGGGCCAACCTAAAAATTACCTTAGGGTCAACTATGGTTTGCGAGAGGCCGCCACGGCTCACCATTTCCAGCGTTATTACCTTATGCGAGCGGCCAATAAATATAATCCAAAATTCTTCGTGCGTTAAATCAACCAAGTGGCGTTTTATGAGGTTGTAGCCATCGCGGCTACTCTCCAAAAATTCGGGGGCGGGCGCCTCCTGCTCGTTGCGGCGGCGGCCAATTTCCAACGCGGCTATAATGGCAATGGCCTTGGCTTCGCCAATGCCTTTAAAATTGCAGAGGTCGGCAATGCTGGCCTTGCCCAGTTTATTCAAATCGTTTTGGTAATGGTGCAATACGCGTTTGCTCAGTTCCACCGCGGTTTCGTTTCGGTTGCCGGAGCCTATTAAAATGGCAATCAATTCGGCGTCGGTAAGGGCGCGGCGGCCTTGTCCGCTTAGTTTTTCGCGCGGACGGTCCTCTTCGACCCAAGCCTTAATGCCTATTTTATTTTCGGGATTGTCCACAGTAGTGCAAATGAGTTTCGCGGTTCAATTACGGATTAATTAAGCAGAAAAGCAATAGTTAATTTTAAAGCATGTTTAAAAAGATAGAAGAATAGCGAATATTATTTAGATAGGATGACCCGGAGGGTCAAAACCTTTGTAGCCAAGATATTTATATTGGTTTTTAATGCCCGCCTTTGGCGGGCTACCCTTAACCGCCCAGCTTGTTGGATTTGCAAGTGGTTATTGGGCTGTTTACCTAAAAAGCGCATAAGGGTAGCACGGCAAGGCCACGCAAAAATTTCTTTTGGGACCATGGTTACAAAGGTTTAATCCCTACGGGATTTTTCCTAGTACCTTAAATTAGGTGCTTTAGATATATTAAAATTGAATTTACTGGTTGAATAAATAGCCATATAACCAATATTATTAATTAGGTAAGATGACCCGGAGGGTCAAAACCTTTGTAGCCAAGATATTTATATTGGTTTTTAATGCCCGCCTTTGGCGGGCTACCCTTAACCGCCCAGCTTGTTGGATTTGCAAGTGGCTATTGGGCTGTTTACCTAAAAAGCGTATAAGGGTAGCACGGCAAGGCCGCGTAAAAATTTCTTTTGGAGCCATGATTACAAAGGTTTAATCCCTACGGGATTTTTCCTAGTACCTTAAATTTAGCGAACAAATATATTTTTAACTTATTGATTATCAATAAACTATATTAATAAACAAATCGTGGCAGCAAAAAAGAACTAAACCTGTAATTCTTTTCTAAACATTGGCTGTGTAGCATTAATCGTTTTCGATGGCGGAGAATATTTCGAGGAGGACGTTCCAGCGGTGGTCTTTATCAACTTGCCAAATGCGCACGTAGTTGTAATTGCTTACCAGCAAGCCTTTTTTTATTCGCGCGGTGCCGTAACTATAGGCCAAATCATTACTGGCTGATCGACCCGCGCTGGTAGTTTCGGCCGAAACAGAGATGGCCTCATTGTTAATAAACTTCATAACCGCCTTTGGCCCCATGATAGGCTCAAAGCCCGGGAAATAATACCTGCCTTGGGGTGCCATAAATTCGTTATAACTAGCCAGGGTAGATTCGGACATGGCATAATTAAAGGCATTATCGGTGGCCATAATAATTTTTTTACCATTAAACGGATCCTGACTGGCGGTACTTACTTTGGTGGTATCAACAGGTTCGGCATAATCATCCTTTTCCACACTTTCGGGCTCCGGGTGTTGTATGCCAAGGTCGATTAATAATTTTAGCTTATTATCGGCGCCCAAGTGCCAAACGGAAACATATTCGCCAAAAACCTTATCGGTATCGTTGCTTCCGTTTTGGTACATATAGGGACCTGCGGTAACCGCTAAATCGCCACTGAGGGCAATGCGGGCAAATTGCGGATGCCAAGTTAAGGAGCCAGCCTGCATGGCTATGTTGTTATAAAAATCGGTAATTTTTACCGCGTTGGGTTTAAAAACTATGCCTTCGGGGTCGGCTACTTCCAAAAAACCACCCTTTATACCCTTCGCGGCAACCAGTTGATTAAAGTTATTTTCGGCTTCAATAACCGTGTTTACCGTTACCGCCTGTTTTTGCGCCAAAGCAGTATGAACAAAGACTAATGCAATTAACGAGTATAAAAGGTGGTGCTTCATTGCTTATTTTTTGGCGAATTATATGGCTACGTTTGTGTAAACTTTGTTTAAAAACAGCACCAATTACATTTTGCTCCAGTTGGTACCTTCTTTACTATCATTGAGCTGAAAACCGATAGATTGCAGGCCATTCCTTATTTTATCAGAAGTGGCATAGTCTTTATTGGTTTTTGCTTCATTCCTTAACGTAACAATTAGGTCTAATATTTTAGGGAGGTCATCATTTGCCGCTTGCTCATTTTTCAGGCCCAATACATCCTCAATAAAAACCTTCATCAGGGTGTTTAACAGGTCGAGGTTAGGTTGGTCGATTTTGAGCTTTTTATCATAAACAGAATTTACAATGCGCGATGCCTCAAACAACTCGGCTATTAAAACCGGACTATTAAAATCATCGTTCATGGCCGCATAGCAATTATCCAAAATTGGCTGAATTTGTACCTCGGTTGTTGCCGATGCTTTTAGATTTTTCAATAAGCCATAGGCATTCATCAGGCGTTTGAAGCCTTTTTCGGATGCTTCCATGGCATCGTTACCAAAATCGAGCGTGCTGCGGTAATGCGCTTGGAGCATAAAAAAACGCACCGTCATGGGGCTATAACCACGGGTTAATATGGAATGTTCGCCTGTAAACAGTTCATGCGGTAAAAAACTATTGCCTAACGATTTCGACATTTTTTGCCCATTTACCGTGAGCATATTGGTATGCAGCCAATAGTTTGCCGGAATTTTACCACAGGCGGCCACATTCTGCGCAATCTCGTTAGTATGGTGCGTAGGCATTAAATCGATACCGCCGCCATGTATATCAAACTGTGCGCCCAAATACTTATTACTCATTGCCGAACACTCTAAATGCCAACCTGGAAAACCGAGGCTCCAAGGCGAAGGCCACTTCATCAAATGCTCGGGCTTGGCTTTAATCCATAGCGCAAAATCGAGCTTGCCATGCTTTTCGTCTTGTCCGCCCAGTGTGCGGGTATTGTTCATTAAATCTTCCAGGTTGCGACCGTTTAGCAAGCCATAATCTTTTGATTGATTGTACTTCTCCACATCAAAATAAATAGAGCCATTTACCTCATAGGCATAGCCTTTTTCCAGAATAAGCTTCACCAATTCAATTTGCTCAATGATATGGCCGGTGGCGGTAGGCTCAATGCTTGGCGGCAAAGTATTTAACAACTGCATTACCTCATGAAAACCTACTGTGTACTTTTGTACAATCTCCATTGGCTCCAATTGGGCAAGCTTGGCTTTTTTTGATATTTTGTCTTCTCCTTCATCACCGGCATCGCCCTCCAGGTGACCAGCATCGGTAATATTACGCACATAGCGCACTTTATAGCCCAGGTGAGTAAGGTATCTGAAAATTAAATCGAACGATATATAGGTACGGCAATTGCCCATATGGGCATCGCTATAAACGGTTGGCCCGCAAACATACATGCCTACATGCGGTGGGGCAAGCGGCACAAATTTTTCTTTTTTGCGTGTTAAAGTATTATAAACAAACAAATTTTGTTCCATGGGGCAAACTTAATATTTTACAGTGAAAGTTTAGCGGTTGATTATTAATGTGAATTACCTAACTAAGCTTTCAAGCCTATTTCGCGCAGGCGTTCGTCTAAATATTCGCCGGCGGTTATATCGTCATACAACTTAGGGTGTTTTTGGTCGATACAATGCGGCAGGCAACTCAAATCCATATCTGCCTTAGGATGTAAGAAAAACGGAACTGAATATCTTGAAAATTTCATCAACTCAACCGGAGGGTTTACTACCCTGTGCGTGGTTGATTTAAGTTTGTTATTGGTAAGGCGTTGCAGCATATCGCCCACGTTTACCACCAAATCGGTGCCATGCGCCTTTACCGGGAACCATTGGCCATTGGTAGTTAATACCTCTAAACCATCGGCACTAGCGCCTATAAGCAAGGTAATGAGGTTAATATCCTCATGCGCGCCTGCCCTAACCGCTCCCTCGGGCAAAGCTTCGGGGTTGGTCATGGGGAAATAATGCAAGGTGCGCAATATGGAGTTGCCGTTATGCACCTTATCCTCAAAATAATCTTCCTCCAAACCGATGTAAACCGCTATGGCTTTTAGCAACTGGATGCCTATAAACTCCAACTTTTTATAAATGGTATTGGTGATGGGGTTAAAGGCAGGCAATTCCATCACTTCAATATTAGCCGGGTAAATATCTTTTACCGGGTCGCCATCGGTAACTGTTTGGCCTATTTGCCAAAATTCCTTTAAATCGGGTGCTATAAAGCCTTTGGCGGTTTCTTTTTGCTTGCTGGTATAACCTCTTTGTCCGGCCAGGCCCGATATTTCATATTTTGCTTTTACCTCTTCGGGTAAATCAAACAAGGCTTTTACCTCCTTGTATAAATCGGTAATCAATTCGGGCTCCAAACCATGGTTGGTAACGGTAATAAAGCCGGTTTCGTTAAAAGCCTTGCCAATATCGTTAGAGAATTGTTGGCGTTGCGCAGGATTGCCGTTTATATAAGTGTTTAAATCGAGCCTTGGGATGTTGATCATGGGTAATTCTTGTTTGATTTCGCGTAAAGCTATTTAATAAAAAAAATCTGGCAAAAAATATTTAGTCGAAAAATAGCAATGACATAACATGCAACCTATTAATCAGGTAGAATTTTAATATTTAATAGCTTCGGGAGCATATTTTTATAGAGGAATAAAAACATCGACTTCAAAAACAATAATTACATCTACCTCATTATTAGCAAAATAGATAATAAAAGCGGCAAATGTTAAAAAAAAGTAAATTATTTTTTGAAGAACAGGTGTAAGCTCCTATATTTGCAGTCCCAAAACGAAGGGAGTTTAGCTCAGCTGGTTCAGAGCATCTGCCTTACAAGCAGAGGGTCACTGGTTCGAACCCAGTAACTCCCACACTGAAAATCAAGCACTTACATTAAATTGTAAGTGCTTTTTTATTTTTGGTTTACTTTCTGGTTTACACAAACCATTCTCAATCTAAGCTAACTTATAATATGACCTATTCTATTGCATAAGATAAGATTAACTTAAATTAACATTATATTGTGATTTTATGGGAGTTACATCAATTAAACCGCCTTTTGTGATTGATTTTAACATTTTAATGTGATTTTGATTGCATTTATCTTCTTTTCTTATTAATTTTATCAAAAAATCACACTATAATGTTAGTTGACGTAGGTAAAATAATCATGCAAAGGCGAAAACAGCTTCGAATCACTCAACCAACATTGGCTGAATTGGCTGATATTCATGTAAACACACTTTATAGGATAGAAAGAAATGAAGCAAACCCAACTGTTCATTTATTAGAGAAGCTATTAGATGTACTTGGTATGGAAATAAAGATTGAAGTTAAGAAAACGGAGGGAATTAATGAGAACAGCCAAAGTTTATTATAACCATATTTTCGCAGGTACATTAATTGAAGAAAGCCGTAAACAGTATCAATTTACGTATGATGACGATTATTTTAAAAATCCATCTTTACCAGCCATTAGTTTAACATTGCCAAAAACAAGGCAAACTTTTCAGGAAGCATTTCTGTTTCCATTTTTTTACAATATGTTGGCCGAAGGGGTAAACCGCAAATTACAAAGCCGCTTTTTTAAAATTGACGAAGATGATTCTTTCGGCTTACTAATTGCAACAGCTGGGATTGACACTATAGGAGCTATAACAATTAAACCTAGTTTCTGATGGATATATCACAAATCAACACTTGCCCAGCAATTTTAGCTCCTGGTTTTAATACTTATAGTCCAATTGGATTAAAGAGAGTATTTGAAGGTCGTAAAGTGAGCCATATATTAGATTATGATGCTCCTGGTAAAAATGAAGATGAATCGGAAATTTTTCTTGAAAACCGCAAACGGCTTTCTATTTCAGGAGTGCAAGAAAAGATGTCCTTCATTTTAGATGGAAGAATTCTACGACTTACAAAACCAGAAGAGCGCGGTTCTTATATTTTAAAACCTATCCCTCGCGACGTTAGAAACGTTAAAGAAGTACCAGCCAATGAACATCTTACAATGCAAATAGCACGGCAGATATACGGTATACAGACAGCTGAAAACGCATTGGTATTTTTTAGAACAGGTGAACCTGCATATATTACAAAAAGATTTGATTTACGACCTGACGGATTAAAATGGCGCAAAGAAGATTTTGCAAGTTTGGCAGGGCGAAGTAAGGAAAATGCCGGTACCAATTTTAAATATGAAGGCAGCTATGAGGAAATCGCGGCTCTGATCCGCAAATACGTATCAGCTTGGCGGATAGAAATTGAGAAATTCTTTGCAATTGTGGTCTTCAATTTTATGTTTTCAAATGGTGATGCGCATCTTAAAAACTTTGGTTTACTTGAAACCGAACAAGGCGACTTTATACTTAGTCCAGCTTATGATTTGATGAATACAAGAATGCATGTAAATGATACTGATTTCGCCTTAAGGAATGGATTATTTGCAGATGGTTCAAAATCAATATTATGGCAACGAACAGGCATGCCAGTTAAGGCCGATTTTATTAAATTCGGATTGTCTATCGGCATCCAACCAAAACGAATAGAAAAAATGCTCAATTTATTTATTTTTAGACAGGAACAAGTTGTAACACTTATTCAGAATTCATATTTAAGTAAACAGATGAAGCAGTCTTACTTAAATTACTATTTTAAAAAAAACAATCATTTAAAGCGTTATTAAAATTAAATTCTCATAAAAATCAGTAGAAACTAAGTTTATAAAGAGGAAACCTTTCCATTAATCCTAATTAAATAAATAATAATATGTAAAATTTGAAATTAACTTGAAACAATCAGACTGAAGTAGAATTTAAATGATATTCGTAGTTTTAATTTATTAAAAAAATCAAGGTTAATATTTCAATAGATATTAATTACTAGATAAAATTAAGACCTGCTACAACCATACTTTAATAATACTTAGTCATGTAATAGCAAAAATGATAAATCATTATTTTTTATATCTATAAAAACAACTAATGTAAAATTAAAGCTAAACAAGATCATAATCTATCTTTAATTGATATTAAATTCATGAATTAAATTTCATATCAATTTCTAAATAGATTAACAATTATCACGTTTGCTTATATAATAATTTTAAATAACTTATATTTAAAGCGTTAATTTATGTCTATAATTTCAATCTATTTTGACGAACCAAGACAATTTGATCTAGGAAATATTAATGCTTTAAATGGTATTGCCGGATTATATTTTATTTTCAGTAAGTCCATTGATATTCAATATCCGTTTGCAACTTCTAAGCTATTATATATCGGCATGAGTGAACGCAAGACTAATAGTATCGGTAGTAGGCTAATTGGACACTTTGGAGGCAAGTCGAAAAATATCGGGTTAGTTAACTATCGTAAAGTAGAGCCTTTGTATTTTACATACATAAATTTTGAAATGTTGCGAAGCAATTGGGTTTACAGGATTGAAGACCTGGAAAGTTATTTTATATTGAATTTTGTAGAGTATTTTGGTGTTTATCCAATATGTAATAATAAAACTGGTTTTGAAATCCTGAAAAACACTATTGATACCCATTTTAAAATTGATTGGAACTATTTTAAATAAACCTTATGACGAATTTAGTTAAGTCCGGGAAAGAAATTTTAGATGACTTTTTTGCGGAAATCTTTAATATACCTGATGTAGATCCTGCTATCGCGCAATGTTTAGCCGACTTATATAGACAAAGTAAACTCACGGATACCAATGTAAAAAATGAATTGCAGAAAATAAGAGAACAGAATGGCAACAAAAATTAAAAGGCTTGATATTGTTGGCTTAAGGGGCATATGGGATAGATTTACATTAGACCTTGGTGAGAAATCCGTGTTACTTTACGGAGATAATGGCACCGGCAAAAGTAGTATATCTGATTCATTGGAGTGGTATTACACTGACACTGTTTCTCATTTATCCAGTAGCGAAATTGACCTTAAGGATGCTTTAAGAAACGCTTATCTTAAACAAGATATCGAGTCCTCTATCAATATCTCTTTTACAAGGACAGTATTAAATTCAGACAGGAAGCTTTATTACAAGAAAGGTAAATTAATTACTGAGTTTTCAAATGAGGCGACAGACTTTACTGATTACTTGGCTCAATCACAAAAGGAAAATTTAATTCTTCGTTATCAGTTTTTAAGGGACTTCATAGATCAGACAAAGGGGGATAAACTCAAAAATCTATCGGATATTATTGGTTTTTCTGAGGTGACAAAAACTAAAGAGGTTTTAAAGAAATCTTTTAATTCCTTAAAGTCCGAAATCAAAAATCAAAATTTTGAAACTCAAATTAATACTCAAAAGCAAACCTTAATTGAAAAAATAGGTGCGGCGGTTAGCCAGCAAGAAAACCTTTTTGAGAAAATAAACGAGATTATTCAGCCTTTAAATACGGGAATAGTTGTAGCCTCAATGGAGGATATTGACAAGGTTTTAATAAAACTTAAGACCCCGGCCAGCGCAAAGCTTGTTAATGAATTGAGATTTTTAGAAAGCTGCCATAATTCACTTGGCAATCTTCAATCTGAAATTGATCTGATTGATGCGGAGTATGTTAAATACTTCTCTGAATTTGATAAAATAGCGAATGATGTTCAAAGTATCATGCAAACTTTTTTGGCTGAATTACTCAAAGTAGGTAGTGATGTAATAGGCAAAAAGTTTCATAAAGAAGATAGCTGTCCCTTATGTTTACAGCCTAAAAACCTTACAGATTTACAGGCAGAAATAAAGGTAAGGCTTCAGGAAATAGAGGAATCTACTAAAAAGAAAGCATCTTTTGATAATGCCAAACTAAGTATCACCGGCATTGCAGCCGAAAGACTAAAAAGGTTGGATGCTCTTACAACCGATGTATTATTAAATGACCCCTTAAATTCCTCAATTAAAGCCGCGATAAGTACGTTAAGACAAAAGATTGAACTTTATCAAAAGGCTGCTATTGAAAAGGTAACATCCGGAAATAAACTTAGCACAGGCAGTATATTAAAACTCCAATTATCTGATTTTAATGAACTTAATGTTATAGCTGGCAGGGTTGCCAAAATAAAAATGGCTATTGCAAGCGACAATACGACTATTCTTTATGCAAACATTTCAGCAGCGAGAGATGCATTTTTGAAAATCAAACAATTTGAAGTTGACCGGGTAAAGCTTGAACAACAAAAGAACACATTTGAGATTATTTATAACGAGTTC
Organism: uncultured Mucilaginibacter sp.; assembly: GCA_903891475.1. Classification (GTDB taxonomy): domain Bacteria; phylum Bacteroidota; class Bacteroidia; order Sphingobacteriales; family Sphingobacteriaceae; genus Mucilaginibacter. The sequence continues at coordinate 56,460 of CAITEP010000011.1, forward strand.
GTTAAAAAACAAAAGGAAGGCTTACAGAATTTCATAGATACATTTTCCGGAACGATTAACGAGTTCTACCAATATATGAACCCCGGTGAGCTTTTTGAGGAGATCAGGATAGTTACCATTGGGGAAGAAGATGAGTTGAATGGGATCACTATCGAATACAAATATAAGGGCGAATGGGTATCTCCACCTCAAAAATATTTTAGTGAATCTCACCTGAACTGTTTTGGTATTTCATTTTTCTTAGCATCAGTTGTTGCTTTTAATAAAGAAAACAAATTTCTGGTATTGGATGATGTCATTTCCAGTTTTGATACCAATCATCGCAAGAAATTTGCTGATTTGTTATTCGAGAAATTTTCCGATTACCAAATTGTACTATTAACACATGAGGAACAATGGTTTCAATATGTTAGGCAGCTTGCTAAAAAGAAAGGCTGGTCAATTAATGAAATTAAATGGACGGAAGCAAAAGGAACACACCTGGACGAATTACCGAACGATCTGAAGGAATTAATAGAATCCAGTATAGCCAGTGGGAACATAAATTTTCTTGGTAACCCCATTAGAAAATATTTGGAGCATATATTGAAAACGATTTGCCTAAATCTGGAAGTTAAATTGAGTTTCCGCTTTAACGACATTAACGAAAAGCGTATGCCTGATGAAATGCTGAGTGAGCTAAAATCTAAGATCAATAAAAGCAGTAACGATTTGAAGGCCAAATTACCTATCATAGATCGGCTTGCGAGTTCCGCTTTGTTGGGTAATTTACTATCGCACGATAATCCTTTTAGTCCGAAGTTAGGTGATTTAAAGGCATTCTGGATTGACATTATTGAGTTTGAGCATTTGTTTCACTGTCAGGAGGCTACTTGTAAAAAGCCGGATGTATCACTAAAAAATTATGATACCATTGCTAAAACAATAAGGTGCGGTTGTGACAAGACTAAATACGATTGGAAATAATTAAATAAAGTAAAACATGGAAACATATAGCGATTCAGGGGGTAATTCAGGTATTTCAGCTTATGAAATAGGTGCTGATTATATTAGTGTTCAATTCAGCAACACAGGGAAAGTATATACCTATAGTTATGGCAGAGCCGGTAAAGGCCATGTTGACCAAATGAAATTTCTTGCCCGAAGTGGATCAGGATTGAATAGCTACATCATGAAAAATGTAAAGAGTTTATATGACTAATTTCATGCTGCAATAATCAATGTGAGTACGGTATGATACAACGAATTGATACGATAAAGGACTTTGGTATTTTCAATAACTATAGTTGGGCCAGTAGTGCAGGTATAGAGGATTTTAAAGAGAAAAATATTCTTTACGGATGGAATTATTCCGGGAAGACTACTTTATCCCGAATTTTCAGTGCGTTAAGAGATCAATCACTTCATCATGATTTCCCGAATGCCCTTTTTAAATTGACCCATGATAAAGGCTATCTTGACCAATCTAATCTTTCTTCATTTCCATACAAGGTTGCTGTATATAACGCCGAATATGCAAAGGACAATCTTCGCTGGGAATATGATGAAAATATTAATGCGATATTTTTTGAAGTTGGCGACAATGCCAAAATAGCTACAGAGGTCGAACAAATTGCTGCGCTCATTGAGGGAATTAATGGGAGCCTGACAGTAAAAGGGAAGAAAGAGAAATATCGACTTGCAATAGATGAATATAATAACTTTGAAAATTTATACACACAGGAAGCCAGCAGGATTAAGAATGATGCCTTCATAAGTCTGATTGATTTTAACAAAGGCCATTTAAGAAAAATTAAAGATAAAATCCTACCGGATTTAGACAACTATATCATTAATTCAAAAGATGAATTGTCCATTTTAAGCAGAACAATAAAAGTTGAGGAACCTAAACCCAAAATGGATATTGTTAATTTTGAAAGTTCATTTTCTAAAATTGTGATGTCTGCTAACGAAGCATTGAGCAAAGTTCCCTCCAAAACATCGGTAATTGCTATTCTTGACAAAAAAACCGATGCATATGAATGGGCAAAATCTGGTCTTGATCTACATAATAAAAGTGATGATTGTCTTTTTTGCGGAAACAGTATGACAGATGATCGTTTTGATATACTAACAAGATACTTTGAAAATGAATCATCACAACTTAAAACTCAGATAAATGAGATATTAAGTCAAATATCTCTGGAAGAAATCAAAGTTGATTCTTTAAATATGCCATCGAGTATTAACGACTTCAATGATGGTTTTCATAATGAATATCAAAAGCGCGAGGCAAAAATCACTAAGGAAGTAAAAAAATACAAAATATTATTAGGCAAAATTTCCAATTCTTTAAAAAAGAAAAGTACAGAAAAGATATACAGCAAATTGGATGGTAATTACAAAGAGGATGCTATTAATTCATTGGAATTAGGCATAAGTCTTCTAAATGAACTAATTATCAAGAACAATACATTTGTTGATAATTTTGAAGAAACTATAAAAACAGAAAGAGAAAGATATAAAAACCATTTAGTAGCCGTATTCTTAAAACAATCCAATTATATAGTCAAAAAAACTAAATACGATAAAGCAGAGCAACAAATAGGTAAATTAAATGATCAGGTTAAAAAGTACGAGGCTGATATTTTTAGATTAAATGCGCTAAAAGAAAGCGATGCCGAGGGGTGTGTACAATTTAATTCTTTTGTGCAAAGCTTTTTGAGCAGGGATGATATTAAAATTGAACTTAATAATGCTACAAAGAAGTTCAATTTAATGCGGGGTACTGTATTTGCTCAAAATTTAAGTGAAGGGGAAAAAATGGCCATATCTTTTTCACATTTTTTGGTCAATCTAAAAAGCATTGAACAGAAGGGCAAATTGGTTGATTATATTATTTATATTGATGACCCTATCTCAAGCTTAGACAGTAATCATATCTTCCAGATAAATTCTTTGCTGAAAGAAACGTTCTTCCATTTGGTCGCCGATCCCCAAAACCCTAAAAATTCTTCAAGCTGGCAAATTAAATGTAGGCAGCTATTTATATCAACGCATAATTTTGAATTTTTTACGCTATTAAAAGAATTACCTACCAAAACCTATAGGAAAGATTCGAGATATTTTATAACCCGTAAACTAACAGAATCATCGATCGAAGCTCTGCCAAAAGTATACAATGATTTTTCATCAGAATACCATTATTTATTTGGTGAAATACTCAATTTCACAAAAGAGCAAAACAAAAGCGCATCAAATAAGCTTTTAACTATACCCAATATTTTACGAAGATTTCTTGAGATGTACACGTTAACCAAGTATCCGGTCAAGGAAGAAGTGGATACGCGAGCCGAGATTGTATTTGGTAAGCGCGAGTCAAAACGAATTTTAAAGCTTCTTCATCATTTTAGCCATTTCAATAGCATTGATAGAATAAATAAGCATAGTGAATTTGTTGCTGACATTGAATATGCTTGTGAAGATGTAATTAATCTAATTAGATCAAAGGATAAATTGCATTATGATGCACTCGAAGCATCTCTTGGATAGTAATATTCTATTATAAACTACCTACAAATAAAATTATTACAAATTTTATTCTTTTATAAAAAAATTATAAAACAACGCTTTTAAATTGCTACCTCCCATATACGTTAAATTAACAGTTTGAATATTGATTCAAAAGCTAAAAACAATTTTTACCAGTATGGTTAAGAATTCATTTATGATTATTGTAAAAGACTCAGGCACTACTACATTTAAAAATTCAGTTTTAACTCTGTAGCATTTTGGGCATTTGCCAAACTTAACCTTTCATGATTCTAAATCAAACACTCGAATCGTTAGATTTTACAACAACTAATAACTTCAAAATTTACACTATTGCTCATTTTACGAGCGTAGGCACCTAAAGGCACGGGGGCGTAAAACTCAAGGCCGAAGCGCTAAAAAATAAACAAACAGCTTCGCTCTGTATAGCCTTGAATTTTTAAGCTCCGCTGGCTACCTTAGCCGATAGCGGTAAAATGAAATTCATTTTATTATTTAAGTAAAGGGTGGTCTTTCATGTAAGCCTCTGTGTCCTTAGGGTGTTTAGTCCTCATGTACTCCAAAAAAGAGAGTTGCCAATCGGAAGTTTTATTATAATAATCAAAATTATCTACAAAACCTTTTACCTCGGTATACCTGCTATAAAAGTAGACCGATACGCAAGTTGAAATTAAAATAACTGATAGTAAAGTAACCAACATGAAACGAACCCCGGCATTCAGGTGCTTATGCTCATAGGTATACTGGTTCTTTAAAATGATTTCTTTTGGAATCTCAATACTCTTTAAGGAATCATGTAAGCCTTTGATTTGTTTGATGTTTTCAACTATCAATTTCGTATTCAAATCTATTTTTTCAGCATTAAAACCATTAAAAGTTTCAATACATTGCTCCAGTTTGGCGGTTAGTATTTCGTTATAATCCATATTAGTAAATAATGGTTTGTAGTTTGTTTATCAATTCTGTTATCTCTTTGGCATTTTTTACAAATCCTTCCTGATGCATTTTTTTAACCACTTGGTTTAAGTTGTTTCCTATTCCTGAAATCATCCTGTTTTGTTCCTGTAGTTTTTTTAATTCAGCGATAGGGATACTTTCTTGTAGCTTTTTGTTTAACCCGCATTCACGCAAATACACCGCTATTTGCAATCTTGATTTAAAGGCCTTTTGGCAAATAATTTCATATTCCTCGTTTGATAACCTGATTTCAATCCGTTTTTGCCTTTTACTATCGCCCGTAACCAAAACCTGATCGGTCGGGTTCGTCCCTTTCCATTTTTCTTTTATCCTCGTTTCCATATTGGTTGATTTCTTTGTTTATATCCTGAAACTGTTCTCGTTCTTGTCCTTTTTTGATTGCAGGGGTAAGGTTGTATTCTTTTGTTACCTCCTTGCTGATAATCTTTGCCTTGATACCTATATTACCATCTGCAAAACGTTTACCTTCATTGGTTACGTAGTTGGCTAATAAATGATAATGGATATGTTCTCTGTCATTGTGCCTGTAAATAATATATTGAGTTTGTTCAAAATCAATTCCCTTAGTTTTGAGTTTTGCCAAATAGGTATTTAATATGTCTGCCTCCCTTTTTATTATTTTGGTACTGTCTTCAGGATGGTGGCTTAATACCATGTGAAAGGCATTCTTTTTTATGTTTTTATTTAATGCTGCTTGCCTATAAAAATCTTTAATGGTAGTATTGATATCGTAATCACAAACACCTTTGCTAAGCAGAACTTGATGGTTTTTACTGGCTTGTGTGGCGTATAAAATAATGCTGGTAAATCCAGCTCTAGACTTTAATATTTTGGAGACCATGATAATTTAAAATTGGTTTTTAATGCCTGTTCTTAGGGGTTGAGGGGCTTAAGCCCCCACAAGCGTTCCATACGGCGCAGCCGTAACGGAACACCGCTTGCCCTAACAAACAAGACAGATAAAATTTAATCCTAAAAGGTAAAAAAGGCAGGCATTGCACCTGCCATAAAACATCCTCGTTTTTCGCTTCTTCCTTCCGTTTTTCGCACCATTCATCATAATAAAATATGCTTCTGAATTGGTCTTTTATTTTTAGTAAAGCTGGCTATTTGTTGACCTTTATATTTGCCTTCATATCCATAAACATTGTACCAGCGCCATTCTTGATGGTTATTATCTAAATACTTAGTAAACTTTAAAAGATCGCTTACATGGTATCTTAAAAAGCTTTTATCCCCGACCTTTACGATACAAATGAACTTCCTAACTGTTCCCATTAGTATTTGATGGATGGTGCGAAAAATGATGGTTTATTACGTTAGATTCCTTTTTATTTTTTTTCAAAACTTTTTTGTAGTAGATTACTACCTTACTACACTCACTACATTTTGTAGTAAGTAGTAGACTGTAGTAACTTCCAATAAAATAACCTACTACATCCTATTTCTGTATAAAATGATTGTTTTTTATCATTGTAGTAATGTAGTAGGCTCGTTGAACTTGATAAAGTAAATTTTTACAGGGTACTTATGGTCTCCGTAGCCTCGAACTGATTGAGAGGTAAAACCAAGCTTCTTTAAAGCCTTCCCCAGACTTTGTGAGTTTAGCTTTATCCTGCCATTTACCTTATCACTTAAATAATCAAGGCAGTCTGTGGCTGTATATTTAGCATCATGGTTTTCAGAAGTACCTGGTGAATAAAATTTCTGTATTAATTCGAGTTCAGGTGCTATGATTCTAAACTGTTCGTTGGCTAATTCATTTTGCTCAATCTCTTCTCTGGTCATATCGTATTTAAAACCGCTTTTCCATAAATAATAAGCCTGACTCCAAACTAGGTCAATATTGATGTCTTTTTTATAATTCCAGTTTATTTTATCCACCTCAAAACATAACCACCTTACATTGGCTTCATCTGTCAGGAATTCGGTCATATTAGTTGAACCAAAGAAAGAAATACGTCTTGGGGTCATTCTAGTGCGTCTTTCGTACGGATGGCGGACATTGACCAATAGCTTACTCATAATGGATTTGAGCGCATTGATTTCGAATTTGGATAAGGTTGAAAGTTCATCTAATATTCCAATGAAGTTGGAGCTTAAGGCAATTAAACTATCCTTGTCAACGCTGATATTTTCAACAAAATACTTTTGTAAGGCTGTTGGTACTAAAAATCGGCTAAAAGTAGTTTTACCTGAATTCTGTCGGTCAGAAACCAATATAAAAGCTTGTTTATTGAAGTAATCAGGAACCAAGGCACATATAACCGACCTTACCAACCATTTTTTAAATTGTTGGTTGAACCTTTGTTGGTCTGATGCCTGAATATAGCCTGCAAGTTTCTCAATATAATTACCATGGTCATTTGGATTATATAGGTTTTTGATACTTTCGAAATAAGTTTCAAAAGGGTCATACTCCAAAATGTATTCAGAACCTAAATAAACCAATACATCAGAAATTCCTGCCTTGATGCCTCCGTCTTTTCGAACTTCAATATAGATGGTATTTTCATTGACCTGTCGAAATTCCTTATCCCCAATCTTTCGATATTCTATATCGCTTGTTACGATATTCTTTCTAAACTCATACTGTTCAGAAAAATATTGAATGACTTTCACAATGGATGGGGAAGAATCCATTACTCCATTTTTATTCTTCATGACTGCTTATTGAATCGTTTATTTCTTTTACTGTCAATATGCAGACCAGCATTTAAGATATCTGACCTTTTGAAATATACTCTTGAATTGATGACCTGATGTTTAATAAGCCCAAGATCTCGCCAATTTTTTATCGTAGTTCTGGACTTACCAAGAAGCTTCATCACTTGGTGGGTTTGTAGTAGTTCTTCGCGCTCTACTTCCTTTTCCTTGACTGGGTTTAACTTGGCAACTATGGCTTCCGCCAACTCCTTTACCAATTCTTTTTGCTCGATGTTAGTTAAAATAAAATTGCTCATCATTGTACACGTTTTTTGTTTTGATGTACAATGATGAGCAATTTTCGCCTAGGGTAGATAGCTGGGGTATTACCTCAATTTTACATAAGTATACTTTTTTAACTAGTCTTTAGATTTTTTTTGGGGAATCATTTCGAGTACTTTATCAATTTTGGTGGCCAATGTCCTTAGATTTGCTTCAACAAATATTTCTCTAACCTTAGTCAATTGAATTCTTTTTGATTCGATAGGACTAGTCCTTATGGTACTTAATTCATCACCTTCAACAAATCCTTTGATATTATCAAAACTTCTTCCCAAAATACTTCCAAAAACTTTATAAATTCCAACTTTTGTTAAGTTGTCTATTGAACGATTTTGGTATAATTGGTTTATATTATCTTTCAAAGATCCGGGATTACCTAATAAAAAATCCAATGCTAATAATTTGACAGATTTATCAAAATTAATACTGGCAGTATCGTTTATCTCAAAATCATGTTTTATTGTAAAATGTTCGAAAAGCATTTCTGCAGATTCTTCATCATGAATATCCATTGAGTTAAAAAAATTAAAATTGGACTTTTTATGTTCACTATTGATGTAATGAAAAAAATCTTTGGCTTGATTGCGGTTCTTTTTTGTAAAACCTCTAAGAGTGTAGGTTATAAATAATAATGAAATAATAAATCCAAATCCTATGATAATAATAGGTATGCTTAGGCTATGGAAAAATTCATAAAGGTAAACCATTAAATAGGTTATGATAACTAGAGTTAAAATATATAATGGAGATTCCAAAATAATCATACTTATAACTGACTTTTTATTTATAAAATCAGAATATTGTTTAAATGTTTGATTGTCTTTTTTGAAAAGTAACCAGCCTAAGCGATAATCTAAAATTCTATTCGATGGAGTGGAGTTATCATAAATGGCAAAACACTCAGATATTTTATACTGGGTGAGCGACATATTTGGTTTTTCTTTAACAATATTTTTTAATTTATGGACAATGTTAAGGTAAAATTGATTTAGTTTTTTCATATTCTTTTATTTAGGTTGTTGGGATTCCCCAGGCTTTTTGCATTTCATTTCTTTTTCTTTCTTCCGTTACTTTTATATATCGTTGGAAGCTTTTATAATCAGAATGACCAGTTATACCCATTACAGTTTCAGCAGGGATACCCTTTTCCAAAGAAAGGGTGGCGAAGGTTTTACGTCCTGTATGTGCACTGATAAGTTCGTATTTGGGGTGGAAGTTGGAGATTTTTAAAGGTCCTTTATATCTTATGATTTCCGTTTGTTCATTTATTTCAGCAAGCTTGCATATTTCCTTTATATACTTGTTAAAATGTTGGTTAGAAATCATAGGAAGGGGTCGAATGTTATCTTTGTACTTATTCAAAATGGCCGTTGAATAACTATTAAGCGGAATTATTAGCGGTTCTTTCGTCTTTTTAACAGTTATTCTAATTTCATGCTCGTTTATATGTTCTGTCCTTAATTGCTCCAAATCTGAATATCTTAATCCAGTGGCACAACTAAAACAAAAAACATCCCTTACAGAAACCAGACGGACTTGTTTTTCAAGGTCAACATTAAGCAACCTTAAAAACTCCTCATTGGTCAAGGCAATTACTTCCAGTTTCTGTCTTTTTACTGTGAAATTCTTATAATCATCTGAAATAGGGATACCGTTTTTTTTTGCATAACCTAAAAATGTTTTAAAAGTGCTTAATTGTTTTGCAATTGTAACATTATTAATTGCCCTATATTGAATTAGGAAGTTTTGAAAAGATTGAAAAAAGGAATAGTTTATCTCAGCAAACCTGACCTTGAAATTATTGTGCTTTTGGTAAGCTTCCAAGTGTCGTTTTAAGGCTTTATAAACACTCATGCTACCTTTTTCCCTGCTCGGTGCATTTTCAGTTATATACTGATCTATAAAATCAAAAACCAAATTGGTAGGTTCTTCCATTTTGGTTTTGGCAACAAAAGATTGTTTGTATTTATCTAAAACCATATCTGCGCTATAAGTAGTTCCATCTAATTCAAACCTTGCTGCAATTGCCTCAAGTCCATTACTCATCTCCTCCAGATAAATATTTGAACGTTTAATTTCAAAATTAGAAGGAAGGTCTATTTCATTATATTTTTTTAATAGTTCCTTTTTAAGATTTGCGGTAATTTGCTTTATCCTTTGATTTTCATTGTCCCATAATTCTGGTATGGCCTTGATATTAGTTGTTAATTTTCTTCTTTGGGAGGCAACACGAATTATTAAAAAAATGGGATGTTCTCCCTTTTTATTTACCGTATCTTTTCTAAGCTCAAATCGTAGTGTTAGATTCATAATAATGAAATATTTATCTTTTGTAAAGATAACATAATTACATTACTGGGGCTAAATGTGGGGCTAAATATCTTTTTATAGCTGTGTATAAGTGTACAGATATATTAATTTTAAGGTATTAAATGTCTAATTATAAGATATTTATGTAAAGATATAACAAGTTAAAAATAATAAACTCGAATCCCTCTCTCTCCGCTGAACTTAAAAAAAGCCCTTATACGTTGTATAGGGGTTTTTTGTGTAGGGGTTATAAAATTAACCAATACCTATACTTAGATACCAAATACAGCCTACGTGATAAATACAAGCATAAAATTATTCCATTTGTGGATTTGCAAATTACTAAAATAACCTTCTTTGAATTGCAATTGATGATAAAAATAGGAAATGATTTTAATTGTTTGGTCTCATTTCAATTAAGTTATTTTATAGAGTAATTTTAACTCTTCCCACTCGTTTCCTAACTTATTTTTCATTTTGTAAAATATTTTGTTTTCCAATGGTATTGATGCCCATGCTAGGGTTGTTTCATATTCAATCACATACTTAAGAGCCTCTGGTTCTCGATTAGCAAAACCCGTACTACTCAACGTTGTAAAAAAAGCTTTGAAATTATCTAGAAGTTTATCCAATCTTGAAATAAAATATGACAATTTAATTGCATCCTGCAATAGTGTTAAAGGCAATATTGCCTCAATCAAAGACCTTATTATGCCTTTATCGCCAACGGCAGCCGAAAATATAAACAAAATTATTACAGTAATGGCTTTACCGTAAATTTTAGCTTGCATCTCTCTTGTTATATAGAATGTATGAAATACATTTTCAAAACAATTCACAGCCAATTTGTAAAATCCTGGATTCAATTTGCTTTGTGTAAAGTAGTTTGCAACCTTTTTTCCTCCAAAGTTGGTGTCAAAGGAGTTATCTAAATATTCAAGTGTGCGATTTCTCTCTGCACGAGAATAAATATAAGTTGCTCGAAAATCGAGTAAAAGGTAACTTACTATTAAAATTAAATTAATTGCAATTACGACTTGTGCATAGACCTCTAGATCAGGATAATAAATTAAGAATTTATATTTTTCATTAATTGTAAGAAGTAATGTAATTAAAGTTGACGCATAAAGAATTTTTATCTTACGCCGATTAATCTCTATTACCCTATCGAAGTTTGATTTCATTGAATTATAATTAACTGATTATCTTGCGGGAAATTTATGATTAAAAAAAATATTCCACCTATCAAAACACTTATCTAAATCACTTTCCCTAAATTTGAATGCATCCTCTGCTCTTAAAAAATCAGCATGAACCTTATTTAAAGATGTTTCTCTTTGAGTATCTGAATTACATGCAACTATTCTACCTGTTATACCCAAGGGATCGTTTATAGCTGGTAATTTTTCAATGGCAAAGAACTTGATTATATTATAGAGGTCGGTATCGTAAATTATTGTATTCTGTGTTTCAGCATATTTTGTTGTTCTTAACTCTAAGTAAAATGAGCTAATCGGAACTGAATTGTAGTATTTCCATGCTTTTACTAATTGAATCAATGGTTTGAGTTTGCCATTTAATCGATTATTATGGTGGTTGACATATGCATTGTGAGCACTTGGACTTGAATTTTTCCACCCTCCTTCGCCATCGGCAATCTGATATTGGTTAAACTTACCGAAAATTGTTTGTATTGTACCGAATTTATCACATGGTGTAATTTCCATTGTTTCAGATGCATATTCACCAAATGGTATTTTGATTGCTGGAGTTGTGACAGCAATTCCTTCAGTCCTTGGAAAAGTTCTTTGAAGAGACTCTTTAATTAATCTTAATGAGCCTGACGAATTTTGTTTTAAATCCTCAGTCGGGAAAACTGTAAAATAATCAGAATCACTATAATGTCGAACTCCTGTACCTGCCCCAAATGATCCTATTTCAAACATATTTTTACAGTTGTGATTGCTTTCTAAGCATCCAAAAACAGAATCTTTATGGGAGGCTGCCTTATCGTGTTCAGTTCCTAAAGGAATTAACCTTGAAATAAAGGTATTAAATCCTTGTTCTAGTGTTTTCGACATAGGTAATTGATATTATTCAAAAGTAGTTAATTAGAAAATAATTTTAAACCTAACTCCATAAAAATAACTTTTATCTATCAACATTATAAAACTTATTAGTATAAGTCAATGCAGGTTAGTATAAGCTAATTTGTGATTTTAAGTAAATTGCTATTCATTGCAAATGATCAATTTTTATAAATTTTTAATTCCCAAACCTCAAGTTATTTAAAGATTAATTCGACAAGTATAGAAAGTTTATTATGGGATTAAAGCAAAATTCTTTTATATATTAAAATTTTAAACACCCAAATCCACCACCTAAATATTCAATTAATTACTGGTTTTATTTGGGTTTCCATAGTTATAAATTTAGTTTTAGCCTAATTATAGGTTCAATTTTTGAAAATTAATATTATGATAAAATGATGTTGATGGGATGAGAAAAGATAATATATTTTATTTTTGGCAATTCATTCTAAATGGTAAAGTAATCGCCTACTTTCAAAAATAGGTATTAACTCTATAATTCTTAAATATGGAATTATAGGGTTATAAAAAAATGGCAATTGTCTGTATCTTTGATTCTAAAATATGTTATGAAAACACACAATGTAGATGAACTACGCCTTTTATATAAAGAGAATCCTGAAAGTATAAAACAAAGGGTAAAACCCGGCGATAAGATTTATACTGACAATGATTGGCTTAAAGAACTTCTAATTATACTTAAAAAATGTGGTTTAAAATATACTCTAGACTCCCAAAATATTACAATCAAAGGCTTCCATGCTATTACTATTTTAGGTGAAACTGAAACTAAAAATTAAACCCCCGCTGTTCGTAGATTATATCTTCAAATTACCAATTTAGGTAGTTTAAAAAACCGTAACCATGCTACCCGTAATTTAACAACTAAACGCAAAATGCTTTAACGTTGTTTAAATATCTTGGTTTGTATAATACAAAACCTAATTTTTTGTGCCCTTGTTGGTGTTCCGCCCGTGAGCCGTTGTTGTGTCTTATGACCAACAACCCGCTGTTCTTAAATTGTATCTACAAATTACCTATGCTTGTAGTTTACAACTACCAAAATTCACATCCTAACAACAAAACCAAACACCAAAAACATAAAAACTGATATCAACATAAAATAAAGCAAAAATGCTTTTACATCTTTTACACCACGCCCTTCTTTTAGTACCAATTGCCTAAACGGCGTCGATAATAAGGTTGTTAAGGAAAATAAAAATGCAAATGCTAAAGCCAAGAAAACCCCGTTAAATATTTTGTTGTTATCTTGATCATTAAAATGAATAATTACATTTGATATAACAAACCCGTTCCAAATAACAAAAACCGCTGCAACTGCCTGCCATTTAAAGGGAAAACTCCCGCTTGTTTGATATTTTGTTATTTCTTCCTCCACCTCATATGGCAGTGGTTCTGTATTTTGTAGAAACCCGGTTGATTCAATCCGATTAATCAAATTGTTAACACCCTAGGTCAAAAAAATAACTTCTTGGTTATAATTTTCTACCCTGTGAATTATTTGAACACCAAAGCCCGAAAACAAGGAAGAAGGCTCGATAGAAATGATGTCAGTTGGTCGGAAATATAAAACACCTAAGATGGAGGCATTGATGATCAGTACATTCTTATTTACCGTTAAGGTTACAAATGGCCAAGTGGCACTTGAACGACCAATTTTGGCACCCCCTGTTTGTTTAATTTCAAGCATACAATTGTATTAAGTTTTAATGCCTAAAGGTAATAAAATGGAAGCGCAAAATACCAAAGGCTTTATTTTCTGAATAATGAGGTTGATAGTTAACATTACATACCTGATTCGTTCCATTTATATATTAGCTGTATGTATGAAAGAGCAAATTGTTATTTGCCTCCGTTCAAATAAATAATTACCCAGCTGCTCTTGCTTACCCTCAATCAGCTTTGGTGTATTTAAACATTTAGTAAATCCCAAAAAACAGAATGAATATTAGGAGTATTAACAAAGTGCCCCCTAATATTAAATAGATATCTTTATGTGCATAGTTAGGGCAGAGGCCTAAACCCTCCCGTCGTGGCACCCATCTGTTCTTGTCGTGCGGATTATAATAAAAAACCGACCATTTCCAAAATTTAGGGTCGTTAAAATCAGCCTCAACCATGGAAGAATATTTAGATTGCGAATAGTTAAACAAAAATAACTCTAATCAATAAAAACAAAATGATAGGCGTCACCTTTTAAGGCACTCCGCTTTTTGGTGTAGTATTTGTGTTCCTATCATAACATAAAGTTTAAATGTAAAATAAACAATGCTACGTATTAAATGCCTTATAAACTAAGCAACAATACATAGCTTTAGTTATTCATTTTTTTATATATGCATCAGCAAATGCAACACTTAAAACCATGTTTATTATAATTAAATTGATACTATGCTTATAAATTCACAAATTACTAACATCAAAAATAAATGATCATGACGTGTTTCCGCTCCGTTGTTCAGGTGGTTTTGTTTTCTGTGCTTACTGCTTTGGCAACAGGCTGTAAAAAAACAACCAAGCCACAGCTGGCTGCTGTTGCCACATTAAAAGGTACCGCTTCTTTCCCTATGGGCACTTCTGTGGTAGCCAGCCCCTTATCGGAAAGACCTATTTATCAGCAAACTGTTTTAACAGAATATAGCAGCATAACGGCCGATTATGAAATGAAGCTCGATATTGTAGAGCCGCAGCAAGGGGTTTACAACTATGCTCCCGGCGATTTTATTGTGGGCTTTGCCGCGCAGCATCATTTAAGGATGCATGGGCATAACCTAATTTGGCACCAGGCCTTGCCAAGCTGGGTGCTAAACTTTCAGGGCGATACCACTGCTTGGGAAAATTTGTTCAAAACGCATATACAAAGCGTAGCTAACCATTTTAAGGGCGAGGTAGCCAGTTGGGATGTTGTGAATGAAGCATTGTTTGACGATGGCACCCTGCGCAACCTAGACCATAAGCAGGGTGATGGCACCGCAAGTATATGGCGACAGCACCTGGGTGCCGATTATATTGCACGCGCGTTTACATACACCCACCAAGCCGATCCAAATGCTTTGCTTTTCTATAACGATTATGGGCAGGAGTGGGGTGGCCCTAAACTGGATTCGATGGTAGTTATGCTGAACAACTTTAAACGGCGAGGCATTCCAATTTCGGGCGTAGGCATGCAAATGCATATTGATATTAATGTAGATACAGCGGGAATTAGCAATGCTTTGAAACGATTAGCTGCCACCGGCTTGCTGGTTCATATTTCGGAGTTAGATATTTCTGTTAACCCCGGTAATATCGGTAACTTAGTTTTTACCTATGCCTTGCAGCAGCAACAAGCTACATTATACCAATTTATAGCACAAAGCTATAAAGCCAACGTACCCTCGGCCCAGCGATACGGTATAACCACTTGGGAATTTAGCGATGCTGACAGTTGGATCCCCAATTTTTTTAACCGCCCTGATTGGCCACTGCCCTTTGATAACCAATACAATAAAAAGGCCGCTTACTTTAGTTTGTTAAAGGGGGTAGGTAATTAAGCTACCAGACAAGATACTTTCATGATTTAATTAATAGTACTCTAATTATAAATTTTTATTGTTAGATAGTCTATTTTGTTTTCTTAATGTTTAAATAGGAACTCATTGGTCACATATCTAAACTAAATTGTATAATAATAAATCATCCTATTTTCCGATACAAAATGTAACTTATATTGAAAATCAATAAGTTGTAAAATTAAGGTACAAATAGGATACAATTTTTTAAGTTTTGGTATGATTAAGCATAATCAGATTAAACAAGAAATAGGAACCTTGATCAAAAACGGAACAACTAAGATATGCATTGCTAAATGCTATCATTCATCTTAAGCTAATTTACTAAACTGGCTTAGTAAAAACAAAATAACCAAATATTAGTAGATTTAAAGTGTTTCTTCAACCTGCCATATGATAAGAACCATTAAATAATACTTTCTATTTCAATCACTGAAAGCGGTTTGCAAAATCTTTTGCTTTTATAATTTTAATTTTATTACTTTATAAAATTAATCAAATAAACTTAACCAATTATTATTTTAGTTCTTTAATTTACGTCATGGGAAATTAAAATAAACCAGATAAAATGCAGCCACAAACATATATATACTAAAATTTATAAACTTAATCGAACCTTCACAATGAAATATTTTCAACTTCTATTAATAGCACTTTTCCTGCCATTTTTTTCAAAAGCTCAAAATAATTTTCAACCTGGTTACGTAGTAACTTTAAAAGGTGATACCATTAAAGGATTTATTGATTATAGGGAATGGGATAAAAGCCCAACAACTATTTCATTTAAAGACAATGTTGAAAATCATAATATTAAACAATTAACAATAAAGGATATCAACTATTTCAGTGTGATAGGAGCAGAAAGTTATCAAAAATTTAGTGGAACTATCAGTTTAAATATTATTGACAATGATTATCTTGGATATGAAAGCGACACTACCTATAGAGTTGACACGGTATTTTTCAAGGTTTTACAAAAGGGGAATAATATTGCGTTATATTCCTATAAAGACCAAATTAAAACTAGATTTTATTTGGGTGAAAACCCAGATTACACGCCCAAAGAACTAATCTATAGAATTTATAAAAATTCAAAAACTGAATCAAATATTGATGATCATAAGAACACAATCATTGAAAATATCTACCTAAAACAACTATTCGCTGCAGCAAATAAATATAATTCCTTAGATGACGAATTATCAAGATTATTTATAAATGGTGACTATAAAGATTATTATTTATTAAAGGTAGTAAGCAAAATAAATAAATTTAAAAAGCCTGAAGGCAACAAAAATTTTGAGCCAAAAATCAATTATTTTACTGGTGCTGGCTTTTCATTCGATACCCCCTATGGACCAAATGGAGGGTCGAAGCCTTCTGTTCTTCCATTAATCTCGGCAGGGATTAATATCTTACCAAAACCAAAATCACAAAAAGTTGAGTTAAGATTAGAGCTTCAACTTTCTACATCAAAATATGACTATGGTGCATTAATAACCAATACATCTTACAATTTATTCAATATTGCACTTATGCCACATATTATATATAACCTATATAATGATCCAAACTTTAAAATATTTATTGGAGGTGGTTTTGCATTAATACATCATAATTATTACAATATCGCTAGTGGTTCAACAACAACTGGATATTTTTCTCCGTACAGTTCTAGTACCTTCCTTCTAAAAGCAGGTATAAAAACAAGTAAAAGAGTATCTTTTTATGTAAATATGTTGACTGATTATTCTGTAAATACGCTGGACTTTCATAATCTTTTAAATAATACAATCAACATAGGTTTTTTGTATTTTTGGGGTAAATAGTGTAAAATAATTACAAAGTTATTTTAAGTCAATAAGTTACTTTCCGATACAAAACCTGCTAAATATATTTTCTAGCAAATCATCAGTTGTCACTTCACCTGTAATCTCACCAAGATAGTGGAGTGCTTGTTTGATATCCATCGACAGGAAATCGGAAGTAGTGTTATGCAAGCCATCCATTACCCGTTTTAAGGCTTCTTCGGTGTGCTGTAAGGCTTCTAGGTGACGTATATTGGTTACCAGCGTTTCATCATCATTTATATTGCCTTTAATGGCAGCGTGGTAAATATGTTGCTTAAGCTCCTCAATTTGGAGTTTTTCTTTCGCGGAGATTTTTAGGTATTCTGTATTCCAGACTTCCCGACTTACCAACAAATCTACCTTATTCGCCACCACCAACATGGTGATGCCCGGTTTTTGCAAACTGTCAATATCCTGTTGTAGTTCTTCGGCAGTAATGGTGCTGGCATCAAACAAATAAACCAGCAAGGCCGACTGGCTGATTTTTTCCATAGTACGTTGCACGCCTATTTGCTCAATGGCATCAGTGGCCTCGCGTATGCCAGCGGTATCTATCAGCCTAAAATTAATGCCATTGATGTTCAGCACCTCTTCAATGGTATCGCGCGTGGTACCGGGGATATGGCTCACAATGGCACGTTCTTCGTTTAAAAGGGCGTTCAGCAAGGTCGATTTTCCAGCATTTGGTCTGCCTGCTATTACCGTGTTTACCCCTTGCTTTATGGCATTTCCCAAGCCGAAGGATTGTATCAAACTGCCTATCACCTTCAATATTTGGTGTATGAGCTTGCTCAGCTGCTCGCGGTTGGCAAATTCTACATCTTCCTCGGCAAAATCGAGTTCCAGCTCTATCAGCGATGCAAATTGTACCAGTTGCTCTCGCAGTTGTTGTAACTGGTTGCTGAAACCACCACGCAACTGCTGCATGGCTACCTGTTGCGATGCCTTTGAGTTGGCGGCAATCAAATCGGCTACGGCTTCGGCTTGCGATAAATCCAGCTGTCCGTTTAAAAAAGCCCTCAGCGTAAACTCACCCGGCTTGGCCGACCGTGCCCCGTTTTTTATGAGCAATTTTATAATCGATTCAATAATATAAGCCGAACCATGACAAGAAATCTCTACCACATTCTCCCGGGTATACGACCTCGGCGCCACAAACAGCGACACCAAAACCTCATCCAACACCAAACCTCCATCCACAATTTTACCCAAATGTATGGTATGCGATGCCTGCTTTGTCAAATCCTTTCCCTTAAAAACTTTGGCAATAATGGCAATAGCCTCAGGCCCCGATAAACGGATTACCCCGATGGCGCCAATTCCGGCCGGAGTGGCAAGGGCTACTATGGTTTGGGTGTTGGTCATTTAGTAAATGGTGAGTAGTGAATAGTGAGTTGGGATTGGTGAATAGTGAGTTGTCATTGGTCAGTCGTCATTATTTCATTGTTAGATTGGTTACTCGTCATTGGTCAGTAGTCATTATTGATTTTAGTATTCAATGTAACTATGTCATTTATTTTATTGCCCAAAGTTCGGAATTTAACAGTAATGTTTATGGGGGTTGGGTAATATTATAGATTTTTTAAAAAGGAGATTTTTTTTTAAACACAATCAAAAGTCCTCTCCTTTGGAGAGGATTACTTCGTGAGGGCTTCGCCGTTTAGGTAAGGCTTTGATTGGTTATTAAATGGATTTTCCCCTTTACCAAAGTCTTGAAAAATTGTTAATTTTGGCACAAATATTTTAATTAAAAAACTTCCTCGGCAAAGGTATACATAAAACACCTATGCTAGGAAGCCCAACGCTAATGAAGAACATCCACGAGACTATTAGGGAAACAATTTTTAAAATAATCGATTTTTTTTACCCGCTCTTTAAACGAATTTTCCCCCTACAAACCTTTAGGTATGCCGTATGCGGTGGCGTGAATACCTTTTTAGATATTTTTCTGTTTTTTGTAAGCTATAACTTTATACTACAAAAGAACCCGCTCAATTTATCATTTATAACCGTTAGTCCGCATATAGCCGCCTTTATAATTGGGTCCAGTATTTCATTGCCTATTGGCTTTTATTTAAACAGGTATGTGGTATTCCCTAAGTCGGGTTTAAAAGGGCATCACCAATTGCAACGGTATTTGCTAGTGGTTGCCATGTGCATTGTGCTCAATTATATATTCATTAAACTATTTGTAGAATATTTTGGCTGGTACCCAACCATCAGCAAAATAGCTACTACGGTTATAGTGGTTATATTTAGCTACACCATACAAACATTCTATTTTTTCAAGGTAAAAGACGAACTGGATTAATCATTTAGCCTCATCCCTGCCCTTCTCCATCCCGTTAGCTATCGGGAGAGAAAGGTGTGAAGTTTTTTTTGTCCAGAAAAAAATTTTTTATTCCAAGAGAAATCAAAAGTCCTCTCCTTTGGAGAGGATTACTTCGTGAGGGCTTCGCCGTTTAGGTGAGGCTTTGAGGCTCTTTCCCCAAAAACCATTAACTTGCCGCTTTTATTTTATGGTAACATTTTTCGAAGCTTCGCTCCAAAATATCGCCGTGCACCATGTTGGTAATGCCGCGCAAAATGAAATGTACGCGCTATCCAGTCGGCCATTAACTTTTACGGATGAGTTGATACCGCAACTACTGCTGCAATATTTCTTAAAACCTTTCGAAAAAGCGAACGAGGTTTACCACCTAAACCATACCAGTAATGATTTAAACCTGAACGAGATTTACCATTTCGCGACCGCTATTTTTGCCGACAAAGCGAATTTTCAGGAAGCCTCGGAGCAGATAGCCAAATATTTGTATAAGGTAGCCAATCACCCAAAGATAAAAGGAGGGGAGCTGTATGTGGTATATTTTAGCAACCTGCAAATAGAGGGTAGCTTGCTGGATGCGGTGGGGATTTTTAAATCGGAAAATAAGGAAACCTACCTAAAGGTTTACCCCGATAATGGCAATTTTCAGGTTGGGTACGAGGAAAACGCCATCAACATTAACAAGTTGGATAAAGGCTACCTGATTTTTAATGTAGAAAAAGAGAATGGCTACAAGGTGGTGGTGGTTGATAATACCAGTCGTGCCAATGAGGCCGCCGTGTATTGGAAGGATGCCTTTTTGCAGCTTAAAATCCGTAACGATAGCTTTAACCAAACCAGCAACGCGCTGGGCGTGTACAAAAACTTTGTTACCCAAAAGCTCGACGATGAGTTTGAAATGAGCAAGGCCGATAAGATTGACCTCCTGAACCGCTCGATGAAGTACTTTAACGAAAAAGACACCTTCGACCTTGACGAGTTTGCCGGCGAGGTAATTGGCAACCCCCAAGCCATCGAATCGTTCAAAACGTTTAAGAGTCAGTTCGAAACCGAGTTCGATAGTCCGATAGCCAACCAGTTCGAAATATCAGGCACAGCCGTAAAAAAGCAAGCCCGGGTTTATAAAAGCGTACTGAAGCTCGACAAAAACTTCCACATCTACATACACGGCAACAAAGAGCTGATTGAAAAAGGCTTCGACGAGGATAAGCATCTTAATTATTATAAGGTGTATTTTAAAGAGGAGGCTTGATTTTGGTGAGTTGTGAGGGGGGAGTAGTGAATGGTTTTTTTTGGGGAGTGGATAGTGGTGAGTGGTTGTCCCGATAGCTATAAGGAGGGAGAGTGATTGTTTTGATTAGCCTTTGTTAGTGTGTTTAATTTAAGCTCATTGCAAAAATCCCGTAGGGATTAAACCTTTGTAGAACCAATTTGAAATTGTTTTGTGCGCGGCCTGCCGTGCTACCCTTATGCGATTTTAAGGCTAGTAAACTTGTTGATAACATGCTTGATGGTTAAGGGTAGACCGCCAAAGGCGGGCATTAAAAACCTGCTGATTATTTTGGCTACAAAGGTTTTGACCCTACGGGTCAGCATATCTAAGTTATTTGAGTATTCAATTCTTCTTCAATATCGCTCCATTTTTTAGAAGTCGTTTTTCCTTCTAAAAAATCTTACTTGGTTTTTATGAAGCCAAGAATTTCTTCTTTGGTAAACAGGGCTTCATTAACCTCATTTACCGAGTAGGCTAATCCAAACCGCTGCAAAATTTCGAGTAGTACAACCAAGTCTTTATCGTTTGGAATATTTACCGTTATTGTAGCCATAACTAAATTTGCAAATCGTTAGTCTAAAAAACAAACCTCAAATTTTTCAATTTATTTTAAACTCCCCAAAATTCTCCACCAAAAATACCCCTCAATTTCAACCCAAAAAACACTTAATTTTCCGTCATTTATCGCCATTTTTTACCGAATTTATTAAAATTTCGAGGCTTTTTTTTGGCACCTATTATAATTTCATTATAATTTGATGGGCTTCGATTATAGTTTCAACGGTTTCAATTATAATTTCAAAGGTTTTCACTATAGTTTTGAAGGTTTTTACTATAGTTTGAGAAAGTGGATTTATGCCTTTGGTTTTGCGTTTTTGGGATGAGATATACAACATTCGGTCTGTTAAAACTTTTCCTCAATGCCCAAGCCAAACAAGGCGAAATCGTATTTTACAGGGTCGGTGGCATCCAGTTGGCGTAATTGTTGGGTAAGCTCCAGGGCGGTTTGCCAATCGGTTTGTTTGCGGGTAATCAGGTTCAGTTTGCGCGCCACACGGTCCACATGCAAATCGCAGGGACAAATCAAATCGGCAGGTTTTATTTGCTTCCAGATACCAAAATCCACCCCGCAGGTGTCTGTCCGCACCATCCAGCGTAAAAACATGTTCAGTCTCTTACAAGTGGATTTTTGGGCAGGGGAGGAGATGTGCTTTTTGGTACGATGCGGATAATCGGGCAGGGAAAAAAAGTACGACCTAAAATAGTTCAAACAAACCTCCACAGGCTCTCCTGATGCAACATTTGGCAAGCCACCCACCAAAACAGGTGGCACAAATGCCGCCTCCAAACTTTGGTACTGCGTATAATGATGCCTGAAAAAGGAGATGAAATACAAAGTATCGGTAGCGTTAAACGTGCGGTGTTTAAAGGCCAGCAGCTTTTTAAGGTCGGTTTCCTGATGGTTCATGATAAAATCATAAGGCGTGCCATCCATCAAGCCAATCAGCTCCTTACATTTGTTAATAATGGTAACCCGTTGCCCCCATGCCAGCACCGCCGCCCACAGCCCCATAATTTCAATATCCTGCTGGCTATCAAACAAATGTGGAATACATACCGGGTCGTTGGCAATAAAACCCGGTTGGTTATACTGCGCCACCTTCGCATCCAAAAACATCCGGAGGTTTTCAATCATATGGTTAGTAGTGAGTGGTGAATAGTGAGTTGTTAGTAGTTAGTAGTTAGTAGTCAGTAGTGAATAGTGAGTTGTAAGTAGTTAGTTGTCAGTGGTAAGTATTGGGTACATCCTATAAATTATGGAAAAATTAAGTTGAAAATCTCGATTCAAACATCAAAAAACGAGTAGTAATAACCAAATTTCTACCTAAAAAAAAATGTTGCTAATAACCACCGATAATCAATAATCGCAACTCCTCACTACCTATTCACTACTCCCAATTCACCGATTAAACCACCCACAAAACGCACAACTTTCAACCTCCAACCTTCAACTAAGAAAACCCACAACTTACAACGCACAACCTACAACCCACCCAACGCTTGCTTCAAATCTTCCAACAAATCCTCTACATCTTCTACGCCAACGCTGAGGCGGAGGAGGTTATCAACCACGCCAACCTTTTCGCGTTCGGCTTTGGGTATGGAACCGTGCGTCATGCTTACGGGGTGGTTTATCAAGGATTCCACCCCACCTAATGATTCGGCCAAAGTAAATACCTTAAAAGAGGAAGCGATGCGGAAAGTCTCCTGTAAATCAGCCCCTTTCAGGGTGAAGGAAATCATGCCACCAAAATCGCGCATTTGTTTTTTGGCGATGGCATGGTTAGGATGATCCTCAAAGCCCGGCCAGTATATTTTATCAATTTTTGGATGTGTTTTTAGGTAATGGGCAATGACGCGACCGTTTTCGCAATGCGCCTTCATACGCAGGTGCAAGGTTTTTATGCCTCTCAGCACCAAAAAGCTATCCATCGGTCCGGGTGTTGCTCCTGTGGCGTTGTATATAAACCAAAGGCGTTTGTATAGCTCCTCGTTATTCATCAATAAGGCACCCATCACCACATCGCTATGGCCACCAATGTACTTGGTTACCGAATGCATGGCAATATCGGCACCCAAGTCAAGCGGGTTTTGCAGGTATGGCGAGGCGAAGGTATTATCAACTGCCAGTAAAATATCATGCTCCTTGCTTATTTTGGCAATGGCTTCAATATCAACAATTTGCATGGTTGGGTTGGTAGGGGTCTCTACCCAAATCAGTTTGGTATCTTCGTTGATGTGTTTGCGGATAATTTCCGGGTCGGATAAGTCAAGAAAATGGAAAATGATACCATAATTATTGTATATTTTGGTAAACATACGGTACGAGCCACCATAAAGGTCGTTGCCGGTAATTACCTCATCGCCGGGTAAAAGCAATTTCATCACCGCATCAGTAGCACCCATCCCGCTCGAAAAAGCAAGACCATACCGCGCGTTCTCCAAAGCTGCCAAACAATTTTCCAAAGCCTTACGGGTAGGGTTGGTACCCCTCGAATACTCATAACCTTGATTATCCCCAGGCGATTTTTGCCAATAGGTTGATGTTTGATAAATTGGGGTCATTACCGCCCCGGTTGATGGGTCGGGCTCCTGCCCTGCATGTATGGCTTTCGTAGCGAATTTCATGTTTTGGTTGATTGAGTTTATTGGGTTGATTAAGTGAGTAGTTATCTTTTAGTTGATTAGGTGAGTGGTGTTTAATACTAGCCTAAACTTCTGTTTTTTTACTTTTTAAATATTGAATATATCCATTTAATAACTTTAAACATTGTTCGTATTCTGTTTGGAAGTTATTGTAAGTCTGTTGGTCAATTATTTTTTCGTCAAGTGCTATGATGATATGGTCCATAGTTTCTGATAGCGAACCTCTGGCCATTATACAATATCTTATATTATCCTGATAATAATACCTACCATGCCCTTCCGCCAAATTGTTCCCTATGGAACGTGAGGAGCGGATAACTTGGTCGGCCAATCGGTATTTTTCTTCAGTTGGAAACCCCTTTACCATTTCGGAAACCCAAAGCCTTATTTTTCTAGCCTGTTTCCATGTCTCCAAATCAGTAAAGGAAGCCATATGATGTTGAATTTAATTTATTAACGATATATAGATTCTAAAATTACCGAAGCGTCAATAACAACAACCATTCACCCAACCCACTCAAAAAACCAATCAACCCAAAAGGCAAAAACAACCACTCACCAAATCAACTAAATAAACTCAATCAACTAACTAGTACGCTCTCGCGAACAGTACTCTCTGGCTACTAGGTTTACCGGTTAAGATACACTTACCAGCCTCCTGCTTATTATTTAGTGGAATACACCTTATCGTCGCCTTTGTCTCGTCTTTAATTTGTTGTTCCGTTTCGGGTGTGCCGTCCCAATGGGCGGAGATAAAGCCCGGTTGCTCGTCGAGCATGCGTTTAAACTCCTCGTAGGTATCTACCTCGGTGGTGTTTGCTGTTTTAAAATTCAGGGCTTTTTGGTAGATGTTGTTCTGTATTTCTTCCAGCAGCAATTCAATACGCTCAGCCAAACCTTCCTGATTCACCGTTTCCTTGGTTTTGGTATCTCGTCGGGCCAATTCAACTGTGCCATTTTGCATATCACGACTGCCAATGGCTACCCTTAACGGCACGCCTTTTAGTTCGTACTCGGCAAACTTGGCACCGGGGCGATGCGTATCGCGCTTGTCAAACTTAACCGATATACCTTTGGCTTTTAGGGATTTAGTAAGTTCCTTTACAAATGCTGAAATATTTTCCAGTTCTTCGTCATGTTTGTAGATAGGCACTACTACCACCTGTATAGGAGCCAACTTTGGTGGCAAAACCAATCCGGCATCGTCGGAATGGGCCATAATCAAGGCACCAATCAGTCGGGTTGATACACCCCATGAGGTGGCCCATACATAGTCCTGCTTATTATCCTTCGTAGTAAACTTAACATCAAAAGCTTTCGCGAAATTCTGACCTAAAAAGTGGGAGGTGCCAGCTTGCAAGGCTTTACCATCCTGCATCAAAGCCTCAATGCAATAGGTATCCAAAGCACCCGCGAAACGCTCGTTCGGGGTTTTTCTGCCACGTACCACAGGCAAGGCCAGCCAGTTTTCAACAAAATCGGCATATACGTTTAGCATTTGCTCGGTTTCGGCTATGGCTTCCTCGGCAGTGGCGTGGGCGGTATGCCCTTCCTGCCATAAAAATTCGGTGGTGCGCAAAAATAAACGGGTGCGCATTTCCCAGCGTACCACATTGGCCCATTGGTTTACCAAAATAGGTAAATCGCGGTACGATTGTATCCAGCCTTTATAAGTGTTCCATATAATGGTTTCGGAGGTTGGGCGTACAATCAGTTCTTCTTCCAATTTGGCATCCTCATCCACCACAATATTGCCATTGCCATCGTTTTTTAAACGGTAATGGGTAACCACCGCGCATTCTTTGGCAAAGCCATCCACGTGACTGGCCTCCTTAGAGAAGAATGATTTTGGTATAAACAACGGGAAATAAGCGTTGCTATGGCCTGTTTCTTTAAACATCACATCCAAAACAGACTGCATTTTTTCCCAAATGGAATAGCCGTAGGGCTTAATAATCATGCAACCCTTAACCGGCGAATATTCGGCCATATCGGCCTTGATTACCAAATCATTATACCATTGCGAATAATCTTCTTCTTTACTTACAACCCCTTTACTCATAAATATTTTATTGTAAAATATGCGTTCTATATATAATTAAAGGTCAAATTTATAAAAATTAAGGGGTAACCTTCGTTTTAAGTTTACTATTTATATCAATTTAATTGTACTTGTTTTTATAGATGCTTTGTTTTGGCAATAGGTTTTAAATCAATTTAACTGCAACTTTTATAGCAAAATGTGTTATTGGGCGATAGCATTTTAAGGCTGTTGGTTTCTTTATTTTCAATATGAGTTTATTACCTAACATGATTATTTCAAAAAATATTATCCGTTTTTAACCTCTAAATTTATATTCACGCTAAGCGATAAAATGAGTCGATAGCAGAAATCCCGTAGGGATTAAACCTTTGTAGAAATAGAGAAAGGTTTTTTTTGCGCGGCTTTGCCGTGCTACCCTTAAACATTTTTAAGGTTAATAGCCTTATAAAAACGTGCTAATCAAACAAAGCCTAAGGGTTAAGGGTAGACCGCCAAAGGCGGGCATTAAAACAATTTGCATATTTTATGCTACAAAGGTTATGACCCTACAGGTCATTTAGACGAAACAAGTTGGTTTGGCTAAATATGGTTTTTTTTAATGCTTAAATCGGGATAAAATTACTTGTTTTCTATTATAATAAAAATTTATTACACTCATTACTAATAACTTATGAGTTTTTTTAAATTAAATATACTAAATCTATAGGAATTATATAATTAATAGCTATATTTGCATCAACACAACGTTCTTTATAAGCATTACTTATCCAGAAAGACGGAGGGAAAAGGCCCTGTGAAGTCTTGGCAACCCATGCAGCAAGCAATTTATTGTTGCAGTAGGTGCTAAATCCTTCTCCTGCAAGGGAGAAAGATAGGTTACCCCATACCCTCCGGTCATAGATAAGTGATTAAGTAGTTTTTTTTAAAAGTCGCGTGACCGAGAGGATAGGTGGGAGTCTGCAAAACCCCTTACGGCAGTTCGAATCTGCCCGCGACGTCTATCATCTCGCAAATTTGATTGATCTCTATAGTAGAATGAAGGGCCCTATTAATGGGGCCACTCATTTTTTATTTGGTTTCGATTTTAAATATAAGAAAGCCCCGAAAGTGCATCGTAATAATATAAAAACGGACTATCAGCATCCTCCGCCAGCTCACAAGCTACATTCATCGATATAAAATTGATCCCGCCAAAAATATTGGCTACGGCGGTATCGGCCGCGTCAACACCATTGGCTATTTTAACCATGCCGTTTAAGGGGACGAGTCGGGTAGCGTCAAAAAGTACCCAATTATTACCAATATAAGCCTCAAAACAAGCATGAAAATCGGGCGGTTGCAGTTGCAGGGCATAGCCGGTAAAATAGCGCGCGGGTATGGTAAGCGCACGGCAAAGCGCGATGCCAAGGTGCGCGAAATCTCTACAAACCCCTGCTCTTTCGGTAATGGTATCTAAAGCGGTAGTTTGGGTATTGCTGGAGCCGCTGATGTACAGGATGTTGTTAAATATCCAATTACTAATGGCACAAACTTTTTCGAACGGATTTATATATGCCCCAAACAGGTTTGCCGCAAAGCGGAACAGCTTATCCGACTGGCAATACCTGCTCGGGTACAGATAAGGCAACACATCGGGAGGTAAATTAATGATGGCAGTTTCCGCTATGTTTTGGTAATCATTAAATTGGTAATGGTTTTCAACCGAGGCCTGATAACCTACCTTTACCTGGTTACCTTCCAAAAGCTCGAACCTTGTTAATTGGTTATTTTGTACCGTCAAACTTTCCAAATGTATAAATGGCTCGGTTTGAAAGTTTTCGGTAATGATATGTTGTTGGGTATTTTTTGATGGATGGATATTGAGAATAATGGTACCTGCCGTAAACGCGTAATATTCAATTTCGACAGTAATGTTCAATTTCATTTTTTATGGTCGAATAGCTAAATTTTTACCTTATTGAATTACGCCAATATAACCAATTAAATGCAAAATTGTGTTGTTGTGCCATAATAAAATTCAAATTAATTACCCACTTAAACTATTCACCAGCATGCCCACCATCTCTTTGATATAAAAGTTCCATTTCGCCAATACATCCGCGTCAGGGATGAAAGCACCCAATGAAAATTCCGGTTTAAATGAAAAATAATTGCATGGGTATGGAGCTACCTCAACCCCAGCTTTTTTAAAAATCCCTAATGCCCTGCGCATATGGAAGGCGGAGGTTACTAATATGTATGGCGGTTTCAACCCCATTTTTTGTAGGAGTACTTTTGAATACTTGGCATTTTCAATCGTATTCCTGCTTCGGTTTTCTACAATAATGCTGCTATCGGGTATATTAAAAAGTTTTAATTGTTGTTTTGCCCAGTCGCCCTCATAAAAATGATCA
Source organism: uncultured Mucilaginibacter sp. (assembly GCA_903891475.1). Lineage (GTDB taxonomy): Bacteria > Bacteroidota > Bacteroidia > Sphingobacteriales > Sphingobacteriaceae > Mucilaginibacter. Next base: position 85,022 of record CAITEP010000011.1, read on the forward strand.
GGCTTTAAAGAGGCATTCCCCCCCGATATCAGAATATGCTTTGCCTTGCCTGTTTCCAATAATTGCAGTCCTTCAATAAACCGATCGGCCGAGCCATTAAAAAAGCCTTTGCCATTGGGGCCTTCTCCGGCAAAACCGCCTAAAACCAATACACAGCTATAGGTTTTTGTTTTATCCAGTTCAACCGGCTTGGCATCCCACAGGTAAACAAAATAACCATATAAGTAAGGATTGGTAAAAATGATTAATAAAGTAAAAGAGGCTATCAATAATTTTTTCTTCCGCTTTTCTTTTTTGCTAATCAATGCCCATACAAACAAGGCAATTATCCAAGTCAAGGGCAAAATGAAAATTAAGAGCAGTTTTGATAATATAAAAAACATTCCAGACAATTATGCCATAAAGGTACTTTTTAGGTAGCAAGTTTTGATTAGGTTTTATTTTTTATGACGATATGAAATAATGGCCTCTTTTATTTTATACCAAATTTTCCTTATCATTACTTTCAAATTTTATTAAATGAAATTAGCCTGGTTCTGTCGCTCAAATAAAAAAATACTTTTATCCATCAGCTTGGTTTTTATACTAAAAATGGTGAATGCCCAATCGGCCATGGAAATTCACCAAAAAGCTATTTTGGTCGACACCCATAATGACGTACTCTCCAATGTGGTAATAACTGGAACCGATGTTGGTAAACGCCAGTCGACCGGTAACTTCGATTTGGAACGTGCCAAAGAAGGCGGTTTGGATGCGCAGGTTTTTTCTATTTGGTGTGGTGAAGATTATGGTAACGGCCGGGCCTTCAAGTTTGCTAATCGCGAAATTGATTCTCTTTATGCTTTGATAGCCCGTTATCCTAATAAAATTACCTTGGTACGCAATGCAGCCGAATTGGAGAAGGCGGTAAAACAGAAAAAATTGGCCGCCATGATAGGAGTAGAGGGTGGCCACATGATTGAAGATCGGTTGGATTATATTGATAGCTTGGCTAAACGCGGCATGGCTTACCTTACCCTAACCTGGAATAACAGCACCAGTTGGGCTTCCTCCGCAAGAGACGAAACGCATAGACGGAGTTCATTAAAAAATATTGGTTTAACTGATTTTGGCCGACAAGTTGTGCACCATTTGAATGATTTAGGGGTGATGATTGACCTTTCGCACCCGGGCGTACAAACATTTTATGATGTTTTGGCTATCACCAATAAACCTGTCATCGCTTCGCATAGTTGCTCCTACACGCTAAACCCTGCACCACGCAATTTAAACGACGAGCAACTAAAAGCCCTTGGTAAAAATGGAGGGGTGGTTTTTGTTAATTTTTATAGTGGCTTTGTTGATAGTAGCTATAATAAAAAAGTAGCCGTTTTTTTGCATCAACACAAGGCTGAGCTCGATTCATTAACCAAAGTTTACCATGATGGCGATTTAGCCAATATCAGACTTAATGCGATATATAAAGAAGAAACAGATAAAATCCGCCCACCTTTAAGTATGTTGATTCACGAAATTGATTACATCGCTAAGCTTATTGGGGTCGACCATGTTGGTATTGGCTCCGATTTTGATGGGGCGGAATCGTTTCCTTTCGGTATGAATGATGTAACCGATTACCCCAAAATTACCGCTGAATTGCTAAAAATTGGCTATACCGAAAAGGATATTGATAAAATATTGGGAGGCAATTTTATAAGGGTTTATAGGGCTAACACTGGTAAATAGGTTATAATTTGCTTAAATGATTTAGCAAAACTTGAGTTAGCGGTAATTTACACGAGGGTAAATCGATTTTTTTTAGACTTGAATAAAAGGCTTCTATTTAATTGATTTTTTAAAGTCTATATTGTTATTAAGCACGATGGGTTAAAGTTCATTAGGCGAGTATTTAAACAGTATTTAAACGGTTTTAAAATTGAGGATGCCATATCAATATCAAAAATGGGAAAATCTGTCACCAAAATCTATAATATTACGCCTGAATACCCATCGTTGAAAAAATGCCCTCCTTTTTTATTATTTTCGCATATTATTTGAATGGATATGACTACAGAAACCGAACACGTTAAATGCCTGATTATTGGTTCAGGTCCTGCTGGTTACACAGCGGCTATATATGCTTCCCGTGCCGATTTAAAACCTGTTATGTACACTGGTATGTTGGCTGGCGGTCAGCTTACCCAAACTACCGAAGTGGAGAACTTTCCCGGCTACCCTAATGGCATTATGGGCCCGGAGATGATGGAAGATTTTCGTAAACAAGCCGAGCGTTTAGGTACTGATATCAGGTATGGTTATGTAAGTTCGGTCGATTTCTCTAGTCTGCCGCACAAAGTAGTTGTCGATGAAATAAAAACCATCACTGCCGATACGGTAATCATCTCAACAGGTGCCTCCGCAAAATGGTTGGGTTTAGATTCCGAACAAAAATACAGTGGCTTTGGTGTTTCGGCTTGCGCTGTTTGCGATGGCTTCTTTTTCAGAGGTCAGGATGTAGCCATAGTAGGTGCCGGCGATACCGCTGCTGAAGAAGCAACCTATCTGGCTAAACTTTGCCGCAAAGTATATATGATTGTACGTCGCGATGAATTCAGGGCATCAAAAGCGATGGTGCACCGTGTACTGAATACTCCTAATATTGAAATATTATACAATACCGAAACCAAGGAAATTTTAGGCGACGGACAAGTAGTAAATGCGGTAGCTGTTGTAAATAATGTTACCAATGAAGAAAGAAAACTTGATGTTACCGGCTTCTTTGTAGCCATTGGTCACCACCCCAATACCGAAATTTTTAAGGGCTGGGTACATATGGACGAAACAGGTTATATCAAAACCAATCCGGGTTCAACAACCACCAATGTAGAGGGCGTGTTTTGCTGTGGCGACGCGCAGGATCATATTTACCGCCAGGCGGTTACCGCCGCGGGTTCAGGTTGTATGGCTGCCATTGATGCCGAAAGGTATTTAGCAGCTAAGGAACACATTGTTACCGCTTAATTACCGTTTAAACGGCGTTTAAACAGAAATTAATCAATACTTATTTGCCAATTGATGGGTTCTTTTCCTTGTTTCAACAGCAATTCATTTGTTTTTGAAAATGGTTTAGACCCAAAAAAACCATTATAAGCCGAGAAAGGAGAAGGGTGCGGCGATTTGATGATAAAATGCTTTTTTTCATCAATCAACACGCTTTTGGCTTGCGCGAAATTACCCCATAAGATGAAAACAATGCCTTGGCTTTTGTTTGATATGGTTTTTATCACCTCATCAGTAAATGTTTCCCATCCTCTTTTTTGGTGCGAACCTGGCATGCTTGCCTGTACCGTAAGTGTGGCATTCAACAGTAAAACACCTTGCTCTGCCCATTCACTTAGGTTGCCATGATTGGGTGTCATAAATTCAGGAATATCGGTAGTCAATTCCTTATAAATATTTTTGAGCGATGGAGGTATGGCTATTCCTTTTTGAACAGAAAATGATAGTCCGTGCGCCTGATGAGCGCCATGATAAGGATCCTGCCCCAATATCACCACCTTTAAATGATGGAAAGGCGTTTTGGCGAAGGCATTGAAAATATCCGCGTTATTAGGGTATATAAAATGTCCTGCAGCTTTCTCGGTTTTTAAAAATTCACGCAATTGAACCATGTAAGGCTTTTCAAACTCATCTTTTAAAAGTTCGAGCCAGGAGGCTTCTAAAAGTACTGCCATATTTATTTACAAAGTTGTTGATTTAGCGTACAAATAAACGGATATTTGCGCTTGATTTTATTATAATACAAATGTCGAATATTATTAGGTTAATTATTGCTTGTTTAATTCTTGGTGCCTCTGTTACCCTTTGTGTTTTTGGTTTTTGGTGGTGGGGCGTGTTGGTGTTTTTAATTGGAGGTGTTGCCTTACTTACCTTCTTTTTTAACGAAAACATGATTGTGGCGCAATGGTACCTCCGTAAAGAAAAAAAGGATAAAGCCGAGGAATTTTTGTTGAAAATTACCGATTACGAGAAGCAATTATACAGGAGTCAGCATGGTTATTACAATTTGTTGATCGGACTGATTGAATCGCGCAAAGCACCCTTAAAATCCGAAAAATATTTTAAGAAAGCATTGTCATTAGGCATGACCATGTCGCACAATACCGCCTTGGCGAAATTAAGTTTAGCAGGAATCTGCATGGCAAAACGTGATAAGCGCGAGGCACAAAGATATTTATCGGAAGCCGCCAAAGACGATAAAAACAAATTACTAGCCGACCAAATTAAAATGATGAAAGGCCAAATGGCACAAATGGATAAGCAACAGGTAGTAAGAGGCGGTTACAGGCAATTTTAACACTATCTTTTATAAACAAAAAAAGAGGGAATAAAATAATTACTCCCTCTTTTTTTGTGTTTAAACCGTTACTAAATTCTTATTTTTCTTCAATTGAGCCATAGTAATCGGGCTCTGAAGGATGGTTATAATTAGGGGCATAATGCCTTTCAAGTGGCATGTGTGTATCCTCGCTTGGGCTCGCTACCTCAACCATCTTCAGCAGGCTCCTAATAAATGATAAGTTGAAATTATTTCTGTTCAACTTTATCAAATATTCGTTTTCAGTTATCTCCAAAATTGAGTTAGTCATAACTTTTCTATTTGTGTTTTTACAATAATAAAAAACATTGTTAATAAAAAAGTTTGAAGTATTTTATCTTTTTGTTAATAAATTGTTATGACTATTATTAAAAAGCAATTTTAGGTAAAACAAAACAAGCACACAGTAAATAACTGCGAATTATTTTAATATCCATCTTATTTTCTTAAATTATCATTTTATTCTTGATGATCAGATGGTTAAAAATCAATATTTTTGAATAAAATGACCGAATTCATCATTGAAAAATAGATTATTGATCCGATCGCTCCTTGATTAATCATTCATTTATTTTACCCACACAATGTTCCTACGGAACATGGCTATTGGTTCGATTTTTTCTACCCACACGATGTTCCTACGGAACATGAATATTGTGAGGACTTTTCAATCAGTACGATGTTCCTGTGGAACATAGATATTGGGTGGGCTTTTTTATCAATACGATGGTCCTATGGAACATAGATATTGGGTGGGCTTTTTTATCAATACGATGTTCCTGTGGAACATAAATATTGGACGGGCTTTCTATCAATACGTTGTTCCATCGAAACATCGCATGGGTAACGTGAAAATAAATTAAACAATAATGTTCCATATGAACATCGTGTGGGTAGAAAAAAAATAAATCAAATATTTTTGTTCCATCGGAACATCGCGTGGGTGGAAAACAAATATGAATAGGCATGTTCCGTAGGAACAACGCGTAGGTAGAAAACAAATATCGATAGGTGTGTTCCGTAGGAACAACGTGTGGGTAGAAAACAAATATCGATAGGTATGTTCCGTAGGAACATCGCGTGGGTAGAAAAAAAATAAATCAAGCTTTTTTGTTCCGTAAGAACATTGTGTGGGTAAATTGTTGATTTTTATAGTTTAATATTTATTACATTATGCCAAATAGCTACACCCAAATTCATATACAATTTGTTTTTGCCGTAAAATATCGCGCCGCTTTAATTAGGGCTGATTGGAAAGAAAACCTTCACCAATTTATTACCAGCATTTTTCAAGAAAATAAACATAAAATGCTACAAATAAATTCCATGCCCGACCATATCCACATTTTCATCGGAATGCGGCCACATCAATCCGTTTCTTCATTGATACAGCATGTAAAAACGGAAAGTAGCAAATGGATAAAAACGCAAAATTTTGGATGCGGAAATTTTGCTTGGCAAGAGGGATATGGAGCGTTTACCTATGGTAAAAGTCAGGTTCCAGATGTAATCCGTTATATTCAAAATCAGGAGAAACATCATCAAAAGGAAACGTTTTTAGATGAATACAGAAAACATTTAACAATGTTCGAAATTGATTGGGATGAACAATATATTTTTAAAGAGCCAGAATAGCGTTATACAATAAAATGGTTCGCGAAAAATAACATCGCATTAACCCACACGATGTTCCTACGGAACATAGATATATGGTTCGATTTTTTCTACCCACCACACGTTCCTATGGAACATAAATATTTGGTTACTATACCTACGTTATGTTCCGTAGAAGCGTTGATTTTTTATTTTATCAAAGCAATGTTTCCTAGTAATATGGGCTTTGGGTTATCTTTTCTATCAACATCATGTTCCAAAGGAACATTGTGTGGATAGAAAACAAATATTGATAGTCATGTTCCGTAGGAACATCGTGTGGGTGGAAAACAAATATGGATAGGCATGTTCCGTAGGAACATCGCGAGGGTAGAAAACAAAATCGATAGGAATGTTCCGTAGGAACATCGCGTGGGTAGCAAGGAATGAAGGATAGTCATGTTCCATCGGAACATTGTGTGGGTAGAAAAAAAATATCGATAGGTATGTTCCATCGGAATATCGCGTGGGTAGAAAAAAAAATCAAACATTTTTGTTCCGTAGGAACAACGCGTGGGTAGAAAACAAATATTGATAGTCATGTTCCGTAGGAACATCGTGTAGGTAGCAAGGAATGAAAGATAGACATGTTCCGTAGGAACATTGTGTGGGTAGAAAACAAATATTGATAGTCATGTTCCATCGGAACATCGCGTAGGTAGCAAGGAATGAAAGATAGGCATGTTCCGTAGGAACATCGTGTGGGTAGCAAGGAATGAAGGATAGTCATTTTCCATCGGAACATTGTGTGGGTAGCAAGGATAATAAACAAATCATTTAAATTCATGAAGAAAATAAATGATTTATTTGATTTTTTTCACCTATGAGATGTTATTACAGAAAATTCTTAAAATAGAAATTAGTCTAAAATTTGATTATTCAAACCATTTCATTACCTCATCTTTGGTAGGTAGGGTAATATCAAGCTTTAGTTTTTTACGCATCCCGCCAAGGTCGTTAAATACTTTGTTGGGGTTGGCTGCTTTTAAATCGGCAACGGTATTAAAGCCCATTTTGTTCAATACGGGTACCCATTCGGCTGATACACCTATATTGATAAAATCATCGGCCGATGCTACCTTCACCTTTTTCTCAGGGCGCATTTGCGGAAAAAACAATACTTCCTGGATAGTATGCTGATTGGTTAGCAACATCACCAACCTATCAATGCCAATACCTAGCCCCGACGTTGGTGGCATGCCGTATTCAAGCGCACGTAAAAAGTCCTCATCCATCGCCATTGCTTCGTCATCGCCTCTGCCTGCCAGAATCAATTGCTCTTCTAAACGCTCGCGCTGGTCAATCGGGTCGTTTAACTCCGAATAGGCATTGGCAATTTCTTTTCCGTTTACAAACAATTCAAAACGCTCTACCAATCCTTTTTTGGTACGATGCTTTTTGGCAAGCGGCGTCATTTCAATCGGGTAATCGGTTATATAAGTAGGCTGTATCAGGTTGGCTTCTACTTTGGCACTAAATATTTCATCCACCAATTTGCCTTTGCCCATGGTGTCATTTACCTCAATACCTAAATCGGCACAGGTTTCTCTTAAACCTGCCTCATCCATCTCGCTTACATCAATGCCGGTATATTTCAGTATAGAATCGTACATGCTTAATTTAGCATAAGGGCCCGCAAAGTTTATCTCATTACCACCAACCTGCACCACCGGAATGCCATGGATGGCTCTGGCTACCAACTCAATACATTGCTCTACCATGGCCATCATCCATATATAATCCTTGTAGGCCACATATATTTCTAACGAAGTAAATTCAGGGTTATGTGTACGATCCATCCCCTCGTTGCGGAACATCTTACCAAACTCATAAACACCATCAAATCCGGCTACAATCAATCTTTTTAAATACAGCTCGTTGGCTATGCGCAGGTATAAAGGCATATCGAGGGTATTGTGGTGGGTGCTGAAGGGTCTGGCCGCGGCACCACCATGCACTGGTTGTAAAATAGGGGTTTCTACCTCCATCCAGCCTTGTTTGTTAAAATATTCGCGCATGCTGCTAATCAGCTTTGAGCGGTTAACAAATATTTGCTTATAGGCCGGGTTTACCGTTAAATCAACATAACGCTGACGGTAACGGGTTTCAGGGTCGGTAAAACCATCGTGTATATTGCCTTCCTCATCGCGTTTTACAACAGGTAGGGGTTTTAATGATTTTGACAGCAAGGTAAATTCCTGTACATGCACCGAAATTTCGCCTGTTTGGGTAATGAATACATAGCCGGTGACGCCTATAAAATCGCCAATGTCTAATAATTTCTTAAAAACGGTATTGTAGAGGGTTTTATCTTCACCCGGACAAATATCATCGCGCTTCAAATATATTTGTATACGGCCTGTTGAGTCCTGCAATTCTACGAAAGAGGCATTACCCATAATGCGGCGGGTCATGATTCGGCCTGCCAGGGTTACATTTTTATAAGTATCAGGAAAACGTTCAAAATTATCGTTGATATCCTGTGCAAATACGCTAACAACAAATTCTTCGGCAGGATAGGGGTTAATGCCTAAATCGCGTAAATCCTGTAATGATTTCCTGCGTAAAATTTCTTGTTCTGATAGTTCGATAATCATAAAATGTAGCTCTTTTTTTAAAAAGCACAAAATTAAGGTTTTTTTCGGGGTGCTGGGAAAATTTTTAAGATTACTGAGTGCTAAATGGCATTATTTGACAATGTTTAAATGGATTGCTTATTTCGATTTTTTAAGCGGATTAATACCTTTGTACTATGGACTTAAAAGTTATTGCCTTTGATGCCGATGATACCCTTTGGGTTAACGAGCCTTATTTTAGAGAAACCGAAGAACGCTTTTATGAATTATTGGCCAATTATGCCTCACGCCATGAATTGGAGCAGGAGCTTTTAAGCATTGAAATAAAAAACTTAGCAATTTACGGGTATGGTATCAAGGGTTTTATGCTATCAATGATTGAGACTGCCTTAAAAATAAGCAATAACATGCTAAACATAAAAGTGGTTGATGAGATAGTAAATTTGGGTAAGCAAATGCTAAACCAACCCATTGAATTATTAGAGGGCGTAGAGCAGGTTTTACATACTTTAAAGGATAAATACCGTTTGGTGGTAGCTACCAAAGGCGATTTGTTGGATCAGGAGCGGAAGCTCAAAAAATCGGGCATTAGCCATTATTTCCATCATATCGAAATCATGTCGGAAAAGGATGTGGAAAATTACAAAAAGCTAATTAAGCATTTGGATGTAGCGCCCACCGAATTAATGATGATAGGCAACTCCTTAAAAAGCGATATTTTGCCTGTTTTGGAAGTTGGTAGCTATGGGGTGCATGTACCCTACCACACTACCTGGGCTCATGAAATAATAGCGCATCAGGTAGAAAACGAAAGATTTAGAAGTGTAGCTAAGATAACCGAGGTGTTGGATTTTTTATAGTTGGAATTTTGATATCGAATTGCTAAAACATTTTTTAAGAAATAAAATAGATTTTAAGATAGTTAAAATCAATTAGGTTTTATCACCTAAATCATGAGTATGCTGATTTGGATTGTTTATATTCAATACTATCTAAAATTTATTAATTTGGATTAAGGGTAAAAATCCCGGAGGGATTAAACCTTTGTAGCAATAGAAAAAACGGCATTTTTGCGCGGCTTTGCCGTGCTACCCTTATACGATTTAAAGGTTGATAAGCTAATTTAATACCGAATAGTGCTTCTGTAAGGCGGTTAAGGGTAGACCGCCAATGGCGGGCAAGAATAACTTGCTTTTTACCTTCACTACAAAGGTTTTGACCCTACGGGTCAACTTACCAAAACAATTAAATTACTCTATTATTTAGAAGCTTAGTTTAGCTATTATCAATCAACCTCGGCTTCCATCAAATACATATCGTCTATCGCTTCGGCGTATTTCTTTTCAATAACTTTACGTTTAGCTTTTAGGGTAGGGGTAATTTCGCCATCTTCCATGCTAAAGGGCTTACGTTTAACCTTGAAGTTTTTAATGCGCTCAAATTTTGCCAGCTCGTGTGAGAGTTTTTTCAAGTCCTGACTAATCCAATCTGAAATTTCCTTGTTATCAATAAATTGACTATCCTCTTCAAAAAAATCGTCGTTTAGGTTGAAAGTCTCTTTTAAAGTATCCTTAGCTGGTACCACAATGGCGGTAATGTATTCGCGTTTATCGCCCACTAAAAATATCTGCTCAATTTTAGGACTCTTTAAATAGGTATTTTCAACTGGTGTTGGGTAGATGTTTTTGCCGAATGCGTTTACCAACATGTTTTTTAGGCGGTCGGTTATTTGTAGGTTACCACGATAAAACCTGCCTATATCGCCGGTATGGAACCAGCCTTCCTTATCAATTACCGAGGCTGTTTCCTCAGGTTTGTTCCAATAGCCTTTCATTACACAATGCCCGCGCACAATAATTTCCCCTTCTTCCGATTCAAAATTTTCCTTAAAATTTTCGTGGGTTTGTATGGTATAGATATCTTTGGTGTCGACATTTTGTATGGCTACTTCAATACCCGGAATGATACGACCAACCGTGCCATAAATAATACGGTGATTTTCGGTAACCGACATTACGGGAGATGTTTCCGTTAACCCGAAACCTTCCAGAATTTTAATACCCAAATCGCCAAAAAACTCTCCGATATTTTTAGGCAAAGCACCACCACCCGATAGCATTACCTTTAAACGCCCACCAGTACGTTCCTTAATTTTGCTGAATACCAGTTTCTCGGCAATTTTTTGTTTGCGTACCAATATAAAGTTCGGAGTTTTACCAGCCTCCTTTACCAATCGGTACTCGCGACCAACCTGCAGGGCCCATAAAAATATTTTAGTTTTTAGTCCACCAGCTGATGTTCCGTTTTTCATGGCACGGTCGTGTATACGTTCCAATAGTCTTGGTACACAATTCATAACCGTCGGTCTTACCTCGCCCATGTTTTTAGCCAATAAATCCAAACTTTGTGCAAAGGCTATTTTACAACCCGTATATAAACAGACATGGTAGGTAGCAGTACGTTCAAACACATGCGAAAGCGGCAGAAATGACAAGAAAACGTCGGTTTTTTCAATAATTGGGATTTGTATCAAGCTTACCCTCGTATTTTCAACAAGGTTATGATGGGTAAGCATCACCCCTTTAGGCGTTCCGGTTGTACCAGAAGTATAAATTAAACAGGATAAATCAGATGGTAAAATCCCTTCTCTCGCAATATCAATGGCTTTACGGTATTCATCAACTAGCTGACTGCCTTCCCTAATTACATTGTTTAAGCTAATAACACCCGTGTTTAACACCAATTTATCGGTTATCTTCTCGAAATCATCAAAGGTTGGTATAATGCGTATAATGGATGGGCAATTATTGGCTACCTTAACTACTTTACGTAACAAAAAATGATTGCCAACCAAAATGGTCTTTGAAGCGGAATCATTTAAAATATACTCAATTTCTGCCTCGGTAAGTGTTGGATAGATGGAGGTATTAATGGCACCTACTTGCTGTAAGGCTTGGTCGTAAAAGATATAATCCGGACAGTTTTCAAGAATTAAAGCCAAGCGATCGCCTTTTTTAATACCCATTTCTAAAAAATAGGCCGATATGGCATCAATTTTATCTAAGGCTTGCCTATAACTAATATCAACCCAAGCATCATTTACCTTATGGGTTAAAAATGTGTGTGTGTCAGGATGAATATTTTTTACAATATTGCGAATAAGCCCAGGTATTGTGGAAATATCAGTTAAAGCGTTCATTAAATAACAAAAAGTTTATAATTGATAGCAAAGCTAAATTTATTTTTAAAAATATAAAATTAAGTTAAGTTTGCATCATAAATACTACACAAAACATAAGATTTTAGGGGTAATCTTTACTCCGCCTGCATATCAGGTTATTGATGCCGGAAATTATCGGTACCAAATCCACTATATTAAAAAATCAAAATTATAATACAAATAGTAATATAGGTTTTACCTATTTATCTATCCTAAATTATACCATAAAATGAAATCAAATAAAACCATTGTACTTGAATGCTACAGGAAAATCATCCGTGACCTTGATTTAAGTGTTATTGACCAATATATACACGACGATTATATACAACATAGCCCCAGCGTTAAAAATGGAAAAGCGGGTATTGTTGAAATGCTTATGTTTTTAAAAACGCTACCTAAACCAACTGTTCAACAAGTTTCCCCAATTATAAGATTAATTGCTGAAGGTGATTATGTAGCTATACACTTAAATGTAGCGTTTATGGGCAAGCATATCGTGGTTATTGATATGTACAGGCTACAAAACGGCAAGCTTGCTGAACATTGGGATGCAAGTGAGGGGCAAACAATAACAAATGAAGGACTAATAACCATGACCAATGGCAGCTCGGTAATTGAAGATAGTGCTGATGCCGAGGCGAATAAAAACCTTATTACTGGCTTTTATGAAGAGGTACTAAAGCCAAAAAATTTAAAATATATTGATAAATGGCTCACCCCGGGATTTATAGAGCATGATATGAAGAAAGGTATTTTAGTCTGCAATAATCAAATTAAAAAAATACATAAAATGATTGCAGAAGGAAATTTTGTATTAACCCATTCCGAATATATGGAAGGAGAAACTGCTTTTGCAAACTTCGACCTATTTAAGTTGGAAGATGATAAAATTGCTGAACATTGGAGCGTTTCGCAACAAGTACCTTCAACAATGGCGCATGGCAACGGAATGTTTTAATAAATTGCTAATAAACAAAAAAAGGTGCTCTAAGCACCTTTTTTTGTTATATAAAGTAAAATTTTTATACCGAAAAGCTTTCGCCACAGCCGCAGGTGCGGGTAGCATTGGGGTTATTAAAGTTAAAGCCTTTACCATTCAAGCCATCCGAAAAATCGAGTTCGGTGCCAGCTAGGTAAAGGAACGATTTCATATCGAGGGTAAGGCGAATGCCTTTATCTTCAAAAAACTGGTCGCCTTTTTTAATTTCGTTATCAAAATCCAAATTGTACGACAGACCAGAGCAACCACCCCCTTTAACCGATACCCTTAAAAAATAAGAAGCATCAAGCCCCGAATCTTGCATCAGGCGTTCAATTTTACTTTTTGCTTTATCTGTTACGGTTACCATATTTTAATTTTTTAGTATCTAGTATATAGTAGCTAGTATCAAGTACTTAGTAACTAGACCTTAAAATAAAACTTATCAAAAAATATTAATTATCCAATCAAATTAATGAGTAACATAATCAGCTTAATATTACTAGCTACTGGTTACTCAATTCAAGCTATTCAATACTAGCTACTAGATACCAGCTAATTGATACTAGTTACTTGATACTAGTTACTAGCTACTAATTAATGATGCACTTTTTCTGATTCAATTGCCTCCATACCGTTTTTAATGCGGTAATCGTTGATGGCTGCTTTTATAGCGTCTTCCGCTAATACCGAGCAGTGAATTTTTACTGGCGGTAGGGCAAGCTCTTCAACAATGTCCATATTGTCAATCTTCATAGCATCGTCAATGCTTTTGCCTTTAAGCCATTCTGTAGCTAATGAAGATGAAGCAATGGCCGAACCACAACCAAAGGTTTTAAATTTGGCATCGGTAATTACATTGTTATCATCAACCTCAATTTGTAAACGCATTACGTCGCCGCATTCGGGCGCGCCAACTAATCCGGTGCCAACCTTGTGGCTGCTTTTATCCAAAGTGCCTACGTTACGTGGGTTGGTATAATGGTCAATTACTTTTTCTGAATATGCCATGGTATATATTTATTTATTGAATTATTGATTCGCTGTCCCGATAGCTATCGGGATATTGATTTGTTTCTGTTTACTTTATCTGAATTTCAAATATTCTAAATCCTGAATAAAAATTTTAAATCCGACATCGAAAATCCGATCCCGATAGCTATCGGGACGAAATAATTAATGTTCTGCCCACTCAATTTTATCGAGGTCAATACCTTCTTTAAACATTTCCCATAGTGGTGATAGTTCGCGTAGGTGATTAACCGATTTTTTGGTTACTGCAATGGCGTAATCAACTTCTTCCTCGGTGGTAAACCTACCTAAGCCAAAACGTATTGAAGAATGCGCCAAATCATCAGACAGACCTAAGCTTTTTAAAACGTAGGAAGGCTCTAAAGAAGCTGAAGTACAGGCCGAACCTGAAGAAACAGCCAAATCTTTCATGGCCATCATTAAACCTTCGCCCTCTACATATTTAAAGGAAATATTGGCAACATGTGGTAAGCGATGAGCAGTATTTCCGTTTACATAGCTTTCTTCCAACTCTAATAATGAGGTTTGTAACTTATCGCGTAATGCTGACAAACGTTTAGCTTCGGCTTCCATTTCCTGACTGCATATTTCGCATGCTTTACCTAAGCCTACAATACCAGGTACGTTTAATGTACCGGAGCGCATGCCACGTTCGTGACCGCCACCATCCATTTGCGCGGTAACTTTAACCCTAGGGCCTTTTCTGCGTACGTATAAGGCACCAATACCTTTAGGGCCGTATATTTTATGAGCGGTTAATGCCAGAAGGTCAATACCATCTTCGTTTACGTTTACAGGTATTTTACCTACCGCTTGTACGGCGTCTGTCATAAACAAGGCACCATATTTATGCGCGATGGCAGATATTTGCTTGATAGGTTGAATTACCCCAATTTCGTTATTACCATACATAATGGCTACTAAAATGGTTTCATTCGTCATGCTTTTTTCAAGCAAATCCAAATCAACCAAACCATCTTCTTTTACTGGCAAATAGGTAACCTTACCACCCATTTTTTCCACGTGCTTGCATGCGTCTAAAACAGCTTTATGCTCGGTAACGGTGGTTATAATATGGTTTCCTTTTTCTTTATACATTTCAAACACGCCTTTTATAGCCAAATTGTCTGATTCTGTCGCACCCGAAGTGAAAATAATTTCTTTCTCGCTTGCGCCAATCAATTTGGCTACTTGCTCACGTGCGTAATCAACTGCTTCTTCGGCTACCCAACCAAAAGCATGGTTTCTGCTGGCTGCATTACCAAATTTTTGGGTAAAATAAGGCAACATGGCTTCCAACACGCGTGGATCCATTGGGGTAGTGGCATTATTGTCTAAATAAATAGGAAGGTTCATACTTATATTTGTTAATAGCACAAATGTAAGTAGTTTTTATTTAAAATCATTAAAAATAAGGCCAAAATAAAATAGGTGACTAATAATTTACAATATTTGGACATGAACAAGATTGAGCATATTGGCATAGCGGTAAACAACCTGGAAAAAGCTTGTAGTAGCTACCAAAAGTTGTTTAATACCCTGGTTTATAAAACCGAGGAAGTGGCTACAGAAGGGGTAAAAACCGCCTTTTTGCAATGTGGACCAAACAAAATTGAGCTACTGGAGGCCACCCGACCGGATAGCCCAATCGCAAAGTTTTTGGATAAAAGGGGAGAAGGCATGCACCATATTGCCTTTGAGGTAGATGATATAAAAGCTGAAATGCTGCGACTGAAAAACGAAGGATTTACGTTGCTGAATGAAGAACCAAAGCCCGGTGCCGATAATAAATTAGTTTGTTTTGTGCACCCGAAAGATTGCAATGGGGTGTTGATGGAGTTGTGCCAGGAGATGAAATAAGTTTGATTAAGGCTAGTTTTATCAAAATATACTCATCCATTAAGTAAATTTGAATAATTAAACTATTTTTAAATTCAATTTTAATATTTCAATAAAAATACTACATTTGCACCTCTTTTATAAAGAGGATTAACAAGATGAAAAAAGACCTGCATCCAAAAAATTATAGATTAGTTGTTTTTAAAGATTTGTCTAACGACTACGCTTTTTTAACAAAATCATGTATTGATACCCGCGAATCAATTAAATGGGAAGATGGAAACGAATATCCATTGGTAAAATTAGAAATTTCACATACTTCACACCCGTTCTATACTGGTAAGATGAAATTGGTTGATACCGCTGGTCGTATTGATAAATTCCGTACACGTTACAACAAAAAGTAATTTATTTATTCCAATAAATATCATTAAGTCTCCTGATACATCGGGGGACTTTTTTATTTTTGCAGCATGGCAATTATCTTATTCGACGATATAGCTCACCAAACACTGCGGCCCTTAACTTTTACCCGCCCTGTTGCCGATTTACGTATTGGTATACTAACCATTGCCGAGAAATGGGCAAAATATCTGCACAGCAGTTTTTCTTTTTTTACCCAACCCTGGCTTCAAGGTAAGTTCCCGATAAAAATTGAGGAAGATAACCTGTTTATAAATGGCGCTGTTTGTCCGGATGAACAATTAATAAACGCCATTAAAGCGTTAAAACACGGTGATAGCCTACTATTGGGCGATAAACTGATAGCTGTACGGTTGAATGCGAAGGAAGCGATAAGCTTTAATCCGCAATCGAATTATGGAACTGCTAATCATTTTAGCCATCAACCAATTGTTATTACCTATCCTGAGGAAATATTCAGGAACAATGATATTGAGCTAAGGAAAGACTTTAAATTGCTTACCCATGGCCGTAAAAGCGCCCAATTAAGCGCAACCAATACCATTATTGGCGAGGATTTTTTTGCCGAGGAAGGTGCCAAGGCCGATTGCTCCACCTTTAATACCACCAACGGGCCAATTTACCTGGCCGCCAATACCGAAGTTTGGGAAGGTACCCATATTAGGGGTGCTTTTGCCTTATGCGAGCATTCGCAGGTAAAAATGGGCACTAAAGTTTACGGGGCAACTACCATTGGCCCGTACAGTAGGGTAGGGGGAGAACTTAATAACGCGGTTATTTGGGGCTATTCATCAAAGGGACATGAGGGTTATTTGGGTAACTCTGTTTTAGGCGAATGGTGCAATATTGGTGCCGATTCGAACAATTCGAACCTCAAAAACAATTATGATGAGGTAAAGCTTTGGGATTATACGACCAATAGGTTCCGAAAAACAGGCCTACAATTTTGCGGATTGATTATGGCCGACCATGCCAAATGCGCCATTAATACCATGTTTAATACCGGCACAGTGGTTGGCGTAAGCGCGAATGTTTTTGGAGCAGGTTTTCCACGCAACTTTATTCCCGATTTTTCGTGGGGTGGAGCACAGGGCTATGAAGTTTATACCTTAAAAAAAATGTTTATCACCGCCCAAAAGGTATTTGACAGGCGCGAAAACCGTGTTTTTGATGAAAATGAGCAAGAAATTCTAAACAAAGTATTTGAACTTACCGAGGAATATAGGCGGTTCTAATCAAGGAAAACATAAAAGAAACACAATCAAACAAATAATTTATAAAACCAAAACAATCAACTATTAAAGCAATGAGAACAAAAATTGTAGCCGGAAACTGGAAAATGAACCTTGATTACCAAGAAGGATTGGCCCTGTTTTCGGAAATCACAAATATGATTAAAGATGAAATTACAGGTAAGCAAGAAGCCGTTATTTGTAGTCCGTTTATACATTTAAGCAGCTTAGTGCAACTGGCTAAGGGTTATAACAAAGTTTCGTTAGGTGCCCAAAACGCGCACCAAGCGGAAGCAGGTGCCTACACTGGCGAAATATCAGCAAAAATGATTAAATCGGTAGGAGCTCAATATGTTATCCTTGGGCATTCAGAACGCCGTCAATATTTTGCAGAAACCAATGCTTTGTTAGCAAAAAAGACCGATATTGTTTTAAGTCACGGCTTAAAACCCATATTTTGTATTGGTGAAACCTTAGCCGAGCGGGAAGCTAACCAACACTTTGCCATTATAAAAAGCCAGTTGGAAGAAGGCGTTTTTCATTTAGGAGTTGAAGACTTCTCTAAATTAGTATTAGCATATGAGCCAGTATGGGCAATTGGTACCGGCGTAACCGCTTCATCGGCGCAAGCACAAGAAATACATGCCTTTATACGTGCCGAGATAAGCGCGAAATATGGTAAAGAAGTAGCCGAAGGCATTACTATTTTATATGGTGGTAGCTGTAACCCAAAAAATGCCCCTGAACTTTTTGCCCAACCTGATATTGATGGTGGCTTAATAGGTGGAGCCTCCTTAAAATCAAGAGATTTTGTGGATATTTTGAGCGTGTTTAATTAGTAATTAGTAACTAGTATCAAGTCTCTAGTATTTTTTTAATCATTTTTAATATAGCAACATATTTAAGGATAAGATATCTTTATTTTATGATAAATTTAGAGCCTTGATACTAGCTACTCTTAAAAAATATGAACTATTACGAACTCTTATTCACAACCATTACCACTGAAGATTATCAGCAGGATTTGTTGATAAACGCGCTTGGCGAAATTGGCTTTGATACCTTTGAAGAAGTTGATTTTGGCTTCAAAGCCTATATAGCTTCAAGTGAATTTGATAAAGAAGTTCTTGAAAACACGCTACATCCATATAAGCAGGATTTCCCATTTACTTATGAAATTACGCTTATTCCACAAAAAAACTGGAACGCTGTTTGGGAAAGTAATTTTGAACCCATAACTATGGGTAATTCCATATTGGTACGCGCAACTTTTCATCAAGCAAATGCCAATTACCCTTATGAAATTGTAATTGACCCTAAAATGGCCTTTGGTACAGGACATCATCAAACTACTTCAATGATGCTCAGCTATATGCTCGAAACTGATTTTCAAGATAAAAAAGTATTGGATATGGGTTGTGGTACAGGTATTTTAGCCATTATGGCCTCAAAGCTTGGTGCCTCCACAATAACTGCCATTGATTATGATGAAGTTTGCTATGATAGTACCATAGAAAATGCGACATTGAACAACATCATAAATATTGAGGCCTTGTGTGGTTCAAAAGAAGCTATTCCTGATAAAAAATTCGACATTATTTTGGCCAATATAAACCGTAATATTCTACTTGATCAACTCGAGGGTTATAGTAATGTTATTGAAACTAAGGCAGAGATTTTTTTAAGCGGGTTTTATGAAAGTCCTGATTTAAAAATTATTATCGAGGAATCTAATAAACAAAATCTTCAATACATATCACATAAAATCGATAAAGATTGGGTTGCCGTTAGATTTATTAAAGAATGATTTTATCATTCTGCCTTATTTGCTAATTATTATCTTAAATTACATCTAATTTTACTTTTTGATTTATATAATTTTAATCATATTCTTCTTTAAGTAAGAATATGACTGTTTTAATTTGAATAATTATTCATTGATACTAAATATTTGTAAAAATATCCTAATAAAATATTTGATTGTTATAATATTATTAAATAATTTCGCCAATTAGTTAACTTTAAGTAAAAGTAAAAAAAATCTTATGAATTAATGAAAAATATTGGTGGAGTTTTAAAAGCAATTCGAATAAAAAGGGGTTGGGGACAAAGAGATGTTGCAATGTTTATCAATATATCTATCCCTGCGTATTCAAAAATTGAGACTGGTGTAACAGACATGAATTTATCAAGACTAGAACAGTTTGCTGATTTGTTTGAGATGTCTTTAGTAGAAATAGTAAATTTTGGAAAAGCCGATTATCATGGTAAAAATGATGAAGAACTTGATAATTTAAATGCTAAATTAAAAAAGCTAGATGCAGAGGTTATTGATCTGCAACGTAAAATGATTATTCTGTTGGATGAAATATCGCAACATGGTAAAAAATAATAATGTTTTAAGTTTGTCTTAAAAGATATATCGCATTGTTAGGTGTTTTTTTGCAAATATGGCGCCCATTGCCTCATGTATAGCAATCATTTTTTCATTAAAATCACCTACCCATGAAAGCTCCAGCTCAGTGTACTGATTTAATGGCAAAACATATTCGCCTAGGGTTATGAACAACGCAGACTCGATTCCATGATTTTGGAATTTTTTCTTAGTACCCATTACGATAGCTCTCATGCGTGAAACACCCCTCCATCGCTTATAAACAAATATCAGTTTACCCAATAAGTTTAATTTGCCTTTCAATGGTTTAATCATCGGGTTGGCATCAGGTAAAACAATTAAAAATGAGGCAGGTTCATCATTTACATAAGCAAAAAGTATAAGATTTTCGTCCATCAAAGTTTTCATCTTGGTAAAGCTTTCAATAATGGTATTTCGGTTTATTGGAACAAAATTTTCAAAATCTTCCCACGCGTCGTTATAAATTTCCATAAAATCTGCAGCAAACCGCTCAATTTCCTTTGCCTTTAAATGCACGAACTTATACCCCTGTTTTTGAGATACCCATTTGGCAATTTTATAAAATCGTTCTGGAAATGGTTTTAAAATATTAAGGTGATTTGTTATTTGAGCGTACAAGGTTTTGAAGCCATAATCCTCAAAAAAAGCCCTATAATAAGGTGGATTATAATTCATTCCGTATGATGGTGGAATAAAACCCTCCACCAACAGTCCCCAAAAATTATCATTTTCGCCGAAATTTATTGGTCCATCCATTGCCTTCATTCCATTTTCTGCAAGCCAGTTTTTAGAAGTATTAAATAATAAAAAGGCAGCTTCCTTATTGTTTATGCATTCAAAAAAACCTATTCCTCCAGTAGGTTGCTCGTAATTATAGGCTTTTTTATTATTTATAAAGGCGGCAATCCTCCCAATGGTTTTGCCTTCATTGTTGTTTAATATCCATCTTGTACATTTTCCATCATTATGGAAATTATTTTTAGTGGGGTCAAAAACAGCCTCAATATCATTATCAAGCGGGCATACCCAAATGGGATCATCTTTATAAATGGAATGAACAACATTCAAGAATGATTTTATGCTTTTTTTGTCCTTAACTTCAATAATATTCATACTGTAATTTATGGTATTAAAATAAAAAAGCATTCAGAAAATTATCCTGAATGCTTTGAATAGGTTTTATTTTATTAATTAAAAATCGTCATCGTCATCATAATCGTTAAAGCTTTCATAGCCTAAATCGTCAAGAGGACCATCAAAGTCATCATCTTCATCAACTACTTTTTTTGTTGGTTTTTGGTCCACACTATCATCATCTTCATCATCCAAGCTTTTCGGATCAACTTTTTTACTAATTGGTTTTTTTGGAGTTCCCATTGCCATGAATTTAATAGTAAGTTCTTTTTAATAATTACTTAAATGCATTGAAATGCAAATTTTCTTTGTTTTGTAAATTTCGTTTAATCTTTATAAGGCTAAAAATAATCAAAATCCTTTTTAAATAGAATAAGTTTTTAATTATTTTTTTTAAAATATTTATTCGGCATGTTCTCCAATGGTCATTGTATTGTCTGAAAACTCCTTCATTTGGGGCAATTCTTGAATACTATTAATACCAAAATAGTCCATAAATAAATTACTTGTTCCATAAAGTATTGGTTTTCCGACCGATTCAGACTTGCCAACCATGGTTATTAATTCCTTTTCCAATAACTTTTGAACCGAGTAATCACAATTTACACCTCTAATTTGTTCTACTTCTTGTTTAGTTACTGGCTGCTTATAAGCTATAATTGCCAATGTTTCGAGCGCGGCTTGACTTAATTTCTTTTTTGAACGCTGAGCTTGTAGCAGATTTACTACTCGATGATACTTTTTCTTTGTTAAAAATTGATAGCCATTGCCAATTTTTACAAGTTCAATGGCAAACTGAGGCTCATGATATTTTTTAGTAATATTTAAAAGCAGCAAATCAACTTCTTCTATGTTGAAATCTTGATTAAAAGCAGATTGCAAACAATATATAATTTCTTCCATCCGAATACTTTGTTCTGATACAAAAATGAGTGCTTCTATATATTGTTCTATTTCTTCCATTTAATATGTGAATTTTAAAATGCCAAATTAAGGATTAACTGCATAATTTGCCCTCAAATTTAAATTAATTTATACAGCCCAATGGTTTTATTATTTTACTTTAAATCCAAAAATATAAATTATTAGTCCTATTAAATATAAGCATGAGGTGTTTAAGCATTAAATATTTGAGGTATAAACTATTCAATTATTTTTTTTAACCCTTCAAAAACATTCAACCAGTTTTGCTCGTGTTGTTTAATTTCTTCTTCCTTTTTTAAACCTGTTTGATTGATAATTAAGGTGGTTAACGTTTTATCTTCTATTAGTTGATAGGATATTTCCGCATAATTTTCTGGTATGTCTTCCGTCCCCGACATGCTGCTCCAATAGGAGTATTTTAGAAATTTAAGCGGATCTATTTCAAGAATTATCCCTTTATCTTCATATGTCATTCCTTCCCATTCTCCACTAAAAGTTATTGTACTTCCTACCATAAAATCCGACTTTAAATTTGTTCCAAAAAAATATTCTTTTACAATTTTAGGATTAGTTAGTCCCTCCCAAACTTTATCAGCGGCTGCTTTAAAGGTTATTTCGGTTGTCATTATTAAATTTTCCATACTATATTCTCTTTTAGGGCAACATTGCCATTTTAATTATGTTATAGTCATGTTCGTTTATTTCAAAAAAGCCAAACCTAAAGGGATAGCCCCATGAATTTTTGTTTTTTATGAAATCCAAATCGTTTATCAAATTAATTATAGGAGCATCCTTACATTCTAAATATTCAATATTCCTACGGAAAGGAACAAAGTTTTCGCTTATTTTATATTGATAAATACCTTCATCGGCTACTTTTCCAATGGCTGTGAATGCCCTACAGGACTCTTTTTCTCCAAGCTTCTGATTGGGCGAATAACACATTACCCAATCATTAACGGCCATACGCTTAAGCGATCCTGATTTTCCATGATTTGCCTGAATAAATCCACCACTTATTCCTCGTTCAATATGGTCTTTTGAAACAACTACAACCCAATACTTTGTAATTCTATCTACATTCATTTTGTTTGATTATTGCTTTTACAACTAAATTTTAAACCAAAATGCCATAAAAAAAATCACTAATAAGTGTAATAAAACAATAATGGGAGTCATTATTTCTTTTTTATTGTCATTAATTTTTATGTGGGTATAAATTGCGCCTAATAATATTACCATAAAGGTACCGATACCGTAATATCTAGTTTGATTAAAAAGTAAGCACGCACACGCTAAAATTTCAGCAAGGCCAAGTAGGCGTATAAACCAAATTGGATAATCGAACCTTTTAAATTGTTCAATCTTTTGCTTTTGGCCTACTAATTTTTGATAACCAAAAATAAACCCGGGTAGCACGAAGGCTATAAGCAGCACCCAAAAAATAATTGTTTTAATTTCCATTTTTATGATTTTTATTGTTTGCACAAATTAAAAACCAATGAATGTCAGCCTTATGTCAGCAGGGAATGAGAAAGTGTAGAATTTTTTTTAGCCATTGTCGAAATAAGCGCGTAAACACGGTCTTCTAGTTTTTGAGGAGAAACAATTTGGGCTTTATCGCCAAACATCATAAACCAACGTGCAAAACTTTCTAAAGAACCCGTTAGGAAAGTCATTTCAACTTTATCATCAATAAATTTTTCGGATACAAACCCACTATAATATTTCTGGTATTCCAAATGGGTATATATTTCCTTCTCTACTAAAATTTTCACTAAATCAAGTGATTGCTCGTTAGCGGTTTGATTAAGGTAATTTTGGAGTGTTGGGTGTTTGTTAGTATAAATTATATCGGTTACCAAAACCTTATTTATACGATCTACTCTAAAATCGCGGTAATCGTTACGCATTTTGCAAAATGCAATGAGGTGCCAATAACTTTCCTTATAAAATATGCCAATGGGTTCAATTTTCCTTTGGGTATGTTGCTGGTTATGATTTGCAAAATAGTCGATAGTCAACACCCTTTTTTTTGCTATACCTTCTAGTAATAATTGTAAATGGTCTTTATTATTTATCCGTAATTGATTGGTTGTTTTTAAAACGGCAATACTATTATCAATTTCTTCCAAAAGTGTTTTGTCGGCTGCTTTTAAAATAGCTTTGATTTTATACATGGCTGATTTATAAACTCTAGAGGTTGATATGTCAGTAAGGTTTTCAATAAATTTTTCGGCAGTTAAAAATGAGGTAGCTTCTTCTCGGGTAAACATAACTGGCGGTAATTTGTAACCATCCATAATAGAATAGCCAATTCCTGCTTCTCCGATAATGGGTATTCCGGCTTCCTCCAAGGTTTTTATATCTCGGTAAACAGTTCGCAAACTAATATTAAATCGTTCGGCAATTTCGATAGCCCTTACTACCCTACGAGATTGTAAATGGATTAATATAGCCGAAACACGATCAATGCGATTCATATAATTCAAAATTCAATAAAATATCTTTCAATATGAATAGCTTATTATTAAATGTTGGATTTATTTTATGTTATTGGTAATCTTCGCATAAAATATATTGTTAATAATGAAGGTTAATTTTAACTTAGTAGCTATGTATAATCGTCGTAAATTTATAAAAACAACTTCAGCAATTGCTGGTTTGGCAGCTATTTCGCCTCGGGCATTTTCAATGGCAACATCAATTAATAATACTGCTGGTTTTCCTATTGTAATTTCAACTTGGGATTTTGGCGTTGCTGCTAATAAGGAAGCGTGGAAAATTCTCGAAAAAGGTGGTAGGGCCTTAGATGCTGTTGAGGCAGGTGCAAAAATACCAGAAGCTGATTTGAACAACCATTCTGTTGGTAAGGCAGGCTATCCAGACCGTGATGGACATGTTACTTTAGATGCTTGCATTATGGATGAATTTGGTAATTGTGGTGGTGTTGCTGGCATGGAATATATAGCTCATCCAATATCAGTAGCTCGATTGGTAATGGAAAAAACACCTCATGTTTTGTTGGTAGGCGAGGGTGCAACGCAATTTGCCGTTGAGCAAGGATTTAAAAAAGAAACACTACTTACCGATGAATCAAAAAAGGCTTGGGAAAAATGGCTTGTTACCGCTAAATATTCGCCTGTAATTAATTTTGAAAACAAGCAAAGCAAGCCTGGAGATAAATACAACCACGACACTATTGGTATGCTGGCTATTGATGCGAAAGGTAATATTTCGGGAGCATGCACAACCAGCGGAATGGCTTTTAAATTGCATGGTAGGGTAGGTGATAGTCCGATAATTGGTGCTGGTTTATACGTTGATAATGAAGTTGGTGGCGCAACTTCAACCGGGGTTGGCGAAGAAGTAATCAGAAATGTTGGTAGTTTTTTAGTTGTTGAATTAATGCGTCAAGGTTACTCGCCCGATGCTGCATGTAAAGAAGCCGTTAATCGAATCATAAAAAAGAAACCTGAAACAGCAAAACAAATTCAAGTTGGATTTTTGGCCATCAATAAAAAAGGTGAATATGGTTCATACGCTATTCAACCTGGTTTTTCATTTGCTGTTTGTAACCAAGAAAAACAAGATTTATTGGTATCTGGCAAAAGCTTTTATTAAAGTCAAACCTTATGATTAATAATAAAAAGGTACTTGTTGAGGTTTGCGCTAATTCTGTAACTTCTGCATTGGCTGCTCAAAAAGGAGGTGCATCAAGAGTAGAGC
The DNA here is from genome assembly GCA_903891475.1 of uncultured Mucilaginibacter sp. Lineage (GTDB taxonomy): Bacteria > Bacteroidota > Bacteroidia > Sphingobacteriales > Sphingobacteriaceae > Mucilaginibacter. The sequence continues at coordinate 110,539 of CAITEP010000011.1, forward strand.
TTTGCCAAAATTTGAAGGAAGGTGGCACAACTCCATCATTCGGAGAAATTCTGATGGCTAGGAAGTTGCTTTATATTGATCTTTATGTGCTGATACGACCTAGGGGTGGTGACTTTCTTTATACCGATTTGGAGTTCGAAATAATGCAAAAAGATGTTGAACAATGTATTAATTTAGGTTGTGATGGAATTGTTATCGGAATATTAAATAAGGACGGAAGTGTTGATATAAAACGCAATGGTATGCTTATTAATATGGCTGAAAAAGCTGGATTGGGTATTACTTTTCATCGTGCATTTGATATGTGTGCCGATATGCATTATGCGTTAGAAAACTTAATTGAACTTGGCTGCGAACGTATTTTAACTTCCGGAGGTATGCCAAAAGCTTATGCCGGGTTAGAAAATTTAAAAAGGTTAATTGACAAAGCTAATAACAGGATTATTATTATGCCGGGCAGCGGTATAAATGAAGAAAATGCAAAGGAGATTGTAAATTTTACAGGTGCATCCGAAATACATTTATCAGCACGGTCAACCATAAAAAGTAAAATGGATTATATAAATATTAATATAAGTATGGGTAGAGATAGTGGAAATGAATATTTAATAGATGTTACAGATGCAAATATGGTTTCACAAATTTTAAATGCTTTTAATAATTAAATAATTTATTAACTCTTTTAGATATTGTTAATGGTGATTAAAATGGCATACCAACTCCAAAATTTAATTGCATAAAATTATAGGTATCCCCGCTATTTGTGGTTTTATAATTATTTTTAAAAGCTCCTGCTCTAAATAATTCATCATAATGGTTTAATAAAACCCATTGGTCAGTTCCATTAAATTGGGGATCTTTAAATTTAAAAGCTGCATCTAATCTGAAAACAAAATATGATACATCCCACCTTAAGCCAGTTCCAATATCCATAGCTGACGATTGAAAGATATTGTTAAGTTTCAAAGTAACATTAGGCTGGTTTGTTTGATTATCGAGTCGCCAAACATTTCCAAAGTCGGTAAAAATAGCGCCTCTTAATTTATTACTAAAAAAGTTATTGGAAATTTTGTATCTATATTCAATGTTTGAAATAATCTTTACTTCGCCAAACTGATCCAAATATTTAAAATTCGACCTTAATTTATCGTTATTAGCGCCTATTCCGTAAAATGTCGCACGATTAAATTGCCCGGGTCCAAGTGTTCTAGGAAGCCATGCTCTCATATCATTTGAACCTCCAACATAAAATTCTTTTTCAAAAATCCAACTTTTGGTATTGCTATTTGCGTAAGGAACACCTACTCCCGAATTAAGTCTAAAAATGAATTGTTTTTCTCCTCCAACACTTCCGTAAATTCTAAAATCAACTTCCCCTTTTAAATATTGAGCAAACGTACGCCCCGCAAAAGTCCTTTCACCAATCGAGTCCTTTACAGTATTAAATAACCGACTTAATAAGTAAAGGGAGTTGCCCCCAGCGTCAACATTTCCTTGAAAGTATATGAAATTTGAATAACTATTCAATTTATTTGCATGATATCGGAAAGTATATGCACTTCCTGAAGTAAAAAGCGTGCGACCAATTAAATACCCGTATGCAAACAAATTTGCATTATCGAGTTCTTTTTGAGCAGTGGGGTTAATCACACCTTTTGAAAACGAAAAATCTATAGGTGTTATGATATGTAACTTATCAGCAGTTTCGGCAAAATCATAAGTAATAGAGGCACTATAACTTGTTCGCTGAACTAGGTTTCTTTGATAATATAATTGATAGTTAGTGGAAAATGTAGTGTGAGGAACTCCGTATTTTCCTAAAATTGGAAAATTGAAAGGAGATATAATAAATGGATATATTAAGTTTCCTCCTAATCTAAGGTTTTGGTTTTCAACCCCTGTAGGGTTGGAAGTATTTGTGTTTCTATCAAATAAAACACTCCAATCTGTTTTTATTTGCAAAATAGCAGCTCTTTTAAATAAATTTTGATCAGTAAAAGTATTTCCAAGAGTATATCCATACTTTTCTCCATTAACTAAGAGTTCGCCTTCAACTCTTTCGCCCATTTGCTTTTGAGGTATAATATCAATCCTAGTATTTAGCCTATTGGTTCCATCACTTAAGGTATCATAAATAGGATTTGGCACATTTCTAAAAACATTCAATCCTGATAACCGTGATGTTGTTAGAGCTTGTTTATCAATATCATATAATTGTCCTTTTCTTTGAAAAATATAATCGATAACCGTTCCTGGTCTAAATTTTTTAGAATAATCCACATAATAAAATTGTGAATCAACAAATATTGAATCAACAAGCCCTGACGTTTGGCCTGAACTATTAGCTACAGTAATGATGGTGTTATTTATTTTATAAAGTTGATGTTCTTTTTTTCCAATTGGATTGCTAATTATTAATTTTAAGTCGACCACATTACTGTTGAAAGTCGAATCAGGGTAGAAATTAATATTTTGTCTATAAAAATCATAATAGCCATTTCGCTTCATTATCATATAAAACTCGTCTCTATCATATGCTAAACTGTCACTATCAAACCTTGCACCAGGTTGTATGTGAGAAAATTTTGTGCGGTTTATATGATATAACTTAGCTACTTTTTTATCCGGAATACTATCTTGAATTTTCCGAATTCGGAACATAGGTCCTTCAACTGCCGAAAAAACAATCTGTGCTTTCTTATGCCTTATTTTTACTGTATAGGTAACCTTTGCTTTTAAATATCCTTTAGTTATTAAAAATTTTTCAATTTGAAATCTTGAGGATTCTACAAGTGTACTATCCAAAATTGAAGGAGAATCAACGATAGATTTCTGACCGCTTCTCTTATTAAAAATATTATACACTTGCGTACTAAACCAAGTACTTGGTTGTTGTTCTTTATCAACATAATTTGCTGCTGCTTCGGTAAACTCTTTGTCTACCCCATTTATCATAACTTTTCTTACTAATACCTCATTCTCATTAAGCCTTCTAGTTAAGCCGCAGGCATTGATGAAAATAATAATTAAAAAACTTAATATTGTAAGCCGGTAGCTAAATTTTATTTTTTTGTATGCTTTCAAAATCTCAAATCAGTTTAATCAAATCTTTGCGAGTTAAAAATGATCGTATTTTAAATGGCTTATTTTTGGTTGAAGGTCATAAATCCATTAATGAATTTACAAACTCTTTCTATCAAGTGGAAGCTATTTATCACACTGCTTCATTTAATCCAAATGTGCTGAATTTATCCCAAAAAATAAACTTATTTGAAATTTCTAATAACGAAATGGACAAAATAAGTAGTTTAAAAACACCACAACAAATACTTGCTTTAATTAAAATACCCAAAATTATTCCATTAAATAACATCACATTTAAACAAAGTTTTACTTTAGTAATGGATAATATACAAGATCCTGGTAATATGGGTACTATAATACGTATTGCAGATTGGTTCGGAATAAAAAATATTATTTGTTCTAATGATTCAGTTGATGTCTATAATCCAAAAGTTGTACAAGCAAGCATGGGGTCACTTTCACGAATAAATGTTTACTATGAAGATATTGTGAATTTTTTGAGCAGTATTAATTTACCCATTTTCGGTGCATTATTAAAAGGTCAAAATATTTATCAAACTAATTTTGGCAATGAGGGCCTAATTGTATTGGGTAATGAGGGTAACGGAATGCGGTCTTCAGTTGAAGCATTGATAACAAATGCAATTACCATTCCACGGATAGGTAGTGCAGAATCTTTAAACGTTGGCATTGCTACTGCGGTATTTTGTTCTGAAATTAGTAGAAAATCGTTTAATAAAATTGTTAGCCAATAAATATTTTACTATTTTTGCACACTTTATAAGGGTCGGGTGGCCGAGTGGCTAGGCAGAGGTCTGCAAAACCTTTTACAGCGGTTCGAATCCGCTCCCGACCTCAGAAAATTAAAAAACATTTAAACTAAAACATCATGGGCGTTACCCGTTTAAAAAGAAAAGATAGGAAAAACAAAACTGTTTCAAGATTAGAAGTTCAGTTTTTAAAATTAGCAACAAACCTTGAATTAGGTAGCCGTAGTGCTGAGCCAAAACATAGTCAAATTGCCATTAACAATGCTGCTTTAGCAAAAGCAAGTTCAGCAAAGTAATTTATTCATACTCTTAAATAAAGCATTTTTTTAAATTCGCTTTCGGTCAATTTTATTCAAATCCAATAGAATTAATTCTATTGGATTTTTGCTTTTTTATCAATAGCTACATTTAGCTAAATCTTTATTTATAAAGCTTTTTACCTTAGTTGTTTAGTCATTACAACAGCTGATTGTGGACAAACATAACTAAACTCGCTAGATTGCTGAACTTCATAGGGGACATCTTTTCTCTCAATTGTATGATAGCCTTTTTTTGAAAAATATTCAGAGGCTGTTTCCGTAAGTAAAAATAAGGCCATAATATTTTTACCAATAGCCATTTCTTCAATTTTTGAAATTAATGTTGAAGCAAAACCCATATTTCTCTGTTCGTTTTTTACTACAAGCGATCTGAGCAATGCGTAATTCCCGTATACTTCTATACCTATAGTCCCTAAAATTATATTATTTTCTGAAACAACAAGAAAATTTTCCAAATCATGAAGTAGGTCGTTAACAGGAAGTTGTTCACTTTCCAATAATTCTATTACGTTTTTTTTGAAACCCTTAGCCTTTATTATTTTCATTGGCTTGTTTTATTATCACGATTTAAAATTATGAATATTTAGGCTATTAATATCTATCCTAGCAATATTACTTTTAGGTTTTAATTTAATTATTTTATTTAGAATCTTTCTCAATCTTATTCGTCTCCATAAAAAAAGGCTATTTAGATTATGGGCAATTGAAAAAATTAAATGTTAATTCCAAATATCCTTATGTTGAGCCTTAGTCATATAATAAATAATTACAATTAAATGAATCCTAACTTGTGGTAGATTTTAATTTTGAAGTTTATTTTAATCAACTACTCAAAATTTATAATTGTGAGAAAAAAAATACTTTTTATAACGGGATCAATTAACCAAACATCACAAATGCATCAAATAGCCATGCATTTACCAGAATTCGATTGTTGGTTTAGTCAACTTTTTTCAGATTTAAGAATTGTTGATAAGCTAATTGAAAATACACGAATACTTAACAATACAATCCTATCAGGTCAATTTAAAAAAAATTCAGAAAAGTACCTCTTAGAAAATGATCTTAAAATTGATTACAAAGCAAAGAAAAATAAATATGACCTAGTAGTTTATTGTACAGATCTTCATATTCCTAAACGAATGCGTGACGCTAAATTGGTTTGGGTTCAGGAAGGAATGACTGATAAATTTACAGTAATAAGTGCTATTACCAAAGCACTAGGTTTGCCTACCTTTCTTCCATTAAATACCTCATTAAATGGAGCTTCAAATATTTGCGATGTGTATTGTGCAGGTTCAGAAGGGTATAAAGAGCAATTTGCCAGGTTAGGTACTAATAAAGAGAAAATATTTGTAACTGGGATACCTAATTACGATAATGTTCGACAATTTTTTGATAATGATTTCCCTCATAAAAATTATGTAATGGTGGCTACCACTGATTTGCGTGAAACCTTTAGGTTTGAAAACCGAATTGCCTTTATAAAAAAGGCGGTTAAAATTGCCGAAGGAAGAAGATTATTATTTAAGTTGCACCCTAATGAGGATTTCGATAGGGCAGAAGTCGAAATCAGAAAATATGCCCCTGAAGGAACTTTGATATATAGATCAGGTAATACAAACCATATGATTGCCAATTGTACCGAGTTAATAACTCAATATTCTACGGTTGTTTATATAGGCTTGGCACTTGGGAAAAAAGTACATAGCTATTTTAATATTGATAAATTGAAGCAAATGGCACCAATTCAAAATGGTGGAGTATCAGCCCTAAACATTGCTAGTATTTGTAAAAAAATGTTAGATCCGGAATTAGAATATGAAAAACAAAATGAAGTTCTGCACTTACAAGAAAGGTATAAACTACAAGGATGTTTTTAATTTTAAAAGTCTTTTAATAAATTCCTAATAAGTTAATAATAGAGGTTTTTATTAACCTCTATTATTAATGTGTTTTATCAATGCTCCCATTTAAAACCTTTTGTATTAAACTCTAATTGTTGAGTTCCGTTTTCAAAAATAGTAGCTTCAATAATTAATGACTTTGAAGTCTTTAACCTTTTTACAAAGGTTATAGCGTCTTCAACAAATAAATATTTTGGATCATAATCTTTTGCCCCAACACAATTATAAACCTCAGGAGTATCTTTATCAAACCTAACTTGAATTTCAGTATTTTGACCGCCAATATATATTTGACCTTTATCAATACTTAACGAAACAATATTTTCACCACCTTCATTTCTAATATTTAAATTCCCATGATTTTCTCCTTGGTATGGAAATTTTAAATCAAGTTTATTAGAAGATTTTAGTTCTGCATAAAAGGTATGACTGTCATCCATTTTATTGATATCATCTGAAAAACTCCATTCTGTTGTAGTTGAGTCAGAAAATTTCGATTCTGAACTGTTGGTATTTGCGCTATCATTGGCTTTACTTATTTTAGTTTTCTCATTTTTTGGTGGGGCTATAAAAAAATTAATAAGGTTTATCACAATTATTATTGCAAATATTATTAGTAAGAAATGCCACCATTTAAGTTGTTTTAATTTTTCCATTGTTTTAAATTGTTAATTAGATTTTATATTTGATTAATTATTGCAAATCAAATATAAATTTTTCTTTTAAAAACATAAAAATTTATAATTAATATTTTTATG
>CAITEP010000012.1 GCA_903891475.1 uncultured Mucilaginibacter sp.
AGCTCATGTTTATCGTCGCAAATATTATTGCTGGCAAGTTGCACTCCTGCAGAGCTTGTTTCTCCTTATATCTGCTTGGGCTAGTTAGCAATTTTTCTAATCATTTCCACCAACTATTTTTGTCATCATTACCATATTTGATATCAAAATATCTGAATATCCAATACAGCGTGTTACATCTTTGGTTAATTATGTTAAATAATAATCTAGTGTAAAGTAGTATATTATTGCCATAATTTTCTAAGCCCACACCCTCCTTAAAAACCCTAGCCAATTGCCATGCATCAAATTTTCAATATCCGTTTGGGAATAACCGCGCTTACTTAATAATTGAGGTAATTTTTGTAAATCGGCAATGGTTTCCATATCATAAGGGCATTGCTCGCTGCCAAATGCGCCATCTAAATCGGTACCTATACCCACATGAAGGGTATTGCCAGCAAGCTGACAAATATGGTCGACATGGTTTAAAGCCGCCTCCAAATTACAATTCATTTCCTTTGGGCTTGACACGCCACGCACCCAATTAGGCACCATCATCCAGGCATCTAAGGCCATGCCTATTACTGCGCCTCGGCTTATCAATGCTTTAATTTGTTCATCGCTAAACTGACGGTTATGGTTTACCAAAACCCTGCAATTGTTATGGCTCGCCCAAATGGGACCATTAAAATTATCTAATGCTTCCCAAAAACTATCATCGCATAAATGAGTGGCATCTAATATAATATTTAGGCGCTCCATTTCTTTTAGTAATTCTAGCCCTGCCTTGCCCATTTTGCCTGAAGCATCGGTTCCTTGCGCATACCTGCCCGGGCCATAGTGCGCAGGACCTATGGCTCTTAAACCTTGCTGATAAGCCAATTCTAAATAGCTAATATCAATAATGGAATCGGCACCTTCCAGACTTAAAATATAGCCAATTGGCAAATTTAATTTAATGGTGTTATCATCAGACCATTGGCTTAAATGAGAATCTAAGGTTTGGATGTTATTTATTTGTACCATCTCCCCAGCTTGTTCCATTGCCTTATACCATGCCAACTGACCTTGAGTTTGGGCCCATGCTTGTTGGGGTGAATGCCAGCCAGGTAAAGGGTTGTTGGGTGCTACATAGCGGGCTATTTGGGTTGCGACCACCAAGCCAATATTGCCTTTTCGCAATTCGGGTAATGAAACGAGGGCTTTACCCCTATCGGGTTTATCAGTTAATCCTTGTTCACGTTGATTAATTGCCTCAACCGGCAAGCGCAAATCGCGATTCCATTCAAGGGCGTTCATGCTTAAATCTAAATGGGCATCAACAATAAACATCCGGCAAAAACTTATATGGTTATTTTTCTTTTACGCGCTATGTTTTCCCATACGCCATTTAGTTTATGATTTTCAATGGCTACGGCCTTATCAAATAAAGCAACTGTTGGACAAATATGGAAAGGAATACCATATAATACATCACCAATCTTAAAATTATGGTTAAGCCCTGCATCCGCAACTAAATGTTCTTCGCTGTGGCTGATGAGTTTTAAATCAGGCGCGTTTAAAAAATAAACTCGTTTATTTAGCTCATTTTCGGATGCTATGGATTTATGACCTAAATCCAAACAAATTTTCGTTTTATCAGGCAAAGAAATAACCCTGGTTAATACCAATGCTGCCGGCAAGAATGGTAATTCTTGGAAAAGATTTTGGTAATTATAGTCCCAATATATAAATGTACCCGGACTACATTCAATATCAGGCTTTTGTGAATGTATAGCAAAAGTAGTTGTTCCACCTGCTAAAATAACAGGAACAGGGTAACCTATGCTGCGCAGGTCGGTCTGTAAAGTTTTTATCACCTCAAAATAAACAGCCACTAATCGAGTCCTTTCAGCTAAGTCAGCTTGGTTGATGTGTCCATCGTAAACATGCAATCCAATTGGTATTACCCTTGGCAGGTTCATACAATCAATATATAGCTGCAATGCATTATTATCGGGCAATATACCGGTGCGATTTTGACCTACGTTAATATCAATAAAAATGCCCACATCCACATTATTACCTACTGCTAAGGTTGATATTTCAATCAGTGTTTTAAAATTATCAACCAAACAGGAAAATTTCGTTTTGGGATAAGTTTTAATAACCTGAATAAGCCTTTCAATTTTGGGGCCAAAGGGCTGATAGGCCAATAATACATCAGGGGCGTTACACATTCCCAGCATTTCGGCCTCAGCAATCGTAGCACATTTAAACTTAGTGATACCATTATTTAGTAAAATTTGAGTAGCCTCTTTACTTTTATTGGTTTTCGCATGTGGACGTAACCTGGCTACATCATCAATCATCCCTTTGAGCAATAAAACATTATTGCCAACTCTATCGGGATATATTGCCAAAGCAGGGGTATCAATCTTTGCAACATCCTCAATGAAGTACCAGTCATCTGTTAACATAAAATAAATTTAGTGTAATGATATTTAGTTACAATAATTGTACCAAATAAGGTACAATATTAAACTAGTTCAAAAATTGCTTCTATTTCAACCGGAATATTACCTGGTAATGACCCCATGCCAACAGCACTACGTACGCCAACGCCATGGTCATCCCCCCAAACTTTAGCAAATAACTCGCTGCATCCGTTTATAATGAAGGGGTGGTTCTCAAAATTGGGCGTGCAATTTACCATACCCAAAACCTTAATAACTCGTTTAATTTTATTTAAGCTACCAAAATTATTAATAATCGTGGCTAAAATGGCCAAACCAACTTGTTGTGCCGCAAGCTTTCCTTCTTCAGTAGTCAAATTGAGGCCTATTCTGCCTGTAATAAGAGTACCATCCTCTTTAACAGTACCGTGGCCCGATACATAAAAAAAATTGCCTACTATTAAACCAGGTTTATAAACACCAAGAGGTTTAGGAGCCGGAGGAAGTACTAAACCAGTTAGCTTGAAATTATGGTCGGGTGTATTAAGCATAATTATTCAATTAATAATTTGCAATATTAAAAAAAAGCCGGGTATCTCAAGCCTGGCTTCTTACCTAAATCAATATATCAATCAAAACTAAAATTTGAAGCTTACACCAATATTTACCGCGTAATCGGCAAATGCAGCATCACCATGTGTAGCAACACCTGTTAATTGGGTGGTTCTTAAATCGGGTTCGCTTTGTGTACGGTCGCGAATAATAGCTATGGGTACGATGGCATACAAAGAAACTTTTTTGGTTCTGAATGTAACGCCCGGTTCGCCTGAGAAAATTCTTCCCGGTCTTCTAAAACCGTCACTTCCACCAATTAAATCATGTACAGGTTGCGCTTCATATCTGATGCCTGCCGAAAAATCAAAATGGTCAACAGCTATACTTCCACCTATACGTACCAAGGCCTGATCTGGTACACTCATTACATCACTTGTAACCGCGATGGCGGTGGCTGAAGGTGTGCCCCCCCTTGCTGTTGAAATACCATTTACATCGGTGGGGCTAATCAAATAGTAGAACATACCATATAAACCAAACTGATGGTTAAAATTATAATAAGCGTTAGCTTCGGTAATGATACCTGTACCACCATCGCCCAATTGAATTGATTGGTCGACCGGGCCTAGGCGTTTTGAGCCACCAGGACCAACATTATAAAAATAACTCTGAACATTATCATTTCCGGTAGGTAGTTTAAGACCCAAACCTAATTGTACATTGCCTTTATGCACCTTTTTAGGGTCAAATATCCAAACGTAACCGGTTAATGAAACATCGCCAATACCAAAAGCGTAGGTACTTTGGCGTTGTGCGCCACCATGCTCATATAATGATGATCGCTCATTATAAATAATAGGCACATCTAAAGCCAGCGACCAGCGATTATTAAAGTTGCGGGTCAAGGTTAAGTCTTGGGTATATGAATGGTTAATAACGTTAGTGCCTAAAGCGACGCGTTGAAACTGTTCCTGCTTGCCAATAAAATGCCTAAACGATTTAAAATACCTGCTATTGCTATTGAACAACCAGCTACCTTGCGGAGCCAAACTATCTGGATGTTCATCCATGGAGCATAACCCCCCTGTACTGCGGATGGCTACACAACCTTGCGCATAAATATTTGATTGAATAATAAATGTTAATAAACAGATTGCAAAAAATATTTTTGATGTAGTTTTCATTTCGATATCTAAGTGTTTAATTTGTTAATGTTAAGTTTTTAAAAGGCCCCCTTTTTTTGAGGGCCTTTGCCCGCCGTTCAAAACAGGATTTTATAAATTATTATTTTGTATTTTTCGATTTTAATTTCCGGCACCATCTGTTTGCGCACGTTTTATGGCATATTGCCCAACCTTATTTCCGGTAACCAAACCAACCTCACAATCGCTCCTGAAATGCAGGGCACCATATAATCTGGACATGGCAGCCTGATTAGCCATATCGGTAAATTTTGTACCCCTATCAGGTAATAAATAGGATAATATTGTAGCGGCGGCTCCGCTAAAATTAGAGTGACCGGAAGTGTAGGATGGGAAGTTTGGCACACCAGTTAAACTTTTTATTTCGGGGTTTGCCTGTGAAGGGCGCTCATTAAAATAAAAGTATTTGGTATCCCAGCAACAAATGGCGGCATCCATTTCGGCCATATTTAATAGTGCCAAATTACGTGCCCAGCGCACTTCACTGTAATTTTGTTTTACAAACTCATCGGAAGCAATGGCGTTCCAATGCCCTGGCGGGGTGTAAGTTCCGACCCCATCGGCCCAAAACTCAACTTGTGCTTGTTGATCGCGGGTAACGTTTTTACTATATGACAATACCTCATCCAATTCTTTTTGAAAAGCTGCTGAGCCAGCAAGATTTGGTGGACTAGGGCGTAAAGCAACTACTGTTAAAGTATCAAATAAAAAAGGCAATACCTTACCAAAAAGTGGCAACATGGGTGGACGGGCCGGAGATTCCAGACTTTGCCAATAAACATCGCCCCTTGAGGTGGCATTTGTTTGCAATGCAACCCATTGTGCCGGGGTACCAATAGCCTTACCTGCCCGATCAGTACGGGCACGCGCAGTAAATAAATCGGCTACTTGTGCGCCAAGTAATTGGCCGGCAACTAATTCACCCCTAGTATTTGCACCAGCCATGATGCGGTATTGCATCTCTTCGGTAGCTTTTTGTTCGATATAATCAATATCGGCAGGAAACAATAATTTCATCATTTCAACAGAAGCACCAGCTACCACCGCGTCTTCGCTAGGGTATGATGGTAATGCCGATTTTGGTATAGATGGTTGTATGGTTTGGTCGTAAGTATATGGTGCAACCCGGTTATATACATTTTTGAAATGATAAGCGGTCACCAATGCATCATATTGTGCAGCACTTAGATAAGCATAAGCTCTTGCAGCATATGGCGGATTGGAGAATGGAAATATCGGGTAGGCAAATGGATTGGTTGAGCTAGGGAAAGGATAGCTACCATCTGCGTTTTGGTAGGGTGGCAAATTATGTTTAGCAACCAATTCCCTTAATATTTCATTCCAACGTAAAACAGCTCCGGCACTCCAGTAATTTATTATTGCTTGTTGAGCACTGGTAAGTTTACCTTGGTAGGCTTTAATTTCGTTAATATCAGCAATATAAGCCGGTGAAGTAACCGCATCCGGAGCAGCAACGGTAAAGGACGCCGGATTTGTTGCCAAAATTGGTTTCCAGGTATCGGCATTGGCATCAATATTTGAAGGTGCCAAGGCAGGGTATTGAGATGTTCTTTGAACTATTTCTTTATTACAAGAGACGAAAAAGAAAAAGTTTAATAAAATAAAAATAAATATGTAAATTCTTTTCATAACTCGTTTTATTTAGTGTTTTTAGATAAATTAAATAGGTAAAAAACGCCGCCATAAAAGGTTTGAGCCTGGCCAACATTTCTTCCGTCCAAAACGTAATTGCCACCGGCTAACAGTTCCCAGCCAGAAACCGCGCTAAAGCTGTATTTAAACATGGCTCCTGTGGTGGTTGCATTCATACGGTTACTTGGAAAAGGCATATCGTTTTTACGGATATCAAAGCCACCTAGAGTAGTTGCCTTGGTTACATTTGCTCCGAAATAAATATGTTTATCCAAATAGCCGGCACTCAACATTACATTGTTGGCATTTGGCATATACACCTGGTTACTATAAATAAGTGTAGTAGTATAATAGGCGTTCCTATCAATGGTTAAGTCGCCATGTTGAATATACTGGGCAGAAGCACCAAGTAAAAATCTGTTGTATTTATAGTTTAAAAGCCCCCTCAACATTACTGATTTGCAATGTAAACCAATTGACAATGGTAAAAAATCGGGTTCGTAGTTACTAAGTGGAAGTGAGCCCGATAATATGGAAAAAAAGGATAATTTTCCACCTCTTAAGCTATGTTGATAAGTTAACCATTTTAAGGTAACAGAAAGATCTTGCAATCCTGATTGGCCTTTTAATGTACCAGCTGAAGCATGGGTGGTTACATAGGGCGCATTAAAAAGAATATTCAATTTGCTGGTAATACCGTAATTGCCTATAAAAGTATAAGTATTGGTACTCACCTTACCGAGGTTTAAATTATCGCGTTTAAAAGTGCCTTCCCAATAATTGGTCCAGCTACTATTGCCATAGGTGCCACCCGCGCAATAAAAATTTTTGGAAATCATAAGGGCATCTGCATCCGTTTGTGCTGTAGCCACCCTAACATTTAACAGGCAAAAGCAAATAATTATGCCATACCTGCATGAAGACAGTAGTAAAGATTTTGACATTACTGGTAATTAAAACTTAAAAAAATAGTTAAATAAAACAGGTATTCGGAGAAAAATCAGAAAATTAAATTCAATTAATTAACATTAATTTATTGTCCAAATAAAAGAAAGGGAACCGCAAGTCTGTAAAGACGCACTCATATTTTCCGGAAAGCAATGTTTAAAGATAATGTTAAATCAAAAGACCTTCAAAGCCAATTAGAATTTAGCAAGTAATACCATTAAACTTTAAAAAAGGGAAAAATGGCAGCGGTTATGCTAAATGATTAGGCGGTTTGCCGGGAGATTCTATGAAAGGCTCTTTTATGTGTGTTGGCTTAATAAAGCCACTATATTCCAAATAAGTACCAAAAGCGGTGTAATTGTAATGAAATGCTTCTAATTTATATTCGCTTAGCATATTTACTTTTTTAACCATTGGCGCATGGTTATTTTTGCTAAGTGGCACATCGCTAATTTCTTTAGCGGTGATGGTATTAGCATTAACCAAACGTGTTTTGGTAGTATTAGGTAAACAAACAAAATAAGCGGTATCTCGTGTAATTTTTAATCGCACGTAATTGTAATAGGCGTCCTTTAATTGTATTTGTCCGGCAACATCTTCAAATTCAGTTTGATTCTCTTGGGTTGGTAAATGAACCGGTAATTTTAGCAGGATTAGTTTGCTATTATCAATATTATTTGAAAACACCTCTTTTACCATTTGTACATCCGCCTTATGGATATAATATTGGAACAATAAAGTATAACCCCCGATGTAAAACAGGTGAACGCATAATAAAAATATGGCGAAAAACTTTTTCAAAAAGAAGGTGTTATATATTGGTATACATTTTACTGGGTAAATGTATAAATAAATAATTTAGATTTAAAAATTTTTGGCTAACTAATTTAGAAATAATCTTAATTCATACAATTATTTGGCCTTTTTTATGTGCTCTAATAATTAATCTATATAATACATATACTTTATATAATAAATTTTAGGATATATTTGTTTTTTATTTATAAACATGGATTTTTTAATACAACCTTGGCCTTGGTATGTTGCCGGGCCCTTACTTGGTTTAATTGTACCCGCTTTGTTAATTGCAGGCAATAAGCCTTTTGGCATCTCCTCCTCCTTTAAACATATTTGCGCCATCTGCTTCCCGGCCAATATTTCTCTTTTTAAGTACGATTGGAAAAAGCAGGAATGGAACTTGTTTTTCGCGGCTGGTATTATTTTAGGTGGATTTATTGCCGCACAGTTTTTATACGGACAACACCCGGTAAACATTAACCCCGAAACAACTACCTTATTAAAAGCCGAAGGCGTAAAAGATTTTAAAGGCTTAATACCTGCCGATGTTTTTAATTTCGGAAACCTGTTTACCCTAAAGGGATTTTTATTTATGGTAGTTGGTGGCTTTTTGGTAGGATTTGGTACCCGTTATGCAGAAGGCTGTACTTCGGGGCATTCTATTATGGGCATTGCTTCCTTGCAATGGCCTTCATTGCTGGCAACCATTTGTTTTATGATTGGGGGCTTTATTAGCACCTGGTTTATTTTGCCATTTTTATTAAAAATATGAAAAATATAAAATTTTTGTTTTTAGGTGCGTTGTTTGGCATTATCCTCATCAAATCGGAAGTTGTTTCATGGTTTAGGATACAAGAGATGTTTAGGTTACAAGCATTCCATATGTATGGTATTATTGGCAGTGCCATTGTTGTGGGTATGATTTCGATATTAATTATTAAACGTTTCAATATTAAAACCATCAACGGCCAAGAAATTGTTATTCCAAAAAAAGAGTTTCATTGGGGGAATATTTATGGCGGTTTGATTTTTGGCTTGGGTTGGGCAATTACAGGTGCTTGTCCAGGGCCGCTTTTTGCCTTGTTAGGTAGTGGATTTTACGTAATTTCTATTACTTTAATGAGTGCGATTGTAGGCACTTGGGTGTATGGCTTAGTAAAGCAAAAACTACCTTTATAGCATAATTCTTACTCCAACTCATTAGCTTGTTAAGATTGATCTGATTGTAAAAATGTTATAATCAACCTTTCAATTTTTTTTATTTTTCTGAGAAAAAGCCCATATTTACAAATATGTGGTGCCTCCAATCCCGTCTGATTTTTTATAAGATTCCCCTATTTGCCAAGTCATTTAATTCGAGCTTTTTATCGTACAAAAACCCAATAAAATAAGCCATGAAGACTTACATGAACGATGCTGTTTTTTTAAAAATGGGTTATGAAATATCGACCGAGAAAAGCGCGATCAATTTTGAAGTGGTTTATAATTATTTAAATGGCGACTCGTACTGGGCGCAAGGCATCCCTAAGGAAAAATTAAAAAAAGCCATTGAAAATTCAATATGCTTTAGTGTTTTGAAGGAACAAGAACAGGTAGGCTTTGCCAGGGTGATTAGCGACCATGCCACATTTGCCTATATTTGCGATGTTTTTATACTACCTAAGGCACGGGGAAATGGCTTATCAAAATGGTTGGTGCAAACCATCATGAACCATCCCGATTTACAAGGATTAAGGCGATGGTCGCTCGCAACTTTTGACGCGCATGGCTTATATAAACAATTTGGGTTCAAAGAGGTTTCGCGTCCCGACAGGTGGATGGAGATTTTTAAGCCTTATATTACATAACTAAGGAAATGACAATCATGAATTTAAGAAAGCTGATTTTTGAAGGCGAGGGCGTAAAACTCGACTTTAAAAAGAAAATTACCAGTTGCGAGAAAATAGCGCGTACCATGGTTTCATTTACCAATAACAGGGGTGGTTTATTATTAATTGGCGTTGCCGATGACGGTACTATTACCGGGGTAAAAAATGATGATGAAGAACGCTACATGATTACCAAGGCTGCCCATTTTTTTGCCCGACCAGCACTCGACCCAATATTTGAAGAGGTTTATGTTGATGATAAAATGGTACTGGTGGTAGAGATACAACAAAGCAATATGAAACCACATTATGCCCTTGCCGATGATGGTAAATGGTGGGTGTATGTACGGGTAAAAGATAAAAGCGTATTGGCTAGTAAGGTTGTGGTTGACGTTTTAAAACGATCGTCGGGAACGGAGGGGGTGTTGATCGCTTACTCTGATTATGAACGAACTTTGCTTACCTATCTGGAAAATAACCCGCAAATAAATATAAAGGAATGTTGTAAGGTTTTAAAATTAAGCCGACCAAAAGCACAAAAGTTATTGGTAAACTTAATCCTTTCTGGTATTGTAAAAATACATACCAGCGAAAAGGAAGAATATTATACCAGTGCCTAATTAAATAGTTAGCAATTAAGGCAAAGCATTTTTAAACCCATGAACTCTATCTACCAAAAATATAAACAATATTACCGTGATAATTTGGTATTGGCACTACCGGTAGTGATCTCTCAATTAGGGCATACACTGGTACAAACGTCAGATAGTATTATTGTTGGTCATTTTGCAGGTACCGTTTCATTAGCAGCTTCTGCCCTATCCAGTAGTATTTTTGTTGTTTTTTTGGTGATAGGGGTTGGTATCTCATACGGCCTTACCCCCTTAATAGCCCAAAACAATGGCCGTGAAAACTTTGCCGAATGTGGCAAATTGCTGAGCAATAGTTTATTTGTGAACTTGATAACCGGTATTTTGCTTTTTGCCCTCACCTATTTTTGCTCCGGCTATTTGTTGGATAGGATGCACCAAACTCCAGCTGTAGCGGCGCAATCCAAACCATTTCTGATATTGTTGGGTATATCAACAGTACCGCTTATGGTATTTGTCACCTTTAAACAATTTGCCGAAGGATTGGGTTTTACCAAACAAGCCATGGTTATTTCAATTTGGGGGAATGTACTAAACATAGTATTGGGTATTATTTTTGTAAAAGGCTTATTTGGGATAGCCCCTATGGGTATAAAAGGTGTTGGCTACAGTACCTTGATTGACCGCAGCGTAATGGCAGTAGTAATGGCAGTTTATGTATTTAAATCGCCAAAGTTTAAACAATACCTTACCCATTTTATGGTAACTAAGGTCGATTTTGCCCGTATAACGGCCATCCTGAAAATTGGAGTGCCGGTTGCCTTGCAATATACGTTTGAGGTAAGCGCGTTTAGCGCGGCGGCCATATTAATAGGAACCATTGGTTACCATGAACAGGCCGCGCATCAAGTAGCAATCAATTTGGCATCTATTACGTACATGATGGCCAGCGGGATATCGGCAGCTGCCACTATAAAATCCGGCAATTATTTTGGGAGTAATGAGCATTTAAAACTAAGGCATTCGGCCATATCAAATTACCATATTGTTTTGGTATTTATGGGGTTGATGGCCTGTATTTTTGCCACGCTAAACCATGCGCTACCTTGGATATACACTTCGGATACCACCGTAATTGCCATTGCGGCACAATTATTAATTTGGGCAGCCTTTTTCCAATTGTTTGATGGTACCCAAGTGGTTGGCTTGGGTATATTAAGGGGCATGGGCGATGTGAATATCCCTACCCTAATTACCTTTATAGCCTATTGGATAATAGGATTACCCGTTGGGTACTTTTTTGGTTTCACATTGCATCAAGGTGTAAATGGTGTTTGGTATGGTTTAGTTTTGGGCTTAATTGCCTCTTCACTCCTGTTGTTTTATAGGTTTCATGTTATATCGATTAGGAACCATCGGAATAGTTTAAATGGTTGAGGAGGAATTAAACAAAATCGAATGATTGGAAAAAAGTCTTTGAAAACAAAATCATAAACTATAAATTAACCTTAATTATATGAGTAAAATAATTTTTGATTGCGCGGTTTCATTGGATGGTTTTTTCGCGGGCGATAACCGTGGTCCCGAAAACCCGATGGGTAATGTGGCGCATTTAATACACAGTTGGATGTTTAAACAAAAAGCGTTTTGGCAACACTTGGGTATGGATGGTGGCGAAGAATACGGCGCGGATAGCAAACTCATTGAGGCTGTATTTGCCCGAACCGGCGCTTATATTATGGGAAAACGAATGTTTGAGGAAGGTGAAGTTGCCTGGCCGGAGGATTTGTTTAAGGCGGATGTTTTTGTGCTTACGCGTGAAAAGCGTGAACCTTGGGTACAAAAAGGAACTACAACCTTTTATTTTATCAATGATGGTATAGAGAGCGCCTTAGAAAAAGCGCAGCAAGCAGCCAAGGGTAAGGATGTAAGAATACAGGGCGGTGCTAATACCATTCAACAATATTTGAATGCTGGTTTGGTCGACGAGTTTTTTATCCACACAGCTCCTGTATTTTTAGGAAGCGGCATACGCTTGTTCGAAGGAATAGACGCCAATAAATATGACCTTGAAATAATGGAAGTAATCCCATCTGATTTAACAACCCATGTGAGGTATAAATTGAAAAAGAAATAGGGAGAAATTACTGAATCTTTGATGGTTTGTCTATAGTAGACCTTTGGTAATATTACCAAAATGGAATAAATTTTTGCCATGTCAAAAAAGTACCTATTCGTTAAAGTTTAGCATTAATTAAATTTAGGAAAAATGAAAACCTTTTTAGGATTATTTTCAATTATTGTACTATGCTTATCGGGTTGTAATCGAAATAAAAACAATTTTAATAGAACTGTTAAACTTGATTTCAAAAATCAAAAATGTAATTGTAAACTATTTGTTGAGGTTTATAAAGTAGGCATACTAAACAATTTAACAGCTAATTACCTTACTGATTCTACTAGTTTTAGAATTTATGCAGGCACCTTTGACGAAGAAAATGGGTATTTTCAATTTAAATGTTTAGGCGATTGTATTTCAATTGTGCGTATTGAAAAAACAAATCAGATTTTTAAGCTAGATAGTGCAATTGTAAATAAAAAGCTTCAAGTAACACCTAATTTAAGTTATCAACTTAAAGCTGTGGATGTAAAGGTTTATTATTTAAAAGACTTGAAAAGGCGTCGTATATTTGAATAATACTACCCTAAAATCATTCATTACGCTCCACAATTTTCAAAGGCAGCTTAAAGCTAAAATTGGAGCCTTGGTTCTCCACACTTTCTGCCCAAATTTCTCCATCCATCAACTCTACCAGTTTTTTACAGATGGATAAGCCCAAACCAGTGCCATTATATACTTGAGAGAAGTTATTGGTAATTTGAGAAAATGGCTGAAATAAATCGGCTAGCGCTTCTTTTTTTATACCTATACCGGTATCCTTCACGCTAAAAACCACTTCCTGCATGGTAGCTGTTTGGGTGCTTACGGAAACTTCGACAATAACACTACCTTCCTGCGTAAATTTGATGGCGTTAGATATCAGGTTGATTAATATTTGCTGTACCCGGCTTTCATCCATCCAAACCAACGTGGCTACATCGCTTGCTATATGATAATTGATTTGAATATCTTTTTTAGCGAATTTTTTATAGGAAGTGCTTATTTTCATGGCACTTTCTACACAATTTTTAATGTTTGATTCTTTGAGGTTTAAGCTGAATTGACCAACCTCCATTTTTGATAGGTCAAGTATATCAGTTACGATATTGACCAATAAACTACTGCTGGAATGTAGCATCTCAATCAATTCCTGCTGCTCGGCCGATAATTCAGTGTCTGATAACAATTCGGTAATGCCTATAACCCCATTCAATGGTGTCCTGATTTCATGACTCATGCTGGATAAGAAATTGGTTTTTACATCCTTTTCCTTTTCGGCCTTGTCTTTTGCCAGCGATAGGGCTTTGCTATAAGTCTCCAATTCTTGGTTTTTGCCAAGAATTTCAGCTTTATCGCGTAAATGAATTCGCTTTAAGGAACTAATCAATATACCGGTAATAAAAATATTTAAAATGCCTGAAAAAATCAGGTCGGATTGTTTTTCAGCTTCCGTACTAATATGTACGAGATTGGGGAAATGCTTTTCTACCTGAAAACAAGCAAAAAAAACTGAAGCTAATAGAATAATAAAAAACCAGTGATATTTGGGTGGTAGCAGTACCAAAATAAAACCTATAAAAGCAATACCCGAATGAGTGGTTGAACCTTCCACCCCACCATTGAAAAACCAGGCAGGAATAATGGCTGCAATGGCAAAAAAAACAAAAAACAATGCCAAGCGAATGTCGTATTTTTTAAACCTACTGTAAATAAATCCTGTTGTTGTGCAAATGGCAATTGCAAGTTCTATAAAAATTAATTCCAAAGGAAAATGCAGGTAAACATTTACCAAGGCACCAATGAAAACGTTCAGGCTAACGGTGAAGCAAACAACATTAAAAAACTTATTCTCTAATGATAAGTACGGATTATCAACCCCTAAAAACTTTTTAATCTTGTTTATATATGTCACCATTCTTTAACACTCAATTATCCCACATTCAATTTTATCACTTCTAAAGAAGCATAAGCAGGATATATCCAAAGCTTATAATTATTCTTTAATTTGGAGGTTAAAATAAACATTAAAACGAAATATCCTATTCTTTTTGTGTAAATAGCAAATTTACTTACCATTTTTGGCAAGCTGTTTTTATCATGTCTTTAACGTACTTATTGGGAAACATGGATATGTTTTTCCTGAAATAATTACCTATGTATTGTATTATTTTTGTTAGGGAGGATTGTGTTATATTTATTATAAAGTCATTAAATTAAGTGCCAATGAAAAATAAAGACGACAATATTGCGAATGGTTACTTTTTCGTCATTCATGTTCACTTATGGCAAATTGCAGTTTTGATAATCCTTATTTTTGGTTTAATTTATTTTATAAAAAAGAACCGCCAAACCTAATCAAACTACAAATTCCTAAACTAAAAATAAACCTCATTCGCTACCCTAAAGGTATTGCAATGCGCTTCTACAATGTCTTTAATTTCGGGTGAGTAGCCGCCACCCATGCTTACCTGCACCGGGATATTATGTTGTTGGCATTGCTCCAGTACAAACCTGTCGCGGGCCTTGCAGCCATTTTTGGTTAGGGATAGCTTGCCAAGCTTGTCGGTTGTCAGTACATCCACTCCTGATAGGTAAAAAATAAAATCGGGTTGGTGTTGGGCGATGAGTTGGGGTAAGGTGGCTTGTAAAAGATTTAAATAAGTTTCATCATCCGTTCCATCAGGCAATGGAATATCCAAATCCGATTTTTCCTTACGTGCCGGGAAATTATTAGCACCATGCATAGAAAAGGTAAACACTTTTGTATTATTTTCGAAAATTTGCGCGGTACCATTTCCCTGGTGCACATCTAAATCAATGATTAAGATGGTTTTTGCAAGTCCGTTATTTAACAGGTAATTAGCGGCCATGGCTTGGTCGTTGAGCAAACAAAAACCTTCACCCCAATTGCTACCCGCATGGTGGGTACCTCCGGCAACATTAAAAGCGATGCCATGTTGCATGGCGTAAAAACAACCCTCTAGTGTACCGCTGCCAATCTGAATTTCGCGGCTTACCAACTCGGATGTTAAAGGGAAACCTATTCGGCGCTGCTCCTTTGGTGGCAGACTAAGATTTTTAAGTTGTTCCCAATAAGCTGGTTCGTGGGTCATCAAAATAACTTCTTCGGATAATTTACCCGGCGAAAATAGATTTTCATGGGTGATGAGTCCTTCATGCAGCAATTGTTGCGGAATCAACTCGTACTTCAGCATCGGGAAACGATGCCCTTCGGGCAAGGGATGGGCATATATCGGGTCGAAAGCTATTTTTAACATAAATTAGCCTCTGTAGTCAATTATTATCCAAGGCCTCTAAAAGTACACCCGAAGCTATAAAAACCTCTTTAAACGTATTATAAAGCGGCACAGGGCTCAAGCGTATCACATTAGGCTCTCGCCAATCACCTATAATACCCTTAGCTGTAATGTAATCAAATAGCCTTCGAGCATTTTGTTTGCAAACAATGGATAATTGGCAACCCCTGGCTTCGGGATTACTTGGTGTAATAACTCGGAACAACTCCTCTCCTTTTGCTTGATTAATTTGATTGATTAAAAATTCCAGGTAGCCAGTCAGTAATGCACTTTTTTCTCTTAAAGGTGCCACACCTCCCGCCTCTTCAAATATAGTTAAAGCCGCATCATGCAAGGCCAGCAGCATAACCGGACTAGTGCTTAATTGCCAACCATCCGCGCCCTGCTCGGGCACAAAACCCTGTGCCATTAAAAACCGTTTGCCTTCCTCGTAACCCCACCAACCCGAAAAGCGTGGTAAGGTGGTATCATAAAAATACCGTTGGTTCACAAAAATACCCCCTATACCACCCGGCCCCGAATTGAGGTATTTATAAGAACACCATACGGCGAAGTCGACCTCCCAATTATGGAGTTGTAGAGGTACATTGCCAACCGCGTGTGCCAAATCAAACCCTACATAGGCACCAGCTTGATGAGCGGCGCTGACTATGGCGGCTAAATCAAAAAACTGACCGTTTATGTAATTGATGCCACCGAATAGCACCAATGCCAATTCATCTTGATGTTGGGCGATGGTTGCTAAAATAGCTTCGGCACTGTATCTGCCATCCGCTTCAACAGGAACTTCAATAATAGCATCGGCAGGGTCAAAACCGTGAAACTTTACTTGGGTTTCAATTGCGTACTGATCGGATGGAAAGGCATTGCCTTCCATCAGTATCTTATACCTTTTTTTTGTTGGCTGATAGAAACTTACCAACAGCAAATGAAGATTTACTGTAAGTGAATTCATGATAGAAACTTCTTCCTCTAAAGCCCCAACGATGGGTGCCAGTTTTTTCCTTAAACTTTTATGGTAATTGAGCCAAGGTTGTTCTCCTTCAAAAAAACCCTCAATGGCAATTTGCCTCCAAACATCCAGTTGAGCTTGTAAATGTGTCTGCGCTGATATAGGTTGCAAACCCAATGAATTGCCACAAAAATAAACCGCATCCCTACCCTGATGCTGAGGGATATAGAAGCGTTGCCTAAAGTGTTTTAATGGATCGTTCGCGTCCATTAGTTCGGCAAATTCCAGGGTGTTTTGGTAAACCATACAGGTATATTTTAGGCTTTATTTAAAACTAATTATTTGTTAGGCTTGCTTACGTACTGATTACCTTTTACATAAAAGCGATAAGGCAGCAAGGCATCCTCGGCGGCATAGGCTACACCTATTCTTGGTACAGCTGAAATATCGTCAGGATGAATTTCAATCCCCCTATCTTCAATCCATACTTCTGTTGATTGTAAACTAAACGCATTCAAGCTCCTATCAATACCCAAGGCTTTCGCTACCGAACCTGGTCCGGCGGTAAGGTTAGGTTTTAGCTTAGTCATTTTTTTTCTTAGTAGCATTACGTCCAAACCATTGGTAGGTACAATTGCCCTAATCAATACCGCATGTGGCTCACCCGCCACTGAGGTAACTACATTAAATAAATGGTGGATGCCATAGCATAGATAAACATAAGCAATGCCACCTTCCATAAACATAGTTTGGGTTCGCGGGGTATTTTTGTTTCCATAGGCATGGCTGGCTTTATCAACCGCGCCATTGTAGGCTTCGGTTTCTACAATCATTCCGCCGGTTAGCTCACCAGCTATATTGGTAAATAAATACTTCCCTAATAAGTTGCGACTTATAGCCACAACATCGCTACTCTGGTAAAACGATGGGGGCAATTTCATTGCTGAATATTTTTTTTAAAACCGCGTTTATTTCATTAGGCATATCATAAATCATGATATGGGTACCGCCCTTAATGATGATGGCATCCTTTACTTTTTTATAAGAGAATACCAAATCCTTATCGCCATTAATGTGGTAGGTATTTGGGGGGATCACTTTATTTTCCCAATTTAAGGCTGCTGCCATACCCCATTTTAAAAAATCAGTCGACCAGCCCCGCATCATATCCATAAACAAACCAGTGTCATCTTTATCCATTTGTCCAAAAACCAACTCTGCCAAAAAATCAACCGATTTAAATAACTTTTCGGGAATAATATTGTAAATGGGCACATTGTAAAAAAGCTTGAAATAAACCGGAGCCTCAAACACTGTTTTTATGCTCGAGGTCAGGATTAATTTTTGCAACGGTATTATTTTGGCAATCTCTACCCCTATCATCGCCCCTAATGAATTTCCTATAACGATGGAATTTGGGGTAATGCTGTAAGCCTCGGCAAGTTTGCGGGCATAACTTTCCAAACCATCACAACCGTCAGTAGGCAACCATTTTACGGGCACTACCTCAAACCCTGTAAAGTCTAAATTATCATAAATTCGGGTATCGGCGCCAAGGCCGGCAATTAAAAAAAGCTTGTCCATTTAAAGGGAAATCAATTGTAAAATTTGTTGTAGGTAAAGGGCATCAATATCGTCAAAATGATTAAGGTATTCGCTATCAACATCCAAAACACCTACCACCTCCTCATCCTTAAAAATAGGTAAAACAATTTCTGATCGTGATAGTGAGCTGCAAGCAATATGACTGGGGAACTCCTCCACATTATGCACAACCAAAACTTTTTGTTGTTGCCAGGCAGCACCGCAAACCCCTTTGCCCAAGCCAATACGCGTACAAGCTACCGGACCTTGAAAGGGCCCTAAAACCAGCGCTCCATTTTTCACCAAATAAAAGCCTACCCAAAACCAATTGAACTGTTGTTTGAGTGCCGCGCATACATTAGCCAAATTGGCAATGGCATCAGGCTCACCTTGTACCAGTGCTTCGAGTTGTGGGATGAGCGATTGGTATTGCTCCGCTTTGTTTGTTGAGGTAATGATATTTAAATCTTCGGCCATGTGGCAAATGTAGTTAAGCTATGTTGAAAGTAAATAAGCAAAATATCATATTTAATGATTTATTTAGATGCCTGCATTTTACAAAAAAACTAATACACTTTGCCATGAGGATTATTGCCGAATTACCGCACCCCGACTTTAAAATTACCATTATGAACATGAACACTAAATTTATTGTAAAAATGGAACAAGGAAGCCTGGAACAAACGTATAAGGTTGCGGAGATTGATTTGACCGATGGCGTAAACTCAGTGTTCGAAATACTGGATGAGGAGTTTTTGAAGACCATTGCCGGACGATTTACCGCCATGAGGAAAGATTTTGGTGATGCCTACTCGAGGTATAACTATTAATTGATATAATTAATATAAATAGCTGAAAAATAACCAGTTAAATACCTATAAATGGTATTTTCAAAATATTATTTGGTCTTTTTTGTGTTTTTAGATCTCCAAATACCCTATTTACTTCAATTACTATTTTATGTAACGTGTATATTACACTGATTTGTAACATTTTAAATACAGGTAAAAAATTTAATTTGGTGAGTTAAAATTGCCAAATAAATGAATTTTGAAGGTATTTCTTAATGGGTTGGAGTTATTTGGATTTGCTATTAAACACAACAAATGTATTCAATTATTCGATACCCTAAAGTAACAAATCGGCTACCAAATTTGGTACACCTTTGGTGGCCCTCTCCTCTATCTTCACCACAGGGCCGCGCTGATTTACCGAAGGAATATTGGGGTCGATGATGTATTTTGTAACATGGTGAGGAACATAATTTACCAACCCGGCGGCGGGGTAAACCGCTAAGGAAGAACCTACCAAAATGAAGATTTCGGCAGTAGCGCAAATGTTGGCGGCCTCCGCTATCATGGGCACGTCTTCACCAAACCATACCACATGGGCACGTAAAGGTGAGCCTAATTCGCATACTTCATCCATGCCTATTTCCCAACCATTAATAGGATAAGTGAGGTTTGGGTTGATGCTTGATTGCGAGCGGGTGATGATGCCATGTAGGTGTACCACATTGGTAGAGCCTGCCCGCTCATGCAAATCGTCGATATTTTGAGTAATGATGGTTACGTCAAATTTTTCTTCCAATTTGGCCAATGCGTAATGAGCTTCATTGGGTTTTGCGTTGAGCACATCCTTTCGGCGCATGTTATAAAACTCCTGCACCAGCTTGGGGTTACGTACCCAGGCTTCGGGTGTCGCTACGTCTTCCAATGAATAGTTTTCCCAAAGCCCGTCGCTGTCTCTAAAGGTTTTTAAGCCACTTTCGGCACTGATGCCTGCACCTGTTAGTATTACTATTTTTTTCATCCAGTAGCCCAGTAAATTGGTTTATAAATATCCTACAAAAATAAGCATAAAAAAAGCGGACTAAATGAGTCCGCTCCTATTTTTAAAATGTTTAAAATTAAACTGCCAATTTGCATTGAACCCTCAAAACGCTAACCCTTTTTTTGAGCCAGTTTAAAACCTCCATATAAAAAAGGGTGCAGCGCATTTAATAGTGGGCAGGCTTTGCTTTGCGCTTTGTTACGGTTTTTTAAACTACCTGCATTGTAGCCCGAAGTTAGAAACATTCGCACAACGGTTGGGGCAAACTACGAACAATGGGGTTACAAGGCTTCATTTTTTAACTTTATTTGTGTTATTTCGGCCAAGTGTCACCTTAGCCGGGCGGAAGGGTATCTAAGACTTTAGTCAGCTTCTCGAATTCCGGCAAATAAAACCCTTTACTAAAATGAATGTAATAGTTGCGATATTTCTCTAAAAAAAAATTGTAATCAGGGTTTTTAACTAATTTGGCGAGTATAATTCCTAAATTTCCTTCATACTTTAAACCTGAAAAAATACTTGTTCCGTCTTTTACATTTACGGCTTCGTCCATTTTTTTCAAACTATCATATTCTTTATAAAAGGGCAACGCTATTTCAAGAAATAAACCCTCAATATAATTCATACATGTTTCAATGTCATTCTCTGAATTTAGGTAACACCTGTATTTTTTACCATCATTTATAAAATCTTCAACTGTAATGCCAAGGGTAGGCGTAGTTTTGTGATATTTTGGTTCAAAATAAGATGCCTGATGGTAAATATCTTCCACTAAATTTTCCCTTATGAGCATTCCAATATTAATTTCCCACCCCTCATTTCTGTTTAAAAAAATTAACTGAAATTTATTCCAACCATCTTTTTGCTTTTCGGTAAATTCTGCTAATCGTTTATTTAAAATAAACCCGTACTTTTTAATACGATTATGTACTAATTCTAATAATTTATTCTTATTTAATTCCTTACTCATCTTTTAATTATTGTGGTCTTACTATATTTACTTTCCTAGGAGGGATTTTTGTACCCGCTGGATAACCTTGTGTGGCTCCGTTATTTTCTACTAAAGTAACACCATTATTCTCTATTGCAGGATAGCCGATTTTTGATTTTTTGAAAATCCTGTAGTTGCTAATGATTTTGCATCTGTTAAAGTTATTCTCCCGTCTTTCGTACTTACCTTGTCCAATCTCACCCTAGGGCCTCCATTTAGTTAGAAATATTCGGGCAGTGGTTAGAGGCATTTTACGCAGAACTGGGATTAAGCGTACCAATATACGAACGCTTTGGCGTGTTGTCTTCATGTAGACGCAGCTACAATCTTTCCTAATACCCGCCATGAAGTTGTTGGTCATAAGACACAACAACGGCTCAGGCGCCGAACACCAACAATGGCACAAATATCCTACTAAAATAAGCATAAAAAAAAGCGGACTTTTATGTGAGTCCGCTCCTATTTTTAAGATGCTTAAAATTATACTGCCAATTTATTTTGAATCCGCAAAACGTTAAACCTTTTTTGAGCCAATTCAAAACCGCTATATAACAGGGTGCAGAAAACCAAATCGCCATAAATCATATTTTTCTCAAATGGAATTGCCGCGATTAATGATTTTATATATCCGCTTAAATTATAGGTGTAAGTGGAACCTATAAACCAAGGAAGGTCGGTAATTAGCCAGTGTAAAACAACTCCTATCATGGAAACTAGGAAAACATTGGTAACTGTTGTTTTTTTTATCAAGCTTCCAATAAATACCATTAATGCAAAGGTTATGTAAACTGGTATCGAGTCTTGATAAAGCATTACCCAATGAGAAGTTCGTAAATAATTTATTAACACATCACTGGTAAAAAGCGTTGTTAAAACAACCAAATAGGCCTTCCACTTTTGGGTAAAATAAGTACCACCAAAAAGCGCGATGGCACCTACAGGGGTAAAGTTGCTAAGCGATGGAAATTTAAAACTTAGGAAACGCCACCCTATGGCAACAACCATCATTAATATTAAAACAATGGTGCGAATGTTTATTTTTTGTAACGACATATTCATTTTATAATTTGTAAAAATAGTATTATAATTTCAATTTCAAATCTTTAATTTATCGCATATTTAATTCCAGCCATAAAGTTAAAACCTCGTGTATTATAACCCAACCAATCGGTATATTTTTCATTGAAAATATTTTTAAAATCGGCAAATATAGAAATATGTTTTGTGGCATTATATTGGGTTTGCACGTCAACTAAACTATATGGTTTAAGCGTAATAATGGAGGTTGAATAATCTTGGTTAAATTGTAAATCAGTCCTAGCGCCAGTATATTTAAAGTTAAACCCAACCGAAAGAGGCTTAAGCACTTGATAATTAAAATTGACACCAAAAGTATGACTTGGCCTCCGATACAAATTATTTGTTTTGATACCGTTTTCATCTGTTAGTGTTCCGGTAACATAAGCCATATAAGCAGAGGCTGTTAACTTTTTGAATTTAAACTTTAAATCGCTTTCAAAACCTTTATCATTTTGCTGCTGCCCGTTTTTATAAATAGAGGCATAGGTATTGGGATTAGTATAAAAATAAATTACATCAGATGTATTATTTTTATAAAACACCGTGCTAAAGTTTAGCGTTGAATTAATGATTTCCCAATCAAAACCGGCTTCATAAGAAGTGGTAGTTTCAGGTTTTAAATTGGTGTTACCATAATTGGAATAAAGCTGGTATAATGATGGAGACTTAAATGCGGAAGCAAGAGTAGTAAATAATTTAAACTGTTTAAATAAATATAGGGAAGGATTTATGGTGTAAGTGAGATTATTGCCATACTTGCTATGGTGGTTAAACCTTCCACCTAATTCCATGTGGAAGATATTAGCTTTATAAAACAGGGAGGTGTAAATACTACTTATACTATTTGTGGCATCTAAAGTAATCGGACTTTGATAATTATTGTCAAGTCCAGGATTAGGTGCATAACTATAAAATTGATTGGTACCGCTTTTTTTATAATCTACACCGCTTGTTACATCAAAGTGATCATCAAATTTTAAATTTAAAATCCCCTCCAGGTTAGTTATTTCGCCCCTGTTTTTAGTAGTCGAGCCAACATCAAAATAATTGTTCCAAATGTTATTCTGATTTAAATTGAATATCAAGGCACCCTTGGTTAATAACAGTTTTGCCCCAATTCCCGCATTTAAAAAAGTATTTTTATAGGTGTATCCATTGTTTTCAAAATAGGCATACTCAGGCAAATCTCCATTATTTATTGTGGTTTGGAAATTTCCATTCAATATAATATTTGAACTTAAATGTTGGCTTATATTTAGAATTATAGACTTTTGGTGAAAACCATCGTCTTTAAAACCACCATTGCCTGTAGTATCGGTAGCTGCAGGGAAACCTTTGGAATCGGTATCTGAGAAATTGAAGGCAAGGTCGGTGTTATTTACTTTTCCAATTAAGCTTAAAGCTTCTTTATAAGTATTATAAGTACCCCCACTCAATTGTACGCTTGATAATATTCCATTTTTTTCGGCATGCTTTGTAATAATATTAATTACACCAGCAACCGCATCTGAGCCGTATAAGGTAGAGCCTGAACCTTTTAAAATCTCAATCCGTTCAATTTGATTAAGCGGAAAGGCATTTAAATCATAAGAACCATCCACGGCAGCGGCATTGTTTACCGGGAAACCATCAATCAAAATTAAAGTATTACCAGTACTTGCTCCCCTTAAATAAATGGATGAACTTATACCCGGCGCATTGTTAGCACCCGAGAACGTAATACCCGGAACAGTGTTAAGTAGTTCGGGCAATGTTTTTCCCTGCCACCGTGAAATTTCCGCATTGGTGATAACCTCTACCACCCTACCAATTTCGGATGTTTTTTTGGGCGACCGAGTGGCGGTAACAATAACATCTTTTAGCACTTTACTTGTGTCTTGCGCGTGCGATGGTGTACTAAACCATGCCAGTTGTACAAGCCCTAGGCCTGCGGCAACCATTAATTTTTTTTTCATGTTGATGTGAGTTTAAAACTCACAGCAAACAGCAATGAATAATTCGAATGGAAACGAATGATATTGAAAAGTTTCACATCCAAGCTTCAATCCCCGAAAGCTATGAATAACGTTAATGCTTTGGCAGGTCTTCTGACTCGTTCCCCTTTGTCCGGTCTTCCCAAATGTTTTTTTTACATTTAGTGACCTATTGAATGGACGCTGGTTATGGAACTTACAGCTGCGGGACAGTTACGGAATTTCACCGTATTCCCTTTTAATTCCGCGCTAAATAAAAACGTAGAAACCGAAAGCACCGCAAATGTACAATTAGATTTGGTTTTGTAAAATGGGATTTCTTGTTCTCTATATAGATTACGATAAAGTTATCTTCCTTTCAAGATTGCTGTGATTTGAAAAAATTCAAAATAAAAGCTAAAAAAATCAATTCTTTTTAAGGAAAAGAATAGATTTGCACTCATATTTAACATTTTTTAAGAAAAAATACGGATACTAATGGCAATCTTTACACGTTTCCTAATTCAAAGGTTTTAAAATAAATATTAAATACAATTTCAAAATAAAAAGCATCAAAAACGCTTTACTACTCATGAAAAAAATTCTTACTATCTTATTTTCGGTTATTATTTTATTTATCAATTCAAAAGTTAAAGCTCAGGAAACAAATGAACCTATCAGGAGCTATTTATCTCTAATAGATGGACTATCTAGACCAATTGGTAATTTTGGTTCATATAACTATTATAATAACAAAGCTGGTTTTGCAAAACCAAATAATGTTGTTGGTTTTGATGGTTGTGTTTATTTATACAAAAACCTGGGTTTAGGATATAGCCTTACATATCAGGATCAAGGCGAACTTACACAAAATGATGCTGATTTGCTAGCCACCGATTACGCCGCAGATTATGTTAAAGCCAGAGTTGCTGTAACCCCAACTAACAACCGATACGTAAACATAAATTTCATGGTTGGCCCCCAATATTCATTTGTTTATAAAAGTTTTACATTGGATTTAAAGGGCTCATTAGGTTTTTTGAAAAACATTTCTACTCCAGGAATCGATATTGATTTAAACCCATATTATACTGCAACAAGTAATTCTGCATTAATTCAGCATCAACTTAGTTCAACAGCTAATACATTTAGTTACGGTGCAAGTGCGGCACTACGTTGGTCATTTAGTGACAATTGGGATCTTGGAATAAAAACAGGTTATTTAAAAAGTGCAGGGCCGAATATTCAAAATACCAATACTTTAGAAACAGTTGGGCGTTATGTAACCAATTTACCAATGACAATGATTCAAACTACTTTAGGCATAAGCCTGAAGTTTTAATTAGGTACAAATAAACAAAACACCCTGATAAACTTATACAAATTGTTTATCAGGGCGTTTTGTTTAAAAGGAGTTTGAGCTCCAATTATTTTAAAATTTGCTTTTCAATCCTTTTATCGGGAATAAACCAAATGCAGGCTACTAAAATAAATAGCCCAATACTAATATTCGTATTTATCCAAGATGCGGCAATTGCTGTGGTATAAATTAAAATAGACAATTTCCCCTTTCTATCATCCCCAATAGCTTTAGCTAAAACCGATTCTTTTCCATGATGCTTAATCAACTGAACTATTAAAATAGTATATGCTACGGCGTTCATAATTAACAATATGCCATAAAGGGTTACCGGAAATTGTGAAAAATGATTTTCACCCATCCATGCGGTAGCAAAAGGTATCAGTGATAACCAGAATAGCAGATGCATATTTGCCCACAAAATGCCACCATTAACGGTTTTTACGGCTTGCATGGTATGATGATGGTTATTCCAATAAATACCTACAAAAATAAAGCTGATGGCATAACTAAAAGATACGGGCAACAATGGCTCCAATGATTTTAAGCTATTACCAGCTGGAATCTTCAATTCCAAAACCATAATAGTTATAATGATGGCAAATACCCCATCGCTAAAAGCTTCTAAACGACCTTTATTCATAAATTTAAATTTTAAATATGGAATAGATTATTATAAGCCAAAACAAACATAACTATCGCCCGATTTACTTCCTATCTTTCCACCTCCACAGGCAATTACAACAAATTGTTTACCGCCAATTGAATAAGTGGCAGGGGTGGCATAACCAGCCGCCGGCAATGGTGCTTCCCAAACCTGCTTGCCAGTATTTTTATTAAACGACCTTATTTTTTCATCCTTAGTGGCGGCAATAAAAATCAGTCCGCCTTTGGTAACCAACGGACCACCATATAATTCTGTTCCGGTAATTGGTATACCTTTTTTGGTTAATTCAGGATATTCACCTAATGGTACCTTCCATATTAGTTTTCCTGTTGTAAGGTTTATGGCGTCTAAAGTTCCCCAAGGTGGTTTTATGCCAGGGTAGCCATTTTTATCTAAAAACCTGTTATAGCCATTCATTGCATAAGGAATTTGATTGGCGTCGGGCTTATTATTTGAAACTGGTTCTTTCGCAATGTTATTGCTTGCTTTATCAGTAGGCACCTTTAATAAAAAGGAAAGCAATGCTTCCCTTTCGTTTGGTGGTATTTGTTTAAAGGCTGGCATCATATTTTTGCCATTTTCAATTATCGCATTCGCTTGCTGGCTATTGTATTTTTTAGAGAGGTTTACCAATGAAGGGTATGAAGTTCCATTTCCCATTAAATTAGGGCCATGGCAAGCTAAGCAATATTTATAATAAATAGCTTGTCCACGACCAAAAGGGGTATTGTCGTTTTCATTCCCTTTTGGTACATCAATCATTACCTGCGCCCATGGCATTTCGGAATTACTGATATACATAATTTTCGATTCTGGGTCAACCGCAGCCCCACCCCATTCTCCTCCACCATCAAAGCCCGGAAAAATCCAGTCGCCGTCCTTGCTAGGTGGTGTAAACATGGTATTGTATTTTACCTTATTATATTTTTCAAGCATTTCCTTATGCACCTCGGGGTTAATATCAGTCACATCCTCTAATCCAAAATGCTGACGGGCAAAAGGTTCGGGCAAAGTTGGATGAGGTTGTGTTTCCCAAGGATATTCGCCTGGCAAGGCATTGGTTGGCACTGGAATCTCAACAATTGGAAAAATTGGCTTACCATTTGTCCTATCGAACATGAAAATAAATCCATGCTTCGAAATTTGAGCCACCGCATCAATCATTTTTCCATTATGGTTAATGGTGACTAAATTAGGATTGGCAGGTAAATCCCGATCCCACAAATCGTGATGCACAGTTTGAAAATGCCATATGTATTTACCAGTTGAGGCATCTAAAGCCACCAAAGAATTGGCATATAAATTGGCACCCTTGCGGTTGCCTCCATAAAAATCGCCACCTAAAGAGCCTAAGGGAATATATACAATACCTCTTTTTTCGTCTAGTGACATACCAGCCCAATTATTTGCGCCTCCTAAACGCTTATAAGCAGTACTATCAGGCCAAGTATCATAACCTATCTCTCCAGGGTGCGGAATGGTATGGAATATCCACACAAGTTTGCCAGAAAGCGTATTATAAGCCCTGATATGACCAGGTGCCGCATCTTCCGATTCCGCTACACGGTCGCCAATAATCAATAAATCTTTGTAAATAATACCAGGAGTAGTACCTGATACAAATGAGTTTGTTTTTCTGCCAAGATCTTCAGATAAGTCAATAAATCCATCTTTCCCAAAGTCTTTTAAAGGATTACCTGTTTCTGCGTCAATGGCATAGGTTTTTGAACCTACGCTATAAAATATACGTTTATTTTCGCCACTATGGTCTTCCCAATAAGTTACACCACGACAAACCTTGTAATAAGCCAACGGATCATTATTTTTATTTCCGGCTTCATTTGCTGGGTCAAAAAGCCATTTTTGAATTCCTGTGGCCGCATCAAGTGCAAATAATTTCAATTTAGGACTTGTACCATAAAGTACACCATTAACAACAATTGGGTTACATTGGTTTTGGCTACGATTACCTGTATCCTTATCATGTGTGCTGTATGTCCAAACAACCTTCAAGTTATTTACATTTTTTAGATTTATTTGTTGATTGGCTGAATATCGGTTCCCTTCCTTCGTTCCAGCGTAAGTTTGCCAACTTGTAAAATCAATGTTAGCAAGATTGTTTTTTTTACATGAAAAGACAACAAATAGTAAAACAGACACAAACAACTTAAATTTTTTCATTATCTTAAGAGGCTTTAATTGGGAATTTAAAGCTAATAATAATATGATATAATCAAACTTTACTCTTAGTGAAATAAAAACAATTTTAGCTCACAGTAAGTACATTATTGTTAATTGCAACCGTATAAACCTTTAAATTAGCCGTTGCCGGACCCAACACAACGGCTCCTGAAGTACTAAATTCACTGCCATGATTTGGGCATATAAATATGCCCTGTGCTAAATTATAGCCAATGGATGTACCTTGATGAGTGCATGCCACCTGTACAGCTGTAAAAGACGCAGGTATATTGCCGGTTGCTAACCTCACCACAATAGCGTCTCCTAATATTTTTGAATCACCAATATTCGCTAGTTCGCTAACAAGGTTTATGCTGGTGCCACTGGTATTTCCGCCCCCATTATTGCCACCATTATTATTTGATGGTGCTGGGTCATTACCCTTTGAACCACAAGAGCTGATGGCACAACCAGCGCAAACTATCGCCATTCCAATACCTAGTTTTGATAAAAATTCGCCTCTTTCCATGTTTTTGTTGTTTGAAGTTTATAAAATATTGTTAATAATTTGTTTTTGAATGGTTAAAATCAAACATCCTTGATATGGTAAAACCTATACGATACTGACCTTTACCATAATCGGAAGTTGTGTTACTCAAATAATTAAAATCATTTATAGCTCTTGAGTTGGTAATATTTAAAGTAAAAACGTGCCCGCCTGTTTCTATTTCAATGCCAAACCCAAGGGGATCATAAAGGGAAAATGAACTTGTTTGCTTAGTACTGGTAAATGGATGGGCATAATCAATAATAAAGCCCATGTGTTTAGTAATTTTGAATCTGGTAGCTACCCCTACTGATAAAAACTGTTGCTCATTATTGCCATTTATAGTTAGTAAAGGTGAATTGTTGCGCAAAAAAATTGACGATATAAGTAAGGAAAAACCAGAGGAAAATTTACGAGCCGCAATAATTTTTACCAGGTTTGAAAGCCTTCCGTCAAAGGAATTAAATGAACCGTACGGTCTAACTCCGGTCTCTCCGGCTACTGCAATTGATAGCGGTATTACATCATTTGTAGTTTGATGTATAAAAGTGTATTTTAAACCTAAATCAAGCAATCCACCAATAGTTGATCTACCAAAGTTGATGTTTAAATTATCATTTAAACCATATTCAAAATCAAAATAAACATCGGCAACGGCATCTAGGCCACCTAATGATTGACCACCTCCATAGGTGCCCGAAAAATCGCCAAAACGATGTATAATTAAAAAGTTAAGGTTATTCTTTTTTACTGTTTCAGTGGTTTGAGAAAGTATTAATCGGCTAGCTTTAAATGTTCCTATTACCTGCTCTGAATGATTTGCAGTACTCATCGCATTCATTAATGAATCGACCGATATATTCTTCTTTATTGTATCAGTTTTTTGAGCGGATACACGCTGGGCTATAATTAGTATAAAAAGGATAGTAAAGTATTTTTTCATTAGGCGCACTATTTAGATTTGTTGTTGATAGATTGGTATTTGGCCAAAATTTTAACCTTAATATTTTCAGCAATATGGTAAAAGGCAATTTGTGGGATTTTAATATTATAGTCGGCACACTTTACATCAAAATCTGCCATCATATTAATAACACTATCTTTTATATTCAACGTGCCAAGTACTTTACATTCCTTTTTAACACCATGGATAGTAAGCTCACCAAACACCGTAACCTTGTAAGTATTGTCAACCTTCGCATTGATACTTTCCAAAATTTTACCTTTGAAAGAGGCCTTGGGGTATTTTTCGGATTCCATATAGTCATCATTAAAGTGTTCCTGCATTAATGCTTTATCAAATTGGAATGAACGGATAGGAACAGAGAACTCTAACTCATTTGTATTATTATTATAAACCGAGATACATTGGGCGGAAGCAGCTTTTATATCTTCAATAGGCGCACTCGAAAAAATAGTAATTTTAGCTCCTGTGCTAATAAATAAGCCAGCATCTTGATTGCTTAATTGCATGATAAATAAAAGGAGCAAGTATAAAAATCGCATGCTATTCTTGTTTAATTCCAATTGAATAATAAGGCAGCCCCAGCTGTAAATAATTTTACCTGACCATATCCTACAGAAGATAAAGGCAGTTTAGCATATGGCTGAAAACTGATGGAGAAATTTGGTTTAATTCTTCGCTGATAAGTTGCTGATAAATTGAGAACCCCAAAAAGGTATTTATTATTTTTAGGTACGGTGTATGTTGATGTATAAGTGCTTGCGTAATTGTAGGTATAACTTTCATGAACCATCAAATAAGAAGTTAAGCCCGAACCTAGATAGATTGTGTTTTTTTGATTATTAAAAACTTTATAATCAATATCTATAGGAAAATCTAACATCTTACAATCAGCGGTAACTGTTTGAGGGTTGGTTCTGAATTTATACGCTGTATGGTAATTTTCAAAATTGGTAACATAAGGCTTTATTGAATAAACAACACCAGTTCCGATTTTGATTTTACTAAAAAATTCAGCAGAAAACAATAATCCTATATTTGTTCCTATTTTACTTTGTTGGAAAGACCCTACGCCATTTAAATCATTCCCTGCCAAAATTGTTAGGCCCAATGCAGGTTTGAAATTACTTTTTTTGCTATCGTCAAATTTATCATCCTTAAATAAAGCATTTGAATTTTTGTTGATTTGATGAATTGTAAGTAAATCAACATTAGCTACCACTGGTGATTTTGAATTGGTGGTAGCATAGTTAACAGCAGGTTGCTTTAAAAAAATAGGATCAGAATCAAAAATATTAATTTGAATAGTTGATGCGCTTCCAGTAGTGTCGCGACGGGCAGTTTCAGCAGCATAGGTACCTCTAATTTTAAATTCCCTAAAATTATTGCGCTTATTTAACCTATTTACTTGAAAGCGCAATAATTTAGGACTTGCTTTTGGAAAATGCTGAATAGTCCCGTCGCTTGTACTGGTATATTTTAAATTAGCTTTTGAGTTAATTGAATCATGAGAATGCTCATTGTAATTTTGTATACGATTGTTTTTAGGTTTTATTTTATCAACTGCTAAACTATTTTCGCTTGTATTGTTTGAAAAAAGCCACCACCCTAAAACCAGCATGCTAATAGCAGCGATGCCTGTTATATAGGGTAAAATTATAAAGATAAAACCCTTTTTGTTTTTGTTAAGCATTTGCTCCAATGCTTCCCAGTCACCCTCGTTAAAGGCAACCGGGACATTGGGTTCAATTAAACCGATCTTAAAAACATCATCTAACGCTTTATCCTGTTCACTGTTCATCATCTTATAATTCCTCTCTTAAACAACACCCCATTCATATCTACTACCTTGATGGCAGAAATTGGAGCAAAATCCATATTGCCTCCACGGTTAATATGATAATTTGATTGTGTTGATATTAAAATCATTTGTTTAAGCTTTTGACGCGCCTTAAACAAATTTGATTTTGATGTGCCTTCTGATATATTTAATAAATCAGCAATTTCCTCGTGCGAATAACCTTCGATGGCAAAAAGGTTAAAAACCGTTCGGTACGAAATTGGAAGTCTGCTAATCATATTTAGTAATTCATTATAGCTCATATTTTTATCGGCCAATTCGGTACTGCTCACATTTAATGCTTCGTCCAAATCATCAGTAACCCTTAATTTAGCAGTTGAACGATAGAAATCAATCGATACATTGATCATAATTTTACCTAGCCATGCTTTAAATGGTATCTCCTGCTTATATTTTTCTAAATTGTTAAACATCTTTAAAAAACCCTGGTTCATTACTTCGGCGGCTAAATCCCTATCGCAGGTATAACGCATACAAATTGACATGGCGTAGCCATAGTATGCCTTATATAGCATCTTCTGCTGTTTTCTATCCTGCTCAATACAGCCTTTAATCAGCTGCAGTAACGCTTCATTGCCCATTAAAGTGGTTACCTTTTAGCTCATTAAATTATTGACCCTATATGTATATCACGTAAGTAATTGGTAAATGGTTGCCTCATCTATCAAAAAAAACATAAATAAATGTAATTATCTGATTATCAAATAAATAATTTAAATAAATATAAATAGATTTAAAAAGAAACTTTATTTGATTTTAAACACATCCCTCAAGGCATGTTTAGCCGCATGGTAACCACACATGCCATGCACGCCACCACCGGGAGGGGTTGAGGCAGAACAAATGTAAAGACCTTTTTTGGAGGTTTTGTATGGAGAAAGCCTTAAGGCTGGGCGGGTAAATAACTGCCCAATATCCAATACTCCCCCATTAATATCTCCGCCTATATAATTGGGGTTATAGGATTGCATTTGGCAGGTATTGAAGGTATGCCGTCCCAAAATAACATCTTTAAACCCGGGAGCGAAGCGTTCTACCTGGTTTTCAATATGGCTAGTCATGTCTTTGTCGGAACCATTAGGTACATGGCAATAGGCCCAGGCCGTGTGCTTACTTTCGGGTGTACGGTTAGCATCTACTATAGTTGGTTGCGACAATAGTACGAATGGCTTTTCAGGATGTCCTCCCTCCCATGTCATTTGTTCATTTGCAATTATTTCGTCTATTGAATTACCTAGATGGAGGGTTCCTGCTTGTCGACATATTTTATTAGTAAATGGTATTGGTTCGCTCAAAGCCCAATCAATCTTAAATACACCCATGCCATAGCGGTAATGTTTAAGCTGCCATTTATATAGGGATGATAATTGATGCCCAGCAATTTCCAATAGTTGTGCAGGAGTTGTATCAAACAAAACGGCATGAGCCGAGGGCAATTGGGCTAAATTAGAGATATAAAAATCGGTTTGTATTTGACCACCGATTGAGATAAAATAACTAGCCAAAGCATTGGCAATTTGTTGCGAACCGCCTTTTGGTATTGGCCACCCTTTTGTATGACCGACCAATAACAGTACTAAACCAGCCGCGGCTGTGGTAAGCTTGGTTAATGGTTGCATGGAATGCGCTGCCATACCTGCAAAGAAGGCTCTAGCTTGAGGAGATTTTAATGATTTGGATAAGTAGCTGGCCGAAGACAAAGCATTTAGTCCGAACCGAGCCATTTCAAGTGGATGCTTTGGAAAATGAAGTGGACCTAAAACATCCTCCTTTATATCCGGCCAGCTATTTACAAGCGGGGTAATTAATTTTTGATACGATGCTTCATTGTTTCCGAGGGAATTCGCGGTTAAATCAATAGTTTTTTCCAAATGTGCGGCAGTACCATCATCAAAAGGATGTGCGGCTGCTATTTTTGGATATATGTATTCCAAACCATGATTGCCAAGGGGCAAGGTTTCAAAAAAAGGAGAAGAAACAGCCAAGGGATGAACAGCCGAACAAACATCATGCAAAAAACCCGGTAAGGTTAGTTCTTTTGTTCGTAAGCCCCCTCCTATGGTTTCTTTTCCCTCGATTAATAATACAGAAAGCCCTTTTTGTTGCATTAATATGGCCGAGGCCAAACCGTTGGGACCCGAACCTATTACTATCGCATCATAATCGCGCTTTTCCAGCATTATTTAAAAATCAGAATATACTGCAGGGTGTAAAAATACAATGGTATTTTTTGATACGTTATGCTGGTAAAATGGGTCGGCAATTAATGACTTCCATTGTGGGTCGTTTACGAATGCTTCCCAATGCTTATCCCTATCCGCTTTGTTGTTAAAGCAGGTCATGTACATTAAATTTGGCATATGTGAGCCGGCAATTACTTCCGAATAAAAGGCAGCATTAAAATTAAGTCGTTTAAATAAAGCTACCTCATCCCCATCATTAAACATAGCAACTTTATTTACATTTAGTTTTTCAGTCGGACTTTCATAGCTCCTTAACTCATAAACTCTTTCTTCTTTTTTGGATGTCAGGTTCGGCACAGCAGGTTCCAGCATTTTAGGGAAAGCTTTTAACAGCATAATCTCAATACGGTCATATGGTGCATTATCATAAGCGGCATCAATATAATCTTTGCCCGTGCTTAAATAATCTGCATCCTTCGCCAATTTTTGTTCAATAGTTTCGGACTCATGAAAATTACGATACGGTACTAAAACATATAATCTTAAACCAAGCGTATCACCTTCAACGGGTTTAAAAACACCTACATTTTTAACACCTAGTTTATGCAAAGCAGGTATATAAGCATTTTGCAGGTATTGTTCGGTACGGTCGACTTGCGCCTGATTTTTGAAATGGTATAATTTTAATTGGTAATAATACCCATCAGCTGCGAAAGTATATGATGAGATTGCGAAAGACGCGACAAAAAAGAAAAGAAATACTAGAGATAGCTTTACTGAAAATTTCATTATAATTGGTTAATACTACTTGTAAAGCTAAGCTTTTACCGTAATATTAACCAATTAAACTTTATTAAAGTTCCCTTACCCAAATATTACGGTAACTAAGCGGTTCGCTTTTATCGCCGTGGGCTTGTAGCTTTATTGGGGATGGGCCATGCGCCTTATATTCGGGTTTGCCAATGTAGAGCGTTGGGCCTTTTAACTCAAAATTATTTTCGACCAATACGCCATTAAAAAGTACGGTTACCCTTGCAGGCGATTTTAATGAACCATCTTCATTAAAGGTTGGCGCAGTCCAAATAACGTCGTATGCTTGCCACTCGCCATTCTTCCTTCCGGGGTTAGCCAATGGTATAGCTTGCTTATAAATGCTACCCGCCATTCCGTTTACATAAGTTTTATTGTTGTATGGGTCTAGCACTTGTAATTCATAACCAGCATCACCTTTACCAATTCCGGCCAAAAACACACCACTATTGCCGCGTGCCTGACCAGAGCCTGTTAATTCAACAGGTTCGCGCCATTCAATATGTAACTGATAATTGGTGAATTTTTGCTTGGTTTCAATATTACCATAATTTTTATTTACGGTAAGTATTCCATCCTTTACATCCCACTTAGCTGGCGAACCATCATTATTTTGCACCCATTGGTCTAAATTCTTACCATCAAATAATATGATCGCGTCTGATGGCGCATCACCCAGATTTTTACCAGGGGTAACTACTTTAGGTATCGGATCCCAAATTTCGGTATCCTCTGGTTTTGCTTGCTGCGCATTTGCCATAAGGGTAGCCCCCGACAAAATTGCTGTAATTATTAAAGTGTATTTCATGCTATTTATGTTTAATTGGTCATTTCTTTTTTGGTCAATCGTCATTGGTTAGTTCTCATTTTTTCTTTGGTCATTGGCCGGAGGTCATTAGTCATTGTTTTATTAATTATTGATTTGATTGACTATAAATTTCATGACTAATTGAACTTTTTACATTACTTCCTGACTTTCGGACTTACCGTCTTTAGGACCTATTGTACATCCAATTGATTTAGCACATACGCTGAACTCTGTGTAATACTGTCAAAAGGATCAATATTGATAAAGTTTTCTTGCTCAACAATAAAATGTTGTAAACCTGCCAGTTTTGCCTTTTTCAAAATGGTTTTAAAATCAATTTTACCTCTACCAATTTCGGTGTTCAGATTATCAGATGTTTTATCCATATCCTTTAAATGGCATAATGCAAACCTGCCCGGATGCGCTTCAAACAGTTTAATTGGATCTTGTCCAGCACGTACTACCCAATACATATCCATTTCCATGTTTACTAAAGCTGGATCCGTTTCATTAATTAAAACATCATAAAAAGTAGTGCCATCAATTGGTTTCCATTCAAAATTATGGTTATGATAGCCCAATTTTAAGCCTGATTTTTTA
This sequence comes from uncultured Mucilaginibacter sp., assembly GCA_903891475.1. Taxonomy (GTDB): domain Bacteria; phylum Bacteroidota; class Bacteroidia; order Sphingobacteriales; family Sphingobacteriaceae; genus Mucilaginibacter. Next base: position 35,883 of record CAITEP010000012.1, read on the forward strand.
CAAATTTCGGCAGCCTTGTTCATTTTGGCAGCAACCGCTTTAAACTGATCGGCCGATTTTAGTACTTCACCATTGATGGAAGGAACAATAATATATTCCATACCAGTAATATTAGCCGCTTCAATATAAGCTTCTAATGATTCTGTTTTATCATGCACAAAATAATCATCCAAACCAAAATGACCGCTTGGGGTTGTTAAACCATTAGCCTTTAGTAATCCACTAAATGATTTGGCATCCATTCCCCAAAAACCACCCGCTTTTGAATAACCATAGGTTTCCACTTCGCTATATCCAGCTTTTGCGACCTTTTCAATATTACCCTTTACATCTTTTGCAATTACATTTCGCAAGGTATAAAGCTGCAAACCAACTTTTTTGAGAGGAGCAGCAAATATCATTTTAGGGGCTGCAAACAATCCTGCTGATAATAAGCCAGCTTGAGTTAAGAATTTTCTTCTAGTTGTCATTATAATGGTTATATGAATGATTAAATATTAAACGTCACAAATTTTGATGGCATTGCGTAAAGAAGCAATTTTATCTTTTTGTTTGGGCACAAATTCTTGCCCAACATAGCCTTTGTAGCCACTTGCCACAATGGCTTTCATTACAGCAGGATAATGTAATTCCTGCGTATCGTCAATTTCATTCCTTCCGGGAATGCCACCTGTATGGTAATGTGCAATGTATTGATGATAGTTTGTAATATTCCTAATGATATCACCTTCCATAATTTGCATATGGTAAATATCAAAAAGGAGTTTAAAATTCTCGGAATTGATGCGCTTTGCTAACTCTACCCCCCATTCAACATTATTACATTGGTAATCTTTATGGTCAACCTTGCTATTTAACAGCTCCATACAAAGCACCACCTTATTTTTTTCGGCTATGGCTATTAAGGGTTTTAAACCTTCTATGCAATTTTTCCAGGCAGTTTCGTCGTCTTTTCCGCGTTTGCTACCACTAAAACATATCAGGTTGGTATAGCCGTTTTTAGCTACCAATGGAATCATTTCGGTATAATTCTTTATTAAAGTAGCATGAAACTGGGTATCTCCAAAACCATCAGTGAGGTTTATTTCGGCTCCATTACACATGGAAGAATACATACCATGCTTTTGAAGGGTAGGCCAATCTTTTGGTCCGCATAAATCAACCCCGGTGATGCCAATTTGTTTGCACACTTCGCATAATTGATCTAACGTAAGTTCACCATAACACCATGGAGATACCGAATGCTTGATATTGCCCTTCAATTTATCATCTGTCATCATATGCTTACCATCGGTTTTGAATGAGGAAAATAAACCTGCAGTAGTAATAGCAGCTGTACCTGCCATCATATTTTTAATGGCAGATCTACGGTTTTGATTCTCTGGCATAATTAAATTGGTTTATGAGGTTTAAGTTACGGATGTATTTTAAACCTTTTAAATTATAATTGGTAAAATAAAATGAGCCTCTTTAAAAATAAAAAACTCAAAATAAAGCATTAACATTTTAAAAAATGTTAATGCTTTTAATACAGAATTTTATCCCCCCGATCTTTAAATAAGAAGAATTTGACATAAAAAGTTTTACCTTTTCAAGGTCAAAATATAAGTAACAATTGTTTTAGCATCGGCCAAAGCGATATTTGGGTGAGGTGTCATCGGCACTTCTCCCCAATTACCTTTACCACCTTTTATAACCTTATTAGCCAAGGTATCAATATTGGCAGGTGTTGAAGGATATTTGGCAGCAATATCAGCAAACGCAGGACCAATCACCTTTACATCGGCCTTGTGGCAAGTATAACAATCGGCTGCGGCCATTAATTTGGCAGCAGGTGCGGCAGGATCTATAGCAACTTTTGCCGCGCTAACTGTAGTTTGAGTTGAAGTCGCTGTTGAAGTACTATCTGCACCACCTGAATTTGAACTTCCACCGCAGGCAGTTATTACAGCACATAAGCTAAGAACGATAAAAACTTTCTTCATGTAAATAAATTGAATTTAATTTGGATAAAATTACAAATTTTAACCTAAAAAATTAATGTGCTGCCGAATTTAATGTTTCTGCTGGTTTTTTATTACGCATGTATATTACCAGCCCGGCAAAAGCTACAATTAAAACAAGCGGAATAACTAAAGTTGCTTGTAAAACCTTTGGTCCGGCAGTGGTGTTATTGCCATTTGCGGCCTTAACAATATTGTCGTAATATTTTCCCATTATAACTGTATATAATGATACTGCAAACATACCTGCACCACCCATTAAATTTAAGCCTAAAGCGCCTGTTTTTGGTAGGTTAGTATTCACAAAACCAAGCATTGTTGGCCAAAAATAACAAACACCCATACCAAATATGATGGCGGCGAAAAATACCGCATTTCCGGTTAAGGTACTTAATAAAAATATACCTGTTGCAGCTAATATTGTTGAAATTAAAAGCAATACCTGTGGCGAAAATAGTTTTAAAACTGGTTTTGCAAATGCTCGACCTAAAACCATTACTCCAGTATCTAAGGTCAAAATCAGGATCGCATTTTGAGTTACATTTTTTAATAAAACGTCAATCCATTGGCCGGTAAACAATTCGGTAATTGCGGTACCAAACATGCAAATAAACATAAAAATGAACAGTGGATTCCATAAGGCGCGGTACATCCCTGCTGTTGAAACGCCAGATGCAACCCTTTCGGTAACCGGAAAATCAAGTTTTGAAAACAAATAGCCATAGATAACAGTTGGAATAAGCATTACCCCTACTTGTATTTGCCAGCTAAGACCAATTGAATTAAATAACAATACAACTAACGTGCCTATTACAATACCACCCGGAAACCATAAATGAAAATGGTTAAGCTTTGTTGTTTTATTATCGGTATACAACGAGGTTACTAATGGATTACATGCAGCCTCAACTGTACCGTTAGCAAGCCCAATTAATAAGGTTGATAAAAACAAAGTCCAATATCCAGTAGCAAAAATGGTTAGTAAAATACCCGCCAAATGGAAGATAAATGCCAATACCAACAGGCGTTTCATGCCAATGATATCAACAATAATACCACCAATAACTACAGCTAAGGGGAAGCCCCAAAATGCTGTTGCAGTAATGGAAGCTAATTGTTCTTTATCCAGTTGAAAGTCGGTACCTAGTTTATTCAATATCCCAGCACGGATACCAAAAGAAAGTGATGTCACCAACAATGAAAGGCAACTTGCCCTAAATAGTTGTGTACGGTTAATTGATTGCATTTTCTGTTATTTAGTTTATAATTGGTTGTTTAATTAGTTTTATTTTTAATCTAACCCTAAGGTTTTTCTATTTAAAGCATCATCTGCTCCCGAAGCTGCGAAATCGTCGAATGCTTTTTCAGTTACCCTAATGATGTGGTTTTTTATAAATTCAGCCCCCTCCTTGGCACCATCTTCAGGATGTTTTATTGCACATTCCCATTCTAATACGGCCCATCCGGTATAGTTATATTGGGTAAGTTTACTAAAAATATTTTTAAAATCAACCTGACCATCGCCTAATGAACGGAACCGACCTGCCCGATCAATCCAGTTTTGATAACCTCCATAAACGCCTTGACGGCCGGTTGGGTTAAATTCGGCATCCTTTACGTGGAACATTTTGATACGCTCGTGGTAAAGGTCGATATATTCCAAATAATTCAAGCATTGTAACACAAAATGCGAAGGGTCGAATAGTAAATTAGCGCGTTTATGGTTATTTACCTTATCCAAAAACATTTCGTAGGTAATACCATCGTGCAAATCTTCGCCAGGGTGTATTTCATAACAAAGGTCTATTCCACATTCTTCATAAACATCCAAAATAGGTTTCCAGCGTTTGCCAAGTTCGTTAAATGCTGTTTCAACAATACCTGCCGGGCGTTGCGGCCAAGGATATACCATCGGCCAAAGCAAGGCGCCACTAAAGGTAACAGAGGCATTTAAACCTAAATTTTGGGAAGCTTTAGCAGCATATTTTAATTGCTGAATAGCCCACTGGGTACGTGCGGCTGGATTATTACGATAGGCCAATGGCGCAAAACCATCAAACAATTGATCGTAAACAGGGTTAACAGCTACTAATTGACCTTGCAAATGTGTTGAGAGTTCGGTAATTTCTAAGCCACAGGCATTTACGCGGCCTTTAATTTCTTCGGCATAAGTTTTACTTTCGGCAGCTTTTTGAAGGTCTATAAACCTAGCATCAAGCGTTGGTAATTGAACTCCTTTATAACCTAGGTTTTTTGCCCAAGTACAAATGCCCTCGAGGCTATTGAACGGAGCCTCGTCGCCTATAAATTGAGCTATAAAAATTGCAGGTCCTTTTATTGTCGTCATTATTGATCAGAATTTACAGAATGCAAGAATTTTGAGGATTATTTTCTGGATGGTAATTATATTACGTAATCAGTCCACTTTTCGTTGCTATGATTAGAAGCTACCACATTTTCAATAAATGCCATGCCCCTGATACCATCTTCAACACCCGGAAAATCGAGCCATTCTGGCTTTGGCACTTCGTTATTTAATTTAGCGCTTAAAGCAAGTGCAAAATTACGGTACAGGTTACCAAAAGCTTCCAAATAACCTTCAGGGTGACCTCCCGGTGTGCGTGTGTTATGCGTTGCGTAAATAGATTCCCTGTCGCCATAGTTTGACCCCGCCCTTAGGGTTTGTGCAGGCTTATCAAGCCATTTCAGGGTTAAGGTATTAGGCTCTTGTTGCGCCCATTCCAAACCACCCAATTCGCCATAAACCCTTATTTTCAAAGCGTTTTCTTCGCCGGCTGCTACTTGAGAAGCAGAAAGCACACCTGTTGCCTTATCTTCAAAACGCAATAAAATAGCGCCATCATCATCCAATAACCTGCCATCCACCAAAATATTTAGAGAGGCACATAATTGAGTGATTTTTAAACCCGAAATATATTCTGCCAAATGGGCGGCATGTGTACCAATATCACCCATACAACCACTTTTACCTGATTTTGTAGGATCGGTGCGCCAAGCAGCCTGCGCATTCCCTTCGCGTTCAGATAGCTTACTCAACCATCCTTGATGGTATTCAACTAATATCTTCCTGATTTTACCAAAAGCACCTTTTTTAACCAATTCGCGCGCCTCTTTTACAAGCGGATAACCCGAATAAGTATGGGTAAGCAATAACATTAAACCGGTTTCGTCGAGCTTCTTTTTCAGTTGTTTTGCCTCCTCAATGGTGAAGGTGATCGGCTTTTCAATGACAACATTAAAACCATGTTCAAGCGCCATCATGGCAGGCGCAAAATGGGCGAAGTTAGGTGTTACAATGGTTACAAAATCCATTCTCTTATCAGACGGAAGCTTACTTTCGGCAGTAATCATGTCTTGAAAATTGGTATAAACGCGATCCTTAGGTAAATACAACATTTCGCCGCTTTCAATGGCAATTTGTTCGTTTATACTTAATGCACCGCAAACCAATTCTATTTGACCATCCATATTGGCGGCAATTCTGTGAATGGCACCTATAAACGCGTCTTTACCCCCGCCAATCATACCCATGCGGAGCTTTCTATTACCCATGTTTCTTATTTATTGATTTATTAAATTTCTGATTTATTGAGTTTGTTATTTATTGAATTACTGAGTTATTGAATTGACAAATTATTAATTGAATGAATAAATTAGTGATTTATTGAAGTCAGGCATTGTTTAAAGAGTATTAAAACTTTTTAAAATCAATATTTCAATAAATCTATTTATCCTTCAACAAATCAATAATTCAATAAATCAGTTAATCAATAATTATCAGGTAGCCCACGCTTTATCACCCTTTTTGTATGGTAAATTACCATCATAATGACCTGGTACCGCGATATAACGTAATGCCTTAGTTGCACCAATTTCGGAGGTGAAATAACCCAATAGCGTTAACTCTTTCATCAACCTAAAATAGTGGTTCGGAATTTCGGCCTCGTTTGCAAAATAAAAAGGTTCTCCTTTATGCTTCAACTTATCGGCATCTACTAACTTTTCTCTTTCTTTTGTAAATTCCTTTTGTTCTTTATCAAGAGCGACAAGCAATTCAGTACGCTGAGCAGCGGTTATATCCATAAATTTGCTATTGAATTGTTTTTTACTGGCTTCATCCAATTTGGTAATACCTTCTAAAAAGGTCTTTTGATCAAAAGCCTTATAACAATCCTGTACCATTACAGCCATGAACTTACCTACGTTAGCAGCCTTGGCTCCGGGTGATCCTGCAGTGGTTGGCAAAATGGTGTCGGCAACCTCGTTTAAGAAGGCTATATTATCGGCACTAAACAAGTCGCTTACCTGCGAATTTGGTGACTTACAACCCGAAAGGAAGTATTCAGCACCTAAAACAGTACCTCCCATTATTAGGGCAACCCTACTTATGGCATCTCTTCTATTCATTTTTATTTAATTTTAATTGGTAATTTTTTACTATTTTATTTGATTAGACAACTAATCCTTCATTAATTCAATATTATAAAGTCCAACCTTGGCGGTAATCACGTTTAACGTACTGGTTTACAGCATCAAAATTAGTGATTTTCATATTATCATTATCCCAAAGCATTTTGATATGGCCGCCTTTTAATTCGTGTCCTCTAACAGCCAAATTTGCCATCAATAAGGCTTCAGTAAGTGGTCCGGCAACATCAAAAGATGAACTTAGTTGCGTTTTTCCATATCCGGCTAAACAACCTTCAACCCATTGGGCATAATGTCCATTGGCACCACCTGGAATTCTTTGAAGGGTTTGATTAACCTTTACTTCCGAATTTCTGGAGGTAGGCAGTAATAATGGATTAGCTGAATAGGTGCTCGCAATCATTTTGCCTTTAGTTCCTATAAACAAGGTACCGTTTCCATCATCACCAAACATTTCATTGGCACCTAATTCTTCAGGCCTTTCGGGTTGTATCCCCCCATCCATCCAATGTATGGTAACATCGCCCTTAGTCTTGTCCGTTTTGGGAAATGTTAACGTTATATGGCTTGATGGAGGACAGCTTTCAGGGAATCTTCCCTTTGTAAATTCTCCAACATAAACAGAACCTACGCTTGCCTGTACATCTTTGGCATATTTTAAGCCGAGTACCCTAAATGGAGCTTCCATTAAATGACAACCCATATCACCCAAAGCACCTGTGCCATAATCCCACCAACCACGCCAGTTAAAAGGAACCAGATTAGAAACGTAGTCTTTAAAAGGCGCGGTACCTAACCATAGGTTCCAATCCAATTCTTTAAGGATATCCGTCGGAGTCTTTGGCCATGCTATACCTTGAGGCCAAACCGGGCGGTCTGTCCAGCAGTACACGGTATGCACATCTCCAATAATATCGGCATCATACCATTCAGCTAGTTGACGGGTTCCATCATTTGATGCACCCTGATTGCCCATTTGAGTAACCACCTTATATTTTTTGGCGGCATCTGTCAATAGTCGGGCTTCATAAATATCATGCGTTAGCGGCTTTTGCACATAAACGTGCTTGCCTAATTGCATTGCATGATAAGCTATGATAGCATGATTATGATCGGGAGTGGAAACAGAAACGGCATCAAAATTTTTCGATTCCTTATCATACATTTCACGCCAATCCTTATAATACTTGGCATTAGGGAATCTTTTAACACTTGAAGCTGCCCTACGGTCATCTACATCGCATAAAAAGGCAATTTCGGCTTTACCACTTTTGTAAAAGTTTTGGATATCGCTTTCACCCTTACCCCCTGCTCCAACCCCAGCAATCAATAAACGATCGCTTGGTGCAGTAAAGCCTTTTCCACCTAAAACATGGCGAGGCACTATCATAAAACCTGCTGCCGCAACAGCTCCGGTTTTTAGAAACTTCCGCCTTGAGTTGTCGGATAACTTATCGGATTTTTGCTCTTCCATTGTTTAAAGCCAATAGTTATTAAAGGTTATTTTTCTTTAATTCCTCCACCGCATAGTTGGCGGCCCTAGCAGTTAATGCCATGTATGTTAATGAAGGGTTTTGGCAAGCAGCTGAAGTCATGGCAGCACCATCGGTAACAAATACATTTTTGGCATCCCAAACCTGGTTCCAACCATTTAATACCGAAGTTTTAGGATCGCGACCCATGCGAGCGGTTCCCATTTCGTGTATACCGCGACCTAAATATGGATTAGCACTATAAGTATGTACATTTTTAACACCTGCCGCTTCTAACATTTCTTTGGCATCGCTTTCCATGTCTTTACGCATTTTTAGCTCGTTATCTTTCAATTCGGCATCAAATGCTAAAACAGGAAGTCCCCATTTATCTTTTACTGTTTTATCAAGATAAATTCTATTTTCGTGATAAGGTAATGTCTCACCAAAGCCACCAATACCCATCGACCAAGTACCAGGTTCAGTAATTGCATCTTTAAATTCTCCACCAATATTCATTTCGGCAACCTGTTTGCCCCATCCATCACGGCTTGCACCACCTTGGTAACCAAAACCACGAATATAATCGCGCTTGTCGCCATTCATGTTACGATACCTTGGAATATAAATACCATTGGCACGACGGCCGAAGTAATATTTATCTTCAAAACCTTCAACAGTACCACCAGCACCAACATTCAAGTGATGATCCATTACGTTATGACCCAACTCACCACTACTGCTACCTAAACCATCAGGCCAAATATCAGTCGCAGAGTTCATTAAAATCCAAGTACTGTTAAATGCGGAAGCATTTACGAAAACTATTTTGGCAAAAAATTCATAAGTTTGGTTGGTTTCCGCATCTAAAACCTCTACACCTTTCGCTTTCTTGGTATCCTTATCATAAAGAATTTTGGTAACGATAGACCAAGGGCGAACAGTTAACTTACCAGTAGCCATTGCAGCAGGTAAAGTAGCTGATTGTGTACTGAAATAAGCCCCGAACGGACAACCTAACCAACATTTGTTACGATACTGGCAGTTTGTACGGTTATTGTGTGGAACAGTTATATTAGCCGTACGACCGATTACAAAATTACGAGCGCCTTTATAAATGTCTTTAAAACGTTTAGCAACGTCCTTTTCAACTATGTTCATATCCATTGGTGGCATAAAATCACCATCAGGAAGAACAGCTAGGCCATCTTTATTTCCAGAGATACCTGCAAAACGTTCCGCATATCCATACCATTGTTCAAGGTCTTTATAACGGATGGGCCAATCAACACCTATACCATCTTTCAAGTTCTCTTCAAAATTGAAATCGGCCCAACGGTATGATTGTCTGCCCCACATTAATGATCGTCCTCCAACGTGGTAACCTCTGAACCAATCAAAACGTTTTTTCTCAACATAAGGACTTTCTTTATCATTGGCCCAATAGTCAAGATTGGTTTCGTTTAATGGATAATCGCGTTTTAAAACCGGGTAATCCTCAATCATTTTTTGTGTACGACCACCCCTGTGAGGAAATTCCCAAGGGTCTTTGTTGGCGTTCACATAATCTTTAATGTGTTCGATGTTACGGCCACGCTCTAACATTATGGTTTTTAAACCTTTTTCAGTTAATTCTTTCGCAGCCCAACCGCCCGAAATCCCTGAACCAATGACTATAGCGTCATAAGTATTTGCAGACATATAATAATGTATAAATGGTTAAATAAATTTATAAAATGGTTACTTTGATAAATGTATGAACAAAAAATTACCTTGCAAATTTTCATTGCGTTTTTTTTACACAATGAAAGTATTTACCCCTATATTTCAACTGTTTTTTCCATCCAAATCAAAAATCAGTATCAAATATTTCCTTTTTTAATTTCAGAAATCGCGTAATCAGCAGCCCTTGCCGTAAAAGCCATATACGTAAGCGATGGGTTTTGGCAGGAGGTTGAAGTCATGCTGGCGCCATCAGTTACAAAAACATTTTTACAGGCATGCATTTGGTTCCATTTGTTAAGGATAGAGGTTTTAGGATCATTACCCATCCTAACACCACCCATTTCATGAATATCCAAACCCGGTGCCTGATGATTTGTTGAGGCCTTGATATTGGTAAAACCAGCTGAGGTAAACATCTCGGTAAGTTGTTCCACAAAATCCTTTTTCATTTTTTCGTCGTTATCATCATAATCAACCGAAATTTTTAATTGAGGAACACCCCATTCATCCTTCAATGATTTATCAAGCGCTACATAATTACTGGCTTTAGGAATGGTTTCGCCCATCATATGCGAACCAACTTGCCAAGGACTTAAATCGCCTTTCACCAAGTTTTCCTTTAAGCTCTGCCCCACTCCATCATAGTTATGTTGTTGGTACCTGCCCGCATAAAAACCACAGGCATAACCTCTCAAAAAGTCAGTTTCCTGTTTATATACGTTCCGGAACCTTGGGATGTAGCCGCCCCCTGCTGGGTTTCGACCATTGGTTGTATAATCCTTAAAGCCATCATATTCGCCACTTATACGAGCAGAATAGTTGTGGAAGGCAACATATTTACCAAGTACACCACTATCATTACCCAAACCATTTGGGAAACGATTGGAAGTAGAATTCAATAATATCAGATTTGTATTTAAGGCAGCGGCATTTACAAATATTATTTTGGCAAAGTAGTCAATGGTCTCTTTTGTATTGGTATCAACCACCCTAACGCCTGTAGCTTTGCCTAGTTTTTCGTCGTAAATAATGGAATGAACAACAGAAAATGGCCGGAGTGTAGCATGACCTGATTTCAATGCCCAGGGAATGGTAGATGCGTTTGCGCTAAAATATCCACCAAAAGGGCATCCACGCTGACAAAGGGTACGGTTTTGGCATTGAGTACGACCTTGATCGAGATGAATTTGATTTGGTTTGGATAGATGCGCACAACGGGCACTAATTACGTGCCTGTTTTTGTATTTACTTTTTACGTGTTTACTAAAATAATCTTCCACATCGTTTAACGGGAAGGCAGGTAAAAATTCGCCATCCGGTAATTCTGGTATGCCATCTTTATTACCGGAAATACCGGCAAATTTTTCAACATAGCTATACCAAGGTGCAATATCTTTATAGCGTATAGGCCAATCAACCGCGAAACCATCGCGTGCTGGGCCTTCAAAATCAAAGTCGCTCCAACGTTGTGTTTGGCGAGCCCACATTAATGATTTACCACCCACCTGATAGCCCCGTATCCAATCAAAAGGTTTTTCCTGAACGTAAGGGTGTTCTTTATCTTTTACAAAAAAATGAGCCGCATCCTCATGAAAGGCATAACACCTGTTTACAATTGGATTTCCTTCCTGTACCTCATTTGGCAAAGTACCATGATGAGGAAATTCCCATGGGTTGAGATTAGTTGTTGGGTAGTCTTTTAGGTGTTTAACATCACGACCTCGTTCGAGAATCAAGGTTTTTAGTCCTTTATCTGTTAACTCCTTTGCTGCCCAGCCCCCACTCATACCTGAGCCAATTACAATCGCGTCGAAGGTGCGTTCTTTTACACTATCAATATTTAAATTAGCCATAAAGTATTAAGCGGTTTTTAATTGTTTAACAGGAACATGTACATTGTACCTACCGGGTACCAGCTCATAAACAATTTGTTTAGTCATGAAATATTGCGAAGTAGTGTAACCAAAAATAGTTTGTTGTTTTATTGCTGAAAAAAAGAAATTAAGCGAGTCGACCTTATTTTCATCTTTTAAATTTTTATCACTTGATTTTTTTGCTTTCGCTGATTTTTCAATATCAATCAAAACCGCTTCCTTGGTTTTATTGTCGAGGCTATTGAAAGGGTTATTATACTTACTTTTTGTATAATCTTTAAACTTGTCCAAACCATCTAAAATAGTCTGTTGGTCCTTCTTATTATAGCAATCATCCAACATCAATAAAACAAAATCAGGTAGTTTAAGCTCTTTAGCACCTGGTGTGGTAGTTTTTGGGATAATGGTTTCCGCAATTTGGGCAATTAAACTTTGTTGGTCCTCATCCAAAATTATATGCTTTAGCTGAACAGCCTTTTTTCCGTTTGAATTTAGACAAGATGGTAGTAAAACCGCACCTCCAAGCACCAAAGCCATGTTCCTGATTGCAATACGCCTATTCATGTATGGTTGTTGTAAATAATGGTTTAAAAATTTTCAATAATTTGGTTCAATAAAAAGCCCAATATCAGAAAATATTGAGCTTTTTGGTAATATTTTTTTTAAATAATTTGGAAGTCCAACTTTTTATGATTGTGGTCATTTAAAGTTTAATGATTTTTTATTAAAACCCCCAACTTTTCATGTTATCCAAATCAGTTTTTACACAATCAAACGGATCCCTTCCTTGGTATGATTCCTGTTCGATAATGAATTGGGTAGTTCCTCCACTTTTACGAGCCGCTAATACAATATCTTTTATTGGCATCACACCGGTACCCAAAATAGTACTGTCATAACCATCCATCCCACCTCCAGTTTCGCTTTTTACTTCATCTTTTACGTGCATTAATTCAAAACGACCTGGATATTTATTAATTAAATCAATTGCTATACCACCTGCTCCTAACATATTGCCAACGTCCATTTGTTGTACTACTAAATTAGGGTCGGTATTTTTTAAAATAAAATCATAAAGGGTGATCCCTTCTACTACAGTCTTAAACTCAAAATTGTGGTTATGATAACCGTATTTCATACCAGACTTTTTACATAACTCACCACATTTATTGAATTGCTCCATAAAGCGTTTTAAAGCTTCGGTATCAGTGCGCAGACTTTCGTCTAACCATGGGCTAATTACATATTTTTGACCAGCAATAGCCGCATCTTCAATGGTATGCTTCCATTTGTCGGTAAAATCCTTTTTAGAGGTATCCCAATCCTGAGCGGTCATTACGGTATGCCCACTTACCATTTCAAGGCCAAAACCAATTAATAAATTTTTAAATTCCTTGGCCGAAAAACCGTAAAACTTACGATCGACATAATTTGCATGTTCAACAAAAAGGTAGCCGGCATCAGCAATTTTTTTCAAAGATCCCTTTGGGTCCTTTTGCATAGCATCTCTAACTGAATATAGCTGAACTCCGGTTCGTTCAATTTTTTTTGCACCGGCAAACAAATCACGTGGCATCAAAGCCGCGCCTGCAGTTAAAAGTACTCCTGTTTTTAAAAATTTTCTTCTTGAATTGTTCATTTTATTTATTGACTATTGGAAAAATTGGAAATAATAAGGACGTATTACTAACAAATGCCAGATGCTTACCATCAGGCGACCAGGAAGGGGTATTAATTGTACCTTGCCCACCATAAAGATAAGCGATTACTTTGGATGCCCCCCCATCTACCGGCATCACCCGTAGATATACATGTTTATAAAATGGATGATCGCCAGGCGCAACTTCCGATTTCAAAAAGGTAATATAAACTATCCATTTTCCGTCGGGAGATATGTGAGGGAACCAGTTATTATAATCGTCGTTTGTTAATTGAGTTTGCTCAGAGCCATCTGCCTTCATTCTCCATATCTGCATAAGTCCGCTACGCACCGAGTTAAAATAAATATATTTTCCATCAGGCGAATACTCAGGCCCATCATCTAAACCAGTGGTATTGGTAAGTCGCTCTTCCTGCCCACCTTCGGCGGGGATACGGTAAACATCATATTCATTGTTTCGTGCACCACAAAAAACAATATATTTTCCATCTGGCGACCAACCATGCATATAAGATGGCCCTATCGGAGTTAACCTATTAGGCTCTCCGCCAGCAATTGGTACTGTCCAACCTATTGAGTTTCCGGTTTGGTCACTGCTGCTGATAGCCAACATCTTACCATCAAACGAAATTACGTGGTCGTTATTATTATGAGTAGCCGAACCAGTGTTAAATACGGTTGGTCTATTTGTTTTAAGGTTATATTTATATAATAATCCATCACTATTATACAAAAGATGTTTACCATCAGCCATCCAATTGGGAGCTTGGATAGAAACCGGTGATTGATAAATTATTTTGCTTGTTTGCGTTTCAAGATCAAGTATTTCAATATCGCTACCTAGATATTGTTTATAGGGCACTAGTGTAGCTGGCGCAGGAACTACAATACGCGTATTATCAAAAACCGCTTTTTCGATTACGTCTTTATTATGGGCACAAATAAAAATACCCACATATACCTCATCACCTAAATCTACGTCAGCTAAATCCTGACTAATAAAAAGTTCGCCGTTACGAGCGATGGACATGGTATAAACATTGCCTTTACGTTCTAACTGAATAATATCGGCGGCTTTTATTTCAAACTTCTTTTCTTCGGTTATCCCAGCTGTCGACTTTCTGTATTGCAATGAAGTTAATCCATCGCCATGAACTACGGCGCTTACATGTTTCGAATCAGTATCGAGTGATGACCTTACCATCCATCCCAGTTTGCGATGATCCTCCACCCCTTTACCAACTAAAAATGCCCGTGTGCGTAGAATAAAGTCACCTTTCATTTTTTTCCACACAAAATGAAATTCATCATGCATTGCCCAAACATTAGTGCCCGAACTAGATAAATCATAACGTTGACTTTCTTTATCATAGCTACCGGAACCAGGACTTTTTACCTTTCCGATGTCGCTTTGATTATCAAATATTCCTATTGATTTTTGCTGTCCGAATGACAGTTTTATATTGATAACTATTAATAGTAAAACAGCAAAAATTACCCACAGTTTTTTACTCATTGATACAAAATAGAAATAGTTTTAATTGGTTTACTAAGGTAATTATTAGTTTGATAATTCAAATAGGTATGAATTTTTTTTATGATTAATTTTTTAATAATATAAATCCGATAGGAATAGCCAAACAACCTAGGTATTTTTGTGTTTTATTATTGAGTTAATTACTTCAAGCATAAACTCGTCCTATTTGCTGTTTTTTAATTTAATAGCCAATGTTTAGACCCAAAATACTAGATACATTTAAAAACTATACCAAAGCCCAGTTTTATAAAGACGCCATTGCCGGTGTTATAGTTGGTATTGTAGCACTTCCTTTATCAATCGCGTTTGCCATTGCCTCAGGAGTTTCTCCGGAGAAAGGTTTGGTTACCGCAGTGATCGCTGGCTTTATCATTTCGGTATTGGGAGGAAGCAAGGTACAAATTGGTGGGCCAACAGGTGCCTTTATAGTAATTGTTTACGGAATAGTTCAGCAATTTGGCTTTAACGGTTTAATCATAGCAACCTTAATGGCGGGTGTATTATTAATAATTATGGGTTTAGCAAAATTTGGAAGTGTAATCAAATTTATCCCCCATCCTTTAATTGTTGGGTTTACTACCGGAATTGCTGTTATCATTTTTTCATCCCAATTAAAGGATTTTTTTGGCCTACGAATGGGTGCGGTGCCAGCAGATTTTGTAAATAAATGGATTACATACAGTCTTTTTTTCCATACTTTAAACTATTATGCATTAACATTGGGCTTGGTTACCATAGCTATTATTTTATTATGGCCTAAGGTTACACACAAGGTTCCAGGCTCAATTATTGCTATATTGATTACTACCCTGGGTGTTTATTTATTAAATATTCCTGTTGAAACCATAGGAAGTCGATTTGGCAGCATTCAAACAAACATACCTCACCCGGTTTTACCGATAATTAGCTGGCAGGTTTTTAAGCAGCTGATTAAACCAGCCTTTACCATTGCCTTACTAGGAGGTATTGAATCCTTATTATCGGCCGTAGTGGCCGATGGTATGATTGGTGGAAACCACCGCTCAAATACCGAACTGATAGCGCAAGGCATTGCCAATATTGGTTCTTCATTGTTCGGAGGCATTCCTGCAACAGGAGCCATTGCGCGTACAGCAACCAATATAAAAAATGGAGGAAGAACACCCGTTGCTGGAATAATCCACGCAATCACCCTTTTTTTAATTCTATTATTTTTAGGTAAATGGGCAGCCTTAATCCCGATGGCAACCCTCGGTGGAATTTTAATAATTGTTGCCTATAATATGAGCGAATGGAAAAGCTTTATCGCCATTATGAAGATTTCAAAAAATGATTCGGCGGTTTTAATTATAACCTGTTTGCTCACCATATTTATTGATTTAACAATCGCAATTGAGGTTGGTATAATTTTAGCCGGGTTTTTATTTATGAGGGATATGATGAAGGCGAGCAATGTACAACACCTTGATTCGGAAAATGAGATTTTAGATGAAGATTTGAATCAGACCTCGCTACCTGAAGGCATTGAAGTATTTGAAATAAATGGACCTTTGTTTTTTGGAGCGGCATTTAAGTTTAGGGATGCCATGAAAATTATTGCTAAACCGCCACAAGTATTAATTATCAGAATGAAAAATGTACCAATTATTGATGCTACTGGCATTCATATTTTAAATGCGGTATATAAGGATGCGCTAGCAAATAATACCAAGATTATTTTATCTGAAATAAATAGTGAACAAGTTTTATTGGAATTAAAAAAGGCTAGGTTATTATTTAAAATAGGAAAAGCCAATATAACTGTGACTTATGAAAATGCCTTAAAACAAGGTATTGTGATAATAAATAGATGAAAAATCTGCTAGACCCTATTTAAGACAAAGTTTAATAAAATAATTGTATGAAAGGGCAAATACACCATTGGGCAGTAGTAATCTATAAATAAAATTGCCTTCGGAATAAATCTTCAAATTAAAATTTTAGTATATGGCAATATTTATATCTATTTAGTGTTTATTATTTATCATATTTCACCAACTTTATAAAATCAAAATCAATCACATTAATATGAATAAACCTAATATCTTTTATCTTATACTAATAAGTGTCTTTTCATGTAACCTTTCAGTATTAGCGCAAAAAGATAGTTCCCTTTTGATAAACGCTGTAAATGTGGCACAAAATCAACCTGTAAGCGAAAGGGTTTATTTACACTTTGATAAGCCAACCTATTTTTTGGGCGACACCGTTTGGTACAAGGCTTATGTGGTTATTGGGCAAAAACACCAACTTTCGGCCTTGAGCCATGTTTTGCATGTGGAGTTAATTGGTCCGAATGATTCTGTTTATAAACGCGAAAACCTAGCCCTGCAAGCTGGGGTTGCATGGGGCGATTTTTCGTTATCCCGGAAATTGAAGCCTGGAAATTATTATATCAGAGCTTATACAAACTGGATGCGTAATGAGGGTATTGAGACTTTTTTTGAACAAAAATTGAATATTCCGAGTTTAACGAGTTCATTGGATTTGAATGATGCTTCAAATAAAATTAAGGTACAATTTTTCCCCGAAGGAGGCGAATTGGTAAACGATTTACGCTCAAAAATAGTGGTTAAAGCGGCTTATTCAACTGGCTTAAGCGACACTGTAAAAGGTACCATAATTGATAATGAAAACAGCGAAGTTGCCTATTTTAAAACCAATGATTTGGGCTTAGGGGTTTTTGCCCTAACTCCGCAGGATGGTAAAAGCTACAAGGCTAAAATAATTTTGCCTACCGGAGATAGCATTATAAGCAATTTACCTGTAGCAAAACAAAGTGGACTAGTTTTAAGTATCAATAACAATAGAGCGGATTCCGTATTAGTAAAAGTGGCTTTAAATAGTGCGCTATTTAAAGAAAAACAACAAAGCAAATTTTACCTTGTTGCGCAGCAAGGTGGTAAAGTATTGTTTACCACTACTGGGCAAATAGAAGCTCCGGTTTTTGTTTCGAGCATTGAAAAAAGTAGGTTTCCATCTGGCTTAGTACAGTTTACCCTCTTTGCCGAAAACGGCGAACCATTAAACAACAGGGTGGCTTATATTCAAAATTCAGATACTTTAAAATTCAGCATTAAACCTGATGCAAAAGAATTTAAAACCAGACAAAAAGTAAAGTTTGATATTACAACTACCAATGCTAACAACTTACCCGTTCAGGGTGCTTTTTCAGTATCGGTAATAAACGAAAGTCGAACAGGGTTCGATGAAAAGAATGAAGACCATATAGTGAGTACTTTTTTATTGAGTGCCGATTTGAAAGGAAAAGTTGAAAAACCAGCTTATTACTTTTCAAATAATCAAAACCAAACCAAAGCCGATTTGGATTTGATGTTACTTACCCATGATTACAATCGATTTAACTGGAAAAAGGTATTGGATAGTATTGCCATGCCTTTAAATTTTAAACCTGAAAAAGGATTAGAGCTGAGCGGAAATATACAAACACCGGGAGGCAAACCTGTACCAAACAGTAAAGTGACCTTGATAGCTAACAAGGAAAATTACCTAACTGATACCACGGCTGATTTAAATGGAGATTTTACTTTTAAAAACCTAAACCTGAGCGATACCAACAAGGTGGTAATTAATGCCCACAAGCATAACAATGGTAAAAACGTGACTATTTTTGTAAAGAAGCCCGATTACCCATTGGTATTAAAACACACTCAAACCACTAACAGTTCTTCAACGCCAATAAAAGGCCTTGAAAAGAATGAACAGTCGAATGCCAATGGCATAACTTTTACAATAAAAGGTAGTTTGCTAAGCAAATACCCCGATTTAACAACTGCCTTGAAAACTACCTTACCCGAAATTAGCTTTAACAATGGTAGGTTTATAAATGCTAGGCCTTCTGGTAAAGAGATGGCATTGGTAATTGATGGGAAACAAAAAACCACGGCCGACCTGAATGTTTATAAAATAGATGAAATTGACAGGGTGAATATATTGGAAGGAGCGATTAACCAAAACAAATATGCGGTAAGCGGAAATTATGACAACCGGCTTATTGCCATTACTACTAAAAAATATGCTGGAAGTGATACAGTCACAACCCTGAAACAGGTAAATATTGTAGCAAAAAAAGTGCATAAACCTGATATTTATAATGGTTATGGTGCCCGCTATGAATATTTGGCGGATATGAAACGTGTAAATCAATCGCTTACTTTAGAAGATGCCTTGAGATCTGCTATTCCCGGGTTATTTTATTTGGATAATAAATATTATTACGAACTTCATAAAGATGACCATATTGTGAAAGTTTTGATTAACAACTTTCCTGCAGAATTAGACGAAATAAAACTTTATTCACCTAATGAAATAGATAATATAAGAATGATTGGTCAAATTGATAAAAACAACCCACCAACCTTAATAATAACCACCAAACATTTTGCTGGTACCGATACATTGGCAGTAACTAACTTAAAAGAGGTAAGCATAAAAGCCCAAAAAATAAACAAAGCACCTGTTATAACCCACTCAGCAAATTTAAATGGAGCCGGTAATGCCAATCAAGTAATAATGGGTGATAAATTGACCAGTTGTGTAAATCTTTCTGATTGCTTAATTGGAAGAATTAATGGAGTTATTTTTAATAATGGAATTCCAATAAATACACGCAGCGGTCCAATGATGGTGATAATAGATGGACAGATTTTAGATGGTACTCATTTAAACGATTTAAATACAGAGGATATTTATAGCATAGAAGTATTGCGAAGTGGAGCATATGCCGCAATTTATGGCTCAAATGCTCCCTCTGGTGCTTTAGTTATTACAACTAGACGTGGGGGAGAAAATAGTTACCTTACAAGTTCTTCACCTTCGGGTATTATAACTTATCCATTTATTGGTTATTATAATGCTAAAGCCTTTCCTTCCATTAAATTTTCCAATTCAAAAAGCAGCACCCAAAAACCTGAGCTAAAAAATACTATTTTTTGGCAACCTAATTTAGTTACCGATAAAGATGGAAAAGCAAGCTTTGAATTTTATAACAACGATACCAAAGGAACTTACCGTATTGTTATTGAGGGCATTGATGACGAAGGCAATTTAGGAAGATTTGTATATAAATATAAAGTGGAATGAAACTTTTATAGAAATCAGATTAAATTAAGCATTACATAATGATTAAAGCGACTAGGAAGTTTTATTTTGATTAACCAATTGATAGCACTGATAATTTTATTTGGTCTTTAAACTTACCCCATTTTCGCCTGCAATAATGGCTTTATTAGCCAACTGATAAAAAAGAGAATGCTCTACTAAGCCAGGTAGCATTTTGATATTAATATTAAGTTGAGCTAATTCCGGAAAAACTGGGAAATACAAATCAGCCAGCAAATTCCCATTATCTGAAATAAGGGCCCCATCTTTTTGGTTGCTCATTCTTAAAGCAAACTCAGCTTCTGGATATAATTGCTTTATTTTTTCCTTTACAATATTCAAGGCCTCTGGCAATATTTCCAGCACTAGTGGCACATTTTTTGGGAAAATTGATACCAATTTACTTTCATCTCCAATCAAAATAAATTCTTTTGCTGAAATAGCCATGATTTTTTCGTTTGTATGAATCCCACCACCACTCTTAAGCGCGTTAAGGTTGGCATCAAAACAATCGCAACCATCAAAATAAATATCGATTGAAGAATTAACAGTAAAAGAGCCAAGATTTAACCCTTTTTCAAATAAATATAGTCTTGTTTTAAAGGAGGATGATACAAAAGTTAAGGTTGAGCATAACGCTCTATCTATTTGTAATTGATCAATTAGCTTTGCGATAGTAGAACCTGCACCTAAACCAATTACTTGCCCCGTTTTAATTAATGAAACGCATTTAATGGCAACTTCTTTTTTAAAATCAATCATTTAAACAAAAAATATACGCCAAAATAGGAAAATTAAACAAATTGTTTTACTACTATTTATTACCTTTAAAAACAAATTATAAACCATGGAACTTATTGTTAAAATACTTATTGCCATTGTGGCGATTTTGCATTGCTATTTTTTATACCTCGAAATGTTTGCATGGACAACCAAAGGACCAAAAGTTTTTAAAACCATCCCTCCAGAACAATTTGAAAAAATGAAAGTGATGGCTGCAAACCAAGGATTATACAATGGTTTTTTAGCTGCGGGACTAATTTGGGCATTAATTATAAATAACCAGGAATGGCAACAGCACGTAAGCCTATTCTTTTTGGCTTGTGTTGCTATTGCAGGTATTTATGGAGCTGCAACTGTAAGTGTTCGTATATTTTATATTCAGGCAATGCCTGCATTATTGGCAATTGTATTATCTATGCTAAGCATCTATATATAAATCTGGAATTAAATTATAGGATTGTTAATTATATAATTATGTTGGTTAAACCATTTCCATTTTTTTCACTCTATCATAGAAAGAAACAATAAAAACATTATAAAACTTAAAAAAACAAATTATGAAAACTTTCATTTTAAGCGCGTTAGCTTTAACAATTAGCATAGCTTCATTTGCACAAGGTCCTGGTCATCAACCTACCCATTTAAAAAATCATCCAAGGGTAAATCAGGTAAATGGCCGTATTGATAATCAAGAGCGTAGAATTAACCAAGAGCGTAAGGAAGGCGAGATAACAAAAAGTCAGGCACAACAAGACCGTCGTAATTTAAAGGCTATCAACCAAGAAAAGCATGCCATGCGTAGGCAGGATGGTGGTCATTTAACCAAAGGCGATCAAAAGGCATTGAATCAACAACTAAACCAAAATAGCAAGAATATTGGTCATTAATTGACTATTGATTAAACAAGTAGATTTAATCATTAAAATACAAACAAGCTTTTTTAATTTATCGGGCCGTCTTTAATTTATTCGAGGCGGCTTTTTTGATTATATAAATCGTATGATTCAAAATTTTGTACTACACTTTTATTTCAGATGGTGAAATTATAAGTTAGGTTTACACCATCTATTTTACTAAATTTATTTATAGTTTGGTTCACCATTGATTTTCGGATAGATAGTTGTATGTTACAATTATTATCAAATTCTTGATTAATAATAGTTAAGCCATCGTCTTTAATTACTTTCATAATGCTGTTCATCTGTAAGTAATCAAATGTAATTGAATAAACATCATTTACAGTTTGGCTGATTATTTCGGCGTTAGTAATTGCGTCTTCAGTAGCACATTTATAGGCATTGATTAGCCCGGGAACACCAAGCAAGGTGCCTCCAAAATACCTAACAACCACAACGCCAATATTGGTTAATTCCTTTGATAATAAAGTGTTTAAAATTGGGCGACCTGCAGTACCTGAAGGTTCGCCATCATCATTTAACTTAAAAACAGAACGATCAATTCCTAGTCTTAAAGCCCAGCAATGATGATTGGCTTTAGGATGCAGTGATTTGAGAATATTAACCTTTTCCTTTAAATCGTGTTCTTGATTAATTGGAAAGGCAAAAGCCATGAATTTACTACCTCGATCACGAAATATACCCTCAGATGGAGTTTTTATGGTTTGATAATTATCTTCAAACAGCATATCGTTTTAAGAAAGAAGATGAGCCAGATCCTGTTGATAGGCTAATAAAATGATGGCTACCAAAGCTAAAAAAATACCTAGTTTATTAATTAAACTCAATCGCTCCCTAAAAACTATGGTGCCTAATAGTGTGCCTAAAATAATTACACCAATATTAACACTCGAAAAAACACGTGATGGATGGTTTGCCAATACTTGATGCGCTTTTATATAAAAAAATATATTAGCGAAATTGGCGATGCCCAACGTCCAACCAATAAAAATATGAGGCCATGATAAGCGCATTTTTTTAGTGTATACCTGAAAAATCAAGCCTATTAAAGTAATTATAAATGCGATTGTAAAAACAATAAATAAGGAAGTGTTGGATGAAACAGTTGGAATTAAAGCCAATTGTTTAAATAATACATCAATGATACCCATTCCTAAAAAAACAAACAATAAATAAAATGGCGTATTGCTTTCTATGCGCTTGCCTAAAATATTCCTTTGCCAAGGTATGGTTAGCATTATGGCTATAAAGCCAATAATGACGGCTAATAAATTAATATTGTTAAATTTTTCTCCAAACAAAAGAAATGATGCTATTACTGGGATAAATAGAGATAATCGTTGAGCAATTTCAGTTCGAACGATGCCCGCATTGCGAATGGAGTGAGCGATTAAGAAAAATAAAATGGGTAACAAAAAACCAAGTAAACTAAAATACCCAAAAGGTACGTTAGCTAAATTGCTAAAAGTTGGCTTTAGAAAAATAAAAGTTAAAACCATAGCAGCCGAATAATTCCATGTAACCGCTTGGTAAACATCAATTTGATATCTTTTGGCAAGCTTAAACATTACCGAGACAGTTACACTAAAACAAACACATAAAATGATATATAGCATGGTAATTGGTTGGTTGTGATTTATATTTTGCAGATGCCTTTATTTGTTTTTATTTAACCTTTAATCGGATTTATGCGATTCATAAATGACACTGTTTATAACGTTTTCAAAAATTAACAATTCATCGTTTCCAATCTTATAAGTACTCGCAATATTACCAGTAATATCCGGAGCTTTTATGCCATCTTTTAAATTCACTTTGCCAGTAAAGATTCTTGCTTCATCCCAAAGGTTGGAGGCTATGAAGGAATTTAAAGTCTTAGCGCCGCCTTCAATGATGATTGATTGCACATCCTGTAAGTAAAGTTGATATAAGATATATTCGGGTACATAATGGTCAAAATCTTCCAAATCGATAAAGGTATTTTTCCCTTCAACATCCATTTTTGTCGCGTTAAAAATGAACGTTTGAACACTATTATCAAAAATGTTTAATGATGAGGACAAACTTAAATTCCTATCAATAACCACTCTTTTAGGTGCTTTTCCGCTACCATACCTAACGTTTAACATAGGGTTATCAATTTCGGCGGTATTTTTACCTACCAATACTGCATCCTCTTCCCCACGCCATTGGTGAACTAGTTTTTTGGCTTCGATACCTGTTATCCAGAATTGGGATTTTATGTTTGGTGCAAAAAAACCATCCGATGTTTGCGCCCATTTCAAAATAACATAGGGTCTTTGCTTCAAAACTCTGGTAAAAAACCTGCGGTTAATGTATATACATTCATTTTCTAATACGCCAACAATTATGTTAACTCCGGCCTCTTTCAGCTTATCAATACCCTTGCCATTTACTTCTGTAAATGGGTCGCGACAGCCAATAACCACATTTGGAATTTGATGTCGAATAATTAAATCGGCACAGGGAGGCGTTTTTCCAAAATGAGCGCAAGGTTCTAATGAAACGTATATTGTAGCTTGTTTTAGTATATCTTCATAATTTGAATAATTTTGAATCACCTCATTTACCGCATTAACTTCAGCATGTGCTGCTCCGTATTTTTGATGAAACCCTTCGCCAATAATGATATCATGATGTACAATTACCGCACCAACCATTGGATTCGGACTAACATTGCCTATGCCTAAGGCAGCTAGTTCGAGGCACCGCCGCATATATTTTTCATGAAATACCATGATACAAAAGTAGCTTTTATGTTACTTTGTTGCATGAAAACAATAAAGGATGTTTTTGAACAATTTAAATTGGATTTAAAGAGGCTTTATGATGAAAGGGAAATAAGTTCATTAACTAAATTGGCAATTGGTGAAATAACGGGCTTTTCGAATGCAAAAATAAAAGCATTTCCCGAGTTGGAAATTTCTGATGATGAAAAAACAAAACTTACAAATATTTTAATTGTACTAAAAACTGGCAAACCCATTCAATATATTTTGGGAAAGACAGAGTTTTATGGATTACCATTTTTAGTGAATCCTTCAGTATTGATTCCCCGACCAGAAACAGAAGAGTTGGTTGATTGGGTGATCAATAGTTTATATACCGAAATAAATAATGGGCATATCTTAGACATTGGTACAGGGAGTGGTTGTATTGCCATCAGCCTAAAAAAGCATTTACCAAGCTTTAAAGTATCTGGCATTGATATTTCGGCCGCTGCCATACAAACCGCCTCAGAAAACGCGAAACTAAACCATGCGGAGGTTAATTTTTTAGATGAGGATATACTTAATCCGAAGGCTATAATATCAGAAAAATATAAAGTTATTATCAGTAACCCCCCTTACGTTACCTTATTGGATAAAAGGCAAATGCATACCAATGTTACCGATTTTGAACCCCATAATGCACTTTTTGTACCCGAGAATGACCCTTTGATATTCTACCGAGCTATTGTCAACTTTGCCCTTAGTCAGCTTGAACAAAACGGACTTTTATTTTTTGAAATTAATGAAAGCTATGGACAAGAAACTGTTAACTTATTTAATGAGCTTGGATTTAAAGATATAATTTTAAGAAAAGATATGAGTGGAAGAGATAGAATGGTTAAAGCCACATTTTAGGCAATATTTACATTTTAAATTTAAATAAATCCGAAATATAAAATTCGAAATCCGAAATATAAAAATCAGCTTCTGGGATGATATTGAATAATAGTGCCTTTCAGATATTCCCTATCCAGATGGGTGTAAATTTCAGTGGTGGTAATACTTTCGTGGCCTAGCATTTCTTGCACGGCCCGTAAATCGGCACCACCCTCTACCAAATGAGTGGCAAATGAATGCCGAAATGTATGCGGACTAATGGTTTTATTGAGATTTGTTATTTGTGCCAATTCTTTTATCACCATAAAAATATAAATTCTACTCAATCGGCTACCCCTGCGGTTTAAAAAAACCAAGTCCTCTTCTCCTTTTTTTATAGGTATATGTACACGGATGCTTTCAATCCATATTTTAAGGGCTTTAATTGCAGAACCTCCAATTGGCACTAGGCGCTCCTTACTCCCTTTGCCAACTACTTTTATAAATTCAATATCCAGGTAAAGGTTTGATAATTTGAGCTCTGTTAACTCCGACACCCTTAAACCGCAACCATACAGTACCTCTAAAATAGCTTTATTTCGGCCACCTTCTGGCTTCGATAAATCAATGGCATCAATTAACTTATTCACCTCATCAATGCTCAGTGTATCCGGTAGTTTGCGTTGTATTTTGGGAGATTCCAATAGCTCGGATGGGTCTATTTTTATCAAATCTTCCATCAACAAGTATTTATAAAAAGCCTTTACACCCGAAAGTATCCTAGCTTGTGAAGATGGAATCATGCCCAATTCAATAATCCATTCTATAAATAAACGAAGGTGGTTTAAAGTAATGCTTTCGGGATAAAGTTTGATAGCTTGGATGTCGGCAAATTGATAAAGTTTTTCAATATCGCGACTATAAGCCTCAATTGAATTTTCAGATAATGCTCTTTCTAACCTTAAATAAGCCTTAAAACCTTTTATTGCCGATTGCCAATCCAATTGATAAATTATAAAGTTTTTACTTAATTTTGAACTGATGAAGATACAAATAATAAACGGCCCCAATTTAAATCTACTCGGTACTCGAGAAAAATCAATATATGGTGATTTGAGTTTCGAAAAATATTATGCTCAATTACAGGCTGCTTTCCCAAATCTACAATTATCATACTTTCAAAGTAATATTGAAGGCGAAATTATAAATAAAATTCATGAGGTTGGTTTTAGCTTTGATGGTATTGTTTTAAATGCTGGTGCTTACACCCATACCTCTATCGCTATTGCCGATGCCATTTCGGCCATCAATATTCCTGTTATTGAAGTACATATATCGAATGTGTATAAAAGAGAAGCCTTTAGGCACCATTCCATGATTGCACCAAGTTGCAAGGGTGTTATTGCAGGTTTTGGTTTAATATCTTATCGTTTAGCTTTGGAGAGCTTTTTACAGCAATAAATTATGAGAAAATTCTTTAAAACTTTATCAGTAGTCGTAGTCTTAATTTTATGTATAGGAATTTGTAACGATGGCTACGCACAACATAAAAAAACAAAAGGACATCATTCTGTTAGAGATTCTTTAAGGCGTGCAGTTTTAAAGCGCGATTCGTTAATGCGCACCTTTAAGCAATCAGATAATTCATTGAATGATTTGTTGCAAAAAATTGAAGCTTATACAAGTTCATATAACCAAAATCTGTCAGATTATTCACAAGGATTTGATACATTAGAGGTGAGTGCGGGGCTTCCGAAAATGGAAAAAAACATAGTCGTTTTAGGAACGCTTTTAAAAAATGAGCATTCCAGCTCATTAAACTATTTGTTTACTATTAGAGATTTATTTGAACATTTTAATGAAAGTTTAGACGATTGGGGAAAGGAACTTACAGATGATAACAATAAACTTGAAAAAATTTTAAAAGACGCCAATGAGTTTAAATCAGACTCGGCTATGCATACTGTTCCTTCCGATTCAAGTTTAAGCGCTAAATATTTACCTCAAATTTTAGATATCCAAAGCAAATGGGAAACCTTAAACACAAATATTCAAAAAAGCTTGGTTAAGATTGGTCTTTTACAAAATAGAGTAACTGCCTTAAACCTTAAAATGTTTGAGATCAATGATAGGATTGATCAAAAAATACATGATTTTTCGGTTAAATCTGTTGCTAATGAATATGGCTTTATTTGGCAAAATAACCCAAAAGTATTAGTTCCAATTGATTCTGTAATTTCAAAAACCACTAAACTAAATGGAAAATTGTTAAAACTATTTTTTGATTTTAAAACTACCAATCGGCAAAACATTATAGGCCATATTGCCTTTTTCACCATCTTGATCTTATTGTTTATTTGGTTTTTTGTAACCAAACGCAAGCTCATCAGATCAAAAGACGACCACAAAAACACCTTAGAACAAATTCACTATGTTGTTAATCGTCCGTTTTTTTCTTCTTTATTAATGGCAAGCCTTTTAGCTTTATACTTTTACGACCAACCTCCATTCATATTCTTAGAATTTTTGTTTTTAATGATAATGGTGAGCATTGGAATACTCATAAAACCAATTTGGCCAACACAGCTTTTTAACTTTTGGTTTGTTTTATTTGGATTGCTATTTGTTT
This sequence comes from uncultured Mucilaginibacter sp., assembly GCA_903891475.1. Classification (GTDB taxonomy): domain Bacteria; phylum Bacteroidota; class Bacteroidia; order Sphingobacteriales; family Sphingobacteriaceae; genus Mucilaginibacter. The sequence continues at coordinate 63,679 of CAITEP010000012.1, forward strand.
ATGCTATTACCAATTTATTTACACAAGTTAGCTTAGTGGATAGGATTTTGGTTTTAACACTTTCAATTATTGGAACCCTGTCAGGGTATTTATTTTTACAAAAAATTAAAAAACAAATTGAAAATTATCCACCTCACTCAAGACTATTTATAATTTTATTTACAGGTCTTCAAGCAATTTCTACTATTTTAAACATATTTGGAAGATTTAGTTTAGCTAAAATAATCGGTGTCGCCACGGTTTTCGACCTAGCTTTAGGATTTGGATTTTACCTAGCCCTTCAAATAATAATGGAAGGTTTGTTTTTACAATTAGAAGCCAACAAAAACGCTAAAAGAAGCATTACCTCGTACATTGACTTTAAAATTCTTCAAAGAAAATTTAAAAATGTGATAGTAAAAGTAGTCTTAGTATTGTGGTTTGTTGAATTATTCGAAAACTTATACATTGATGACTACATCTACTCAAATGTTGGCGATTTTTTAAATCATCCATATAAATTTGGTAATGCTTCCTTATCCATTGGAAGTGTTTTCATGTTTGTATTTATATTATGGATATCGGTCATCGTATCAAGAGTTATTAGTTATTTTTATGATTTTGCCGAACAACAATCCGACGTAAGCAGTGATTTTAAGAAAACACGTACCTCTATCCTACTCATCAGATTATCCGTATTTTCATTAGGTTTTATCGCTGCCATTACCATTTCGGGGATTCCACTTTCTGAGGTTACAATAGTAATAGGTGCTTTGGGTGTAGGCATTGGTTTTGGTTTGCAAAACATTGTAAACAATTTGGTATCCGGAGTAATTTTAGCGTTTGAAAAACCGGTTCAGGTCGGGGATATTATTGAGGTTGGAAGTCGGTCGGGTGTGATTCGTGAAATAGGAATTAGGGCGAGTAAAATTGAGGCCGGCAATGGCTCAGAAATAATAATTCCGAATGGCGATTTGATTTCGCAACATGTAATAAATTGGACCTTAACTAACAATAACCGCCAAATTGAATTAATTGTTGGTGTGGCTCAAGGTTCGGATATTGACAAGGTAAAAGATATCTTAAAAAGTATTTTGCAAAACCGAAACGATTTAATGCAAGCACCAGCGCCCACTGTTTTTTTACATAATTTTACTGATAGCACTATTAATTTTAGATTGTTGTTTTGGGCGGCCGATATCAAGAAGTGGGTTTCGCTAAAAAGTAATGTAATGCTTGAAATTTATTCGGAGTTTCGTAAAGAGGGGATTGAAATATCTACATCCTAAAATCTATCCCCTTTAAACAATGAATTAGTTAAGAAAAAAGGGCTTTGCAGTGTAATTTAGAAATTTTACCAAAGGTGAACATTATACGAATTAAAGAAACTTAGCAGAGTCCAAATCAGTAAAGTGGCTTTTCTTTTTTACAAAAAATTCCCAAACAATGCTGCCATTGTAAATACCTTTTTTAGCAGAATTATTGTTAATTAATTGGGTATTTACAGGTTCTTTACTAAATAGATGACGTATAAAATACTGATGAGCCCTGCTCACTGCCCAGGCATCTTTGCGTTTCCCTTCACTCAAAAAACGGAATAAAGCCATTAAATCCAAAAAAAATCGGATAAAAATAACAAAAGTTGCTCGCCAAAACGGGAGGTTATTTTTTAATAACAATAAGTTATTTCGGAAATTAAGATAGGTTTTAAAAGGATTTTCGACGTTGAGTGTTCCCCCTCCCATATGTAATACCTCAGATTGCGGACAATACATTACCTTGTATCCACTATTTTTCAAACGCCAGCAAAGGTCAATCTCCTCCATATGTGCAAAAAAACCTTCGTTAAAGCCCTTAGCCAAGTCCCAACAATGTTTTTTAATAAACATGGCAGCACCAGAGGCCCAAAAAATTTCGTCTTGTTGCTGGTATTGACCGTTATCCTTTTCAATTTCAAAAAACATTCGTCCGCGACAAAAAGGGTAGCCTAAAGCATCAATAAAACCACCTGCAGCACCAGCATGTTCAAAGTAATGCTGGTCTGTAAATGATTTAATTTTTGGAGCGGCAACGGCAATCAAAGGGTCGGTTTCCATCAAATTAATAACTGGAGCTATCCAGTTTGGGTTCACCTCTACATCTGAATTTAAAAGAATATAATAATCAGCTTCAACTTGTGCCAAAATACGGTTATACCCACCAGTAAATCCGTAATTTTTGTCATTCAAAATTACTTTTACGGTTGGGTAATTTGTTTTAATGAAAGATATAGAATCGTCAGTTGAGCCATTATCACCTATTACAATTTCGAGGTTAGGCCAAACAGAAGAAACTACCGATGGAATAAACTTACGCAAGTAGTTAACTCCGTTCCAGTTTAAAATTACAATGGCAACTTTTAAATTTTTTGTCATTTATTATTTTGTTCAAAATGTTCCGGATTGAGTCTTATCTCGAATTTATTGATAATCCACCAAATCCTTTAACATTAATCAGGTTTAACTTTCCATCTTCTATGCGACCATAACCAATTTTCGGGCTTTTCCTTAATCATGTTTTCTAAGTATTTAACATGTAAATTGGTAATTTCATTAGACTCGGTTTCCTTTGGGTTTTCGCAAAGCGGGACAATGGTACCTTCATAATATCCTCGCTTTACTTTATCAATCCTAAAAAAAACTACTACATTATTGCCCATTTTAGCCAATTTTTCAATGCCAAGAAAAACCGCGGTTGGTTGATTTAAAAAATTGGTAAAATAATGCGCCTCATGTTTTACAGGTGTTTGGTCGGCAGCAAAAACACTAATGGTGCTTTCATTTTTATACGTAGCTAAAGTTCTGATAATCATTTTCATGGCTACCATTTCGGTACCAAAGCGGCTTCGTACGCCATTCATAAAAGTATCCATCACCTTGTTTGATAATGGCTTATAAACAATAATGCTTTTGCCCGGCTTTTGAATCCCAATTCTTGAGGCAGCCATTTCCCAATTACCATAATGGGCGGTGGCGGCAATAATGCTTTTACCTTGGGCATAATAATACGCCATTAATTCAGGATTGGCACCATGCATCCTGCGTGTTATTTCTTTTTCCGAAATGGTGATTAATTTTATGGTTTCAACTATCAAATCTGCCAAATATTTATAATATTCCTTTTCAATTAGGTCGCGCTCTTGGTTCGTTTTTTCAGGGAAAGAATTATGCAAATTTTCATTCACAACTTTGCGCCTATATTTGGTTACATAATAGAGTAAGAAAAATAAAATATCGGAAATGATATACAAAAACCAAAAAGGCAATAAGGAAACCAAATACAAAAATAGTATACCTAACCTTGACAGCCCTTCTTTAATCATTATTTTAGCGCAAATTTTGTTGCAAACATAAAATATATGATTGATAATGGCGCAGTTTTCCCAATGTTTTATCTTCCCCCGATTGAATATTTTGCCCAACTAAACAAATGGAAAACTAATATTCTGATTGAAAAAGAAGAAAACTTCCCAAAACAGACCTATAGAAACCGCGCAAACATTTATTCGCCCGATGGCTTATTGGTATTAACTGTACCTGTAATGAAGGGTTCAAAAAACCATACCAAAGCAAAAGATGTAAAAATAAGCTACGATTTTAATTGGCAGCGATTACATTGGTTAAGCTTACAGGCATGCTACCGCAGGTCGGCTTACTTTGAATATTATGAAGACGAATTAGCTGTATTTTATCATAAACAATACGATTATTTATTCGACTATAACGAGCAGCTATTGCAATTTTTATTAAAAGCCATTAAATTAAAAACACCTTATAATTACACAGAAAGCTACCTACCTTCCTATTTGGACAAAACAGATTTTAGAGAAACAATTCATCCCAAAAAAGAAACTGCCTTAGTCAGCAAACCCTATTTTCAACTATTCGAAGAAAGGCATGGATTTATAAACAATTTAAGTATCGTTGATTTGCTGTTTAATCAAGGTCCTCAATCAATTGCTTATTTATAACCGTAACTCTGAGATTATTATTTCAAAACAAGGAATACTAAAAACTAATTTTTGGTTTTTAGATGGCTCTATTTTATTAAAATATTTTTTTAATAATTTTATTTATCAACTGATTATCAAATTATTACCGATTTAATTATAAAAAATTATACTCCTATTTTGGAATCAATAATTTTAATTGTAGTTTTGCTCTACTTAAAAGGTAGATATTATAGATATAGTAGATATTATGTTTCTGAAATCATTAAACTTCTCCTTCAAACACATAATGCAGCAACGGTTTAAAAACTGTATGGTGGTATGTTGATTTTATTTAAGTGTTCTATAGTCTACCCATTCAAAATCAAATTAAAACTTAAAATTATTTAAACATGAAATTACTTTACGTTACAAGCACTTTTCTTGCAGTAATACTACTTTTAACTACCAGCCTAGTAAAGGCACAAAATAACGATGATGTCATCAACATCCTGCTTAAAAAACATGTTATTTCTCAACAAGAGGCCGACTCATTAAGGGCAGACCAAGCTATTAAAGAACAAGCCCGACGTGATAAAGAGAACCAACATGGGGTAACTGTGGGCAGCAAGGCATTACAACTAAGCGGACTGGCACAATTTAGGTATCAAGGTTTTGAACAAGCTGGAGTTAATAATTCCTTTGATTTGCACAGAATTCGCTTGGATGTAAGAGGCGATGTAACAAATAAATGGTCGTATGACATATATTCAGAATATGGAGGTGCTGGTGTTAAGTTGATTGATGCATGGATATCCTATAAATTAGACGATTATTTAAAATTCACTGCTGGTCAATTCAAAATCCCGTTTTCGCTCGAAAGCTTAATTACTGATTCTCAATTAGAATTTATTGACCGCTCACAAGTGGTTGAAGCACTTGCTGCCAGATCAAAAGATATAATAGGTAACCAACAAGGCAGGGATATTGGCATACAGGTAAGTGGTAGCTTTGTTAAACTTGACGAACAATATTTGTTTGATTATACCTTTGGTATTTTCAACGGTGCCGGATATGATGTAACTGCTGATAATAATACAGATAAAGATATTGCAGGGAGGTTGAGTGTGCACCCTATTAAAAACCTGACCATCTCTGCCGATTTTTACAATGGTTTGGCTTTTTATGGTACACCTGCTAAAAATCAAAAGCGTAATCGCAGCGGAATTGACGCTAGATACACTTTGGGTAATTTAACCTTGCAAACTGAGTATGACAAAGGCACTGATGGTGTTATACAAAGAGATGGCTGGTTTGCACAAGCTGCCTACTTTGTAATTCCCAAAAAGCTACAATTGGCGGTTAAATATGATACTTATGACCCTACAAAAACTATCAAAACCGACAGGACTACCATTTACTATGGGGGAATCAACTACTTTTTTAACAACTACACCAAATTTTCAATTGATTATTTAGACCGCAAGGAAGAAACTGCTACCCAAATTAAAAACAATATTTTGGAAGCGCAGTTACAATTAACGTTCTAAAAAAAACGAAAATTAAACATGAAAAAGATATTTCATCATAAAAAACAATACCTCAGTTTGGGATTGGTTTCAATATTATTAATGGTTTCATCTTTCATAAAACCCAATGTAACCAAAACAAGTGATGATTTGGAAGGTGCTATAACCATTTCGGGTGCCTTTGCTCTTTACCCCATTACAGTAAAATGGGCCGAAGAATTTAAAAAATTACACCCAAAGGTGGTTTTCAACATATCAGCCGGTGGTGCTGGCAAAGGAATAACAGATGCTTTGTCAGGCTTGGTTGATATTGGTTTAGCTTCGCGCGATATTGACCCTGCAGAAGTTAAAAAAGGTGCCTATACCGTATATGTAACCAAGGATGCGGTTGTACCAACATTTAATTCAAACAACCCAAATGCTGCGGCTTTGCTGGCTAAAGGAGTTAAAAAAGACCAGTTTTTAAACATTTTTGTAAGCGGAAATATAAAAAGCTGGAAACAATTGGCGGGTAAAACGGATGCGCCCATCCATATTTATACCCGCAGCGATGCTTCTGGTGCAAGCGAAACATGGGCAAAATATTTTGGTAAAAAACAGGAAGATTTATTAGGGGTTGGCGTTTATGGCGACCCAGGTTTGGCTTTGGCTGTAAAAAAGGATATAATAGGTATTGGTTATAATAATTTGGCTTATTTATACGATTTAAAAACCCGTAAACAGGTTGCCGGGATTAGGGCATTACCAATTGATGTAAATGGCAATGGAAAGATAGACGCTGAGGAAAATTTTTATGGTACCATTGATGAACTTACTCAGGCAATTGGTGAGGGCAAATACCCTTCGCCACCTTCACGAAACCTTGGATTTTTGTTTAAGGGTAAACCTAAGAAAAAAGAGCTGATTGAATTTGTAAAATATGTTTTAACAAGTGGTCAGCAATTTGTTGATGAAAACGGTTATATCCCACTATCAAAAGCCAAGCTTCAAGAAGAACTAAAAAAAGTGAATTGATTTATTAGGTATTCAAAAGTTGTTAAAAGCTTCTGATAGTTTGAATACCTAAAAACCAAAATAATAATGCAAATACGCATAATAAAAGATAAAATTATTTCAAAACTGATGCTGGTTTTTACACTGGCGTCAGTTTCTGTTTTATTGGTAATAGGAATCGGCTTGTTTTATCGGTCGTTACCCTTATTACAAAAAATATCCTTTTACCATTTAATATCCTCCAGCATTTGGAAACCATTAAAAGGATTGTTTGGTTTTTTTCCATTTATAATGGGAACGCTATGGGTTACTGGAATTGCCATCATTATAGCCCTACCCTTATCATTACTCACAGCAATTTATATTGTAGAATATGCTCCTGCAAAAGTGCGCAAAGTACTTTCCCCGTTTGTAAATTTATTATCGGGCATACCTCCGGTAATTTTTGGGGTTTGGGGGGTGCTTTTTATTATTCCTCTCATTCAAGACCATATAGCCCCGCATTTTGTTGAATTTTCGACCGGATACAGTGTTTTAGCAGGTGGAGTAGTATTGGCTGTAATGATATTTCCACTTATTGTAAGTATAATTAGTGAGGTACTGCGCACCATCCCAAAGGAATTAAAAGACGCTTCGTTATCATTAGGTGCCACGCAATGGGAAACTATCAAAAAAGTAATTTTGCGTAAAGCTATTCCCGGAATAATTGCGGCTGTAGTTTTGGCTATATCAAGGGCATTTGGCGAAACGATTGCCGTATTGATGGTTTGCGGAAACAACGCGGTGGTACCACATTCTGTTTTCGAGCCGGGATATCCTTTACCGGCCTTAATAGCCAACAATTATGGAGAAATGCTTTCTATACCCATGTACGATTCGGCATTGATGTTTGCGGCCTTGCTCCTGTTTATCATCATTTTATTATTTAACCTAATTTCAAGATTAATTTTAGCCAATTTGGAAAGGAAGCTATCGGCATGAAAAAACGAAAATTTGAAGAATGGTGCGTTAAAGTATTCATGGTTTTAGCAACTATTATTGTTACCGGAAGCTTTTTTTTAATAGTTGGTACCGTTTTTTATAAAGGCTTTCACTATATGAACTGGGATATGATTACCAAAACCCCTAGCGGAGGCTTTTATATTGGTAAAGCCGGCGGTATTTTAAATGCTATTATTGGCTCCTTGTATGTTGCAGGAGGGGCAACTATACTGGGTTTGGTAATCAGTATTCCTGTCGCATTATACATTAATTTATACTTGAAAAGCAAACTAATTTACGCAAATACTTTACGACTGGTTTTTGATGTACTTTTTGGCATTCCATCAATAGTTTATGGAGCTTTTGGCTTCCTGATAATGGTTTATTTTGGTATCAGGGCATCGCTCTTGGGTGGCATTATAGCTGTTACACTTTTGGTAATTCCAATTTTGGTAAGGACATTGGACGAGGTGATAAGAACTGTACCAAACGAGCTAAGGGATGCAACATTATCATTAGGTGCTACACGATGGGAAGTTGCCAAAGTAATATTAAGGCAAGTTAGACCAGGCATATTCACAGCCATTTTATTATCATTTGGAAGAGCAATTGGCGATGTGGCATCGGTTTTATTTACAGCTGGTTTTAGCGACAATGTACCAACCTCATTACATGAACCTGCGGCTACCCTCCCATTAGCTATTTTCTTTCAACTAGGAAGTTCGGTGGAGGAAGTACAAGGCAGAGGGTATGCGTCGGCGTTAATATTAACTATCATCGTATTAATTATTACCGTATTATCGGAGATACTGATAAAAAGGTTTTCAAAACATAAAATTCAATGACCAAAGCACCACATATAAGTGTACAAAATTTGAATGTACACATTGGAAACCAGCACATTTTAAAAGATATCAATATCAATATCCCGGATAAAAAAGTCACGTCTATTATTGGACCTTCAGGTTGTGGAAAAACTACTTTATTAAAAACGTTTAATAGATTGGTTGACAATACCCCCGATGTTAATATTACCGGAAAAGTATTGGTTGATAACGAAAACATATATGATCCAAATGTTGAGATAACAGAAATCAGAAAAAAGATGGGCTTACTTTCGCAAAGGCCATATCCTTTGCCCATGTCAATTTATGACAACATTGCTTATGGACCAAGGATACATGGAACCATCGGCAAACAAGAACTTGATGTATTGGTTGAGCAACAATTAAAAGCAACGGGGTTATGGAACGAGGTGAAGGACCGCCTCCATAATTCGGCAACAAAACTATCAATAGGGCAACAACAACGCTTATGCCTTGCCAGGGGCTTAGCAGTTGACCCGGAAATAATTCTAGGTGACGAATCCACCTCGGCACTCGACCCAATATCTACTGCTATTATTGAAGATTTGTTTATCACCTTAAAAGAGAAATATACCATTGTATTAGTAACACATATATTAAGGCAAGCTAGAAGAGTATCAGATTATATCATTTTTGTATATATGGGACAAATAATTGAATTTGGGCCCACTGAGGAAATTTTACTAAATCCGAAAGAAGAACTAACCAAAGAATATATAAAAGGATACATCAGTTAAATAGAAAAAAGCAGTACTTTTATATTTTTTAACCTACTATTTTTTATTATTAATAGTTTTTTAATAAAAAATAGCACTTATAATCCATATTTAAATACATTTAGGTTCAATTAACCTATTTTTATATTAAAAATGTACAATTAATACCTTTTTACGTTTATATTGCAGCATTTTTAAATAAATGAGCTACAATTACCAAAGAATTATCATAAAAATCGGGTCGAACGTTTTTACACAAAAAGACGGTTTGCCCGATTTTGACCGTATAAAACACTTGGTTGAACAGATAGCAGAAATTAAAAATCAAGGGAAAGAGGTCATTCTAGTTTCATCAGGTGCTGTTGCATCGGGTAGAGGCCTGATTTCTGTTTCTGATAAATATGACGCGGTTGCAGCTCGTCAACTTTTGGCTTCCATTGGTCAAGTAAAGTTGATTAATACTTATGCCAATCTGTTTGAGCAGCATGGGTTCCTGTGCTCCCAAGTATTAGTTACTAAAGAGGATTTTAGAGACAGGGTGCATTACCTAAACATGAAAAACTGTTTGGAAATTTTGCTTCATCACGGCGTGGTACCAGTTGTGAATGAAAACGATGTTGTTTCGGTAACAGAGTTAATGTTTACCGACAATGATGAATTGGCGGGCTTAATAGCCTCCATGCTAAATGCACAGGCCTTAATTGTATTAACCAATGTAGATGGTATCTATAATGGCGACCCTAAACTACCCGAATCAAACATTATTGAGGAGGTAATTGGTACCAATAATGATTTTTCTTCTTTTGTAAGCTCTGGCCGCTCACAATTTGGTAGAGGTGGGATGATTACAAAATCAACCATGGCACAAAAAGTAGCGCAATTAGGCATTGAAGTACATATTGCAAATGGTACCAAGGAAGATGTTTTGCTAAAGGTTTTAAACAATACCATACCGCATACTAGGTTTATTCCAAATAAAAGTAAATCGGGTAAAAAGAAATGGATAGCCCATTCAGGCAATTTTGCGACCGGAATGGTAAAATTGAACGAAGGAGCGCGACTGGCCTTAACTTCCGCCAAAGCATCCAGCTTATTGCCAATTGGTATAACCGAAATCTGCACGGAGTTTAAAAAAGGCGACATCATAAAGTTAACTGATGAAAACGACCAACAAATAGGTTTAGGCATTGCCGAATACGGATCGGAAAAAGCCAAGGAAATGATTGGCAAAAAAAACCAAAAACCCTTAGTGCATTATGATTATCTTTATTTAGAGTTTTAAGGTGAATGGTGAATGGAGAGTAGTGATTGTTTAATATAAATAACATGTTTTAAAAAATAAACAATGCCAACTATTCACTACTGCCGACTCAAATTCACAACAAGTAACAAAAAATGAATTACACCCAATATCTAGAAAATGCGTTGATTGCCAGCAGGAAGCGGATTGGCATTGAGGTAATCAATCAAGTATTGCATGAGTTAGCTGTCAGTGCTATTAACCATACCGAATTTTTGCTTGCCGAGAATAAAAAAGACCTTGACAGGATGGATCCTAACGATCCGAAATATGATAGACTGCAACTTACGGCTAATCGTATAAAGGATATAGCAAAGGAAATTAACCATGTGGGTTCATTGACATCGCCTTTGGGCGAGGTTTTATTGAGTAAAACCATGCCAAATGAACTGCAAATATCGAAAGTAAGGGTTCCGCTTGGGGTGGTTGGCGTAATTTACGAAGCCCGACCAAATGTAACCTTTGATGTTTTCGCGCTTTGTTTTAAAACAGGGAACGTTTGCGTGTTGAAAGGTGGCAGTGACGCGCATTATTCAAACAAAGCCATTATCAGTGTGATACACGGGGTGTTGGAAAAATTTGGTATCAATAAAAACATAGGTACCTTATTACCCCCGGAGCGTGAAGCGACTGATGCCTTATTAAATGCGACCAATTATGTAGATATGATAATACCAAGGGGAAGTCAAAATCTAATAAACCATGTACGTAGCCATAGCAAAGTGCCTGTTATTGAAACAGGTGCCGGGATAGTTCACACTTATTTTGATGAATTTGGTGATTTAGAAAAAGGGAAAGCAATCATATTCAATGCTAAAACCAGAAGGGTAAGTGTTTGCAACGCGTTGGATTGTTTGATTATTAATCAGCATAGGTTAACGGATTTACCAGAAATGGTGAACCATTTGCAAACCAAAGAGACTATTATTTATGCGGATGAAAAAGCATACGCTGTTTTGGAAAACCATTATCCTGATAAGCTTTTGAAATTAGCCAAAAATGAGCATTTTGGCACCGAGTTCCTTTCCATGCAAATGGCTATTAAAACGGTAAATGGATTAGAAGAGGCTTTAAATCATATTGCCAACTATGGTTCCAAACATAGTGAGGCCATCATTACCGAAAATAGTGAGCATGCCGAAACATTTTTAAATGATGTGGATGCTGCAGCGGTTTATGTAAATGCCTCTACCGCGTTTACAGATGGCGCGCAATTTGGCTTAGGTGCCGAAATTGGCATCAGTACCCAAAAACTCCACGCCCGTGGACCAATGGGTTTGGAGGAATTATGCAGCTATAAATGGATAGTGAAGGGCAATGGGCAGGTGAGGTCGAGTTAATTTGACATAATAAAGAGTACGAAATTTTAAACTGAAAAAACTGTAGATAGCACTCAGGCTTGTTCCATCAGGACGCAGAGGAAACTTATTTTTATGAATAAAGCAAAGCCTTCACTATCGCGTGTAGATTCTTACAGTTCTTGCTTACAGAAGAATGTAAAGTGTAGATTGATCCTTTTTAGGTTTTGTTGACCTAAGGATTTTCTTTTAATTGATTTTGGACCCTTTGGATTTAATCCCGCAGTTAATTACAAATACGTCAGTTATTTGATTTTTTTCGTTCAATTCAAATTCAAGTTGAACATCCGCCTTATTCGTATAAAAAAATTTGGTGAATGATTCCGGTTTTAACTCAACATCTGAAGCTACGCTACGCCCCGGCAAATGCCTATATAATTTTCCAGAATGCTCTACAAGTTCTATTTTTGCTATTGGAAAGGCATATTTTCCAACATATCTATTCAATGTAGAAGTATCTAACAAAATTGCTTTGTGGATATAAGGCATTACAACTGATTTGCCATTCAATAAATAGGCTAAAGCCTTGGACACACCCACTGCATTAAATTGGTTATTCGATAAAACGATAATGGTATATTCTCGACTGTAATAATGGCTAAGTACAGTTGAATAACCCGGCCATGATCCATTATGTGTTATAAATTGACCTAACTCATCTTTGCCAAGCTCTACACCAAAACCATAAAAGCGTTTATCAAGGCTATCTGTAAGCGTGTGAGGCGAAAGCATATCAGTTTGATCTTTTTCGTTAAGTATTCGGTGATGCAGCAAGGCATTTTCCCATTTGAGCAGATCACCTGTAGTCGAATTAACTGTTCCGTCTCCGGTAACACCATCTAACCAGTATACAAAGTCATACTGCTTTAAACTATCAGGCAATATGTAATTGCCAGTATTATTGTTTAAAACTACACCGTAAGCATAATTGGCAATACTGTCCCGATTTGACCTTTGCGAGTTGTACACTTTTGTACGATCCATATGCAAGGGTTTAAAGATGTTCCTTTGCAGATATTCATTATAAGTTTCACCGGTCAGTTTTTCAATAATACAGGCCAGAAGGACATACCCAGTATTTGAATAATCATATCGGGAGCCGGGTGTAAAATATAAGGGGGGCCGATGGATAGCCAAAAACTGAATGACATCACTGTTAAAAGCGATTTTTTGATGATTCCATACGCTATCCATCACATCTAAATAATCCGGTAGTCCCGAGGTATGCGTTAGCAACTGGTAAATAGTAACTTGCGAATATGGAAGTTGTGGGAAATACATACCTAAAGTATCTGTTAGATGAAGCTTTCCCTTTGCTCTAAGTAATAAAATACCGGCGGCTGTGAATTGTTTGGAAACTGAGGCTAATTCAAAAACAGACGAGTCATTGAGTAGTTGCCTTAAGCTAAAATTTCGATAACCGAATGATCCATGATAGATTATTTTACCACTTTTTGCAATCAATACATTGCCATTATACCCTTGCATGTATTCTCCCTGCATATAGTCGTTAATTAACGAGTCTTGTTTTGGTTGAGCTAAACAAAATATTGGAGTTAAAAGTAGAAGGATAAATATTATACGCATACAATGAGTCAAATTGTAAAGCTACTTTATTCAAGGCAAAATTATTGTTAAAATACGTTAACGTTGATCACAATAAATACGAAGCTAATTTTAAGAATTTTTTTTTGCATGAAATTTAAAAGGTACTCCTTATAATGTCAAAGATTTTTTTTGGAATGAATTGCTGACTAATAAACTCCATCTATTTTTAGAGGAAACCTTATCATACATTTTACCTGCCATTGACCCTCAATATACCCTCCTATCCCTACAAAAATGTACCTTTGCAGCAAATGAGTAAGCACGGAAGGATATTGGTAGCCATGAGTGGCGGGGTTGATAGCTCGGTAGCGGCGGTCATGTTACATGAGCAAGGTTATGAGGTAATTGGGCTTACCATGAAAACTTGGGACTATGCATCATCCGGCGGTAGCTCAAAAGAAACCGGTTGTTGCAGCTTGGATAGCATCAATGATGCGCGTGCGCTGGCGGTTGGTTATGGTTTCCCCCATTATATTTTAGATATACGTAGCGAGTTTGGCGATTTTGTAATTGATAATTTTGTAGATGAATACTTGGCTGGTCGCACGCCAAACCCTTGTGTACTATGCAATACCCATATAAAATGGGAGGCATTGCTAAAACGTGCCGATAAACTGGATTGCGAATTTATAGCCACCGGGCATTACGCAAACATCCGCTTACAGGATAATGGCCGATATGTAATTTCTAAAGGGAAAGACGAAAATAAGGATCAATCATACGTCCTTTGGGGGGTATCTCAACAAAACTTGGCGCGTACCAAATTTCCCCTTGGTAGTTTCTCAAAACCAGAGATTAGGCAAATGGCACTGGATATGGGTCAGGTTGACCTTGCCGCAAAAAGCGAAAGCTACGAGATTTGTTTTGTGCCTGATAACGATTATAGGGCCTTTTTACGCCATAAGGTTGCCGATTTGGAGCAAAGGGTTGCCGGGGGCGATTTTGTTTTAACAGATGGCACCAAAGTAGGCAAGCATCAAGGCTATCCGTTTTATACCATCGGTCAGCGTAAGGGTTTGGGGATCGCATTAGGGCAGCCAATGTTTGTAACCAGCATAAAACCCGAAACAAATACAGTAGTTTTAGGTACTGCCGATGAATTGGAACGCAAGCAAGCCTGGGTAAAAAACCTTAATTTGGTAAAATATGAAACCATTACCGAACCTTTGGAAGCCATTACCAAAATAAGGTACAAAGACGCAGGAACCACCAGTACCATACAACAAATGGGGCAACACATGAAGGTGGACTTCCTCCATTTTGTTTCGGGTATAGCCCCCGGACAATCAGCCGTTTTTTATGAGGGGAATGATTTATTGGGTGGTGGGTTTTTGATGTAGATAAAATATCTTGAAAAATAAAATGACTACGAAATCTGTAATTTAATAAGGAAAATACCCCTTTTTGCCTTTTATTACAAGCCTATTTTAAACCATTTCCAAAAAAACTTATTGCCGTTTCGCAATCTTTGTGTTTTCTTTGCAAAAAATACTTTAGCTCTACCACATGGCGAAAAACCTACTTATTGTAGAATCTCCGGCGAAAGCCAAGACAATTGAAGGATACCTGGGAAAGGATTTTACCGTAAAATCAAGCTACGGACATATCCGCGATTTGGTAAAATCAGACGATGCCATTGATATCAAAAATAACTTTGAACAAAAATACGAGGTTCCTGCCGATAAAAAACAAATAGTAAGCGAGCTTAAAAAACTGGCAAAAGAAGCAGACACTGTTTGGCTAGCATCGGACGAGGACCGCGAAGGAGAAGCCATATCATGGCATTTGTTTGATACGCTTGAACTAAAGGATGCCAATACCAAACGTATTGTTTTTCATGAAATCACCAAGCCAGCTATTTTAAAGGCAATTGATACCCCACGCAAAATTGATTATAACCTGGTAAACGCGCAACAAGCTCGCAGGGTTTTAGATAGGTTGGTAGGTTTTGAATTGTCGCCGGTATTGTGGAAAAAGGTAAAACCTTCCCTTTCTGCTGGCAGGGTACAATCGGTAGCGGTACGTTTAATTGTTGATAGGGAGCGCGAAATAAATAAATTTAAAGCCGAAGCGGCTTTCAAGATAGTAGCCATTTTTGGCAAAGGTAAAGATGCCTTCAAGGCCGAACTGGCCGAACGCTTTTCCAAACAAGAAGATGCCGAAAAGTTTTTGCAGGATTGCATAGCTGCTAATTTTGATATCAAATCGTTAGAAACACGTCCGGCTAAACGGGCTCCGGCAGCGCCATTTACTACTTCTACCCTACAACAGGAAGCCAGCAGAAAATTAGGTTTTTCGGTATCGCGCACCATGCAGGTGGCGCAAAAGCTGTATGAGTCGGGGTTAATTACCTATATGCGTACCGATTCGGTCAACTTATCAGAAACTGCCTTGAATGCCGCGGCCAATGAAATAGTATCGGCCTATGGCGAAAAATACCATCAACAAAGAATCTATAAAACAAAAAATGCCAGCGCGCAAGAGGCGCACGAAGCGATAAGACCAACCTATTTTAATCAACATACCATAACTGGTGATAATGGTGAGGCTCGCCTATATGAATTGATTTGGAAGCGCGCCATCGCCTCGCAAATGAGCGAAGCACAATTTGAAAAAACTACCGCCAAAATCAGCATATCAACCCGAAAGGAAGAATTGACTGCCAATGGTGAAGTAATGAAATTTGATGGTTTCTTGAAAGTCTACCTCGAATCGAGCGATGAGGAGGAGGATAATTTGCAGGATGGCGAAAATGCCATGCTGCCACCGCTTACAAAAGGCCAGCGTTTGGCTTTGCAGGAACTTTCAGCAACCGAGCGTTTTTCTCGTCCGCCAGCCAGGTACACCGAAGCTGCATTGGTAAAAAAACTGGAAGAATTGGGTATTGGCCGACCGTCTACCTATGCCCCTACCATCTCCACCGTGCAAAACCGTGGTTATGTAGTTAAAGAAGAGCGTGAAGGTAAGCAAAGAGCCTTTAGGGTATTGAAGTTAAAAGATGGCAACATCAGCAAAGAAGAAAAAGTAGAAAACACAGGTGCCGAAAAAGGTAAGCTATTCCCAACAGATATTGGCTCGGTAGTGAATGACTTTTTGGTATTGCATTTTAACGATATAGTAGATTTTAACTTCACTGCTAGTGTTGAAAAGCAATTTGATGAAATAGCTCAAGGTTTACAGGACTGGACTAAAATGATTCGTAGCTTTTACACGCCTTTCCATAAGGAGGTAGAAAGCACCATCGAAAAAGCTGATAAAGCCACAGGCGAGCGCGAATTGGGTGTGCATCCGGAAAACGGTAAAAAAGTTTCGGTACGAATTGGCAGGTATGGCCCCTTTGTACAGGTTGGCGATACCCCAACCGATGATGACAAGGAAAATAAGCCCCTATACGCAAGTTTGCGAAACGGACAAAGCATTGAGACCATCACCCTTGAAGAAGGCTTAGAGCTATTTAAACTACCCAAAAAGGTAGGTGTTTTTGAAGATAAGGAGATGACGGTTGCAATTGGGCGTTTTGGACCATACATCAAACACAACAGCGCGTTTTACTCCTTACCCAAAGAGATTGACCCACATTTAGTAAGCGAAGAAAAAGCGATAGAACTGATTATTGAAAAACGCAAAAAAGACGCCGAAAAGGTAATCAAGGCCTTTGATGAGGACGCTACGCTAAGAGTGGTTAACGGTAGGTTTGGCCCGTATATTGAATTTGGAAAACTAAACGTTAAAATACCAAAAGGCAAGGAACCAAAGGAACTTACTTTTGCTGAATGCAAGGAATTGGCAGCGATAGCTGAGAAAGAACCTCCTAAGAAAGGCAAAAAGTTTGTGAAGAAAAAGTAAATGGTCTAAAAGTTGTGCTAACTAGGCTCAACTAAAATAAAAATAATGATTAAAGACCTTCCTGAAAATATAGTTAAGGACATTGCCATAGCCGTTGCCCTCGAAAAAGAAAGTGCCGAGACTAAATTATGGTATGTGTATTTAATTAACCTTAAAAATCAGGCTATTGAGAATGTTTTGGTTACATCAAAAGGGTATGGCGAAAAAGACGGCGTTGCAGTAAAGACCTCTGTTTTACGGCATATGTTCCCTATAGTGGAAGGAAATTCCTCTAAACTGATTGAACCCATTGATGAGCAAACTTTTGGGCTTAATAATGAATACTGGCTCAGCTTTTATATAGGGAAAGATATATTCGACAAAAAATTTATTTTTCTGCCCGAAAGCATTGTTGAATTAAACTTTATTAAGCTACCAATTTTGAATAAAGTTGGGGTGATGATTCGATAAAAAATTTCCACCTACCGTATTATATATCTCCCTAAATTATTTCTATAAAATCATAAAAAACCTTGCCTGAATTTTGTTTTATTGATAAATAAATAATTAGTTTTATCAATAAAATTAATCTAACCATGGCTAACCTAAACAACCTATTCCTTGTTAAAAAAAAGGTATTTGTTATTGGCATTTTACTAACTTGTTTTCTTGTTTCAATTTTTTTGTTGTTGCGTGGTCGCCAAAGTACTACAATCGATTCGGCATTCAGTAAATACATTGAATCGTACACAACAGGTATAATTTCAAAGGAAAGTACCATCAAAATCAGGCTGGCTAGTGATGTGGTTACCAGTCATACCCAAAACGACCAATTGGCCGATGATATTTTTGATTTTTCGCCAGCGGTTAAAGGTAAAACCTATTGGATTGATGCAAGAACCATTGTATTCAAACCTGATACAAAATTTGACCCTGATAAAAGTTATAAAGCTAGTTTTAAACTTGGCAAACTAGTTAAGGTTCCAGATAATTTAGAAAATTTTAAATTCGGCTTTGAAACTATTAAACCTGATTACACAGTTTCCTTCAACGGTCTCCAAACCGCTACCAATTATTCAACGGATAAAATGAAGCTAACCGGCTTTATTCAAACCGCTGATGATGAGGACGCTGCCGCTATCGAAAAAATATTAAAAACTGATTTTGTTACACCAGTAAATATCACCTGGCAACATAATAGCCTTACCAAAACCCATTCCTTCACTATCAATCAGTTATTAAGAGCTAATAATCAGGTAAATGTATTAAAGTTGAGCTGGGATGGCAGCCCTATTAATGTTGATAAAAAAGGTAATCAAGATTTTGTGATTCCAGCCATTGGTGACTTTAAAGTTTTGGATATTAAAGCCGTTCAAGACCAAGACCAGTTTGTATTGGTTCAGTTTTCGGATGCCATAAAGGTTGGTCAGGAGTTAAATGGATTAATCACCATTAGCAATGTAAGTAACCCTTCATACACTATTGAAGGCAGTATGGTAAAAGTTTATTCGCCCGAGCGTTTGGATGGCAGTTTTGCGGTCACGGTTAATGAAGGGGTAGA
Organism: uncultured Mucilaginibacter sp.; assembly: GCA_903891475.1. GTDB lineage: Bacteria > Bacteroidota > Bacteroidia > Sphingobacteriales > Sphingobacteriaceae > Mucilaginibacter. The sequence continues at coordinate 82,362 of CAITEP010000012.1, forward strand.
AAACATCTCCGGACAAAAAATAAGAACAGCCTATTCGGCAAATGTATTATTTGAGAATAAACTACCAAAGGTGAACATACCGGGCAAAGGCGTTATACTACCTGATGCGGGTAAACTAACCATGCCATTTGAGGCGGTGAACCTAAAAGCGGTAGATGTAAGCATTATTAAGATTTATGAAAACAATGTACCACAATACTTTCAAAATAATGGATTTGATGGCGAGGATGAATTAAGGCACGTTGGTAAGCCTGTGGTACAAAAAACCATTAGGCTTGATGAAGATAAGAGTGTAAACCTAAACAAAAAGAACAGGTTTATGCTTGATATTGACCATTTATTGCGTACCGAACCCGGCGCTATTTACCGAGTAATTATAGGTTTCAGAAAAGAATATTCCATTTATAACTGTAAAGTAGGCGGTCCGGTTTTAAAAGGCAGCAATGATTATGAGGATGATGAATACGGCGGTTATTCGAACAATTCGGCCAAGGTAAGTGATGAGGATGATGAATTTTGGTCCAAATATGATAGCTACTACCCGGAAGGCTATACCTGGAGCGAAAAAGACGACCCATGTACCAATTCCTATTTTACCAAGAGTCGCTGGGCTACCCGAAATATCATAGCATCAAACATTGGCTTGATTGCCAAACGCGGCAATGATAATAGTATGGTAATTGCGGTAACCAATATATTAACCGCAAAGCCAATGAGTGGCGTGGAGTTACAATTCCTCGATTTTCAAAAGCAGTTAATGTACAAAACCACCTCTGATGGGGATGGTTTCGCGAAGTTCATACTGAAACGTAAACCTTATTTATTGGTAGCAAAATCAGGCAAGGAACGTGGCTATTTAAAGTTGGATGATGGCGGCTCGCTCCCACTGTCCCGATTTAATGTAGGCGGAGAGCAAATTCAAAATGGATTAAAGGGATTTTTATATGGCGAGCGTGGCGTGTGGCGACCAGGCGATTCTATCTACGTGACTTTTATGCTGGAGGATAAATTGAAAAGTTTACCGGCTGATCACCCTGTACAATTTGAACTGCATGCGCCAGATGGTAAATTATATCATCAAATAATACAAACAACGGGTATTGATGGCTTTTACAGTTTCCATACCGCTACCGATTTATCGGCACCTACCGGCAATTGGTTGGCAAAAGTTAAAGTTGGCGGCGCGGTTTTCGAAAAAAACATCAAGGTTGAAACCATTATGCCGAATCGCTTAAAAATTGGTCTAACTTTTAATGGAGCAACTCAATTAACCAAAGGCGGTGGTTTAAGCGGGACTTTAACCAGTCAGTGGTTGTTTGGAGGCACGGCTCAAAATTTAAAAGCTAAGATTGATGCCTTTTTAACCTCGCAAAAAACAAGTTTTAAAGGATTTGATGATTATGTTTTTGATGACCCTACCCTGGCCTTCAATACCCAGACCGCTACCATTTTTGATAGCAGGCTGGATGCCGAAGGAAAAGCCTCGGTAAATACCAACATTAATGTAGAGAAACAGGCTCCTGGTCAGCTAAGAGCCAACTTCTTAGTTAAGGTATTTGAGCCGGGTGGTAATTTCAGCATACAATCAAGCAGTATGCCTTATAATGTTTACCCGGGCTATGTAGGTATAAAAACGCCTAAGGGAAGCGACTTATCGGGCATGTTGGTTACCGATAAAAACCATGTAATTCAAATTGCCGATGTGGATGTGAATGGAAAGCTATTATCAGGCTCTAGGTATGTTGAACTGGAGCTTTATAAAATACAATGGCGTTGGTGGTGGGATGAAACAGGCGATGAAATGAGCAATTTTACGCAAGACAGGTATAATAAGCTCATAAAATCGGAACGGATTCGTGTTAACGAAGGTACAGCCAATTATATATTGCATGTCAACAAAAATGATTGGGGCAGGTATTTGATAAAAGTAAAAGACCCTGTCACCGGGCATTCAACAGGTAAAATATTTTATGCCGATTGGCCTAATTGGTCGGAACGATTGCAACAAAATAACCCTACCGAGGCTGCCATGCTTTCTTTTACTGCCGATAAAACAAATTATAAAGTTGGCGAAGAAGCTACCCTCACCATACCTACCATGAGCGATGGTAGGGCTTTGATAAGTATTGAAAACGGAAGCAATATTTTAAGCACCAATTGGATTGATACCAAAAAAGGTGAAACCCGCTATCGCTTCAAAATTGAAGAAAACATGGCACCCAACGTTTTTGTAAACGTTACCTTGCTTCAAAAACATTCGCAAACGGTGAACGATTTGCCAATCAGGATGTATGGCGCCATTCCTTTAGGTGTTGAAAACCCGGAAACGATACTGAAACCAATTATATCCATGCCTAACCAAATTAGGCCTCAAACGCCATCGTCCATCACTGTATCGGAAGCATCGGGAAAAGAAATGACCTATAGCATTGCCATTGTAGATGAAGGTTTGTTAGATATCACCAATTTTAAAACCCCCGACCCGCACACCGCTTTTTACGCTCGGGAAGCTTTGGGTGTAAAAACCTGGGATTTATTTGATTATGTTATAGGTGCCTTTGGTGGTGGTTTAGAGCGTATTTTAAGCATTGGTGGCGATGGTACTGCCGGCACTAACCATAATGTATCGGTGAACCGATTTAAGCCTGTGGTGAAGTTTTTGGGACCATTCCATTTAGGTCGTGGGGATAAGCAAACCCATTCCTTCACCTTGCCCGAATATATTGGCACGGTTAAAGCCATGGTAATAGCAGGGCATAACGGAGGCTATGGCTTTGCCGATAAATATGTTACGGTTAAAAAACCTTTGATGATTTTGGCTACACTGCCAAGAGTACTTGGGCCGGCAGAACAAATAAAACTACCAGTTACGGTTTTCGCGTTGGAGAACAAGATTAAAAATGTAACCCTGCAGGTACAATCAAATACCTTTAGTAATTTGAATGGCAACAATACCAAAACCATAAGCTTCGATAAGCCGGGCGACCAACTGGTAACTTTTGACTTAAACGTGAAAGACTTTGTTGGTGTGGGTAATGTTAAAATAGTCGCTAAAAGTGGTAACGAAACAGCCGTATATACCGTTGCCCTCAATGTGCGCAACCCTAACCCGCCTATTACCAAAATTTTAGAAAAGGAACTGAATCCGGGCGAAGGTTGGAATCCATCCTATACCGCAATTGGGGTGAATGGCACCAATAAAGCCACACTGGAGGTTAGTTCAATCCCTGCCCTTAACCTAGGCAAGCGCTTAAACTACTTAATTGAATACCCTTATGGTTGTGTGGAGCAAACTACCTCCGCAGCATTTCCGCAACTGTTTTTAGACCAATTGCTTGACCTTACAGACCGCCAAAAAGCGGATGCCGAACGCAATATCAAGGCTACCATTAATCGCTTGAACGGCTTTCAGGTGAGTGGTGGCGGATTATCCTACTGGCCAGGAGGCGGCGAACCAGATGAATGGGGTACCAATTATGCAGGGCATTTTATGTTAGAGGCACAGGCTAAAGGCTATAGTTTACCATTGGGCTTTTTAGAGCAATGGAAAACCTATCAAAAACAAAAAGCGTTGACCTGGGCACCTGATACCCGCAGCTTTTATGGTTCCGATTTGACCCAAGCTTACAGGTTATACCTACTGGCAATGGCGCGTGCACCCGAACTTGGTGCCATGAACCGTTTAAAAGAGTTTAAATACCTGAGTATTGAGGCACGCTGGCGTTTGGCGGCTGCTTATAAAATGGCTGGTCAGCCCGAAACTGGTTTGCAAATGGTAGCTGGCTTACCTCTCACCATAAAACCATACAATAGCTTGTACGGTACTTTTGGCTCCGATTTAAGGGATGAAGCCATGATTTTAGAAACCTTGACCTTACTAGGTCAGCAACAAAAAGCTGCTGGCTTATTACGCACGGTAGCGAGCCGACTTTCGCAGGATGATTGGTATAGTACCCAAACTACCGCCTATACGTTGCTGTCAATAGCAAAATATTGTGGTAAAAATAAAAGCGGTGCCAAGTTGGTATTTAATTATCAGGCTGGCAGTAATAAAGCTGGCGTAAATTCCGGTTCTTATATATGGCAATCAGCCATTTCAGCCAGCGGAGGCAGGGTAAGCATTAAAAACAATGGCGGTAATAAATCGTATATCCGTTTAATACAGCAAGGGCAGCCATCATCTGGTCAGGATATTACCACCAATATTAACCCCGATGTTTTACGCATGAGTGTAAGCTTTGCTACCCTAACAGGTAAGGAGTTAGACCCAACGAAATTGACCCAAGGAACTGATTTTGTAGCAAAGGTAACCATCAAAAACCCGGGCTTACGGAGCGATTATCAAAATATGGCACTTACCCAAATATTTCCATCAGGCTGGGAAATATTAAATAGTAGGATGACAGAAACTGAAGATGCCTTTACCCCTTCGGCATCTGATTACAGGGATATACGCGATGACCGTGTATACACCTATTTTGGTTTGCCGCAAAACAAGGAGGTAACCTATTATGTGATGCTAAACGCCGCCTATGCTGGTAAATATTATATGCCAGCGGTTTATTGCGAAGCGATGTATAACCATGCTATTAGCGCATTGATAAAAGGGCAATGGGTGGAAGTGGTGAAGTAGAAAATATTTTAGAAATGCCTAATGCTTAAAGTAAAAGCTTCAAGCATTAGGTTAAAAAAGTACTTATAAAACTAAAGCCATCGAAACCATTATCGGCATAAAAAAAGCTAATTATAATACTTTTGTTGATAGTTTGATGAAGGAGTAACGTCACTTTAAGCCTATTTTCAAAACCAAGTTATCATCTATAGCAATTAAAAATCAAATAGTTAATTCTACTATTATACTACGCAAATAGCTACCACAGAAATTTTACAAAATAATTTTGCTTTTTATTTATTTTTTATTCTACATTTGTAGAGTAGATTCTATAAAGATAGAGAATATGAAATTAACAGACGCCGAAGAACAATTAATGGATTTGATTTGGGAAAATGAAACCATCTATATGAAAGATATTATAGATAGTTATCCCGAACCTAAACCTGCTCCTACCACCATTGCCACTTTATTAAAACGAATGCAAAACAAGGGCTTTGTTGGGTATAATTTAATGGGCAATTCGCGCCAATATTTTGCGCTGGTTAAAAAGAGCGATTATTTTTCAAAACATGTAAATGGCCTCATTAAGAACTTTTTTGGTAGTTCGGCTATGCAATTCGCTTCCTTTTTTACCAAGGAGACCAACCTGAGCACCAAAGAATTGGAAGCATTGAAAGAAATTGTTGAAAATGAAATAAACCGTAAAAAGCTATGATTACTTATTTTATAAACTCAACCCTTTGTTCGGCACTATTGCTGGCGGTTTATTATTTGTTTTTATACAATAAAACAACCTTTGTTTTTAATAGGTTTTATTTGTTGGCTATAATTGTGCTTTCCTATACCATACCCCTATTGTCTTTCAAACATTACCAAGCTCCAATACCTACCCCAAATATTGTAAGCAGTGTAACGGAAAGCATTCCTGACTATTCGGTCGCGCAGATAGATAAGGTTAATGTAAAAGCTGAAGTAACTAAAGAGCCTGTCAATTATCCGGTTTTTGTTTATGAAGCAGTTTTGGGTTTGTTGCTTATCAGATTTATCAAAAACTTGGTAACCATACTATTAACCCTTAAAAATGGCCTTAAAATTAAAAGCGACCAAAATAAAATAGTTTTGATTAGTAAAAATTTAACCCCTCATACTTTTCTCAACTATATCATACTACCAAAAGCTGATTACCTAAACCTTATCATAGAACCTGAGATTTTAAAACACGAAACTATTCACGCTAAACAATGGCATACCCTCGATGTTATTTTTATTGAATTGGTTCAATTATTTTGCTGGTTTAACCCAATTATTCCAATTCTAAAAATAGCCATACAAACTAACCACGAATTTATTGCCGATGAGGCAGTATTGCAACATACTAACAACCTAAACCTTTATCAAAACCTTTTAATCAGCAAATTGACACAACCAAAAAATGTATCAATAAGCAGCCAGTTCACTTATTCCCTAACCAAAAAACGATTAATTATGATGACCAAAACCACCACAAAAATGGCCCAATTACTTAGCAAATTGGCCATAGTACCCATTTTGATAGCTGCATTCATGTTATTTAGTAAAAAAACTGAAGCACAAACTGAACCTAATTCAAAAACTGAAGTAGGTACTAAAAATAACATAAAGGAAACTAATACGCATCTGAGGGAGACAAAAAAATTAAATTATTCAATGCCTAAATATCCGCATACAATGGAGGGTGTATCAGATGATGAGTTAAAAAAGTATGCTGGAATTGTCCAAAAATACCTGGATAAAATATATAAAGATAAAAAATACATCATTGAAGCAAGGATAAGTGATGATGATAAATCTATACTAGAGCCCATTTTTAAAAAGATGAATTTGAAGCAACAAAAAGAGCAAAATATAAATTTCAGCTATTTGTCAATTTCTTTAAAACCTCTAAAACCAGATGCTGCTCAAATAGAAAAATGGAAAAACCCCAAATTTTGTGGCCTTTGGATTGATGGTAAAAAAGTTGAAAACAATGTCTTAAATAATTATAAACCTGAAGATTTTGATGATTATTCTCAATCTAGATTAACAAAATATGCTAAATACCACGATAAATATAAGTTTCAAGTAAATTTAATGACAGTTGATTATTTTAACAAGTTTAGAGAGGATATATATAACCATAGGTTTGATAGCAATGTTGGATTTAACCTTGGCAACAAACCCAAATTTGCAAAAAGTCTATAATGTATTTTACACCCCGCTTTTGAGGTTCATATTAAAAGGCGGGGTTTTTATCATAAATACAAGTTGCTATCTTAGCTTTTAAATAATCCATATTTCAAAATACAGTAAATAGCCCTAACGCCGTCTTTCCAGCCTATTTTTTTGCCTTCCTCATAGGTACGACCGTAATAGGATATGCCAACCTCATAAATCCTAATTTTTGGCAGACGGGCAATTTTTTGGGTTACCTCCGGTTCAAAGCCAAAACGTTTTTCGGTTAGGTGGATGGATTGTATCAGCTTGGTATTAAATAGCTTGTAACAAGTTTCCATATCAGTCAGGTTAAGGTTACTAAACAAATTAGATGCAAATGTAAGCATGTGGTTACCGATGGAATGCCAAAAGAAAAGGATACGGTGCGGGTTATTCCCCATAAACCTGGAACCATAAACTACATCGGCATAGCCATTAAAAACCGGTTTAAGCAGGTCGTTATATTCCTCCGGGTCATATTCTAAATCGGCATCCTGAATTACCAGATAGTCGCCAGTGGCTTTAGCAATGCCAGTATGCAAGGCGGCACCCTTACCACTGTTAACTTCATGTTTATAATATTTTATTTCGAGATTGGGATTATTTTTTTGATAAGTAAGAATAGCGTTTTCAGTGTCATCAGATGAGCAGTCGTTTACAATAATTACCTCTTTTTTGATATTGTTTATCAAATTAACTGCTTTAATTTTATTCAAAATCAAATGAATGGTGTTACCTTCGTTATAGGCGGGAATAATTATTGATAACTTTTCTATCGTCATTTCAATTAATGGTACAATTATTATATAAAAGGGCTAAAAACTTTATCAAAAAACCAAAAATACTAATTTTAATTGCCTTTTTTTTCATTTTTTGTATTTTATTTTGGCTTTGTTTGCCAAATCCATTATTTAAAAGCCCTACCTCCTACGTTATTGATGATGCCAACGGAAAGCTACTGGGAGCAGCCATCGCGGCCGATGGTCAATGGCGTTTCCCTCCCAATGCACATGTACCCGAAAAGTTTAAAAAGTGCATCATTGCTTTTGAGGATAAGCGCTTTTTAAAGCATCCGGGTTTTGACGTATGGGCATTTGGCAGGGCCATCAAACATAACCTTCGCTCTAAAAAAGTGACTAGCGGGGGCAGCACCATTACTATGCAAGTAATTAGGCTTGCTACCCGGCATAAAAGAAACATCTGGAACAAGCTATCCGAAATTTTTATGGCGTTGAGGTTAGAATTTAGTTATAACAAAGACGAGATTTTATCACTTTATGCCAGTAATGCCCCTTTTGGCAGCAATGTTATTGGATTAGATGCGGCCTCTTGGCGTTATTTTGGTCGAGACCCCGAACAACTAAGTTGGGGCGAAATGGCGGCTATGGCCGTATTGCCCAACTCGCCATCCTTAGTGCATCCGGGTAAAAACAGAAATATTTTACTCAAAAAGCGTAATCTACTGCTCGATAAGCTATTTAAGCAACATATTATTGATTCAAGCACCGCTCAATTGGCTAAACTTGAACCCGTACCCGACCGTCCCGTTCCGCTGCCTTCCTATGCTCCTCACCTGCTGCAAGGATTTAAAGTAGACCATGCTAACAATCCAAATACGCCAACCAGAATTAAAAGCACCATCCAACTAAGTTTACAAAAACAGGTGAACGAGCTATTGGAGCGTAACCATCAGCTACTAAAAGGCAATGATATTAATAACATAGCGGCGGTAGTATTAGATGTAGAAACCGGAGCAACCTTAGCCTATGCTGGTAATATATCGCACCCGGAGGATAGTACGATGGAGAGTGATGTAGATGTGGTGAATGCGCCTCGCAGTCCAGGTAGTACTTTAAAACCCATTCTCTACACAGCCATGCTGCACGACGGATTGTTATTGCCCAATAGCTTAATGCCCGATATTCCCACCCAAATTGCCGGGTATCATCCCGAAAATTTTGATTTAGGGTATGATGGTGCCGTACCTGCTTCAAGAGCATTATCGCGTTCATTAAACGTCCCGGCGGTTAAAATGCTACAGCAGTACAAATATGAACGGTTTTATGATTTACTGCATAAAGCAGGTATCACCACCCTGAAAAAACCAGCCGATTACTATGGCCTTTCCCTTATTTTAGGAGGTGGCGAAAATACCTTATGGGAACTTTGCGGTGCTTATGCCGATATGGCTAGGGTACTCAATCATTATTATAAATACAACGGAAAATACAACCCGGCCGATTATCATAATCCTGTTTATACTTTAACCCCGCAACCCAAACCTGATTTGCAAAAAAATGGCCTGTTGGATGCCGGTTCTATTTACTACACCCTACAAGCCATGGAAGAGGTAATGCGCCCTGGTGAAGAAATGCTTTGGCAGCAATTCAGTTCATCGCAACGCATAGCATGGAAAACAGGTACCAGCTTTGGCTTTCGAGATGGATGGGCGATAGGAATTAGTCCGAGGTATGTAGTGGGTGTTTGGGTAGGCAATACAGATGGGGAGGGTCGCCCAAATTTGACCGGGATCAATACCGCTGCCCCTGCCCTATTTGAAATATTCCGACTTTTGCCGGTTACCCGCGATTGGTTTGAAAAACCCATTGACGAAATGGTAAAAATAAAAGTTTGCGCCAAAAGTGGCTACCGTGCAGGTGAATATTGTGATGAGGTAAATGAGGAATGGGTGCCAAAAAGTGGCTTAAAGGTACAGGTTTGCCCCTACCATCAATTGGTACATGTAAGTGCGGATGGTAAATGGCAAGTTAGTGGTAATTGTGTTCCACCCAACCAAATCGTAAATAAGAATTGGTTTATACTACCCCCTGCTATGGAGTATTATTACAAAACAAAAAACTACCAATACCATGTTTTACCGCCTTTCCGTCCCGATTGTTTGCAGGGGGAGAGTGCAGCACCAATGGAAGTAATATATCCGAAAGATGGTGCCAAAATATACATACCGCTGGAGGCCGATGGTAGTCGTGGCAAAGTTATTTTTAACGCGGCACACCGAATTTCGGGTATGAAAATTTTTTGGCATTTGGATGATGTATACGTAGGTGAAACAAAAAGTTTTCATCAAATGGCATTAAATCCGCCTGCAGGGAAGCATAGTTTGACGCTAGTTGACGCTAATGGAAATACATTGCATATAAAGTTTGAGATATTGGCGAAATGATTTTGAATTAAACTAAAAGGTTGAATTAAATATACTTAAACGTGATCCTTTAACCTTATCCTTAAAAATTTATTAAATTGGCAAACAAAAAGAGATAAATACATGCTGGAGCAGTACGACTTGCATAATTTACTGGTGATTGACATTGAAACAGTGCCTCAATATGCTGTATTTGACAATGTTCCGGAGCATTTTCAAAAATTATGGGATCAAAAAACCCAATACCAACGCAAGGATGAAACAGCGGCAACGTTTTATGAACGTGCAGGTATTTGGGCCGAGTTTGGAAAAATTATCTGCATTTCGGTAGGTATTTTTACTGGCACCAAACAAATTGGTTTGCGGGTAAAATCATATTATTCACACAATGAAACAGAAATTTTAGAGCAGTTTTCGGCATTATTAGCCAATCAGCCGCTTAGCTTAATTTTATGCGCCCACAATGGTAAAGAGTTCGACTTTCCGTATATATGCCGTAGGATGCTCATAAATGGGTTAAAAATACCAGCACAACTGGAAATATCAGGTAAAAAACCTTGGGAAATAAACCATTTGGATACCATGGAGCTATGGAAATTTGGTGATTATAAAAGTTATACCTCCCTGAGTTTACTTACAGCTATTTTTAACATACCAACCCCAAAGGATGATATTGATGGCAGCATGGTGGCAAAAGCCTATTGGGTTGATAAGCAATTGGAACGAATTGCAGCCTATTGCCAAAAAGATGTGGTAGCCACTGCACAGTTACTACGCCGTTATCGGGGTGAAGCACTAATTGCCGATGAGCTTATTACCCTAGTACCCTTATAATGCTTCAAGTCAACAATCTTAATATAAAGTTTAAAACAGCTACCGAAACAAACGAGGTAGTAAAGAATACAAATTTCATCCTAAAAAAAGGAGAAACCATTGCCATAGTTGGCGAATCGGGTTCGGGTAAATCTGTAACTGCCCTGAGTTTAATGAGGCTATTGAACGAAAAGAAAACGCTGATATATGGTGAAGCTTTATTGAGCAATAACAATCTATTTAGTTTAACAGGCACTGAAATGAATAAGGTGCGCGGGCATCAAATTGCCATGGTTTTTCAAGAACCAATGACTTCTTTAAACCCAGTATTTACCTGTGGTAAGCAAGTTACCGAAGCCATACAACTGCATCTTGGTTTAAACAAAAAAGACGCGAAAGCTAAAACTATCGCGCTTTTTAACGAGGTGCAACTACCACGACCAGAAGCTATTTTTGATAGCTACCCGCATCAAATATCAGGCGGGCAAAAACAAAGGGTAATGATAGCCATGGCACTATCATGCGGACCAGAAATATTAATAGCCGATGAACCAACCACCGCGCTCGATGTCACCGTTCAAAAAGCCATTATCAATTTACTTTTAAAACTCAAAGCAGAGCGAGAAATGAGTTTGATTTTTATCTCGCATGATTTGGGTGTGGTAAAAGAAATTGCAGACCAAATTTTGGTTATGTACAAAGGCGAAATAGTCGAAGCCGCTCCGGTTCATGATTTATTTGCTAATCCTCAGCATCCTTACACCAAAGGTCTATTAGCCTGCCGACCAGACCCAAAATATCAACTAAAAAAGCTCCCGGTAATCGCGGACTTCTTAAATCCTACCGAAAACAATCAGGCTGTAATAGATAATTTAAGGATTTCTTATCAATATACGGATAAGGAAATCGAGACCCGTCATGATAAATTATATAGCCAAACCCCTATTCTGCAAATAAAAAACTTGAATACTTGGTTTCCTGTAGGTAATCAATTTTTTGGAAAGCGTAAAGAGGTAGTTAAGGCCGTGAATGATGTTAGTTTTGATGTTTACCCCGGTGAAACCCTTGGCTTGGTTGGCGAATCGGGCTGTGGTAAAACCACCTTAGGACGCAGTATTTTAAGGCTGATTGAACCTACCAGTGGTAGCATAAATTTTGAGGACACCAATTTATTGACCCTTAATAAGCAGGAATTGCGGAAAATGAGGAAGGATATTCAAATCATCTTCCAAGACCCTTACTCTTCCTTAAACCCCAGAATGCTTGTTGGCGATGCCATTATGGAGCCATTACAGGTACATCATGTGTTTGAAAACGATACATTACGCAAACAAAAGGTACTAGAGCTTTTAGATAGGGTGAACTTATTACCTTCACATTTCAACCGATTCCCGCATGAATTTTCGGGCGGACAAAGGCAACGCATTGTAATTGCCCGAGCTTTGGCATTGCAACCAAAATTTATTATTTGCGATGAATCTGTTTCGGCTTTAGATGTTTCCGTTCAAGCCCAAGTACTTAACTTGCTGAGAGAATTACAAGCCGAATTCAACCTTACCTATCTCTTTATATCGCACGACCTTGCCGTAATTAAACATATTTCGGATAGGATGATGGTAATGAATAAAGGAGAAATAGTAGAGTCAGGAAATCCGAAAGATATTTATTTTCATCCTAAAGAAGCTTATACCCAAAAATTAATAGCCTCTATTCCTGAATTCTAGTATTCCCAAACATTACATCACCACCTTCATTTTGATATCACCGTTAGATAGTGTCCTGATAATCAATTTATCGGTTGTAGGATAAATTCCCATAATATCCAAATCCTGAATGGTTACATCCGAATGTACATTGTTACCTAAATCTTTACTTAATTCAGTTTGTAATTTGGCTTTGTTATCTGCAATGAATTTTGTGAAGTTATAAGTAGCCTTTTGGCGAATCATGGTGGTTATTTTTTCGTTAAACATCCATTTGGCAGCTTTTAATATCCAAGCTTTTGTTTGCAAATCGAATGTTAAATCGGGAAATGATAGCTCATGTGTTGTTTGATTATAAGTCGGTGTGCCTACCAAATAAATGGTACCCGTACTTGAACCTTTAAAATCAATCTGCATTACTATTTGTTTACCAAGTCCCCATACTTTGGTATGGTCAACTATAAAGGTATTGCCAGCAACTTCGGAGGTTTGCCCAGCCACTTGTTGGTTTACCATGGTAGTTAAATGGTCGTAATTCTCCAATAAATCTAAATAAATATTGAAACCCTTTGCCGGGTTATAAGTAGTTAAATTAGGTAATGGAATTGGCGGATGTGGATTACTAACAGTTGTTACCACAGGATTTGCCGATAAACCAACCGAAAAACTTAATAATGAACCATTTAAGTTAAAGCTACTTAACCTTACAGCTTGCGGATTTACGTTTAAAAAGCCAACATCGCCCAATTTAACTTCGTCGGCAATGCTTTTCCATAATTGTTCTAAAATTGGCTTAACATTATATGCGGCTACTTTGGCATCTACTTGCTTACCTAAATCATTCAATGGTCCAGTTATGTATTCAATCAATTTGTCGGTCACGTCCACATTTCCCATTAAAACATTGCACCTATCCAAAGGTTTTGGTGCTGGGTAAAGTATGGTTTTTGATTTTAAATGATAATCGGGTGTTACGTTAATGGTGCTTTGGTAAGCAATTTCCATTCTGCGAGGAGGCTCATTGCCTACACCACATTGAGCCGATAATGTTGGTACTATACATTTTGAGCCCGATCCAAATAAATCGGCACATTTAGCACAATAGGATACATTAAAACCATAACTACCAGTAAACTTTAAGCCAATAACATTGTTATTGCCAGTAATCTCAAACGGGGTGCGAGAAAAAGTAAAAGCATATCGCAAACCTTCGCAAGGTTGTTTACTATCGGCGTATTTATTTGGAACAGAAGTTTCGGCTTGTTTAAAATAAGTTTTCAAATCAACAGTTACCGGTACTTCCACATTCGAAACTGGTTGTACAATTTTGGGTATATCAACTGTGGAACTAACAGGTGCCAAAGGCTTTACTGTTCCACAACTAAATAATAAAATTGATGGAGCAATTACTAAAAAAAGGCGCTTAAATATTAATTTCATGTGTAAGGGCAATTTTGACTTGATTATAGCAAATACAACTTAGCTGTATTTATCGCAAAAATAAAAAAGGTTTTGGATTTTATAGGATAAATAACAGGAATTATGGCCTAGTTTATGCATTATAATGAGAGGTATAGGATTGTTAAACAATGAGCGCGAAAAATTCCTCAATTTGATTTTTTTATCAACAATACCTACCCATTTAGTATGTTTAAAAGTAAAAAATTAACTTTACACCATTATAAAGTTGAATGCTTTTAATTTTATCCTACCACTATGAAAAAGATTTTGAGAATATTTTTTAACTATTTCATCAAGGGTTTATTGGTAGTTGTTCCATTGGGAGCTGCCATATTTTTGATTTATTGGGCGGTAGCCTATATTGATAACGCGTTGAATTTAAGCGGTATTATATGGCCTGGCGATAGCTCTGGGAAGCATTTATATATACCTGGGTTGGGAATTTTAAACGTATTGCTCATTATTTTAATTGCAGGTGTTTTAGTTACCAATGTAATTACCGAGCCTATTAAAAGATGGTTCAATCGTTGGTTGAATAGATTACCTCTCTTCAAGTTTCTATATTCCTCCATCAAAGATTTAACCGAGGCTTTTGTTGGGGAAGAAAAAAAGTTTAATGAGCCAGTTTTGGTGGAAGTAAATGAATTTGGTTTGAAAAAAATCGGGTTTTTAGTCCAAAAAGATTTATCATCCTTGAATTTGCCCGGTGAGGTGGCCGTATATTTTCCTTACTCCTACTCCTTTGCTGGCCATGTGGTAATTATCTCTACCGACAAGGTAAAACATATCGACAAAAGCGCTGCCGATATGATGAAATTTGTAATTTCGGGTGGTGTGAGCGGTTTAAACTAAATTAGAAACGCCTCTTATTCAAAGTCTTTCCCCTCGGTTATTGCTTTCCAATCATCGGATCTAAACGGACTAACCGGAAAGCCTTCTGTGTTAAATAGATTGGCTTCTACTGGGGCATCTGTCCAGGCATACCTTACCGCAATCGGGTCGGTAACTTCTTTACACCAAACCTTTATTTTGTTACCTTCTACAATGGTAGCTTGGGCGTAATAAAATTTATGGTCGTGTCCAGCCAATTCAAATCCTTTGATGTAGCCATATTTATCCTTTACCATTAAACCATTATCAGCATAACTAAAGCTAACAAAAACGCCCTTGTTGCTAAAGGATACTGATTTATATAACGGACATTGAGGGCTTTCCAATAAATGATAGGTTAATGATAAAGCTTTCGAAGCCAATCTATAACCTACGTTTGCCTTGTCCTTTGGGTGAATGTCCAGTGCGTTACCAATATCAGTGGTTACGGCAAGACCAGTGTTTGGAAGTTGCAGGGTAAGGTTTTGCGCTTCTCTCAATTCGGCCCAATTGCTACCTATATTACTGCTTTGCATGGTGCCGTATGAGGACAGTTGAACAAATAAAAATGGAAATTGCTGGTTCCACCTATCGCGCCAATCGTTGATCATTAAAGGGAAGCTCTTACCATATTGAACCGCCCTATCCGCGTTTGATTCCCCTTGATACCAAATAGCACCCGCTATGCCATAGGGAATAATCGGATTAATCATGGTATTAAAAAGCATGGAGGCGGTATTATTAGGCAAAAAATCAAAGCTGTAGGGCTTGCTTAAATCGGGCATGGTATGCCAGTTATTATCTGCAATATTAAGGGTGGTATCAGCAAAACGAATGTTGAGGTCGCCAGTAACTGCACTACTTATCCCTGTTCCCATCCAAGTAGGATTTTTTTGTTTTGACTTCAGGTCTATCAACAAACTATTTTCTCCACCATGCCAGTATCCGACCGGAACTTCCATTTGAAAATTATTGGTTAATGGGCCATTTTGCACCAATTTTCCATTCAAATAAACCAAAATATCCGCATCTGTATTACCTAATTGAATGGTTGATTTACTTTTGGCATAAGCGCTATCCAATTTGATAGTTTTTTGCATAAAACCTTGCCCCTGATACGAATATAGCTTGCCCATCCATGTCCATGCTCCGGGTGCTACACCTTTTTGCCAGTTTTCAAAAAAGGATGCAGGTTGGGCAGCCAGTTCTTCGGGTGTATATAAAACTACCGAACCTTTTTTATAGGCATATTCTTTTAATTGCCTATCCAATCGCAGCTTTAAATCGTCCCAATTGGTAGGTAATGTTTTGGCAACATCTCCCAATTCAGGTGATGCAAACATGGCTTCCTTACTTATCCAATCTTCAACCTGGGTGCCACCCCAACTGGTGTTTATTAGTCCGATTGTTACGTGCAAATTTTGGGTTAGTTTTTTGGCGAAATAATAACCAACCGCAGTAAAATCGCCAACGGTATTGGTATCGGCCTTTACCCATTCGCCGCTTGCCAAATCCTTCTCAGGTTCTAAGCTTATTTTATTAGGCACATGAAACTGCCGGATAGGCAAGGTAGCAGCCACTTTTTGCTCCGGCCTATAACCATAAGCATTTTTAACCTGAAATTCCATGTTAGATTGCCCTGAGCATATCCAAACCTCGCCTAGCATTACATCATTATAAGTAATTTTTTCCTTGCCCGATGAAATAGTCATTTCATACGGCCCGCCTTCCTTCATTGGCTTTAAAACAGCTTTCCACCTACCATCTTCGCCAGCCTTTACCTTTATGGTTTGCCCATTCAAGTTTACCGTAACCCCCGCCTTTTTATTGGCCCAGCCCCAAACATGAACATCCTGGTTTCGTTGCAAAACCATATGGTTGTTAAATAGCCTTGCAGGCTTTAGCTGCGCCAATACGGAAATTGAAAAAAAAGTGGCAAACAGGAAAAATAGGAAACTTTTCATAAAACGGGAATAGAGGAGTTATAGATGGTTATTGTGGGATAAATGTAAGATAAATCTAGTGAGATTTTAAAAATGTTGCTATAGAAATAAAAATTTAGGTTTCAAGAGAGAATTTCGCTAAAACAACAAGCACCTGTTGGGGCTTTGTACCTAGAGCGGGAATTATATTATTAGGGATTTTTAAAATAATTATTTTTAAACCTTAATTATTATGCATAACTATCATAAGTTTTTTATTGATTTAGTAGGAAAATATATTTTATATAACGCCAAAGGGCATTACAAAATTGTAATAACATCAATTGCCCTAAAGGGATGGTTTATAATATCTTTATCTCTAGTTAATATTGTCCATCCTTTTTGCTTTGCAATTTCTAAAAAATAGCAATCGTTGAAATCGGCATGGGGTAACAATTTAAGGACATTGTTCAAATCAATTGCATTAAAATCATCTGGAAATGACGATGCAATTTTCAATATATTTTTAATTCCTCCATTTATAGATTCTATACTCTCGATGTATTCAGAAGATTTACGATAATCAATTTTTAAATCATTTTTCCCAATATTTTCAGATTGATTTTGCCAATGTTTGAAATCATGTTGAAATAAAACATTATAATATTCCGATAATACTAAAGATGTTACATATAATGAGGTTTTTACAGTTTTTGCTGTAGTGAAAAAATTTGTAATTTGTTTTTGAATTTCAATCTTATAATTAGCTATTGGAGCAAAAGCATAAATTAAAACATTTGTGTCTAAAAATATATGATGGCTACCCTTGGGTTCGTAATCTTTTAATTTAATAACTTTAGCCATTATTCGAAATCTGAATCAAATCGTTCATTAAGTGCTTTTTGGTCATTAAAATATTCTTTTGCCCTTGAAATTACCTTACGAAGCAAAGCTCTATCCTCAACTGCAAGATTTTTTACTTTCAAATATTCATTTAATTCATCAGATTTAAATTTAGAATATAGTTGGCCTATTGCAGCATTTAGAAAGGCCGAAGTTATTACTTCGATTCCATTAAAATCTAATTCTATAATTTCTTTAGAGATTAATGCTTTATCTAAGAGGCTAAATACTATTGAACCTGTATCTGGAGTGAGTGCAGTATCACTGTTTATAAGCTCCTTAATATTAACATTTAACATTTTCATTTTCCAAAATTATCAAAAAATATTAGTCCATTCTTTATCTTCGTCACCTAAGTAATAAAAATTGGGGTCATTTAACAATAGTTCTAAAGTAACAATTGTTCCGGGAAAATCTATATCTAATTTAAAAAAGGTTGGGTTACCGTCTTTTATTTCAACAAAACCATCTCCAGAAACAAATTGTAACTTTCCCTTATTTAAATAAATCAGATTTTGAAGTAATTTTAACCCTAGACCCCCAGGAATATCTTGTGTTTTAGTGGTATTCCCATCTGCTAATGCCCACATAATTGCTTCGTTTCCAGTAAGATTTTTTCTTAAATAATTATTAACGTTTGCTTTTATTGAATTTCCTAAATCTGCAAATGTAATTAACGCCTTAGCTGGAACTTTTCTTAAATATACTTGACCGCAACAATAAACATATTCACAACCTCCATGAGTTACTGCATTCAAACAAACTTCAAAAATATTTCTAATGATTTCTTTTTGGGCTAATGGACTCATGTGGGGCATATCCTGTTTCCCAAATAATTGGTCTTTAAAAAAGTCTTTGGCATGACTCTCATCTTCAAGTTTAAATTTTCTGTAGGGAATACTATTATGGTAAATCACAGGAACATTAATATTTGAAACGAAATTTGTTAGAAATCCATTCCTACCCATAGCCCCTCTAACCTTTCCTGATAAATTAATTATTTGAATGGTATTGTTCCTATCTTTTAATGATTGTAGTATGTTTCCAAGAACCGCACAAAGGTTTCCATCAAAAAATGTACATTCTTGAAAATCAATTATTATATTTGCATTAAACTTTCCTAGGCTTTTTCCAGCTAAGTTTGATAAAAACTCATACCCAAAAGTATCGCCAACAACTTTTTGCGGAACAAAAAATATCTCTATAAACATTTTAACTTGATACTTTTTGGTTTACGAAAATAATCAAATAATCTATTTGTTTGTAAAATAGTGTATGTAATTCTGTATATAGTTATAAAAAAAACCGCCTTATTTAGCCAATAAGACGGTTTCAAGTACCTGGGGCGGGAATCGAACCCGCACTCCTTTGACGGGAACAGGATTTTAAGTCCTGCGTGTCTACCAGTTCCACCACCCAGGCAGGTGATTTGCGCAAAAATTTTGCGGGGTAACCTTTTAAAAATAAATCCCTTCTTGATGGAAGGGATTTGAGCGAAAGACGAGATTCGAACTCGCGACCCCGACCTTGGCAAGGTCGTGCTCTACCAACTGAGCTACTTTCGCTTATTTAAGAACATTCACTAAAACAAAGCTTTTTATTTTTTCGCTTTAGCGGAGTGCAAATATAGACAGAAAACCCTATTCTGCAAATGTAAAATATTAATTTTTTTAATATTTATATAACTCATTGTTTTTCAAAACGTCGGCAATTAAATCTCCCTCAAAACCTCGGCTTAACGCGTATTGTTGCAGCTTATATTTAAGTTTATAGGTATCCTTTTCGTTCAAAGTTTTAGCTTTTTTCGCTAAAACGGTATTGAGAGTATGCACATAGTCGTTGTATGGTATGGCTAGCAAAGCTTTTTTTATTAAACCATCGGGCACTCTTTTCAATTTAAGGCCTTGCTTTATTTTAATTTTGCCCCAAGCTTTTTGGTTAAACTTTCCGATTGCGTAAGCGTTGGCAAATCGCTCTTCGTTAATAAAACCCTCGGCAATTAAATCAACAATTATGTTTTCCACTGCTTCGGGCCATAAGCCCCATTCATACAATTTATCCCTAACCTCCTGTTGCGAGCGTTCCTGATAAGCACAATAACGAGCAGCTTTTGTTAAAGCCACTTTAACATCAGTTATTTTTACGTCCATTAAAATCAAAATTCGTTAAAATTCTTCTATTAGCAGAAATATAAGCAAATTCGTACCATGCTAGGCGTTCCATATACCATTACTCAAATTAAAGAGCTGATTAAAGCCGAAGGGGAAATTGTTAAAGATGATGAAATAACAAGACTCTTGACCGATAGCCGTAAAATAAATAATGGTGCACATGGTCTGTTTTTCGCGCTTAACGGGCGGAGAAATGGTCATGAATTTATTGCCGAGGCTTATGCCGCTGGGGTTCGTAATTTTGTTGTCGACCAAAAACCGTCAGAAACCTTTGCTGACGCTAATTTTTTACTAGTTACCAATGTATTAGCTGCCTTGCAAAGTCTTGCTAACAGTCACCGCAGCAAATTCAAATTAGAGGTAATAGGCATTACCGGCAGTAATGGTAAAACAATTGTAAAGGAATGGCTATACCAATTATTAGCCGCCGATAAAAATATTGTACGTAACCCTAAAAGTTATAATTCGCAAATTGGTGTACCGCTATCGGTTTGGGAGATAAACGAGAAAAACGACCTAGGGATTTTTGAGGCAGGAATTTCTACCACTAACGAAATGGCGAAACTAGCTGCCATTATTCAACCCTCCATAGGGATACTCACCCATATGGGTACCGCGCATGATGAAGGTTTTGTAAACCCCGAACAAAAAGTGCGCGAAAAACTACTACTTTTTAATAATTGCAGATTATTAGTAATCCAACATAACCTATACGTTCAATATAAAAAAAACATCAACGCGAAACAATGCTTTACTTGGAGTACGGTAAATAAGGAAGCAGATTTATTTGTATTTAACCGCACCGTAATTGCCGATAATTTTTATTTAAGAGCCATTTATAAAGAAGCCGAAATTGAATGCCTTGTTCCGTTTTTGGATGAAGCCTCGGTTGAAAATGCCATAGTTTGCTGGGCCACCTTACTAGCATTGGGATATAGTGCCAAGGAGGCTGATAAGCGCATAGAACACTTGACCGCTGTAAGCATGCGCCTTGAGCTTAAAACCGGGATTAATGATTGCTCCATTATTGATGATTCGTACAATTCTGATGTGCAATCATTAGAAATAGCATTAAACTTTTTGATACAGCAAAATCAATATAAAAAACGTTCGTTGATATTGTCGGATATTTACCAATCGGGCTTAACAGCTGATGTTTTATACAAGCAAGTTGCAGACCTAATTAGCGCGAAAAAAATTGACAAGTTTATTGGTGTTGGCGAAGATTTGGTAAAGCATCAAGAATACTTTGATTTGCCGGAAACCCATTTTTATACCAATACAACCGAAATGCTGCAGCATTTAAACACTGTTGGCTTTAAGCAGGAAACCATTTTAATAAAAGGTTCGAGAAGTTTTGAGTTTGAACGGATAAGCAAGGCATTGGTTCAAAAAGCCCATGAAACGGTGATGGAAATCAACTTGAATGCCATGCTCAATAACCTAAACTTTTACCGTTCAAAATTAAAGTCAGGAGTAAAAGTAATGGCAATGGTGAAAGCCTTCTCGTACGGTAGCGGTACTTTTGAATTGGCCAATATACTTCAATACCACAAGGTTGATTATTTGGCGGTGGCCTATATTGACGAGGGTGTTTCCTTAAGAAATGCGGGCATTAAGTTACCCATCATGGTACTAAATCCTGAAGTTACCGCTTTTGAAAAATTAGCCGAATTTAAGCTAGAGCCTGTAATTTACAGCTTTGGATTATTGGATGATTACATAAAATTTGCCAAAGAGGCCAACATCCTCAATTACCCAATACACCTAAAAATTGATACCGGTATGCACCGTTTAGGTTTTGAAGATTTTGAGATTGATATTTTATGCGATTTATTAGTAAGCAACCCTTACATAAAGGTACGGACTATATTTTCGCATTTGGTTGCGAGCGATTCGGCAAAACATGATGCCTTTACGGAACAACAAATTCAAAAATTTGAAAAAGCGATTGGCAAAATTGAAAAATCATTAGGCTATCAAGTTATAAAACATATTTGTAATACATCGGGCATTATGCGTTGGCCAAACGCGCAGTACGATATGGTTCGGCTTGGTATAGGGTTATATGGCGTTGATGTTTCCATGCCTGAAAATGAACATCATTTACAACCCATAGCCTGTTTAAAAACCAGTATCTCGCAGGTAAAAAAAATAAGACGGGGAGAAACAATCAGCTATAACCGTAGCGGCAGCTTAATGCAGGATGGTAAAATAGCAACGGTGCGCATTGGTTATGCCGATGGCTATTTAAGGGCTTTTGGCAATGGTATAGGTAAAATGCTTATTAAGGGTAAATTAGTCCCCACAGTGGGTAATATTACCATGGATATGTGCATGTTGGATGTTAGCAATGTGGATGTATTAGAAGGCGATGAGGTGATAGTTTTTAACGACCAATTACGAATTGAAGATTTAGCGGCTCAAATTGGTACTATCCCTTATGAAATTTTAACAAATATATCGCAGAGGGTTAAAAGGGTTTATTTTTATGAATAAGTGTTCATCATTCAATTTTCGCCAGTTTCAATTACCAAAATCTAATTTGCTAACTTCTTTTTAAGTTCAAGATATAGGTTGCGAGACCGTATATCAACTCCCTTTTTATCAAGGTGATACACATTATCAAACATGTATTCATCTCCAAAGGTAAATTCTTTTGGGTTACCTAAAACTTTTAGATGGTACTTCTTAAACTCATTATCAACCTGGTTTATTTGATGAATACAATTTAAATAGGTTTTATATTGAAGTGAAGGAAAAGAAACATAACATACAGCCCCTTTTTTTTCCGCCGAATCAATAAAGCTCTTCAAAACATCCATAATTTGGTAGTTGAATTTTGAGCCAAACGAATTTCTTGGAACAAAAGGTCTGTTTTTTTGGTTATAATGACCAATTGCATCTCCATATTTATTAAAGGCACTACGTAAATAAACATTATTGTTATTATTCTTATCTCTTTCAACGTCTGTGTAATCCCTTATTTGCAATTTTGTAAATAGCAAGTTAGGTACATATTTTGCCGAATAATAGAGCTGAATAGGTCGTAAATTCATAAAACCTATTGGGTTATTTACTGTTGATGCAATAAAAATATTGTCGCCCAAGGTGCCATAACCAAAATCATCAAAATATTGATCGTATTCTTCGGCAATTACAATAATGTCACCTTTTTTTACATATTTCAGTGTATTATCGAGCATAAAAACAATGCCTATTCCAAAATGTACTGCCGTGTTAACTGGGTTTAAATGGAGCGAATCAGCAAATATCTGGCTATTAAATCCGAAGCATAAGTTTGAACCACCAATAAAAATTATTCTTGGACTTTTTGTAGTTTTAAGAAGTATATCCTTATCAATTTTAGCAAAAAGAAGTTGCTTCTTAAATCTAGGTGTATAAGGCATTATTAATAAAACAATAAAAAACAACGCGATTAGTGCGGTATATTGAGCTGTTTTAATTAAGAAAACTTTCATTTAATCTTAAAATTGAAAATATATAAATGATTGTTTTGGCATCTTAGCCAAAAGGCTGAATATTAATATGGTAATTGCAGCATAAACAACAATTCGTATTAACCTTGGAAGCTTAGGGATTTTTAATATTCGTTCATCTTTTCTAAAGTACCAATCAGCAATTAGAACAATTAGTACATAAAAAACTATCCATCTGTAAATTAAAACTTCTTTTAAATTATTAAAATTGGTGAATATGCTTTTAATATAATCCAGCGCCGATGTCAGACTATGCATCCTGAAAAAAATCCAAGCAAAGGTTACAAAAGCAAATGTGCTCAGAATTTGTAAAAGCTCAGTCCAAGTAGGCAATTTACCATCGTTCGCGACAATTTCATTAACATGTTTTCTGTTTTTGTTAGATATTAATAAGGGTAAAAAAGCCATGGCGTGAATACCACCCCATACCAAATAGTTCCAACTTGCACCATGCCAAAACCCACTTACCAAAAAAATTATAATTGTATTCCTGATGGCTATTAACTTACCATTTTTTGAACCTCCGAGGGGTATATATAAATAATCTTTAAACCAGGATGAGAGTGAAATATGCCATCTTCTCCAAAACTCAGCGATATCTCTTGAAAAGTAAGGAAACCTAAAGTTGCTAAGCAATTCAAATCCGAATAATTTTCCCGTGCCTATAGCAATATCCGAATATCCACTAAAATCACAATAAATTTGAAAGCTAAAACCAATAGCGGCTAAAATTAAGGTAAAGGAACTATGATGGGGGTAATGATCAAATATATCATCAACAATCAAAGCCAGGCTATCGGCAATTACCACTTTTTTAAACATCCCCCACAATATTAACCTGCATCCTTCTACCGCTTGTTGGTATTTGAAGATTCTTTTTGATTGTACTTGTGGTAATAAATGGTTAGCCCTTTCAATTGGACCAGCTACCAATAAAGGGAAAAACGCCACAAAAACCGCATATTCAATAAAGTTACTTACCGGCTTTCTTATTCCTCTGTAAATATCAAAAACATACGACATTCCGTGAAAGGTGTAAAATGAAACCCCTACCGGCAAGGCAATATTTAAAAGTGATATATTTAAGTGTATACCAACCAATTCAAAAGTTCGTTGAAATTCAACCGCGAAAAAATCATAATATTTAAAAACAAAGAGGATGCTTAAATTATTTAGCACACTTAAAATGAGGTATGTTTTGGATTTTCGTTTATTAATCGAGTTTACGCCGAAACCGTATAAAAAATCTAAAAAAATACAGGCAATTAATAGGATTAAAAATTTCCAGCTAAACCAACCATAAAAAAAACAACTGGCAACTAAAAGAAGTAAATTTTGAAGGGTAAGAGACTTATTAAAAAAAAACCAATAAAGGGTGAAAACAACAGGAACAAATAGAAAAAATTCAAAGGAATTAAATAACATTAAAATTTAAAAATTAGTGCTTAAAAATAATGATTACCTGTTTTTGAGGTTATTCACAAAAGTAATGTTTGAATTTTTAATAGCAACTATAAACCTAATTAATTTCTTGCGGTTAAGGTTATATGTAAAATAGGGGTAATAATGATTTGGATAGAAATTTATTTATTATTGTTTATTCAAATTTCATTTTAGAAAAATCATTCTAGAATTTAAAAGACCAACATAAATACTGTTTTCAATAAAAGCTTGCATTAAATGTTAAAAATTGACGCGCATCAACACTTTTGGAAATATAACCCGGTTAGGGATAGCTGGATTAATGATGATTTACAAATTCTTAGAAATGACTTTTTGCCCGAAGACTTAAGTCCGATTTTAAGATCAGCGGGGTTTGATGGTTGTATCACAGTACAATCGGACCAATCGGAAGCGGAGAACGATTTTCAATTAATGAATGCTGAGGTAAATTCATTTATAAAGGGGGTAGTTGGATGGCTTGACTTACAAGCTGATAATTTGGACGAAAAACTGGCATATTATAGTCAATTTAAAAAATTTAAAGGAATCAGACATATATTACAGGGGGAAGCCCAGCGGGATTTTATGTTGAGACCAGCCTTTTTGAAAGGAATAAGTAAGCTAAAGCATTATAACCTAACCTATGATATTTTAATTTACCCAGACCAGCTTACCTATACAAAAACTTTTGTCGCCAATTTTCCCGACCAGCCTTTTGTTATCAACCATTTGGCAAAACCGGATATTAAAAATAAAGACATTGCCACGTGGAAAAACAACATGGAGCAGATGGCAAAATTTGAAAACGTTTATTGCAAACTATCGGGAATGGTAACCGAAGCAAATTGGAATAATTGGAAGCCGGATGATTTTACACCTTATTTAGATGTTGATGTGGAAGCCTTTGGAATTAATAGGTTAATGTTTGGCTCTGATTGGCCTGTATGTAATGTTGCTGGCAGGTATCAACAAGTGGTTGAAATTATAAGCGATTACTTTAAGTCCTTCACTCAAAACGAACAAAGTCAAATTTTTGGAGGTAATGCAAACACCTTCTATCATATTAATGAGTAATGGTTTAATAATTCATTTACAAACCATCGTTTTTATATATTATTTGCCGTAATTAGTACCACTAAGTTATATGAAGAATACCATTCTAAAAATTCACCCTGATGACAATGCTATTGTGGCTTTGGTTGATTTAAAAGCAGGCGATAGCCCTGTTTTTGAGAGCGAATCATTCGAAATAAAGGAAAACATAGCCGCCAAACATAAGTTTGCCGCAGTAGATTTAGCCGAAGATGCTCCCGTTTATATGTATGGCGTTTTGGTTGGTAAAACAACTTCGGCAATTAAAAAAGGACATCGATTAACCACCACCAACCTAAAACATGCTGCAAGCAGTTATTCAGTGGGCGAAAGAAATACCCATTGGAACAAACCCGATTTTTCAAAATGGAAAGGGCTAACTTTTAATGGCTATCACAGGCACGATGGCAGTGTAGGTACCGCCAACTATTGGATTGTTGTACCCATGGTTTTTTGCGAAAACCGAAATTTGGAGGTGATGCGAGAGGCCTTGGTGAACCAACTTGGTTACGGAAGAAATAATAATTATCAACAACAAGCAAAATCACTGATTGATTTATACAAAACAGGGGCATCTGTAGAAGAAATTTTGCAGATGGAAATCGGACAACAAGAGGATAACCCACAAGCCGAACGATTATTTACTAATGTAGATGGTGTTAAATTTTTGACCCATGCCATGGGCTGTGGCGGCACAAGAGATGATTCTCAGGCTTTATGCGCTTTATTGGCTGGCTATATTACCCATCCTAACGTCGCGGGGGCAACAGTGTTAAGTCTAGGATGCCAACACGCCCAAGTTAGCATGTTACAAGCCGAAATCAAGAAAAGGACACCTGATTTTAAAAAGCCTTTGTTTATCCTCGACCAACAAAAAACGGGTACCGAAGCTGAACTGTTATCTCATGCAATCAAACAAACTTTTGTTGGCTTGGTGGAGGCCAATAAATGTAAACGTGAACCTGCTCCGCTTAGCAAACTTTGTATCGGTTTGGAATGTGGTGGCTCTGATGGGTTTTCGGGTATATCCGCAAATCCGGCCATAGGGTATACTTCCGATTTATTAGTGGCTTTGGGCGGTACGGTCATATTGTCGGAATTCCCGGAGCTTTGCGGTGTTGAACAAAACTTGAGCGACCGTTGTGTGGATAACTCAATTGCCGAGCGTTTCTCCTTATTAATGCAGGCTTATAGCAACAGTGCCGAGGCTGTAGGTTCAGGATTTGACATGAACCCATCACCCGGCAATATCAAGGATGGTTTGATTACCGATGCCATCAAATCGGCAGGAGCTGCAAAAAAAGGGGGTACTTCGCCAATAACCGATGTGTTGGATTATCCTGAAAAAGTAACAAGAAGCGGACTTAATTTACTATGCACACCTGGTAATGATGTTGAATCAACATCAGCTGAGGTGGCTGCGGGCGCGAATATTGTATTATTTACTACCGGATTAGGTACACCAACGGGAAACCCAATAGCCCCGGTTGTAAAAATAGCCACTAATACTCAATTATTTAACCGAATGCACGATATTATGGATATTGATACTGGAAGTATTATAACAGGTGATGAAACAATAGAACAAGCAGGTGCAAGGATTTTGGATTATGTTATAAAAGTTGCCAGTGGCGAAATAACAGTAGCGACGGTAAGGCATGGTCAGGATGATTTTATACCTTGGAAAAGAGGGGTTTCGTTATAACCTACCATTTTTACTTAGGTATATTTTGTGCTTGCAATAAAATAAAATCATAATTCTTTTATAAATTTAACCAGCTTTAAGTTTAAAACTTATATTTGGCTACCAATTATTAACTATTTACAATGATTCAAAAGAAAGTTATACTATGGTCTGTCATAGTAGCAATGGGTGGGTTTTTATTCGGGTTTGATACCGCTGTTATTTCGGGAGCTGAGCAATCGATACAAGTTTACTGGAAACTGAACGATTTGCAACACGGTTTAACCATTTCAATAGCCTTAATTGGCACTGTAACAGGCGCTTTTCTTGGTCGTATACCAGCCGATTCATTAGGCCGAAAAAAAGCCCTTATTTTAATCGCACTGATATTTCTTTTCTCTGCCTTAGGTACCGCTTTAGCAACCAATTGGTATTTGTTTATGATACTTAGGTTTTTAGGCGGCTTGGGTGTTGGGGCTTCATCGGTTATAGCACCAATTTATATTTCTGAGATTTCGCCAGCCGCTGCTAGGGGGCGTTTGGTGGTCTTGTTTCAATTCAATATTGTATTTGGAATTTTAATCTCCTACTTCTCCAATTATCTGATTGGTCAAAGTTTTCATGATTCTTGGCGTTATATGCTTGGCATACAAGCCATACCTTCCTTTCTGTTTTTGATATTACTTAGGTTGGTACCTGAAAGTCCACGTTGGTTGCTTTTACAAAAAGGGCAAGCAGATAAAGCCACCTCCATATTAAAAATTATTAACCCCGAAGGATTTGAGCAAGACCTTGAAAGTATTGTAAATAGTAACACCGAAGATGCTAAAGATCCTGAAGGCGCGGAACTATTTAGTAAACGATATCGTTTTCCGGCAATTTTAGCCATATTATTCGCGTTTTTTAATCAGGTATCAGGTATCAATGCCATTATTTATTACGCGCCTCGTATTTTCGAAATGACTGGTCTTGGCAAAAGTGCCTCGCTCCTATCAACTGCCGGAATTGGTTTGGTGAATTTTATATTTACCATGTTGGCCATTTGGTTTATTGATAGCATGGGGCGTAAAAAACTGATGCTCATCGGTTCATTTGGCTTGATATTGACTTTAGGTTTGGTAGCTTATTCATTTTATACCAAAAGTTTTAGCGGTTATTACGTAACAGCCTATCTGTTGTTTTACATAGCCTTTTTCGCTTTCTCTCAAGGAGCGGTTATATGGGTATTTATTTCCGAAATTTTCCCAAATCAGGTGCGTGCAAAGGGTCAAACCTTAGGCAGTCTTACACATTGGGTGATGGCTACCATTATCGCTTTTTCATTCCCTCTCATAACCGACAAATTAGGTGGTGGTAACACTTTCGCCTTTTTTACCGCAATGATGGTACTACAGTTGCTTTTTGTTTGGAAACTAATGCCCGAAACCAAGGGAAAATCATTAGAGCAAATTGAACATACTTTGATTGGGCATTGATTTTTTTGGCGAGTTGGTGAATGGTGAGTTGGGAGTGGTGAGTGAGTTAGTGAATAGTGAATTTTTAGTAAGTGGTGAGCTAGCAATAGCTATTCACCATCTTTAGTAAAAAACTTTTTATTAAAGTTTACTAAAAACAGTTCCTTAGTAGATCGGGTGCAGGCGGTGTAAAACCAACGTAGAAAGTCGGTGTTTACCATCTCTTCGGTCAGGTAGCCTTGGTCTACAAAAACCGCGTCCCATTGTCCGCCTTGGGCCTTATGGCAGGTAATGGCATAGGCAAACTTTATTTGCAGGGCATTGTAATAGGGGTTTAGTTTAAGTTGCTCCCATCTCGCTTTTTTATTCGGCAAGTGTTCATAATCCTTCATTACCTCGGTATAAAAACGCTTTTGGTCTTCGGGTGGTAAGGCTGGGGCTTCTGTATACAGAGTATCCAGCATTACCTTACAATCCAATATTGGGTCTTCGGCGTAATCGGTAAATTCCAACTGCACATCAGCAAACTGAAAGCCGTACATGGTTTCCAACCTTCGTACCTTTTTTATACTGGCAATGTCGCCATTGGCTATAAAACCAGTGCTTCCCTCCTCTTGTTCCTGCATCCAAAAGTAATTGTTTTTTACCACCATTACTTGGTCGCCACCTGTCAGTTCCTCCTCCCGGTACAATATTCGCCCTCTAATTTGCCGGTTGTAAGCATTGGCGTTTTTGTTGGAACGGCAAATAATCAAGGTATTATCATGCCCATATTTATTATAGGCATAGTTTAATCCCTCTTCCAGCATATCGCCCCCCATTCGGTACATATCTGTGTAGCCCTTGGTAGTAATTTGGGGCATTTGGCCTTTGTTTCGCCTAATGGTTTCCCTCACTTTAGTCACATTAAACAATATTCCCGATTCTTTTTGCTGACGCAATACATCGGTCAATTCAAAATGGAAAACGTTTAGACCAAACTTGGTTTTCATTAGCTTAGCATTCAAAGCCGGACTATCATCACTACCCACAGGAGGCAATTGGGCGGTATCGCCAACCAGCATTAACCTACAATTTTTGGTATTGTACACGTAGTTTATCAAATCGAACAATAAGGAAGCCTTATGGTTGATGCCTATCTCATCGGATATCATGGATGCTTCATCCACTATAAATAGGGTGTTCTCGGCCAAATTATCGCCCAATAAAAAACCTTCATCTACATTAAAAGCCGTTTTTTTACGGTAAATGCGCTTGTGGATGGTAAAAGCCTTTCGTCCCGCATAGTTGGTGATTACCTTCGCGGCTCTACCGGTTGGTGCCAATAAAACAGATTTTAGGTTATAACTACGCAATGCCTTCACCAATGCGCCTAAAACGGTAGTTTTGCCAGTACCCGCGTAACCTCTTAAAATAAAACACTCATCCCCATCACCATTTGTTAAAAATTTTTCTAACATGGTAAAAAGCTCCAACTGCTGCGGAGTTGGCTCGTGCGGGAAAGCATTTTTGATAGTTTCGACTGACATTTTATTTGAAGACCCAAATTACGCAACATTTTATGGGTACAGGTAATTAAAGCTATAATTTTAATTACAAGCCCCTATTTGACTTTTAACCCCTAATTTTTTGAAAATTTTTCTGTTTAAAATTCAGGTTTTGGTATATTGGCAAACAATAATTTACCAATTATAGTTGTTAAATTATAAAACAATACGGAATAATATATCGCATTCGCTATGAAAGTTACGCTAAAATCAACCATTTCTATCCTTTTATTGATATTGCTTTGCAGTGCCAAGTCATCATCCCCAACAAAAACTAAAGTTTACATTTATGATTATGAAAACGTTTTAGGAACCTCCTATGAACTAAAAGTAGCGGCAACATCAGAAGAAAGGGCCACTATTGGAGAGGGCTTGGCTATGGAAGAGATTGACCGACTCAACAAAATATTAAGCGGTTATGATAAAACCAGTGAGTTTAGCAGGTGGCTGACTGGTGAGAAAAAGGAAACAAAAATTTCGGCAGAGCTTTTTGAAGTATTGAGTTTGTTTGATGAATGGCGTAAAAAAACCAATGGCGCGCTCGATGCTTCAGCCGAAGTAGTTGGCAAAGTTTGGAAAAACGCTTCAAAAACAGGAAAAGAACCTAGTAATGAAGAAATTGCTACTGC
The DNA here is from genome assembly GCA_903891475.1 of uncultured Mucilaginibacter sp. GTDB lineage: Bacteria > Bacteroidota > Bacteroidia > Sphingobacteriales > Sphingobacteriaceae > Mucilaginibacter. Next base: position 113,564 of record CAITEP010000012.1, read on the forward strand.
TGTATCAAAGGTAAAGCAACAGCATTGGGTGCTAAATTCGGCAAATCAAACCGCGATAAGGTTGGATGATGTCCCACTAATGCTTAATTCCTTCGCTAAAAGCTATATTATTAACAAAGCGGTTGATAAAGTAATGGCTAGTCAGGGAATTAATGGTGTGGTGATGAACATAGGCGGTGATATGGTCATTCGGGGAAATCATGAGGAACTGGTGGCCGTGAGCAACCCGAAAGCCGATGCCGAAAATGACGCGCCAATAGCTAGGCTTAATATAAAAGGTAAGGCAGTGGCTACCAGTGGCAATTACAGGCGAGGCGAGTTGATAAACGGCAAATGGTATTCACATATAGTTGACCCTCGTACAGGAATGCCCGCGGATGATATCATTAGCGCTACCGTTATTTCCAATAATGCGACTGATGCAGGCGCTTTGGCAACAGCTTTTAATGTGTTAAGTCCTGATGAAAGTAAGGCATTGGCAGCAGGCTATGCTGATGTCGCGTATATGATTATGACGAGCAAAGGTGAAATTATAAAAAGCGATAATTGGGCAACTTATGAAATACCTGAAATAAAGAAGCCAACTATTGCGCATGTAGGTGATAAAACTTGGGATCCGAGCTATGAGCTTACCATTAACCTTGAATTGAACCAAATTGAAGGCATGCGGGTACACCGCCCCTATGTTGCCATATGGGTGGTTGATAAAAAGAAAAAACCTGTGCGCAACATCACCCTTTGGTATAATAAAACCAAATATTTAGACGATATGCCTGCTTGGTACGAGGCTTATTACGCTGAATTTAATAATACGAGCAGCAATGTAAGCTCCACCACCAGCGCAACCAGACCAGCAGGTAAATACACCATTAAATGGGATGGCAAAGACGATAAAGGTGAACTTGTTAAAAATGGCACCTATACCATTATGATTGAGGTGGCTCGCGAGCATGGCACCCACCAATTAATGCAGCAGGAATTTGATTTTACCAAAAAGGTGCAGCCTGTTACCCTTGCGGGAAACGTGGAAGTGGCATCGGTTAGCTTAAACTACGGCAAAAAGAGTGATGGACAATAATATAGGCCATAACCAAGGAGCTGTTTCTCGTAAAAATAAGAACCAAAAGTTTGGTTTTAAAAAGAGTTTGGCTGGGTTTTCTCGTTGGTTGCATATATACCTGTCGATGTTGAGCTTTTTTATCGTGTTTTTTTTCGCGGTTACTGGCTTAACCTTAAACCATGCCGATTGGTTTGATGGAAAGGAAAAAATTAAGAAATTTTCGGGCTCAATACCTCTTAAATGGGTAAATGTGAAGGATACAGTTTTGGTGCCAAAGCTTGAAATTGTTGAATTTTTGAGAAAAAATTGCCATGTAAACGGCGCAGTGAGCGATTTTGTTATTGATGATTCGCAGTATACCGTCTCATTTAAAGGGCCAGGGTATGCCGCTGATGCTTTTATCGATAGAAAAACGGGGACCTACAAACTAACCGAAACCATGCAAGGCTTTGTGGCTGTTTTAAATGATTTGCATAAAGGTAGGGATACTGGGAAAAAATGGTCGGTTTTGATTGATTTGGCGGCTATTTTTATGTGTTTGGTTTCCCTTACGGGAATTATCATGATATGTTTCATGAAAAAGAAACGGCTTAACGGCTTGCTTTTGGTGGTATTAGGTAGCATTATTTCCTATCTGGTGTATTTCTTTTTGGTTCCCTAAGGTTATTTTGAATGAACTTTATACTTAGTCAATAACAAAAGGTATGAAAAAAGCATTTTTAATTATTGTAATGGCATTGTTAGGTTTTTCGTTTAGGTCTAGCAAATTAAAATGGGTTGCCATAGGCGACTCGATTACCTATTTGAACGACCACCCGGATGAAACCAATAACCGTATAACCAAAGGCTATATGAGTATGGTTTGCGATAAATTGCCATCTGTTAAATATGTAAATAAGGGCTTTAATGGCTGGACATCAGTAATGATTGCCCAAAAAATTGATAGTCTTGGCTTAGAAAAGGCGGATATTTATACAGTATTTTTAGGCACCAACGATTGGTGGAGCGGTAATAAAATAGGTGCTTTTACTGATTATCAAAACAATACCGGGGCAAAAACCATTTATGGAGCGTTCAGAATTATCACTAATAAGTTGCGTAAATTGAACCCAAACGCGCATATTGTGCTAATTACCCCCATGCAACGTGCCGATTTTGTGCATATTTTTGACTTTCAAAATAATGCTTACGGAAGTTATAAACCCAAAGCCGAGCAGACTTTGGAAGAAGTTGCCAATGCTATAGTAACTATAGCTAAATCAGAAAATTTTGAACTGGTTGACCTTTATAATGATGGGCAATTAGCTATAAAAGACTTAATAAATTTTAAGCGATTGAAAAACCCAGAAACAGGTACCTATCAAAATTATGCCTACCCAAGTTATATAAACGTTCCATTCAACCCTAAAACTGATGAGTACCCATACCCGCTAGATGCTCAAAAACTTACTTTTGATGGCTTGCACCCTTCTGATAAAGGCTATGAAGTAATAACTGACAGAATTTTAAAAGTATTTAAAGGATTTGGATTAAATTGATATTTACGTTTCCTATATACCAAAATATCTTTAATCCTTAGCAATCAATTGAAAATGTTATAACTTAGGCAAATAATACAGCCTGAATTTTAAATATGGTTAGAAAATATGTACACAATCCTTTCTTGATATTTTCACCATTTCTCATTTTTTATTGCTATTTCATCACCATCAATAAATGGCCAAAGCTTTATGGCGACGAAATACGTTATTGGGAATTCGCTAAAAACCTATTGCATGGTTTTTACTCACCACCTATGCCGCATATCAATTTATGGAACGGGCCCGGTTATCCCTTATTTTTAGTACTATTTGTAGCTTTACATGTACCGGCCTTGTATATAACCCTCATAAACGCACTGTTTTTGTACTTGGCTATTGTGTTTCTGCATAAGTCGTTATTAATCGTCTCAAACTTTAAAATAGCCACCATCGCGGGGTTGTTATTGGCAATCTATCCCAATACTCAAGCTATTTTACCTATACTCTATACCGAAGCTTTGACCATATTCTTAATATCAATATTTGCATACATTATACTTATTTACAATATCAACCAAAAAAAATGGTATGGGGTAACTGCTGGTTTACTTTTGGGTTATTTGGTTTTAACCAAAATCATATTCGGGTATGTAATTTTAATAGGCTTGCTAATTTGTTTGATTAGGTTACTTTTCAAAAAACAATGGGAACTTCATTTAAAGCCTGTTTTAATCCTTTTTATCGCCTTTATGGTTACAGTTCCATATTTGTTTTATACCTATCAACTCACCAATAAGCTGTTTTATTGGGGCAATTCGGGTGGAATGAGCCTGTATTGGATGAGCAGCCCTTACCAAAATGAATATGGCGACTGGAAATTGCCCGATTTATCAAATAGCCAATATCCAAATCTGTTTCCATCTGCTGAGGTTGCGGCTATTTTAAAAAAAAATCATAATAAAGAATTATCCTTTATACTAAAACATAACGAATTGGAACAGGATGCGCTATTCAAAAAAGCGGCTATTAATAACATTAAAAAGTCGCCTTTAAAGTTTTTAAGTAACTATTTTTCAAATTGTTCGCGGATGCTTTTTAATTTTCCATATTCCTATTCATTTCAGGATGCGGCCATAATTAGGAATATTTTAACGGGTTCTTTGATATTGTGGGGTAGTGTTTTGGCACTCATCATCACTTTTTTTAATTGGCGAAGGCTAATAACCCCTGTCAAGTTCTTATTAATGCTAAGCGGAATCTATTTCTTACTCAGTGGCGCTTTGAGTGCCTACCCCCGACAATTGGATGTAATGATGCCTATTTTACTATTTTGGATGGGCTATGTAGCGGGGAATTTGAAAAAAGTGAGTTTAAAATTTAAGGAATAATCTCATTTTTCCATAAACTCCCATACACTTTTATAGCCATTTACACTTTCGGCATAGGTAATTAAGCCCTCATAAAAGGTGAGCTTGCCTAAAGTGGCACTATCGCCTATCAAAACTAACTTTTTCTTAGCCCTGGTAATAGCCACGTTCATGCGCCTGATATCGGCCAGAAAACCTATATCGCCATTCGAATTGCTACGCACTAAGCTTATTACCACCAAATCTCGCTCCTGCCCTTGAAAGCTATCAATGGTGTTTATGCTGATGTATGGTTCAAATTCCTTCAAATCGGGTGTATTTACCAATTGCTCCTTTAGCAAACGGATTTGTTCCCGATATGGGGAAATAACAGCTATGGTTGGAAAATCGGCTTCAGAACTGCCTGATTTTATTTTTTCAACCAATTTATTGAGGTAATTGAATAAAAAAACAGCCTCATCTGGGTTGGTGGTGCTGGTACCTTCCAGTTTTTCCTGATAGCCACTTCCAGCAGTATCAATAAAAGTAAATGGTGTATTGTCCTCCAATAAAAGTCTGTTTGCGACCGTAGGATGCGCTGTTAAGGTTGAATTATAGAATACTTTTGAGGGGTATTCCATAATGCTACTATTCATACGGTATTGCAAATTGAGCAGGGTAACCGCCTCAGGATAAAGCAACACACATTTTTCTAACAGGGTATCATTGAAACCTAATTTACCGGCATCTTTTGATTTAATGGTAGGTGGAAGCTGACAATGATCGCCTGTCAATACCACTTTTTGGGCTTTAAGTATCGGAATCCAACAAGCTGGTTCCAGTGCCTGGCCAGCCTCATCAATAAAAACGGTATTGAATTTAAGGTGTTTTATGGTGTAATGGTTAGAACCGGCTAAGGTTGCTGTAATTACCTGGGCCTTTTCCACTAAATCATTCACCACAAATTCTTCGGCTTTGGATACCTCTTTCATTATTTTATGGGCTTCGTCAAATAAGGCTTTGCGCTGGTCGCGTTCGGCTTTACCAAAGCTACGCTTATACTTATGCGCCAGGTTTTTATACTCCGAGGCTTGTTTTTTTAGTTTTTTACACTCCTTCATATAGGGGTGCATATTGGTTTGGTAATCGAGGGTTAGCTCCGTCAAACTATCCGAAATCCTTACCGGGTTGCCTATCCTAAGCACCCTCAACCCATCTTTTGATAGCTTTTCGCTTAATAAATCAACCGCGGCATTACTAGGTGCTACTACCAAAACCTGTTCAATTGCGGCTATTTGACCAATTGCTTTTACCAAAGTGGTTGTTTTACCAGTACCCGGCGGGCCGTGTATAATGGCCAATTCATTTGCGGCTAATATGTTATTTACAGCGGATTGCTGAATATGATTTAAGCCATCAAATGTTTTAGATACCAAAGTTTTATTAAAAGTTGGTGCCTTTAAGCCTGTTAAAACTTTAACAATATTACCCTCTTTTTCGGTTTTATATAAAAATTCGGCTGTTTTTAGGGCGACAAACATATCATCATAGGTATTATCGTCAAATAAAAGTTCGACACCTAATTTGCCGTTTTTGCTCCAATCGGGCAGCTCATCCGTATAAATATTTATTTTAAGCTGGTTGTTATATTGGTAACTGATAATGCCTTCTACCCTATCTGTTTGCGTGTTGTGGTTTGAGAATAGCACCGCTTGCGCGCCAAACCTTAATTGATGAGTTATATCTTGATGACTAGGGCGCTCTACCGAAACTGTCAGATAATCGCCTCGGCTAGGTTCTGTCCCCATGATGGAAATCGGATACCAAACCAATCCGGCTGCCCTACGCTCGGCAACTGATGAATTTGCTGTTTGTTTCAGATAAGCCTCCTTATCGGCCTCTCGTTCCATTTTCAATAAATCCGTCAGCTTTTTAAAATAGTCCATCGCGGCAAAGGTATTTCTTTTTGGGTTTTTAATGTTGCCAATACTTAAATACGTACTTGGAATTTTTGTTTATTTCAATAATGAAAATAATTTTCTTACGTTTGAGTTTAGTATTTAAAAATTATTAAATCTTATCCATTTTATGTTTAAACCTATAACCACCCTTATAGCTATATTTCTATTATTTTCAACAATAACCCTAGCGCAAACCGATAGCAGTAGCTATGATTTAGGTAGAGTTTCGGTAAAAAAAGAGTTTACCCAAAGCATTACCATTAAGGGGAGTGATTTGGAACATTACCAATTTACAAACCTTGCAGATGCCATCAATGTTTGGTTATATGGCACTTATAGCAATGCTTCCTCATTAATTTATGTAGTTGATGGCAGTATTATTACCGATGTAAATGCCTATAGCATTTATGATATTGAGGAAATAACCTTGGTGCAAAACGCTTTAGCACTGGCCGGAGGATCAAATGCCGACCAACAAATGGTACTTATAAAATTAAAAACCTCATGCCCGGGTAAACAAGGTTTAGAAATAAATGGACAAACTAGTTTAATAAATTTTCGAAAACCAATAAACAGCTATTATGAAACCTCTACCACTAGTTTTTACAACCAATTTTATATAAGAGGATATAAGAATTACAAAAACTTGAGCTTAGGTATTTCAGTTGATTATCAGAGAGATGCTTTCCCATCAGTTAATGGAAACTACAATGATTTACAAAATGCGAATGAAACAAATAATTCAAACTTTTCCTCCAATTTGAATCGTATAAAGCTAAATGCCTATTTAAAAGCCAATTTAGGTAGTGGTAATACTTTTAATTTGAGAATTAATTATTTACCCCAAACCTATAATGAAGAGCAAAATTCTGCATTTATAAATAATACAACATTCATATATCCACCTTATCTTTCATCTTCTACCACAAATTTTTCAGATAAAATTAACGAACATGTATTTAACTTGAATTTATCTTTAAATACCAAATTTAATAATGATTTTAGTAACACTTTCACCATTTCTGAGAACCACTTTAATTATAGTGAAGACTTTTTTTACAATACAACGGCAGTTTATAATGACCAAGATAGTTCATTTACTACCATAGCCAAATACACAGGATCACTAAATAATTTATTAATTAAAGACAATTTAAATTACCATAAAAGCTGGAAAAACTTGAATTTGGATGCTGCCGTCAATTTTTCTTATCGGAATTTTACCGATTCAACTTTATTTAATACAGTTACAACAAACTATCTAACAAATTTCACAAGCAGTTTCTATAACCAAAGCAATATTCAAACAAGCTATGGTGGTAATAATATTCATTTTCAGCTATATTTTATCACACCAACTATAAGTTTCTATCATAAAGGGGGGTTTAATATTCAAATGGGGTTTGTCAACCTGCTTAACTCCAACAAAGATTTTATTTCAAATAATAATGTTGACAAACTTTTCCCCTTTGTAACTGCAACCTTATACGCCGGTAAGCTTTTTGGTATCAATAATGATGAGTTTAAGATTTTCGGGTCTTTTTCTCGCCAAAGTCAGCTTTTAGCAGATTATTATACTACGTTGGTTGATTTTAATACACCTAATGCCTCGCCAGCTAACACCAATTTTCAATTAGGAAGCTCAGACGGATTTAAAAACAACATATATAGTTCACCAGCAAATCCGTATAATTCCTACAACAATTTTCAAATTGGTGCTGAATTAAAAGTTGGTCAAAATTTAATTTTAGATTATAGTTTTGAAGATCGATATTATAAAACATTAGGTTATGTGCTTGATTATCTATATGATCTTTATGGATATAATACTTATCAAACTCCCAATTATTATGATGATAAAATAATAACCAATAGGATTGGATTAAATTATACTTTAAAATCGAACAAAATAAATTGGAGAATGGGATTCAATGTATCACAAACACAATTACAAATCAAGATGCATGATGATATAAATAATACCAATAATTTTACGGATCAATACTACGTCAATAATTTATCTAAAGGGTATCGTTGGAGTGGTGGATTTACTAACCGTTTTAATTATAAAACCTTTTTTGCGGGATTAGACTTGCTATATCAAATTGGCGACAGAAATTATAACCTATATAACCTAAATCTTACCTTAGATACTCGTACTGTTCCACTCGACAACAATTCCTTTTCATTACAAAACCTCTATGTTGGAGAGCGACTTAAAATTGCAAAACTAAATTATGCGGAAGTTTATATAAACGGCCGGAATATTTTACAAAATAACAGTTCAAACATAACCGATAACCGTAGGTATTTTGGCGCGGGTTTTAAGGTTGCATTGTAGTTAGTGAGTTAATGTTCAATTTTAAACCGTTTAAATACCGTTTAAATTCCCCTGCAATTAATTATAAGCCCTTGGTATTTACAATCAGGTGGGAATTTAATTATGATTCGCTCAGGGGGCTAAAATAAGTTTAACGGAAAAACGTTTTTTCAAAATAATGAAATCAATTGGTTTCAGGATTAACATACTACTTTAATTTTGGCGTTAATTATTTTAAAAACATCTGAAATTTGTATATTGAACAAAATTTATAGCCATGCTTAATACCATACCATTAAATACAGGGTGCGGTTTAATAGCCGAACCTTTTATGCCCGACCCATTTAAACGGGCGGTTATTTTGGTGACGGAATATGCCGAAGCTGGCACAATGGGCTTTGTTTTGAACCACTTAAGCGAGTATTTGCTGGGCGATTTATTACCCGACCTCCCCTATTCTGAAATTCCGGTTTTTATTGGCGGTCCGGTTGAAAATGAAACACTCCACTTTATCCATTGCTGTCCCGAAAAAATAAACGATGGTATTGAAGTAACAGAAGGCGTATTTTGGGGTGGCGATTTTGATACCGTTAAACAGTTAATTACCACATATGCCCTAAATAGTCAAGAAATCAGGTTTTTCTCTGGTTATTCTGGTTGGGATTATAAGCAGTTAGAAAACGAAATTCAGGAAGATAGTTGGCTGGTAACCAATAAATTAAACAAAAATGCTATTTTTTGTGAAACCGAAACCAACCTATGGCGCAACCAGGTAGTAAAATTAGGAAAACGTTTCGCCCATATCGTAAATTTCCCCGTCGATCCTTCGCTTAATTAATTTTAAAATATTGACAATCAATTACTTAAACGTTTTATTATCAAATTGATTGGGCTATTACGTACCCGCAAGCCCATGCCCATTGAAAATTATAACCTCCCAGCCAACCTGTAACATCCACACATTCGCCACCAAAAAATAAACCCGGATATTTAATAGCCTCCAATTTTTTTGAGGATAACTCATGTGTGCTCACACCGCCTCGCATTACCTCGGCCTTATCATAGCCTTTATCGCCAGCTGGCTTTATAGCAAAATGATGAATCAAGTCCTCAATATTTTCAAGGTCTACTTTATTTAATGATGCCAAATTTTTATCAACCGGCAAATAATCGCTCAAAGCCTCCGCAAACTTGCGTGTAAATAAGGTTGCCAAATAAGCGATGAGCATTTTTTTACCATTCTTCAGTTTTTCGGTTTGCAATAGCTCGCCAATGTTTTGCCCTGGCAGCAAATCTGTATATATGTATTCGCCCGGTTTCCAATAGGAGGATATTTGCAAAATGGCAGGACCACTCAATCCCCAATGGGTAAATAAAATATTTTCTTCAAAACTGGCTCTCTCATTCCAAACACGGCAAAAAAGACTATTACCTGATAATTTCTCGAACCAAGGCTGATCTTTCCCGGTAATGGTAAGCGGTACCAATGCTGGAGCTGTGGGACTAATTGCAAGGTTAAATTTACGTGCAACCCTTAAGCCAAAATCGGTAGCCCCCATTTTTGGTATGGGCAAACCTCCTGCGGCTATCACCACCTTAGGTGCAAACAATTCAACACTTTCACCTAATTTACTATACCTTAATATATAGCCACCTTCCATCTGTTCCACTTCGGTTACTTCGGCACTATAAATAATTTCCTGTTGCAGTTCGTTACAAAGGTTTATAAATACATTCACAATATCCTTTGCCTTGTCGGTAATCGGGAATAATTGACCCAGCGTTTTTTCCTTGCCAATAATGCCATAAGTCTCGAAAAACGAAATGGTATCCTCCACCGTCCATTGCGAAAGGGTTGATTTACAGAAGTGTTCGTTCTCCGAAATAAATTGCTGGTTGGTAGTAAACAGGTTGGTATAATTACAACGCCCACCGCCGCTAATCAATATTTTCGCGCCAGCCTGTTCATTTTTTTCGAGGATTAGGGTACGTTTGCCTAAAAACCCGGCTTGAACCGCGCACATCAGTCCGCAGGCACCCCCACCAATAATTATTGCGTCGAAGTGTGAATGTTTTGTTAATTTTGTAGCCATGGACGAAGTGTCGCAAATATCAGAATTTGGAAAGATATTCATCTTTTTAATTATCGGAATTGTAATGGTTGGTTTCGCGTTCGCTATCAATAAGTTAGTGGCACCACATCATCCAAATCCCGAAAAACTGACTTCGTACGAGTGTGGCGAAGAGCCTACCGGTAATGCCTGGCTACCCTTTAATTCTCGTTTTTATGTAATAGCACTTATTTTTTTGTTGTTTGATGTAGAGATGGTGTTTATTTTCCCATGGGCGGTGGTATTTGGTAACCATGATTTGATAGCGCAGGACCATAGATGGGGCTGGTTTGCTTTGACAGAGATGTTTATTTTTTTAGGGATACTGATACTTGGCCTGGCCTATGTTTGGGTAAAAGGCGATTTGGATTGGATAAAACCAAACCCTATAATACCCGTAACAGACGCTAAAGTACCACAAAACCTATATGAGCTATTAAATACGGAGCAAGGTAATTTTAAGGTAAAACCCTTTAGCATGGAAACATCAAAAACAACCGAAGCTTCTGAAAAAGAAGTAGTTAAATCAGAAGTTCTATCAACCGCGCCCAAACTAAAATTTAAACCAGCCTTTAAAAAACCTGCCAATGAATAACGATGTAATGAGCGAAAATGGGGGTGTGATAATCACCAAAATGAACGACCTGCTCAACTGGTCGCGTTTGTCATCCTTATGGCCCTTGAGTTTTGGGATTGCTTGTTGCGCCATCGAGTTTATGGGTGCCTTCGCATCTACTTATGATTTAGACCGTTACGGCGTTTTCCCACGCCCGTCCGCCCGTCAGGCTGATGTCATTATTATAGCAGGCACCGTCACCTTTAAAATGGCGGAGCGAATAAAACGCCTGTACGAGCAAATGCCCGAACCTAAATACGTAATTTCAATGGGCTCCTGCTCCAACTGCGGCGGCCCGTATTGGCAACACGGCTACCATGTAGTGAAAGGCGTAGATCGGATTATCCCGGTTGATGTATATGTACAAGGTTGCCCCCCACGCCCCGAGGCTTTAATTGGCGCAATTTTAGAATTACAGAAAAAAATTGAGACCGAACAAATGTTAGGGAGCCAAAAAGTATAACCTCAAAAGCCCTGCCAAACTATAGTTTTGACCCTTGAAATTATAATTATATTATAATAAAGTATAATTTAAATCTTTGAAATTATAATTGAAACCCATCAAATTGTGGTGAAATTATAATTTAGGGTACGAAAAAGGCTTGAAATTTTAGAAAATCTGCTATAAATTTTTTAGGATTTTATAATTTATTTTTTAATTTGAAGGTATTGAAAATTGCACAGTTTTTATTTTAAGACAAAATTAGGAACTTATATTTTGGTAAAGCCCACCTGCTAAAAATTACCTGAAAAAATTACCACTTAAAACACCAAAATTTATAATACTGGCTAAAAGCCATTTTTCTCCTGAGATTCAATAAAAGATTTTTATCAAAATTCCTCAGCTTTTCTATGTTTTAGTTTTAAACGTACATATACTCATTTTTTGTAAAGGATTAAATATTAATGTTTTAGTAATACAACTTAATGTTTTTTTTATATATATTTTCCAATAAGTTGGTGTAAAAAGTGCTTGTAATTCAATGAATTAACCTATTTTTTAGTGTTAATAAAAACATTATATAAAGGATAAGAATTTAGCACATTGACTAAATAACACTACTAATTTATGATGACATATTAAAGGAAACTCTAATTGAAAAGATCTTAAAATAAGTATAAATACGTATTTATTTTCACAAGTATTTTTACTCTTTTAGGCTAACTTATTCAATATAGCTTTGCGCATGAGGCGGCTAATTGATAAAAATTTAGAAATTAAAAAATTTAATTGCATTTACCTACAATAAAATTTTTAAATCAAATAAATAACGAAGACCACACGGAAATAGTATCCGGATTTAGGATAATATTTTTAAAATGAAATTATTGATGAAATTTCCAATTGGTTTTCTACTTGTTTATAGCTCTAAAATTAGGGTTAAAAATTGTTTGTAAATTTTTTTAAGCAATTTTATATACCATAAAATAAATTTAGTTCTAATTTTTATATTTCATTATAAATCTACCAAAAGAACATCATATGCAATTAAAATTCTACCTAAAAAATTATGTAAAAAACTGGCTCAATATTATACTTCGTTATAGCTTGCCGGTATTACTTTTAAATTCAGGTTTTTCCTTTGCAACCGTTCCTATAAATAAGAGTGCGGACCCAAAAGTTTTAGCATTTAGTAAAAATTCATCTAAAACCAATAAGACAAAGTACATCGCATTTGTTACAACTGTTAACTCATTTTTTCCTACTACCGCCGGTACTGGGACTACCGTTACCATAGTTGGTAGCGGATTTAGTGGTACCACCGGGGCTGCCGCGGTAAAATTTGGAGGTACAAATGCCCAAAGCTATACTGTAATATCAAATAATGTAATTTCAGCAGTAGTTGCATCGGGAACTAGTGGTGCAGTTACGGTTACAAACGCGGGAACTGGTTCATTAGCTGGTTTTACTTATGTAACAGCACCAATTATCAGTTATCCGGTTGGCCAGGTTTTTACCGTAGGTACCTCCATTTCAAATATTAGCCCAACTAATAGTGGCGGAGCTGTTCCTGCAACTTCTTATGGATTGGTAAGTACTTTTGCAGGAAGTGGCACCACAGGTGTTACCGATGGTGTAGGCACGGCAGCCAGTTTCAGTTTACCATATGGTATTGGACATGATGCCGCGGGTAATTTATACCTTACCAACGCCAATACTATTTCAAATACACCTCCAAATAACCTTATCCGAAAAATTGCACCAGATGCCACCGTAACTACGTTTGCAGGAACAGGTCCTGCTGGTAATTCAAATGGAACCACAACGACCGCAAGTTTTAATAAGCCTATTTCCTTGGCTTTAGATCCTATAGGTAATATTTATGTTGGTGAACTGAATAATGTTTTAATTCGTAAAATAGCGACCGATGGCACCGTTAGTACACTTGCAGGAGCAGGTTACGGTGGTAACACCAACGGAACCGGAACAGCAGCAACCTTTAATTCACCGGCAAGCTTGGCGACCGATGTTTCAGGAAATATATATGTTGCAGATAATAACAACAATCTAATCAGAAAGATTACACCTGCCGGGGTGGTTACCACGCTTGCAGGAAGTGGATCGGCTGGAAGCGGCAATGGCACAGGCACCGGGGCAAGCTTTAGTGATCCTGAAGGCGTTGCGGTTGATGCTTCAGGAAATATTTATGTTGCCGATGGCGGTAACAACCTAATTCGTAAAATTACAACTGGAGGGGTGGTAACTACCTTCGCAGGCACTGGGGCACAAGGAAATACAGATGGAGATGCTACAACAGCGAGTTTTCATTACCCAATTTGTTTAGCTTTTGACCCGTTAGGAAACCTTTATGTGGGTGATTACTTTAATTCAAGGATTAGAAAAATTACCCCTGCAGGCATTGTGAGTACACTTGCTGGTAATGGAACATATGGTACCAACAACGGATTAGGCAGCGCGGCAACCTTTGATGTGCCGGTTGGCCTAACGGTAGATGGAAAAGGAAATCTCTTTGTTACTGAAAATATTAGTACCTTGGTTCGTAAGATTGTTCTTACAGGCTATTCAATTAGTCCGGCCCTACCCGCCGGTTTAAGCTTCGACCCAACAACAGGTACCATAAGCGGAAACCCAACAGCAAGCAGTGTGGCTACCAGTTATACCATTACTGCTTATAATTTGGCAGGTAGCAGCACAGCAAACATTACCCTAGCGGTAAATGTACCGGCGCCTGTTATTAGCTATACAAGCCCTCAGAATTATAGGCTAAATAAACCAATTAGCACCTTAAGTCCAAGCAATACCGGTGGTTCGGTACCTGCGAATTCATATTCGCAGGTAAGTACTTTTGCAGGAAATTCTAGAGGCTATGTAGACGGTACGGGCACCGGTGCTAGTTTTTTTAATCCAATTGGCGTAGCCACCGATTTGGCAGGGAACATATATGTTGTGGATAATGGTAATAACCGAATTCGTAAAATTACACCGGCAGGTGTGGTTACTACCTTTGCCGGAAGCGGTATTGCAGGATTTGCGGATGGTACTGGTACTGCTGCTAGTTTTAATAACCCCTGGGGAATAGCTACTGATGCGGCTGGGAATGTATATGTGGCGGATCAAGGGAATAACCGAATTCGTAAAATTACGCCAGGTGGTGTGGTAACCACACTGGCAGGAAGTACTTATGGGTACGCTGATGGTACAGGCACTGCCGCAAAATTTTCTTTTCCTGTAGGAGTAGCTACGGATGCTTCAGGAAACGTATATGTAGCAGATGAACTTAGCCACAGAATTCGTAAAATTACCCCCTCGGGTGTGGTAACCACATTGGCAGGAAGTGGTACAGCAGGATTTGCCGATGGCACAGGTGCAGCGGCTAGTTTTAATAATCCATATGGAGTGGCTACCGATGCCACAGGAAATGTTTATGTTGCGGATGATTCTAACAATCGTATTCGCAAAATTACCCCATCTGGTGTAGTAACCACATTGGCAGGTAGCGGCACACCTGGCTTTGCGGATGGCACCGGAACTGCCGCAAGTTTCAATGATCCGGTGGGTGTTAGTTTGGATGCAGCAGGTAATGTATACGTAGCCGATTATACCAACAACCGAATTCGAAAAATTACCCCGACTGGTGTAGTAACAACATTAGCAGGAAATAATTCAGGCGAACCTTATGATGGCATAGGCACCGGAGCTTCGTTTAGCAATCCTTATAGCGTTGCTGCCGATGCTTCAGGTAACTTGTATGTTTCAGATTTTAATAACAACCGTATTCGAAAAATATTAATTACAGGATATGCTATAAGTCCGGCACTACCTACCGGATTAAGCTTTGATACCTCAACCGGTAATATCACCGGAACACCAACAGTTATCAAAGCTGCAACAGATTATACCATATCTGCCAATAATTTAGGTGGAAGTAGTTCTTTCATTTTAAACCTTGCGGTAAACAATAATTTTATTTGGACAGGCGGTGGTGGCGATAATAATTGGAACACCGGAAAAAACTGGAATACAGGTACAGTTCCTACCGACGGTTCAATAGTTATTTTTAATAACAATAAAAGCAATACGGTAACCATTCCTTCGGGCACTAACGTAAACCTTAGCAGTATAATAGTCGGAGGATCTACGGGTACTTCAACTAACTTAATTGAAGGTAATTCAAATAATACATTTATCGCAAACTATACCCGAATTATTTCAAAAAGTGCCTTGCAATTTACATCGGGTATTTTAACCTTATCTGGCATTTACAGTACTGGCAATTTTACCTTAAATGGCAGTATAGCGCAATTAGATACTTTAGTTATAGATAGTGGTGCTACGGGCACACTGACTAATAGTAGCAATATTACATTGGCTACTTATTTACTTGTCCAAACAAATTGTATACTCAATGTTAATGAAAGCTCTCAAATAACCATGAGTTATGATAATAATTACAACATAGCCTATATTGAAAATGACGGAACCATCAATTCCTCAGCATCAACATTTAATTTTTCATATAATATTAGCGAAAGTTCGAGCCTAGCAAACCAAATAGACAATTATGGAACTTTCAATGATAATGGAAGTACGTTTAATCTGGATGGAACAAATTCTCAAATTTTAAATGAATCATGGTCAAAATTCATTTGTATAGGCTCTAGCTTTAATTGTGGTGGTGGAGTAAATTATTATTACGGAATTTATTCATTACACTCTATTGAAAATAATGGCTTTTTCTTTGCACTGGGTAGTACAAAAATATTCCTGTCGGGTTATAGCAGTAATTTATTAAACGCTACCAATGGATCCGGAAATACCGCATATTTTATTTTAGGTCCAAAATCAAGAACGGAGGCTACCGGAACAAATTCTGAAGTTTTGAGTGTTAACCAAAATATAGGAGAATCTAGTTATCGTAAGGGCTATTTTATTTTAAATTCAGATAAGGATAATAGCGCGTACGTATATGAATCATCAGAATCCAATGGATTCTCCGGTCAATTTAAAGTACAACGATACTTTACCGGAAATAATTCTTCCAATTACAGAGGCTATCGATTGGTTTCATCACCGGTTAACAGTACTTCTCCATACCCAGCAACCTCATATGATGCGCAAAATTATATTGACTATAGCTATTTAAATCAAACTTTTAGTTATCCAAGCTATAAAGGCTATGGTTTTGATACTACCGGAGTTACTTCCAACGGGCTGGCAACCGGAGGTTCTGGAACAGGTTTCACCTTTCATAATAATAACCCTTTACTATATTTATATAATGAAACGTATGATCCATCTAATGAATTAACTTCTTTTACAGCCAGTAAATATGCTGGGATCACATCAATATATCCAGCAACCATATATAATGAATTACATAATAACCCATCAGTTGACAGGATAACCACCTCAAAAGGAGCATCTGTAACTGCTGATAATGCGCAAATTCCAGTAGGTAATGGATTGGGTGTTTACTACGTAGGTTCAAACACGCGCACCAGCTTATCAGCCAGTGTACCACCTGATAGTGCCATAGCTACCTTTTACGGTTATATAAATCAAGGGGATATTGATGTGTACCCTTGGTTTGCACCAACAAGTAATAAATTATCATATACCACCTCAGCACTAAACCCAAATGTATTTTATCCGGGAACAAATTTGGTAGGTAACCCCTACCCTGCAACCATTGATTTGCGATTGGTTCATAATGACAACCCTACTTTTACCTCCTTTGCCGAATTAAACGATGTAGCTCCACATGGGTATGTTATTTATGGCTGGGATGGCGAAATTGAAACAAAATCAAGTAGCGCGGCATCAAGGTACATAGCCAGCGGACAAGGATTTTTTGTAACCGCCATTGACGCGAATCAAACCCTAACCTTTCATGAAAGCCAAAAGGTGTATGATACCACTTTGCTAACTTCCTCCTCTAAACCACCAGGTTTGTTGGCTGTTACAGGTGGATCAAATATTTTTCAAAACAACAACTCCCTAAAAGTAATCTCGAATTCACAAGGTATTGATGTTTCTAGTATTCATATTATGTTGAAACAAGATAGCTTAAACACGCGTGAAACTGGCATATATTTTAATAAAAAATGGGATGATAAGTTTGGCAAAGGCGATGCGCTGGATTTTGATGGTCTGGGGTTAAAGATATTTCTATCGAGTTATACTGCTGATGGTGCCCGGGTTGGAATTAATGGCATGGGAGATTATGTAACAGGTAAAAAGATAAAATTGTATGTAAAAGCCACTACTGATGGCACTTACAGCCTCCAACTTTCTGACATCGCCAATATCGATCAATCGCTAATGAATGTTTATTTGATTGATAATAATAAGAAAGATTCTGTTGATTTAGTTGCCGGTAAAGGCTATAGTTTTAGTATTGTAAATGCTGATACCACTACTTATGGCCCAAATAGGTTTATCCTCTCGTTACAAAGAAAACCATACCAATTATTGGCCTTTAACGCGGCAAAAACTAAAAGTACAATCACCTTAAACTGGCAAACCAAAAACGAAGGAGATTTTACAGGCTTTGGTATACAGAAACTGAATTTAGCGAATAATAATTATTTAACAATTGATACTTTGCAAAGTAACGGAACAGGTAGTTATACGATTAACGATCCATCTGCAAGCACTGGCGAAAATACCTACCGTTTAGCTCAAAATAATATAAATGGTGCTGTTTCTTATTCAACACCTGTTACCATTAAATATGGCTTATTATCAACACCAAATGCTTTGGGGATATTCCCTAACCCGGTAGTTGATAATGTTTTGTTTGATTTTAGCGGATTAATTACCAAACCCTCGGGCTCCTACACTGTTTCTATTTATAACACCTTAGGCGTATTGATTTCGGAAAATAATTCAACAATTAACTTCTTGAATATCAATTTAAGTACGCTAAAACCTGGCATTTATATTGTTCATATCAAAACCAATAATGGAAATATTTTAGGTAAATCAACTTTTATAAAAAATTAATGTACAAGGAGGCAATTAAATATTGATTGTCTCCTAATTATAATCTACCAAATAATGAAGAAACATCTATTTAAGTTAAGGATGCTGCTATTAATAGGAGTAATCAATATTTTATTTTTAGCCCCATCAAAATTATTTGCTCAAGGCGATTTTGGTTGCGGAGATGAAGACCCTACCGAAGATTGCCCTATTGATACCTGGGTATATGTATTAATTGCAATAATTATATTTTTAGGAATATACCATTGGTGGAAGAAGAAAAATGAATTAATACTTGAATTAAAAACGTAATGCCTGTGAAAATAAGTACCGTTAAACTAGGATTCTTTTTTTTGAAAGGGATCATGAATATTTTGTTGTTTGGGCCTCATGGTTATTCTGATCCAGATGAAAACAACGAACCACCTTGCGATGGAGATGATGACGGAGATTTAAATTGTCCTCTTGATTCTTGGATATATTTTTTAGTTGCTATAATTATTTTTCTGGGTGTATACAATTGGTGGAAGAAAAATATAGCTACAAAAACTTTAGCATAATTAAGGTAATTTGGAAAATTGCATATTTGATTTAAATCGATATCTTAGTTTCAAAAAAACATAATAATCAACCAAATTAATACAAAAAAATTTCTAATAATAAATTGAAAACTGTAGTTATTGGTGAATCATCGGGCGCATCCATGGAAACAGTAATGGCTGTTTACCCGCGTCATAAAGAGATTGTTGATAAGTATATTGCTCAAGGCGTGGTGGTAGGAATTGGGCCGTTTAACGATAGAGGAAATATGGCCATTTTTAACAATCGTGAATCGGCTGAACAATTTGTAACCGAAGATCCTTTTATTTTGGAGGGTTTGATAAAAACTTATACCATACGCGATTGGAACGATACGTTGCTATAATTTCAAAATTCGAGGAAATTGTAAAGTTTAACATTATTGGTAATGATGACAAAAATAGTTGGTGGAAATGATTAGAAAAATTGCTAACTAGCCCAAGCAGATATAAGGAGAAACAAGCTCTGCAGGAGTGCAACTTGCCAGCAATAATATTTGCGACGATAAACATGAGCTGGATTA
>CAITEP010000013.1 GCA_903891475.1 uncultured Mucilaginibacter sp.
AGAGTATAGAAATTCCGAAAGAAATCATTTTAAAGAACCAGTATACCTATGAGCATAAGCACCTGAATGCCGGGGTTCGTTTCATGTTGGTTGCTTTACTATCTGTTATTTTAATTTCAACTGGCGTATCGGTCTACTTTTATAGCAGGTTTACCGAGGTAAAAGGTTTTGTAGATAATTTTGATTATTATAATAGAACTTCCAATTGGCAACTCTCTTACTTTAAGTACATGGAGGCAAAGCACCCTAAGGACACAGAGGCATTCATGCAAGTACACCCGATGCCAAAATGAGAAGGTAAATTTCATTTTACCGCTATCGGCTAAGGTAGCCAGCGGAGCTTAAAAATTCAAGGCTATACAAAGCGAAGCTGTTTGTTTATTTTTTAGTGCTACGGCCTTGACTTTTACGCCCCTATGCCTTTGGGTGCCTAGACTTAAAAAATGAGGGGTATTGTAAAATTTTATTATAGTAACATTTAATTTTGAATTCATATGCATAAAATAAACATTTAATTATGTTCAGCTTTAGGCTCATACGGTCACAAACCTCAATAACCCTAAAGTTATAAATAAATTAGGAATTAGGGTAAAAGGTGTCTAAAACTTAAAGAGTAAGAGGTTTTAAAAAACATGAATATCCAATGCTTGAAACTAAGTTTTTAGTCTAATAGCTCTAGTAATAAAGTATTATTATATTTTAAAGAAATTAACTTTTATAATATAAACTTTTATTCTGCTATCATCCTTTGACCTTTCTTGAAGTATTATTTCATCGCTAGAGTTAATAAAGGTTTTAATAACTAAATTAAGCTCTTTTATAATATTGCTTGCGGCTTTCTGATTATAGGTATAATCTAAACCTTTTTTTTCAGTAATCTTCATTAATGCTGCCGAAGTAACTCCATTTTTATTATTTAATAATAGTCTAATTACTTCGATAAATAAAGGTTCAAGGTATAATTTCTTATCTCTAAATTGTAAATGATCACTATTTAAGTTTATTAAATCAATTTTCGTTTTTTTAGCCTTTAAATATTTTAATAAATAATAAACCGCTACAATAAATCCCAAAAAAAGAATTGTGATTATTACGTTTTGTAAAACATGATTTGTTTTGTAAAGTTCTGTTTTGTAAAGAAATACCCCTAAAAGTTCAGCCTTTGTATAAATATAAAGTTCAGACTGTTCTTGCGACCTTGAATCCAATAAACAATAATATTTGTCATTGTAATGTATTAGATTATCAAGCTTACTCATGGTGAGGTTTCTTCTGTAATGCAACACTTCGTTTTTTTCAGCATCAATCGTAATTATTTCATTTTTAGAAGCATCAGAATACAAGTTGCCATTTTTGTCCAAACATTTCCATTCATTTTTACTCGTTTCTGTTAAATCACCTAAATTCGACCACAATCTTTTTTTTAAGTCGAACTTCCAACATTGGTTATAAGGGGTTGATTCAATTAGATTAAATTGATTTTGTATGTTACCATCAAATAAGTAAACAATACTATCTTTTCTAAAAAATAAGTTTGAAGATGTACCTTCGGGCAAATTAGTATTTTTAATTGGTGTTAATACTTCCCATTCATGCGTTGAAAAATCAAAATATGTAAAAAAATTACGACAGGTGAAAAAGCCATAACCGCCATACCTGTAAATTCGATTTTTATAACAAAAAATTGAAGAATTAATTTGCATTTTATGTTCAAACGAATGATCTATACGTTTGAAAAAGCCATCATTAAAAACATATAAAAGCCCACCTTCATTTTGAATAAAATAAATACAGCTATCCGATGTAACTGAAATATATGAATTTAAAATGTTTTGTACCTCAACCGAACTGTTTAAATAACTTACTGAATCATTGAATTTGTTTCCAATTACATCGTATTTTACATAATAATGGTCAAGGAAGAAATAAATGGTAGGCTTTTTATTCACAGTAACCAATTCCATAGATTTTACCGCGCCGAATGGAAATTTAAGAGACCTGGCATAAATTATTTGGACAATTAGTATAAATGACAATGTAAAGTAAAATTTCATTTTTATTATTGGTTGTAGAAAATGCGATAAAAATGCTTTTGAGTTATTAAATCTGATAAAATAAACTTTTCAAAATAACTAAAAAAATACCGACAATGTAATGTCGGTATCTTTTTGTGGTATTAAACGAATTAAGAAATAGTTTTGATTAAGTTATAATTAGAAAACTATGAAAAATCTACGACTACTTATTACATTATCCATGTTTGGTTTCAGCATTATTTCCTGTCAAAAACAGATTGATTACCAACCTCAAATAACCCTTTTACAAGGGCAAATAACCTCTTTGCAATCAAGATGCGATTCATTGTCAAAAGCTCTTGTTAGTTCTAATAATACTGTTTTAAATATAAGTGCTGAATTATTAATACTTACTAATAATCAAAACAAACAAAAATTAAGCTTAGATAGTATAAGAACTCAAATAGCTGGTATCCTGACATCAATAACAAACTTAAATACACAACTAAATCAGCAAAATACACTTATAAGCAATCTCACAACTGCTATGGCACAAGCCAATTCTAATATTGCTTCAATAGATAGCCAAATTGCAAATATTAATACCACAATAACAACACTTAAAAATCAATACAATGACTTACTGACACAATTAACAGACATTTTAAACCAACTAAATATACCCCCAACCTTAACTAATGGATTAATTGCTTACTATCCCTTTACTGGCAATAGCAATGATATTAGTGGCAATGGATTTAATGGAATTAATAATGGTGCAGTTTTAGCTACTGATAGATTCGGTAATTCAAACAATGCCTATTATTTTTCGGGAAATAATAATATAGTACTTCCGTTTTCGCAAACAAACATAATAAGTTATTCAGTTTCGGCATGGTTTAAAACAAGCTTAGGAGGAGTTATACTTGGTGGAAGGGGAAACAATGGAGAGGAGGGATTATCATTAACCGTTGAAAATAATAGTTTAAGTCCAACCTATCTCGGACAAGTTTTGTGGACATCTGAAAATAATTATGGGGGAATTGGTCAATTATCTAATCTTTCTTACCTTGATAATTCTTGGCATAATGTTATTGGTACTTTTACAAGTAATGCTGGAAATATTACCCCAAGCGAGTTTGTTTTATATATAGATGGTGTTTTGATAAATTCAATTAATAGTAATACCTCAAATCAAGCAACAACTTCTCCAATAAACAATAATAATACAAATTTACTATTAGGTAACCACCAATTGTATTCAAACGCTGGCTTCATAGGAATATTGGACGATATTAGGATATATAATCGAGTGTTAACTCAAAATGAAATTACATATTTAGCTCAACATTAATCATGCTAAAAGTCAGTTATAACAATCTAAATTATAAAATAGTTAGCAATTAGGCTTAAAAATGGATAGTACCTTTTCGAGGATAAATCTGGGATTTTGGTAGAATATTTATGTTCAATTCGTGATTTGCTTGAGCAATCTTCAAAGAACATAAAAAAAATTTATTCTATATGCCTAACTAAAAAATACTATTTGAAATATTTGTATGATCATAATTAATTCTAACGAAAATTAAAAACAATGAAAGAATTAGAAAACTACTGGAAGGTATTCATAGCTTTTTTGGAAGAAGCTGGCAATGAATTACACACGGTTCAAATAAATGGAAATAGAAATTTTAATTGGCAAGTGAGTATCAAAGATGGTAATATAATTGGGGTTGAAGTAAATAACCTTGGGAACGAACCATTTTTGCCAAATAATGTTTTTTATGAAACCATTCAATTGTTAATTGAGTCTCCAAATCATGAAGCATTATTTGGCAATGTCTTTTCTCATAGATTAGGTGAAGAGGAGCTTGGACTTCGTTCTGTAGAAGGGCATGTTGCAAGTGTTGTTTATGGAAAGGAAATTGGATCAACTATTTTAATGAGAATAACCCCAATAAAGTATTTGTTAAGAGAAGCCAATATTTGCAGTTTTATGGGTGGTTACCTAAGATTAAATCAAGATATAATTTTTGATTTGGATGAAACGGGGGCGATAAGGAATTAGATGTCGAAGATTTTGAAAATGACTATGATTTGAAGGAACATAAACATCGATTTGCATGTTGGGCGGCAAGTAGAGCGGCAAGTGTAATAAACAATAGGTTTACAGTCCAACAGGGTAAGTCAATTTTAAACTCATTAAAGGATAAAAAATTTCCTGAACCATTAAATGGTCAAACATTTAATGAATTTCATAAAGGATTAAGAGAAGAATTGATAGAATTAGCAGAAAAAAAGTACGGTCTAAAATGGACTCATGGAGTTGCTGCAAAACTTATAAACATATATCATAAAACAATTTTTATTTGCGATAGTAATGTTTCGAATAATATTGCAAATCTTATTCATCCACCTATTGATTTTATACTTTTAGATGCTCTTTCAAGAAGTTATACTGGTGAATTAAAAAGTGAATTCGAAACTGCGAGGCAAATTAGATGGTCTAATTTTAATTCTGACCAATATGAAAATGTCATAAATTCAATCAGAATAGCAGTTGGCAGTAAACCTATATGGAAAATAGAACAATATTGGAGAGGTTATCAATAAAAACAATAAATATTAAAGCCCCATTTTCAGCCCCAGTAAAAAAATAAAAACCTTTAATCGATTGATTTTCAATAGATTAAAGGTTTTATAAGCGGAGAGAGAGGGATTCGAACCCTCGGTACCGTTTCCAGTACGACAGTTTAGCAAACTGTTCCTTTCGGCCTCTCAGGCATCTCTCCGGTTGTTTTCAGTAAATCCTTTTTTTATAAAGGACTGCAAATATAGCAAAAGCCTTAATCCGTCAAAAAAAATATTTCATTATTGTTTGCTAGTGGTGTAAAGGCTTCACAATCTGTATCAATAATTCTTTTTTGTATGGTTATATTGTTGTCCCGATAGCTATCGGGATGTTATATTGTTATATTGTTGATTGTGGTAGGTTACTATCAACTAATAATCAATCCGCACATGGTATATGCTCATGAGCATGCGCTTAAATATGGTTTTAATGGTTTCAATATCCTTTAGGGTAATATTGCTATCCTTAAGTTGGTGCTGGTCGAGTTTGTATTGTACAATCCTATCCACCAAGCTGCTGATGGAATGCTCGTCGGGTTCTTTTAGCGAGCGTGAGGCTGCTTCAACCGAGTCGGCCAGCATCAATACTCCAGCCTCTCTTGAGAATGGCACCGGACCGGGATAGCGGAACGTATTTTCGTCTACTATGGTCTCAGGGAAGTTTTTGAGAAAGGATTGGTAAAAATAATCAACCCGGGTATCGCCGTGGTGGGTGCGGATAAAGTCGATTACAATTTCGGGCAGGTTGGCTTTTTTGGCCATCTCCACCCCTTTGCGCACGTGGCGTATAATAATTTGCGCGCTCTCCTGATACGATAGCTTATCGTGCGGATTAAAGCCAGAAGCCTGGTTCTCAATAAAATACAACGGATTTTCGAGCTTGCCAATATCATGGTACAAGGCACCAGCCCTTACCAATAAGGCATTACCCCCAATGGAATAGATAGCGTTTTCGGCCAGGTTAGCCACTTGCAGCGAGTGCTGGAAGGTACCGGGAGCGGTAAATGCCATTTCGCGCAATAAGGGTGCGTTGGTATTGGTAAGTTCAATCAAGGTAATGTCTGAAGTGAGTGAGAACACCTTTTCGAAAATATATATAAGCGGATAGGCCAGCAAGGTAAGCAGTACGCTTACCACAAATGGCAAAAAGTCCATCCAATCAATATTGGAAAAATTACCTTCCTTTATGAGGGATATACCCAGAAAGGAAAGGAAATATATAAACGTAATAATCAACGCCGAAATTAAAAACTGCTCGCGCCTGTGCAAGTTTTTGATACTATAGATAGATACCATACCAGCCGTAATTTCAATAAAGGCAAATTCAAAGCTATTGGGTACAAAAAATCCCGCTATCATTACCACCAGTAAATGGATATTGAGCGCCAAACGGGTATCAAACAATATCCTGATGATAATAGGTACAATACAATAAGGTATAAAATACAAATTAGGTAGCTGGAATTTGATAGCCATGGAGAGCGTAAAGAGCAAGGCGGTAACTACCAACAGGATCAGACTCACCAAACGGTTATCGTTAAAAATATCGCGCCTAAACAAGTACAGGAATACCATCAACAAAGTCATGGCTATACCCACCAACAAAAACTGACCAAGCAGAACCAAAAAGCGGTCGCCTTTTATCTTGGCATTGTCTTCAAAAGCTTGCTTAAACGATTGTAGTTTTTGATACACCTCATCGCTCACTATCGAGCCTTTGGCAATAATTACATCGCCCTTTTGCACCATACCGCGGGTGGTTGATAAATTATCAATGGCTTCTTTTTCAAGGCGGGAGGTCAATTTATTGTCGAACAATAAATTTGGTTGCAAATGTTCAACCAATAGTGCTAAAACAGGTTGATTGTTAAATGCGGTTACTTTTTCCAAGCCATTCTTGCTAAAAGCAATGGCCTCTTCCTGTGTAAAAACATCCCGACGGTTGAGGTCGGTGCCAATGTTATTGTTAAGGATGGTAATTTTAAAGTTATCGGTGTTTTGTTTGTTTTTCGGGATGGAATTTATAATGCCTTTGTTATAAATAGTTCCCAATAAATCGGAACAATATTTATAACAAGCGGGCTTTAGCTGATCTTTTAAACCTAGGCCGGGCCATTTTAGTTCAAAATCGTTTTTAAAGTCGGTTAATTGCTTTTCATCCAAACCATTGTTGTACTGATAAATAACCGAGGCGGAGATAAGGGCGGCTTTTTGGTCGTTAATAATTTCGTCCTGCGTTTTTAATATGGCGAAGCTATAGGGCGATAACAGGTCTTTTTGGTGCCAAATACGTCCTTTTTCAATATCGTAGCTAAACTTTGCTTGTTTTGGCAAGGTTAACACAATTACAGCGATACTTACCAGCGTTAAAAATATTTTTATGTTGCTGGAGTATTTACGCAATAACGCTTTTTGGCGCGAGGACGATAATTTTGCCATCTATTTATTTAATCTGGCAAATTTACCATAAGTTTCTATTTTTTAAATTCTTTTGGTTTTTATAAACAAATTGTTCAGTTTTTTATGATTATAATAACATACTTAGCAAATCAATAAAAAAAAATTAAAACAGTCCCGAATTTTAGTCCCCAAAATAAGAAATCATCAATAAAAGCAAAAACAACAAGGGAACGTTTACCCTAATTTAAACCAACAAAAACCTTAAATTTGGCAATTGCTAATTTTAGATATATGATGGAAGAGGTAGTTATTGTAGCCGCAACCCGCACGCCAATAGGTAGTTTTGGTGGTGCCCTGGCAGGCTTTAGTGCCACCCAATTAGGTGGTATAGTGATAAAATCGGCCATTGAGAAGGCTGGTATTAGTCCCGAGTTGGTTGATGAAGTGTTGATGGGCAATGTATTATCTGCCAATATTGGTCAGGCACCTGCTACACAGGCTGCCATTTATGGTGGCTTGCCTTATATCCCGGCAACTACCATTAATAAAGTATGCGCATCGGGTATGAAGGCGGTAATGCTGGCCGCGCAAAGCATCAGCCTTGGCGAAAAGGCTACCATTGTAGCTGGTGGTATGGAAAGCATGAGCAATGTGCCTTATTATTTAGATAAAGCCCGAAATGGCTATAGATTAGGCAACGGACAAATTATTGATGGCTTAGTAAAGGATGGATTATGGGATGTTTATAACGATTACCATATGGGTTCGGCAGCGGAGCTTTGCGCTGTTGAATACAGTATAAGCAGGGAGCAACAGGATGCTTTTGCCATCAGCAGCTATCAAAGAGCGCAAAAGGCGCAAGCGGATGGTAGCTTTACAATGGAAATTACACCGATTGCGGTGACTGATAAAAAAGGAAATGTAATAAGTGTAACCGAGGATGAAGAACCGGCAACCGTAAAATTTGAGAAAATACCCGGCCTGAAACCTGTATTTAAAAAAGATGGTACCATAACAGCCGCCAATGCCTCAACCCTGAATGATGGCGCCGCGGCCTTAGTATTGATGAGCAAAAGTAAGGCGGAAAGTTTGGGTTTAAAACCACTTGCCAAAATAGTAGCCTATGCCGATGCCCAACAAGCCCCCGAATGGTTTACCACCACACCTGCCAAAGCCATTCCATTGGCACTGCAAAAGGCCAATTTAAGCATAGCCGATATTGATTTTTATGAAATCAACGAAGCATTCTCGGTAGTTGCCATTGCCAATAACCAAATACTTACGCTCGATTCTGAAAAAGTAAACGTGCATGGTGGCGCGGTATCGCTTGGACATCCCCTGGGTGCCTCGGGTGCCAGAATTATCGTTACTTTGCTCAATGTTTTAAAACAACATGATGGCAGGTACGGTGTCGCGGCTATATGCAATGGTGGTGGTGGCGCAAGCGCAATTATTATTGAGAACCTTCGTTAATGTTTTTTAAAAATTAACTATCTAATTTTAATATCTATTTTTGAAATCAATATTTATAAATTGGAAGCAGCTCGCATTAAATAAAATGAATAATAGCTGTCTACCACCACCAACCAAAATGAAATTTTCCGCTATTTTCCTTTTTATATTATTCATACAGCACACTTGTTTTTCGCAAGTGGCAAAACCAGTAGTCAATCCTTCGTTTAGTAAGTTAAAGATACTTGAAGATAGCTTAGTAAAGCTTAGTCAAAAAATAGTGGACGGCGAAACGCTGGATGAAAGAAACAATGCCAACGAGTTATTTACCAAAACATTAACAACTACCATCAATACCCCAAACTCTTTCAGTTACCCCTTCGACTCCTTAAAAACCGTGAGTGTTTTAAAATCGCCCGATAAAAATTTCAAGATTTTTAGCTGGTCGGTTGCCGATACGAACGGGACTTATCATTTTTACGGCAAAATCCAAATGAATCGGGAAAAAGAAGCACCTGTTTTTGGGCTGACCGATTATACCAATAAAATTACGGATCCAAAAGATACTGTTACCAATAATGAAAAATGGTATGGAGCCGTTTATTATAAAATTATCCCCGTTTATGCGGCAAAACCATATTATATTTTGCTAGGACTTAAGGGCAATAACTTAAAAACAACTAAAAAAGTTATTGAAGTATTATCATTCAGGAATGAGAAGCCCGAATTTGGTCGGGGAATTTTTGAAGGCAAGGGAAAAAACACAAAGAGAATAATATTTGAATATACCCACGATGCGGTGATGCTATTGCGCTTTGAGCAGGAAAAAAGTTTGATTGTATTCGACCACCTATCACCACCCGACGCGAAATTTAAAAATCAACCAGAAACCTATGGCCCTGATTTAAGTTATGATGGTTTTCAATTAAAAAATGGCAAATGGTACTTTACCGAAAATTTAGACATGCGCAATGTGCCTGATAACCATGATATTGAATACCACGACCCTAAAAAGCAGGAAGAGTTTGATAAACCGGTCGAGAAAAAACAATAATTTGTTGCTATAATTGAAATTTTTAAAAATTCTATCTTTTAAATACCTCTAATTAGTGATATGCCAAATTATTAGTATATATTATACAATACTTTCAATATTAAATTTGGGATTACAAGATTTATAGTATTTTAGTGAAATTTTACACAAATAACTAATGAGTGAAACAACTGTTTTAACATCCGAACCTAAAAAACCAAGATTTCCAAAAAGTGTTCCTTTTATTATTGGAAACGAAGCTGCCGAACGCTTTAGTTTTTATGGAATGCGCTCTATACTTGCCTTGTTTTTAGTTAATCAATTTTTTAATCCCGCCCACAAAGCAGCATTAACAGAAGTGGCAAATGCCAAAGCCAATGAGCTAAACCACTACTTTGTAATGCTTGCCTATGCCCTACCATTTGTTGGCGGCTTAGTAGCCGATTGGTTTACAGGAAAATACCGGTTAATTTTAACCATTTCGGTTGTTTATTGTATAGGGCATTTACTACTATCCATTTTTGATACCAATCTCGATGGTTTTACCTTTGGCATCATAGTAGTAGCCATAGGTGCCGGGGGTATAAAATCGTGCGTATCAGCCAATGTAGGCGATCAGTTTGATTCAACCAATCAGGATTTACTTTCAAAAGTATATGGTTGGTTTTATTTCAGTATAAACGCCGGCTCTATGCTATCTAATATATTAATACCTTATACCTATAGTGTGTATGGGGCTAAATGGGCATTTGGCGTACCCGGCATTTTAATGATTTTGGCTACTATCATATTCTTTTCAGGGCGTAAAATGTATGTAAGGGTACCTCCTACCGGGGTTAACAAAAACAATTTTGTATTCATATCAATCTTTGCGTTGTTGAACATCGGTAAGAAAAAGAAAGGCGAATCGCTTTTAGATGTGGCAAAAACCAAGTTCAATCCCGAAAAAGTAGAAGGTGTAAAAGCAGTATATAGGGTAATATCCGTTTTCTTCTTTGCCTTGGCATTTTGGGCTGTTTGGGATCAATGCTTATCAGAATGGGTATTATATGCTGACAGAATGGATAGAAACATTAACCTAGGTTTTACACATTTTACGGTTTTAGCCGGACAAGTTTCGACTATGAATACTGTATTCTTATTATTATTTATTCCAGTATTTAATTATTGGATATATCCATCTCTAGATAAAATCGGACTGAAAACAACGCCCTTAAGAAGGTTAGGAGCCGGGTTGGTTTTAACCGCATTATCATTTGTTGTAATTGGATTAATTCATAAAAACCTTGATAATGGCGGCACACCATCCATATGGTGGCAAATTTTAGCCTACATGATATTATCGGCCGCAGAGGTATTGGTATCAATAACTGGTTTGGAATATGCCTACACGCATTCGCCAAAGTCAATGAAAAGTACCATGACAGGTATTTGGTTTTTGGTTGTTTCAGCCGGGAACTTAATTACAGCTAAAGTGAATGGTTTAATTGCCGATGGTGGTTTTTTTGCCGAACATTTACGGGGCGCCAATTACGAATGGTTTTTTGTAAGCTTTATTTGCGTGTTTATAGTAATATTCGCGTTTGTAGCGCCTAGGTTAAAGGAGCGCAGTTATATAACTGACCCATATATTGAAAGCCAGGTAATTAGCGATACTAATAATTTGTAATTTAAATTGTTAATGAAAAAGACTTTGGTATTTTAACAACTAAAGTCTTTTTTATTTTTATTGATATTTTTTTAATTTATTTTAGCCGATATTTTTAATCATACTCCGTGCCAGACAGTATAGTTATTATTCCCACTTATAATGAAAAAGAAAATATTGAGCGTATGATTCGCAAAGTATTTTCGTTACCTCACGACTTCCATATTTTGATAATTGATGATGGTTCGCCGGATGGTACGCAAACCATTGTCAGGAACTTACAAAACCTATATGTTGATAATTTATTTATGGAGTGCCGCTCAGGTAAACAAGGCTTGGGTACAGCTTATATACATGGGTTTAAATGGGCAATTGCCAGGAAATATGATTATATATTTGAGATGGATGCCGATTTTTCTCACAACCCCGATGATTTAATTCGACTTAGAGATGCTTGTGTTAAAGGTGCAGATGCTGTAATTGGTTCACGCTATATCAACGGAGTTAACGTGGTTAATTGGCCCATGAGCAGGGTACTCATGAGCTATTTTGCCTCTGTTTACGTCCGATTTATAACTGGCATTAAAATACAAGATGCTACTGCAGGCTTTATGTGTTATAGCCGCAAAGTTTTGGAAACCATCGCACTCGATAAAATAAAATTTGTTGGTTATGCCTTCCAAATTGAGATGAAGTTTACTTCCATAAAATGTGGTTTCAATCTGGTAGAAATACCCATTATTTTTACAGATAGGGTTTTAGGTGCCTCAAAAATGTCGACCAGAATTTTCAGGGAAGCCTTTATCGGGGTAATACAGATGAAACTAAACAGCCTTTTCAGAAAGTATCCAAAAGCATAAATTTGAAATCAGGACAGGTTAAACTAAAATAAAAATACTAATTTCGTTGGCAATGAATGAGCATCTGAATCCTGATGATGAACACCTCAGCCCTGCCGAGCGTGATATTGAAAAAGTTTTGCGTCCCCAAGCTTTTGAAGATTTTACCGGTCAGCAAAAAATATTAACCAACTTAAAAGTTTTTGTTCAAGCAGCACGTCAGCGTGGGGAAGCCCTCGACCATGTACTATTACACGGCCCACCGGGACTCGGTAAAACTACCCTCTCTAACATCATAGCCAACGAAATGGGTGTAGGTATTAAAATAACCTCGGGCCCTGTTTTGGATAAGCCTGGCGACTTAGCAGGTTTATTAACCAATTTAGAAACCCACGATATTCTGTTTATTGACGAAATACACCGTTTAAGTCCGCTGGTGGAAGAATATCTATACTCGGCAATGGAGGATTTTAAGATAGATATTATGTTGGAGAGCGGGCCAAATGCACGCTCAGTACAAATATCATTAAATCCATTTACCTTAATTGGCGCTACCACACGCTCTGGCTTATTGACTGCTCCATTGCGTGCCAGGTTTGGCATTAATTCGAGGTTGGAATATTATGACGCAAAGCTATTAACTACCATAGTTTTACGCTCATCCAGTATTCTGAAAACACCTATAACTGACGAAGGCGCTTACGAAATAGCACGACGTAGTAGAGGAACACCCCGTATTGCTAATGCCCTTTTGCGTAGAACCCGTGATTTCGCGCAAATAAAAGGTAATGGAAGTATTGATACCGCAATTGCTAAATATGCTTTGAATGCCTTGAATGTGGATGAACATGGTTTGGACGAAATGGATAATAAAATATTGTCAACCATTATCGAAAAATTCAAGGGTGGTCCAGTCGGGCTAAAAACCATTGCTACGGCTGTTGGAGAAGAAGAAGGAACCATTGAAGAAGTGTATGAACCATTTTTAATCCAAGAAGGCTTTTTGATGCGGACGGCCAGAGGAAGGGAAGCCACCGAAAGTGCCTATAAGCATTTAGGTAAAATAAAATTGGGTGGAAATCCTTCACTATTTTAAAACTTTTACAGAATAATCATCATACCCGTATTTCTTAATGAAACATTTTTTCCTGTTAATGCTGAGCGTTACTATATGTTCAACAGCCATCGCCCAAAAAACAAAAACAATTAATAACCTAGTTGATTATATCAACCCTTTAATGGGATCCGATTCCAAGTATGATCTTTCAAACGGTAACACCTACCCTGCCATTGCCTTACCTTGGGGTATGAATTTTTGGACACCACAAACAGGTAAAAACGGCGATGGTTGGCAATATACCTATAGCGCGCATAAAATTGTAGGCTTCAAGCAAACCCATCAGCCTTCCCCTTGGATGAATGATTATGGGCAGTTTTCAATCATGCCGCAAACTGGAAGTTTAAAAGTATCACAAACTGGTAGAGCATGCTGGTTTTCGCATAAGGCCGAAGTTGCAAAGCCTTATTATTACAGTGCTTATTTGGCCGATTATAATATAACCACTGAAATTACCCCAACCGAGAGAACCGCTCAATTTAGATTAACTTTCCCAAAATCTGATAGTTCAACTATTATTATTGATGCTTTTGATAGAGGCTCGTTCGTGAAAATTATTCCGAATCAGCATAAAATTATTGGTTATTCAACCAGAAATAGCAATGAGCCTTTAAAAAACTTTAAAAACTATTTTGTTATTTATGTTGATAAGGATATTACCTTTTCAAAAACCTTTAGCGATACCCTGGCTACTGATTCATTGGAATTACATGCCGACCATGCTTTGGCTGTGATAGGATTCTCCACCAAAAACAATGAGCAAGTGCATTTAAGGGTGGCTTCTTCATTTATAAGTTTTGAACAAGCCGAGTTAAATTTAAAAACCGAACAAGGGAACGACAATTTTGAGCAAACAGCAACAAAAGCTAAAAACACCTGGAATAAAACCTTATATCATGTAGTAGTTGAAGGTGGAACCAACGACCAATTACGCACCTTTTATTCGTGCATGTACCGAATGGTTTTTTTCCCGAATAAACTTTATGAAATTGATAGCCATAAAAACATAGTACATTACAGCCCATATACCGGCAATGTAGAAGCTGGCTATATGTTTGCTGGGACTGGCTTTTGGGATACCTTCAGGGCACTTTATCCATTCTTGAACCTCGTATTTCCAGGAATAAATAAAGAGATGCAAGAAGGCTTGATTAATGATTATAAGGAAGGCGGCTGGCTGCCCGAATGGTCGAGCCCTGGTTATGCTGATGTAATGGTGGGCAATAATTCAGCTTCGGTAGTTTCCGAAGCTTACTTAAAAGGGTTGCGTGGTTACGATATCAACAAACTTTATGAAGCCTTGGTGCATGGTGCCAATAACGAAGGCCCGAGGGCAACAGGCCGTAAAGGGGTTGAATACTATAACCAATTAGGTTATGTACCCTACGATGTAAAAATAAATGAAAACGCCGCGCGTACCCTTGAATACGCTTATGATGATTTCGCGATATATAAATTGGCAAAGGCTTTAAATAAACCTGCTTCCGAAATTGAGTTGTATAAAAAAAGGAGTTTAAATTATAAAAACCTGTTCGACCCGTCAACAAACTTAATTCGAGGGAAAAATAAGGATGGTTCCTTTCAAAGTCCGTTTAAACCCTTTAAATGGGGCGATGCCTTTACCGAAGGCAACAGTTGGCATTATACCTGGGGCGTATTTCATGATATGCAGGGCTTAATAAACCTAATGGGTGGTAAAAAACAATTTATAGCCAAGCTTGATTCGGTATTTACCCTACCCCCTATTTTTGATGATAGCTATTACGGACAAGTAATACACGAAATACGGGAGATGCAAATTGTAAACATGGGGCAATATGCGCATGGTAACCAACCTATTCAGCACATGTTATACTTATATGACTATGCTGGTGAGCCTTGGAAAACCCAATACCATGTGCGCGATGTGATGAATAAATTGTACAATGCGGTACCTGATGGCTATTGTGGCGATGAAGATAACGGCCAAACATCTGCCTGGTATGTATTTTCGGCTATTGGGTTTTATCCTGTTTGCCCAACTAGTAGTCAATATGTATTAGGTGCACCTTTGTTTAAAAAGATTACCATTAACCTAGAAAATGGAAATAAAGTGGTTATAAATTCACCAAACAACAATGAAAATAATTTGTTTGTTAAGCGTATGACTTTGAATGGTGCTCCATATAATAACAATTGGCTTAGTCACTCCGAATTATTAAAAGGAGCGGTTATTAATTTTGATATGAGCCATCAACCAAACAAGCAAAGAGGCATATTACCAGTAAATTTCCCTTATTCATTATCGACAGAAAAATAAGGAAATATTAAAATACATACTACAATTATTAATAAATCATCCTATTTTATGCCAAAACAATTTTCTACTTCCTTTTTATTATTCCTGCTTACCGCTACAACATTTGCCCAAACAATAAATCCGGCGGCAATTATGTCGAAAAAACAAGTGCCAATTTTATGCTATCACCAAATACGCGATTGGAAACCAAAGGATTCAAAAACGGCTAAAGACTATATTATTCCTGTTGCCTCCTTTAAAGCGCATATAAAAGCATTGTCCGATAGTGGCTACCATACCATACTGCCCGAGCAGCTTTATAACTACCTGACCACAGGAGCAGCACTACCAAGTAAACCAATTATGCTCACTTTTGATGATACCGACCTTGACCAGTTTACTGTAGCGGCACCTGAGTTAAAAAAATATGGCTTTAAGGCTGTCTATTTTATCATGACAGTATCAATTGGCCGACCAAGGTATATGACCAAGGAACAGATTAAGCAATTAGCGGATGCTGGGAATGTGATTGCAAGCCATACCTGGGATCATCATAACTTTAAAAAATTCCAAGGTAAGGATTGGGAAATACAGGTTGATAAACCAACCAAAAAACTGGAAGAAATAACTGGTAAACCCATTAAATATTTTGCCTTCCCCTTTGGTTTATGGAATGCGCAAGGCTTGCCCGAACTACATAAAAGAGGCTTCAAGGCTGCCTTTCAGTTAGCCGAAAAAAGGGATGCGCAAGACCCATTAATGACCATCAGACGGATATTAGATAGCGGTTACTGGACCACAAAAACTTTGATGAAGAGTATTAAAAGCAGTTTTTAAGCATCAAAAAAATAAACCTGATTTAAAATCCAAATCAATTTCGATTTGGATTTTTTATTTATATTTAAACATGCTTTGTAAAAAAGAGTTGGAAAAAGGTAATACAATTAACATTGGTTAGGATAATACAATTGTTAAATTAATTAAAATTCAACCAATGCCCCTTGATAAAAGTTTAATAACGGTCAAAATAAAAGAAGAGGCAATTAAGCTTGGTTTTCTTTTTTGTGGTGTTTCAAAGGCTGAATTTCTGGAGAAGGAAGCTCCACGGCTCGAAAATTGGCTCCAAAACAACCAACATGGCCAAATGAAATATATGGAGAACCACTTTGATAAGCGGCTGGACCCTAGGTTGTTGGTTGATGATGCGAAATCAGTAATTTCATTGGGGATGAATTATTATACTGATTTACGGCAATCAGACCCTGAAAGTCCTAAATTATCCACCTATGCATATGGAAAAGATTACCATATTGTTATTAAAGAAAAGCTTAAGGTATTAATTGATTTCATCAAGCAACATACAGGCGAAATTAATGGACGAGCCTTTGTTGATTC
Source organism: uncultured Mucilaginibacter sp. (assembly GCA_903891475.1). Taxonomy (GTDB): domain Bacteria; phylum Bacteroidota; class Bacteroidia; order Sphingobacteriales; family Sphingobacteriaceae; genus Mucilaginibacter. Next base: position 16,809 of record CAITEP010000013.1, read on the forward strand.
TGCTCCTGTAATGGATAAAGCCTGGGCCGAAAAAGCTGGTTTAGGTTGGATAGGGAAAAACACCAACCTCATAAACAAAAAAAAAGGTTCCTTCTTTTTCCTTGCCGAACTGATATTGGATATGGAACTTGAATATGATATAACACCAGCTACCGACCATTGCGGAACCTGTACCCGGTGTATTGATGCTTGCCCTACAGAAGCCATCATTGCTCCCTATTTATTAGATGCCAGTAAATGTATATCGTATTTAACCATTGAATTAAAAGATGAAATTCCTGCTGAATTTAAAGGGAAAATGGATAACTGGATGTTTGGATGTGATATTTGTCAGGATGTTTGTCCGTGGAATAAATTTTCAATATTACATCAGCAACAAGCCTTTAATCCACCTCCTGAATTATTAGCATTTAGAAAAAAAGATTGGGAAGAAATAACGGAAGATGTATTTCAAAAGCTATTTAAAGGTTCGGCAGTAAAACGAACAAAATTTGAAGGGTTAAGAAGAAACATCACTTTTTTAAATAAGTAATAAAAAAAATCAAACCATAAATTATATAACATTAAGTTACAATTTTACCTAATTAATATAAATACACATAATTATTTTTATTAGGAATTTGCCTAATAAAAAGCAATAATGATATTTAACGTAATTATACTTTAATTAAATAATACGTATAAATACGTCAAAATAATATGCAATAATGATTTATTTTTAGAGTCATCAAAAACATTAAAAGCAATTATATAAAATTATGGAAACAACTAAACTTACCTTTTACTCATTAAAATTAACATCAAAAGAAGTTGATGAATTAATAAAAGGACAACCAAGCCCAACTAATTTCCTTCTATCATTTGAATTATTAGGTAAAGATAATTCAGGATTTGGAGCTGCAATTTATATTCAAAACTATGACCATTCTATAGGAAAAATTAAATTTAATTTAGCCAAATTAGATAATTCTGAATATGTAATTGCAGGATCTTTATTTTTAAGTACTAATATTGTTCCGGTAAGTAATATTCAAAATATGTTGAATAATAATCCAGATAAGTATTTAACGTTAAGACCTTATATTGATAAAGATAATTTTATAAGATATGACATAGACACACCTAGTGATAATGATTTTTCAATAAAAATACCATCGGAGGGTGAAACTATTCATGCATTGAGTTTTACAGCATCAAGCGGATCAAATTCTATAAGTACAAACCCAAGTCCGCCATTAAATTAAATGGAAAAAACAATAAGCAATCTTATTAATTGATCGTGATTATAAAGTATTTAATCAAAGTCTTAGTTTTTATAATTGACTTTTCAGAAATATGGTCACTTATCATACCATTGTATTTTTCAAGAAAACAACCAAAATCGTATAATTTGGTTGTTTTCTATTTATGGATCTCGTTGTTAATTAATATTCTAAACAACACTATTTGGATTATTAATGCTGAAAATAAAAATCTAGATTTATCGAATAATTTTTTATACAATACCTTATCTATCATTCGTTTTTATATTTTCGCGACATTTTTCCTAAAACTAAACCAGCCTTTTTTTAAAACAATCAAAAAAATGGTACCCTTATTTTTTACAATATTTTTAGTGATAAATTTTGGGTTTTATGAAGATTTTTTCGATTTCAATAATTTTAGTAGCAGGCTATTAGCTTTTGAAGCCTTTTGCCTTCTTTTCTATGCGTTACAATACTATCTTTATGAAATCAATAGAGATAGTAGCGAGAAACTGATAACCCCTGAATTTTGGATGGTAACGGGATTAGGAATTTATACCTCCTTTAATTTCTTCTTATTTTTAATGTTTGCACAGGTAACCAAATACTTTTCAAATATTGCAATCTATAATATTTGGAACTTTCATAATATATCCTATGCGATATTTAATATTTTATTAGCCAAAACACTTTATGAAAACAGGAAATTAACATCCTGAAAATAGAACAATAAACAATTTAGTTGTAGCGATACCTAAAATTCAAAATGCGTATTTATACGTATATTTTATTTTTATTTAAGCTTTAACTTTGTATAATTCAATTACCTTTTAAAGTAGTATAAAAAAAATTAAAGTATCACTTTAAGAAGAATCAAAAAGTAAATCTAAAATTATCACGTATATATTTTACAACTTATTGGAATTTTATCCACAGTATTTCTGAAACATTTAATGAAAACTGAAAACGTCGATTTTAAATTATTTTTATTGTTGGGTATGTCGGCAATGCTGTTACTATTTGTGAGCTTGCTATTCATATTCATTTTTTCACAACGAAAAAAACTTCAATATCAAAAAACATTGCATGATATTCAAAGTAAGCAACAACACCAGTTGGTGGAGGCCGCAGTGAAAAGTGAAGAAACAGAACGACATAGAATAGCCGAACAATTACATGACGAAGTAGGGGCTTTATTATCATCATCCAAATTACATTTTAAAACAATGAAAATGGACGTCAATGATGATAATAGTCTATCACTTTTCGACAAGGGGAATGAATTGTTAGATGAATCAATCAATAAAATTCGTGGCATTTCGCACGATTTGCATTCGCATATTCTAGAAGAGTTTGGCTTAAATGATGCCATTAAACATTTTGCAGAAAACATTGCCAATAGTAGTCTGATTAGAATTACTACTGAACTTGATTATAGCTATGTTAGTAATTGGCCTGAAAAAGATGTAGCTATATATAGGATTGTTCAGGAACTATTAAACAATATTTTCAAACATTCCATGGCTGGCAAAATTCATATATTTTCAACTTACCAAAATTATAGTTTAACAATTGAGTTGGTAAATGATGGAAAAGGATTAAGTCAGGAGAATTTTGAAAAGTTTAGATTTACAAAAGATGGACTGGGGCTAAAAAATATTCAAAACAGAATAAACCTATTAAAAGGTACCATTACCTTTGAAAATATTGATAACGATTACCATACAAAAATTTATATACCTTCAATAAATGAACAAGCCAACTGACATCATTAAAATAGCGATTGCCGATGATTACGCGATTTTTCGCGATGGTTTGAAAGTTGGTTTAAAACCTGATAAAAACCTTCATGTTGTTTTAGAGGCGAACGATGGCCTAGAGCTGATGGATGGGCTGGAAAAGCAAGACATTGATGTGATTTTGATGGATTTAAAAATGCCAAAAATGGATGGTATGGAAGCCACCATGGAGATTAGGAAAAAATATAGCAATATAAAGGTACTTGTAGTTACCATGTATGATGATGCCAAGTTTATTATACACCTGATGGAATGTGGAGCAAATGGTTATTTATTAAAAAATGCCGACCCAGATGAGATTCGTAATGCCATTCATACTGTACACAATAATGAGTATTATTTTAATGATATTGTAAACAAAGCATTATTGAAGCGCCTTATAATTAATGGCAAAATAAAGCCATCATTTAACGATGAAATTAACCTAACAGAGCGCGAGTTGGAAGTGTTAAAACTTATATGTCAGGAAAAAACAACTACCGAAATTGGCAATGAAATATATTTAAGCCCGCGTTCTGTTGAAGGAATTAGGCAAAGACTCATTGAAAAAATTGGCGTCAGGAATACTGCCGGCCTTGTTATGTTTGCAGTAAAAAAGGGGATAATTTAGTTTTTAAGCCCAATTAATTCCCTTTTTTAATAAATTTAAGGTTTCTTCTTCTTTACTTCCTGCCAATGGCGTAAAATTATACGTCCATTTTGCTGTTGGGGGTAAACTCATCAGAATTGATTCAATCCTTCCGTTAGTTTCCAAACCAAATTTTGTTCCTGCATCATATACAAGGTTAAATTCAGCATATCGGCTGCGGCGAAGATACTGCCACTCTTTTTCATCATCCGAATAAGCTTTATCCCGGTTTCTATTTACAATTTCGGTGTATATTGGCGCAAAAGATCTCCCAACTGCCTTAGAAAATTCAAAAATATCATTCCATGATAAATCTGATGTGGCTTTTAAGCGGTCATAGAATATACCACCAATTCCCCGTGTTTCATCCCTATGCTTAATGAAAAAGTAATCATCAGCCCACTGCTTAAAGCGTTGATAAAAGTCGGCATGGTATTTATCACAAACAGCTTTTAAATAATTATGAAAGAATTTGGCATCCTGGTCAAATATATAATGAGGTGTAAGGTCAATACCCCCTCCAAACCATCTTACCGGCTCGGTATCCTTGCCAAATGATGAGGGCATCTCAAAATACCTGATATTCATATGTATAATGGGTACCATCGGATGATTTGGATGAATAACAATACTTACCCCAGTTGCAAAAAAATCATCCTCCTCTACCTTGAGCATCTTTTTTACTGCGGCTGGTAAAACACCATGAACTGCAGAAAAGTTTACCCCACCTTTTTCAAAAATATTGCCGTTTTGTATCACACGAGTCCGACCACCTCCCCCACCTTCGCGTTCCCATTTTTCTTCCTCAAAAACGGCTTTACCATCCGCCAATTCAAGTGCCACACATATTTCATCTTGTATTTGTTGGTAATCTGTCGAAATTTGTTCTCTAGAAATCATTTTTGATTATTATTAGTTTACAAAGTTGAAATGTTTTTATTCAACTTATACTATTATTCAAAGCAATTATTCATGGTAAGATTTGAGATAATCACTTTAACCATTTATGTCTTCGACATAATCAAGGTCTTTATTAAAAGTTTCCTCTAACTGGCTCAATGCTATTAAGGCTAAAATGGTTAAAATTGCCATCATGATGTACCCGCTATTAATCATGCCATACATTTTGGAAAGTGCCAAAAACGCGAAGTTGATAGGTATTAAAGCCCCTCGCACAAAATTGGGTACTGTAGTAGCCACAGTCGACCTTATGTTGGTGCCAAATTGCTCGGCGGCAATAGTAACAAAGGTCGACCAATATCCTACCGCGCAACCCATAAAAAAGCAAAGCCAGCCAAAATAAGCACTGTTTAATCCCTGAGCGTTTAAATAAGTTATTACTGTAATTACCGATAAAAGTAAAAAAGTAAACATGGTTATTTTTCTCGATTTGGTTATTTGGGCTAACAATCCGGCAAAAATACCCCCAACTGCAATGCCTATATAAGTATAAAATATACCATCGCCCGCATTTAGCGGTTGTAGCGAATGCAATGCTTTACCGAACTCGGGTGATAATGTAACCAATATGCCAACCACATACCATAATGGAGCACCAATAAGGATACAAAATATGTACTTTTTAAATCGCTTAAAGTTTGTAAACAGCATGAAAAAATTGCCTTTTGATACTTTACCCTGCTCCATATTCCTGAACATTTTCGATTCAAAGGTGCCTAACCGCAACAATAAAAGCAAAATACCAAGGCATCCACCCACTATATAAGCTCGTTGCCAACCATATTTAGCCACAAAAACAGCCGCAGCAGCACCAAAAAGCCCTATTACAGCAACTATAGTGGTACCATAACCCCTGTTTTCTTTGCTCATACTTTCGGTTACCAACGTAATGCCTGCGCCCAATTCGCCAGCTAATCCTATACCCGCAATAAAACGAACTAAAGCATAGGTATTTACATCTAAAACAAAGGCATTTGCAAAATTAGCTATCGAGTAAAGCAAAATTGAACCAAATAATACCTTAATTCTGCCCAATTTATCACCCAAAATACCCCATAATATACCGCCTAGTAACAAACCGAACATCTGTACATTCATGATAAATAAACCCTTAGGCAAAACATCGGCAGGTTTTATTCCGATACCCAATAAGCTCGATTTACGTACGATCGAAAAAATCAACAAGTCGTATATATCAACAAAATAGCCTAATGAGGCAACAATAATTAGTAATGTTATATTTTTTTTATTTTGCTTTATTGTATTGGCATCCATTTATAAAATCCAAAAATTCTTTTTGTAGTTCATTTGCAAATTAATTTTCACAAAAAAACCCCTGTTGTACACAGGGGCTTATTTTTTTTACAGGGTTTATTATGCTTTTTTTACGTTCACTGCTTGTAAACCTTTTCTTCCTTCTTCTACTTCATAAGTAACGCTATCGTTATCTTTAATGGCATTTACGCCACCTTGTACATCTTTAAAGTGCACAAAAAGATCCTTTCCATCCTCTGTTACAATAAAACCATAACCTTTTTGGGTGTTAAACCATTTAACTTTTCCAGTTTTCATAATAAAAATATTGTGTATTAAAAAATTCAGTTGCAGATTAAAAACCTAAATCCTAACTGAATAAAATAAAAAAGATATTCAATTAGTTTAAAGAAAAACCAATCTGCTCAAATATAAGAAATTATTAATAACCAAATAAAATTATTTATTAGGCTGTGGAGTTAATCTTAAATAGGGTTTTACCTGTGTAAAACCTTTTGGAAATTTTGCGGGGATGTCTTCCGTCTTAATTGCTGGTACCACTACCACATCTTCTCCATCCTTCCAATCAGCAGGAGTTGCCACGCTGTAGTTGGCTGTTAATTGCAAAGAATCAATTACCCTTAAAATTTCTTGGAAATTCCTTCCCGTAGAAGCTGGATAGGTAATAATTAATTTGATGGTTTTGTCAGGAGCAATAATAAACAAGGACCTCACTGTTGCAGTTAATGAAGCATTCGGGTGAATCATATCATAAGCCAAGGCAATTTCACGACTCTCATCTCCAATAATTGGAAAATTTACCTCCACATGTTGGGTTTCGTTGATGTCTTTGATCCAGCCATAGTGCGATTCAACGGTATCAACACTTAACGCGGCAACTTTTACATTACGTTTATCAAATTCACTTTTTAGAGAAGCGGTACGACCTAATTCGGTAGTACAAACCGGGGTATAATCAGCAGGATGCGAAAAAAGTACGCCCCAGCCATTGCCTAAAAATTCATAAAAATCAATGTCACCTTGAGAGGTTTTTGCTTTAAAGTTTGGGGCCAAATCGCCTAATCGTAAACTCATATCAGTAGTATTTATTGGGTTATGTATTGCTAAAATTGAGTACTAAGTTAAGCTGATTTTTTCATAAAAAAATATATTTTTAAAAAAAGACTACCAAATACATCAATATTATATAATAAATTACAATCCTATTAGATTCTATCCTTGAAACTCGTATAAAACAAAAAAAGCCACCCATTTGGGTGGCTTAAATTTCGCTTTAAGATCAATTACTTAACTTGTTTAAAGAAATCAACTTTTCCGGTACCGGTTATCCTAACCAATAATTCATGAGCATCATTCTTTAAGTCAACAAAGTAAGATGTAGGATCGATATCTTCGTTGATAGCTGTATTTGTTTGGTAAACAATAACTTCTTTTGCAGTATAACCTTTATAGTTATCGGCAATCAATTGCTGCGTTTTAGCAGGGATGGCATTGTAGGCAACTACTTGAGTAGTTCCTAAAAAGTCGCCTGATAAGCTGTAAAAAGCTGTCTTTTTAACACCATCAATGGTGAAGTCAGCTTTTTGGCAATTTTTAGTTATTGTCCAAGTTACATTTGTAGCTGATGCAAAATCACTTACAAATTCTTGTTGAACGGCATATGATACAGTAGCAGAAGATTCATTACTTTTTTTACCACCATCGGCAGCAAAAACGTTTACGCTTAATAAAGCAGCGGTTGCGATTGTTAAAAATACTTTTTTCATAGTTTTATTTATTTAATTAACATAACAAAAGTAAGGTATTGTTATCAATAATTAAAATAATTGTTCATTTTTATGAATTTTTCATAACGTATATAGTATTTTTTTACAAATTTTAATTTTTGTACTTTATCTTAGTGTACTTTTTACAATATCCTCATTTTTTTGAAGAAAATTAACCCATCCTATTGGACGAAATAGCGATTATCAATGTCATTAATAAGTAAAGTTGAGTGGGTTTTGGTAAACTGGCTTAAAAAATTGGAATTAACAAGGAGGATAAATCCCCTAAAATGTCCTTTTCGGCTTCTGCTCCGTTATAAATTTCTTACATAATCCAAAAATAAATGTAAGGCTTTACGTTTTTCATCGGTTAATGGGTAATCAATTTTATGCAGAAGGTAATCCTCCACATCAAAATCTGTTGGATGAGGTAATTCCTTAAATAATTCTTTTCGATGATTGAGTCCGAATTTTAGCGCGGCGTTAAACTCTTCCATAAAATCATTCGGTATGCTTTTATTTGCTACCCATGCCGCGAATAAAAAAGGCAAACCGGTAAAATTTTGCCATTCGGCAGCCAAATCATAAGCAAATGGGTATTTATCTTTTTTACCAAAGGTACGGTCGCCTATTTGTACAAAAGCGGTGTATGGTTCCAATGATGTTGCATAATCAATGGCATTGCTTATCATGGTACATTCAATTTTCCAAAAGTTTTTGAGCAATACCTTAGCCAAATTGTTGGATGAACGTGATTGCGGGTCGAGTTGCAAGGTTCGAACATCATGAATAGGGCAATTACTAAAAATAAATACAGAATCAACCGCGCCAACCGCGCCTATGCAATAATCGGATACAATTTCCCAATAGGGTAAATTTAGGATAGCGGCAACGGGAATTAAACCTATATCAACGGTTCCATCAATTAGCTTTTGAGCACAGTCTGTAGGATTATCTAAGCTTAACCCTATTTTATTAATAAACCCGGAATGTTTTATACCATATATAAATGGCTTGGTATTGGTATAGCTTACTGCCGAAATTTCAATTTTTTTCATTTAATTACGCTTGCAAGGTTATTTGTTTAAGGTTAATCCTCCAACTAAATTTTTTTTACTAGCCTCGCATTTTTCAATTATTAGCCAATCTTTAAGTGATTGGCATCGTTAAAATTTATAATCTCAAATTTCCCATCCGCATAGCCTATTTTATATAGCACCAAGTTTTGATGCGGAAAGCTATCCATTTCGGATAATGGTTTACCAGTGAGCTGGCAAAGTAATAACCTCAATGCCCTCCCATGCATACAAATCAGCACTGTTTTTTCTTCTGTGTGCGATAAAATAATTTTCAGGGCTTCCTCTTGCCTGGCTTTTACCTCATTTGGGCTTTCTCCTCTTTCAAACTTTTCATCCAATTTGCCATTTTGCCAATCCAAGGCTATCCTATGAAAATCAGCCCTGTTTTCGGGGGTTGGTGCCTGTCCCTCATAAATTCCCCAACCAAGCTCGTCTAATCCTGAAAGTTTTTCAAATGGAATGCCCAAATCAATAAACTCCTGAACGCTTTGTTGGGTACGCTTTAACGAGGAAACATAAATTTTATCGAAAGCAATATGCTTATAGGCTTCAAAAAACAAATGCGCTTGTTTTCGCCCCTCATCATTCAGGTTGGTATCCATTCCTCTTCCCTGTATAATGCCCTGCTTATTCAAATCGGTTTGCCCATGACGGACTATGTAGAGTATTTTCATTTAATGGTATAGTGAATGGTGAGCAGTAAGTTGTGAGTTGTCAATGGTGAATAGTCAGCGGTGAGTTGTCAAATGTGAGTAGTGAAAAGTCAGTAGCTATATTTAATGACTTAAAAATATTTAACATTTTAATTTTACAAATAACTCACTATTCACAACTCACTATCTCACTCTCAATTAATTACAGGTAATTTATAAAACTGTGGCTTCACTTCTTCCGGGAACTCAAAGTTGGTATAATCTGTTATTACATTATATAATGTATCGCGCTCAATAGGTTGCCTTCCTACGTGTTTAATTAAATCAACCAGTTCTTTGGTGCTCATGGCCGGGTGTTGTTCTTCGGCACCAGCCATGGAATATATTTTGGTAGTATCGTCTAATGTTCCATCAATATCATCTACCCCAAAATTTAAAGACAGTTGTGCGGTATTGCGACTAATCATTGCCCAATAGGCTTTGATATGGTCGAAATTATCTAGGTAAATTCTGGCAATCGCATAATTCCTCAAATCTTCAATTACTGAGACTTCCGGCACATGCGACATTTGATTATCCTGGTTGCGGAACTTCAGCGGTATAAAAGTTTGGAAACCGCCTGTTTTATCTTGTAACTGGCGCAATTGCTCCATATGGTCAACCCGGTGCCAATATTTTTCAATATGTCCGTATAACATGGTCGCGTTGGAGCGAGCACCTAGTTTATGCCATTCTTCATGTATAGCCAACCATTGTTCGCCGGTACATTTATCTTTGGCAATTTGCTCCCGTATTTCAGGGTGAAAAATCTCGGCTCCACCACCTGGTATTGAACCTAAGCCTGCATCAAACATCAGCTTCATACCTGTAGCGTAATCGATTTTCGCTTTTTTGAATATATAGTGATATTCAACAGGAGTCAATGCCTTGATATGTAATTCCGGACGATGTTCACGTATCTTACTAAACAATTCGCTGTAAAATGCAACATCATATTGTGGCAATACGCCACCAACTATATGCACTTCGGTTACAGGTTCGTTGTCATATTTATAAACCAAGGCCAACATTTCGTCCATGGTGTACTCCCAACCTTCCGAGCGTTGCTTTATCAATCTCGAATAGGAGCAAAACTTACAATCGTAAACACATAAATTGGTAGGCTCAATATGAAAGTTGCGGTTAAAGTAGGTTCTGTCACCATGCTTTTTTTCGCGGATATAGTTTGCCAATACTCCTAAATACCCTAATTCGGCTTTTTCGTATAATAAAACACCTTCATCAAAGCTGATGCGCTCATTATTTTGCACCTTAAGCGCGATACTTTTTAACTCCTTGTCCAAATTCGGACTATCTATTAACAGTGATAAATTTTCTTGGGTTTCCATTCAAAAAATTTTGGTAAAAATAGGAAATGTTAGTGTAATGATGGTGTAAGATTTAATTTGATGGCAATAGGCTGTTTAATTTTTTATATTGATTTTAATATTTGGTACGCTTGCAATTGAATTTCCTATTTTTGTAAAAACCATTACCATGAAAATTGAAACCATTGCCATACACGCTGGTAATACTACCGATGAAGGTTCGAGAGCGGTTATCCACCCAATTGTAACTTCTACCACTTTTGAGCGTGCCTCCGATGGTACTTATCCCGGAGGTTATCAATACAGCAGATCCGGCAATCCAAACCGAACTTTGCTCGAAAATGTTTTGGCAAAACTGGAAGGTGGTGCTGATGCGGCCACATTTTCTTCAGGTAACGCTGCAGGCATGGCAGTTTTTCAATCATTGGCACCGGGTTCGCATATCATCGCGCCCGATGATATGTATCATGGCTTGCGCAACCAATTAAAAAACTTGTTTGCCGATATTTTAACTTTTGATTTTATCGACATCAACAATACAGAAGTATTAAAAAATCATATAAAACCAACTACCAAACTGATATGGGTGGAAACTCCATCCAATCCCTTATTAAAGGTAACCGATATCAGGAAAGTGGTTGAAATTGCACATCCACAAAACATAACCGTGGTATGCGATAATACTTTTGCCACGCCAATTTGCCAACAGCCACTATCTTTTGGTGTTGATATGGTGATGCACTCCAGCACTAAGTATTTTGGCGGGCATAGCGATTTGATGGGTGGCGTTTTAATTACAAAAGAAAAAACAAGCCAATGGCAAAAAATACGGCAGATACAAGAAATGGGGGGCGCCATCCCTTCGCCGATGGATTGCTACCTACTGGTTAGGAGCATCAAAACATTGCCTTACCGTGTTCGAGGACATGTAAATAATGCCACCTTATTGGCCAATTATTTAAACACTCACCCTAAAGTAGAAAGAGTATTATATCCCGGATTACCCTCCCACCCGCAACATGAAATAGCTAAAGGTCAAATGAGTAGTTTTGGTGGCATGCTTTCTTTTTGTGTTATTGGTGGCGAAGCGGAGGCCAGAAGAATAATCAATAAGCTGCAATTATTTACACAAGCTACCAGTTTAGGCGGCGTTGAAAGTTTGATTGAGCACCGTGCATCGGTTGAAGGACCGGATACTAAAACGCCTTTGAACCTGCTCCGTGTATCGGTAGGATTGGAACATATTGACGATTTAATTGCCGATTTGGAGCAAGCTTTTAACGATTAAAATAAAATCGAAATAAAAAAATTTGTATTATTCAAAAATATCCTATTATATTTGTCGACATAATAGGTAGAGATACCCTAATCAGTTTCCAAGCTATTGGATATTGATTTATAAAGAAGCGGCGAGAGATCAGGCTCAATAACCCGCTGGCAACCCTTTAATAAAAGTAGGTGCCAATTCCTGTCCCGGCAAATAACACCGGGGAATATAAATTTAATTTTTAAAAAAATGCTGATTAACAAAAACACCATTCACCCATCTACAATTCTTAAACATTCAACCTGTAGCAGTATTTGTTGCTGTATGTGTTGCTAGTTCCAAACACGTTTTCATTTCCTGAAAATTCACGTGTATTCAAATGGGATTTATTTCCCTTTGAAAAAAAAAATCGACTTCAATTATCAACAATATTTATAAAATTTAAAATCAAAAATCATGTCTGCTTTAAAATTTGAAACCATTCAATTACATGCTGGTCAGGAAGTAGATCCTACCGGTTCAAGAGCCGTTCCACTTTATCAAACAAGTTCGTATGTATTTAAAAATGCCGAACATGGCGCGAACCTGTTCGCGCTAAAAGAATTTGGCAATATCTATACCCGTTTAATGAACCCAACTACGGATGTTTTTGAGAAGAGAATTGCCGCTTTGGAAGGTGGTGTTGCCGCGCTTGCAACTTCATCAGGCCAAGCTGCTCAATTCATAGCCTTAAACAATATTTTACAAGCTGGCGATAACTTTGTAACCTCTCCATTTTTGTACGGTGGTACTTATAACCAATTTAAAGTAGCATTTAAACGGCTTGGCATCGATGTTCGTTTTGCCAAAGATGATTCCGCAGAAAGCCTTGAATTGCTAATCGACAATAAAACAAAAGCCATCTACCTTGAAACAATTGGTAACCCCGGCTTTAACATTGCTGATTTTGATAAAGTATCGGCATTAGCCAAAAAACGCGATCTTCCTTTAATTGTCGACAATACCTTTGGTGCAGGTGGCTATTTGTTCCGCCCGCTAGAACATGGTGCTAATGTGGTAGTTGAATCAACTACTAAATGGATTGGCGGACATGGTACCAGCATCGGCGGTGTTATTGTGGATGGTGGCAACTACAATTGGGGAAATGGTAAATATCCACAATTTACAGAACCATCCGAAGGTTACCACGGTTTGGTATTCGCGGATGTATTTGGCATAGGCGGGCCATTTGGTAATATCCAGTTCATTATCCGTGCCCGTGTTGAAGGCTTGCGCGATTTTGGTCCCGCACAATCGCCATTCAATTCATGGTTAAATATTCAAGGATTGGAGACTTTATCATTACGTGTACAACGCCATGTTGATAATGCATTAGAGCTTGCAAAATGGCTCGACCAACAACCACAGGTTGAAAAAGTAAATTACCCTGGTTTGCCGTCATCTCCACATCATGAGCTTGCAAAAAAATACCTAAAAAATGGATTTGGTGGTGTTTTAACCTTTGACATTAAAGGAAATAAAGAAAATGCCAGTCATTTTATTGATAGCCTTAAATTGGTAAGTCACTTAGCCAATGTTGGGGATGCCAAAACCTTGATTATACAACCATCGGCAACTACACACCAACAACTATCAGATGATGAACAAATAGCTGCAGGGGTGTATCCAAACTCATTGCGTGTATCGGTAGGTCTTGAGCATATTGATGATATCAAGGCCGATTTTGAACAAGCTTTCGCTAAAATAAAAGTGTTGGTAAGCGAACTTGCCTAAGTAATTAGGTTGATAAATGGCTAAAATAATTGCCGACCCGAAATAAGTAGCTTGAGATGTTTTATAATTAAGCATTTATTTATGCTTATTTCGGGTTCTTATAAATTGAATAAACGTATTAATGAACACAAATACTTTTAAATATACAAATACATTTAAGCTTGAATCGGGCAGGGTACTCAGTGAGTTGGAAATTGGATACCATACCTATGGCAAAATAAATAAAAATGCTACCAATGTGGTTTGGGTTTGCCATGCCTTAACAGCAAATTCGGATGTGTTTGATTGGTGGAAGGGCTTCTTTGGGGAAAATGATTACTTTAACCCTCATGATTATTTTATTGTTTGTGCCAATATCCTAGGTTCGCCTTATGGTACAACAAACCCATTAAGCATCAATCCACATACAAAAGAAACATATTACCTTGACTTTCCTCAATTTACGGTGAGGGATATGGTAAAAGCACACCAACTGTTGGCCGACCATTTACAGATACAAAGCATCGAAATATTGATAGGTGGCTCCCTAGGTGGACAACAGGCGATGGAATGGGCCATTTATTCGCCCTCATTTATTAAAAATTTAATATTAATCGCCACCAATGCAAGGCATTCTCCCTGGGGTATCGCTTTTAACGAGTCGCAGCGTTTGGCATTAAGTGCCGACCCGACCTTTTATTCAAAAACACCTAATGGGGGTTACAAAGGCCTAAAAGCTGCCAGAAGTATCGCGCTCCTCTCCTATCGTAATTTTAAAACCTATGGTATTACCCAACAGGAAGAGGGTGACCATGCGGTTGATCATTACAAGGCGGCATCGTACCAAAACTATCAAGGCGAAAAATTAGTGAACCGCTTTAATGCCTATAGCTACTGGTATTTATCAAAAAGTATGGATTCGCATAATGTGGGTAGAGGACGTAACGGTGTTGAAAAAGCCTTAAGCCAAATTAAGGCACGCACCTTGGTGATTGGCATTAAGTCGGATCTTTTATTTCCGATAGAAGAGCAGGAATATTTATTCCGACATATTCCAAAATCGGCCTTTGCCGAAATAGATTCCTTTTACGGTCATGATGGATTTTTGATTGAAACAGAAATTTTAACGAATATTGTGACCTCCTTTTTTAAAACAGGGGTAAAAGGAAAAATTATTGATTTACAACAATCTGCATAAATGAGTAAAAAATTAAATATAGGTCTGTTTGGCTTTGGTGTGGTAGGACAAGGTTTGTATGATATTATAAAAACCAAACACCTCAATTTAGAAATCGTAAAAATTGCCATCAAAAACCCGGAGAAGGAACGTTCATTGCCGGCACACTTGTTTACCACAAACAAGGAGGATTTATTAAATAACCCCGAAATAAATACCATTGTTGAACTGATAAATGATACAGAGGCCGCTTTCGAAATTGTATCAAGAGCATTGAGTACCGGTAAGAATGTAGTATCGGCCAGTAAAAAAATGATTGCCCTGCATTTGGATGAGTTGATTGCCTTACAGCATCAATTTGGAACTTCGTTATTGTACGAAGGTGCGGTTTGCGGTAGTATCCCGATTATCCGTAACCTTGAAGAATATTATGATAATGAACTTTTACATTCCATCAGTGGTATTTTTAATGGTTCATCTAATTTCATACTGTCAAAAGGATTTAACGAGAATTTAGATTATGATACTGCCTTAAAACAGGCCCAGGATTTAGGTTTTGCCGAAACTGACCCAACCAGCGATGTGGGTGGTTTTGATGCCAAATATAAACTGGTAATTGCCGCGGCGCATGCCTACGGTTTGGTTACTGATCCTGATAAGGTGTTCAATCTTGGTATACAAAACCTTTCGGCCAATGATTTACAGTATGCCCGAGAGAAAAACCTAAAAATAAAACTGGTACCTATAGCCAAAGAGCTGGATGATAAAAATGTAGCCCTTTTTGTGCTTCCTAAGTTTGTGAACCAGCAGGAGTTTTTATACAACGTTGAAAATGAATATAATGGTGTAATTGTACAAGCAGCCTTTGCCGATCAGCAATTCTTTTTTGGTAAGGGCGCGGGTGGGCATCCAACAGGGTCGGCGGTATTGTCGGATATTGCCGCCTTGCGGTATGGTTATCAATACGAATACAAGAAAGCAAAAGAGCGTAAAGATTTAAACTTTACCAACGATATTTTATTAACCATTTACGTGAGATATCAAGACGAAGCTTTATTGCAAACCCTAAATTTTGAACATATTAATGAGCGTTATTATTCGGGGAATTATAAGTATGTAATTGGTAAAATTAATTTACAAAACCTGATTGCTAACGAAGTTCTAATAGCCAGCGACAAAGCATTTGTAGCCTTTGCCGACCAACTATCGTCTATTACAAAAGCTTAATTTCCATTTTTTTAAATAGTTTTTTTGCAGGAGCCCAAAAGGCTCCTTTTTTGTTAAAGAATTTTTAAAAGGAATTGTAAATTGATGTGGATTTGGTTTTTGGAATAAAAAAGGCTATTTATGTATAAGAAACCAAATCAAGACCAAATATCAATATATGAAGCGTAGCTATTACATGGTAGTATTGATCATGCTTACCTTTTTTGTGATCTCATTTATCACCAATATCATTGGCCCACTATCTCCCGAATTTATCAAGGATTTTAAATTGAGTGATCTGATGGCCGGTATACTTCCATTCGCCTTTTTTATTGCATACGGTATCATGTCGATCCCTACCAGTATGTTGGTTCAAAAATATAACGAAAAGATAATTATGGTAGCTGCTTTTGTGGTGGCATTTATTGGCTCCTTATTATTGGCCTTTTACCCTAATTATCTTACAGCTATATTATCGCTCTTTTTAATAGGTTGTGGCATGGCCATGTTGCAAGTGGTCATTAATCCTTTATTGCGAACCGCCGGGGGCGAAGAAAATTATGCCTTTACCTCCGTTTTGGCTCAATTGATATTTGGTGGAGCGTCTTTTATTAGTCCGCTGGTTTATTCTGCAATGGTTGTTAATTTATCTGGGAAGGGGAATTCAACTTTTTTTAACCTATTCCACAGTTTGGTACCACAAAATCTCCCTTGGATTTCACTTTACTGGCTCTTCGCGTTTATAAGTTTCTTGATGTTTATCATTTTATCGGCCTCTAAATTTCCGCAAGTTGAATTGGCAAATGATGAAAAAGCGGGTCCATTGAAAACACATGTTGATTTATTTAAAAACCGGGTAGTGATTTTATATTTCATCGCCCTTTTTTGCTATGTAGGAACCGAGCAAGGGGTAAGTTACTGGATGTCGCAGTTTTTGTACCAATACCATCATTTTAATCCGGAAACAATCGGCGCGAATGCGGTTGCCTATTTTTGGGGACTAATGACCGTTGGCGGGATAGTAGGCTTATTTTTATTAAAATTGGTTGATAGTCGTAAGCTATTGGTTGGTTTTACCATACCGGCCCTCATCGCCTTAACCTTTGGTTTGTTCGGGAGCGCAGAGGTTTCGTTGTATGCATTCCCTATCGTAGGTTTTTTCATGTCGGTGATGTATCCTATTGTTTTTTCCCTAGCATTAAGTTCAGTGAGCGAAAACCATGGCTCATTTGCAGGCATATTAGTAACCGGCATTATAGGCGGAGCGGTGGTACAAATTCTAATTGGTGGCTTGGGCAATTTATTTGGTTTGCGTACCGCCATGGTATTAATTTACGTTACCATGGGCTATATTTTAAGCATAGGTTTTTGGGCAAAGCCATTGGTAACCAATAAAACTATTTTCACAAAAGATAATATTTAGCAAAGTGATAGAAGAAAAAGTAATAGGGATTGATTTAGGTGCCACCAATATTAGGGGCGCAGTAGTAAACGAGGAAGGCTTGGTAAATATTCTTTCCAGAAAAATACATATTAAAGGAACCGAAGATGAGGTGCTTGAAGATGTTTTTTGGCTGATTGATAACTTAATTGAACCCGGTATAAAAGCAATAGGCATAGGCGTACCTAGCGTGGTGAACGTAAAAGAAGGTATTGTATATGATGTGATCCATATACCATCATGGAAGGAAGTACACCTGAAAAAAATATTGGAGGCAAAATATCAATTACCTGTTTTTGTAAATAATGATGCCAATTGTTTTGCCCTGGGCGAATATTATTTTGGTAAGGGAAAGGGTGCGGTTAACATGATCGGACTTACCATCGGCACTGGCTTAGGTGCAGGAATTATTATCAACCACCATTTATACGCAGGCAAAAACTGCGGAGCAGGCGAATTTGGGATGGTTGATTATTTGGATCATAACTATGAATATTATGCAAGTGGTTCCTTTTTTCAAAATATTCACCAACTAGGAGGTGAAGAAACCTATGAATTGGCAAAAAATGGAGTTGATTTTGCGTTATCGCGATATACCGAACTTGGCAAGCATTTGGGAAACGCTATCAAAATGATTTTATATACCTATGATGTAGATATGATTATTTTAGGAGGCTCAGTAGCTTCGGCTTATTCGCTTTTTGAGAAAGGAATGTGGGAGCGTATCCATACTTTTGAATTTCCTAAAAGCATTGAAGGCCTGAAAATTCAAACCTCCACGCTCGAAAATAGTGGCATATTAGGAGCGGCAGCGCTCTATCAAGATGCTAGAACTTGATAAATAGATGCCACTCCTATTCAGTTTTATCTTGTATAATTCGGTGCCTCTTTGGTAATGGTAATATCGTGCGGGTGACTTTCGCGCATCCCGGCAGCTGTTATCCTAACAAATTTAGCTTTTTGCAAATCATCAATGGTAGCCGCACCGCAATAATGCATACCGGCACGTAAACCACCAATGTATTGGTATATCACTTCTGATAGGGTTCCTTTATAAGGCACCCGGCCTACTATACCTTCTGGAACAAGCTTGGTTACTATATCCGTTTCGTCTTGAAAATAACGGTCTTTTGAGCCTTTGTCCATGGCCTCTACCGAACCCATACCCCTATACGATTTAAACTTCCTTCCTTCGTAAATAATCGTCTCACCCGGTGATTCTTCCACTCCTGCAAATAATGAACCTGCCATGATAGAACCTGCACCAGCAGCTATTGCCTTTACAATATCTCCGGTTTGTTTTATACCACCATCGGCAATAACTGGAATACCTGTACCCTCAAGTGCTTTGGCGCATTCATAAACCGCGTATAATTGCGGTACTCCTACCCCGGCAACAATCCTGGTGGTACAAATAGAACCCGGACCAATACCTACCTTAACAGCATCGGCACCGGCATCGGCTAAAGCTTTTGCGCCTTCGGCGGTTGCCACATTACCAGCAATAACTTGTAAAGTAGGGTACATGTTTTTCACCAATTTAACCATTTCAATTACCCCTTTTGAATGCCCATGAGCGGTATCAACCGTGATGACATCAACCCCGGCATTTACCAAAGCAATAACACGCTCAATATTTTCAGGCGAAACGCCTACCGCGGCTCCTACCCTTAAGCGACCATATTCATCCTTACAAGCGCTTGGGAAATTTTTTATTTTTTGGATATCTTTAAAGGTGATCAGCCCGCATAAAAAACCATCCTTATCAACAACGGGAAGTTTTTCAATTTTATGCCCTTGCAATATTGCTTCCGCTTGAAAAAGTGTAGTGCCTTGTGGAGCGGTAATCAAGTTTTTGGTAGTCATTACATCCTTAACCGATAGCGTCATCTCCTTTTGAAAACGTAAATCCCTATTGGTTATAATGCCTTTTAATCTCCTATCACCATCTACAATCGGGATCCCCCCTATCCTGTACTCACGCATAATTTTTACCGCGTCAGCAATGGTTGATTCCTCGTGCAAGGTTACCGGATCCTGGATCATACCACTTTCCGACCGTTTTACCTTACGCACCTCATCTGCCTGTGCCTGTGCTGTCATGTTTTTGTGTAATATCCCAATTCCACCAGCTTGCGCAATGGCAATAGCTAGGTTGGCTTCTGTAACGGTATCCATAGCTGCCGAAATGATAGGAACATTCAAGCGGATGGTTTTAGTTAAATAGGTACTGGTATCCACATCACGCGGTAATACTTCAGAATAAGCCGGGATGAGTAAAACGTCGTCGTAAGTTAAACC
Source organism: uncultured Mucilaginibacter sp. (assembly GCA_903891475.1). GTDB lineage: Bacteria > Bacteroidota > Bacteroidia > Sphingobacteriales > Sphingobacteriaceae > Mucilaginibacter. The sequence continues at coordinate 36,724 of CAITEP010000013.1, forward strand.
TTCGGCAACAAATTTAGATGGGTCTGGATGCATAGCAAATAATTGTTATGAGTTATTATTTGCCGGGCAAAGCTACCCTTTTATTTTGATAATTAAAAACTTGAGATATAAATTATTGCTTTAAAATGAGTATCCTATATATTGGGGTTTAGGATACTCATTGTTAAGTTCAAATAATAAAAATACTTTTGTGTTTACAATACTCACTTGGTTTTGTTGAACATATAATTCTCAATTTTCCATTCATTATCTTCTTTTTTCAAGATAAATAATTCACAATTTTCTTCGGGTACCGTTTCGCCTGTTGCGTGGATCAAGGTGGTGCCTTTAGAATTGGTACGTGCAAAGGCTAAATCGCCATTGATTCCAATCTCCTCAATAAAAAATTCAATGTTTAACTTTATGTTGCTAAATACATAACCATATGAACCTGCCAATTGTTCCTAACCTATGGCTGTAGGTGCATTGCTTGGCATAAACACCCCATTTTGGGCATAAAGTGGTAAAACACTTTCTACGCTTGAATTGTTCAAAGCATCGCGGTAGGTAAACAATAATTGTTCAATTGATTTTTTTTCGGTTAAATTTTCCATGATTGTTTTCTTTAATTTGCTTGTTAAATTTTATTAATTCTCTGTTGTTCATTCACTTAAATGAACTATACAAAGTTATGGCAAGCCTAAAATTTAACCTTTGAAGCAGGTTAAGAAATACCCTTAAACTATATTAAGACCAAAGTTATTTTGAAACAATTTGATTGCGGATTTTACTCAAAAATTCAGGGGTAATACCTAAATAGGAGGCAATTTGCGTATTAGGGAGTCGTTGCGATAGTTTAGGATATTGTGCCAGAAAAGCTTCGTACCTATCATGCGCGGTAAAACTAAAATTACGCAATAATTGATTTTGAAGCTCAATAAATTTTTCCTCAATTATTATCCTAAAATTCCTGTCGAACTTTGGGCAATTAACATAAAGAAATAGTAAATCAACCTTTTTTATTTGAAAAATAACCGCTGGTTCAATAGCCTCTATGTAAAGCTTGGTTGGTTTTTCGGAATGAAAACTCCCGATATCCGTTATCCAATCGTTTTCGGCGGCAAATTGAATATTGTGTTCTTTGCCCTTCTCATCAACACCATACATCTTAAAGCAGCCTTGTAATACAAAATTATAATGTTTGCAAATATCGCCTTCTTGTAATATAAATTGCCTGCGTTTTACCTTCTTTTCGGTAACACGGGTTTTTAATAAATCTTGCTCCGCCTCATCAAGCGGCAAATAATTATTAAAATAGGTTATTAATGGTGCTATGTCCAACTGTTAAAATTTTATTTTTTTAGTTCTGATTTTTAAGGTTTTACTTTTTAGGGAAGATATGCATCACCATGCCACCACCCGAATTTACTGATAATTTTAGGCTAGTTTTATTGGTTACTTCCAAATCATATTTAACCAAATGGTTCAAATCAGGGTCGTTTGCATTGGCATCCTTCCAAATTTCGGCTGTATAATTTCCATCGGGCAAAAAATCAAAAGTAGTATTTACAAACCTGGCCTCATGGTTGGTGATGGCACCTATATACCAATCATGGCCTTTTCGTCTAGCAATGTTTATCCATTCTCCGGGCTTGGCACCAATTACATGCGTTTCATCCCATGTGGTAGGTACTTTTTGCACAAATTCAAACCCTGGTTGATTGATGTAGGCCGTAGGGTCATCGCAAACCATCCCTAAATTATTCTCCAATACCACATACATGGCAAGCATATGGCAACGCGTGCCTATTACAAATGGGCGGGTATAATGTATTTTAAATTGGGCGGGTGAAGCCGCCCTGAAACCTCCTAAATGGTAATCGGTAGAGCCGGCCAGCATACGGGTAAAGGGTATGTTGATGTCGGCATCAGGGGTTACCCAATTGCTCCATTTATCGTTTTCGTAATTTAGGGTTCCTTCCCTATTAAACTCGTTTGGATAAGTTCTGCTGGTGCCTGTTGGTTTATATGCCCCATGAAATTGTATATGTAAGTGGTGCAAGGCTGCCTTTTGCAATATTTCTTCCTGCATGTTCACCATCTCCTGATCATCACGATCCATAAAATCGCACATCAGGCCCTTTATACCCCATTTTTCATATTGGGCGAAGGTTTCGTCCAGTTTAGGATATAAAGCGTAAAAATGCACCCAAACTCTTATACCAACCCCTCGTTTTGCAGCCGAATCACAAATTTGTTTCATATCAAGACCCGGAACCGCTTTTGAAGGGTCGGCATGTGGGCCTGGCTGAAAACTTACCCCATCATTTACATACCATTCGTGCAAACCATACTCCACCACCGAATGGTATTCAATTCCATATTTGGAACAAAAATCAACATAGTACATATTGGTAACATAATTGTTTCCGGGCGCGTTAATGGTATCAGGCACTACATCACCATTCCACCAAGGGAAGGTTGTTTTGCCTGGTTTTAACCAACTCCAGTCTTTTGTCGCAGGTGGCTCATTCAGGTTTGTCAGAATGTTCGATTCTATAAATGCACCCGGTTTATCCCCTATCATCAATACCCGCCAAGGGCTTTTATTCGGCAGTGTCCATTTTACTTTTATATCTTTTTGTCCGGGTAAGGGCGATAACCTGCTTTCTAAAACATTGTCATGTTTCATTAAATACATCCCAGCATAATCGCGAAGCGCAGCCTCCGTAATGGCCATGTATTTACCATTTTTAAATTCAAAAAGTACCGGCATATCCATTAAGGTATCGGCCTTTAACTCGTTTAAACTAGTTTTTGTGTATAAGCCTTCATGCGAGGTAGTATAATTCACCCTCAACAAAGCGGTAACCATAGGGTTTTGTGTTAAATTAAATGAATCGGTTTCATCGGTTATGTTTATTGCTGTAGGCATTTGATTCTGTTTTGGTATCATATATCTAAATGCCACACCATCATTAAATACCCTAATCTCTATATTTATAATTCTTTTATCCCCGGTTTTTTCTATTACAGGCACAATCACCCTATTACAATCGCTATGTACCTTACTTGTTTTGCCCGTCATTAATTCATAATCTTCGGTTAACCTTTCAATTTTAGATGAAGAAATCACCAAATTATTTTTAAAAGCTCCGCTTTCCTTAAAAGTTAGGTTGAGTCTGGAAACATCCACCATTAAAGTTTTTTGATAGCTTATTTTATAAAACAGACCCTCCTTATCGGTACTCAAAGAAAACTGTATTTGTTTATCGGGCGAAGTAATACCGACTACTTTTTGAGCCTTGGCATTAAAAAATAACAATATCAAAATAGCTAAAAAACAACTTTTTTTAAAAGGCATAATCAATTGGGTTTATATATACAATGTAAAACTTAAAGGTAACTACTTATTTTAACAAATTGACTGGTAAATAAAAAACGGGTAAAAGCAACCACACTAAACCGCAAGCCGTTGCAAGCTGATTGCCTATTTAGTTACTACCAAAAGTAAGTGATTGCCATTTACCCGATTACCTTTAAATATGATTTTTTTATAGAGAGAATTATAAAACCTGCAATCTATTTAAATGACGAGGTATTTTTGGTTTGGTTGCACCAATAAGGTAAATAGTTGAAATCTGAATTATAACTGCTTTTCCATCACAATTAATTCAATCTTGCTTTTCGGGATCCCAAATTTTTCATCTTCATGAAATGGAATTATTTCGCCAGTTGGTATGAATCCTCGGCGTTGGTACCATTCAATTAATTCGGTACGTGAACTAATAACAGTAATGGTTAGCGTGTTGCAACCTAATTTATTTGCATGGGCTTCGGCAGCTATCAACAAACTCCTACCTACTCCCTTTGCCTGTAATAAAGGTGAAACGCTAAACATGCCTAAATATAGTTTTGGGGTTCGGATTTCGAGGTAAACAGAACCTATGATATCGCCCGAAACATCATCAGTATACTTTAAAAGAATAATATTAGGATTTAAAAAATAACCAGCTAAGGTTTCTTTATCAATTCTTAAACCATCTAATAAATGAGCTTCGGTGGTCCAGCCTAATTTTGAGTTTTCTCCACGGTAAGCCTCATTCACTAAGTGGTACAAAGCATCAAGGTCGCTTTGCTGCGCTATTTCAATTGCCATATTAATATTATTTACAGTGCCTTGTAATCTTCTCTTACTGGGCTAAAAATATCAATTAATTTGCAATCGGTCATAGCTATTCCGTGATGCCATGCGTAGGAAGGAATAATAACGAATAAACCGGGTTGTAAAGTTTGGGTAATATCATTCACTGTTAATTCAAAACTGCCTTCCAATACAAAAGTACACTGCTCATGAACATGCTGGTGATTAGCAATGTTGCTACCTGCTTTTACGTCAACAAAATTGATAGTAATACTGGGGGTATGAATTAATTTAGAAAAGAACCCGGGGGCTACTTCTTTTATGGCAATATCGGCAAAGTTTTTAAAAAAATCGTTTTCCATGCAAACCTAAAAAATAATGGTAAAGGTAGTACCCTTATTTAGGGTACTTTCAACAGTAATGCTACCCTTAATGCATTCAATAAATTCTTTTACCAAAAGCATGCCCAAACCACTTCCCTTTTCGCTATTAGTTCCTAAAGTGGTATTTGAGGTAGTACCATTTAATAATTCATTTGCTTTTTCCATGGTCATACCTACCCCGGTATCGGCAATTGTTAATATGGTTTGGACACCATTTTTCTTACAATTAACAGATATTGTTCCGTTATAGGTGAATTTATTGGCATTGCTAATCAAATTCCTTAATAAAAACTCCAGGATGTTTTGGTCGGAATAAACTACTTTATTTTTATCAACCAAATTCAACAATTTATTGTTCTTGATTAAGCTATTTAAAGCTTCGAGCTCAAAAATCTGTTTGATTAATTGATGTAAATTAAAATCATTGAATTTAAGCTTGCTAAATTGCAAATGAAGCTGCCCCCAATTTACCACATTCTCTACCATTTGCAAGGTGCTATCTAACTGCCCAGCAACCATACCCATCATTTCAGATACGTCTTTATCATCCAAAACTTCCGATTGTCTAAGTTCTATCGTATTTTTTAAGGAGGTGAGGGGATTCCTTACATCATGCGCTAAAACCGAAATGATACTTTTTTGGGTATCAATTAAATTATGAAGGCTTTTATTTTTAATACGCAGTTCAATAATATTTACGATGGTTTTTGCCATTACCTTTAAGCCAAACTTCTGCTCATCGCTTAATTTACCGGGTACAATATCTCCAACACATAAAGTTCCTAAACCACTCCCGGTACTGGTAATAAGGGGTACGCCGGCATAAAACCGGATATAAGGCTCATTTATAACCATCGGGTTATCATGAAACCTACTATCTAAAGTCATGTCCGAAATTTCAAATAGTTCTTCATCTAAAATGGCATGCCCACAAACAGAAATTTCCCTTGAAATTTCAGAAATATCAATACCATGTTTAGCCTTGAACCATTGTCTATTATTGTCAATAAAGCCAATTAATGAAAGTGGCACATTGCATAGCTGCGCTGCAAATTTTACAATTTCGTCAAAAACCGGTTCTTGAGGGGTATCTAATAATCGGCTATCATATAACTCTTGTAACCTAGTTTGTTCATTAACCGGAACCTTTGCCGACATCATACTAATTTCCTCCATCATAGCAATAAATGTTATTCATTATAGTAGAACTATTTTAAATACTCGTAGAAAGCAATTAAATATTAAATTTTATTATTAATACTTGCAAATTCCAGATTTATAACAGTAGATATTAAGGTTTAACGTTTATTATGTGAATATTGTTGTTATTTTTTTATTTTTTTAACTATAAGGGATTTGCAAATTATCAAAAAAAAAGCCATCTTATAGAACGATTAAGCAATTATTGCCAATATACTAAAATAATATTTATTATTAGCTACAAATATAATTTACTTAAATAAAAAAATTAAATTCCATGTTTAATTCAAATACCGAATATCTAGGTATTTTTTGTATACTCAATCAAAATTAAAACCGATTTCAAATAATTTTGTTTAATGTTAAGGATTTATGTAAACGCTTAAAAATTGATCTAAGTTGTTAATTTGTATTATTATTTTTAAATTTTAATACTGGCAACTAAAATCATATTTTTCATGCGCTTCTTTTCGTTATTTTGTTAGAATGAAAAATAGTATATAGTTTAGGGTATATGGCATTTATTGATTATTATCAAATTTTAGGCATCTCAAAGGCAGCATCCGAAAAGGATATAAAAAACGCGTATAGAAAATTAGCTCGTAAATATCATCCTGATTTAAACCCGAATGATAAGGAAGCGAATAAGAAATTTCAACAATTGAATGAAGCTAATGAAGTATTGAGCGATCCGGAAAAGCGTAAAAAATACGATCAATATGGTGAAAATTGGGAACATGGTGCCGAATATGAAGCCCAAAAACGTCAACAAAGCCAACGGAAGCAACCAGGCGGTAATTATTCAAGTCCTTTTGGTGGAGCGGCTGATTTTGGCGATGATAGTTTTTCTGATTTTTTTCAATCCATGTTCGGGCAGGGCAAAAGAACCTCTAGCGGCCGGCAAACCAAATACCGTGGACAAGATTTAAATGCCGAATTACAATTAGGTTTATTGGATATTGCCGAAACCCATAAAAGAACAATTACCATAAATGGTAAAAGTATAAGATTAACCATACCGGGAGGTATTGAAAACGGACAAACTATCAAGATTGCAGGTCATGGCAACCCTGGACAAAACGGAGGGCCAACTGGGGATTTATTTATTAAGTTTAATATAACAGATGATCCTAGGTTTACGCGTAATGGCAGTGATTTATTAAGCACGATAAAGCTCGACCTTTATACAGCTATACTGGGTGGCGATGTAACCATTGATACTTTAAATAGCAAAGTTAAAGTAAAGGTGAAGCCTGAAACACAAAACGGTACAAAAGTAAAATTAAAAGGCAAAGGGCTACCAGTATATAAGAAAGAAGGTGAGTTTGGCGATTTTTATATTACCTACGAAATACAAATACCAACCAATTTGACGGAGCAACAAATTGCATTGTTTAAAGAGTTATCAAAAAGTTAAGATTAAATTTAAGGGTTAATACCAAGAAAATATAGTTTAGATATTTTAATTCGAATTTACAGTTATGGCAAAAGTTAATTTAATCCCAGTTGTTGATATTTGCAAGTTTCATGAAGTTGATTTAAACTTTATTAACGATTTAAGAAATGCCGAATTGATAGATTTTGAGGAAATTGAAACCTCAAGCTATATATCAGAAGCCGACTTAATAAAGATTGAAAAAGCCATCAGGCTACATATGGAATTAGAAATAAACTTAGCCGGTATTGAGGCCATCTACCATTTACTGGACCGCATTGAGGCCATGCAGCAAGAAATAATTCATTTAAAAAACCGCCGGATACACTAATCCTATTTTAATTGATACCAATAAATAGTTAAAAAATACAATCAATTCAAGGGTTTAAAATTTATAAGTAATCCCCGCGCCAAAAATTTGTTTAATCTGCAATAATGAATGGTAGGTGGTTACTCCATTAACTGTTTGACCAACTTTCGCGTTCGGATCTGATACCAATTCAACACCGGTATTAACAGTTACCAATTTATTAACCTTCATAAAGAGATTGGCAGAATAATCCATAAAAACATTTTGAGGTTTGGATAGGTAATTGGAGTAGAGTTTCAAAATATTTTCTAAAGAGATATTTTTTGCCATATTAATTTTATAATAGGCATCAAGCGATGCACCAAACTCATAGAGCGCATTTTCTCCGGGTTTAACACCAAAAGCTCCCTGAGCTGCTAGTATATCGTTCTCAACAAAAGTTAATCGACCAGCCAATGGTGAAATATTTATTCTAAAATCATCGGATTTTTTGTACGCAAAACCAGGACCAAAGGTTAAATATGCGGGTGCAAATAATGCGGATATTAACGTGCCCTTATTATTGCTATCATAAGTATTGCCATTGGTTAACTGGGTCTGAAAATTGGCATAAAAAGTATAAATCCAATATTTAGCCGCTTTATAACCTAATAAGGAGTTTAAAATTAAGCGGTCATCGTTTTTACGCCAGCCTAAGCCAGTTTGGTTACTTAAACCATAACCTAGTATGGTTTTATTGTCCCAACTCCAATTGGCTTTTTTATAATCAAAATCATAATCAAGTACCAAATTGGCAGCAAATGAATTTACACCACCCGATGCCCAATTATTAAAAGAGCTTTGTCCAATTAATAAAGTATTAACGCCATGTATTTTCCAGTAATGATTAGTGTCTTTTTTTGCAGAATCAGCAGCGGTTTTAGTTTGAGAAAAACCGGTAAAACTAATTGTTAGTAATAAAATTATTGGTAAAAATCGTTTCATAAGGTAAATTGTATCAAGTTCAACAGGCAATTAATTTATTAATTAAATTTTAGCAAATATAATTATTAAAAAAAATTTGGCAATTAAAATTGATTAAGATACTGTTAAAAAACCAAAAACAATAGCTCGGTATGCCACCCAAAAATATCTTAACTAGCTTACATTAAAGCAATTGTGCTGAAGTGGAAAACGCATTTTTTATCAAATTGTAAAAAACATACCAATAGCGGCGGCGGCCATTATTATAAAAGTTATCCAAAGCAATATGTTTGATGTTAATCCACTTTTATTAGCACCCATAATGCTCTGTCTTGAAGCAATGTTTACAATTAAAAATAACAAAGGCACTGCTGCAATTCCATTTAAAACTGCGGAGTAAACCAGTGCTTTAACAGGATTTACCCCTAAAAAATTCAAGAACAGACCCACTAAAGTAGCAGCTATAATTATTCCATAAAAACCTGGTGCTTTTTTTATTTTTAAATCTAAACTAGCTTTCCACCCAAATGCCTCTGAAACAGCATAGGAAGCTGAACCAGAAAGTACCGGAATAGCCAATAGGCCCAATCCTAAAATCCCAACTGAAAAAATTAGTTTAGCTAAAAAGCCCGCGTTTGGAAAACTGTTTACCAATGGTTCCAATGCTTTGGCGGCATCAGCGGCTGTTTTTACGTCTTTCACTCCTCCCTTGTTTAATACTGTTGCTGCAACAATAATAATGCTCCAAGTGGCAAATTGTGAAAACAGCATACCAAAAGTATTGTCTAAGCGCATTTTTTTGATACCAACTGAACCAACAACCTGCCGCTTTTTAAACAATAACTGTTTTTCATTTACCTCCTCTACTTCTTGTGAGGCTTCCCAAAAAAACATATAAGGTGATATAGTGGTACCTAAAATACCAGTAATGATAAAAAAGAAAGCGAAAGAAAGTTCAAAATGAGGAATTATGGTTGCCTTTAGAATAGTAAACCAGGGCTGCTTAACCATAAACAAGGTTAATGGATAAGCTAATAATATCATGGCCAACCATTTTAAAATATTTGAGTAAACTTTATAGCGTGTAAAAACCTCCAAAAGTAAAATAATACTTGTAAATAATAAGGTAAGTACAATAAAGGGCAATGGAACTAATAATTGGGCAGCGGCAGCCATAGCACCCAAATCAGCTCCAATATTAATAACATTGGCAACCAAAACGGTACCTACCACCAAATACAATATGGTTTTATTATAGTTTTCTTTTACAACAGCTGTTATTCCTTTTCCGGTTACTAACCCAATGCGCGCGCAAGCTTCTTGGACTGCAACCAATAGCGGAAGCGTCCATAAAGCAATCCACAACTGACCATAACCAAATTGAGCCCCAGTTTGTGAGTAGGTTGCGATGCCCGAAGGATCATCATCGGCAGCACCTGTTACCAAACCTGGGCCTAACTTACTCCAAAAACCTTTTATCTTGACTAATAGTACATTACTTTTCTTCATCCATCGGAAAATAAAAATTCATAGCTTATATTAAAATTCTACTATTTGAATACAATAATGACATTAAAAGTTTTGGGATTTGCCCGATTAGGTGAAATAAATATTTACGGATTAAATTTAATTTATACACTTATCACATCGAAATTGATAAGAATAGGGCTATTGGGATAAGAAATTGCTTATAGTATGCATTACAGCTTGGATGCATTTTATTCCTCCCAAGGTTATGGATTCATTTTAAATCCATAAAATAAGTGGTTAAATCAGAGAAGCTGCTAAATTCCTGATCAAATTTATTAGTAGTTCCAAACCCATAATTAACAAAAACAAAGGGGAAGCTAGCTTTAGTGCTTTCATCGCTATCTCCCGAAGTATCACCAACATAAATTGGTGAAACCAGACCATGCTTTTCCTTTAATAAATTTAGGTTATAATGCTTAGGCATGTTATTAACTCCGTATGCCAATTCATCTAATATTAAATCATCTATTCCGGCCCAATCAATAAAATCGCGGATAATGCCTTTGCCACAATTGCTTAAAATAAACAGCTTATATTTAGTCGATAGTAACTTAAGCCCCTCCATTACTCCATCATATAAAATACCACCGTGAATGGGTATTATTTCTCTGCGGATAAGGTTAACCATACCATACATTTCAAATCGCTCCTCCTCTGTAAATTCAGGTAATATGGCAGCCATTACCTTTTTACCCTCCCAGCCAATTCTTTGTAAAAGCTCATCCCGAGTCATAACCCGATTTATGTTCAATCTTTGAAACAAGATATTCCATGACATGGTGTAGGTATCTGCCGCATCCCATAAGGTGCCATCCATATCAAAAATTAAACTATCGGGTTTTTGCATTTAACTGTATTATTTTTCAAAATTAAGATTGTAGGCTCATTTTATAAGTAAAATAACCACCTAAAAGGCTTTCTTTTATAAAACCTATTGCCTCGTAAAGGCTTTGAGCGGTATAGTTATCTTCTGCAGTTTCTAATTTCAGGTAGCTCGCATTTTCACCTTTAGCAAAATCCATCGCTTTTTTTATCAATGCCTCCCCTATTCCTTGTTTCCTAAAAGGACTATCAACGTAAAGATCGTTCAGCAACCAGTTTTTGGTGGCTCTTACAGATGAGAATATGGGATACAATTGGGTAAAGCCCATCGGCACATTGTCTGTATTTTGTGCTACAAAAATTACAGATTCATTATTTATAATTCGTTCCCTAATAAAATCATTCGCCAGCTCCAAATTGGAGGCTTGTTTATAAAATATTCGATATTTATCAAATAGGTTGACAACAAGTTGATACGTTTTGAGATCAATCTTATTAATACGCATAAAGTTTTATATCGATATTTGGTAAAGTATTAAGAGGTAATATACAATTAGCGTTAATAATTTGCAGTTTACTGTCCTTTGAAAAAGTTTAATTATTGCTCTTGATGCGCATGGCTAATAATATCTTTATCAAAATTCTCCATTACCAATACAGCCGCCCCTATCAATTCAGCTTCGAAACCTAAATCAGAAATCAATATTTCGGTACCTTTAGCTAATCTGGGTATGCAGTATTTGTGTAAAGCTTGTTGTATAGGAGCCAATAATATTTTACCTACTTTGGCACCTCTACCGCTTAAAACTATAGTTTGCGGGTTCATGATATGTATTAAAATAGCGATAGCTTTCCCAATTTTAATACCCGAATCTGTAAATAATTCAATAGCAAACTGGTCGCCTTTAATGGCTGCTTCCATAATGGCATCACCCATTTGTTTGGTATTCTCTATATCTATTTGTTTTAGATTTGTTATACGTCCTTGTTTAATTCCTTGAATAGCTTTTTTTGAAACAACCAGCAAAGAGGCCTCCGCTTCCAAACAACCCTGTTTACCGCAAGCGCAAAGTTCGCCATCGTCTGATAAGGGTATATGACTAAATTCACCTGCAAAACCATTTTTGCCCCTAAATATTTCACCATTTACAATCATACCCAAACCAATACCCCAGCTCAGGTTAATAACCATTACCTCTTTTTGAAACTTAGCCACCCCAAACTTTTGTTCGGCAAGGGCTATCAAACTCGAATCATTGTCAAGGTAAACCTCTAAACCGGTTTCGTCGGTAATATATTGGGTAAGTGATTTAAATCCCGTATCAAGATAAGTATAATTAACTCCCTTTATAGGATTTATAAAGCCAGGCATACCTATGCCAATGCCTGCAATTTTATCTTTACTTATTCCAGAGCTGTTAATGTAACTGTTGATTTTAAAAATTAATAAATCCAAAGCTTGTTCGCTTTCAGAAAGTTTAAGATCAAACATCCATAAATCGGTAACGGGTTTATTTTCCAAATCAACTAATTGTATTCTGGTTGAAAGTTGATCCATTGCAATGGCCAAAATATACATGGCATTAGCATTGATAGCATACAGCAATGGACGGCGACCACCACTTGAAGGTGCATACCCTTGTTCAATCACAAATCCTTCCTCAATTAATTCATTAATAGATTTTGCCATTGAAGGGAAGCTCTTATTAAATAATTCGCATAAATCAGCGCATGATTTGGCCTTATCAAAATAAAGGCTTTTGATGATCATGTTTTTTAATTGATTATTTTTTATGCTTTTGGCTTTAACTTCCATTAAATATTAAAAAATGCTAAACAGATATTCAATTAGGTAATGTTTTTTTCGACCCTATAAAAGTATAAATAAACTATGGAAATTCAAGGAAAGCATGTGATTGGAAATGTTGAAAGAAAAGAAAGACCGAATTTAAACAAATAAAAAACGCCCTTAAAACTAAGAGCGCTTATTGTTTACCGAATTATTATAATTATTTGGCGATTCCAAATTCGCCGTTAGCTTTAACCGCTACTTCATCACTTAATATAGATGAACCAAAGCCGGCACCAAAATTGAAATCAGAGCGTTTAATAACACCAGTTACTTGAAAACCAGCATCGCTAGCTTTGCTCATAGGGTTAGTAATTGTACCACGATACCATAAATCAAAAACTACTGGTTTGGTAACACCATGTAAAGTTAAGTTACCTGCCAATTTATAATGATTTGGAGTAGATGGGGTTAAGCCGGTACTTGTAAAAGTAAGTGTTGGGAATTTTGTTACATCGAAAAAAGCGTCAGATTTTATGTGGTTATCGCGCGGGTCAATACCTGTTGTTACTGAAGTAGTGTTTGCAGTTAGAGTAATTTGCGCATCGCTAAAATCAGGTTTTGCGGCTATTATAGTAGCTGAAAAATCTTTAAACTCACCATCAACATCTGATACCATTAAGTGGGTAATAGTGAATTGTAATTTAGAATGCATTCTATCTGCTTTCCAAGTTGTTTGAGCGAATGCTGCAGTGTTTATAAGGGCAACTGCCACCAAAATAAATGCTTTTTTCATAATTTTCTTTGTTTTATGTATTGTTAATTTCTTTTAATTATAGCACCAAAGTTACAATTTAAGTTTACAATACTATAAAATATTTGTTTAAACATCTATTTTTACAAAAATGTGAAATTTAGCTCTATTCCTGAATCGACAAGCTCTGCAAAACACGCATAGCTTTTGTAGCATCTAAGTATGGAACAAATATATGGTCGTGATAAAAGGCAGCTACGACATTACAACTAATTCCGTGGTTTGATAATGCGGATGAAAATGCAGCGGTAAACCCAATTGCCGCTAAAGATGAATGAACTTTGAGTGTTATCCAGGCCGCCACATAGGTATATTTTAAATTCAAATGGTCGGCGTCCTGTTTTGATAGGATAAGGGTAATTCCCTCTTCCTCTTTAAAAAAACACCTTACTATTTTATTATCAAAAACATAATCATCACCAACTGTACAAAAAACATATGCATCACTTTTTAATTCGGGGCGCATTGTTTTTAGTAAATCTTTGGTAATGATGACAAAAATAGTTGGTGGAAATGATTAGAAAAATTGCTAACTAGCCCAAGCAGATATAAGGAGAAACAAGCTCTGCAGGAGTGCAACTTGCCAGCAATAATATTTGCGACGATAAACATGAGCTGGATTA